>JAEUPQ010000023.1 GCA_016789405.1 Lysobacteraceae bacterium
CATCTGGCGCACCGCCTCGAGGAAGGGCAGCGACTCGATGTCGCCCACCGTGCCGCCGATCTCGACGATCGCGACCTGCATCTCCTGCGGCGTGCCCATGCCCGCGCCGCGGCGGATGAACTCCTGGATCTCGTTGGTGACATGCGGGATGACCTGCACCGTCTTGCCCAGGTACTCGCCGCGGCGCTCCTTGCGGATCACGCTGTCGTAGATCTGCCCGGGGGTGAAGTTGTTGCGCTTGCCCATCTTGGCGTGGGTGAAGCGCTCGTAGTGCCCGAGATCGAGATCGGTCTCGGCGCCATCCTCGGTCACGAACACCTCGCCATGCTGGAACGGGCTCATGGTGCCCGGATCGACGTTGATGTAGGGATCGAGCTTCATCATCGTCACCCGCAGGCCGCGGGCTTCGAGGATGGCCGCGAGGGAGGCGGCGGCAATACCTTTGCCAAGCGAGGACACCACCCCGCCGGTCACGAAAACGAGGGGAGTCGCAGAGCTGGGGGAGTTCATGGCGGCAGCGGGTCGCTGGAAAGCGGTAGTGTACCGGGAAGCGACCCGAGTGGCGACCTGCTCACCGCAACGCATTGATTTGCCGGGCAAAGAAACGCCCCGGGATGTCCGGGGCGTCGGGTGGATCGCGCGGGTCGCGTTTGCGGGGTGGCGCGGATCAGATGTCCTCTTCCTCTTCCAGCTCGCGCTCGGGGTCCTTGCGGTCGCCTGACTTGTCGCGCTTGGGCTTGCGCGCCTCGGCCTTGCGCTCGGCTTCGGTCTTCGCGGCCTCTGCCTGACGCCGCTTTTCGGCCTCTGTCTTGTCGGCGCCCTGACCGGATTGCGGCGGGTTGGATGGAGGTGTCTGCGCGGAGGCGATTCCGGCGGCGAGCAGGCCCAGTGCCGCCACGGGCGCGAGGACGAGCAGGGTTCGACGGAGGATGTTCATGGCACTTCAGGTGCCCGCAACGCCCGGATGGGCGGTTTCCGAGGGGCGCGGGCACCATACCGCCGCAGGGTGGACTGCGCCATGAACGCGCCCAACCAGCCGAGCGCAAACTGAACGGCTTGACCCGTCCTCGCGCTGCCGCCAAGCTCGCCGGCCACGGCGCGACCTCCGCCGCCCCCCCGATACGCAGACACGCATGAGCAGTCGCTACAACGCCGCAGACATCGAAGTCCTTTCCGGCCTGGACCCCGTCAAACGCCGGCCGGGCATGTATACCGACACCTCGCGCCCGAACCACCTGGCGCAGGAAGTCATCGACAACGCGGTCGACGAGGCCCTCGCCGGCCACGCGCGGAACATCGAGGTGACCATCCATCCGGACGGCAGCTGCGAGGTGTCCGACGACGGCCGCGGCATGCCGGTGGACATCCATCCCGAGGAGAAGATCCCCGGCGTCGAGCTGATCCTCACGCGCCTGCACGCGGGCGGCAAGTTCAGCAACAAGAACTACACCTTCAGCGGCGGCCTGCATGGCGTCGGCGTGAGCGTGGTCAATGCGCTGTCGACCCTGGTCGAGGTGCACATCAAGCGCGACGGCAACGAATACCGCATGACCTTCAGGGATGGCGATCGCGCAACGCCGCTCGAAGTCGTCGGCAGCGTCGGCAAGAAGAACACCGGCACGCGGGTGCGCTTCTGGCCGGATGCGAAATACTTCGACACGCCGAAGTTCGCGGTGCGTCACCTGCGTCATCTGTTGCGCGCCAAGGCCGTGCTCTGCCCGGGCCTCACCGTCACCCTGCTCGATGCGGCGACCGGCGAAAAGGATACCTGGTACTACGAAGACGGCCTGCGCGACTACCTCAAGGGAGAACTCGGCGCGACCGAAGCGCTGCCGCCCGAACTGTTCGTCGGCCAGCTGAAGAAGGATTCCGAAGTCGTCGACTGGGCCGCAGCATGGATTCCCGACGGCGACCTGGTGCAGGAAAGCTACGTCAACCTGATCCCGACCGCGCAGCACGGCACGCATGTCAACGGCCTGCGCACCGGATTCACCGATGCCCTGCGCGAGTTCTGCGATTTCCGAAACCTGCTGCCGCGCGGCGTGAAACTCGCGCCCGAAGACGTGTGGGACCGCGTCGCCTTCGTGCTCAGCATCAAGATGACCGACCCGCAGTTCAGCGGCCAGACCAAGGAGCGTCTGTCCTCTCGCCAGGCCGCCGCCTTCGTCGAAGGGGCCGCGCACGACGCGTTTTCGCTGTGGCTGAACCAGCACGTCGAACTGGGCGAGAAGATCGCGCAGCTGGCGATCGAGCGCGCCGCCGCGCGCCTGAAGACCGAGAAGCAGGTCGTCCGCAAGAAGGTCACCCAGGGCCCCGCCCTGCCCGGCAAGCTGGCGGACTGCATCAGCCAGGACCTGTCGCGCACCGAACTGTTCCTCGTCGAAGGCGATTCGGCCGGCGGCTCGGCGAAACAGGCGCGCGACAAGGATTTCCAGGCGATCCTGCCGCTGCGGGGCAAGATCCTGAATACGTGGGAAGTGGCGTCCGGCAGCGTGCTGGCTTCGCAGGAAGTGCACGACCTGGCGGTCGCGATCGGCTGCGACCCGGGCAAGGACGACATCTCCGGCCTGCGCTACGGCAAGGTGATCATCCTCGCCGACGCCGACTCGGACGGCCTGCACATCGCAACCCTGCTGTCGGCCCTGTTCCTCAAGCATTTCCCGGCGCTGGTCAATGCCGGCAATATCTTCGTGGCGATGCCGCCGCTCTTCCGCGTGGACGTGGGCAAGCAGGTGTTCTACGCACTGGACGAAGAAGAAAAGCGCCTGCTGCTGGAAAAGATCGAGCGCGAGAAGATCAAGGGCGCGATCAACGTCACCCGCTTCAAGGGCCTGGGCGAGATGAACCCGCAGCAGCTGCGCGAATCGGCGATCCATCCCGATACGCGACGCCTGGTGCAGCTGACCATCGACGGTGCGTCGGAAACGCACGCCTTGATGGACATGCTGCTGGCGAAGAAGCGCGCGTCGGATCGCAAGACCTGGCTGGAAAACAAGGGCGACCTGGCGACGCTGGAGGTCTGACCCGCGTCGCCGCCGAAACGCGGCGACGCTTGGCCGGGAGACTCAGCCGGTCAGCAGGATCTGCGCATACAGCGGGTGATCCACCTCGCCGATCACCCGCACCCGCTGCGCTGGCGGCAGCGACTCCGACACGCGATCGAAGGTTTCCGATGGCGACAGGGACTGCGCCAGCGCGGCATCGACCATCGGCTGCGCCAGCGCCCAATCCGCCCGGCTGCGCGCGAGGTCCGCTGCGTCTTCGCGACTGAGCAGGTCGTGGACCACCGACACCTGGTCGCGGACCCGCTCCCATTCCCGGGCATCGATCTGCCCGGACTGCAGGAAGCGGTCGATGATCGCCTGTTCGAGCGCCGCGAGGCGGCTGGCGCGCTCCATGTCCACGGCCATCGCCATCTGCCGGTCGTCGAGCTGCGGCATCGGTTCGCCGGTCGCGGCGGCGACGCGCTCGCCGACTTCGCGCATCTTCTCGGCATCAGGCACGCCGCGTCCGAGGATGTGGTCGATCGAGCGCGCATAGAGTTCGATGAACACCGGCTCGAAGTTGCCCGCATCCACGCGCAGCTGCGGCGTAGCGTGCGTGTCGGCGCGGATCATCGCCAGGGCCTGCATCGGGCTGAGCGTGGGATCGGCGAAGCAGCGGCTGCCGGGCGGCACGTTGTCTGGGTCGTGGATCGGATTGGTGCTGACCGTGCAGGTACTGTGGTCCTCGGCGACGCGAACCACATCGAAGAAGCTCGGCATCGTGGTGTGGTCGTAGACAGCGGCAGCCAGGCCATCGCCCGGGTGGTGCGCGGCCCACAGGCGCATGCCCGGCATTTCGGGCACGGCGAAACGCCCCACTTCGAAGAACCCGGCATCGCGCATCAGCGCGATGGTGGTTTCGGTCTCCGGGCGGCCGAACGGCGTGGCATCTGGCACAAGAGTGATTCGTGCGGCAATCCCCGGCTGGGGGACATCTGCCCAGGCCGCAAGCTTGCGCTTGAGCCACCACGGCAGTGCGAAACGCAGCAGGAACCAGAAAAACAGGACGACACCCAGCAACGTCGCCAGCACCACCAGGCCAATGTTCAGCAGCGTCATGCCCCCTCCGGCATCCCCGAAAGCGTGACAGTGTACGGGCTTCGGCTTGACGCGTGTCGTGCCTCCGGGATGCGGCTCGTGCCCGCCGCCCGTGACCCGCACGCACTCCCGAGGCGTGGACGGGTCCGGGTGGCGGGCCGGCGCTCCGGGGTACTCAGACCCCCTTGAAGACCTGGCGGAACGTGCAGAACACGATGTAGACATCCAGCGCCAGCGACCATTGCCTGAGGTAGTCGAGGTCGAACTGGACGCGATGGGCCATCTTCTCGAGCGTTTCGGTCTCGCCGCGCAGGTCGTGGATCTGCGCCCAGCCGGTCAGGCCGGGCTTGACCTTGTGGCGGAGCATGTAGCCACGGATCAGGGTCCGATAGTGCTCGTTATGGGGCACGGCGTGCGGACGCGGTCCGACCAGGCTCATGTCGCCGCGAAGGATGTTGAGCAACTGCGGCAACTCGTCGATCGAACTCTTGCGCAGGAACCTGCCCAGGCGCGTCACCCGCGCGTCACCTTGCGTCGCCTGCCGCACCTCGGTGGACGCGCAGGCCGCCGTCGTCATCGAGCGGAACTTGTAGATGGAGAACGGCTTGCCGTCCTCGCCATAGCGAACTTGCCTGAACAGCGCCGGGCCCGGCGATTCGAGCTTGACCAGCAAGGCCACGGCTGCCAGCAGCGGCGACAGCAGCACCAGGGCGATCACGGACGCCGCGATGTCGAAACCGCGCTTGAGCAGGCCAGACAGTTCGATGTCCGGCCTGCCGATCACGGTATGCACGGGCACGTCGCTGACCCAGGCCATCGATTCGTGGATCGGTTTGAAAGCGGCGAAGTCATGCAGGTAATGGACGGAAGCCGACGAGTTGAGGAGTTCGTCCATCACCTGCTGCATGCGGTATTCGCCAGCGGACGGAAGCGACACGAAGACATGCTCGACCGGATTGCGCGCCAGGTAGCTGCCCATGCCGCGGATCGTCGACACCGGGCGGTGGCCGTGCGCCGGCGGCAGGCGCTCGGCCTCGCGATCCTCGAAAAAACCCACGAATTCAAGGGACAGGAACGGATCAGACAGCATTTTCCCGACGAACTGCAGGCTCGAATCATTGATGCCCACGACCGCGACGCGGCTGGGCGGACGGCGCACGGGCGGCTGCAGCGAGCACCAGATGCTTGCCAGCCCCATCAGCAACATGGCGGGAATGTGGATCTCGGCGAAGCGCAGCCCCGCCCAGAACGCGCCGCCGGAACGATCGACGATCATGATCATGACGCCGACCACGATCGACATTTCCAGTGCCTTCATGGCCGAAGACGCGGCCGCATACATGTAACGATGTTCGTGACGTTCGACATCGGCGACGTCGACGCCGCCCGATGTCGCAAGGAAGATCGCCATCGCGACAAGGACCGCCAATGCGGCCATGCCATTCATTGCATATCCCATCGCGTTCATGGCGAGCAGCGCGGATGCTGCCGGCACGAGATAACGGATGGCCAGTGCCATGACCGGACGGATGGCGGACAACTCCGCATGTGCGCGGGTGCTCATGAATTCCCCCTGGATTGCTGATGAGCGCGTGGAATCGAAACCTGCCTCGTTTCTAGCGTTGCCGTGGAGCGAGGCCATCGTTCGCTGGCGCATCACGCAACATCCTTGCCATGTTTCGCGCGGACCCCGCGCTTCGCCGGACGACTGCAAACGTATTCATTGCCGCATTCCGCTTTGCAATCGATTCGCTCGATCAGTGCGAAAGACGCGAACTATCGACGGCGCCTGGCGCGGAACGCGAAGGCGCAGAAACCACGTCGATGCACGCATGGAGCGAACGAACGAAAGACGGAGCCTATGGCTGCGATTGAACGATGTCATGGCGCCGGTCGATTTCACGGCACGCATCTTGCATGGAGTGCATTGAAATCGCGCACAGATGTCAAAAACGCACCAGGCATCGAGAACAGGAGCTACGCCGGAATGCATTCCCAATGGAGAACGACTCGCCAGGGCGCAGACAGCCGACACACGGGAGCGCTGGATGCATCGATCCGCCTGACGTCGTGCGCGTCGAGGTCCGCATGGCTGGCGTTATGCCTGCTTGTCGCGACCTTGCCGGGCGTGCGCGATGCCATTGCGCAGGAAGGTGCGTCCGACACCCGCATCCAGCGCATCGCGGATCTGGCGAAAAGTGCCGAAGAAGGTCCAACAGAGGTTGCGCGCCTGCCGCAACGCGACGGTACGGGCAGGCAGGCAGGCCGATGATGTCGCCTACGATCTGAAGCAGCGACCGGCTGCGCCGCCGCAGCTGAACCTGTCGACGACGGTCGAAACGCGCGTCGAAAACAGAACGACAAACCAGGTGTCGGGCGGTGGCGGCGCGGGCAACGGCAGGGTGCCGCAGCCGCAGCGCGAAGCGGAGCCTGCTGCGCGGACGCGTGCCGCCGTCGATTTCCGGACCGCGATCGCGCAGAGCCTCGGACGCGAGCTGCCGGTGTTCGGCGATGACCTGTTCCAGGACGGTGCACGCCTCACAGGCACCGATCCGCTGACCGTGCCGGCCGACTACCGCATCGGCCCTGCGGATGAAGTGCTGATCCGCGCCTGGGGCCAGATCAGCATCGATTTCCAGGGGCCGGTGTCGCGCTCGGGCACGGTGTTCCTTCCCGGGATCGGCGAAGTGATGCTGTCGGGCATGCGCCTCGACGAGGCGCGGTCGATGCTGCGCGGCATCGTGTCCACGCAATACAAGGACTTCGAACTGGTGGTATCGCTGGCGAAGTTGCGCGATATCCAGGTGTATCTCGCCGGCTTCGTCGAATCGCCTGGACTGCACACCGTCCCGTCGACGGCGACGGCGCTGCACGGCCTGCTGGCATCCGGCGGGCCCGGCCCCGGTGCGGACCTTCGCCGCATCCAGGTCAAGCGTGCGGGCCGCGTGGTCGCCACATTCGACGCATACCGGTTCCTGGTCGACGGCGACAAGTCCGGCGATCCGCAGTTGCTGCCCGGCGACGTGATCCACCTGCCCGCGGCGAAGGGCTTCGTCGCCATCGCCGGCAGCGTGCGCCGCCCCGCGATCTACCACCTGGGCGAGGACATGACCCTGGGCCAGCTCATGGAACTGGCCGGCGGCGGCACCGTGATCGCAGATCCGATGGAGACGCGCATCGAGCGCTTCGAGGACGGACGTCGCAGCGTCGTGCGCATCGAGGGTGGGCCCGCGCGCAGCGGGCTGAGGCTGCGCGACGGCGACCTAGTGATGATCGTGCCGGCATCGCCACAATTCGATGGCAGTGTGACCGTGACCGGACACGTCGCGGTGCCGCTGCGCCAGCCCTGGCGCGCGGGACTCACCGTGAGCGACGTGCTGCCCGACGCCGAAGCGCTGGCACCGCACGCCGAGGCCGCCGCACGCAACGCACGGACGCCGCTCGACGGCGTGAGCGCGGGCCGCGACGGTGGCGCGTTGCCACCGCCCCCCGCAGAAGTGAACTGGGACCATGCCGCGATCCAGCGCGTCTCCGCACAGACCCAGGCGGTGAGCGTGATCGACTTCGACCTGGGCGCAGCGCTGGCCGCGCCGCATGGCTCGGACGACCCGGTGCTGCACCCAGGCGACACCATCGTGATCTACGCCAAGGACGACTTCTCGCAGCCCGAACGCAAGCGCAGCCGCCTGGTGCGCATCGACGGCGAGGTGGCGGTTCCCGGCCTGTATTCGATGGAGATCGGCGCGACCCTGCAGGACCTGGTCGCGCGTGCGGGCGGCCCGACCACGCAGGCCTATCTCTACGGCACCGTGTTCAGCCGGGCGAGCGCGCGCGAGGAGGAAGCGCGGCGGCTGCGCCAGGCAGTCGACCAGATCGAGGAGGACTACTACCGCTTCCACGCGACCCGCTCGCGCCAGGCGCTGGCGGAGGAGGATGCGATGCTGGCCGACAACGAGGCCGATGCGACCCGCGCGCTGATCAACCGGTTGCGCGCAGCGAAACCGGTCGGTCGCGTGGTGCTGGCGCTGGACGGGCCCGTCTCGTCCCCTGGCGAACTGCCGGAGGTGACGCTGGAGGACGGCGACGTCGTGCACATCCCCGGGCGCGCACAGACCGTGACGCTCGCCGGCGCGATCTTCCAGCAGGGGACCCTGCTCTGGCGCGAAGGCGACGATGCCGGCGACTACATCCAGCGCTCGGGCGGCCTGCGCCCGCATGCAGACCGCTCTGAAATCGTGGTGATCCATGCCGACGGCACGGTGCGTCCGTTGCGCCGCGCAGGCCGCATCCTGGCCGGGGACAGTATCCTCGTCCCCGAGGACGTGGGCCGCACCAGCTTCGGCCGCAAGCTGCGCGACTGGACCACGGTGCTGTACCAGATGGCGATCGGCGCGGCAGCGCTGAAAGTGATCCAGGACTGACGCATGCGCGGCCGCATGAGCCTTCCCCGCCTGATCGTGCGCATGGCGCGCTACCGACTGTGGCTGGTCGCCGTGCCCGTACTGGCAGGCACGCTGGCCCTGGCCGTGAACCTGATCGCGGCACCACGCTACACCGCGCTGGCGCGCTTGCTGCCGCCGCGCACCAACACCGCGACCGCACAGTCGATGCTCAACCAGATCGGCGGCACCGAAACCATCGGTGCGTCGGCGCTGACGCTGAAGAGCCCATCCGAACTCTACGCCAGCCTGTTCCTCAGCCGCAGCGTGCAGGACAGCATCATCGCGCGCTTCGACCTGCGCCGCCGCCATGGCGAATCCGACATGGACGCGCTGCGCCAGGCACTGGCCGGATTGACGCATGTCGACGTGCGCGAGGACGGCATCATCGAGCTGCGCTTCGAGGACGCGGATCCGCAGGTCGCCTCGGCGATCGTCAACGGCATGATCGATGCGGTCTACCTCAAGGCACAGGAACTCTCGCGAGCCGAATCGGAGAACCGGCTCGCGTTCTACGATCAGATCATCGCCGAGACCCGCGGTCGTCTCAGCGAAGCGGAAACCCGGCTGCGCGCGCTGGAGGCCGAGACCGGCTACACCCGGCTGAAGGGCCAGGAAGAGACCACCAGCCTGACCATCGGCGACCTGGAATCGGCCCTGCTGGCACGCGAAACGCAGCTGGCGCGCATGCGCGCGACCGCGACCGACGCGCATCCGTCCGTGCAGCGCATCCTCAGGGAGATCGCGGCACTGCGCGAAAAGCGCCGAACGATCGGCGGCGGTGCGGCGCAGGAGAAGGGAACGACCACACCAGATGCCCTGATCCTGCCGGTCGACCGTTTCCCGTCGCTGCAGGCGCGGATCGAGCCGGCACGACGGGAAGTGCAGATCCAGAAGGAAGTGCTGGAGCACCTGATGAAGGCGCGCCAGCTCTCGCGCATCGACGAGAAGCGCGACCTGTCGAACGTGCAGGTGCTGGATCGTGCGGTGCCGCCGACGCGCAAGTCGGGGCCGCGGATCCTGCGCAACGTGCCGCTGGCGACCGCGATCGCGGCGGTGCTGGTGCTGCTGGTCTGCCTGAGCTGGGACACGCTCTACCAGAATCGCCGGCACAGGCGCATGACCTGGCGGTTGCTCCGGCCGTTCGTGACGCGTCGCCGGCCCCGCACCCGGAGCGCCACATGAACACCCGGCGCACGATCGGCAACGCGGGCCTGCTGATGGCGGCGAACCTCGCCGGCATGGCCTTGCCGCTGGTGGCGCTGCCGATCCTCGCGCGACGCCTGGGCATCGATGCCTTCGGCCTTGTGGCCCTGGCGCAGAGCGTGGGCATGCTGCCCGTGTTGCTGGTGGACGCCGGCTTCAACAGCGAATCGATGCGCGCCACCGGCGAGGCGGTGGGCACGGCGCCACTGCAGCCGCTGCTCGACAACCTGATCGCGCGGCTGCGCCTGGGCCTGCTCGCAGCGGGCGCCACGCTGCTGCTCGGCCTGGCAATCCCGGTGCTGCCGCTGGCGTTCGTGGCGATCGCGCTGCTGCAACTGGCCGGCACCCTGCTCTTCCCGCAATGGTGGCTGATCGCGACCGGTGCGGCACCACAGCTTCTCGCCCTGCAATTGGGCGGACGCCTGCTCAGCGTGCTCGGCATCGTCTGGCTGGTGCAGTCTCCCGACGACGCCGCGCTGGCGCTCGCGCTGCAATGCGGCGCCACGCTGCTGTCTGGCCTGGGTTTCGTGGTGCTGCGGCTGCTGCCGCGCCTGCACGAAATGAAGACACTGGATCGCGGCGGCCATCGCGCGCTCACCGCGCGCGCCCTGCCCGCCGCCGGATCGGGTTTCGCGGTCGCGCTGGCCGCGCAGACGCCGCAGTGGTGCCTCGGCGCGCTGGCCGGCCTTCAGCAGGTCGGCCTGTATGCCTGCGGCGACAGGATCGCGCGTGCCGGCGTGTACGCACTCGGTGCGATCGACCAGAGCTTCCTCGCACCGGTGGCAAGGCGCGCGCGCGAAGGCGGCGGCCATGCGTCCGGGCGCATGGCCAATCGCGTGATCCTGGCGCTGTTCGCGCTGTCTGCGTTCGCCGGCCTCGTGCTGGCCCTCGCCGCCGATCGTCTCGTGCCATGGCTGTTCGGTGCCGAATTCGCCGGTGCGACGGTCGTGGTGGTGCTGTTCGCCGCATGGCTGCCGCTGCAGGCCACGCGCCGCGCGTTCCTGGGCCTGCGTTTCGCCGCGCACGGCCACCAGGAGCTGATCGCACGCTGCCAGGTGATCGAAGCCATCGCGATCGTGGCCTGCGCCGGCATCGGCGCGGCCCTGCACGGCGCGACCGGTGCGGCCACCGGCCTGCTGATCACCGAAGCCGTCGCCTGGACGGCCACTTCCATCCTGCGCCCCCGAACCGGGAGTTCTCCATGACCGCACGCATGCGCATCTGCCTGATCGCTTCGCTCTACGACCATGCCTGCAAGGGCGGTGCCGAACGCCAGACCATGGCGCAGGCCGCCGGCTTCGCCGAGGCGGGCCATGTGGTGCATGTCGTGACCCTCGCCGAACCCGGACAGGCGGATTCGGTCTACGACACGGCCGGCGGCGTGACCGTGCATCGCATCCGCCTGCGCAACCTGTACTTCCCGTTCGGTTCGGCCAAGCGCGGCGAGTGGATGCGGAAGGCCTGGCATGCGATCGACGTGTACAACCCCGCGATGGCGCGCGCGCTGCGCGACGTGCTGCGCGGGATCGCGCCGGACATCGTGATCACCCACAAGCTGCAGGGCTTCTCGGTGTCCGCGTGGCGCGAATGCACGCGGCTCGGGATGTGCCTCGTGCATGCGCTGCACGACCACGAACTGGTCTGCCCGGCGACCGCGATGACACGCGGCGACCGGCTGTGCGAAACACCCTGCGGCAGCTGCTCGACCCTGTCCGGCGCGCGCCACGCGCTGGCGCCCCGCCCCTTCGCCGTGATCGGCCCCTCGCACAGCATCATCGAACGCCACCTGCGCTTCGGCTGGTTCCGCGACGTGCAGCGCACCGCCGTCATTCCGAACGCCCTGCCGCTGGACTGGCCGCCGCCGCAGCCGCGCGAACGCTGCGGCGTCCCGCTCCGGGTGGGGTTCATCGGCCGGGTGGAAGCTGCGAAAGGCACCGACACCCTGCTCGATGCCGTCGCGATGCTGCCGCCCGGCGCGGTGCACCTGCGCATCGCGGGCGACGGCGATGCCACGGAGATGGCCGCGCTGCGCGATCGCTACCGCAATGACCCGCACGTCGAGTTCCTCGGTCCGGTGCGCGCACGCGACTTCTATCCCGACATCGACCTGCTGGTCGTGCCCTCCCGCGCGCACGAGAGTTTCTGCAACGTCGTGGTCGAGGCCGCCAGCCTAGGCATCCCCGCGATCGTCAGCGATCGCGGCGCGCTGCCCGAGCGCCTGGGCGACGGGCGCTACGGCTGGTGCTTCCCGGCCGGCGACGCGCCTGCGCTCGCCCTCCTGCTGGCCGCCTGCGTCGCCGATCCCGCCCGCGTGCTGCAGACCGGACAGCGCGCGATCGAGACGCGTGCGCAGCACCAGTTCCCGGCAATGATCGATCTCTACCTGCGCACGCTGCAGGGCTGGCTGCAGGAACATCGCGGCGCGGCCTGCGCATGAGCGTCGCGCACGCCCTCGCCATGCCTGCCCGGCGCGCGCGCGACGCCGCGCGCAGCGGACGCATCACGCTGGCGATCCTGCTGCTGTTCGCGGCCAGTCAGGTGCTGTCGGGCGTGCTGCGCTGGGCGCTGGGCAGCGTCGGCCTTGCAGCGCTGGTCTACCTGCCGGCGCTGCTGCTGTGGCTGGAAGTGGCGCGCATCGGCCTGGGGCGGATCGTGTCCGGCCGGCTGTCGATGTCCGCGCTGTGGCTGTGCCTCGCGCTGGTCCTCGCCATGCTCGTCGGGCTGCTGTCGCTGCCGGCCAAACAGGTGGTCTTCGGCACGTGGATCCTCGCGCCGGTGCTGTTCGGCCATGCCGCGACCGGCGGTCTGGACCTGTCCAGCCGCGGCATCCGCATCGTCGCGTTCCTCGCGATGGCGGTCGCCGCGTGCGGCGTGATCGGCAACGCCTACCTCGACTACCCCTGGGTCGGCGCCAACTTCGAACTCGGCGGCAAGGACATCGCGGGCTCGCGCGAATGGCACATCGGCGAACAACGTCGGCTGGCCGGCTTCGCGCGCTCGTCCTTCGACTGCGCGGGACAGATCGCGGTCTTCGCCGTGATCGTCAACGCCTCGATGCGCCACCGCCTGCTGCGCGGACTGGTCTGGGCATTGGCGATCGTGGCGATCGACTACACCACCTCGCGCGGCGTCCTGCTCGCGCTGCTGGCGGCGATGGCAGTCATCGAGGCGCCGGCGGCGCTGCGCCGGGTCGCGGCGGCCGGCGCGCTCGGCGTCGGGCTGATGCTGATCACCGTGCCGCCGCTGCTCGCCTGGACCGGAGACTACAGCCAGATCGCGCGCCTGCAGATGAAAGCGGTCTACGGCTCCTATCTCGACCGCATGAGCGCGATGTGGCCCGGCGCCCTGGACCTGCTCGCCGGCAGCCCGATGCCGGTGCTGGGCCGCGGGCTGGGCGGCATCGGCGCCGCGCAGACCCTGTTCGAGCCGGACGCATTCAACGCCGCCGACAACATGTTGGTCTACCAGTTCGTCACGCTCGGCGCGCTCGCGCTGCCGATCATCGCCGTCTTCGTGATCGGCGCGCTGCGCCACGCCTTCGCCGACGGCGACACCGCGCGCACGCGCTTCGGACTGTACCTGGTCGTGATCTGGTACGGCTCGGTGGGGAACATCGTCGAGCACCCGATCCTGGCGATGACCTACGGCCTGCTGCTGCATGCCGCGTTCGAAGCGATCAAGCCCCGTCCCTCCCATCCGCGAGGCACGACCCCATGAGTGCATGGCCTTCAGACACCTCTGCTCAATCCGCCTCCTCCAACGCCACACGCCAGACGTCCACGCCACCCACGATCGTTCCCCTCGCCATCAACGGCCGCTACCTGATTCGCCGCACCACCGGCGTGGAGCGGGTCGCCCGTGGGATCATCGACGCACTGGACGCCCGAGTGGACGAAGACGGCCTGCTGCAGTGCGCGGGCATCGCCTTCCGTCCACGCATGCTCGCGCCGAAGGGCGAGGTGTCGGCGCCGCCGCGACGGATCCCGATCGACCGCACCGCGCGGCTGTCGGGCAACGCCTGGGAACAATGCGAACTGCCGTGGTCGGCACGCGGCGCCCTGCTGCTGAACCTGTGCAATACCGCACCGCTGCTCGCGCGTGCACAGTGCACCTACGTGCACGATGCCGGCGTGTACGCGATCGCCGAATCCTACGACTGGCGGTTCCGCAGCTGGTATCGCTGCCTGCACCGGTTCTACCGGCGACGCGGCGATTTCCTGCTGACGAACTCGGTGTTCTCGGCATGCGAACTTCGCCGACACGCCGGATTCGCGCTGGAGCGCCTGCATGTGGCGCGACCAGGCTGCAACCATGTCCATGGATTCGCCGACACACCGTTGCCCGAGCCGCTGGCGCGCCTTGTCGAAGGGCGTGGCTATTACGTCATCGTCGGCAGCCGCGCCCGCCACAAGAACATCGCGATCGCGGTCGAAGCGCATCGCCGCCACCTGCGCACGCATCCGCAGGCACCGGCGCTGGTGATGATCGGCGGTGAACGACGCGACATCTTCGGCCACGACATGGATGCCGATGACAGTGCCGACGACGGCGTCGTGCACCTGGGATACCTCGACGACCCCACGCTCGTCGCGATCCTGCGCAGGGCACGCGCACTGATCTTCCCTTCGCGCTACGAAGGCTTCGGCCTGCCTTTGGTCGAAGCGATGGCGCTGGGCTGCCCAGTGGTCGCCAGCGACCTGCCCACCACGCGCGAGATCGGCATCGATGCCTGCTGGACCTTCCCGCCGCAGGATGCAGATGCCCTTGCCGCGCAGCTGGCGCTGGTCGACGCGCATCCGCGCCAGGTGTCGCAGAAGGTCGCCATCGGCCGGCAACGCGCCGCCGGTTTCAGTTGGGATGCCTGCGCCGATGCGGTACTCGACACGCTGGCGCAGGCCGCACTGCAACGCAAGGAGAAAACGGCATGAACGCAGTCCGGACAGCGATCCACACCGGCTTGCAAAGCCGATCGTCGGCAGGGCTGCCGGCATCCGCCCGCGTGGCCGTGGTCCACGATTGGCTGAACGTGGTCGGCGGGGCCGAGCGCGTGCTCGAACAGATCCTGCAGGTCTTTCCGGGTGCGGATGTCTACACGCTTACCGATACCCTGCCCGAAGCGGATCGCGGATTCCTCGGCAGCAGCCGCGTCACGGTCTCGATGATCGGCAGGACGCCCTGGCTGCGTTCTCACCATCGACTGGCGCTGCCGCTGATGCCCACGGCGATCGAATCCTTCGACCTGACCGGCTACGACCTGGTGCTCTCCTCCAGCTTCGCGGTCGCCAAGGGCGCCATCGTCCGGCCAGACGCGCTGCACGTGTGCTACTGCCATTCGCCGATGCGCTACATCTGGGACCTCGAACATGCCTACCGCCGCGATGCAGGCCTGGACCGCGGCCTGCGCGGCGTGGCCACCTCCCTGCTGATGTCGTACCTGCGGACCTGGGACGTCGCCAGCGCCCACCGTGCGCATGTGCTGATCGCCAACTCGCGCTTCACCGCCGCGCGCATCCGCCGCTACTGGAACCGGGACGCCATCGTCTTGCCGCCCCCGGTCGATATCTCCCGGTTCACGCCGCAGGCGGAGAAGGACGATGCCTACCTCACCGTGTCGCGCCTGGTGCCCTACAAGCGCCACGACCTGATGGTCCAGGCCTTCGCAGCGATGCCCGACCGCCGCCTGCGCATCGTCGGCGACGGGCCGATGCGCGAGTCCCTGCAGCGCAACGCGCCGCCGAACGTGGAATTCCTCGGCGCACTGCCCGACACCGAGGTCGCGGCACTGATGGCCCGCGCCCGCGCCTTCGTGTTCGCGGCGCATGAAGACTTCGGCATCGTCCCGGTGGAGGCACAGGCCAGCGGAACGCCGGTGATCGCCTACGGCGCCGGCGGCGTGCTGGACACCGTGCGCCCGTGGCCCGACCCGGACGCCAGCGGCGTCTTCTTCGAAGCCCAGACCCCCGAGTCGCTGGCCGAGGCGGTGCGCCGCTTCGAAGACATCGCCTCCGGATTCGACGCCAGGGTCCTGCGGACCCATGCGGAACGCTACGGGAACGCCCAGTTCCGGGCGACCTTGATCGACGTCGTGGACCAGGCCTGGGAGCAGGCGCGCCGGGCAGCAGCACCGGTCGCCTGAACGACCTTCCGGCTGTGCATGCAGCCCGATCCGGGCCTGGCTCGCCGAACCGGCCGGGGCCCCTCCGCGGCGACCCTTCGTCAGGATCGCATTCGACCAAAGTCGAGATCCGGTCACTTCATGACGCCGTGGAAGGTCACTTTCTGCCCCTGCGACCTACACTGCCGACGCAAATATCCCAACATCTGTTGCTTTTATTCAACGGACGAGCGGTGTCATTGTTGGCATGCTCCATGCTGTAACCACGCCGAAGTCCGGGAAACCTGAATGAACCGGACTCGAAAGGTCAACACAACACACTTTCCTTCGGAGCCCCAGATGAAGCTTTCCCGCAATTTCCGCCGCGCAGGTGCCATCAGCCTGGCCGCCCTCGCGCTTGCCGTCGTCCTGCCTGCCCATGCCGAATCCGACTTCCAGACCGGCGCCGGCGCACTCAACGCCAATGCCCGCCTCGACTTCCGCGTGGTCATTCCGAAGTTCATCCGCTTCCAGGTCGGCAGCGCCGGCACCGTCGTCGACCTCGTCGAATTCTCGGTTCCGGCCGCCAACGTCGGCGACGGTTCCGACATCGCCCGCACCAACGGCGGTGCCGTGCCGGTGCTCGTGCAGAGCAACAACGGCAACGTCAGCATCACCAGCACCACGCTCGGCCAGCTCAACAACGGCGCCGGCGAGAACATCTCCTTCGCCGAAATCCTGTCGACCAGTTCCGACCCGCTGCTGGGCGTGCCGACCCTGCTGAACGGCGCCACCAGCCCCGCCATCACGGTCACGCCGAACGTCGGCACCCGCGTCGTGAACCGCACCGCCAACTGGTCGTTCGCCTACAGCAACACCAATTTCGTCGGCGCCGGCAGCTATGGCGGCGTGAACGTCAACAACGGTCGCGTCACCTATACTGCAGCTCTGCCGTAATCGACGACAGCCTTGCTCCATTCACCGGCCCGCACCGGGTCGATGACCGCCAAGGGGCTGTCCTCGCGGGCAGCCCCTTCGTTCGAGAGGTATACGCCATGGAACCGCGTCCCTTCCGCGCCCCGGCCATACGCACCGCACTTCTCGCGCTGCTGTTCGCGCTGTTCGGCATCGCCGATGCCTGTGCCTACACCGTCACCATCGGCACCGGCACCAAGGCGGCCTACCTGCGCATCGGCGACGGCACCATGACGGGTGGCAACTACAACGCTGGGGGTACCCCCGCCGACAACACCACCGTCAACCTGGTCAGCGTGACGGTGCCAGCGGCATCGGTCGGCAACGCCACCGCGCAGGCCATGACCGGCACCGGCCGCGTCACGAGCGACTGGGATGGCTTTGCCTTCTGCAACGCCGGCCAGACCTACATCGCCGCCTTCTTCCGCCTGCCCACCAATCCCAACCAGAGCGCGACGCTGCGCGTGAATACGCCGGTCAACCTGACCAGCGCCGGCGGCGACACCATCCCCATCTCGCAGATCAGCTGGACCAGCAGCGGCAATGGCGACACGGGCGCCCAACCGTTCCCGGCCGGCACCTTCACCGGCGGCACCCAGACGCTCGCGACCCTGCTGCGCAACACCTGGGCCGAAAGCTGCCACAGCTTCAGTTACGCGAATGCCGCGATCCGCGCCGCCGGCACCTACGATGCGCGCGCCACCTACACGCTGGCGACGCCATGAACGCGCGCCTGCTGCTGCCTCTGTTGCTGGCGCTGCCCTGCTTCGCGAGCACCGCGCAGACCTTCCCCGTGGACGACAGCGCCAGCCAGGTGCTGGAGAGCGGCCCGCTGAAGATGCGCTGGGATTCGGTGCTGCCGCGTCCGGGCCAACCCGCGACGATGACCGGCCAGGTCGTCGTGCTGGTCAGGCTGGATGTCGCGCAGTGGCGTGGTCGTCGCGGACGCATCTACCAGCGCCTCGCACCGGTGCCGAACGGCCCGGTCAGCGCCGCGTGGTCCGCGAACGGCCCGCTGCTGCCCGGCCGGGTGCGCGACGGCGAGCGTGCGCTGGTCTTCAGCGGCGCCATCGCTTCCGAACGCATCGAGGACACCTTCCGCCTCACCATCCAGGCCGATGGCAACCGCGTCCTGCGCCCGCAGGATCTGCATTTCAGTTTCGAATTCGAACCGGAGTCGCCATGAAGGCCCTCGCTCCCATCCGCATGCTGCTGGCCACGACGCTGATGCTGGCCTCGCTGTCGGCGATGGCGCAGGAATTCGCGCTGGTGGTGTCGCCGCCGCGTTTCGAGGATCGCGCAAAGCCCGGCACGACCTATCGCAACGTGTTCGAACTCAACAACACGTCGCCCAAGGCCGCGAAGTTCATCGTCGAAACCGCGGATTGGGCGCTCGACGCCCAGGGCGCGCCGGTCTTCAGTCCCTCGCTGGCGCAGGACAGCTGCCGGCCATGGGTGGGCATCGAAGCCAGCGAGATCACCGTGAAAGGCAACGGCAAGCGCCGCTTCCGCTTCGAAGTGGCCGTGCCGGCCGACGCGCCGCGCGGCGAGTGCCGTTTCGCGATCATGATCGAAGGCGAACCGCAGCCCGCGCGCGGCAACCTGCCGATCCCGATCAGCGGACGCATCGGCGTCATCGTCTATCTCGCGATCGGCGACGCCGCACCGAAGCTGGTCGTCGCCGAAACCCGGGGCGTCGACATGCACGGACAGCGCATCCCGGCACTGCGCGTGCGCAACGAGGGCGACATGCATGGCCGCCTCGACGGCTATCTCGCCGGCGTGGATGCGAAGAACCAGCGTTTCGTGCTGGTGCCGGACAACAGCCCGATCCTGCCCGGCGTCACCCGCGACATCGCACTGTATCCGCAGCCGCCATCCGACGGCGTGCAACCGCCCGCCATCGCCTATCCGCTGCGCATCAAGGGCAGGCTGGACGCCGAGCGCCAGCGCATCGACATCGACACGACCCTGGATCGATGACCCGACGCGCGGCGCAGCCCAAACCGACAGACCCGGCACCGAGCACGCTCGCGCTCGCGCTGTGCGTCGCCCTGCTGGGCACGGGCTGGGCGGCGTCCGCCGAAGCAGCGACGCCCGGCACCGGCGCATCCTCGGGCACGCAGCGCGACACGCCCGGCAGCGGCAACGACGCGCGCAACGAGGACAGCAGCAGCTACGACCCGTTCCGCGCGTTCGATCCGCCTGCCGAATCGGCCGGCAAGCCGACGCCCGCGTATCGCGACCGCATCATCGCGCCCGAAAAACTCGCACCCCTTCCGCCCGACGAGGACGACGACGCCCTGTCCGGCCCGCCGCGCGCCTTCCATGTCGAAGCCATCGCGCATCGCACGCGCTTCGGCGGCGAGCGCAGCCTCGAACTCGGTCTCGGATTCGGCGGCTACTGGGACACCCCGGATCTGGGTGCGATCAGTGCCGACGCGCTGATCTTCCACAGCGACCGCGATCGCGACGACGGCCAGCGGCTGCGCGGCACCGCGACGCTGTGGCAGCGCGGCCTGCAGATGCCCGGCGGCTGGGCGGTCGACAACGGCGTGGGCGTGCTCAACACGCCGATGCCCGATCTGCTGCGCGACCAGTACCGCTTCATCCTGCCCAGCCTGCCGATGCTCGGCGCCACTACCGACTGGCGGCAACGCGAGCGCGGCCTGCGCGTGCAGGCCGGCATCGGCCGGGGCGGCACCTACGAAGGCTCGCGCCTGAACGGCTTCGAGATCGGCGACGGCTCGGTGTTCACCGCTGCCGCGCAATGGCGCTGGTCGCCACGGATGGACGGCGCGGTCGACGTGCTGCTCACCGACGGCCGCATCGTGCCCGACGACCAGGGCTTGCCCGAATTCCAGAACGGACGCACGCGCGCGCTGTTCACCGGCCACCGCTGGAACGGCACGCGCGACAGCCTGCAGCTGAACCTGCTCGCCAGCGACGGCAATCGCGGCAGCGCCGCCGGCCTGTGGCTCGACGCACGCAGCGACCGCGGCGCCTTCATGCATCGCTACGGCCTGTTCCACCTGAAACCAGACCTGGCCTGGGGCGCGTGGCCGATCAACAACGACGTGCGCGGCGGCTACTACCGCATCGACTACAACCGCGCGCGCTGGAGCATGAACGCCGCGCTGGACCGCATCGACTCGGTGTCCGGCGACGGCTTCGACGGCTGGTACGGCAACGCCTACGTGCGCTATCAGGCCAGCCCGCGCCTGGGCTACGGCGGCGGCCTGACCGCACGCAAGAGCGGACGCGACGGCAGCGACGACAGTGCGCAGACGCTGCAATTGTTCGTCGATCGCCTCTCCGACTGGGGCCAGACCCGCCTGCAGTACGACCGCGCCCACGACAGCACCGGCGCTGACAGCTGGCAGTTCCTGCTCGACCACGCGCTGCGCATGCGCGAAGGCTCGCGGCTGTCGCTCTCGGCAGGTTTCGGCGAACTCGCACTCGATCAGACGCGTTCCAGCCGCACCGCCTCGCTGGCCGCGTACGGCGGCTTCGACCTCACCGATACCTTTTCCGTCGACGGCAGCGTGCGCTGGATGCGCAGCCGCGGCGGCGACGACAGCCGCGGCACCGACCTCAACCTCGGCTGGCGCTGGCGCATCGCCTCGCGCTGGTCGCTGCTGGGCAACATGATCGAAAGTCGCGGCTCGCGCCGCTCGCCCTTCGTGCTGGATCCAATCACCAACCAGCCGGTGTTCGAAACATTGCCGCACGACCGCTCGATCTTCCTCAGCCTGCGCTACGACTACCGCGCCGGCCAGCCGCGCGGCGTGATCGGCGGTCCGCCCAACTCGGCCACCGGCGACATCGTCGGCACGATCTTCCTCGACGAAAACAACGACGGTGTGCGCAGCGCAAGCGAACAGCCCGCAGCGAACATCACCGTGCTCCTCGATGGGCGCTTCTCCGCGAGGACCGATGAACAAGGTCGATTCCGCTTCGACCGCGTCGCGGTCGGCGCGCATGACCTGCTGGTCATCCCGGACAACCTGCCCCTGCCCTGGACCATCGAAGACGAGCGCGGCAACCCTCGCGTGCAGGTCGAGGTGCGAAAGGACGCGAGCGTCGACATCGGCGCGGTGCGACAGCGATGAATCCGCGTATCGTCGAGTGCTGATGCGCTGAGATCCGGTCCGTCAGGGCATTGCGTAATCGGGGAGCCTCATCGGATCGCGGAAGTAGCGGCCCATGAGAAGCCGGGGAAACACCGGCAATCGCATCAGCAACGTCGCCATGTCACGCGCCCGGATGCCCAGTTCCGTCTTCGGCACGAACGAGGGCACGAGCCCCTCCGCATATCGTTGCTTGCGCAAGGTGTAGGGCTTGAGGCGATCCTGATAGCGCTGCAGCGCTGCATCGAGATCGCCCGGATGATCGTGTATCTCGCCCGCGAGGACGTACGCCTGCGCAAGGGCGAAACCGGCGCCTTCGCCTGCAATGAGCGAGGGACAGGCGGCGGAATCGCCGACCAGCGCCACCCTGCCCTTTGTCCACGCATCCATGCGGATCTGGCTGATGCTGTCGAAGTAGACGTCGTCGGCATTCGCCAGCGCCTCCAGCATGGCAGGACACTCCCATCCCATGTTCGAGAAGGCACCCGCCAGCGCCGCCTTGCAATCGGTTCCGCCTCGCGGCATGTCGGACAGGTATTCGTCGCGGACCAGCATGAAGATCAGCGTCCGGTCATTGCGCACCGGGAACCGGGCGATGTACCTGCCCGGCGCCGTATGCGCCACATAGAGCCGCTCATCGCGTGGACGATAGCCGGCGATCTCGAACGAGGCGACATGGCAGCCCATCGCATGCTCGAACCGGCTGTCCGCGCCGAAGGTGGCGCGCCGGACCTGCGAATGCAGTCCGTCGGCACCGATGACCAGATCGACCTCACGCGCTGCTGCGCGTTCGAAGCCGACAACAGCGCGCATCCCATCGTCATCGATCGTGGCGATGCTGTCGTCGAAGATCGTCTCGACGCGGTCGCCCAGCGCACCATGGATCGCGGCGGCGATGTCGGAACGCGCCAGGCTGGCGATCCGCCCGTTCGCCAGCGTCTGCAGTGCCCTGGAAGGATAGCCACCACGCGTTCGACCATCCCTGTCGACCATGCGCAATTCGTCGGTTTCGTACTGCTGCGCCAGCAGTTGCGGGAGCAGTCCCATGCGCTCGACGGCATCGTAGCCCACGCCCCACAGGTTCAGGATGTAGCCACCCGTGCGCAACGCAGGCGCGCGTTCGACGAGCAGGACCTCATGTCCCAGTCTTCCAAGCCAATAGGCCAGCGCCGTACCCGCGATGCCGGCCCCGTTGATTGCGATTTTCATTGTTCCTGTTCCCGGCATTGTCATTTTCGGACCTTCACGAAGCATTGATCGCCTGACTGATGTCGTCGGTCATCGGGTCAGCGCAAGGCACAGAATCGTCCGTCGAGGCACACACCTCGATGGCGGCACCCGGGGAGCCCGAGCGCGACACGGGCACGATCTGGAATCGCAAGCGAACGTGTCCGTCGTCGTCTGGCGTGATGGCATGCCACCCCCACGACAGGGAAACGGAATCCGCGTCCATGGCCTGCGGGGCCAAAGGGCCTGGCGGAAACACATCTTCGGCACGCACGCCCGATAACGGGCGCACCTCATATCCCTGGCGCATCAGCAACGCCCTGCTCTTGCCGGCAAGCTGGACGACCATGATCCCGGCATCGCATCCCTCGACCCATGGCTCGACACTCGATGCGCGAACCGTCACCGCACTCGGCGCAACGGTGGACATGCGCCTGGAAACACGGAATTCCCCGGACAGGATGAGCGAACACGCGGCTGCATCCGCGGCGCACGCCAACAGCGCAAAGAGAAGGGCGATTCGCTTCATGATCCTTTGCGCCTCAATGGGTCAACCATTTTCAGCCTCTTTCAACTGCGCGACAACTTCCTCCGCATCCACCTCAGCACCGATTCCCTCAGCAATACCGCCGCGCCCAACGACGCGACCGGTACATCCGTATCGTTCATCGATGAGCGCGGGCTCAACGAGGACTTCTGATCCAGAGTCAAGACCCGGAACGACCGAATAGCGAATCCTTACGGCAGCCATGGTACAAGCAGTGCAAGGAACCCTCTGGTTCCTTCACAGGAAACAACCGTGCGCATTGTCTCGGGCGAGCTCGCTTCCGCCCTGCAACCCGGCGACCTGGCCATTTCGCTACTGGGCCATGATCGACCCTACACCCTCGACCTGGCATATCGCGGCATCGGCTCGCAGATGGGCCAGTCCATCACGATGACCTTGATCAATCTTCCCGGCATGAACCCGGGACTGCACCCGTTGCTCGGATTCGACGTGGAGAGGGTGGTCCTCATTTCACTGCGGATCTTCGACAACCCGCCTGCGCAGATCGCGATTCATCCGCTGCCGGCGTGAGCCCGCACCAGAGCGCTACAGCTTTGCAGCAACGCCAACCAAGCGCAGAAGCCCATCGCCTACCGCATCCGGAGCAAGTGACGGATTGAATTGCCATGCCAGCTCGATCCCGTCCTGCGACGGATGCGACATCGAAGCCCGCACGATCGTATTGGAAGCATTGAGTGATGCACACGACATGGACACGTAGCGGGTCTCGAACGCCCTGATCGACGGGCATCCGGACGCCTTGAAAGCAGGCCAATCGGATCGCTTCGAAAAGGACACATCGCGGGAAACGACGGAAAACGACGCGAATGCCTCCGCGAACGCTTCGCCCAATTGCATGGGCGCCGGATCACCGGCGATGACCAGCGGCGTCTCCTGCTCGAAGCAGATACCCGAAGCATTGCGATGCATGGGCACGACGATCGTCGAGGCTTCGCCGAAGTAGATCCGGACCATGCGCGCGACGTCCCTGCTCTTGCCAGTCAGCAGTGATCCCAGCATTCCTCACCTCGACAGACCTTCCAGTCCAAGTAGACTCGCTGCACACCCTGCACCATGAAAGCATGGCACGGTCTCTGCAGAGAGCACGGCCTTCAGTTCGCAACTTTGCCCTTGGCGGACAACCCGGACAGATGGGTTTCCCTGGCCTCGGCTCGCCGCGCTCGCTCACGCCTGCGGCAGGGTCGGCACATCACCGCGACGGTCCAGACATCACCTTTTGCGGACTCGTACCACCACTTTTGCTGCGCTTCGGTCCACACCTGCGCGATGCCGCAAGCTTTGCAATTGAATGGCATGTCCATGTAGTAGCCACGTGCCACGAACTCCGGGGTTCCGTAACTCCTGTTCGGACCGAGATTCGCCACATTGACCAAGATGTGTCGGTTCGCGACATCGCGCAGTTCCTTCCTGCGGTCGCGCTCCTGTTCTCGCGCTGCTTTCGCCTCCCTTGCGCCGCGCTTCAATCGACGTTGTCCGAGAACGGGAGGGCGAGCATGTTTCCTGTCTTTCACGGGTCCGGCGCTCCGTCAGGCATGGGATATCGGGCACCCCGCTCCAGGCCGCAATGAACGCAACGGCGCCCCAGCGACACCCAGCCGAACCACTTCGTATGGAACCATTCGCCGCAGCCGGGACAGGCGAACGAGAGCAGCCTGTACCACGCCAGCAGCAGCATCAACATCCAGGCGATGGCGAGGGCTACACCGGGAATGTCCGGCGAAACGAAGCGTTCGAGCAGCATCACCAACCCGCCCACGACCGGAATGTAGGCGATGAGAAAGAACAGCATCCAGCGTTCGCGCCTGCGGAGGTCATTCCACTGATCAGCGTAGTTGGCCATGACGGACAGCGATCTTTCCGGACGGAGAAGAGAGTATGCCTCATGGCCCGGCAGCCGATGCGGTTCTCCGATCAAAGCGCTTCGCCCATGCGTTCCGGCACGTACATCAACGAACAAGCGGGTCAGAGCAGCGTCGGGCTTTTCCGGCAGCCATCCAGCAACCGCTGGACAATGTCGACGGCTTCGCGCAGGCACTGCCTGTCGTATGCCATCTCATCCTTGTGCATGTCGAAAGGCGTGCAGAGCTTCTCCGTACGCGCATCCAGATGGACGACCAATGTCGGCCGGCCGAATCGGCTCTCCATGTATTCGATGCCGCGGATCTCGTCGAACCCCACGCATCGCCATCGACCGAGGAAAGGCACGAAAGGCATCAGGGAACAGAGGTAGAGCGCCTTCTCGGTGATGGCGATACCCTTCAGATCCATTCGGTGGAAGGTCCTGTTGTAGTAGGTCCACACAAGGCTCTCGCCGGCTGGCAGAAGCAGTCTGTCGAATGGTGCAATAGCAACGCGATCATTCATGCGCAAGCTGTCTCGCTGTCCAGGCATTCCGTTCGGGAGAGCATTGAATATACGCACTTTCCCGGACGCTTCAATCGGAGAGACAGCCTGATTTCTCCATGCCCCATCTCCACGCGGACGACGAGATCATCGCGGAGCAGGACACCCGCAGGAAGGTGCACGACGCTTCGCTTATGCACCCTGCTTGTCCGCCTCACTACCTTCGTCACGTCGACCAACGACAACAGCTTGCTGGGCCTGCTCGCATCGGCAGAGCCACTCAGGGCGAATCTCATTCAGATCTGCGAAGGACACATCTCGAAACTCGACAAGCCGAAGAAGATCGACGAGATCAGCCGGAAGATCCCGGCAATTGATTGAAACGCTTGGCGTGGCGGCACGCAGATATGGCCCACTCCAATGCTGCCAGTCAAACGAATGACATCCACGTGCAGCCATTGCAAGCCAATCCGAAATATCTCCTGACAGATGGCCGACAGCGCTGCCTATCGTGGGCAAACCTTGCATCGCATCCAATGCAAGCTCACAGGCGGGCAGATTCTGCAGCAATTGCATGGGAACCGGCCCAAAGCCAGCAGATGAAAAGTGGCCAATACAACCATCCGCGTCAACTGCAAACCAGTCGAACTCCCCACCTTCAACCTGATCATATTCCGGAGTCATGAAGATATCCAACCAATCATCGACGCATCACGGCACAAGGACAATCTGAAGGAGGCGCATGAAGTCCAGCTCACATACTCAAGCAATGCCCTTTACAGTCTTGTCATTCCTGCCCGCGCGCGCCTACCTCTTCGATTCGCGCAGTTGCCATCGACGAGACGCGCTTCGACTTGTCCACGGCAAGCAGCTGCGACAGCGCGGCAAACGTGCTTGTAGGCACCTGGTCCAGGAAACAGGCGACGCGGAACCGAACCTCTGCCTTGGGATCAGTCGCAAGTTCATCCCATAGGGAGACGAGAGATGGATAGTGTGCAGAGGTCTTGCGCAACCAACTCCCCGCCCGCTCCCATACACCGGAGCCTCCCTGTGCAAACGCGATCCTGATCGTATCGGACACCTTCTCGACAGACGCCGTGCCTTCGAGGAGATCGTGAACGCTGTCGATCACGTCGGAAATCAGCGCTGCTTGCTGTGGATTGCGAATGTACGCGACCGCACACTTCTTTTCGTGCTCTCGACCGAAAGTGAACATCGATATCCCATGCAGGCCTGTCACATGAACCAAGCCGCGCCGCAATGCGGCGTCAGGCTGGATGCCGAATTGGACTCCTGACCACCGGAGACCACCGCACGGGATGCTACTACCGCCACGATCGACCTTGCAAAGGCTGGTGTTGCGCGAGCGCTCGAGGATGCGTGGGGGCGCTGCACCCCGCGCATACTGCGGCCCCACAACGGCATTCCGTGGCACGGGATGAGCCGGGCACGGCAGCGATCCGCGCCCGGATGACTGACCTCTTCCCCGCGTTAGGTCCGGACAGAACTGGAAAATCCGGCCTTCGGTTGAGACGTGAATCGGGCCGTGAACTCTGCCGGCGGGACATCCCCAATCGACGAG
Source organism: Lysobacteraceae bacterium (assembly GCA_016789405.1). Lineage (GTDB taxonomy): Bacteria > Pseudomonadota > Gammaproteobacteria > Xanthomonadales > Xanthomonadaceae > Lysobacter_I. The sequence goes on from JAEUPQ010000023.1 coordinate 26,647, forward strand.
TGCGTGCGGAAATGATTGTAATCCTCCCTCCAGTTTTCGATATTCCGGCGGGCGTCATCGAGCGACAGGAACCAGTGAGTGTTGAGGCACTCGTCCCTGAAACTGCCGTTGAACGATTCGATGAACGGGTTGTCGGTTGGCTTGCCGGGGCGGGAATAGTCCATCGTCACCCCGTGGTCGTAGGCCCAGCGATCCATCACCATCGAGATGAACTCGCTGCCGTTGTCGGCCTGGATCCGCTGCGGCAGGTGACGCTGATGACGTAGCCGTTCCATCACTGCGACCACATCTTCGCCCTTGAGTTGTTGGTCGACTTCGATAGCCAGGCTCTCCTTGGTGAAGTTTTCCACGACCGTCATGGCTCGGAAGCGTCGTCCATCGAACAAGGCATCGGCCACGAAATCCATGGTCCAGCACTGGTTGGGCGCAGTCAGCACTGGTCGATCCAGACGATGGGCAGCAGCCTTGCGACGCCGGGGCCGCTTCCGCCGCAGGTTGAGCCCCGCCTGACAGTACAACCGGTACACACGCTTGTGGTCGGCCTTCCAGCCTTCCCGGCGCAGCAGCACGAAGATTCGACGAAAGCCGTAGCGAACCCGCGCGGCAGCGATCTCCTCGATTCGCCCAAGCAGGGAGCCATCATGCTTCTCCTCAGGCCGGTAATGCATCGATCGATCAGATGGACCACGAGCGTTTTGCGCTGCGCAGGCCTCAGAGCTTTTTTGACAGCACATCCTGCAGCATGACCTTGTCCAGGCTCAGGTCGGCGACCAACTGCTTGAGCTTGCGGTTCTCCTCCTCTAGCTGACGCAGCCGGCGGAGCTCGGCCACGCCAAGGCCCCCAAACTTCTTTCGCCAAGCGTAGAACGTGGCCGGACTGATGCCCATCTTGCGGCAAATCTCTTCGATCGTCGTGCCGCTCTCGGCTTGTTTGAGGGCGAACGCAATCTGTTCCTCGGCGAACTTCGACTTCTTCATGGCGACGGGCCTCCTTTGGCCTGAGTGTCGCCGAATTTTCTAGTTTTGGATGGATCTAATTACAGGGAGGAGGTCAATTCGCGCAGATGAGTACAGCGAAGCAGATCACCCAGATCCTCTTCATTCGTTAACTCATTCAATCTCATGTCAACCAGGCAGCGTCGGTTTGAAGTTACGCAGCATCCATTGGCTTTTTGCACACAGCCAGGATCAATCAACCCGCATGGGGTAGCTGCAAGTCGTCTGAAGCACCTTGCAATTGGCCGTCAGGCTCGAACAGCGCTGAAGTGCCAAGGCACCGGCCTCTTCTGCAGTACCCGCACTGAATGTAGTTGCTTCGGTGTCACCGCCAGCAATCGCACCGCATTGGTTATGGAAGGAAATCAGAACCTCGCAGTTCTTCTTCGCGCCACCTCTCGCCTTGCAGTCGGCCAATGCCATGGCATTGGCTTTGCGCTTGCTTCTCTGGCCATGGGATGCGCCGATGATGTGCGCCGGGCCATCCACTGCAATGGCACCCCAACTGGTAACCCAGAAAGGGCCAATGTCAGGAATTTCGCTCCCAGAACTCGGGATTGGTGCGCAGCCTGTAACCCCGGGAGAATTCACCGGGTAATAGCCAGATGGACATGTGCCGCCATCGGCCCGTGCCGTATTCGCATAGATGAAGCCAGTGAGGCAGAGCACCCAGATCCTGTTCATTCCTTGACTCACTCAATCTCATGTCAGCCAGACAACATCGGCTTGAAGTGACGCAGCATCCCTAGACTCTTGTACGCAGTCAAATCAATCAACCCGCATGGGGTAGCTGCATATAGTCTCCAGCACTTTGCAATTGGCAGCCGAAGCAGAGCAATTCTTGAGCGCATGCCTGCCTGCGTCTTCCGGCGTGGGCGCACTGAATGTAGTCCCGCCACCCTCTCCGCCTGCAATGGCCCCGCATTGGTTATAAAACGAAATCAAGACAGCACAAGTCTTTTTCGATCCGCCCTTCGCACGACAATCAGCCAAGGCAGCCGAGCTTGCTTTTCGCTTGCTTCGCTGACTGTGCGAAGTCCCTATGACACCCGCTTGTGCATCAACAGAAATCGCCCCCCAAGACGTAACCCATATGGGGCCCGTCACTTGCGGCACATCTCCACCGCCGGGCATTGGAGCACAGCCCATGACGCCCGGCGAATTAACTGGATAGAAACCGGGAGGACAAGACCCTCCCTCCGCAAGAACGCGATGAAATGGCATCAGGGAAAGGCAGAGGAAAAGCCAACCATCGATCAAGCGCATTCTTGTCAACATCCGTGTGAGGATAGATATCTGCGCATCCGAAATCTTATGACTCGATGCTCGAACGCTTGGGCCCTACGACTATCGCTTCCCGCAACCAAATTCTTTCTCACTCATTGCACGCGGACAGGATAAGTGCATACGGTTTGAATAACCTCGCAATTGGATGTCAACGCGGAGCAGCCCTTAAGCACTTCTCGTTTTGCAATCTCAGCAGTGCCGGCACGATACGTGATCGCCTTCGAGTCACCAGCCGCCATCGCTGCGCACTGGTTATAGAAGGAAATCCAAGACTTGCATTTCTTGCCACCCCCTTTCGCCCGGCACTCCTTGATCGCGGAAGATTCCGCCTTTCGTCTACTGCGCTGCCCGAACGAAGACGCGACCACGTTCCGCTCGCCATCAGCGGCGATTGCTCCCCAGGTTGTCATCCAAGAGGGGCCATTATCCGGAGGCTGGGCACTGCCACCGGGCATTGGTGCACACCCCATGACTCCTGAAGAATTCACCGGATAATAGCCAGGAGGGCATGTACCACCTTCAGCCCACACTGTATTCGTATAGATGGCGGCAGCGAAGCAGAGCAGCCAGATCCTGTTCATTTCCTGACTCGCTCAATCTCATGTCGGCCGGACAGAATCGACTTGAGCTTACATAGCATCCACGACTCATGAACGCTACGAAGATCAATCAACCCGCATCGGGTAGCTGCAGACCGTCTGCATCACTTTGCAGTTGGAGGTCAAATCGGTGCAATTCTTGAGCGCATGCCTGCTTGCTTCTTCGGGAGTCGGGGCTCTGAAAGTAGCGCCATTATTATCGCCGGCTGCGATTGCTCCACATTGGTTATAGAACGTAATCAAAACAGAGCAGTTCTTCTTCGAACCACCCTTTGCCCGACAATCCGCCAATGCAGCAGAGTTTGCTTTACGTTTGCTCCGCTGGCTGTATGAAGTACCTATCGCGCCAGCGGGCACATCTGCAGAAATTGCGCCCCATGACGTCACCCATGCGGGGCCGGCAACTTGTGGTACTTCACCGCCCCCTGACATGGGCGCACAACCCATAACACCTGGAGAATTGACTGGGTAGTAACCGGGAGGGCAAATACCGCCCTCCGCAAGAACACGGACAAATGGCATCAGGGAAAGGCAGAGGAGAAGGCAAACACCGATCGATCGCATTTATTATATCCGCCTAAGGGCCAACACCAAGTCTTCTCACTTCTTCAATCGTCTCCAACAACTTGGCATCAGTTTACCCGTACAGGGAAGCTGCACTCTGAGAGCACGACTTGGCAATTCGTTGAATGCTCTGAACAGCGCTGCACTGCAATCCTTGATGCCTCATCAAGCGTGCCCGCACCTTGCGCAACACCATATGTGTCACCACGCGCCATAACGCCGCACTGATTGAAGTAGACGAGGGAAACCTTGCATCCCTTCCCGCCTCCATTTGAACGGCACTCTTTTAGCGCACCACGCTGAGCCTGCCGCTTGCTTCCCTGTGCAAACACAGAGCCGTACGCGCCTTTCGTGAAATCGATCGCGATTGCTCCCCAACGAGACTCCCAAATGGGTCCGGACGGCAAACCATCCCCCCCCCCACCCCCGCCCGGCATAGGTGCGCAGCCCATGACACCAGGGGAATTGACAGGGTAGTAACCGGGAGGACAAGTCCCTCCCTCCGCAAGAACGCGATGAAATGGCATCAGGGAAAGGCAGAGGAGAAGGCAAACACCGAGCGACCGCATTCTTGTCTACATCCATATCAGGATAGATAGCTGCGCATCCTGAATCCTACGGCTCAACACCCGGAGCATTGACCCGTACGACGATCGCCTGCCGCAACCAAATTCTTTCACACTCATTGCACCCGTACAGGATAGCTGCATACGGTTTGAATGATCGTGCAATTCGACGTCAAGGTAGAACATCGCTTGAGCACTTCTCGACTCGCCTCCTCGGCAGTTCCTGCCCGAAAAGTAGTTGCCTGTGAGTCACCAGCAGCCATTACAGCACACTGATTGTAGAAGGAAATCCAAGATTTGCACTTCTTGGACCCACCCTTAGCACGGCATTCCTTGATGGCTGTGGACTCAGCCTTTCGCTTGCTGCGCTGCCCATATGAGGACACAACAATCTGGCTGTCGCTATCAGCTGCGATCGCCCCCCAAGTCGTCATCCACGATGGGCCAGTAACCATAGGTTCCCCACCACCCGGCATTGGTGCGCAACCCATGACACCCGGAGAATTCACGGGATAGTAGCCGGGCGGACAGGTGCCTCCTTCAGCCCAAGCTGTATTTGCGTATAAAAGAGCAAATAAGCAGAGCATCCCGATTCTTTTCATGATTTCGCTCGCTCAGTCCTTCGATTTTGGTGCAGTTTTTACAGTATCCGTATGAACTGGTGATGTACCGTAGTTGCCACTCGTTGCGGGGTTGTTGTAACTCGTAGTAGACGGACTTGTAGCCTGCTGCTGGCCGGTTCTCCATCCGCCTTCATTTCCTCCACCCGTCGCAGAATTCGACGAAGGCTGCTGCCCACGATACCCAGCCTCACCCGGACGCTGGCCGACGTTGCCGCCACCCTGCCACGCGGTGTAGTGGGCGAAGCTGCCGAGGGTGCCCTGGAAGAAGCTCGCTGCCATCGGCGGCGTGCTGATCAGGAGGACGGTGAGCAGGATGCCGATGCCGCCCTGCTGTACGGCAATGCCGACGAAGCCGTCGGAGAAGTTGGTTTGGAGCAAGGCACCCACTGCCGCGGTCGCCCAGAAGGACGCTGCCACCGCCACCACGACCTTCGTCGCGATCGCGACCATGGCAGAAAGCACCGCCATCGAGAACAAGGTACCGATTCCGTAGAGCAGCCATCGCTGGAACAGCGATTTGGTGGCGTCGAACAACAGGCAGAGGATGAAGATCGGACCGAATCCGATGAACATCGCCATCGCCACCTCGTAGAGCAAGAGCATGGCTGCGCCTGTCATCGCGGGACCAGCGGTACCCACGCCGGCGAGCATCAGGGCCTGCTGCTTCTTCTCATTGAGCTCGATCTTGCCTTCCGCACCGACGATCTTGACCGCATCGATACTGGTCATGGCCAGATGCATGTACAGCAGATTCTCGTCGATCTGTTCCTGGGGCGTGACATCATCCTCACCGGTGACGAGTTCAGTGATGACCTGCTGAAGGTCTTCGACCACGACCTTGTTGATCTCGACACCGCCGAGGCCAAAGGATGTCGCGGCGGCGACGATCAGCGTGGCCCGGAGCGAATTGATGACCAGCCCCATCATGGAATCGCGGCTCTGTCCGGTGATGATCCGCAGCCCCTGGAAGAACACCCAGCACATCATCACGACCAGCGCGACGCTGCTGATCAGGGTGCCTGCGCGGAGCAGGACGCCCTCCTGGAAATCGAGGATTTCATTGCGGAGAAAGTTGTAGATGAGGACAAAATATCCGCCCTCAACCGCCCACGACTGCGTCATCGGGCGCAGCAGCGAGTCGAGCGCGGAGACCGCACCGTCAGCCAACGAACTGATGATTCCGTAATCCATTGTTTCACACCTTGTTATGCCAACCGTGAAGCTGCGGTCTTCGCATTGAAACGTCCGACGACATCATTCCGCGAGGATTGATCAGTCCGCGACTTCGAGAGCGAGAGCGAGCGCGCCGAGCGAGACTGCCTGGCCGATGAAGTTCTTCTTGCTGGGATCGCCATTGAGCATGTGGCTGGCGTAGGTGTTGGATTCACCTTCAAGCCGTTCGATGGCTGCATCGTAGGCTTCGACCTTCGCGTAGGCGAAATTCATTTCGTTCTGCTGCGTGTTCATCAGGATCTGGGCACGCATCATGTTCGCGCGCCAGGCGCCTTCGGTCTTGTCGGCGCGCGCACGATTGACGAGATCCTTCACTTCGAGCGAACGCTGCTCTGCGTTCTTGACGTAGTCGACAAGCTCGTTGTACTTCCGGTTCTTGAGCCTGACGATCTGATTGCAGTATTCCCACTGCTTCTTGACTGCATCATCGCCGGCCGTGGGCAGCATCGACGTGAACAGGCTGGCTGGGTTGTCGAAAGAGAAACTCTTGCCCGTGGGGATCGGGCAGAGGAGCGTTGCGCCGTGGTCCTGGGGAATCTTCGTCAGCGTCGTGTCGAAATTGGCGAGCATCAGGCTGGGATTCTGGATGATGCCCATGACCTGCGTGAGGGCATCCATGTACTCCTGGACCTGCCGGTTCCAGCGATTCAGCTGCTCGGCGAACTCGGCCGCGTTCTGGATCATGTCGGCGATGCTGGTGCCATTGACCATCGGGTCGTTGACGATCCACTGCGCGTTGGAGTTGCCGGTGAAGAGGCCACAGGCCAGGACGAGGCCGGCCATGAGCGGGGTCTTGCGGAAGGAGCGGGTCTTGAGTTCAGTCTTCACGGTGCACCTCCAGTGCATTCCAGTCAGATCGATTGTCTTGGGAGAGGTCAGGCCAGCCTTTCGAGCGGGCTTCTTGATACTTGTAACGGGTTAAAGCGTGATTCAGGCCACCAGTCAAGCGCCGACCGCCTGACGGCCGCCGCCGGAGGCCTGGGCGGCACGCTTGCCCGAGCCCTTTCGGTTTTCGTAGAAATCATCCAGCCAGTCGTCGGGGTGGAGCGCCCCCTCGGACACGCCCTTCTTTTCGGCGGTCCGGGCAAGGACCTGGTGCAGGATCTCGATATTGTCGGTCGATGCGGAGATCACGGCGAGCGAGTCGTCCATGCCACGCAGGTTGAGCTGGCAGACGCTGGACGCATGACCCTGCTTCACGAGGAAGCAGCGCGAGCGCTCATCGAGGCTCTTGACCACCTGGTATTCCGCCTCGGTCAATTTCAGACCCTCCACGTAGTCGTCGCGGTTGGCGTTCGGATTCGGCAAAAGAATCATCGTAGCGGTCTGTTCGATCAGCGCTGCCGAGATGGAACTCTTCAGTGCGTCCTCGGGGCTCTGGGTCGCGAAGATGCCGAGACCATTCTGCTTACGGATGGTCTTCTGCTTGTTCTTGGCGAACTCCTTCAGGCCGCCCTCGCCGTCGAGAATCTTCCAGAACTCGTCCATGACGTAGATCAGCGGTCGGCCGTCGATCAGTTCCTCAAGCCGGTGCAGCAGATAGTTGATGACCGGCACGCGCACTTCGGGGTTGTCGATCACATCGGTGTAGTCGAAGCCGATGATGTTGGCCTTCTGGAGATCGATGGTGTCCTGCGGATTGTCGAACACCCACCCCAGGGAACCTGCGCTGGTCCATTTGCGCATGCGCGCAAAGAGGCCGTCATCGCCCATGTTGGGCAGGCTCTTCTGGAAGTTCGTCATGCTTCGAAGGTGCATCGGCGTATCGAGCATGTTCTCGACCGCGCGGAAGATGTCTTCTTCATCGCGCGAGGTGTATTCCTTCTTGCCAGCCAGCACCTTGATCAGGTCGGCAAGGAATTGGACGTTGCCTTCATTGCGCTCGCACTGGAACGGGTTGAAGCCGGTCGGCTGGCCGTTCTCAAGGGCGAGGTAGTTGCCGCCGCATGCGCGCACGAAGATTTCGGCGCCGCGATCCTTGTCGAAGAAGAAGATCGTCGGACACGGATCGTATTTCTGGACCTGGCTCAGCAGGAAGTTGATGAGCGCCGTCTTGCCAGTACCGGACTTGCCGATGACCATCGTGTTCGCGATCGCCTTTTCGCCGAGCGAGTTTTCAGCAGGATGCGTCGCATGGAAATTGAAGTAGTACGGCTGTCCATTGGTGGTCTGCAGCGTCGTCACGCACTGCCCCCATGGATTGTTCTCACGCTTGCCGGAGGCGAAGTTGTGAAGCGGCGACAAGCCCAGGAAGTTCAGCGAGCTGACATTCGCGATGCGCGTGCGGAACTTCCAGTTGGTCGGCAGCTGCGAATAGAACGACGAGGAAATCGCCAGGTCTTCCTTGGCAGAGACGAAGCCGCCGTTCGACAGTTCCGCGCGCGTGCTGGCAACGCGCTGGCTCAGGACCTCCTGGCTATCTGCGTAGATCGCGATGATGAAGTGATACTCGCCAAGAATGAAGTTGCCGGAAGACAACTGGTCCATGGCGTAGTCGAGCTCGACGATCTGGCTGACGGCCTTGTCGCCCGACGAGATCATCATGCCCTTGGTGCGATCGAGCACCTTCAGCGCATCGTGGCGCCCCATCGGACTGAACGAATGCGTGATGACGTACTCGAAGTCCATGTACTTCAAGCCATTGAGGATGCCCGGGAACGTCGCGTCGCAGTATTCCTTGACGTTGAGGATGGCGCCGTAGTGGTTCTCGCCGTTCGGCGTGGTCACCACGAAATCGCCGCTCTTGGCCGAGAACATGTGCCGGCTCACCGGCAGGTAGTTGTAGACGGGCGCATGCAGCACCGGCACCGGTTCTTCGATGCGATTCAGCAGGTACCCCAGGAATTCGAGTGTTTCGGAAAACACGACGCCATTGGCGCCTTCGTACATGCCGAGGCGATAAGGCGAATAATCCTTGATGACGGCCTCGACGTTGCTGGCAAGCTCCATCAGCTTCGTGATGGCCTGCTCTTCCTCGGCCTTGAGCTTGGCATGATCGGTACTTTTCTCGACGAATCGCTTACCGCCCACGACCGGACGGTAGATCATCGTGAGATACAGATCGTTCTGCATGATCTTCTGCGAGGAGAGCGCGCCGTAGTAGGCGTCGGACATCTCCTGGTTGAAGCGATGGCGGAACTGGCTCTTGACGTTGATCCGGCGACGACGACGGATGTCGTGCACCCAGAACGCCACGTTCACGAAATCCGGTGCACGCAGTGTCTGCAGGAGTCGATTGAACGTGTTGTGGCGGTGCTCGATCTCCCATTCCTCGCGACCGACGAAGGGCAGCCCTTCAAGATGCCACGACAGCAGGTAGTCGCCGTCCCGGGTCTTGATGACCGTGGGCGAGACGTGCGAGGAGTACGGAATGAATTCGCTGATCGGCGTATCGGACGTGAACATGCGGTCTTCGAGCTCGGAGCTGCGGACAAACGGCCAAGGCCTGGATGGCATTGGATGGGGAAGCAAGATCGGGTGCCGATGGACCGAGGCAGCCCGGGGTCATCCTTGAGACAACGCAACCCGGCCTCATCGAGCGAGGCCGGGTCACTACGCCGAAACGTCCCGCAGCGTCATGCAACGCCGGAGGCAGTTCACTTGGCCCGGGACATCCCGGATTTCGGGTTCGCCGGTCCGGTCAATCGGCCGGACAGGTAGAACGGCCCCGAAAAACGGCGTGCCGCACCGGGTGGCGTATTCCGATGGTTGTGCGGGCTGAACACCCACATGCCACCGTGCGCCTGCTGGTTCCTGGCCTTCAGACGGAACTGGAGGTTCAGGCCGAGCAGGCGGAAGATCATCTCGTCCCGCCGCGCCATCTGCCGCATCGCGAAGATGACGATCGGTATCAGCAGCAGGAACTGCAGACCGAAGTACATCGCAAGCAGCAGAGACCCGCCCGCACCGACGAAGAAGGGGACGTATGGCACCCCCATGAACATCGCCGGGCGGGTGCAGCCGCGGAACAGGACGTTCTTATGCATACAGCGGCAGGACGGTGTTCACCACGGCGAAGATGTTGCCTTCACCGGTGCAGCCCGCGTCGGCATCGCTGCCGAGCAGCATCTTCGCGATCTGGCCAGCGGCGCCGATCAGCAGGCCGCCGATCAGGATCGGGGCGACGTCGGAGATGCGCTTGTGGGCGAATGCGATCTGGTAGCCGGCGAAGATGATGGCGACGGTCACGACGGCCAGCGAGATAATGTTCAGGATGCCGGTGATGTTCTGCATGAAGCCACAGGCCTTGCCGCCTTCTTCTGCAAACCCGGCGAATGCGAGGTTCGGCAGGGCCAGCGCGGCGACAAAGACGAGGGCCGTCATCGCGGCGGACAGGTGGCGCTTGGCGTTGTGGTTGAAGATCTTCATGGCGTTACTCCTTAGGGGTGTTGGTGGGGTGGAACCTTTGGGCTTGCATCGCCGGCCCGGGCCGGCTCGGGGGTTGAATCGTGGTGGTCGTAACAGGTCAGAAGACAAAGGCCCGATCCTGCGAAGTGGCATTCAGGATCATCGCCCGGTCCTGTGTCGGTACCTGAGACGGCGCGGCCGGCTGTACAGCGGTCGCCGACGTCGGCGGTGCAACTGGCGCCAAAGCGGCTACACCCGCAGGGCGTGCACGGACAGGTTCGGCATTTGCGGGGATAGCAACCGCCCGCCCCGGCATCTCGGGGATCGCAGAAACAGGCACCTGCACCACGGCAGGCTCGGGCTGACGCGCAGCGGCTTCCAGCACCTGGTTAAAGGATGCCGGTGCAGCGGCTGCACTCACGGATTCGGCTCGCGACGTCTGGGACACGATCCGCGCTGCCCAACCCGGACGCGGGGTATCAGGCGCGGTCGGCTGGACCTGCTCGGCGCCACTCTCGGCCCGACGGTAGAGAGGATGCCGGGCGACCGGCATGCTGCGGCGCGACTCACGACTGACGACGTCGATCGCGGGCGTTCCCGTTGCGGTAGAGTCGGCGGGCTCACGTCCCTGGCGAAGCGAGGCGTAGATCTTCTGGACGTAGCCGTGCCGGAAACCGGTCGAGAAATTTCCGGAGTAGTAGCAACTGAAGGACTTGCCCCAATCCCGCCCCGCACGGTGATAGCACTCGGCCAGGATCTTCGAGCCCGCGCGGAGGTTCGCGCAGGGCTCGAAAGCCTCTTCGTAGGACCCGAGTCCGTACTTGTCGAGGTTGTAGCGATTGACCTGGGCCAGGCCGATCGAAAAATTGAAGCCACGACCCTCGAGCATGCGGACGGTCGCAAGGGCTTCGGGAAGATTCTTGGGCTGACGCACGAGACGACCGCCCACGACGCCGATGGCGTATCGGTTGTAGGAGGACTCGACCCGGACCACGTGGTGCATCACTTCGGAGGGTACGGCCAGTCCCTGGCAACCCATCAATTCCATACCGGGCAACAATGCACTGCCCTCCGGTCGTGGGCGACAGTCGTTGTCGCGCCTTCAATGCCAGCAATGTGGGCCATCCCCTGTCCTCCAAATTGCCCGACCCAATATCCACAGGGCCGCTTTGCCTGTCAACGAAAAGGGCTTGCTGATCATACCCTAAATCGCGCACCCCGTCGCAGAACGGAACCGTGGTGGTCGTTCGACTATGCGCCCGCGCATGGTACCCGTTTCCATCGGCCTGCGGATGCGGTCGCAGGCGCGGAGCATGTCTCGAAAAGATAGAGAACAGGCTCTAAGATCAGGACCGTCGATCAGGAGACTGGCATGCAGGGATGTTCGGGGACGCGGTTTCATCTGAAACCATCTGAAGTTCGTCGACATGCAATCCCCCTGCCCGCGCCGCACCCTCGACCGCAGCCAGCGGAAGACCTCGCCGGAACACTCCGGTACGATGCCCGACGCCGCATCGTCGGCAATCCGCTTTGCCTTCGCCCTTCACTCCGCAGATCCGCGCGCCCGTCCAGGGGCGACGCCAGGGTCTTCCTTTCACCGCAGGACGCCGCAACGTGAGCCAACAGAACACCAAAGCCAAACTGATCTTCCTCGGCGTGCTGCTGCTGGCCGCCGGCGTCGCCGGGCTGTACCTCTCCGGCTACATCCTGCTGATGCGCCTGAAGCTTCCGCAGTCGCCGCCGCTGGCATGGGATACCTGGTTGAGCTACTGGAAGGTCGTGGACCTGCCGCAGGTCGCGCCCTATGCCAAGAAGATCAAGTCGAGTGGCGTGTTCGGCTTCGGCGCGCCCGGCGCGCTGTGGCTCGCCCTGCTGGTGCTGGCCCTGAAGCCCAAGCAGAAGTCGCTGCATGGCGACGCTCGATTCGCCACGGGCGGCGACCTGTCGGAGAAGGGGTTCTTCAAGAGCCCCGACAACGGCATCGTGGTCGGCAAGTTCGGCGGCAAGCTGCTTCGCCTGGGCGGCCAGCAGTTCGTGATCCTGGCCGCGCCGACCCGCTCGGGCAAGGGCGTGGGCATCGTGATCCCGAACCTGCTGGACTACCAGGAATCGATGGTGGTCCTGGACATCAAGCAGGAGAACTTCGACCTGACCAGCGGCTGGCGACAGAGCCAGGGCCACGAGATCTACCTCTTCAATCCGTTCGCCGAAGACCGGCGCAGCCATCGCTGGAACCCGCTGACGTACGTGTCCAGCGATCCGGCGTTCCGCGTCTCCGACCTGATGAGCATCGCCGCCATGCTGTACCCGGACGGCGCCGAGGACCAGAAGTTCTGGGTCAGCCAGGCGCGCAACGCGTTCATGGCCTTCACGCTGTACCTGTTCGAGAAGTACGACGACGACCAGAAGATCGGCTTCCCGTTCTCGAGGCCGCCATCGCTCGGCGCGGTCTACCGCTTGTCCTCGGGCGACGGCCAGAGCGAGCTCAAGCCCTTCCTCAAGGATCTGTCGCAGCGCCCGTTCCTCAGCAGCCATGCGAAGACCGCGTTCTCCGGCATGCTCTCCCAGGCGGACGAGACCTTCGCGTCGATCCTCGGCACCTTCAAGGAGCCGTTGAACGCCTTCATCAACCCGATCCTCGACGCCGTGACCAGCGCCGACGACTTCCTGCTCACCGACGTGCGCAAGAAGAAGATGACCATCTACATCGGCATCCAGCCGAACAAGCTGGCCGAGAGCCGCCTGATCATCAACCTGTTCTTCAGCCAGCTCATCAACCTCAACACCAAGGAGCTGCCGCAGAACAACAAGGAGCTGAAGCATCAGTGCCTGCTGCTGATGGACGAGTTCACCGCCATTGGCAAGGTCGACATCATCGCCACGGCGGTGTCGTACATGGCCGGCTACAACATCCGCCTGCTGCCGATCATCCAGAGCATGTCGCAGCTGGATGCAACCTACGGCAAGGACCTCTCGCGCACGATGATCACCAACCACGCGATGCAGATCGTCTATGCGCCACGCGAGCAGCAGGATGCCAACGACTACTCCGAGATGCTCGGCTACACCACGGTGCGCAAGGACAGCTTCACCCGGGGCCGCGAATTCAGCCGCAGCGAGTCCGAGGAGCGTCGCGCGCTGATGCTGCCGCAGGAACTCAAGGCGATCGGCTTCGACAAGGAGATCTTCTTCTACGAAGGCATCCCGCATCCGGTGCTGTGCGACAAGATCAAGTATTTCCAGGACAAGTACTTCACCCAGCGGCTGATGCCCGCCGCGAAGGTGGAGCCCATGGACATCAAGGTCTGACGAAGGCCTGATAACGGCGGGTGATGCGCGGCACGATGCCTGTGCGCGTCGTGGCCGCAGCGGGACGAGCCGGACAGGGGCGATGTAAACACGGGCGGCTCGCCCTATGATCGCGGGACGACCTTCGAGGACTCCCGCCATGCTTCGACACGCGCTTTCCGCCGCCATTGCCCTCGCCTGCCTCGCGCCCCTGGGCGCCTCGGCCGCGGACTACGCACTCAACTGCGGGCGCGTGTTCGACAGCCGCAGCGGAAAGATGCTCGACGCCCGCACGATCGTCGTTCGCGAGGGCAAGATCGCCGAGGTCCTCGCAGGCAGGGTCGAAGCACCCGCAGGCACGACTGCAGTCGATCTCTCCGACAAGACCTGCTCGCCAGGCTGGACCGACCTCCACGTCCACTTCGGCAGCCAGTCGAGCCCTCGCAGCTATGAGGAAGGCTTCCGGCTCAGCGACATCGACTTTGCGCTGCGTGGCGTGAGCTACGCACGCAAGACGCTGATGGCCGGCTTCACCAGCGTGCGCGATCTCGGCGGCAACGAAGCGCCGCACCTGCGCGATGCGATCAACCAGGGGCTGATCGAAGGACCGCGCATCTGGGCCGCTGGCAAATCCATCGCCACGACCGGCGGTCATGCCGATCCCACGAACGGGATGAACTCCGCGCTGCAGCACCTGGTGGGCCCGCCGGGACCGACGGAGGGCGTCATCAATTCGGTCGAGGACGCACGCCAGGCCGTGCGCCAGCGCTACAAGGAAGGCAGCGACGTCATCAAGATCACCGCGACGGGCGGCGTGCTGAGCTACGCGCGCTCGGGCGATGCGCCGCAGTTCACGGTCGACGAGATCCGCTCCGTGGTCGACACCGCGAAGGACTACGGCTATCGCGTCGCTGCGCACGCGCATGGTGCCGAGGGCATGAAGCGCGCCGTGCTCGGCGGCGTGACCACGATCGAACATGGCACCTACATGGACGACGAGATCATGGCGCTGATGAAGCAGAAGGGCACCTGGTACGTGCCCACGATCTCGGCCGGGCGCTTCGTCGCCGACAAGGCGAAGATCGACGGCTATTTCCCCGATGTCGTCCGGCCCAAGGCCGCACGGATCGGCGCGCTGATCCAGCAGACCGCCGGCAAGGCGCATCGCAACGGCGTGAAGATCGCGTTCGGCACCGACGCCGGCGTGGGTCCGCATGGCGACAATGCGCGCGAATTCCTGCTCATGGTGGAAGCCGGCATCCCGGCCTCGTACGCGCTGCAGTCGGCGACGATCCACGCGGCCGACGTTCTGGGTGTCAGCGACCAGGGCGTGATCGAAGCCGGCAAACGCGCCGACATCATCGCGATGCCCGGCGACCCCTTGTCCGACATCACCGCAACGCAGCGGGTCGACTTCGTGATGAAGGACGGCGTCATCCATCGTCGCCCCGGCCAGGAGCGCTGAGCATGTCCATGGAATGGGCCGGCTACACGGCGGCGGCGATGACCACCCTCGCCTTCGTGCCACAGGCGGTGAAGACCATCCGCACGAAGGACACGCGCAGCATCTCTCTGGGCATGTACCTGGTGTTCACCGCCGGCATCGCGATGTGGCTGGTCTACGGGATCGCACTGGACTCGATGCCGATGATCCTGTCCAACATCGTCACCTTCATCCTCTCGGCAACGATCCTGGGCCTCAAGCTCAAGCACGGCTGAGGCGTGGCGCCAGCGCGACCCACAGCAGCCAGGCCACGAAAGCTGCCCGCGGTGCGAAGGCCGCGAGCGCGCCCGGCCATGACGGCAGGGCCAGCAGCGGCACGGCGATAGACACGACGGCCGCAACCAAGCGCACAGGCCGCGCGGGTGCCGCCCATGCCAGCAAGGCTGCGCCGCTGGTGCCGGCGATCCACCACAAGGTCCACGCCAGCGCATGCAGGCCGTTCGATGCTGCACCGACATCGCCCGGGTCGAGTGGCAGCAGGCCCTGCGCGGCGAAGGCGATGCCGGCCAGTGTCATGAGCTGCACGCCGATGCGCGCCGACCAGCGCGCATCGGCCGGCAAGGCCGAGCGCAGGCGCCACATCGCCACCATCGCCAACATGCCGGGCAGCACGAACGCACAGAGATTGAATGCCAGTGCGCGCGACACGCCCTGCGCGCCAAGCAGCGCGAGCGGGAATTCGTGGTGCGAATAGCCGTCGAGCAGCAGCGCGAACACGATGGCGGCGCCGAGGTGGAGCGCCAGCGCGAGGGCGCCCGGCAGGATCGATCCCCGCATCATTCGGTCACCTTCCACTGGAACACGTCCTCGACGCCGACCCCGAACGCGCGCGCGATGCGAAACGCCAGTTCCAGCGACGGCGCATAACGGCCGGCCTCCAGCGCGATGATGGTCTGGCGGGTCACGCTGCACGCCTGTGCCAGCGCTTCCTGGGTCATTTCGCCATGATCGAAACGCAGCCGACGGATCTGATTGGCGATGGGAGGCGCGGTCATCGGCGATCCCGCCAGTGATGGAACACGGTCACTGCCGCCTCGATCGACATGGCGAACATTGCGCAGGCAATCGCGTAGAACGTCAGCCAGTCGGCTTCGCGCGTGATCGCCCCCTCCGGAACCGCCGTACCGCTCATGATCATCGGGCTGGCGAGCACGACCAGAATCAGTGCGAACAACGCGCTTCTGCCAGCGATCCCGGAAATGATGCGATCGCGCTCGTCCTCCTCGATTCCCTTGCGTCGCCCCACGTATCGGGATGCCAGGAAAAACACCACGACGAAGAGGCTCACCATGTCACGTGCATCTTCCCAGGCACCTGCTCCGGCCTGCTGGTCCCCTGATGACAGTTGCCAGCACAGGTACGAGAGAAACGCGAGGCCCATACCGAGACGCCACCATGCCAGATGTTCGTGTTTGTTCATGCGGTCTGCCTCCGGTCCCGCCAATGATGGAACACGGTGACCGAGGCCTCCACCCAGATCGCGAACGTGAGGCATGCGTTGATGTAGAACTCCGCCCAATCCAGACGAAACGTGACCGCCTCTTTCGCGCCCAATATGGTCTCGAAGAGTACGATCGGCGTCATGGCGACAATCGCGACCACCGCGATGAGCGCAACCCGGGTCGCGGTCATGGTGATCGCACGGTCGCGCTCATCCTGATCGATCCCCTTGCGTCGCTGCAAATACCATGCTGACAGCCAGATCAAGACGATGAAAGAAAGCATTGAAGCCGTCCGGTAATACATGGCAGTGCTGATGGCTTCCTGGCCTGCAAGGAACAGCACCCAGAGCAGATAGGCGCCATATACACCAGACAAACCCAGGCGCCACCACGCGGAAATCTCATGTTTGCTCATGCCAGCGACCTCCTGTCGCGGACGTAATACACCAGCGTCGCCACGTACTCGCACAGCCAGCCCCACATCAGCGCAAGCACCAGCAGGTTGCCGACCATCAACGGCGTGGCCCAATCCAGTCGTGAGGCGGGCGTGAAACTCAACATCACCGCGATGCCGATGACGCTGAAGATCAGCGCGCCGCGCCCCCAGCCGGCGGCTTCGACAGCGATCTCGCGATCGCGCTCGTCCGCTTCGACCACGCCCTTCAGCCGCGACGCCAGCACCTGCGACAGGATCGTCCAGGCGATCAGCAGCAGCACGAGGTTGCGTCCGACCGCGCTGGCACCGTGGTTGTGCGGGAAGGCGGCATCGTTGAACACGTGCATCTTCGACAGGAAATAGGCGATGGCGACCAGGGTGAAGCCGGCCCCGACCCTCGCCTTCCATTCTGCCGGCGAGGCCGACCGGGCGAGCGCCTCGCGCGGGAGACGCGACACGGCGTAGAGCAGGCCCCAGGCGCTGCCGACCAGCAGGGCCATCCCGAGCTTGCCCGTATCCCAGCCCATCAGCTGCTCCGGCCCGGCCAGCAGCAGCCACAGCGCCACGCCTGCCAGAACGATCAATCCCCAACGCCAGCCATCCGAGCCTTTCATCTGTCACTCCGAGCAGACTAAATGTAATGTTTAGATTACATTTGTACCGAATGATGTCAAGTCTGTTTTACATTGCGTGCCGACAGACGGTCCGAATCGCTGCGGCCGCCTTGGAAAACGCCACGGCTGGCACAATCTCGGGCCGATCCCACCCAGGAAGACCCCGCTCATGTCCGCCACCTCGCCCCATGTCTTCGATGCGACCGCCGAAGGTTTCGAAACCGATGTCCTGAAGCGCTCGATGGAGACGCCGGTCCTGCTCGATTTCTGGGCGGAATGGTGCGGCCCCTGCAAGACGCTGGGCCCGATCCTCGAGAAGCTGGCAGACGAGTACAACGGTGCCTTCGTGCTGGCCAAGGTCGATGTCGAATCCCAGCAGGAGCTCGGCGCCGCCTTCCAGATCCGTTCGATCCCGACCGTGGTGCTGGTCAAGGACGGGCAACTCGCGGACGGCTTCCAGGGCGCGTTGCCTGAAGGCCAGTTGCGCGAGTTCCTCAAGCACCACGGCATCGAGCCGGGCGAGGTCGCACCCGCTGCGCCTGCCGAAGACGAGGCGCCCGCCGCGATCGACCCGATGATCGAGGTCGCGCGGCTCCGCGAAGCCATCACCGCGGAACCCGACAAGGCCGAACTGAAGCTCGATCTTGCCCTTGCGCTGCTGCAGGCTGGCGAGGCCCAGGAGGCAGAACGCCTGCTCGACGCACTGCCCGCAAACCTGGAAACCGATGATCGCGCGGTGCGCGCCCGGGCACGCCTGGGCTTCGCGGCCCTGCTCAAGGATGCACCGGGCGTCGATGCGCTGAATGCAGCGATCGCCGCAGACGAAGGCGACCTGCGTTCCCGCCACCTGCTGGGCGCGCATCACATCGTGGCCGGTCGCTCGCAGGAGGGCTTGGAACAGTTCATCGAGATGCTCCGCCGCAACAAGCAGTTCGAAGATGGCCTGCCGCGAAAGGCACTGATCGACGCCTTCCGCGTCGTCGAGGACGAAGACCTGGTTGGCCAGTACCGCCGCAAGATGTCGGCGCTCCTGCTGGTCTGAACCGCGCATGCCCCGCGCACTGAGCCCGCGCGCGCTCCGGCGCGTCATGAACCTGTGGCCGCCGTTCCTGTTCAGCGGCGTCCACGTCCACCACATCGGCGAAGACTGGCGCTCGGCCGAGGTCCACCTGCGCTCCAGGCCATGGAACCGCAACTACGTCGGCGTGCATTTCGGGGGCAACCTGTTCTCGATGACCGATCCGTTCTGGATGCTGCTGACCCTGAATGCGCTCGGCGCCGGTTACATCGTCTGGGACAAGGCCGGCGAGATCGAATTCCTCAAGCCCGGCAAGGGACTGGTGGTAGCCCGCTTCTCGCTGGACGACGCGACGCTCGACGACATGCGGGTGGCGACCGCCGGTGGCGACAAGTACCTGCACTGGATGCAGACCGACGTGGTGGATGGCCAGGGCGAAGTGGTCGCGCGCGTGCGCAAGCAGCTGTACATCCGACGAAAGCGGGACGGTGCGGCACGCTGAGATACCCGCCGTCCGTCGCCGGCCGGACCGTCGACGCCTGAGGAAATTCAGGCAACCGCTGGCGACAGGCCGGGGCCGCAGACCCCGTGAAATCCGGGGCTCGGGAGCAGCCGGACCGTATACCCTCGGGTATGGGCCATGGAAATTTCGATGAACGCTTCGACCATCGGGGTTCCGGTGAGGCCACCGTCACGAAACCACTGGAAATCGCTGATTCACTCCCCTTCCCGGCTTGGGTATTCTCGC
Organism: Lysobacteraceae bacterium; assembly: GCA_016789405.1. Taxonomy (GTDB): domain Bacteria; phylum Pseudomonadota; class Gammaproteobacteria; order Xanthomonadales; family Xanthomonadaceae; genus Lysobacter_I. Next base: position 45,912 of record JAEUPQ010000023.1, read on the forward strand.
TGGGTAAGCAGGGGGAGTGCTACATGGGTTCCATTCAGAAGGACAAGGAGCATCCGCAGGAGGCGTTGCCGGAAATCGCCGGCTACAAGCTCGTGCGGGTGCTCGGGCATGGCGGCATGTCGACCGTGTATCTGGGCCAGCAGTTGTCGCTGGGCCGGAACGTGGCAATCAAGGTCATGCGCCCGGACGTCGTCACCGACGACGTGGGCCGCCGACGTTTCGACAACGAGGCGCGCACCGTTGCGCGCCTCGACCATCCACACATCGTGCGCATCCACGACTTCGGACGGACGAAGGACGGACAGCCTTACCACGTGATGCAGGTGTTCCCGCGCGGACACCTGGGCAAGCGCAACCTCACTCGCGACGAAGCACGGATCCGGCAGATCCTGGAAGCCCTGCTGTCCGCGCTGGCCTATGCGCACAGCCGTGGTGTCGTGCATCGCGACGTGAAGGCCGAGAACGTGCTGTTCGACGAAGCCGAACGACCGATGCTCACCGACTTCGGCATCGCGCTGCGCCGCGGTTACGGCTCGCGCGTCACCACCGCCGGCATGGCGGTCGGCAGCACGGCGTACATGGCGCCGGAACAGGCACGCGGCACCGAGGTCGACCTGCGCGCCGACCTGTACAGCCTCGGCGTGATGGCGTGGGAAATGCTCACCGGAAGCCTGCCGTACCAGGCAGACGATGGCCTGTCGATGGTGCTCAAGCACGCACAGGACCCGATCCCCAGGCTGCCGCCCCATCTGGCGCACTGGCAACGCTTCTTCGATCGCGCACTGGCAAAGCAGCCGAACGATCGCTACAGCGACGCACAGGACATGCTGCAGGCGATGCACAAGGTGCCGCATGCGCAGCAGCAACCCATGCGCGCAGCGATCGCGCGCCTTCGTTCGCGCTTCGGCGCGAAGCAGCTCGCGATCGCGGCCCTGATCGGCACGGTGGTGATCGGCGGGATCGCGATCCTCTACCGCATCGACCAGCGCAACACGGAAAAAGCCTTCGCGAGGATGATGAGCGGCGCATCGCCTTCCGAGAACGGCGCGAGCGTGGATGGCATCGACCTCAGCCGCAGCGCACCGGTGCCCGACCCATCGGACGGCATCCTGCGTGGTGCGCCAGAATCCGCGGCGCAGAAGCACATCGCTGCGGCCGAGACGCAGCTGCGCAGCGGCCGGCTGACCAGCCCTGCCGGCGACAACGCCTACGACAGCCTCATGCTGGCCTGGCGTACGGATCCAAGCCACATCGCACTGCCGGATGCCAGCGGCAAGCTGCTGACGGCACTGGGCACCGAAGCCGATCGACGCCTGCGCAACGGCGAAGATGCCGCTGTCCGCGATCTCGTCAGCCGAATGCAGCGTCTCGCCGAACAGGATCGCGCACGCGGCCTGCCCGCGATGGTGCAGTTGCGCAAGCGACTTGGCGACACCTTGTCGTCATCGATGGCGCAAGCCGAATCGCGGTTCGATCGGGACGCCGCACAGAAAGTGGTCGCTTCCGCGAAGAGCCTGGGGCTCGATCGCAGCCAGGTGAGCGAACTGCAGACCCGCGCCGGCAGCATCGCGCAACCGGGCGACCGCGTCGCGGACGCGCTCGGCGACATGACGCTGGTCCAGTCCGGTGGCGACAAGCTGGTGGCGATCGCGCGCGGCACGGTGTCCCGCGATGAGTACGCGGCATTCGCCAAGCTCACCCAGCGCAAGCCCGCCCTGTGTCGCGAAAAGGCCTCGCTGCTGCGCGTGCTTTCCCCTCGCACGTGGGAAACGCCGGGCTTCGAGCAGACCGGCGGCGCATCGGTGGTCTGCGTCTCCTGGCAGGACGCGGATGCCTTCGCACGCTGGCAGAGCCAACGCACCGGCCATCGCTACCGCCTGCCGACCTCGGCCGAGGCGCAGGCTGCATCGCGCAGCAGCAATGGCAAGCAGGTGTCGGAATGGCTGGGCGATTGCGGCGGCGGCAACTGCGGGCGGCGCATGACCGCAGGCCGCAGCTGGCGCGGAACCGGCGGTGCACGGCCACTGGACGCAGCCCGTGGCTACGACGACGTCGGCTTCCGGCTCGTTCGGGAAATGTAGCCTCCGAGCGAACTGCAGCGTTCCGTGTCGTGTCTGCGACCGGACGGCCTGAAGGCCGACGGCTGCGCTTACAATCGCGGCATGTCGTCTTCCTCCTCGTTCAACCGCCGGCTGCAGCGGCTGTTCATCACGGGCCTCCTGACCCTGTTGCCGATCTGGCTGACGTGGGTGGTGGTGAAGTTCGTGTTCCTGCTCCTGTCCGAGATCAGCAGGCCCGTGATCGAGCCGATGCTCGCCAACCTCGCTGCTGCGTCCAACCTGGTCTGGCTGGCGCAGCCCTGGGTACGAGGCGCGCTCGGCGTCCTCGCCACGATCTGCGTGATCCTGCTGTCGGGATTCATGGCGCGGCGCGTGATCGGCCGTCGCCTGCTCGCGTGGTTCGAATCGTTGATCCAGCGCATCCCGTTGGCGAACACCATTTACGGCAGCGCACGCAAGCTGCTGGACATCCTGCAGACCAAACCGGACGGCACGCAGCGCGTGGTGCTGATCGATTTCCCGCATACGGAAATGAAGACGCTGGGCTTCGTCACCCGGGTGATGCGTGAACAGGGAACGGGGCGCGAACTCGCCGCAGTGTACGTGCCCACCACGCCGAACCCGACATCCGGGTACCTCGAAATCGTCCCGGTGGAAAAGATGACACCGACCGACTGGACCGTCGACCAGGCGATGAGCTTCATCATCAGCGGCGGCGCGGTCGCACCGGACTTCATTCCCTTCACCGCGCCCGCAACGGCGGACGCCACGCAGCCGGATCCCGCGCCATGACCGTTCGCCTGTTCGAGGATCGCGCCACCCGGCTGTTCATCGTCCTCGCCGCGTTCTTCTGCGTGAACACGGTGCTGGCCGAATTCATCGGCGTGAAGATCTTCGCACTGGAGGACACGCTCGGCATCGCGCCACTGGAGTGGAACCTGTTCGGCCAGAACGGCTCCCTCAGCTTCACCGCCGGCACCCTGCTGTGGCCGATCGTGTTCGTGTTCACCGACGTCATCAACGAGTTCTACGGCAAGCGCGGCGTGCGCATGATCTCGTGGATCGCCGTCGCACTGATCCTCTACGGCTTCGCCTTCGCGTTCGCGGCGATCCACCTTGCGCCTGCCGGCTGGTGGGTCGGCGCCGCGCAGGACCAGGGCGTGCCTGACTACCAGAAGGCGTTCGCTGCGGTCTTCGGCCAGGGCCTGTGGACCATCGCCGGTTCGGTAGTGGCGTTCCTGCTCGGCCAGCTGATCGACGTCTCGGTGTTCCACCGCATCCGTCGCGCCACCGGCGAAAGGCACGTCTGGCTGCGCGCCACTGGCTCCACCGCGGTCTCGCAGCTCATCGACAGCTTCGTCGTGCTCTACATCGCCTTCGTCCTCGGTCCGCAGCAATGGCCGACCTCATTGTTCATGGCGGTCAGCACCGTCAACTACGGCTACAAGATGGCCGCGGCCATCGCGATGATCCCGCTGATCTACCTGATCCGGCGCGGCATCACCGCCTACCTCGGCGCCGAGCGTGCCGCACAGTTGCGCCACGACGCAGCGCACTGAACGGCGACGGGAAACCCGCTCCCGGGACATCGCAGGTCGTGGCGGCAGGCATGCCGCACGTGGCCGGACTATGGACCGCGTGACCTTTGGCCGATGCCCCGCTCGCGCACAAGGGAGACGCTTGGCGCTGTCCCGTCCAGGCCGCGCAGCGCCGGACGGCCCAGACCGCACGTCTTCCGGAGTTCCGCATGACCGTTTTCACTCGCCATTCCCTGCTCGCGCTTGCCGTCGCCGCAAGCCTGATCGCCCTCGCCCCAGTCGCCGAGACACGTGCCGCCTCGCCGGCGACGGCCAGCACCGCCGAATCCAAGGCACAGCAACTTGATCGTCTCTATGCCGAGTACTGGGAAGAAACCCTGAAGCTCAGTCCCATCCAGGCCACGCTGCAGGGCGACGCGCGCTACAACGACCAGATGCCCGACTTCTATTCGGCCCGGTTCCGTGCCGAAGGCCGCGCCTTCAACGAGCGCTGGCTGAAGAAGGTCGAAGCCATCGGGTCCTCGGGGCTGCAGGGCCAGGCGCTGCTGAGCTACGAGATCTTCGTGGAAGATCTCCGTGATTCGCTCGAGGCCGAAAAATTCCCGGGCTGGATGCTGCCGGTGAACCAGATGGGCAGCCTGGTGACCTATGCCGCGATGTTCGGCTCCGGCACGGGCCCGCAGCCGTTCAAGACGGTGAAGGACTACGAGAACTGGCTCGCGCGAGGCAACCGCCTGCCGGTGCTGATCGACAGCATGATCGGCAACATGCGCGAAGGCATGAAGGCCGGCGTCGTGCAACCTCGCGCATTGATGGTGAAAGTCGTCCCGCAGATCGACGCGTTGACCAACGAGGATCCGACGAAGACGCTGTTCTGGGGCCCGGTCCAGTCGATGCCCGCCGATTTCAGCGAGGCCGACAAGGCACGCCTCACCGCCGCCTACAAGGACATGATCGGCAAGCAGGTCATGCCATCGTTCCGAAAACTGCGCGATTTCCTTGCCAACGAATACATGCCGGCCACGCGCGATACCGTGGGCATGGACAAGTTGCCTGGTGGCGCGGAGTGGTACGCGTTCAACGTGCGCCAGAGCACCACGACCGACCTGACGCCGGCGCAGATCCACCAGATCGGCCTGGACGAAGTCGCGCGCATCCACGGCGAGATCCGCAAGATCATGGCCGAGGTCGGCTTCAAGGGCTCGCTGCAGGACTTCTTCAAGTTCATGCGCGAAGACAAGCAGTTCCAGTACCCGTCGGAAGAAGCGTTGCTCAAGCACTACCGTGGCCTGGAAGCGAAGGTCGACGCGCGCATCCGCGAACAGTTCTCGCTGATGCCGAAGGCCGGCTTCGAGATCCGTCCGGTCGAAGCCTTCCGCGCGAAGTCCGCCGCCGGCGGCTCCTACCAGAGCCCGAGCGAGGGCGGCTCGCGTCCCGGCATCTTCTACGTGAACACCTACGACCTTCCAACGCGCAAGACCTGGGACGCCGAAGACCTGTACCTGCACGAAGCCGTGCCGGGCCATCACTTCCAGATCGCACTGCAGCAGGAACTGAAGGGTGTGCCCGCCTTCCGTCGCTTCGGCGGCGAGACCGCCTTCTCTGAAGGCTGGGGGCTGTACGCCGAATCGCTGGGCAAGTCGCTGGGCGTGTACGAGAGCCCCTACGACTATTTCGGCTACCTGCAGAACGAGCTGTGGCGCGCGATCCGCCTGGTCACCGACACCGGCCTGCACAGCAAGGGCTGGACCCGCGAACAGGTGATCAAGTACATGCTCGACAACTCCGCCGAAAGCGAAACGCAGTCCACCGCGGAAGCGGAACGGTACATTGCCTGGCCGGCGCAGGCGCTCGCCTACAAGATCGGCGAACTCAAGATCCAGGAGCTCAAGCAACGCGCGCAGAAGGCGCTGGGGGCGAAGTTCGACGTGCGCGAATTCCACGCCGAAGTGCTGAAGGACGGCGCGGTGCCGCTGTCGGTGCTGGAAGCAAAGGTCGACCGCTGGATCGCCAGCAAGAAGTGATGGGCCATTCGAGCGCCATCGTACGCATCGGGGCCGCCGTTCTGGCGGCCCTGCTGTTCAGCCATGCCAGCCACGCGGCCGACAGATCCACGCCCGACAACACGGTCGCGGCCTTGTGGCGGGCGATATCCCACGAGGCCGGCGTCGCGACGGATACTGCGGCCCTGCGCGATATCTTCCACAACGATGCCGTCGTGTTCGGCAGTCGGCTTCGCAACGGGCAACCGTCGATCAAGCGAACGGCCATCGCGGATTTCCTCGACAGCTTCGACACCGTGAGCGAGACGGCATTCCACGAATGCGAGATCGCGCGCAGGACCGATGCTTTCGATCGTTTCGCAGCGGTCTACAGCATCGTGGAGTCGCGAACCGACGCCTCTTCCGTCGAACCCGATTTCACGGGGGTGAACAGCATCCAGCTGTATCGCGACGACGATGGCTGGAAGATCGTCTCGCTGTACTACCACGTGGGATCGACCGATCTGGCGATCCCCGGCGCTGAAAGGCGATCGGGTCGCTGCCTCGACTGACCAGCGACGCGCAGTCAGCGCGACTTGCTGCCACGCATCCGCAACATGGCGTCGGACGGCGAGAAGGCATCGCTGCGCGCCAGCGCCCAGTAGTCGCGGAAGACCGCGTGTTCGCTCACGCCTCCGGACAGCAGTTCGCCCGGTTCGAGGAAGCGATACAGCGCCGCCAGCGAGCGGACCTCGGTCGGCGTGACGCGGCGGAGGATGTGCTCGGGCCCCAGTTGCGATGGGTGCTCCAGCCCCGCAGCGCAGAGCAGTTCCTTCAATGCGTGCAGCGTATGGCGATGGAAGCGATGGACGCGCATCGACTTGTCGTCGACATCGAGGTTTCGCCAGCGCGAAGGATCCTGCGTCGCGATCCCGGTCGGGCAACGGCTGGTGTGGCAGCTGTGCGCCTGGATGCAGCCCAGCGCGAACATGAACCCGCGCGCGGCATTGCACCAGTCCGCGCCCATGGCCAGCGTGCGCGCGATGTCGAAAGCGCTGGCGATGCGTCCCGCGGCGCCGATGCGCACGCGATCACGGAGATCGAGGCCGACCAGGGTGTTGTGCACCAGCATCAGCGCTTCGTGCATCGGCACGCCGACATGGTCGATGAATTCCGCAGGCGCTGCGCCCGTGCCACCCTCGCCGCCATCGACCACGATGAAATCCGGCACGATGCCCGTCTCGTGCATCGCCTTGGCGATGCCGAACCACTCCCAGGGATGGCCGATCGCCAACTTGAACCCGGTCGGCTTTCCGCCGGACAGCTCGCGCATGCGCGCAACGAATTCCAGCAGCCCGACCGGCGTGGAGAAGGCCGAATGCCGTGCGGGGGACACGCAATCCACGCCCTGCGGCACGCCGCGCGTCGACGAGATTTCGGCGCTCACCTTCGCAGCCGGCAACACGCCGCCATGGCCCGGCTTGGCGCCCTGCGACAGCTTCAGCTCGATCATCTTCACCTGCGGATCGCGCGCATTGCCGGCGAAACGCTCCTCGCTGAAGCTTCCGTCGTCATTGCGGCAGCCGAAGTAGCCGCTGCCGATTTCCCATACGAGGTCGCCACCGTGTTCGCGGTGATACGGCGAAATCGAGCCTTCGCCGGTATCGTGGTAGAAGCCGCCGTGCTTCGCGCCAGCGTTCAACGCCCGGATCGCGTTCGCCGACAGCGAGCCGAAGCTCATCGCCGAGATGTTGAACACGCTCGCGTCGTAGGGCTGCGTGGAATCGGCGCCGATGCGGATCCGGAAATCCTCGGACGCAACCTGTGCAGGCAGCATCGAATGGTTGATCCATTCGTATTCATCGCCATAGACATCCTGCTGCGTGCCGAACGGACGCGTGTCGTTCACGCCCTTGGATCGCTGGTAGATCAGCGCACGCTGCTGCCGCGAGTACGGCACCTCGGCCGTGTCGGACTCGATGAAGTACTGGCGCATCTCCGGGCCGATGGACTCAAGCCCGTAGCGGAAGTGCGCGAGGATCGGATAGTTCCTGCGCAGCGTGCTTCGCGTCTGCAGCAGGTCGAGCGTTCCCAGTGCCGAGAACGTGCCGAACAGGCCGATGGTCCAGGCCCATCCCGCTCCCCAGGCGATGGTGGCAGCGACCGACAGCGCGGTCAGCAGCAGGGCAACGATATAAGTGGCGTAACGCGACATGGTGGCTCCTGCGAATGCATGCAGCGCGGGCAACGCCAATGACCGATGACTTGGTTGGTGCCCGACGGACTCGAACCGCGCCTCCGCAGCAACAAGCCACGATGGTGACAAACGCGTCGCAACGCGCGGACGAACCCGACGACCGGATTCGGTGCTGTGCCCGGGGTGGGACTCGAACCCACATACCCTTTCGAGTGGGGGATTTTAAGTCCCCTGCGTCTACCGTTTCGCCACCCGGGCAGCGCGCATAGCGTGCCTGAGCGGCACGCAGAATGGAAACCGAGGGATTCGATTCAAGTTATCGCAGGCAACAAAAAACCCGCCGAAGCGGGTTCTCTTGAAACTTGGAGGCCTGGGTCGGAATCGAACCGGCATAGACGGATTTGCAATCCGCTGCATAACCACTCTGCCACCAGGCCGGTGACTGCATTGTGGGACCGATTCGATGACAGAATCAATCCTCGTGATCAATCTTCCAGATCGATCTCCTGAAACAACAAACCCCGGCGAACCGGGGTCTGCTTGAATATGGAGCGGGAAACGAGACTCGAACTCGCGACCTCAACCTTGGCAAGGTTGCGCTCTACCAACTGAGCTATTCCCGCAGAAGAGATTGAAATTTTACAACGTTATTCGGCGCTGTCAACACTCTCCACCTGTTTGCCTTCGTCCGCCATCAGGGCGGGCCAGGCCGCCTTGAGGTACTGCGCTCCGGACCAGAGGGTCAGGATCGCGGCGGCCGCCAGCATCCATTCGCCGATGTGGAAGATGGGCTGGCCCATCCATGGCATCGCACGCGGAGGCATGTCCGGTGTCACCGAATAAAGCAAGCATAGCAGCGCGACCATTTGCGCAACAGTCTTGATTTTTCCGACGGATGCGACCTTCACCGTCGCGCGCTGGCCGATCTCCGCCATCCACTCGCGCAACGCGGACACCGCGATCTCGCGACCGACGATCACCAGCGCCCACAGCGTCATCCAGCGAGTGGGATGGCCCTGCACGATCAGGAACAAGGCGACCGCGACCATCAGCTTGTCCGCGACCGGGTCGAGGAACGCACCGAATGCGGAGAACTGGTGGTATCGCCGCGCGATCCAGCCATCGAGCCAGTCGGTGATGGCGGCCAGCGCGAACAGTCCGGCGCACGCGAAATTGGTCCATGCGTAGGGAAGGTAGAACACCACCACCAGCACGGGAATCATCACGATCCGCGCGAGGGTGAGGAGGGTGGGAACCGTCAACTTCATGGGAGTCCTTGCTGCGTGTCGATGCCGTGGAGGCTGGCGTAGATCCGCTCGGCGAGCGCTGCGTTGATGCCTTCGACGCGGGCGATTTCCTCGATGCCCGCCGATTTCAGGCCGCCGAGCCCGCCGAAATGCCGCAACAGATTAGCGCGTCGACGCGGTCCGATGCCGGGAATATCCTCCAGTTTGCTGGTCGTCCTCGCTTTCTGGCGACGACCGCGGTGGCCGGTGATGGCAAAACGGTGCGCCTCGTCGCGAACCTGCTGCACGAATTGCAGGCCCGGCGACGCCGCGCCCGGATGCAGTTCGCGACCGTCCGGCAACAACAGGGTTTCGTCGCCGGCCCGGCGCGCCTCGCCCTTGGCCACGCCCACGATCATCACGCCGGACACGCCCAGGTCGGCCAGCACGGCCTGGGCCTGCGCCACCTGGCCGGCACCACCGTCGATCAGCAGCACGTCCGGCAAGATCCCGGCCCGGGCCCGGCCAGACTCGGCCTCGTCTCCCGATGCCTCCGCCCCGCCCTCTCCCTCCAGCCGGGCCTCGACGGCGCGACGGAAGCGGCGCTCCAGCGCCTGGTGCATCGCCGCGTAGTCATCGCCCGGCTCGATGCCTTCGATGTTGTAGCGCCGGTACTGGCCGCGGACCGGGCCATCGGCATCGAAGACCACGCAAGACGCAACCGTCGCCTCGCCCATGGTGTGGCTGATGTCGAAGCACTCGACACGCTGCGGCAGCTCGTCGAGACCGAGCATCTCGCGCAGGGCTTCTGCGCGCGCGCGCTGCGCGGCGTTGCTGCCGAGTTCGGTGGCCAGCGCCATCTCGGCATTGCGGCGCACCAGGTCAAGATAGCCGGCGCGCTCGCCACGGACACTGGTCTTTATCTGCACCTTGCGCCCTGCCGAAAGCCCGAGTGCTTCCTCGATCATCTCGCGCTCGGGAATGTCGCGATCGAGCACGATCTCGCGCGGCGGCGGCTGCTCGGCGTAGTACTGCGACACGAACGCGCCCAGCACTTCCTCCGCGCTGTCCTCGCCGTTGGTCTTCGGGAAGAAGCTGCGCGTGCCCAGGTTCCGCCCGTCGCGGAACATCAGCAGGAGCACGCAGGCCTGCGCGCCCTTCATCGCCACCGCCAGCACGTCCAGGTCGGCGGCACTGCCATCGACGTACTGGCGCGACTGGAGCTTGCGGATGGAGGAGACGAGGTCGCGCAGGCGCGCGGCGTCCTCGAAGTCGAGGCGTTCGCTCGCCTGCTCCATTGCCGTCGTGAGTTCGGCGGTGAGGTCGTCGCTGCGTCCGTCGAGGAACATCGAGGCCTGGCGCACGGTGTCGGCGTAATCGCGGGCCTGGACCAGGCCCACGCAAGGCGCGCTGCAGCGGCCGATCTGATGCTGCAGGCAGGGCCGCGAGCGGTTGCGGAAGACGCTGTCCTCGCAGCTGCGCAGCCGGAAGATCTTCTGCATCAGGTTCAGCGTCTCGCGCACGGCAAGCACGCTGGGATACGGCCCGAAATAGCGACCCGGCAGCGAGCGCGGCCCGCGATGGAACGCGATCCGCGGCCAGGCTTCGCGGGTCAGCACGACGAAGGGATAGCTCTTGTCGTCGCGCAGCAGCACGTTGTAGCGCGGGCGCAGCGACTTGATGAGCTGGTTTTCGAGCAGCAGCGCTTCCGCCGGCGTGCGCGTGACGGTGACGTCCATGCGCGCGATCTGCGACACCATCAGGGCGGTGCGTGTCGGCAGGGCCTTGGTGAAATAGCTGGCGACCCGCTTCTTCAGCGAAGCCGCCTTGCCGACGTACAGCAGGCTGTCGTCCGCGGCGTACATGCGATAGACGCCGGGCGCGGGCGTCAGGTCGCGGGCATAGGCGCGGCCGTCGAAGGCATCCCCGGTCACGCCACCGGTGGTATCGGGATCGTTGCCGACCATCTCGGAATCGGTTGCCGCTGCGGTCAATCCCCGATGGGGATCTGCCGCAGGTTGCCGTCGGCCGGGTCGAACCGCAGCACGGCATGGGCATCGGTGTCGGCGATCCAGACGATGCCGTTCACCACGGCCAGGCCAGCCGGCGCGTGCAGGCGCTGCGGCAGGCTGATGGTGCTGACTTCGCCGCCGCCGAGTCGCAGTGTGCGCAGCTGGTCGTTGCCGCTGTCCGCCACCCAGAGCACGGGCGTGGCGCCGTCCAGCGAAATCGCCTGCGGCTGCTGCAGCAGGGCGTCGGCACGGGAACCTTCGACATTGCCGAACTGCCAGGCTCCCTGTCCGACCAGGGTCGTGACCTGGCGCGTGCGCAGGTGGACGCTGCGAATCGCCGACCCGGCCTCATCGCAGACATAGAGGATCTGCTGCACGATCGCCAGGGCGGTGGGCCCTGCAAAACTGGCCGCATCCCCTTCGCCGTCCGCCAGCTCCATCCGGCCGGAGCCGGCCAGCAGGCGGATGGAGCGGTCGCCCAGGTCGTAGGCCCAGATCCGGTTGTCGCCAGCGGTGGCGATGCAGACGATGTTCGAGGGCGAGACCGCCACGGCGCGAGGCTGGTCCAGCGCGACCGCGCGGGGATCCGGGACCGGACCTTCGGTAGGCGTGCCGGCGCGGCCCGCACCGCACAGCGTGTCGACATCGCCGGTGCTCAGCTTGATGCGGCGCACGGCATGGTTGCCGGTGTCCGCGACGTACAGCGCATCGCGCTGCAGCCACAGGCCCTGCGGGTTCTGGAACGCGGCCAGTTCCATGGGGCCGTCGATGAAACCGGCGCCACCGCTGCCGAACTGGCGATGGATGCGCCCGGCATGGGTGCATTCCAGGACGCGGTGATGTCCGGAATCGACCACGTAGAGGAACTGCTGGTTGGCCGCGATGCCGATCGGGAAGCGAAGCGGCAGGTCTGGCTCGCGGCTGCGGCGCAGTTCGATCGGTTCGGGATTGATCGATTGCGGCGTTTCCTCGGCGCGGAGCTTGCTGAACAGTGTGTCGAGGTCGCGGATGGGGCTGTCGCCGACCACGCGGTCGCGGATGCGCCCCTGGCCATCGAGCATGACCACGGTCGGCCACGCGTCGACGCCGTAGTGCTGCCACATCACCCAGTCGGCATCGTGCGCGATCGGGAAATCGAGGGTCTGGCGGTGCAGGCGCTTCATCACCCGGCGCGCATCGCGCTCGTGGTCGAAGCGCGGAACGTGCACGGCCACGACGTGAAGGTGCTCGCCATGGCGCTTGCGCAGGGTCACCAGGTCGGCCAGGCGTTGCTGGCACCACGCCGAGCCCGCATTGACGAAGGCGATCGCGGTGATCTTGCCCCGCAGTTGCGCCATGCGCAGCGGGCGGGCGAGGTTCAGCCATTCGAGGCTGGACGGGAATTCGGGGGCGGGTGTGGGTTCCATAACCTGTGCAGCATCCGTAGTCCGGGCGCGAGCGTCAACCTGAAATGCTACCGGAACCGGGGCGCGCGATCCGCGCGACGACGCCTGCGGCAGCGGCATCGACCATCGACCAGACGCGCCGGAAATCCTCCGGTCCTCCGGTGTAGGGGTCGGGAATCTCGGCGCCGGTGCCCTGCCCGGCCCATTCCAGCAGCAACTCGACACGGTCGCGCGCGTGATCGGGCGCGGCCGCGCGGACATCGCGCAGCACGCTGCGATCGGCACAGAGCAGCCAGTCGAAATGGGCGAAATCGGCCTGTTCGAGCTTGCGGGCACGCTGGGCGCGGATATCGACGCCGAAGCTCGCCGCCACGGCGATGCTGCGCCGGTCCGGCGGTTCGCCCGCATGCCAGCCACCGGTGCCGGCGGAATCGACCTCGACCCAGTCGAGCCCTTGGCGATCCAGGCGGGCGCGAACCGCGCCCTCGGCCAAGGGGGACCGGCAGATGTTGCCGAGGCAGACCATCAACAGGCGCATGACAGGTTCACGATTCAGCGCCCCGCAGCACGCAGCGCGGCGAGGTGGCGCTCGGCACGATCGAGGTCTTCCGGCGTGTCCACGCCGGGCAGGAACGGCGCGGGCGTGATCCGCACCGCGATGCGGTGCCCGGCCTCCAGCACGCGCAATTGCTCGAGCGATTCGATGCGCTCGAGCGCGGCGGCCGGCATCGCCGCGAATCGCGGCAGGAAGCCGGCCCGATAACCGTAGATGCCGATGTGGCGCAGCCAGTGCCCGCCAGAGGGCATCACGCTGCGGTCGCCGGCGAAGGCGTCGCGCGGCCAGGGAATCGGCGCACGGCTGAAATAGAGGGCATCGCCATTCGCGGCGCGCACCAGCTTCACCGCATTGGGGTCGAACAGGGTGTCGACGCCATCGATCGGCGCTGCCAGGGTGCTCATGGGCGCGCCGCTCTCGACCAGCGCCTCGGCGACCGCGCGAATGCCCTCGGCCGGCGCGAAGGGTTCGTCGCCCTGCAGGTTCACCACGACGGTGTCGTCGGTCCAGCCTGCGATCGCGGCGCACTCGGCAAGGCGATCGGTACCCGACGCATGGTCGGGCGATGTCATGGCGATGCGCACGCCGCTGTCGGCGAGTGCATCCGCGATGCGCGCGTCGTCAGTCGCCACCCAGGCCTCGCGCGCGCCGGCGTCCAGCGCACGACGGGCCACGTGCAGCACCAGGGGCTCGCCGCCCAGCAGGCGCAGCGGTTTGCCGGGCAGGCGCGACGCGGCGTAACGCGCGGGAATGGCGACGACGAAATCGGTGCCGGTCATCGATCAGGCGCTCCTGCTGCGACCGGTGGCGACCCACACCCAGCTCGCGATCACGGCGCCGAGCCAGAGGAACCCGATCGCGAGGCAGTCGACCGCGAAATCGAGGAACGGGAACGAGTTCAGACGCGGCTGCTGCATCAGCGCCGGCATCAGCTCCAGTTCGGCGAACTGCAGCACCGTCCAGAATCCGAGGCACATCGGCACGACCCAGCCGGCCGACGCCACCGCGACCAATCCCCGCAACCACCCAACCATCTTCATGCCAGCCATCGTCAGATCCGTTGTCCTTGTGCGCACTCGCGCAGGCGATCCAGCAACACTACCCAGAATGCCTCGGGGAGTTCCGTGCGGATCGGCACGCTGTAGAACCGTTCGCCGGCGAATGGCGCGCATTTGACCGCATCCTTCGCGGTCATCAGCACAGGCAGGTCGCTGCCGAAGGCGAGATCTTCGCGGGTGTAGCGATGGTGATCGGGGAATGCGTGCGGCACGACGGCGATGCCCTGCCCGCGCAACAGCGAGAAGAAGCGCTCGGGATGACCGATGCCCGCGACCGCATGCACGCGTTGCCCGGAGAACGCCGACAGCGGCAGCGCACGCGCGCCGCGCAAGGCCTGGGCATCGCCGGGCAACAGGCGCATCTGCCATTCGCCGAAACCGGCGGCACTGCGCGCATCGGCATTGGCGGCGGACGCATCGACCGGATCGCTGCCTGCGTTGACGACGTGGAAATCGCAGCGCTGGCGGCGCGCCTGCGGCTCTCGCAGCGGCCCGGCGGGCAGCAGCAAGCCGTTGCCGTAGCGACGACCACCGTCGATCACTTCGATCTCGATGTCGCGCTTCAGCCGGTAGTGCTGGAGGCCATCGTCGCAGACCACGACGTTGCAGCCGCGCTCGACCAGCGCGCGCGCAGCGGCGGCACGGTCGCGGTCCACGCGCACCGGCACCACGGCCTCGCGCGCGATCAGCAAGGGCTCGTCGCCGGCAAGCTCGGGAGCCGTGTCGGCTTCGACCCAGCGCGGCGTGGTCGCGTCCTGGCGGCCATAGCCGCGACTGGCCACGCCCGGCACCCAGCCTTCTTCGCGAAGACGCTCCACCAGCGCGATGACCAGCGGCGTCTTGCCGCTGCCGCCGGCGATGAGATTGCCGACCACCACCACCGGTCGCCCGGGATGCGAGCTGCGCAGCACGCCATGGCGGAACAGTGCTGCGCGCGCCGCGACGGCGCCTGCGTAGACATGCGACAGAAGCCGGGCCGGCCACGGCGGCACGCTGCCGTCGAACCAGTAGGGCGGCGTCTGCGGGTGGCTCGAACGTGGCGTCGTGGTGCGCACTGTCGTCATCGGCGACGCTCAGGTCGCGCCATCGGCGGCATCGGGCTCGCGGAACTGCATGCGATGCAGGTGGGCGTACAGCCCGCCGCGTGCGAGCAGTTCGGCATGCGTGCCCTGTTCGACCAGGCGGCCCTGATCGAGCACCAGCACCTGGTCTGCATGTTCGATCGTGGACAGGCGGTGCGCGATGACCAGCGTGGTGCGGTCAGGCATCAGGCGGTTCAGCGAATCCTGCACCAATCGTTCGGACTCGTTGTCGAGCGCACCGGTGGCTTCATCGAGGATCAGGATCGGCGCGTCCTTGAGGATCGCGCGCGCGATCGACAGACGCTGACGCTGGCCACCGGAGAGTCGGCCACCCTTGCTGCCGATGTTGGTGTCGGCGCCTTCGGGCAGGCGGTCCACGAATTCGCTGGCATTGGCGGCGTCGAGCGCGCGGCGCACGTCGTCGGCGCCGGCCTCGCCCAATTCTCCGTAGGCCACGTTCGTGGCGATGGTGCCGTCGATCAGCATCACCTGTTGCCCGACCAGCGCGATCTGCCGGCGCAGGTCTGCGAGGCGGTAGTCGTCGATGGGCTGGCCGTCGATCAGGATCTGGCCGGATTCGGGCTCGTAGAAGCGTGGAATGAGCTTGATCAGCGAGGACTTGCCGCTGCCGGAACGGCCGACGATGGCCGTGACCGTGCCCGGACGTGCAACGAAGGACACGTGCTCCAGCGCGGCCTGGGCCTGGCCGGGATATCGCACCCCGACATCGCGGAATTCGATCTCGCCGCGCGCGCGCGCGAGTTCGCGCGTGCCGGCATCGCGCTCCTCGTCGGCATCGAGCACCGAGAACAGCCGCTCCGCCGAGGCCACGCCCTTCTGCAGCATGTTCTGCACGTTGGTCAGCTGCTTGAGCGCAGGGATCATCGCCATCATCGAGGTCATCAGCGCCACGAATTCGCCCGACGACAGGCGACCCTTCATCGCTTCGCGACCGGCGAAGAACAGCAGCAGCGCGAGGCAGACCGAGCCCATCAGCTGGATCACCGCCGAGGTGATGCTGCGCGTGGCCTCGACCTTCATGGCCAGGCGCAGGTTCTCGTCGGACAGGCCGCGGTAGCGCGCCAGTTCCGCAGGCTGCGCGCCGTATACCTTCACTTCCTGGTGTCCGCCCAGCGCCTGGTCGGCGGCCTGCAGCAGGCGGCCGCCGCTTTCCTGGATGCGGTGGCCATAGCGCCGGTAGCGCTTGCCGACGGTGTCCATCATCCACGCCATGATCGGCGCGATGAGCAGCACGGCGAGAGTGACGCGCCAGCTGGTGTACAGCATGACCGACAGCATCGCGATCACCTGCAGCGACTGCTGCAGCATGACCTTGGCGGCATCGACGGCCGCCTGCGCCACCTGGTCGCTGTCGGACCCCAGGCGCATCTGCATGTTGCTGACCGGCTCGCGATCGAAATGCAGGCCCGGCATGCGCAGGAACTTGTCGAACACGCGCACGCGCAGGTCGCGGGCGATGCTGCGCGCGGACCGGGCCATGAACACGTCCGACGTGTAGCCGGCGAGACCGCGCACCACGAAGATGCCGATGATGATCAGCGGCATCTGCCAGATCATGTCGGGCGAGGGATCCGCCAGGCCGTCGATGATGGGTTTCATCATGAACGTGAAGGCGCCGCCGGCGGCGGCCTCGATCAGCATGCCGACGAGGGCCAGTGCGAGCAGGCCGCGATACGGCGTGGCGAAGCCCAGCACACGACGATAGATCGGCCAGGTCGGAGCGGTGTCGCGCTTGCTCACCGTTTTGCTGCCCCGGAGGTCTTCTGCTCGGGCGCGGTGGCGATGCTGATCTGCCTGAAGCCAAGCTGGCCCAGCGCATCGAGCGCGGTCACCACGGCCTGGTGCGGCGTGCGCGCGTCGGCGCGCAGCAGCACCGGGCGCTTGCGGTCATCGCCGGCCACTTCGACGATGGTGCGCTTGAGCGATTCGAGGTCCGTTCGAAGGGCCTCGCGGTCCTGCACGAAATAGCGGCCGTCCGAATTCACCAGCACGCTCAGCGCCTTGGAAGTCGCTTCCGTCGGCGTGCCGTCGGCCTTGGGGAGCTGCAGCTTGAGTACCGAACGCGCGTCGAAGGTGGTGGTGACCACGAAGAAGATGATCAGCACCAGGATCACGTCGATCAGCGGCACGAGGTTGATCTCGGGCTCGTCGTCGCTGCGGAAGTCGCGGATGCGCATGGGGTCTCTCAGGTTCCGCTCACCGGCGGCGTGATGCCACGCGCGCCGGACGCAACGGGCGCGGAGGCCGCGCGCGGGCTGTCGAGGGTGTCGAGCAACTGGATCGCCTCGTGTTCCATGTCGACGATGTAGCCGGCGATCCGGCCACGGAAATAGCGATGGAACATCAAGGCGGGAATGGCCACGATCATGCCGGTCGCGGTGCAGATCAGGGCCTTGCCGATGCCGCCGGCGAGTTCGTTGACGTCGCCGATGCTGCCGCCCGAGATGGTGATGAACATCTGGATCATGCCCACGACGGTGCCGAACAGTCCCAGCAGCGGGCCGGCTGCGGCGATGGTGCCGAGGGTGTTGAGGAATTTCTCCATCCGGTGGACGAGATGCCGGCCCACGTCCTCGATGCGCTCGCGGATCTGGTCGCGGGGACGGTTGCGGACGTCCAGCGCTGCGGCCAGCAGGGTTCCGAGCGGCGAGGTGCGACGCAGGGAATCGATATGCGTGGGGTCGAGGTTGCCGCGGGCTGCCCAGGCGCGCACCTCATCGCCGAGGCCGGGGGGCAGCACGGTCTTGCGACGCAGGGTCCAGAATCGTTCGAGGATGATCGCGAGGGCAGCCACGGTGAGCAGCAGCAGGGGAATCATCGGCCATCCGCCCGATTTGACCAGTTCCAGCACGTCGCGTCCTCCGGCCCGGGGCCGTGTTGATTCAGGCACATAGCATAGCCCAGCCATCCGGATGGGGGCTGCGGCAAGGAATGCAACGGCTCCGTCCCTGGCCGGCATGCCAAGGCATCACTTTGCCCTCGCCCGCCGCGCCACCGCGTCCCACAGGCGTCGGCGCCGCGAGCGCTCGTCTTCGTAGACGACACCCGCCGCCGTCAGCCGAAGGCGCTGCGCACCGGTCTCGGCGGTGACCGGCGTTCGCACGCCCCGGTAGCGCCATCGCTCGATCACGGCCGGCTTCGGGTGCCGGAACCGGTTGCCGTAGCCGGCAGAAACCGGGGCGAAGCGCGCGCCGGTCTCGGCCACGAAGCCCGGGTCCGAGGAGCTGTCGCTGCCGTGATGCGCCATCAGCACGACCTCCGCACGGACGGACGCCCGGTCGTGGCGCAGCAGGCCGCGCTCGATGACATGGCCGATATCGCCTGTCAGCAGCACGGCGCCATGCCTGCTCTCGATCCGAAGGACGCAGCTCGACTCGTTCCTCAGGTAGGGGAAGTGCGGCGAAGGGTGCAGGAACCGGAAGCGCACGCCGTCCCAGGTCCACGTCATGCCGGTCCGGCAATCGCGGACGCCGGGCACGCGATCGGACAGTCCGCTGCCTTCCGGAGCCAGGGCGCGCCGGATCGGGAACCCGGCCGACACCGACTCGTAACCGCCCGCGTGGTCGTTGTCGGCATGGCTCAACACCACGGCATCCAGGCCCCTGGCGCCGAGCGCATGGAGCGCCGGCACCACCGCGCGTTCGCCGGCATCGAAGCCGTCGGGAATCGCCGGCCCCACGTCATAGAGCAGATGGTGATTCGCAGTCCTGGCCAGCACCGACAACCCCTGCCCCACATCGATCACCACGATCTCGATCTCGCCGGCCTCCGGTGCTGCACGATCCGGCCAGAGCAGGGGCAGCCAGAGCAAGAGGGCCAGCGGTTTGCCCGGCACAGCACGGGGAAGCAGGCACCAGAATGCGGAGAATAATGCCAGCGGCAGCGCGTACCAGCGGATCTCGGGCAGCCACCACAGCGCAAGCGGGCTCTCGGCCAGCCAGCCGAACAGCCACCAACTCAGATCGAAAGCCCACGCTGCCAGTCGCCATGCCCAGCCACCCCAGCCCGGCTGCAGCGCCTCCAGCCCGAGACCCAGCAAGGACAGGGGCACGACGACCAGGCTCCACCACGGGATCGCCAGCAGATTCGCGAACGGGCCGGCCAGCGACGCCTGGCCGAACAGCGCCACGGTCAACGGAAGAAGCCCTGCCGTCGCGACGGCCTGCGCCGAGAGGAAATCGCGCACAGGCCGCCCGCCGGCATCCGGCAGGCACCACAGCAACCATGCGACGCCACCGAAGCTCAGCCAGAAACCGGCGGTGAGCACCGCGAGGGGATCGACGACCAGCATCACCAGGGCCGACAGCGCCACCGCCGACCAGGGCCGCCACGCGCGCCGGGACATCCGCGCGACGGCGACCACTGCAATCATCAGCAGCGTCCGTACGGTCGGCAAAGCGAAGCCAGCCATCGCGGCATACAACGCCGCGCCGGACAGCGCGCCAAGCGCCGCAGCCTGGGTTCGCGGCGCAACGCGTCCGAGCAAGGGGAACAACCGCCACACCGCGCTCGCAAGCAACGCGAAGAAGCCTGCGACGAGCCCGACATGGAAGCCGGAGATCGCGATCAGATGCGTCAGGCCGTTCGCGCGCAGGATCGCCCAGTCCGCGTCCGCCAGTCCGCGCGTGTCGCCGAGCGCCAGCGCACGCAGGAAGCGCGAGGACGACTGCGGCACCGAACGCCCGATGCGTTGCGACATCGCATCGCGCCACGCGTCGATGCCCGCCGCACCACGCAGTTCGCGCGCCGTCTCGGGAGCACGCAGGTAACCGGTCGCGACGATGCGATCGATGAATGCGTGCTTCTCTCCATCCACGCCACCTGGATTGCGCAAACCGCGCGGCGCACGGAGCTTGGCCGACAGCGCCCATCGGCTGCCGGCTGCGACCCGCAGGCGCGGCGCGTCCGGCAGTGCAGCCTGCGCATCGAAATCGTCGTACCACGCGAGTCGAAGCTTCGAACCTCGCAATGCCTTCGGCATCGCCTCCACATCGTCGACCACGAACTCGAAGCGCGTGCGCCGCACTTCGTGCATCGGCATGCCTGACACCCGGCCGGTCAGGCTGAACACCTGATGCTCCATCGATACCGGCAGTTGGCGAGAAAGCCCCCAGGACGCGTGAAGCCCGGCAAGCAGGACACCTGCACACAACACCGTCAATGGACGCCAATGCGGTCGACACATCGACACGACCAGGATCACCGCGAGCATCGACAGCAATACACCGTCGGGCGGCGCCGGAAGGCAGAGGCACAAGCCGATGCCGGCCAGCAGCCACAAGGCTGAAGACAGCACCGTCATGGCTGCGCCTGCTTGCGGATGCCCTTGCTGCTGCTCGATGGTTTTCCGCGATCCGGCATGGCTGGACGTCCACGATGTGTTCCTCCACAGCTTGCCGATCACCGCGCATGCGTGATGTCGGGGCTTCCGGCGAATGCCTGTAGGGATATTCCGAATGCGCGCCCTGCGGTGCACGCCCTCCGAAACCAGCGCATCCTGCCCTGCTGGCGATCGGCACATCGAGCGGCCACGCAGGACGACCTGAACAATGCGCCATCCCGGCATTTCTCGCAGGTGGTTTTCGATTGACGCTCCGGGAGCCACATGTCAGCCTCTGCGCGCTCCTGCCATGGGACGCACGACGGATCCTGCGCGATGCGACTCGCGCGTTGATGACACGACAAGGACAAGGGAATGACGATTCTGGTGGTGGGTGCAACGGGAGCGACCGGGCAACGATTGGTATCGCAGTTGCTCGAACGCAACGAGCGGGTACGCGCAGTGGTGCGCGCACCGGAGAGTCTCCCCGCAGCGCTTCGCGGCCATTCGTCGCTGGAGCTCGTGCACGCCAGCCTGCTCGACCTGGATGAAGCCGCATTGCAACGCACGGTCGCCGGTTGCAGCGCGATCGCCTCCTGCCTCGGGCATCGCATGAACTTCAAGGGCATCTACGGCCCACCGAGAAGACTGGTCACCGATGCAACGCGACGCTTGTGCCATGCCGTGCAGGCCAGCGCGCCGCAGCAACCGATACGGTTCGTCCTGATGAACACCGCCGCCGTCCGCGATCGCGCGCGGGAAAAGCCCTTCTCGCTCGCCGAACGCGGCCTGTTCGGCGTCATCCGCGCCCTGCTGCCGCCCCATGCGGACAATGAAGACGCCGCCGCCTGGCTTCACGCCAACATCACGCAGGGCCACGGCATGATCGAATGGGCGATCGTCAGGCCCGACTCACTGATCGAAGAAGACGACGTCACCGATTACAGGATCCACCCGTCTCCGGTACGCAGCCCGCTCTTCGATGCCGGCAAGACCAGTCGGATCAACGTCGCCCGCTTCATGGCCGAACTGGCGACACAGGACGATGCCTGGCAGGCATGGCGCTGGAACATGCCGGTCATCTACAACCCGGGGTTTTCCTGAAAACCTGAACACGGGAATGGGCCGGGTACTTTGGAGTAGTCTTGCGCCCACGGTCCCCAAGGAGCAGCCCCATGACCACCCATACCGGTTCCTGCCACTGCGGCAGCGTGGCATTCGAAGTCGACGGCGAGATCGACGGCGCCCTGGCATGCAACTGCTCGATGTGCGGACGACGCGGCTCATTGCTGTGGTTCGTCCCCAGGGCTTCGCTCAGGCTGACCACGCCGGAGTCCGCGGCGGCCGCCTACACGTTCAACAAGCACGTGATCCAGCACCGGTTCTGCCCGACCTGCGGCATCCACCCCTACGGCGAAGGCGCCGCACCGGACGGCACCAGGATGGCCGCGATCAACCTGCGCTGCATCGACGGCATCGATCTCGACAGCATTCCGGTTCGTCATTTCGACGGGCGATCGAAGTGATCCTGCACGCACAATCGATCGATCTTCTTTCCTCCTGAACGGCTCCACGGACGCAAGCGAATGCCGTGCATCGGCGTGATTTCAGACACCCATGGCCTGCTTCGACCGCAGGCCATGGACGCGCTGCAAGGCTGCGATGCGATCCTGCACGCGGGCGATATCGGATCCGACGAGATCCTGGCGCGACTTTCGGGCATCGCGCCGACCACGGCGGTCCGCGGCAACAACGACAAGGGCGACTGGGCGTCGCAGCTGCCGGAAACGGAATGGATCGAGATCGACGGCGTCCTGATCCACCTGCTGCATGACGTCGCCGATCTCGACGTGGACCCGCCCGCGGCCGGCATCAAGATCGTGGTGAGCGGACACTCGCATCGCCCCGGGATCGAAGAACGCCATGGCGTTCTCTACCTCAACCCGGGAAGTGCCGGCCCACGACGATTCACGCTGCCCATCTCGCTCGCGATCCTCGACATCGCGGATGACCGTGCGAGCGCACGCATCGTCGAACTGGACACGTGATCGAACGGATGGCGATCAAGAGACTTCCCATGCGTGAAACGTGAAGGCGTAAAGGCGTGAACACGACCCACGACCACCCGCGACTCACGCTCGCCGAAGACGGCGGCCACGAGGTTCGTGGCGCATTGACGGGCGACGTCATCGAGGCCCTCGCAGTGCTGCCCGCCATCGAACGCCTCTCGCTTCGCGATGGACCACGCATCACGCGCTCCATCGCAAGGCAATGGCAGGCGAAGCTTCCGCCCACGCGCTGGCTGTGGCTCTGGTGCGATGTCAGCCGGATCGCAATGCGTCATGTGCTGGCGATTCCCGGCCTCGAGACGCTGGATGTGCTGCGCCTGCGCGCTCCGGGCAAGCTGTCCGGCTTCGAGCACGCCCTGTCCCTGCGCACGCTGCGCGCCAACTGCAGGCTGAAGTCGGAAGACCTGCTTGCCATCGCGCGCTGCACGTCGCTGCGCGAACTCGGGCTGCAGTCCGCCGCGCTCGACAAAC
Source organism: Lysobacteraceae bacterium (assembly GCA_016789405.1). Classification (GTDB taxonomy): domain Bacteria; phylum Pseudomonadota; class Gammaproteobacteria; order Xanthomonadales; family Xanthomonadaceae; genus Lysobacter_I. The sequence continues at coordinate 68,889 of JAEUPQ010000023.1, forward strand.
GGTCGCTCGATGCACTGTTGTCGTTGCCCGATCTTCGGGCACTCGACCTGGAAGGCACGGCCTTCACGGACAGCATGGCGCGGAGAGCCAGTCGGTCAACCACGCTGGAATCCCTCGACCTCGGCGCCACACGAATCACGCGATCCGGCCTGGAGAGTCTGGTGCGCATGCCGGCCCTCAAGCGACTCGACCTCTGGGCCACGGACCTGTCGATCGACGACCTGGCGCTGCTCAAGGAAGCGCCCGCGCTTGAATACGTCTCGGTGGGCGATTACATGCATCAACCGATCACGGATGGCGACCGCCTGGTGGAGATCCTGCTGTCGATGCCGGCACTGAAAAGCGCATGGCTCGATGGCGTCGCCCTGTCGCCCGAGCAGGAACGCGTGCTGAAGAGCGGCATCCCGCAGCTGAGGGTCAGCTGAGTGCTTCGCCACCTTTCGAATGGAGTTACCTGATGCTCTTGCAGATCGCCTCGGCTCTGATCTTCGTGCTCGGCGCAGCGCATTCGTACCTGGGCGAGCGTTATCTGCTCAGTCGACTACTGCGGCGCGACAACCTGCCCAAGCTGCTCGGCGGAACGGCGTTCACGAAGCAGACCCTGCGCTTCGCGTGGCATGTCACGACGGTGGCATGGTGGGGTCTTGCGGTCCTGCTTGCGCAGGCCGCCGATGGCCAGCTGACCGCCATTGACGTCGCGCGCACGATCGGCTGGACCGCGATCCTCTCGGCGCTGTTGCCGCTGGCGTTCACGCGCGGTCGCCATCTGTCGTGGATCGTGATGCTCGTCATCGGGGCGCTTGCGCTCGGCTGGCGCGCCCCATGAAACGACATGCTGGCTCTGCGTCGAATGACGGACGACACCGGCGTCGCGATCAGAACGGCTGCCAACCCGACTCGCCCAGCACGAAAATGCGATCCGTCAGGCCATACGTGGCTTCAGCACGCGCGTTTGCAGCCACCTGACGCAATTGCGCCACGGCATCCGCATCGGCGGAATCCGCGAACAGCAGCAAGTCGCGCGCCGGCACTGCGGCGACCGGCGCGCCGCGCATGTTGGCCGATTCGCGCGCCCACAGGTCCGCGAACAGCAGCAGCGACGCCTCGTAGTTGCCATCGGCGATCACCATCGACAACTTTTCCCCGCGCTGCACCTCGATCCCGGGCAGCAGGCCACGCAGGTTGCGGACCGACAGTGCGCGCAGTTCGGAACGATCCACGCCGAGCGCGTCGAGTTCACCCGCGTTGAGGTAGGCGATGTTGCTGGGCGTATCGATCGCATACACGACGATGAGTTCGTCGTTGAGGACTTCATGGACATGGCCGCTGTCCTGCTCCTCAGGCTGTTCCTCCCGGCCCAGCTTGCGCATCGACTCGCGGGTTTCCGCGATCCAGTTGCGATCCTTGATGACCGGAATGATCGCCTCGGCGCTGCGCTCCAGGCCCTTCGCGGCTTCCGCGAACGACTGCACGAAGCGGTCGATCAGCACCTCGCGATGCTTTGGCGACTCGCCGAGGAACATCTGGTAGGCATTGTTGAGGAACGCGCGATTGTTGCCGTCTTCACCGGTGCGGATCGCAAGTTCGAGCTCGCCGACGACCGTCACCTCCATGCCGGGGACCGCCGCACGGACCCGACGCGCGACGTCCTCGGTGAATGCAGCGGAGTCCATCGGTGGGTCGACGGGCTTTCCGCCGAACAGCGCACGCAACGAAGCAAGGAAACCTGGCATGGGTCACTCCAATTTGGACGGGAAGAATGGAATCACTCTGCGGCCGCTTCGAGCGCGTCCGACAGACGCTCGACCGCGACGACTTCCATGCCCTTGTAGCTCCCGGCCTTCGGCGCATTGGCCTTGGGCACGATCGCCCGCAGGAAACCATGCGTCGCGGCCTCCTTCAGGCGCTCTTCGCCGTTGGGGACAGGCCTGATTTCGCCGGACAAGCCAATTTCGCCGAAGGCGATGGTCTTCTCCGGCAGCGGCCGGTCGCGCAGCGACGACAGCACCGCGAGCAGCACCGGCAGGTCCGCCGCGGTTTCCTGCACGCGGATGCCGCCGACCACGTTCACGAAGACGTCCTGGTCGCCGACCATCACGCCACCATGGCGATGCAGCACGGCAAGCAGCATCGCAAGGCGATTCTGTTCAAGGCCGACGGCGACGCGACGCGGGTTCGACAGCGGCGACGCATCGACCAGCGCCTGGACCTCGACCATCAGCGGACGCGTGCCCTCGCGGGTCACCATCACGCAGCTGCCGGGCTGGCGACCGCTGCCCGACAGGAAGATCGCCGAGGGGTTCGGCACTTCGCGCAGGCCCTTGTCGCTCATCGCGAACACGCCGAGTTCGTTCACCGCGCCGAACCGGTTCTTGAAGGCGCGCAGCACGCGGAAGCGGCTGCCGCTGTCGCCTTCGAAATACAGCACGGCATCGACCATGTGTTCGAGCACGCGCGGACCGGCGATGCCGCCTTCCTTGGTGACGTGACCGACGAGGAAGATCGCGGTGCCGGTTTCCTTGGCATAGCGCACGAGGCGCGCAGCGCTTTCACGGACCTGGCTGACCGAACCGGGCGCGGCGGTCAGCGATTCGGTCCACAGCGTCTGCACCGAGTCGGCGACGAGCAGCTTCGGCCGGGTCTGCGCGGCCTGTTCGAGGATGCGTTCGACGCCGGTCTCTGCCAGCGCGCTGAGACCATCGAGCGGCAGGCCGAGTCGCGAGGCGCGGCCCGCGACCTGGGCCAGCGATTCCTCGCCGGTGACATACAGCGCCGGCAGTCGACCGGCCATGCTGGCCAGCGCCTGCAGCAGCAACGTCGATTTGCCGATGCCCGGATCGCCGCCGATCAACACCACGGCCCCCTCGACGAGGCCGCCACCGAGCACGCGGTCGAACTCGCCGATGCCGGTGCTGGTCCGCACGTCCTCGCGATGCAGCACGTCCTTCAGCGCGGTGACCTTCGGCGGATCGATCTTGCCCGCCCAACTGCCGCGGCGCGCTGCGGCCGGCGCTTCGGACGCGCTTTCCAGCACGACCTGGCTGAGCGTGTTCCACGCCCCGCACTCCCCGCACTGTCCCTGCCATTTGCTGTATTCGGCGCCGCATTCGCCGCAGACGTAGGCGGTGCGACTCTTGCTGGCGGACTTGCCGGGGGCTTTGCTCACGGATGATCTCGATGCGTGTGACGACGGGAGTGACGGGCGACGCGACGGCGTACTGTAGCCGTCGGCGGTCTCAATCCGCGAGACCGGACGCGGGCGTGCTACGACGCCGTTCGATCCCCGGCGATGCCCATCGACGCCTGTCGCTTGGATCGGGCCAGCCACAGCGTGGCGAGGAGCAGCCAGGCCACGGACGTGGTCGCGAGCACCGCGAACCCGATGCCGAAATCACTCGACAGCCGCTCGAATCCGGGCCACGCGGCCGTGAGCATCGGCCACAGCGCCAGCCACAGCAGCCGGACGACTTCCCCGAGGATGGCCCAGCGACGACGCTCGAGCAGCGCGCCGATGGTCATCAGGCCCAGCGTGAGGAACAGCGCGGCATGCACCGCCTGGGACGCGGCCAGGCGCGCTGCGTTCTGCAGGAACACGGTCCCCAGGCCGAGCAGGACGATGAACTGCAGGAAACAGTAGGCGCGCAATGCGGCTGGCACCGAAGGATCGTATTCGGCGCGGGCGATGTCGAAGGCCGGCTTCGGGAAGCGCATGGCCACGTCTGCCGGACGCCAGCCGGGCGGCGCGAACCAGACACGCAGCTTGTCGCGCCAGCGACGTGCATGCCATGAATCCTTCGCCAGCGCCCAGTAGACCTCGGCGTTGGCCCACAGCGGGTTCCAGCTGCGCAGTGGCGCGCGGGTGCCGTAGACCACGGGTTCGTCCTCGCGCTCGTCGGCAAAGGTGCCGAACATGCGGTCCCACAGGATGAAGATGCCGCCGTAGTTCCTGTCCAGGTAGCGGTCGTTCACCGCGTGATGCACGCGGTGGTTCGACGGCGACGCGAACACGCGATCGAACCAGCCGAGCTTCGGCACGAGTTCGGTATGGATCCAGTACTGGTACAGCAGGTCGATGACCGCGACCACCGCGAACACTTCGACCGGCACGCCCAGCAAGGCCAGCGGCAGGTAGAAGATCCAGCCCAGCAGCGCGCCGCTGCCGGTCTGGCGCAGCGCGGTGCTGAGGTTGTAGCGCTCGCTCTGGTGGTGCACGACATGCGCTGCCCACAGGATGCCGACCTCATGGCCGCAGCGATGCAGCCAGTAGTAGCAGAAGTCGTACAGCACCAGGGCGCCGATCCACACCCAGGCGCTGTCCATCGGAAGTTCGAACAGCGCGACACGCTCGACCACCCAGGCATAGATGCCGACGGTCAGCAGCTTGGTGAACACGCCGATCACCTGTGACAGCACGCCCAGACCGATGCTGTTGATCGCATCGTTGAGCCGGTACACGTGCCGGCGCATGATCCTTGCAGCGAGCAGTTCCACGCCGATCAGGACGAAGAACATCGGAATTGCGAACAGCATGATCGTCTCGGCCGAGGGCATGGTTTCAGCCTCGCTCGACCGAACGCGCGATGCACCACTGCGCCGCGTAATAGGTGCCGAGCACCAGCAGCGCGCTCATCGGGATGCCACCACCGAAGCGATCCCAGGCCAGCAGGCTGTCGCTGGTCATGAACAGCACTGCGCCGACCGCGCCGAAACGCGCGCTGCGCGGCAGCACGGCGGCGACCGCGGGAGTCCAGGCACGGGCCAGGGCGAAGGCGGCCATGGCCGCGAGCACGACCGTGTAGGCCACGACCGGGATCTTCAGCGCGGGATCGACGCGGGGCAGCAGTCCGTACAGGTTCGCGGCGCCGACGATCGCGACCATCACGAAGGCCACGCCCCTTGCCTTCCCGCTCGATCCCGGGGCGAACGCGACGATGTAGCCGATGTGCGCCAGCAGGAAGGCGACCAGGCCCGGCACGAACAGGTCGCCGGGCAGCATCAGGCAGACGTCGCCCACCAGCGAAAGCGCCATGCCGATGGCGACGGCCCTCCGGTACCGGACCGACAGCGCATCGGACGAACGCAGCACCTGCCAGAACAGCAGCAGGGTCGCCAGCGGCTTGCCGATGTAGTGGAGCCAGAGCGCATCGCCACCGGGCATGCCTCCACCCAGCATGGCGCCGAGGATGGCCGCCAACGCGGCGAGGACGAACACGACGGTCAGGGGACGAAATGACATGCACGCAGGCCTGGATGCGGAGTCCGTACCTTAGCGTATGTCCATGACATGTCGCGAGCGTCACCGGTCGCGTTTCGGCACATGCGGGTGCCGCTCGGTCGCCAGCCGCGGCGGCACGCGTTCCGTGCGATGACGCGGCCGCGGTCAGCCGAAGCGACCACGCAAGCGATGCGAGGCGTTGCGCCAGCCGGCTTCGGAATAGGTATCGACGAAGAAGATCCGCATCTCGGACATGCCGATGCTGCAGAAGTGCACCCATGCGGTCGCCTCCTGCTTGTCGCGCGTGATGTACCAGAGACCGTCGCCATGCGCCTGTCCCCAGCTGCCCACGCGGTGCACCAGCAGATCGGCCATGCCGCGCGCCGAGACCAGTGCGGCACGGATGTGCGCCTCGCCCATGGTCGGTGCCTGGTAGATGCGCGCCATTCGTCAGTTGCCCTGCATGCTGCCTTGTCGGCACATGCACCCGCTCGCATACTCGGGACGTCTTCTCGAAGGATTGCGGACGATGATCGTGCCGATGCGCGTGGAGCTGCTGCTGGAATTGCGCAACGAGCGCGAACGCGTGCGCGTGATCCAGCGCGTCGACCAGCCGCACCCCGAACTGGGACTCGCGCACCCGGGCGAAGACACGCGCCGCGCCGACCTGCCCGCGCACTGGGGCTGGGCCGAACACGCGACGCGGCAGGAGCCGCCGGCAGCGATCGAGGAACCGCTGCCGACGCGCACGCAGACCATCCTGTCGCATCGCGTCTCCGAGAAGGTGCGCCGCGCGATCAACGGCGACGTCACCGATGCCAGCCCGTCCTCCCGCAAGCACGGCATCGACGTCGACCTGAAATTCTGAGCGTGGCTCACAGATCCTTCTTGCCGTAGGTCGTTCGCATCGGAATCGGCTTGAGGAAGCCCGATCCCTGGTGGACCTGCGCGTTGAGGTCACGACGCAGGCTGTTTTCCGTCGGCATGAAATGGGGCGTGCTGCCATCCGCAGGCCCGATCGTTGCGTGCTCTTCCGGCGCGATCGTCGCGGTGCTGTCGTCGCGCTGGCGCATGCCACGCACCGCGTGCATCGCATGGATCAGCTCGTGTCCGAGCGCGATCGGTCCGTCCGCGGTTTCCTTGCGCAACTCCTGACGGGTCATGCCGCCCTGCCCCAACGCCAGTTGCGGCCAGCGCTGACCGATGTCGGTGTGGTGCGACACGACCGCATCGGAACCAGTACCCGAGAACTGGAGCGGGACCGGGATTCCCTTCAACATCGTCGGCTCCTGGAGCATCGAATTGGGACGATCCAGCGGTGACGAGGCCTGGCGGATGCCGGGCTGCGAGCCCGCGTCCTGGATCGTGACCTTGCGCTTGTTCGCATTGCCGATGTGCTGGAAGAGGCTCTGGCCCGAGGTCGTCGAGGCGATGGTGCTCAGGTGCGCCCGCGTCTGCTGCACGAAATCGGTGAATTCCGCGCCGGACCCGTGGGTCGTGTGGGTGCCGTCGCGCACGATCTCCAGGTTGTTCGCCCAGGGCGTGCCCACGGACATCACCTTCTTGAGCTGGCTGCGCTGCTGGATCAGCATCTGCGCCGTGATGCCGCCCTTCGGTCCCTGCGCGCCCATTTCCATCGCATGCTCGGACCGCAACCGGTTGCCCCAGTCCTGGCCGTGCTGCGTGCCGAGCTTGTCGACCTCGCCGATCAACAGTTGGCGAAACGGATCGACGCCCTTCTTTCCCTGATTCGACATTGTCTTGCTCCGGTGGTGTCCTGCCGGACATCGGCAGGAACGTGATGGCAACTCCGACTTCGCGATTCCCGCCCGTGTTCGCGACGCGCGCCGGTGCTTCTTCGAACCCATGGGGATCTGCGACGAAACGCAGACGCCCATCGCTGGACTGCATCGACGCACTGTTCGCCCCTGCTTGCCCGCGGCCGGCACTCAAGGACCGACCGTGCATGCGGAAGCAAGGAACGACGCGTCGCTACTTGTGTTTCAGTGCATCGGCCCAGCCCTCCGGCACCGGACCCAATCCGTGCTTCTCGAACTTGTGCTGCACATAGGCACCGACGTCCTCGCGCCCCTTCTTCTGCGCGCGCTGCGCTGCGGACACGGCGGCTGACATGCGCGACTGCAAGACCTGGTTCTTCAGTGCGGGCGCACCCTGCGTGCGCATGTCGTCGACGCTCTTCAGCTGCGGATACGCCGATTCGAGCGCATTGAGCAGGCCCTTGGTCCCGAACGGCTTGGGCTGGTTCCTCGCCGACCACTTCTGGTGGAGCGCTTCGGCCATGATGCCGGCACCCACGTTGGTCTCGACCTTGTCGAACCCCGTATCGCCGAATGCCGTGGTGGTTTCGTTGAGGCGGAGCAGCGTCGCCGAAGTCATCGCCGACTTGCTGTAGGTCTTTTCGTGCCAGGCGTTGGACTTCGTGGAGCCTTCCTGGTCCCGTCCACCCTTGACCAGCGCCTTGTTCGCACGCGTCAACTCCGCCACGGATTTCATCTTCTTGAACAGCTTGGCGTACTCGGTGCTTTCGCCGGATCGACTCTTGCCGAACTGCTGCCCCCAGACATCGCCCTTGGTGTACTGGATCTGGGTCGTCGGCCCCTCCATGAAACCGAACGTCGCGCCCTGCGGCTTGATCTCGAACGTCTCCTGCTGCCTGACCGACTCGATGCCCTGCGAGAGGCTCTGCACCTGGGTGGGCTGGTAGCTGTGGAAGGCGCCGCTGTAGACCTTGGACGGCTGTTCGACCACGAAGTCCATCGACTGGCTTTCGCTCTCGCGCGACTGTCGGCCGACGACGGCGTCCATCCAGCCGCGCGGCACCGGTCCGAGGCCATGCTTGGCGAACTTCTTCTGGACGTACTCGCCGACCTCCCAGTTCGACTTGCCCTTGTCGAACCCGCGAATGCCCGCGGAGATGGCGGCGGACATCCGCGATTCCTGGACCTGCGACATCAGGGCCTCCTGCCCCTGCTTGTACATCGCGTCGACGGACACCAGCTGCGGGAACTTCGACTCCAGCGTGGAGAGCAGGCGCTTGGCATCGTGCTGCGTCCCCGATGATTTTTCAGACCATTTCTGGCTGAGCGCTTCCGCCATGATGCCGGTCCCCACGTCGGTGTGGGTCTGGTTGAATCCGGTGTCGCCGAACGCCGTCGTCGTTTCGTTGAGGCGCATCAGCGAGGCAGTGGTCATCGCCGAGTTCGTATAGGACTTGCCGTGCCACGTGTTCGGCGAGCCCACGAGCGAATCGCTCCCGCCCTTCACCAGCGCCTTGTTGGCGCGGGTCAGCTGCTGGACCGAGTAGTCGTTCACCAGCTCCCGATACTTCGTGCTGATCCCCGATTCGCTTTCTCCGATGAGCTGCCCCCAGACATTGCCCTTCGAATACTGGAACTGGGTGGTGGGGCCTTCCAGGAAGCCATGGGACGTGGATCCCGGTTTCACGTTCAGGGTGCTGCCGCCCTGGATCAGGGAAATGCCCTGGTTCAGGTTCTTCGCGCGGGGTGGCTGGTAGCTGCCGAATCCACCGGTGTACACGGTGAATCTTGAATCATCCATCGTCTCTCTCCTGCAAGGTTCCCGGTGTCGCGATCGCACTTCCGGCACGCGCCTGCGGCGCGACCCAGGGGTCGGCTGCTTCGGCGAACGCCTCTGTTTCACTCGTTTCCGGCATGAACATTCGCGCACGCGGATCGTGGCCCGTCGCACGGAACAGCGCCCGACGCGCCGCATCGGACGGCGCCACCAACATCGACAGGGCCTGGAGCAGCTGCACGTGCTCGTCCGGGTGCGGCAGCGCCAGCACCTCAGGCAGGCATTCACGAAGCCGGCCGCCTTCGACGTCGTGAAGCGCGACGTGCAGCACCCGACCGTCGATCGGACCGCGCGACTGGAACGACTGCCCGCCATTGGCGTGATGCCATCGCGACAGCGCATCGAAGTTCACCTGAGGCGGATCGTCGCCGACGACGCGCAGACCTTCGGTCGCGATGCGCACGGGTTCGTACAGGCCATCGTCCGTCGCGCGCAGGAGCATGCGTCCGCCGCTGGCACGCAGGATCGCGTCCAGCAATGCCATGCCCGCATGCGGCAGCGTCAGCGACAGGTCGTCGCAGGCGCCAGGCTGCGCGGACAGCAATCGGCACAGCCCGTCGCGCCGTCGCAGGTCCCGCCACCGGACCCGGCCGCTCGCGTCGCGCCAGGCCTGCAGGATCTCGCCTCCGCGGATCCGGAACAGATGCTGCGCGCGCGCGGAAAACGCATCGTGCGCAAGGACGACCACTGGATTGCATAAGGGATGCAGGGGCAGTCCCCGGTCTTCGCCGTCGAGGCTGAAACGCCCGTCGGCGCGCCACTGCGCCAGCGGCGCATGCATGGCCAGCGCATCGTGTCGCGCTGGATCCGCGCAGCAGGCGAGATAGCGCAGCGGCGGCCCGCGCGGCGCTTCGCGATCGAAGATCCGGAGCATGCGCCAGGCCCGTTCGCCGTCACCGGGACACAGGTCGACGATCCACACCGCATGTCCGGGATGGATGCTGCGGCTGCGCATGCCGGCGTGCAGGAAGGCGAGCACGGCCCGGGCATCGTCTTCCGCCTCGCGCAAGGCGCGCAGCCGCCCGGCCTGATCGGCCGGACGCAGCGGCCCGACGTGCGGCTGCGCGTCGAGCGATGCCATCGTGAAGCCCGCAAGCTGGCCGGGATCGGCGGACATGGGCTCAGTCCCCCGGTGGCTCATCGCCGGATGTCGGTCCACGCCGCCGCGCGATCAGCATGATCGCCAGCGGGCTTTCGACCTTGTTGCGCGACGTCGACCCGATCTGCCGGAAGACCGGCGTATCCGTCGATGTGCCCTGGGTTTCCGCGGTCTTCATCGCCTGCGTGACCTGCTTCAACCCGTGCATCATCCGCACACCCTGGCCGAGGGTGCGCAGCAGGTCGGTGGTCTCCGCGAACGGCTTGTGGCGGGCCCCGGACGATCCACCTCCCTGCTTCTGCATCGGAGACAGTGCGCGTGCGTCGCCCTGCTGCGGCTTCGTGTCCTGGTGCGGCTGCTGCATGGCGTCCTGCTTCATCTGCCGCGTGGTCTTGCGCAGCTCGCGCATCAGGCCGATCCCCTGGCCGAGCGCGGAGAACAGGTTGGGTTTCGATCCGCCCATGGCCTTGCCGATGCCGTCCATGTGTTTCTGCGCCTTGGCGTTCAAGGGCACGTTCGACTCGACCTTCAGCGCCCTGCCGCCCGGCTGCTTCGCCATGTCGCGCGTCACCTGCTTGAGCGAGCGCATCGCCGACACCCCGTGCTTCAACGAGGACATCAGCCCCTGCCCCTGGCGGTTGGCGAGCGCCTGCAGGTGCGGCCTGGCCTGGTTCACCGCGCCCTTGTTCTGCTTGAACGCCGCCTTCGCCTGCGGCGAGCTGTTCATCGCCTTGCGCAGCGCCTTCTCGACGTTCACCGGTTTATTCGGCTTGACGCCGCCTGCAGGCACGCGCATCTGCGCGGCGATCAGGATCGCCACGGGCTTCTGCACGGCACTGCGCTTGGGTGTTCCGGACATGTCACGCCTCCTCGACGCTCGCGCGTCGGTCTGACCCGGGGATCGATTCGACCGTCAGCCGGCTGCCGGCCGCTCCTGCCCGGCGACCGGGTCGCCGAGTCCAAGCAGCTCGAAGATGTTGATCTGCCCGCCGCAGCGCACGAACACCTCGTTGTAGAGCTGCGCCGTGTTCAGGCCGCCCCACGCGACCGCGCGGCGAATGAGGTACGGCACGGGGCTGTGCGGTTCGATCACTTCCAGCGCATGCGCGATGTCGGCGAGCGCTGCGTAGACCTGGCGACGATCCGCGTTGCCTGCGGTGTGGACGTGCGCGTGCTGTTCGCCATCGTCCTCGGCATCCGGAACCGCTTCTTCCTGCGGCGGTGGCGACAACAGGCCGCGCCGCCGCGCTTCGCCGGTCAGCAGGATGTCGATCTGTTCCAGCAGCTCGCCCATCGGATGCAGGCTCGGCAGGCTGTCGTCCCAGGCCGCATCGCGTGCGTGCTCCAGGCGCTCCAGCGCCTGCAGGCCATCGGCGATGCAGCGATGCAGGAACGCGAGCCGTTCGTTGGGCGTGCAGGCCAGCGCCGCGCCCACGTCGCCGAGGCTGGCGCCTTCGATCTCCGATTCGCGCTGGCGTCCGAGGCTGGCGCGCAGCTGTTCGTTGCGCTGCGCCTGCTCCCAGTCGTTCCAGGCGTAATCGCGGTCGCCGCCGGTCGCGGTGAGCGGCACCTTGCGCAGCGGCAGCAGCAATCTGTTCGCGATCCACGACCAGAGGTTCGCGGCATGGTCTTCCGATCGCGGATGCAGGTCGCGACCGAAGCCGAGCAACAGCGCCTCCATCAAGGACAGGCAGGGCGCCAGCGCCTGGAAGCCGGTGCGGACGATCAGCGATTCGAACAGCCAGGCCGCGAACTGCAGGTCCTTGCTGCGCGTCGCCAGCGCGCGCGCCGAGAATTCGCCCACCGCATGCCAGTCGGCGCGCTTGAGTTCACGCTCCCATGGCCCCTGCGGCAGGGTCGCATCCTCCTCGGTACGCTCGTGGCGGATGCGTCGATAGTCCTCGTCCTCGCCCGCGGGATGGCCCGTGGGCGATTCGCCGGCGATGGGCGCGACCAGGGCATCCCAGGCCTGTCCCACCGTGGCTCGGAAGTAGCGGTCATGGTCCTGCGCGTGTGCGTTCATTTCCTGTCTCCGGCAAGGTCGCCCGGAACATGCCGGGGCGCGTCGGTGTCGCGATTCGAATGGCGTGGCTGGAAGATCCCGGTTCGCATGTCGTGCTCAGTCGTTCGGCGCGGTGTAGGGGAACTGCATCGGCAGCACGAGCGGCTTCACCGCCTTGCTCGCCGGGTCGGTGCCGGTCAGGCGCCACTGCATGAAGACCCGGCTTTCGCTGCGTTCCGGCTTGCCGTCCGCCCCGGGTGCGACCGACTGCACCGGTACGTTGAAGCGCAGCAGCAAGGGCGTCGCGGTGCGGCCGGCAGCGCCTGTCGGGCAATGCGTGTCGATCATGCGCAGCAATGCCCATGGGCCATCGAAACTGAAACGCGCACCGGCGCCCTGCGTCCGCAGCTGCGGCTGCAGAGGATCGGCGATGGGCCGCCAACCGGACCGCTCGGCCCAGTGCAGCTCCATGGCGACACCGTCCTCCGGCAGCCACGACAGCGATTTCTGCGCGTTCGGGAACTCCGATGCCATGGCGTCCACGCGCAGGCGCCAGGTCGTCACTTCCGTGGCGCCGATGGAACGCGAGGCCTCGGCCGGGAACGTCGCATCGAGGCCGATCACGCCCATGCCCTCGGGCGCGGCGACATTCGCATCGAAGAACGCCGCGGCGCTGTCGAGCCGGGACACGAACACGCCGGCCTCGCGCCAGCGCGCACCCTGCAGGTCGCGCAGCGCGTCGCCGATGCGCGTGCGATCGCGTGCGAAGTCGAGGAAGAACTCGCGCACCAGTGCCGGGCTGGCGTCGCGCGCGCCCAGGGGTCCGAACGGGTAGCGGCCGGCGAGATCGCGGTTGAAGCGCGTGGCCAGTGCGCCGTACACGTCTTCCGCATCCGCAGCGCGACGGTCGGTGCAGCGCAATTGCACCTGGCGCTCCAGCCTGCGGCGACGCTCGGAAAACAGGTCGTTGCCGAATTCCGGAGACTTGTAGGCGGCCAGCAGGCTGCCGCAGTTCTCGTAGGTCATGCCGGTCAGCTGGCCGATGACGAGTGCATCGAGGTTCGCGACTTGTCCGCTCGGCTCCTTGCCCTTGGTGTAGCTGGCGATCTCGGTGCGGGTATTGCGCCAGAACGCATCGGTCTGCGGGGTATCGCGCCACGCGTCGTCCACGCCGGTGCTGCCGGACAGCAGCGTCAGGAACGGATCGGCGTAGCCGGCCAGCACCTCGGCGCGCGCGACCTGGCGCGCGAGGAAATCCTTCGCCACCGGCACGCTTCCCAGGGCGTAGAGCGCTTCGCCGCTGGCTGGCACTGCAGGCGAATACAGGCGGCTGGCATCGGCCAGCGCATCGACGCCACCGAGGTTGTCCGCGGCGAAATCGCGTGCGCACTGGCGCACCTTCGAACCGTCGTCCGCGAATCCCAGTTGCGCATAGGCGGTGAGCACGCGCTGCAGGGACGGCAGGCCGCGCGCGAGCTCGTTGCCGACCTCGGCCAGCGCGGCATCGGTACGCGTGGCGGCCGTGGTCTCGGCCTCGATGTCCGTCGACGCCTGCTGCGCGCGGCGCAATGCGTCATCCATCGCATGCGCCAGCGACGCGCGGGCCAGGCGGTCGTACAGCGGTTGCCCGCCCTCGGGCAGGCTCGGCAGCTTGCGAGCCTTCGCGAAGGCTTCGTACTGGTCGAGGTAGCCCGCCGCTTCCGCGATCTCGCTCGCGCGCCAGCTGGCCGCACCACCCAGGCAGCGGAACGGTGCGGCGGAACGCAGCTGCATGAACGGCAGCGCGACCAGCGCGGGCATGCCGCCGAGTTCCACCTGCACCCCCGGCGACAGCACCAGTCCGTCCTTGCCGGGCAGGAACAGGGGGCCGTAGGGCGCGATCTCCATGTTCGCGAGCACGCGCAACTCGGGCTGGTAGCACTGCGCTTCATTGAACTTGCGCAGCAGGCGTTCGAGGATGTCGTTGCTGCCGTAATAGGCGATCAGCGCCTCGACGTCGGCCTTGTTGGCCTCGACGATCTCCTGGCAGGGATTGCGTTCTTCCGAGGATCCCAGCCACTGCCCCTGCACCCACGCCAGCCACTTGCCCATGCGCCAGGTGTTGTCGAGGATCGGCTGTCGCCCCTGGTCCAGTGCGGCCAGCAGGCCCGATCCGGCCGCGACCTCGCGCCCCAGCGCGGTGCGCAGGCTGGCGGCACGCGTATCGATCGCGGTGGTCAGCCGCGCCTGCAGGCCATTGGGCATCACCGGTTGCGGTGGCCGGCCTGCGATGTCGCGGAACGCATCGTCGACGACGCCGCCGCGACGCATGACGATGCGCGGCACCGGCTCGCCGAAGGCGTACTGGGACAACTGCGCCAGCGTCGCGAGCACCTCGCCTTCCGGCATCATCGCCGCGCGCTTCGACAGGTCCTCGTAGCGCTTGAGGTTGTCTTCGAGCGCGCGCGACTCGACGAGCAGCCGGCGGAATTCCGCGCGCTGCACCGAATAGGCCGCGCCCTCCGCCGCCGCGGTCAACCGGCTTGCGCCGAGCAGGTCGCGCGCGCGCTTTTCCAGCAGGCAGGACAGCGTCGGCAGCAGCACGCCTTCGACGGTCGTGCTGCCGACGACCTTGGCGCTGCGGGTGGTGAGGCGGCTGTCGACCCACGACAGCGGGATCGCCAGGCGGCGGGAACGGGTGTCGACGCGCGAGACATGGGCCAGCAGCGGATACACGTCTTCGCTGGCGAGGCATTCGCCGCTTTCCGGTGGCGGCACGCGCGGCACCACTTCCTTCAGCGTGTGCATCCCGGTGACCAGGGTGTCGACCTGGCGCGCCACGCGCACGCCGGCCACGGCCAGCGCCACCAGCAGCGCGACCAGTCCCGCGATCGCGCAGTACTGCACGCGACGGATCACGTCGTTGCGCGACCAGGCGCCCTGCCGCGTGGGCCGGGCGAGCGCGGTTTCACACAGCACCTTGTCGGCGACCAGCGCGTCGATGAAGGACACGTCGGCACGCGCGCCGCTGCGCTGCTCGCCCGCACCATCGATCGCACCGGTGAAATACAGCCCGCGGAACAGGTGCCCGCTCTGCCAGGCGGTCGTGCGGAACACCGTCTCCAGCCAATCCGACAAGGGCTCTCGCAGCTCGCGGAACCGTGCCGGGAACAGGAAGAAGCCGTCCACGTCGTCGACCCGTTCGCTCGCGGCGGCCACGTTGACCTGCACTTCGCGCAGGCGCTCGCCGATGCGCTCGAAGGCCGCATCGGCCCATTCGTCCGGCGCATGGCTCAGGTCCTGCGAGACCGCCGAATAACCGAACATCTCGCGCCTGTGTTCGGGCGCGAGATTGCGCCAGTAGGCACCGAAGCCCGGCACGTCGTCGCACTGGGTCACGACCACGTACACCGGCAGCATGAACTCGACCGCCGCCTGCAGCTGGGCCAGCTGGCGATTGGCTTCGGTCGCGAGCGCAGCACGCTCGGAGCGCTTCGCATTGCGCAGTCGTCGTGCGGACACGCACAGCACCACGCCGTCGAGTGCGCGCTCCGGTCGCAAGGCATCGAGCATGTCCAGGCCCTTGGCCCAGGCACGCGCGCCATCGCTGCCCTCGCTCGCGCTGGCCAGGGCGCCGTCGGCATCGATGAGCACGCCACGCCGCAGGAACGTCCACTGCATGCCCTCGGCTTTCAGCTCGCCGGACTTCGCCGGTTTCGGATGCCGTTCGATGGCGGACACCGATGCCACCAGGCTGCTCTTGCCGGCACCCCGGCCGCCCAGCACCAGGACCCAGGGCTGCGCATAGCGCCATTCTCGGCGCGTCGCGAGATAGTCCAGCGCATCCAGGAAGCCCGAGAACCAGCCGCGCACGCGCGCGCAGAACGCGCACCCGTCGCCCGGCATCTCGACGCCCACGATCTTCGGTTTGCGCAGCACGCGTCGCAGCCACCAGAGCAGCAGCACCACGCCGATGACGATGGCCACGGTCAGTCCCGATGTCTTCGCGACATCCAGCTTCGACCACAGCGCGGTGAGCGTTTTCAGGTCCATCAATTCGTCCCCACCGCTTTCCTGAAGGGTTCGATCAACATCAGCCAGACCGCGCTGGACAACAGCACGTAGGCCAGCAACGCGATGCCCGCGCCCACGAACCAGGGCGACAGGGGCGCAAGCCGTGCGGGCGTACCGCCGGACTGGGTCTGCTCGCCCGCCTGCGGGAAGGTGGGCAGTTGCAGGCCGCCGTCATGCTCGCGTTCCACCACGCGGTACAGCCGCGCACGCAGGCGGCGCAGCTCGGGCTCGCCGTGCTCGCCCCGGAAGCGCCCCCGGAACCCCAGGCGCAGCGCCAGCACCATCACCGATGCGACATCGGCCTGCAGACGGTCGATCGCCGGCTCCGCAAGCAGGGCGTCGGCCATCTCGAACACGCGCACGCCCGCGTTGCGGGTACGGAAGATGCGGTGTTCGACCAGCGTGTCCATCCAGGCATCGCGCCCCGGCCAGTCGATTTCCAGGATGAACAGCTCGTCGGTGAGCGCCGTCATCACGTACAGCGCCTGTTCGAAGGCTTCCATCTCCCGTGGCGTGCCCGTGCGCGCGATCTCGTTGCGCTGCGCGAGCAGGGTCAGGGTCAGTCGCGCGCTCACGCGCGCCGCGAGATCGCCCGGGTCGGTCGGCGGGGTTTCGTCGCCGACGGCCAGCATCGCGCCCAGCCGCCCATCCGCGATGGCCAGCTTGATGGCCACCACTTCGTCGAAGTGCTCGGCGAAGCGGGCCAGCAGGAACAGCGGGGCGCCGACGCGTTCAGGCATGGGAGTCTCCATGCGATCCGCCCTGCCCGCGCGCGACGACGTCCACGCCCTTGCGGTGGTGCAGGATGATCGCGGCCGGCGCCTGCGTGCGCTCGCCCTGGATGACCAGGCGCTGCCCGCCGTGGAAGCTGTCTTCCGTGCCGCCGGCGGTCTCCAGCGACTGGCTGCGCAGCGCGCAGATGATCGCGTCGTGGCGAAGCCCGAGCTCGGCGACCTCGCGCGCGCCCAGCACGCGCACCTCGGCACCGGGAATGCGACGCTGGCGCAGCAGGGGCAGCAGTTCCTCGCTGGCGATGCGCGACTCGGACAGCCACCGCTGCAATTCCTGCGCGCTCTGGCCTTCGCCGGTACGCAGTTCGATCAGCACGCTCGTCCCGGCATCGGCCGGCAGGCGGCGCGCGAACTGGCCGTCGGCGATGCGCTCGAACGCCATCACGTCCCAATCGGTGTTGAGCATGGCCAGCTTGCGGCGGATGTAGGCGATCGCCGCGTCGAACTGCGGCTGGCAATCCTCGTGGCGATACGGATCCATGGCCAGGGGACGCGGATTGCTGCCGATCGCCGCCATGCGCCCGACCACCTGCGACATCGCCCACCAGGCCACTGCAGGAGAGACCAGCGGGTCCGACAGCACGGTGTCGACCAGGGGCAGGCAAGCACCGATCTCGCGCGCGGCACGCAGGTGGCTGCGCGCCTCTGTGCCCATCGCAGCCGCAGTTTCCGGCGCGTCGTCGGCGATGTCACTGGACAGTTCGCGCAGCTTCTTCCACATCATCGCGCGCAGGTCGGCGAAGCGCTGCTGCAATCCGTTCGCGCCCAGGCCGCGTGATGCATCGATGCGCAGCATCGGTCCGTGGTAGCCGCCGAGGATCAGCGTCTCGCTCGCATCGCGCACGACTTCGAGCAGCGGCAGCGCCGGGTGCCCCACCGGCGGCGCGCCTGCGTACAGCTCCATCCGCACGCGCATGCGTTCCACCACCACGTCGCCCATCCCGATGGTCTCGTCCAGCGTCGCGCGCCCCGGCAGGCTGTCGTAGCGACGGATCGAGGTGCTCGGCACGTCCAGCGCGCCTGCGCGCGGCGGGATCGCCAGGTAGACGCGCACGGATTTCACATCGCCCTCGAAGAGCTTCTTCACGTCCACCGCGAGGCTGCTTGCCGCATGCGTGGCGCGATAGACCAGCGGCAACCCGTCGGGCATCACCGCATCGCACTCGTGCACGCAGACCAGGCCATCGGCGAGGCGCGAGGCGTCGATGCGCAGGTGGCGCAAGCCCCAGCCGTACGGCACGGCGCCGGTGAAGCGCTGGTGGAGCATCGCCTGCGCGTGGATGTCGTTCTGCTGGAAATGCTGCGGCGACAGCAGCATGCCCTCGGACCACTGCACGGCGTCGGGCAGGAAATCCGCGTTCATCGCGGCGCTGATGTGTGGATTGCTCGGAGTGTGGGTCTGGGTCATGCGGGTGGCCTCATGGATCCTGGACCGCGATCTTCGCGGCCTGCAGTTGCAGCGTCGGGTGCTTGAAGGGCGTGAGCGCGACCACGGGCCAGCCGGTCGGTGCGACGTAGTTCGCATAGGCGAAGACCGCCAGCCCCTTGTTGCGCGCCCTGCGCGGCAGCTTCACCTGGAAGGACGGACTGGGCGTGGGCACTTCCAGCGACACCACGTCGACATCGGTGGCGAGCATGCTGCGCAGCGCGTCGCGATCGCGGAACCACTCGGGCCCGGTCTTCGGCATCGCGTTCTTCGCGGCATCGCTGTAGACCACCACCACGTCCAGGCGCGTGGCATTGCCCTGGTTGGCATCGATGTCCGCGCCCACCGAAACCGTCTTCACCGATGGCCGCGGCGGACCGATGCCGAGCATGCGCTTCACGCCGCAGCCGGACAGCAGCACGCACAGCAGCAGCACGACGCAGGTGCGCATGCGCAGGGCCGGGAACGTCGTCACGGCGGCAGCGGTCATGACAGCACCAGCACGCGGAACTGCGCGGGCGTGAGGCTGATCCCGACCGTGTTCGGCAGCATGCCGTTCTGGCCGTTGATCGAGGTCAGCCGCGACGCGAAGATCGCGCCGACCAGCAGCTTGAAACTGCCGAGGAACGAGCGCTTCTGGCCCATGCACATGCCCGAGACCACGCCGACGCCGACGTCGGCCGTGCTCAATGCGCTGATCGTGATCAGGTTCTCGGCCAGGCCGCCGCCGTAGAGCACGTTCAGGACCGTCGGGATGTTGGTGATCGAGAAATCGATGTTCACCAGCGGCATCGGGATGATCCCGACGATGCACACGTCGGGGAAGCCCAGGTTCATGACGAAGAGATTGGTGTTCGCGAACATCGGTCACCCCATGCTGATGCGTTCGCCGTCGACCTTGACGTCGCGTTCGGCGGTGATGAGTGCGTTCTGGCCGTGCAGGCGCAGCAGCTCGCGGGCATCGAGCAGGTACTGGCCCATGCGGCCGACATGCTGCGCGGCCTGCTCGACCACCGTGCCGGCGACCGTGCGGAACAGGTTGCGCGCGCTGATCGACAGCGTCCGCGCCGAGGTCAGCGAGACATCGCCGGCGCAGGCCAGGTCCAGCGCGTCCACCGCATGCATCGTCACGCGCCGCTGGCGGATGGCCAGCGCATCCGCGCCGGGCACGCTGACATGGGCCGGGCCGGCCTCGCGCGCGAGGATGTGCAGCACGTGCCAGCGCCCTTCGGCGGACGCGCTGGCGAGAACACGATCGCCGACGACCGGTTCGACCAGGCAGCTCACCGCGCGCGCCGCGCGCGCCCCGTTGCCGAGCAGGCACTCGCCGTCGTCGAACACCACCGCGATGCGAAGTTCGAACAGTTCGGCGGCCTGCGCGGCTGCGCTCCGCGGCAGCGATGCGGTCGGATGCGGGTCGATCACGGTGCGCATGGCAGGTCCTCCAGTTCCAGGGTCGGGGCTTCGATCGCCAGCAGCGCGTCGTCGGTATGGATCTGCCCGCGGCGGGCGACGGCGCGCATGCGCACGTCGAGCAATTGCGTGCCGTGCATGCGGCTGTGCTGCATCCGGCAGCGGGCGATGTCGCCGTGATCGATGCGCGCATGGTCGAATCGCGCCCAGCGCAGGTCGCAACCGCTGAATGCCACGTCGCGCATCCGGCTCTTCTCCCAGCTGCTTTCGCGCATGGCGCAGCCGTCGAAGCGGGTCTTCTCGATCACCGCGCCATGGAACATCGCACCGTGCAGGTCGCTGCCGCGCAGCACGACGCCGTCCAGGCGCGCCGAGAGGAAGAGCGCACGCGGCGCACGCAGGCCGGTCAGTGTCGCTCCGGTGAAATCCACCTGGATGCAGCCGGATTCCGACAGATCCACGTCGCTCAGGTCCGCATCGCGCAGGTCGCTGCCCTGCAACTGGCAGCGCCGAAGCGTGGCACCGGCAAGGGAACGCCCGCGCAGGTCGTTCTTCATCAGCACCGCATGTTCGCCCTGCACGCCTTCCATGCGCGTTTGGCGCAGATCGGTGTCGCACAGGGCGGCCTGGTCGAAGATCGCGCCGCGCAGGTCCGCACCAGTCAGCACGGGCTTCCACAGCACGGTGCGTTCGAGTCGCAGCGCGCGCAGGTCCGCCCCGCTGAAGTCGCACTGGCTGGCCGCGCTGCGGTCGAGATGCGCGCCGGTCCACGCCGAACGCGCGAGGTTGCAGTCGACCAGCACCAGCCGCGACGGCATGCCCTGCGGCATCCGTGCGTCGGACAGGTCGCAGCGCACGCAGGTGGTCTCGGAGAGCCGCGTCGCACGCAGGTCGGCGCCGGCCAGCGTGCAATCGATGAAGGTGACGCGCGACAGATCGCAATCGGCCAAGTCCATGCCGCGCAGGTCGCAGCCTTCGAACACGGCGCCGGACAGCGTGCGACCGCGCAGCTCAAGCGCTCGCAGCGAGACCGCGCAGACCGGGCGCGACAGCAGCAGCGCCGATTCGATCGAGGCCCAGTCCGCGGGCGGCGCCGACGTCGCCGGCTGCCCGCGCGCGGGCATCGGCAGCGGCGTCATCTGCGGCATGTCGGGAACGGTCGGACTGGCGACGGTATCGTTCATGCGATCCCCACCGGCGCATCGCGCCGCGCACCTGCGAGCCGTGCGCCATCGAGCAGGGCCTCGGTCATCTCGGCCTGCACCAGCACGGCATTGCGCAGATCGGCATCGCGGAAATCGGCCTTTCGACACAGCGCCTGGAAGAAGCTTGCGCCGGTCGCGTCGACCCGCGACAGCGTGCTGCCCATGAACAGCGACCGATGCAGTTGCGCACCGCGCATCGTGGCCCCGGCCAGGTTCGCTTCGCCGAAGTCGCAGCTGGCGAGCGTGGCGCCATCGAGACAGGCATCGCGCAGATCGCTGCCGCGCCAGCCGCATTTCTGCGCCCGCATCAGCGACATCCGTGCACCGCGCCAGTCGGCACGCCCGCCGGCATAGACCGTGAGCAGGGTCGCACCCTGCCAGTGGCTGCCCGACAGCAACGCGTCCATGAGCACGCTGCGCGTGAGCGACGCGCCGTCGAAGCGGGCGCCGGTGAAATCGGCGGAGGCAGCGACCGTCATCGACCAGCGCGTGCCGACCCAGCGGCTGTGCGCAGCCTTCGCGCCCATCAGGATCGTGCGTTCCAGCGAGGTGTCGTCGAGGCGCGCACCGGACAGATCGATGCGCAGCAGCAGCGCGTCGTCGAGCACGGCGCCGGACAGGTCTGCACCGGACCAGTGCGCATCCATCGCGTGCGCGCCCTTCAGCACGGCGCCCGCGAACGTGGCTGCAGGCGCGTGGCTTCCGCAGAGGTTCGCGCCCGACAGCCGCGCGGCCGAGAGGTCGGCGCCATCGAGGCGCGCCATCGTGAGCGCCGCCTTCGACAGATCCGCGCCGGCCAGGCAGGCGCCACGGAGATCGGCCCGCTCCAGCTGCACTTCACGCAGGTCGGCACCGTGCAGGTCCGCGCCACGCAGGCAGGCGCCGGCGAAGTCGCGGCCGACCACTGGCGTGCCGGCACGCAGCAGCGACAGCAGCAGCGCGCCGAGTGCGTCGGCCACCGGATCCGGTGGTGGTACTTCCAGCGTGGTCGGCGTCGGCGATGCCGTGCGCGCGGCGCGCTGCAGCGGCGGCAGGCGCGCGAGCGCGGCTTCGGCCTCGTCCAGTCGCTTCGGATCGATGACGTGCGATCCCGCGGCACGCGCCTTCGCGATCGCCTCTTCCAGCGGCTTCGACAGGGGCGCGGTTTCGCCGATCAGGTCGCAGGCCGGCTTCGCGGCGCGCTCGAGCGCCTCCTGCACCAGCGCCTCGACGGATTTCGCCTCGGTCGGCTGCACCTCGGGCAGACGCGCATCGAGCGAGGCCTGCAGACCCGCGAGCCTGGCATCCGCGTCCTGCTTCGCCTGCGCGGCCAGTGCCTTCGCCTGCGCCTGCAGTTCGACCAGGTCGAAGTCGCAGCTGTCCAGCGCCTCCTCGTCGAGCGTCGGCAGCGATGGCGGTTCCGCCTTGGGCGGCACATGGCCCGGAGGCGGCGACATGCCGCTGCGCTGCCAGAATTCGGCCATCGTCGCATCGAGCACGGCCTGGCGCTTCGCCATCGCCGTCGCGCGCGCGCGTTCGCGTGCCGCCTCGCGCTCGGCCTGCGCACGCGGACTGCGCAGCGGCGCCAGCTGGCTTTCGTCGAAGGCATGCAGCCCCGCCGTCTCCGGGTCGAGGCGCAGCGCGAACACCTTGCGGAAATGCGCGTCGTCGCGAACGCGATCCGCCGCGTCGTAACCGACCATCAATGCGGCGACGTCCAGCGCGTCGCTGTCGCCGATCTCGATCTCGCCACGATGCACCATCAGGCCGACGCCGACCTCCGGGAAGAACCAGACGGTGTCGCAGGCGAGCGAGATCTTGCGCGCATCGCCCGGGTCGCGGCCCTTGTCGAGCACGTAGGCGCGAGGCCGGATCGACGGCAAGGTGCCGGCGATGGCCTGGCCGGAAGCATGCACGCCTTCGAGTCGATAGGCCTCGCCACCCGCGAAGCGCCCGGCGAACTGCTGGTCGAGCGGCGACAGGTTGTACAGCGCGAAATCGAAATCGCGCGGCAGTCCGGGGAAGTCTTCGGCCAGCCAGCGCTTGTCGTAGGTGCCGCTCGCCTGCATGCGACGACGCGCCTGCATCAGCGGCTGCGGTGCGAACCCGGCGACGGCGAACGCTCCGCGTCCCGGCACCACGGCCTTGCCCGGTACTTCGAGGTTGGGCATGGCGCCCTCGCCCATGCGCAGCGCCCAGAGCCTCGGCAGATAGCCGGTGCCGACGGGATTGTCGTGGCCCTCGCCACCGTAGGCGCGCCCGGGCGACAGCGGCATCGTCGTGAACGGCTTCGGCGCGCGGATGCACACCCGGCCATACCACATGCGTTCCCAGCGACGATCGCCGATGACATCGATGCGCTTGTCGATCACGCCGCACTGCAGGCGCACCTGCATCCGCGCCACGGGCCTGGTGGCGTGAGCGCTGCCGCAGAGCATCGCTTCGGCATGGGCTTTCGGAAGGATATGGTCCAGCGCCTGCCCTGCCGGCAACTGCTTCAGCACCTTCGGCCACTGCAGGTTCTCGATCAGCAGGCGTTCGTCGTCGCGACCCAGGGCGAAGAAGCCCAGCGTCGCCACGGCGAGGCGATGCGTGCCGCGATAGCGGTACGGCTGCTGCAGGACACCGAGCGTGAGCGGCCTGATGATCTTCATGCTCAGAGCACCAGCACGATGACCGGGATCTGCATCACCGGTCCATCGAGATCGATCTTCGCCTGCGGCGATTTCGCCGAGACGTGCACGCCGGGGCCAGCGACCTCGACCACCGTGCTTGAACCGGTCACGCTGACCGAACTGGATTCTCCCGTGACGCTGAGGTGGTTGGTCGAACCGCTGACCGACATGCGGTTGTCCATGCCGACCATGTTCACCGCGTTGGACATGCCCTGCAGGCTGGTGTCCGCGCTCACGCCATGCAGGCTGTTGCGCGTCGACATGCCCGTGGCCGACATGGCGATCACGGCGCCGACGGCATCGTTGCTGTTGCTCGCGCCGGTGACGCTGTTGCTGTTGCTGGCGCCGACGGCATGGTTCGTATTGCTCGTGCCGACGGCGCTGGAATTGCTCTGCATCGCCACCGTGCTGACGTTCTTCTCGATGTTGTGCGTGCTGATGTTGGTCGCGGTGCCGGTGATCGTCGAGATGTTTTCGGAATCGGCGAGGATGTCGGTCTTGCTGCTGACCTTGCCCAGGTGCGTGCTGTCGTTGCTCACCGTGCCGGTGTAGGTCGCGACGGACTTGGTCTTGCCGTTGCTCGTGCTCTTCGAATAGGTGTCGCCCCAGACCTCGGAGATCGAGGACTGCACGGCGGCCTGGGCTTCGGCGTCGTCGACCGGTTTGATCGAATCCGGATCGTACTTGCCGACCACCGACTGGTGGTGGCTCACGCCGCTGGCGCCGAAGCTGATCTGCTCCTTGCTCCAGCTGTTGCCGTAGGTCGAACCGTACGACCACGACTCGCTGAGCATGCCGTCCGCGCGCTGCTCGGAGGTGGAATAGCCATAGCTGCCGCCGCGCGAATAGGACGCGTCACGGAACACCTTGCGTGCATAGGCCGATTCGACCAGCTTGACCGCCGCGTCGACGTCGGCGCGCGACCAGGGCTGCCCGAAATGGATGCTGCGCGAATCGCCGTAGCTGGTCGAGAAGCTGTTGCCGACCTGGCTGTGCGCGGTCCATCCGGAATCGGTGATGGTCTTCGTGCCATCGGCCTGGACCATGTTCTGGATTTCCGGAATCTCGGATTCGTCGTTGGCCCGTGACACCCAGACGCAGGCACCGACCTCGGGGATCGTCTGCATGTGCGCGGCCAGCTTGACCCAGACCGGTTTGGTGCCGGGCGCATCGGTGGCGAAGCGCACGTACACGCCCTTGGCGTGCAGGCGCTTGTGCACGCCCTGGCTGTCCTCCAGCCAGTTGCGGCCGAGGCTGAAATCCTCGGGGATGTAGTACGGCCAGTGCTGCACGGCGTCCTGGCCTTCGGGCGAAGCGACGTGCGCGAGCACCACGCCTTGCTGGGTGTCCTGCAGCCCGCTGGCGGCGATCAGGCCTTCTGCCGGCGTCGCCGAGAAATGATTGTTGTACTCGCCATCGAGCACGGATTCGTGTTGCACCTGGGTCAGCACGAATTCGATGCCGTCGAGCTCGGGCCGCACGTCGTCCATGTCGGTTTCCATGCGGAACCGATGGCCTGCGCGCAGCAGCGGGCAGAAGCTCGCGCCGCTGAACTGGCGCTCGCCGCTGTGGATCGCCGATTCCGTCGCCTGCGCGAATTCGCGCACCTGCGTCGTGCTGAAACCGTATTGCACGACCTTGTGCTGGCGGAACGGCAGGTCGCCGGTGTCGGGCCGGCTGTCGGCACGGAAGGTGGTGAAGCTGGCCAGCGGATCGCCCGGCTGCACCACGTCCCAGGCTTCGGTCTGCAGGGTGAAGATGCCCTGCACGCCGCTGACACCCAGCGACTGCTGGTAGCTGTACTGCGACACCACGTCGTTCTGGTGCGCGCCGAGCGCGTCGGTCGATGTCCATGTGTAGCGCAGCGCGCGGTCGCCCGGGATCGCCGGCGGATACGTCGGGCGGTTGTCGAACACCATCACGTGGCGCTCGGCCTCGTGGCGGAAGTAGAAATAGATGTGCGCCTTCGACATCAGCCTGCGCAGGAAGTCCAGGTCAGACTCGCCAGCCTGGAACCAGTCCTGCACGCGGCAGGTCGCCAGGTTGTCGCTGCCCTCGAGCCCCGAGAACGAGGCGTCCACGCCGTGTTCGCGACACAGCTGTTCGAGCACGTCGCAGATGCTCTTCTGGGTGAACACGCGATAGCGGTTGGTGAGGCCCATGCGCCATGCCGTCGGCCGCATCGTGATGCGGTACACGCCGGGCAGCTCGATCGCGAACGCAGCCACGATGCCGTTGAACAGCGCGAACGCCCCGGACGGACCGGTGCCGTCGAGCGCCTTGCGGAAGGCAAGGTGGCCATCGTCGTGATCGACGTAAGGCGTGGTGCCGATGCCCACCGTGACCGGGCGACCGATCACCGTCGCGAAATCAAGCGCCGCACCTTCCTTCGCCGTGTCGCCGTGCAGTTCCAGCTGGTATTCGAACAGATCGGATGCGCTCTCCTGGCCCTGGAAGCGCTCCAGGCTGAAGGCGTTCTCGCCGAGCAGCTGTCCCTGCGGCATCGCGATGCGGCAATGCTGGAACAGCAGGGGCTGGTCGACGAGTTCGACGCTGGAACCGTCGACGGGATAGTCCTGGCTCAGGTCGTCGAGCGTGGTCATGCGACCTCCCCTGCGCGGCCATCGAAGGCCGGCACCGTGAAACGCACCTGCGGCGCCGCAGGCCTGCCCAGCCAGGCGGTCTGGCCCAGGCGCAGTCCGACGTCGCCGGCGTCGGGCGCACCGCGCAGCACCGGCAGCGGCACGGTGTCGGGATCGACGGCGATGTCCACGTCGCAGTCGAAGCGGCGATCGAGCAGCAGGCGGATCATCGACACGAGCCCGCGATGTCCGGCGGCGGGCCACGTCTCGCCTGGACGCTGCGCGCGCAGCGGCAGCAGCGCGCACAGGCGTTCGAACGAGACGTAACCGACGTCCAGCGCGACCGCTGCACGCGCGTCCCAAGTGCTGCGGCCAAGCAGCGCCCCTTCACCGAGGCGATGGCCGCAACGCCCGAGGCAGATGCGATCGCGCGGCTCCAGCGGCCGCCAGCGACCGACCAGCATGCGCAGCCTGCAGGGCACGCCGAGATAGGCAGTGAGGATCTGCGCGACCACCGCGCCGCTCTTGCGCGTGTTGATCATCAGCCCGGCCAGACCAAGCCATGCGCGCATCGGCAGCGGCACCTGGTCCTGTTGCGCCTTCAGGCCCAGGCCCATCAGCGACGCCAGCTGCGCGGCGTAGCGCGTGGCTTCCGGCGGCGCGGGATCGAGCGCGCGCACCGCGGCGCTCTTCAGATCGTGGCGCAGCACGTGCACGCGCTGGTTGAAGACATCCAGGAACGCACCCATCGCCTTGCCGCCCATGCGCTCCTGTTCGCGGACCCACTCCAGGAAGGGTTCGGGCAAGGCACCCAGCTCGCTGGCCACGCAGTAGTTCGGCGTACGCAGCTCCACGCGCACGGGCATCGCACCGGGCTGGCGCACCGCGAGCCGGAACGCCGGCATCGCCGGTGCCTTGGTCAGGCTGGTGACCTCGTGTCCCGGGAAGGCCGCACCGAGATCGGCGCGGAATCGCAGGCGCGCGTCGACCGGCCACGGGCCTTCGCTGCGGTGCCGGAGCAGCCGCACGAGCTGATGGACGTCGAAGCGGGCGTACTGCCCGACGACGGTACCGATCAGAGAAGGACCTGGTTGCCCGCCAGCGGTGGCCATTCCTTGAGAACTCCCTTGACGTCAGGCATGCGCAGGCGCACCTGCACCACCGTGTTCACGGCGGCGTAGAGCGCGAAGAAATGTCGGAGCACGGTGCAGAACAGCACCGCGCTGGTGTCTTCGAAACGGGTGTGGTCCAGGGTCACGTCGATCTCGACGCCCTGCACGTAGCCGCGTCGTCCCGGCTCGCCGTGCCAGCGCACGAGCGGACGCGGGTCGATCGCGAGGATGCCGTCGACCGCGCGATGGCCCAGCGTGCTGCTCGGACCCACGTGCTGGCGCAGGATGTCCTTGAGCGCCGCCATCGCATGCGGGCCGCTGGAGAGCGACAGGTGGTTCAGCGCCAGCTGCGAGACCAGCAGCCAGGGGCGCGATCCCGTCATCGGTGGCGTCTGGTGCGCGGTCGGCTTGCCCAGGACGCGCGTGGTGGCGATCGGCGACGCGCCTTCGACCTGGAGCTTGTCCCCGACCTTCAATCGTTCGGGCATGCGTCGATTCGTGCACAGCGCGGTGCCGCCGATCACGTCGTCGGCAGGATCGGTCAGGCGGAACTCGGCATCGAGGAACGAGACATAGAGCTCGGTGCCGCCGATGCGGGCGCGCTGGCTGGCCTCGCGGCGCGTGATGTAGAAGTAGTCCTGGCCCTCGATATGCTGGAAATCGTCCATCGCGAAATACGGGACCAGCACGCGCGGCGCTGCACCGGCACGCACGGCGTTGAGGC
Source organism: Lysobacteraceae bacterium (assembly GCA_016789405.1). Lineage (GTDB taxonomy): Bacteria > Pseudomonadota > Gammaproteobacteria > Xanthomonadales > Xanthomonadaceae > Lysobacter_I. The sequence goes on from JAEUPQ010000023.1 coordinate 96,780, forward strand.
GCTCGATGCGGTAGATCTCGCAGTTCGCGTGCTGGCTGACGTCGCCGGTCAGGCGGTACTCGTAGCGGGTGTGGTCGAGGTTCAGCGGATCGATGCGCTGCGGGTACAGGTTCACCAGCGGCACGCAGTTGGTCATCAGCACCGACGGCGCCAGGCGCAACGCCGGGTTCGGCGGCACGTCGAGCATGAACAGCAGGTCGAAGGTGTCTTCCGCGTGCTGCAGGTCGAGGGTCTCGATTTCGAAGAACAGGAATTTCTCGGGGAACGCGAAATATTCCTGCAGGATCCGGAAGGCCGGATGCGCCTGCGGATGCGCGGGCAATGCGCCCTCCTCGTCCTCGAAGCCCAGCCAGCGCAGGTACTCGGTCGGCAAGCGGCGGCACTTCGGCGCGGGACCCGGCGCCTCCACGACGGCCAGGCCGCGCAGATGCGCACCGAGCAGCTGGTGCAGCGCGTGCGCAGGACCACCTTCCGGGTTGAGATGGAAGCGCAGCCGCGTGGGCTGCAACTGCTTGAGCGAGGCGCGGCCGTCCTTGCGCAGGCTGACGCGCAGCACGCTGCGCGTGTCCTGGTCGGTGGCGAGCTGCGGATAATCCTTGGGCGAGACGATGGCCAGGTCGACCACGTCCAGCGGCCACAGCGCGGTGTCGAAGCAGGTGCGGAAACGACAGGTCGCATCGCCGCCCCCCTGGGTCGGCACGGAGCCCAGTACGCTGCGTCCGCGCTCGACGCGACCGACGCCATCGGGCTGCACGGCCATGTGCGCCACCATCATCGACGGCAAGGGCGCGGCCAGGTGCGGATAGAGATCGGCCAGCAGCGCGTTCGGCAATTCCGCCTGGTCGACTTCGAGCTGGTGGCGCAGCCGACCGGTGAGGTAGGCGAAGGACTGCATCAGCAGTTCCACCTGCGGATCCTGCGAACGCCCGCGATGCAAGCCCAGCATGCCGGCCTGCGTCGGGTGGTCGGCGGCGAATTCGCTCGCTTCCTCCCGCAACGCAGTCAGCTCCTGCTGGTAGGCATCCTTGAGTCGGTCGCCGCCGGTGCGCATGCTCGTGCCAGCCTCCGACTCAGAACGGCGCCGCCACGCAGACATTGCGTGGCTGGTCTTCATTTGGGAACACGGCGCTCACCACCAGTCGCCAGGGCGACACAGCGTCCGCCGTGCGTTCGGTGTCGACGCGCACGTCGCGCAGGCGAGGCTCGTGGCGGACGATGGCCTCGCGCAGCGCCTGCGCGTAGGCGTCGATCCTGCCGATCGCGCTCGCGCCCATCGTCACCACCGACGGCATGCCCCACGGCACCGCCGGGATGCCCTGCCCGACCAGGCGGCCGGTGGACGCGATGCGCTGGATCTGGGCCACGATCGCCGCGTTCTGGTCGAACGGCTCCACCTGGCCGTCCAGGCTGCGCGGCACGGTGCTGAGGCGCTCGAACAGGAACTGCATGCTGCCTCCATGGCAAGGCGCGCGACGAAGGCGTCGCGCCGGCGCATCGCGCATCGCGCCGGCGCGGTGGACCGCGACGATCAGGTGAAGCTGTTGGCGATCGGCCGGTTGTGCATGACGCTCCAGCCGGCGTGGACGTTGCCCGGCGTGGTCATGTCGACTTCCTGGATGGTGTAGGTCCAGAGGATCTCGGTGAAGCTGATCTTGAACTGCTCGGTCGGCATGTCGTTGGGATGCGACTGGAACTGGATTTCGCTGATGATCGCGTCGCGCAGCGCGAGGGTCATGATGTTCGCGGTCTTGTCGCCGCTGTTGCGCGCGATGTAGATCTTGGTCGGGTTGTCCTTGCCCGCGCCGAGCGGCGCGGCGCGCAGGCAGATGTCGTACAGCTTCACCGACGTCTGGTCGACGTACTTGACGCAGGTGAACTCGGTGATCACCGGACGACCCGAGGTGCGGGCCTTGTTGCTCACGTCGGTGGTGATCTGCTGCTTCATGCCGTGGTGGATGGAGACCAGCTCCATGCACTTGCCGAAGTTGAGGATGTCCTGGCGCCAGACGTTGTCGATGTGGGTCGAACTGGTCTCGCCGATCAGGTCGGGATTGCCGGGTTGGAGAAGAATGAGGTCCATGGATGCCTGCCCTGGTATTGAGGTGTGCGGCGCGTTCTGCGCTGCGGGTGCGGGTCGCGATGCGGGCGCGAGGCGGCCCTTTCAGGCCGCCCCGGGCATCACTTCGGAAGGTCTGCCACCAGCCGGATCGAGGTCGTCAGTTCCTCGAGCTGGAAGTGCGGCTTGAGGAAGACGGTGGCCTTGTACGCGCCCGGCTCGCCCGGAACGTCGACCACCACGATCGAGGCCTCGCGCAGCGGGAACGCCGACTTCACTTCCTGCGACGCGTTGTCGTCGAGCAGCACGTACTGCGAGATCCAGGTATTGAGGAAGGATTCGACGTTGCCGCGGGTGAGGAAGCCGCCGACCTTCTCGCGCACGATCACCTTGATGTAGTGCGCGAATCGCGACGCTGCGAGGATGTACGGCAGGCGCGAGGACAGCGCCGCATTGGCGTTGGCATCCGCGTTGATGTACTTCTTCGGCTTGTTCGTCGTCTGGCCGCCGAAGAACGCAGCCTTGCCGGTGCCCTTGCAGTGGCAGAGCGAGATGAAGCCCAGGTCGTTCAGCTCCTTCTCGCGACGATCGGTGATCGCCACTTCGGTCGGACAGAACAGTTCCTTGATGCCATCGTCGCCACCGCTGCGGAAGGTGTAGATCGGCAGGCCTTCGACCAGGCCACCGCCTTCGACGCCACGGATCGCCGCGGTCCAGCTGTACAGCGAGAAGGCATTGGTGATGCGCTCTGCGAGGAAATACGCCGCGTTGCCCCACAGGAAGTTCGCGTTGTCGGGCAGGCCGGCGTCGGACATCACCGACTCGTCGTAATTGAAGCCATCCGCCGGCAGGGTCTTCTCGCCGTACGGCAGGCGCAGCATCGCGCGCGGCAGCACCAGCGAGACGTAGCGCGAATCCTCGCTGTTGCGGAAGTCGCCCCACTGCGCCAGGTCCGCGCCTTCGAACACCTTGGAAAGTTCGCGCGGTTTCGCGAGATCGGCGAACCCCGACAGGCCGAACAGTTCGGGCGACGCAGCCGCGATGAACGGCGCGTGCGCGGCCGCAGCCACGCCGGACATGGCTTCGATGAAGCCCATGTGCGACGCCGACGGGCCGAACTCGTACCCACCGATCAGCAGGCTGTACGGCGAACCACCGTAGGTGCCGTACTCGGCCTCGTAGATCAGCTTGAACAGCCGGCTCTGGTCGAACTCGACGGCCTTGGACAGGTCGTCCTGCAGTTCCTTGAGCGTGGCGTTGAACACGCGCAACTTCAGCTGCGGGCCGGTTTCCGAACGCGACACAAGGTAATAGAGCGCGCGCCAGGTCGCCTCCATCTCCTTGAAACGCGCGTTGTGCATCACCAGCGACAGCTGCTTGCTCAGCGCCTTGTCGATGGCGGCGACGGCATAGTCGATCGACAGCGCCGCGCCCAGGCCCTTGCCGTTCTCGCCGGCGATCACCGGCACGACATGGGTCTCGAAGGCCTTCGCAAGCGTCGCCTTGAAGGCATCGTCCTTGTCGGGGAAACCCTCGCTGATCTTGGTCCCCGCATCCGCCGACCAGGCACCGCTGCCTTCGATCACGGTCACGCCGGCCTCGAGCGCCTTGCTGGCGTTGTCGTGCACTTCGGCGCGCGCCTGGGCATCGCGCAGTGCCTTGCGCTGCTCGAAGACGTCATTGAGCGCATTGACCTTGCGCACCACCGCGATCGGATCGAAGTCGGAGATCGACTCGAACACCACCACTTCGCCGGCCAGCTTGCCCGTGCCACCGGGCAGGACGTTGTCCACGTCCTTCAGCACGACACGAGGCATGCTCTGCCTCAGCACTTCATTGAAGTTGTCGCGATCGATGTCGACGATGCGGCGTTCCTTCATCTCCACCGGCACCGGCGCGGCGGCGTCCGGATCCCGATCGCCGGTCAGGTCCGCGAAGATGCCGACGATGAAGGGCAGCTCGCGCTTCTCGATCGCACCATTGGTGTGGACGTCATAGGTGATTCGCACACGGGGAGGACGCACCCGCAGCAACTTTTTTTGCGCGCTTTCGCTCATTCGCTTGCCCCACAGGGTTGGTTGGTCGTTCCTTGCGCCCGCGCCGCGATGCTGTCGCGGCCACCAGGCATTCGCTGCCCTGCGTGTCCATGTCGCATTCCTCGCGACTGCACCCTCGTGCAAGGCTTCGGCAGTGACATAAACAAGTTGCGTGCCAAGTCGCGCGCATCGCGCAAGCCATTGATCAACAAATGGTTTGGCCGACGGCGTCGCATGCTTACGAATCGCGCCGAGCGTTTCGAACTTCCTCGGCGGAGGCGGCGAACATCCGGAAAACACTTGAAAACACGGGCATTTTCAATGCTCGTCGAGATGCTGCCGCTCAGCTGCGATGGGTGGAATTCCACTCGGGCCGGGTCGGAATACACCCAGGCGATTGCCTCGCATCCCCGTGCCGGGGGCCCGGCGAGTCGGACGAATCCATTGGATCAGAAGGCCGGAAGTGGCGGTCCCGGGAGGGACGCTTGTCAGCATGGCGAGGCATGTTGTGGAGGCCACGACGAATCCGGCGCTGCCGACGGGATCGCGCAAGCACATCGCCGGCAGCCTGCGCCCCAGCGTCGACATCGCCAACCGCGGTTCTCTGCGCATCCTCGACTGGACCGGCCGAGCGCTTGCACAAGGCAAGCGCGGACGCATTGTCCGGGCGACCGACTGATGCCAGGCCGATGCCTGGCCGTGACCTTCGCCCACTATGAAACTTTCTTGGCAATGTATTCCTTGCGCAAGGCAGTGTGATCCACTGCGCTCAGCGACTTGAAATCCGTACCGCCTGTCTTCTTGGCATCCCACCAGCCTCTTGTTTCCAAGGTGTCGGATTGAACGCCTTGCAGCTTGGTATCGAACTTTCGCCCCGCATTGAGCTTGTTGATCCGCCGATCTGCGTATTGTTGCTTCAAACCCTTCAGATCGCCGGGAGTCAAAGCGGAAAAATCGGTTCCTCCCGCTTCCTTGGCTCCCCACCATTTTCCAGCGGGAGTGGCGCCACGTGAACGCCCATCGGCCAGCTTTGCCTCGAAGTGATCCTTGGCGAACCACCTGTCCTGCATTTCCTGCAGATGCGGACTGCCTTTCAGATTGGTCGTCAAGAAATCGCGCTTCTGCCTGGTGTATTCCGCCCTGTTGGTTGTCTTCAGCGCCTTGATGGCGTCAAGCTGGCTCAAATCGGGATACTTCTCTATCGCGTGGCGACCGAATTTGTCGGCAACGTATGTTTTCTGCAAAGCACTTGGATCTGCTGAAAAGTCCGTCCCTTTGACCCTCTGCGCCTCCCACCATTTGCCCAGGACGGGCGTCAGATCCACGCCTGGCGCCGTCGAGTTGGCCATGGCCAACTTGGCGTCGAATCGCTCAGCAGCGGCCGTCTCCGCCGCGTGGTGAGCAGCAAACACGCTGCCCTTCAAGCCGACGTGATGCTTGACAACCGCCATCCTCCTGGCCGGATCATCGCCCACGATGTGCTGCCTCAACGCACTTGCGCCGGTTTCATGCGTGCCCAGGCCGAGAATGATGGCCTTCTCGATGTCCTTTTTCCCCAACTGCGGAAAAGCTTCCAGCATTCTTGCGCCAAACCCCACGTCGCTGGTTGCCCCGCTGTTTTTCATGCGCCATTTGGAGGCCATGGTCATCGCACGCATGCCTGATCCCACATCGTGAATGCCCATCGAACGCGAGCCGGTGATGTCTTCCAGGAACGACCCCATCGTCAAACCGCCCCAGTAGTCGACATCGTGATCCGACCGGGTGATGACGGGCTTTGCCCCTTTTGGCTGCCGCTGCTCAATGATGGTTACACCAATGTCACCGCCTTTGGGGGTGTAGTCCGTTCCACGCAGGCTCAGGAATTTCATCGCCCGGCTTTCGACCCGCGCCCTCTTGACGGTCAGGTCGGAGGGAATGGCTTTATCGACAGACAGGCCTTTATCGAAATAGCTGGTTTTGCCCATCGGCATCAGGAGCCCTTGGCTCCAATAGCCCTTGTCGTCCCTGTGACTGGTCAATCCAAAAGTACCGTGATCATCGACCCTTTTCGCTGAAGTGACCACGTTCGGGGCCATGCTCGGCCTGACATAGCGCGTGGTGTGGGTCTCCTGATAAGGAATGTTCAGCGCGCCCAGCACAGGCACCTCGCCGCCATACGCCAGGTCCTGAATCCCGGAAGTAAAGCCGACGCCACGCAACGGTGCATTTGGCCTGGACTCGAACGTCCTCTTTCGTTTCCTCGAATCATCCATTGCCTACCTCCTCACTTGAATGACGAACGGGAACACCCAGGATTGCGATTCTTCCGATAACGGATTCAACATCGATCCGACGACGCAGTGTCACAGGCGCATGCGGCATCGCGACGCGCGTTTCCGAGCCCATCCTTCCGAACAGGTCTCGCAACGCCTCGGCGCTGTCCCAGCGGCCCTGCGGCGGACCGAGCCGGTACAGCATCTCGTCGTCGTCCGGTGGTGCCGGGCGGAAATCGAGCGCTTCGAAACCCAGCCTCGCCAGCGCGCGCCGCGACGGCGCGTTGTCTTCGAACACCTTCGCGTAGCAGGTGCGCATGCCATGGCGCTCGAAGGCGTCGTCCAGCAGCAGGCTCACTGCCGCCGGGCCGAATCCCTGCCCCTGGAAATCGCGTCCGATCCAGTAGTAGAAGAACCCCAGGTCGCCGTGCATGGTCAGGCTCACGCTGCCGACGAAACCCCATTCCGGATGGATCACCGCATACAGGCGCTGGTCGCCGTAGCCCCAGCATTCGTCGAGCCAGCGATGCCACGCCATGTCGTCGGCGAACGACGGCAGGCAGCACAGCCGCGCGATGTCGGGATCCCAGTACTGCCAGGCGAAATCCGCGCAGTGATGGTGGCCCAGCGGTTCCAGATGGAGGGTATCGCCTCCGATCGGCATCGCGCGCGCATCGAGGAAGCCGCGCCACGCCTGCAGCTGCGCATGCATCTCCGCTGTCGCACGATCGCGGGGATGCGTGAACAGGCGGCGCCGGCAGCGGAATTCGGCATCCTGCTGGTGCCCCATGCGGAACAGCGCATCGATCGTCTCGAGTCCGGCGTCGAGTCCGGCGTCTTGACCGGCGTCGACGTCACGTGCGCCATCGTGCACGCCGCGCAATGCCAGCCACAGCGGCCAATCGCACCAGGATCGCGACAGCACCGCCATGGCCTCGCGCGATGCGCCGGACAGGTCGGCGACGCTGCCGAATGCCTGGCGCAAGCCGCACATCCACGCAACACGCCGCCTGGGATCGATCACGACCGGCGCATCGAGCAGCCGGGGAAGCACGCGTTCGATCGCATCGCGGCGCCAGCCGACCGCTTCGAGCATGCGCAGCGCCGATGCCGAAGGATCGTCTTCCCCCTGCATCGTCGCCACGCCGGCGTCGGGCGCACGGGATCGCGCGAGCATTCAATGCCTCCCCGCGGCCCGCGCGTCAGCGCGCAGGCGTCGAAGCTGGTCGACCCACCTCACCGCCCCCCCTCCACGTCGGGCGCGAACTGCGCGTTCTCCGCACGCCGGGCGATGTGGTTCGACGCGATCGTGGCGAGGCTGCCAAAGGTCCAGGCCGCGGCCGACGCGTAGCCGTAGTACGTCGCGGCGGGATCGTTGGGATCGGCGGATTGCCGCTGCGCCGCCACCGCACCGAACCCGGCGCCGGCCACGTTGAGCAGGCCTCCCGCCATCTGCAGGCCGCTCGCGAGCTTGCTCTTGGCAGAATCGCGCCAGTTGGCGACACCCTGCCCGAATCCGATGGCGCCGGCCACGCCCCAGAACGCATTGCTCGCATAGGCCGTCGCGGTGGATGCCGTCGCCGCCCAGCTGGACGAACTTCCGAAATAGTTGAAGACCGAACTCGATGCATCGCTGGCTCCGGCAAGGAAACTGGAGCCGTCGGCGACGCGATTCGACCAGCCCATCGCCCCCGTGCTTTCGCCGCTTTCGTGCCTTTGCCGCACGTCCTGCTGGTTGTTGTAGGCACTGAAACCCGCGGACGCGGACCACAACGCACCGGATGTCGCGCCACGCGCCGCGCTCGCCACGCCGCTGAACACCGGCGTGCTCGCGACCGCAGCGGCGAGATCGAGATACTGCGCCGCCTTCCTTGAGCCGGGCAGCCCGCCGGGCGCCACGCGCTGCAGGCCGGAATCGTCCTGGATGTGCAGGTGGGGGGGGCGCCTGCTGGGCGGACAGCAGCGGGGTGTGCGCCGTCGCATCGCGCTGCGGGATGGGCGGCAACACGGGCACGCTTGGGCGGCGGGGAATTGCCTGCGGGGACACCGATTCGGTCGCCAGCTTGACCGTCTGATCCAGCGCTTGCGCGAGCGGCGGCGTGGAGGGTTGCGCAAGCGATGGTCGGGGTGACGTGGACAGCGGAGGCGTCGAAGGTGGCGTCACCGCGCGAACGCCGCGCTGCACTTCGGGTGACGGCGGCGTGCTGCCCTGCGCTTCGCGTGCATGACTCATCGACGGGACTCTCCTGGGTATCGGCACGCAAGGCCAGGTATCCCGCCTCATCGGCGGCATCCGGGCACGGAGTTCTGCCGGTCATGCGCACGCGTCGCGATGCACGCCCGGTCTCCGCAGGAGGTCGATAGCAATCCACGTGCCACGTCGAAAGTTCACGCAAGCACTTGTTTCCATTGACACGGTTCCACGCGCTGCGGCCCGCTGGGTGGAAATGCACCCACCCGGGGACGACCCGGACCCTCAAGCGAATCCCGCTCGGGAGATCAGTCGGCGACGCGCTCGCGTCGGCGTCGCCACAGGACGCTGTTGCCGATCCGCAGCGGTTCGATCACGCCCTCGGCATGCAGCTGCTCCAGCGCGACTTCGGTGACGACCTGCGATTCGGGATGCCCCGGCCAGGCGATCCACCAGCGATGGACGCCTTCCAGCGTGTCCGCGGCATCGGGCCTGGCCTCGAGAAAGCGCCGGATGGCGTCCTTGGCGAATTCGATCAATCCTCGATCCATGCGCAGCCGGCGAGTGAGGGAAGACGGGACATCCTAGAGCGTGCGATGCACTTTTTGGGATGCCGCATGGCACCCCCTGCGGCGTGCTTCAGGCCACCTGGCCTTCGCCGCCGAGCCGGTACTTCCGGACCAGCTTGCCGAAAGCGCTGCGCTCCTGGTTCGACATGCGCGCGGCCTGCGAGATGTTGCCCCCGGCCCGCGCCAGCATCTCGCGCACGTAACTGCGTTCGAATTCGGCGACCGCCCTCGCCTTCGCATCCTTGAACGGCGTGCAGTCGCCCCCGGGCAAGGGCAGTGGCGCTTCCGTTCCGATCGACGTCTCGTGCAACGCATGTACCGTCCCCGTGGCGACCTCGCAGGGCATCAGCTCTTCACGCGTCTCGCACAGCCGCAGCGCCTCGTCGTCGCTCATCAGGAACTCGCGGTGGATGACGTTTTCCAGTTCGCGGACGTTGCCCGGCCAGGCATAGCTGCGGATGAAGGCCTCGCCCTCCGCATGCAGTTCCCGGGGATGAGTGCGGTACTGGTGGCTCAGCCGCTTCAGCATGTTGCGTGCGAGCAGCACGCCATCGCCCGGGCGCTCGCGCAGCGCCGGCATCCGCAGCGAGAGGACGCGCAGCCGGTACAGCAGGTCCTGGCGGAATCGACGTTCGCGCGACATGGCATCGAGGTCGGCATTGCTGGCGACGAGCACGCGCACGTCCACCTGCAGCAGGCCGCCGCCACCGACCCGGCGATAGGTGCGATCCTGCAGGAAGCGCAGCAGCGCCGCCTGCGCCTTGGGCGTCAGCGCATCGATTTCGTCGAGGAAGATCGTGCCGCCGGCCGCCTGCCCGACCAGGCCGACGGATGCCGTCTTGGCATCGGTGAAGGCGCCGCGCTCGTGGCCGAAGAGCTCGCTTTCGACCAGCGATTCGGCGAGCGCGCCGCAATTGACCGGCACGAAGGGTTTGTGCGCACGCTCGCTGCGATAGTGGATGGCGCGCGCCGCGACTTCCTTGCCGGTGCCGGTCTCGCCTGCGATGAGCACGGTGGCGTCGATCGACGCCATGCGCTGAATCTGCTCCACCACCTTGCGGAACTGTGGCGACGTACCGACCAGGTCGAACCGCGAATTCGCATCCATGTCCCTGCTCCGATCACTTGCTCCGATGGATCACCACGACGCGCGCGACGGCGCATCGCCTTCGGAGGAAGCGGCGGTCTGCACGCACACGGCGAATCGAGCCCGATCGTCGGCCCGACGGTGGCCCCGGAAGCGGCGGAACAGTGATCCCCGGCATCGAATCCCCCTGACGTCCCTGTGTCGCGGGCGACAGTGCGCCCGTCGCGATGCACCCGCATCGCCATCGCAGTCTGCGTCCGGTGCAGACCCCCTGCAGTATCAGTACAGGATCAGATGCGCGCCGCGCCTTCGCGTCCTGCAACGCAAGAGGTAGCACGCGCCCCGGACGCAGGCAAGCGAAGCGTGTCTCGAAAATGCGTGAAGCACCGCATTCGCCCGGATGCTGCGCGACCGGTGGTCGGAAGCACGAAAGCCCGAAAACAAGAAGGCCACCCGGAGGTGGCCTTCTGCCCGATCGTCTCGGAAATCTGGTGCCGGAAACAGGAGTCGAACCTGCGACCTACGCATTACGAATGCGCCGCTCTACCAACTGAGCTATTCCGGCGGTGTCGTGCCGGACGTGGCCGTCGCGGCAGGGACGTGATTCTAGGGTTTCGGGGGATGCCCGGTCAATCGACCAGACGCAGGCGCAGTTCCTTGGGCAACGCGAACACCATGTCTTCGGGTTCGCCGTCCAGCTCACGCAGGCCGCCGGCACCCAGTTCGCGCAGTCGGGCGATCACGCCCTGCACCAGCACGTCCGGCGCGGACGCGCCTGCCGTGACGCCGATGTGGCGCCGGCCTTCCACCCAGCGCGGGTCGATCTCGTCCGCACCGTCGATCAGGTAGGCCTCGACGCCCTCGCGCTCGGCCAGCTCGCGCAGGCGGTTGGAATTCGAGCTGTTCGGCGAACCCACCACCAGCACCAGGTCGCAATGCTCGGCCAGTTCGCGCACGGCATCCTGGCGGTTCTGGGTGGCATAGCAGATGTCGTCGTTGCGCGGGCCGAGCATCTTCGGGAATTTCGTGCGCAGGACTTCGATGATGCCGCGGGTATCGTCCACCGAGAGCGTGGTCTGCGTGGTGTAGGCCAGGTTCTCGGGCTGGCCCACCACGAGGCGTTCGACGTCGTCGATGTCCTCGACCAGGTAGATGCAGCCGACGCCGGCCTCGGCCTGCCACTGGCCCATCGTGCCTTCCACCTCCGGGTGGCCGGCGTGGCCGACCAGGATCACGTCGCGACCGGCACGGCAATGGCGCGCCACTTCGAGATGGACCTTGGTCACCAGCGGGCAGGTCGCATCGAACACCTTCAGCCCGCGGCGCTCCGCTTCGGTGCGCACGGCCTGGGAGACGCCGTGGGCGCTGAAGATGACCGTGGCGTTGTCCGGCACTTCGTCCAGTTCCTCGACGAAGATCGCACCGCGCTGGCGCAGGTCTTCGACGACGAAACGGTTGTGCACCACTTCGTGGCGCACGTAGATCGGCGCGCCCAGGGTTTCGATGGCGCGCTTGACGATCTCGATCGCGCGGTCGACACCGGCGCAGAAACCGCGCGGGTTGGCGAGGATGATGTCCATGGGGATCAGTCTGCCTTCTTCGACGCCGGGGATGGATGCTTGCCGAAGACGCCGAACGCCACCAGCGCGACAGCGCCGCAGACGATCGCCGAGTCGGCGATGTTGAACGACGGGTAGTAGTAGGCGTCCTTCCAGTGCCACTGGATGAAGTCGACCACGTGGCCGTGCATGAAGCGATCGATCAGGTTGCCCAGCGCGCCGCCGATCACCAGCGAGAACGGCAGCGCGTTGCGCCAGTCGCCGCGCGCGGTGCGCGACAGCCAGAACGCCAGCACGCTGCTGATGCCGATCGCCAGCACCGCGAAGAAATACTTCTGCCAGCCGCCGGCATCGGCGAGGAAGCTGAAGGCCGCGCCGGTGTTGTAGCTGCGGTACCAGTTCCAGATGCCGTCGATCACGACCACTGGCTGGTACTCGGGCAGGCTGGTCAGCACCCAGTGCTTCGACCACTGGTCGAGGCCGATGACGAGCACCGACACCAGCAGCCAGACCAGGGCGTTGGGCTTGGGGGATGCAGTGGACATCAGAAGAACAGCCTCGTCTCGCCCGGACCTTCGACATTGCTCACGCAGCGGCCGCAGATCTCGGGATGGTCGGGATGGCTGCCGACATCGTCGCGGTGGTGCCAGCAGCGGATGCACTTGGGCTTGGCGCTGACACGCGGAGCGATCTCGAATTCCCTTGCACGCAGGTCATCATCTACTGCAACGATCACATCACCAGTGATGAAATAAAAACGCAATTCGTCGGCAAGCGGCGACAACCACGCGAACTCCTCGGCGTTGCAGGCGATGGCGATCTCGGCATCCAGTGCCGCGCCGATCTCGCCGCTGGCGCGCATCGGCTCCAGCACCTTCGACACCTGCTCCCGCAGCGCCAGCAGGCGTTCGAAACGCTCGCCGTTCAATGCGGCATCCGCAGGCAGCGGCGCCAGGCAGTCGTACCAGGTCGCGAACAGCACGTGCCCTTCGCGCTTGCCGGGCAGGAAGCCCCACATTTCCTCTGCCGTGAACGTCAGGATCGGCGCGATCCAGCGTGCGAAGGCTTCGGCGATGCGGAACATCGCGCTCTGCGCGCTGCGGCGACCGCGCGCGTCTTCGCGCATCGTGTACAGGCGGTCCTTGGTGACGTCGAGATACAGTGCACCGAGGTCGACGCTGCAGAAGTTGATCACCGCCTGCACCACTTCCGGGAAATCGTAGTTGCGATAGGCGTTCGCGATCTCGTGCTGCAAGGCATCGGCGCGATGCACCGCCCAGCGATCCAGCGCCAGCATGTCCTCGTGCGCGAGCAGGTCGCGCGCCGGATCGAAGCCGTGCAGGTTGCCGAGCAGGAAACGCGCGGTGTTGCGGATGCGGCGGTAGACATCGCCACTGCGCTTGAGGATGGTGTCGGAGACCGACATCTCGTTGCGGTAGTCCGCCGACGCGATCCACAGGCGCAGCACGTCCGCGCCCATCTGGTCGATCACCTTCTGCGGCTCGACGATGTTGCCCAGCGACTTCGACATCTTGCGGCCGCTTTCGTCGACCGTGAAGCCGTGCGTCAGCACCTGCCGGTACGGCGCCTTGCCATCCATCGCCACGCCGGTGAGCAGCGAGCTCTGGAACCAGCCGCGATGCTGGTCGGAACCTTCCAGGTACATGTCGGCCGGCTTGCGCAGGCCGTCCTGCGGACGCTGGCCGAGCACGCAGTCATGGGTGACGCCGGAGTCGAACCAGACGTCGAGGATGTCGGTGACCTTGTCGTAATCCTTCGCTTCCTCGCCGAGCAGCTCGGCGGCATCGAGCGCGTACCACGCATCCGCGCCGGCCTGCTCCACGCGCTCGGCGACCTGGCGCATCAGCGACGGCGAGTTCGGATGCGGCAGTCCGGTTTCGCGATGGATGAACAGCGCGATCGGCACGCCCCAGGTGCGCTGGCGCGAGATCGTCCAGTCCGGGCGACCATCGACCATGCCGGCGATGCGCGCCTGGCCCCAGTCGGGGAACCACTCGACCTGCTTGATCGCGTCCAGCGCGTCGGTGCGCAGGTTGGCCTGGCTCATCGAGATGAACCATTGCGGCGTCGCGCGGAACGCGACCGGCGTCTTGTGGCGCCAGCAGTGCGGGTAGCTGTGGTCCAGTTCGAAGAAGGCGAGCAGCGCGCCGATGCCGCTCAACGCTTCGACGATGACGCCGTTCGCCTTCCAGATGTGCAGGCCGGCCAGCGCCGTATCGCCCAGGGGTGGTGTCGACGGCAGGTACACGCCGCGGCCATCGACCGGGTTCATCTGCGCGGCCGTGTACTTCGCGACCAGGCCGTACTTCAGGCCGACCGCATAGTCTTCCTGGCCGTGGCCCGGCGCGGTGTGGACCGAACCCGTACCGTCCTCGGCGCTGACGTGGTCGCCGAGGATCAGCGGGATGTCGCGTTCGGCGTAGAAGGGATGCGCGAGCACGAGGTTTTCGAGCGCGGCACCGAGCGCGCGGCCCAGCACTTCAGGCTCCTCGATGCCGTAGCGCTTCAGCGCCTTCGGCACCAGGCCCTCGGCCAGGACCAGCAGGCAACGCTTGCCGTCGCGCGCCGGGCCTTCGACCAGCGCGTATTCGAGATCGGGGCCGATGCTCACCGCCAGCGAGGCCGGCAGCGTCCACGGCGTGGTGGTCCAGATCGGCACCGCCACTTCGACATCCGCATCGATGACCACGCCGAACTTCGCCGCCAGCGCCTGCGGATCGCGCGCGGCATAGGCCACGTCGACCGCCGGCGACTTCTTGTTTTCGTACTCGATCTCGGCTTCCGCCAGCGACGAACCGCAATCGAAGCACCAGTGCACCGGCTTCGCGCCACGCGCGAGGTGTCCGCGTTCGACGATCTTCGCCAGCGCGCGCACCATGTCCGCTTCGAAACGGAAATCCATCGTGCGATACGGGTTGTCCCAGTCGCCGAGCACGCCGAGGCGCTTGAAGTCCTTGCGTTGCAGGTCGATCTGCTCCGCGGCGTATTCGCGGCAACGCTTGCGGAATTCCGCCGCGTCGATCTTGTCGCCGACCTTGCCGAACTTCTTTTCGACCTGCAGTTCGATCGGCAGGCCGTGGCAGTCCCAACCGGGCACGTAGGGTGCATCGAAGCCCGCCATCAGCTTCGACTTCACCACGATGTCCTTCAGCACCTTGTTGACCGCATGGCCGATGTGGATCTGGCCATTCGCATACGGCGGACCGTCATGCAGGATGAAGGTCGGACGACCCTCGGCATGCTTGCGCACCTGCGCGTAGAGGTTCTCGTCCTCCCAGCGCTTGAGCGCGACGGGCTCGCGCTTGGGCAGGTCGCCGCGCATCGGGAAGTCCGTCGCGGGCAGGTGGATGGTGGTCTTGTAGCGTTGGCTGTCCTGGTCGCTCACGCGCGGGCTCGCTCTGTCGAATGCAATGAAAGTGTGTCAGGGCCCGGGGCGTCGGCGTTCGATGCGGGCGGGCTCGAAAGGATCGCCCTCGCCTGCTCTGCATCGCGATTCATCTGCGCGACGAGACTGGGGAGATCCGGGAATTTTTCCTCGTCGCGCAGGTGCGCGACGAATTCCACTTCGACATGACGACCGTACAGGTCGCCCTGGAAATCGAAGAGATGGGCTTCCAGCAGCGGCTCGACGCCACCGACGGTCGGCCGCGTGCCGAAGCTGGACACCGACGGCCACGGATGCGTGGCGACGCCGTGCACCCAGGTCGCATAGATGCCGCGCAGCGCGGGCGTCTTCGGGAAACGCAGGTTCGCCGTCGGGAAGCCGAGCGTGCGACCAAGTTGCTGTCCGCGGACCACGCGTCCGCCGATGGCATAGGGACGACCGAGCAATCGCGCCGCCGTAGCGAAGTCGCCCGATTGCAGCGCGGCGCGGATGCGGGTGCTCGAGACCGGCGCATCGTCGACGAGCACCGGTTCGATGGTCATGGCGTCGAATCCCGCATCGCCACCGAGCCGCTGCAGCAGACCCAGATCACCCGCGCGGCCGCGACCGAAGCGGAAATCGGGACCGACCCAGACTTCGCGCGCCGACAACCGCTCGACGAGCTGGCGCTGGACGAAGTCCTCGGCCGACACCGCGGCCAGCGCGGCGCCGAAACGCAGCAGCCCGACCTTGTCGATGCCCAGGTCCCGTAGTCCCGACAATTTGGCGCGCGGCAGCTGCAGGCGTGGCGGCTTGCCCTCTCGAGCGAAGAATTCGCGCGGCAGCGGCTCGAAACTCAGCGCGACGGCCGGCACGCCGAGCGCGCGGGCGCGCTCGACCGCACGGCGGATCAGCGCGCGATGGCCCAGGTGAAGGCCGTCGAAGGCGCCGATGCACACCACGCTGCCGTCCGGGCACAGCGGCCCGCCGTCGAGATCGCGGAAAAGTTCGGTCATCGGGTCGGAGGAAGCCCCGGCGTGTACGGCCGGGGCGATGCAACAAAAGGATTCCGGAGTATAGCGGCAGCGTTCGCCGAGGACCTCCGTGGCGGCGACCGCATTGCGATCACTCAGTGTTTCAGGTCGCGCGGCCGCAAGCCCATGGCGATCAGGGCGACGCCGTAAGCCGCGGCACCGGCCGCGACCGCCGCCAGCAGCCACAGGGTCCGGTGCCAGAGATCCAGCGCCGTCCAGTCACCGACCCGCCAGGAAATGCCCAGCACCACTGCCGTCATGGCCAGGCAGGCCACGCCGATCCTCAGCAGGTGCCGGCCCCAGCCGGGCTGCGGCTTCAGCAAGCCGTCGCGGCGCAGGTACCGCCACAGCAGCCAGGCGTTGAAGATGCCGGCCAGGCCGGTCGCCAGGGCGATGCCGCCATGGGCGCCGTCGATGTCGTTCAGCCACAGCGGCAGCGTGAAGGCGATGGTCAGGCCCACGTTGATGAACACCGTCCAGATCGCGGCCTTCATCGGCGTCTTCGTGTCCTGCCGGGCGTAGAACGCTGGCGACAGCACCTTGCTCAGCATGAAGGCCGGCACGCCCAGGCTCATCGCGCTGAGGCTCAGCGCCGCCATCCGGGTGTCGTGGGCCGTGAACTTGCCGCCCTGGTACACGACGGCGGTCAGCGGCTCGGCGAGCAGCAGCAGCCCAAGCCCCGCCGGCACGCCGGCCAGCAGGGCAAGGCGCAGGCCCCAGTCCAGCGCCGCCGAATAGCCTTCGGCATCGGTGGCGGCATGGCGACGCGAGAGGTGCGGCAGGATCACCGTGCCGATGGCCACGCCGAACAGGCCCAGCGGGAATTCGATCAGCCGGTCCGACAGGTACAGCCAGGTCTGGCTGCCGGTGACCAGCACCGACGCGAAGATCGTGCCGACCAGCAGGTTCAGCTGCGCGACCGACGACGAGAACAGTGTCGGGATCATCAGTTTCGCCACGCGGCGCACATCGGGATGGCCGAACCCGGGCCGGAAGGTCGGCCGCAGGCCCAGCCGGCCCAGTGCCGGCCACAGCACCACGAGCTGCAGGATGCCGGCGATCAGCACGCCCCAGGCCAGCGCCTTGGCCGGCTCGGCGAATCGCGGGGCCAGCCAGACCATCGCCGCGATCATCACCAGGTTGTGCAGGACCGGCGTGACCGCAGGCAGGGCGAACTTGCCGAAGCTGTTCAGCACCGAGGCCACCAGTGCCATCATCGAAATGAACAGCAGGTACGGGAACGTGATCCGCAGCATATCGACGATCAGGCCGAACTTTTCGGGCTCGTCGACCGCGCCGGGCGCGAACAGGCTCGCGATCACCGGCGCGGCCAGCATGCCGATGCCCGAGACCACGAAGACCACCGAGAACAGGGCCCCGGCCATCCGGTCGACGAACTCCTTCAGCGCCACCTGGTCGCCCCGCTCGCGCAGTTCGTTCAGCACCGGCACGAAGGCCATCTGCATCGAGCCCTCGGCGAAGATCCGGCGCAGGTAGTTCGGGATCCGGTAGGCGATGACGAAGGCGTCCATCGCCACCGAGCTGCCGAACAGGCGCGACTGCAGGGCATCGCGGGCGAAGCCCGCGATCCGCGAAAGCAGGGTCATCGCGCTGAACACCGAGGTCGAGCGCAACAGACCAGCCTTGGCCGGTGGCTTCGCAGCGCCCTGGGTACCGTCGCCCTGCCCCTTCTGGTTGTCCGAGGCGCTCATTTCATCGCCCCGGTGCCGCACCGGTTGACCCAACCCACTGAATCGCCCATAATTTTCTGTCTCACTGTCCGCATAGCGGCGGTCTGTCCTCTTTCCTCAAGCGATCTGGCGGAGTTTTTCCGCCCGACCTCAACCGTAAACCCCAGATTCGTTAACCCCAGGATTCCATCGTGGCCAACATCAAGTCCGCCAAGAAGCGCGCCAAGCAGACCGTCGTGCGCAACGCGCGCAACACCGCCCAGCGCTCCCAGCTCCGCACCGCCGTCAAGAAGGTCCTCAAGGCCATCGACTCGAACGACGCCGCTGGCGCCGAAGCCGCTTTCGCCGTCGCCCAGCCGATCCTGGATCGCTTCAGCTCGCGCGGCCTGATCCACAAGAACAAGGCCGCCCGTCACAAGAGCCGCCTGACCGCACGCATCAAGGCCCTCAAGGCCGTCGGCTGATCCAGCGCCACGCGCGGTACGCAAAAACCCGGCCTCGGCCGGGTTTTTTGTTGGCTCGACCCAGGCGCCGAGCATGGCAGCGCTGCCGTGGAGCAGAGTTTGCTCCCCTGCAGGAGGCACCGGGAATGCGAAGCGGAGCAGGCTCCGCTCTACACGCATCGAATCAGACGGCATCGACGGGCGGATTCCCGGTCTGACCGGCCGCTGCCTTGGCCTCGGCTTCCGCTTCGAGCTGGGCTTCTCGCAGACGATCGAAGAAGTGCTGGACCTCCAGCATGATCGGCCACGTGCCTTCGCGCGAAATCGCCGACACCATGTACCAGGGCTGGGTCCAGCCCAGCTCGGCGACGATCTCTTCTGCGCGCGCCTGCGCCTCGTCCTCGAACATCAGGTCGGCCTTGTTCAGGACCAGCCAGCGCGGCTTCTCCAGCATCGCCGGATCGTGCTTGCGCAATTCGTGCTCGATCGCGCGCACCTGCTCGGCAGGCGAGGCGTCGACCACGCCTTCCATCGGCGCCATGTCGACGAGATGCAGCAGCAGGCGGGTGCGCTGGACGTGGCGCAGGAATTGCGCACCCAGGCCAGCGCCGTCCGCAGCGCCCTCGATCAGGCCAGGGATGTCCGCGATCACGAAGCTGCGATGCGGCTCGACGCTGACCACGCCCAGGTTCGGATAGAGCGTGGTGAACGGATAGTCCGCGACCTTGGGCGTCGCCGCCGACACCGCGCGGACGAAGGTGCTCTTGCCTGCATTGGGGAAGCCCAGCAGGCCGACATCGGCCAGCAGTTTCAGCTCCAGCTTCAGCAGGCGCTCCTCGCCCGGCAGGCCGGGCAGCGCCTTGCGCGGCGCGCGGTTCACCGAGCTCTTGAAATGCATGTTGCCCAGGCCGCCCTTGCCGCCCTTCGCGACCAGCAGGCGCTGGCCGTGGCGGGTCAGGTCGCCAATCACTTCGTCGGTCTCGACGTTGGTGATCACCGTGCCTACCGGGACGACGATCGTCGTGTCCTCGCCGCCCTTGCCGTACATCTGGCGGCCCATGCCGTTCTCGCCGCGTTGCGCACGGAACTTCCGCTCGTGGCGGAAATCGACCAGGGTGTTGAGGTTTTCGTCTGCCTGCAGCCAGATGCTGCCGCCATCGCCGCCATCGCCGCCGTCCGGCCCACCCAGCGGAATGAATTTTTCGCGCCGGAAACCGACGCAGCCGTTGCCGCCGGCTCCGGCGATCACTTCGATTTCGGCTTCGTCGACGAGTTTCATGGGCTGGGTTTCCGGAGGGGCGGTTCTGCTGGCAGAAGGATTCTGACAGGGAGGACTGTGCCTGGGCACGGTGAAGCGGCGGAGAAGCGCGATGGGGCGGCGCTACAAACGAAAAGCCCCGCCGAAGCGGGGCCTCTCGCGCGATGCGGCATCGATCAGACGATGCTGACGGTGCGGCGCTTCTTGGCGCCCTTCACCGAGAACTCGACCTTGCCGTCGACCAGCGCGAACAGCGTGTGGTCGCGGCCGAGGCCGACGCCCGGACCCGGATGGAACTGGGTGCCGCGCTGACGGACGATGATGTTGCCGGCTTCGACGGCCTGGCCGCCGAACAGCTTCACGCCGAGGTATTTCGGGTTGGAGTCGCGGCCGTTGCGCGAGGAACCTACGCCCTTTTTATGTGCCATGGCTGCTTCTCCTTACTTGTTGCCACCGGCGATGCCGGTGATCTGGATTTCGGTGTAGTGCTGCCGGTGGCCCATCTGCTTGCGATGGTGCTTGCGGCGGCGGAACTTGACGATGCGGATCTTGTCGGCGCGGCCGTGGCCGAGCACCTTGGCGGTGACGGTGGCGCCCTTCAGTGCGTCGCCGAGGGTCACGCCCTCGCCGTCGCCCAGCATCAGCACGTTGTCGAATTTGATCTCGCTGCCGGCGTCGGCTTCGAGCAGCTCGACGCGAAGCGTCTCGCCTTGCATCACGCGGTATTGCTTACCGCCGGTGACCAGAACTGCGTACATGTACGGGATTCCTCTGTAGTTATTGGGTGTCGCTGTATCGGTGTCGCTGGGTACTGCTGGTGACGCGAAACCGCCCCTGCGGGCGGAAAGAAGCGGAATTCTAGCGACCGAGTCCACTGCCCGCAAGGTTTGCCCTGCCTCGGGCCGTTGAAGGCACTTGCGGAGGGCGCCCGGACCGGCTTAGCCTCGATCACATTCGTCAGCGTATGTTCATGCGGCCGGAGGGTCCGGCCGCCCCGGAGACAAGGGGGAGTCCCCGGGAAGACAAAAGGCCGGTCGGTCCGACGGCAAGCACATGGAGTCCGTGTTCGATGTTCCAGCGCAGTCGTCCTTCCCGCATCCGCAGCGCCTGCTTGCAGGCGTGCCACCTGCCCTCGCATCCGCTTGCCGGCGTGTTCCATCCGCCGGCTGCCGCCGACCCCTGACCCATCCTGCATTTTTCCGCCCGTCGTCGCGCATCCGCCGACGGCGTGCGGCGTCGCGTGTCCGGGGCCGCGGCCGTGGCCCGGGATGCGCATCCCCCAGGGTGATCCGTCGCATCCGACACGCCGGATGGCCCATCCCGTGCGGCCAGGACTCAGGCCGCCTCTCATGCACCAAGGAGCTGATGCACCATGATCCGACTCAAACCCTCACATGCGTTCCGACTGACCGCACTGGCCGTGGCCATCGCGGCTGTGGCCGCGCCGATCGCCTGGTCGGGCAGTCGCGCACCGGTGGTCGACAGGACCGCGGCCCAGAGCCGCGCGTCCGCGCCGCAGGAAGAACGCCATGACCGCTTCATCGTCACCTGGCGCGAAGGCACGCGCGCCGGCACCTCCGATCTCCGGGTCCGCTATGCCGACAAGGCAAATCGCCTTGGCATGGGCATCCAGGGCCTGCGCACACTGTCGACCGGCGCCGACGTGATCAGGACCGACCGCAAGCTGGACCTGGCCGAAAGCAAGCAGCTGATGGCCGAACTGCTGAAGGATCCGAACATCCTCGCGGTCGAAGCCGACGTGCGGATGAAGCCGCTGTTCACCCCCAACGATCCGCTCTACGCCCAGCAGTGGCACTACAAGGCCGGCGCCGGGGGCGCCAACCTCGAACCCGCCTGGGACATCACCCGCGGCGCCGGCATCGTGGTCGGCGTGATCGATACGGGCATCACTCCGCACAGTGATTTCGCGGGTCAGCTCGTCCCGGGCTACGACTTCATCGGCGACATCGACACCGCGATCGACGGCGATGGCCGCGACGCGGATCCGAACGACCCGGGCGACTGGCACGACGGCGAATGCAACATCTTCGGCATCTCCGAGGACAGCAGCTGGCACGGCACCCACGTCGCCGGCACGGTGGCGGCGCTGACCGACAACGGCGTCGGCGGCGCGGGCGTGGCGCCGGGCGCCAAGATCCTGCCGATCCGCGCACTGGGCAAGTGCGGCGGCTTCCTGTCCGACATCGTCGACGGCATCACCTGGGGCTCCGGCGGCACGGTCGCCGGGGTTCCGGCCAATGCCAACCCTGCGGAAGTGCTCAACCTCAGCTTGGGTGGCAGCGGTGCGTGCAGCGTGGCCTTCCAGACCGCCATCGACGGCGCAGTGGGCCGCGGCACCACGGTGGTCGTCGCGGCCGGCAATTCCGGCGGTGACGCAGCCAGCCAGCAGCCGGCGAGCTGCAACAACGTGATCGCAGTGTCTGCGGTGGGCCCGACCGGCACGCTGGCCAGCTATTCCAGCTTCGGCCCGGTGGTCGACATCGCTGCGCCCGGTGGCAGCGGCGCGGCGCCCGCGACGGACAACGTGCTGTCGACCTTGAACCTGGGCCTGACCGTCCAGGGCTCGGAAGGCTACGGCTGGTACGCCGGCACATCGATGGCGTCGCCGCACGTGGCCGGCATCGCGGCGCTGATCCAGTCCGCGTCGACCACGCCGAAAACGCCGGCGCAGGTGAAGAAGATCCTCGAGAACACCGCCTACGCCAATGGCGGCTTCCCGGGCGGCTGTTCCTACGACAAGCCCTGCGGCACCGGCATCGTCGATGCCACCGCCGCGGTGCGTGTCGCGAATGGCACCGATCCGCTGCCGTCGGATCCGCCGCCGCCGCCCCCGCCGCCGCCGGCCACCGAGCTGTTCAACGGCGTCACCGTGAGCAACATCAGCGTCGGCGCGAATGGCGAGCTGAAGTACCAGCTGGTGGTGCCCAACGGCGCCAGCAACCTGCTGTTCGCGATGTACGGCGGCACCGGCGACGCCGACGTCTACGTGCGCTACGGCGCGCCGCCGACCAACAGCACGTTCGACTGCCGTCCGTTCAGCTTCGGCAACAACGAGAACTGCTTCTTCCCGGCACCGCGTGCCGGCGTCTGGTACGTGACGATCAAGGGCTTCAGCGCCGCGACCGGGGTCTCGCTGTACCCGAGCTTCGTCGACGCCAACTACCCGTACAAGCAGGCGGCCACGGTCGAACAGCTGACCAACCACCGCACGCGGGTCACGCTGACCTGGCAGCACGGCAAGAAGCAGGTCGACATCTACCGCAACGGGTTGATCTACAACTCGCGCCGCAACACCTACACGTTCACGGACAACTTCCGGATCGTCGGCAGCGGCACGATGACCTACAAGATCTGCAACCAGGGCACCAGCGAGTGCTCCGACGAAGTGTCGGTGGATTACGTCTCGAAGAAGTAAGCGTCGACACCGCACCATCCGCGACGATCGTCGCAACGCTCCCCCGGCAAGGGCCGGGGGAGTTTCCGAGAGGAACACCATGCCCATCCGCTCCATGCCATTCCAACGGCCATCGCGCAGCCTCGCCTGTGCGGTGGCCCTGTTCTTCGCCGCAGCCGGCTGCCAGCGGGATGCCGAGGCACCTGCGACGCCTGCCACGGCGAACGCGCCTCGCGTGCAGATCGACGCCACGCTGGGACTCGCCGACAACAGTGGCAGCCTGCGCTACGACGGCACCGTCGACAGCGAAACCACCCGGAACGCCATCGAACGTGCGTTGCTGTCCGTCTACGGCAACGGCCGCGCACAGGGCAGCATCGATATCGACCCGACTGCCGCGACACCGATCTGGGCTGCCGGCCTGGAAGGTTTCCTGCGCACCCTGTCCACGGTGCCTGGCGCAGGCCTGCGCCTGTCCGGCAACCAGGCCTCACTCACAGGACCGCTGGATGCCGATCAGCGCCGCGCACTGCGTGCCGCCGCCGAGCGCGCATTTCCCGGCATGCGCTTGTCGGGCCTCTTCGAACCACCCGGCGACGACAGCGCCACGGCCAGGACACTCAGCCCCGAAGCGCTGGCGAAAACGCTGAACGAAACCCGGGTGGCGTTCAAGCCCGGCAGCGGTGAAGTCAGCGACGACAGCCTTGCACTGGTCGCGCAGGCGGCAGATGCCATCCGCGCAGCACCCGACGGCACGCGCCTGCTCATCGTCGGACCGGTCACGCCGTCGAACGACGCCGCGAACGACGTGTTCCTGTCCAGGCAGCGCGCCGAAGCGCTGAAGGTCCAGTTGGTCCTGCAGGGCATCAGCCCGGCGGTGATCGATACGCGAGGCTGGGGCCAGAATGCCGACGGCACGCCGGCCGAGAACGCCAGCCCGCCGGCTGGTGGGGCGTCGATGCGTTTCGAACTGCTGCGCTGAACGGGCTTGCAGCGTTCCACGCATGGATTTGCTACGGACATGAGCGCTCGGTAGGCTAGCGAGTTGCCTTTGCTCGGCCGCCCGGACCACCGGGCGCCGGGTCCCGGCATCGCCCCCTCACCTGCAGTCATCCGGATCTCCCCACCCCCATGGCGATGGACACCATCCGCATCCGCGGAGCGCGTACCCACAACCTCAAGAACATCGATCTCGACCTGCCGCGCGACAAGCTGATCGTGATCACTGGCCTGTCCGGTTCCGGCAAGTCGTCGCTGGCGTTCGACACCATCTACGCCGAAGGCCAGCGACGCTACGTCGAATCGCTGTCGGCGTACGCGCGGCAATTCCTGTCGGTGATGGAAAAGCCCGATGTCGATCACATCGAAGGCCTGAGCCCGGCGATCTCGATCGAGCAGAAGTCGACCAGCCACAACCCGCGCTCGACGGTCGGCACGATCACCGAGATCTACGACTACCTGCGCCTGCTCTACGCCCGCGTCGGCAGCCCGCGCTGCCCCGACCACCACTTCCCGCTGGAAGCGCAGACCGTCAGCCAGATGGTCGACCAGGTACTCGCGCTGGCCAACGCCCCGAAGACGGCGGAACAGCGCTGGATGCTGCTGTCGCCGGTCGTGCGCGAGCGCAAGGGCGAGCACGCCCAGGTATTCGAGCAACTCCGCGCGCAGGGCTACGTCCGCGTCCGCGTGGACGGCGTGCTGTACGAGATCGATGCGGTGCCGCCACTGGCGCTGCGCGTGAAGCACACCATCGAAGCGGTGGTGGATCGCTTCAAGCCGCGCGAGGACCTCAAGCAGCGCCTCGCCGAATCGTTCGAAACCGCGCTGAAACTCGGCGACGGCATGGCGCTGGTGCAGTCGCTCGACGATGCGAACGCCGAACCGTTGCTGTTCTCGTCGAAGTACAGCTGCCCGGTTTGCGAGTACGCACTGCCGGAACTGGAACCGCGCCTGTTCTCGTTCAACTCTCCGATCGGCGCCTGCCCGACCTGCGACGGCCTGGGCGTGAGCCAGTTCTTCGATCCGGCGCGTGTAGTCGTGCATCCGGAGCTGTCGCTGGCCGCCGGTGCGGTGCGCGGCTGGGACCGCCGCAACGTCTACTACTTCCAGCTGATCCAGTCGCTCGCCAAGCACTATGGCTTCAGCGTCGACACGCCGTGGCAGGAACTGCCGGAAAGCAGTCGCGACGCCGTGCTCAACGGCAGCGGCACCGATGTCATCACCTTCACCTACCTGACCGATGCCGGCGGCCGCACCCAACGCAAGCATCGCTTCGAAGGCATCCTGCCGAACCTCGAACGCCGCTACCGCGAGACCGAGTCCGCGGCGGTGCGCGAGGAACTCGCGAAATACATCAGCGAGCGCGCCTGCACCGATTGCGGCGGCGCGCGCCTGAACAAGGCCGCGCGCAACGTCTTCGTGGCCGACCGTCCGCTGTCGTCGATCGTGGTGCTGCCGATCGACGAGGCGCTGGATTTCTTCAGCGCGCTGACGCTGGCCGGCTGGCGCGGCGAGATCGCGACCAAGATCGTCAAGGAAATCCGCGAGCGCCTGACCTTCCTCGTCGACGTGGGTCTGGATTACCTGACGCTGGAACGCAAGGCGGACACCCTGTCCGGGGGCGAAGCGCAGCGCATCCGGCTCGCGTCGCAGATCGGTGCCGGCCTGGTCGGCGTGATGTACGTGCTCGACGAGCCTTCGATCGGCCTGCACCAGCGCGACAACGAGCGACTGCTCGGCACCCTCACCCGCCTGCGCGACCTGGGCAACACGGTCATCGTCGTCGAGCACGATGAAGACGCGATCCGCCTCGCCGACCACGTCGTCGACATCGGTCCGGGCGCGGGCGTGCATGGCGGTGAAGTCATCGCACAAGGCACGCTGGACGACCTGCTGAAATCGCCGCGTTCGCTCACCGGCCAGTACCTCAGCGGCCGCAAGCGCATCGAAATCCCGACGCATCGGCACAAGCCGAATCCGAAGATGAAGATGCAGTTGCGCGGCGCGACCGGCAACAACCTGAAAGATGTGGACCTGACCCTGCACGCAGGGCTGTTCACCGCGATCACCGGCGTCTCGGGATCCGGCAAGTCGACGCTCATCAACGACACGCTCTACGCGCTGGCCGCGAACGAGATCAACGGCGCGTCGCACAAGCCCGCGCCCTACCGCGACGTGAAGGGCATCGACCTGTTCGACAAGGTCGTCGACATCGACCAATCGCCGATCGGCCGCACGCCGCGTTCGAACCCGGCCACCTACACCGGCCTGTTCACGCCGCTGCGCGAGTTGTACGCGCAGGTGCCCGAAGCGCGCGCGCGCGGCTACTCGCCCGGTCGTTTCAGTTTCAACGTGCGTGGCGGCCGCTGCGAAGCCTGCCAGGGCGACGGCCTGATCAAGGTCGAGATGCACTTCCTGCCGGACGTGTACGTGCCCTGCGACGTCTGCCACGGCAAGCGCTACAACCGCGAGACGCTGGAAATCCTCTACAAGGGCTACAGCATCCACGACGTGCTGGAGATGACCGTCGAGGACGCATTGAA
>JAEUPQ010000027.1 GCA_016789405.1 Lysobacteraceae bacterium
CGTTGTTGGTGTGCAGCGTGCTGAGCACCAGGTGGCCGGTGAGCGCGGACTGGATCGCGATCTTGCAGGTCTCCAGGTCGCGCATTTCGCCGATCATGATGATGTCCGGATCCTGGCGGACGATGCTGCGCAGGGCGTGCGCGAAGTCCAGGCCGATCTGCGGCTTGGCCTGGATCTGGTTGATGCCCTCGATCTGGTATTCGACCGGGTCTTCGACGGTGATGATCTTCACGTCGGGGGTGTTGATCCGGCTCAGCGCCGTGTACAGCGTGGTGGTCTTGCCCGAGCCGGTGGGGCCGGTGACCAGCAGGATGCCGTGCGGCTGTTCCAGCACGTGTTCGAACTGCGGCAGGAAGTCGTCGGTGAAGCCGAGCTTCTTGAAATCGAAGACCACGGTTTCGCGGTCGAGCAGACGCATGACCACCGACTCGCCGTGCGCGGTGGGCACGGTGCTCACGCGCAGGTCGAGCTCCTTGCCCTGCACGCGGATCATGATGCGGCCGTCCTGCGGCAGGCGGCGCTCGGCGAGGTTGAGCTTGGCCATGATCTTCACGCGCGAGATGACCGCGGCGGTGAGGTTGGCCGGCGGGCTTTCGCCCTCTTCCAGCACGCCGTCGATGCGGTAGCGCACCTTGAGGCGGTTCTCGAACGGTTCGATGTGGATGTCCGACGCGCGCAGTTCGACCGCGCGCTGGATAATGAGGTTCACCAGCCGGATGACCGGTGCTTCCGACGCGAGGTCGCGCAGGTGCTCGACGTCGTCGACATCGCCCGTCTCGCCTTCGGCGGTCTCGACGATCGCGCCCATCGCGCTGCGACCCTGGCCGTGCCAGCGTTCGACCAGGTCGCCGATTTCGGAGCGCAGGCCGACCAGCGGGCGCACGTCGCGCTGGGTCGCCAGGCGGATGGCATCGAGCGTGTACGGGTCCTGCGGGTCGGCCATCAGCACGTCCACGCGGTCGCCCGCATCGGCCACCGGCACGGCGGCGAACTGCTTCATGAAACGCAGGCTCAACTCGAGGCCTTCCGGCGGCAGGTCGGGCAGCTCCTTCACCGCGATCAGCGGCAGGCGCAGCACGTCGGCGCAGGCTTCGGCATGGTCGCGTTCGGACACCAGGCCCAGGCGCGCGATCAGGGCGAGCAGTTCGCCGCCGGTTTCTTCCTGCAGGCGCTGGGCGCGGACGAGGTCGGCTTCCTTCAATCGCCCCTTGTCCAGCAGCGCGGCGACGATGCGTTCGCCGTCGGTGACCGGTACCGGTACGGCCTGTGCATCCATTGCTGGGACATCCACTGACGATTCAGGCGTTGTCTCGACCACTGCGTTCACGAATCAGGCCCCTCGCGCCGCATCCGCGGCCGGTTGGAAGATGGGACAGCGACGTCGCTGGGACGGCTACTTTACAAGGAAAAGGACCGGGGCCTTCCCGCTGGGGGAGGCGCCCGGCCCTTCAGGGACCACGGGAACGACGGGGAAGTTCAGCGCGACTCAGCGCACTTCGGCCACTTCCACGCCGTCCAGGCCCGCGGCCAGGGTGCGGGCGTCGCCGCCCTGGGCGAGCTTGATCTTGAGGCGCACCTCGTTCTGCGAGTCGGCGTAGCGCAGCGCGTCCTCGTAGCTGATCTCGCCGGCCTGGTACAGCTCGAACAGAGCCTGGTCGAAGGTCTTCATGCCGAGGTTGGTCGACTCCTTCATCACTTCCTTGAGCTTGTGGATCTCGCCGTCGCGGATGTAGTCCTGCACCAGCGGGGTGCCGAGCAGGATTTCCATCGCGACCTTGCGGCCCTTGCCGTCGGGCGTCGGGATCAGCTGCTGCGCGACCACGCCCTTCATGTTCAGCGACAGGTCCATCAGCAGCTGGCTGCGGCGGTCTTCCGGGAAGAAGTTGATGATGCGGTCCATCGCCTGGTTGGCGTTGTTGGCGTGCAGGGTGCACAGCACCAGGTGGCCGGTTTCGGCGAAGGCGATCGCATAGTCCATGCCTTCGCGGGTACGCACTTCGCCGATCATGATCACGTCGGGCGCCTGGCGCAGGGTGTTCTTCAGCGCGTTCTCCCAGCTGTCGGTGTCGATGCCGACCTCGCGCTGGGTGACGATGCAGCCTTCATGCTTGTGCACGAATTCGATCGGGTCCTCGATGGTGATGATGTGGCCCGAGGAATTCTGGTTGCGGTAGCCGATCATCGCCGCCAGCGACGTCGACTTGCCGGTACCGGTGGCGCCCACGAAGATGATGATGCCGCGCTTGGTCATCGCCAGGGTCTTGATGATCGGCGGCAGCGCCAGCTCCTCGACCGTGGGGATCTTCGACTCGATGCGACGCAGCACCATGCCGACCTGGTTGCGCTGGTAGAAGCAGCTCACGCGGAAGCGGCCCACGCCGGAGACGCCGATCGCGAAGTTGCACTCGTGGGTCTTTTCGAACTCCTCGCGCTGCGCCGGGGTCATCACGTTCAGCACCAGGTCGCGGCTCTGCTGCGGCGTGAGCGCGTTCTGGGTGATCGGCGACAGCTTGCCGTGCACCTTCATCGCCGGCGGCATGCCCGCGGTGATGAACAGGTCCGACGCCTTCTGGTGCGCCATCAGCTTGAGGAAGGAGGTGAAATCGATGGTGCTCATGGGGTGCTCCGGAACTGGATGGCTGCGCTCTGAGTGACAAGGGACTTATTCGAACAACCGCTTGTCCTTGGCGTAGCCCTTGGCCTGCTGGCGCGTGATGAGGCTGCGCTTGACCAGGTCCTGCAAATGCTGGTCCAGGGTCATCATGCCGAAGTTCTGGCCGGTCTGGATCGAGGAATACATCTGCGCGACCTTGTCCTCGCGGATCAGGTTGCGGATGGCCGGGGTGCCGACCATGATTTCCCACGCGGCGGTACGGCCGCCGCCGACCTTCTTCAGCAGCGCCTGCGAAATGACGGCGCGCAGCGATTCGGACAGCATCGAACGCACCATCGGCTTTTCGCCGGCGGGGAACACGTCGATGATGCGGTCCACGGTCTTCGCGGCCGAGCTGGTGTGCAGGGTGCCGAACACCAGGTGGCCGGTTTCCGCGGCGGTCAGCGCCAGGCGGATGGTCTCGATGTCGCGCATTTCGCCGACGAGGATGTAGTCGGGATCTTCACGCAGCGCCGAGCGCAGGGCCTCGTTGAAGCCGTGGGTATCGCGGTGGACCTCGCGCTGGTTGATCAGGCACTTCTGCGACGTGTGGACGAATTCGATGGGGTCCTCGACGGTGAGGATGTGCGCGTATTCGTTCTTGTTGATGTGGTCGATCATCGCCGCCAGGGTGGTCGACTTGCCCGAGCCGGTCGGCCCGGTGACCAGGATCAGGCCCTGCGGCTGGTCGATCAGCTCGCGGAAGATCGGCGGCGTGGCCAGGTCTTCGAGGGTCAGCACTTCCGAGGGAATGGTACGGAACACCGCACCCGCGCCGCGGTTCTGGTTGAAGGCGTTGACACGGAAGCGGGCCAGGCCCGGGATCTCGAACGAGAAGTCGCATTCGAGGAATTCTTCGTAATCGCGCCGCTGCTTGTCCGACATGATGTCGTAGACCAGCGCGTGGACCTGCTTGTGGTCGAGCGCGGGGATGTTGATCCGGCGGACGTCGCCGTCGACCCGGATCATCGGCGGCAGGCCTGCGGACAGATGCAGGTCCGATGCCTTGTTCTTGACCGAGAAGGCCAGCAGTTCGGCGATATCCATGACAAGTTCCCCG
This sequence comes from Lysobacteraceae bacterium, assembly GCA_016789405.1. Classification (GTDB taxonomy): domain Bacteria; phylum Pseudomonadota; class Gammaproteobacteria; order Xanthomonadales; family Xanthomonadaceae; genus Lysobacter_I. The sequence goes on from JAEUPQ010000027.1 coordinate 3,714, forward strand.
ATATTCGAAGTCGTGTTGGCGCGACATGACGCCGACTGCCTGAGTATAGCCCCGGACCCGCGACTGTCACCCGGGCGGTCCGGCCATGGAATTGGACTTACACTCCCGGTTTCGCGACGCAGGTCGCAACCACAGCCCGCCAGACCTTCACCGATGACGATGCCGGACGCCGACACGCCTCACCACCCAGCACTCGACGCCCTCCTGTCCGGCATGACGTCGGCGGCCACGGCAAGCGGCCGTGCACCGGCACGCCTGCTGGCGGTCAGCAAGACCCAGCCGGCGGACGCCATCGCCTCGGTCGCCGCCGCCCTGCGCGCGCGCGTCGCCCCCGGCCCGGTCGCCTTCGGCGAAAACTACGTGCAGGAAGCGCTGGCCAAGCAGCCATCGCTGGGCGGACTGGGCATCGAATGGCACCTGATCGGCCACCTGCAGTCGAACAAGGCCAGGGAAGCCGCGTCGGCCTTCGACTGGGTGCAGACCGTGGACCGTCCCAAACTGGTCGAAGCGCTGGCGAAGCATCGCGCCCCGGGCCAGCGGCCGCTGAACGTGCTCATCCAGGTGAACATCGACGACGAAGCCAGCAAGCACGGCTGCCGGCTCGAGGACGTCGATGCGCTCGCCGATGCGATCACGAATGAACCCCGACTGGCGCTGCGCGGGCTGATGGCGATTCCCGCACCGCATCCGGACAAGGACCGCCGCCGCGCCGCCTTCCGCCGCATGCGCGAACTGTTCGACGCCCTGGCAAGCCACCACGCCGGCGTCGACACGCTGTCGATGGGCATGAGCGACGATTACGCGCTCGCCATCGCCGAAGGCGCGACCATGGTCCGCGTCGGCAGCGCGCTGTTCGGTGCGCGCCCGCCGAAACCCGCATCCACCACCCAGCCCCCGACACACCCGGAGAGCCCATGAGTTCCCAATCCAGCGTCGCCTTCATCGGCGGCGGCAACATGGCCCGCAGCCTGATCGGCGGCCTGATCGCACGCGGCACCGCGCCGGTCGACATCCACGTCGCCGAACCCGTGGACGTGCTGCGCGAGGCGCTCGCCGCGGACTTCGGCGTGCATGCAGGCTCGGACAACGGTGCCGCTGCGGGTGCCGCCGGCCTGTGGGTGCTGGCCGTGAAGCCGCAGGTGATGCGCGCGGTCTGCGAGGCCCTGGCGCCGCTGGCCCAGGCCAATCGTCCGCTGGTGGTCTCCATCGCCGCCGGGATCACCGCCGCGCAACTGCAGCGCTGGCTCGGGGGCGCTGTCGCGATCGTCCGAACCATGCCGAACACGCCCGCCCTGCTCGGTGCCGGCGTCACGGGCCTGTTCGCCAGCGACGAGGTGGATGCCGACGGACGCGCCCGCGCCGCCGAATTGCTGTCCTCGGCGGGCAAGACCGTGTGGATCGACGACGAGGCGAAGATGGACGCGGTGACCGCCACGTCCGGAAGCGGCCCGGCCTACGCCTTCCTGCTGGCCGAGGCGATGGAGGACGCGGCGATTTCGCAGGGCCTGCCGCCCGAGGCCGCGCGCACGCTGGTGCTGCAGACCATCCTGGGCGCCGCGCGGATGCTCACCGAATCCGGCGAGCCGCCGGCGGAGCTCCGTCGCCGCGTGACCTCGCCCGGCGGCACCACGCAGGCGGCCATCGAGACCTTCGAGGCCGGCGGCTTCCGCGCGCTGGTGGCGCAGGCGATCGCCAATGCGACCGAACGCGGTCGCCAGCTCTCCGCCGCGAACGACTGACGACGAGGTTGCCGCCATGCGCACGACGCCCTGCCTGACCAGAACGCTCATCCTCGCCGGCCTGCTCGCGCTCGCCGGCTGCGGCGAAGAGGCGCCGAAGCCGGCACGGATCATCGAGACCCCGCAGGAAGCGGTGACTCGCAATGGCGATGTCACCGTGCGGGCGAACGTGGTCCGCACCGACCTGCTCAACGAGGCGATGGCGCGCGGATACGGCATCGACCGCGACGAAGGCACCGTGCTGCTGATGGTGTCGGTGCGTCGCGGCCCGGACGGACAGGACGTGGCGCTTCCGGCCAGGATCGACGCGACCGTCACCGACCTCCAGGGGCGGCATCGCACGCTCGCCCTGCGCGAGCTGCGCACCGAAGTCCCCGGGGCGCCGCCGACGCAGGCGATGATCGACTACATCGGCACCACCGAGGTGTCCGCACCGGACACCCTCCGCTTCGATCTCGCCATCGAACGCGAAGGCGGCGCACGATCGACGATGCAGTTCACGCGCGAGTTCGCGGCGCACTGAGCCCACGCAGGCGCGGCGCAATGCCGCGCTGTCCCGTGCCGGACTGTCCGGCCATCCCGGCCGGATTGCACGGAAAGCGCCTCGATTCGCAAAGTTCTTGACGGCGCGTCGAATCCCTTGAACACGCATCGTCATTGCGATTTTTCATGACGCGACGCGGTTTTCGTCGATGCTGTCGCAGTTCAAGCCCCACACGCATGCGTACTGATTCCACGGAGCAGCGATACCGCGCTTCGTGACGCCGATCTGCGCGAAACACCGCTGATTTTGCGTCGCAGCATTGACTATCCTCGGCACGCCCCGCCACCGGCATCGACGTGATTCGCGCACAGACGCGAACGCGTCCGCCGTGCCCTTCGTGCGGTTCGTTCGCGTCGGCATGCGCGACGGACGCAAGGCGCGGTTCGCAATGCGTCATGCCATTGCAGCATGAGCTCGACAGAAAGGCGTTCGGCAGTCACCTCCCGCGCGGAAGGCGGCCGCTTTTGCATCGCACACAACTATTCAAATTCACACGTGGAGTCTTGAGCATGGAATCGAAATTCCTGGGGCTGGCCTGTCTGGTCGTCGCCGGTGCGCTGATCGCACCCGGCGAGGCCGACGCACAACAGAATCGCAATGATCCGCTGCGCGCACCCGACGCGCGCGGCGACAAGACCAACGGCGAAGGGTGGCAGATCGAACAGCGCAGGCGCTGGTGGATCGAGTCGCGCGGGCTGAAGGACAACCGGAACGCCGCCAGGCAGCGCCGCGCCGCGTTGACCCTGATGCGCAACCAGATCCTTCGCCAGGCACGCACCGGCCGCAACGTCGGCACGCGCGCACAGACCGCGCCGTGGCGCGAGCTGGGCCCTTCGTCGATGAAGATGGGCAACTGGGTGATGGGCCGCGTCGCCGGCCGCATCAACGCGGTCACGCCCCACCCGACCAACGACAACACCGTGTTCATCGGCGCCGCGAACGGCGGCGTCTGGAAGACCACCGACGGCGGCGCCAGCTGGACGCCGACCTTCGTCAACGTCGGCTCGCAGTCGATCAGCGCCATCCACGTCGAAACCGGCAATCCGCAGAACGTGTGGGCCGGCACCGGCGACCGCTTCGACGGCGACTGCTCGGGATACCTGAGCGACGGCGTGTTCTTCAGCACCGACGGCGGCCTCAACTGGTCCGCGCGCAACAGCGGCATGAACCTCTCGACCATCACCTCGCTGGTCACCCAGGCGAACAACGCCAACGTGGTGCTGGCCGCCGGCTTCGGCGATCGCTGCAACCAGGGCGGCGACGCCAATGGCGGCATCTACCGCTCCACGGACAAGGGCGCCACCTGGACCCAGGTCATGGACCGCAAGGTCGAGGACCTGGTCACCCTGCCCGGCACCAGCACCGTCCTCGCCAGCGCCCCGGGCAGCGGCGTCTACCGCTCCACCGACGGCGGCGCCACCTGGACCCTGCTCGGCGCCGCGAACACCGCCAGCCGCATGCGCCTGGCCGTCGCACCGAGCAACACCTCGGTGATCTACGCGCTCACCAACACCAACCTCTATCGCTCCGACAACGCCGGCAGCACCTGGACGTCGGTCAACGCCTCGGCCTGCGACGGCCAGTGCACCTACAACCTGGCACTGAGCGTGCATCCGACCAATCCGCAGACGGTCCTGGTCGGCGCGATCCGCCCGCGTCGCTCGACCAACGGCGGCACCTCGTTCACCACGCTGACCAACACCTGGGGCAGCTCGCAGCAGGTGCACCAGGACACGCATGTCGTCCGCTATTCGCTCAATGACCCGAACCGCATCTGGGTCGGCGGCGACGGCGGCATCTGGCGCACGGACAACGGCGCCAGCAGCTGGACGAACATGAATGCCAACCTCAACATCACCCAGTACTACGACATCGTGGTCCATCCGACCGATGCCAACATCGTGTTCGGCGGCGCACAGGACAACTCCTCGTCCAAGCGCACCAGCTCGAACGTCTGGGACCTGACCTTCGTCAACGGCGACGGCTTCATGAACGCCATCGACGAGACCAACGCCGCGATCGTGTTCCAGAACGGCTACCCGAGCGGCAGCACGCCATCGATCTACCGTTCGACGCAGTCGGGCGCGCCGGGCACCTTCGCCGCGGCCGGCAGCAGCGGCCTCACCGGCGGCGGCTTCCCGTGGGTCACTCCGACCGATGTCGCGGGCGGCTACCACTTCGTCGGCGGCTACTACGTCTCGCGCGCGCTCACCAGCGCCAGCACGATGAGCTGGACGACGATCAGCCCGCGCGTCAGCGGCACGGTCAGCGTCATCACCGCGAAGAAGATCGGCAGCAACGTGCACGTCTATGCGGGCACCGACGCCGGCAAGGTGTACTACAGCGCGAACGGCGCGAGCACCAACGTCGCCGATGTCTCCGGCAACCTGCCGGCCTCGCGCGTGTCCGACGTGGCGATCGATCCGGCGAACGGCAGCCGCGCCTTCGTCACACTGGCGGCCTTCAGCGGTTCCAAGCTGTACCGCACCACCAGCGGCGGCGGCACCTGGACGGCCATCGGCACCGGCCTGCCGAACATCCCGGCGAACACGGTCGCGATCGATCCGCTGAACACCCAGCGCATCTTCGTCGGCACCGACATCGGCGTGTACGAGAGCACCGACGGCGGCGCCAACTTCGCGCCGTTCTCCGACGGCATGCCGGCCGGCCTGGTGATCAGCGACCTCGAAGTGGACAACTCGCCGCACATCCTGACCGCGGGCACCTACGGTCGCGGTGCGTGGCAGACCACCCTGAGCGGTGGCGCCAATGCCCCGCCGGTCGCGAACTTCACCCACAGCGCCAACGGACTGACCGTGGCCTTCACCGACACGTCCACCGATGCGAACGGCACCATCGCGTCGCGCAGCTGGAACTTCGGCGACAGCACCACGTCGACCGCAGCCAACCCGAGCAAGACCTATACGGCCGCGGGCACCTACACGGTCACGCTGACGGTGACCGACAACGACGGTGCGTCCAACACGACGAGCAAGTCGGTCACGGTGACGACCACCAACGTGCAGACCTACACCAACAGCGCCGACTACACCATCAGCGACAACGCAACGGTCGAAAGCCCGATCACCGTCTCCGGCCGCACCGGCAACGGCCAGGCCAGCACGCCGGTCGCGGTGAACATCGTCCACACCTACATCGGCGACCTGAAGGTCGACCTGGTCGCGCCGGACGGCTCGATCTACGTGCTGCACAACCGCGCAGGCGGATCCGCCGACAACATCAACCAGACCTTCAACGTGAACCTGTCCGGCGAAGCGCTGAACGGCACCTGGAAGCTGCGCGTGAACGACAACGCCAACGCCGACACCGGCTACATCAACAGCTGGAGCATCACGTTCTGATGTCGATGGACAGATCCGGAACGACATGATCTGGAGCCGCATGATCTGGAGCCGCATGATCCCGGAACGGATCGCACCATTTCGCAGTCCCTTGGAGCCCCGGCCTTGCCGGGGCTCTTTTTTTTTTGCCCGACGCCGGCGCACGTGACCGCATCGTCACCCGAGCCGCAACATCCCTGTCCAGGTCCGACCCGATCCGGTGCCGATCAGCCTCACGGCCACGCGCAGCGCATTCAGGCATCGTCCTCCCACCGTCGAGGCCCATCTCCGGCCTCGCCGAGCGCGTCGCCGGGATTGTTCAGACGGCATCGTCGAAGCGAGAGGCAGCCGCAGCCGATGCAATCGCTCAGCTGGTCGCGCAGGTGCTGCAGGTCGCGGATGCGCGCGTCGAGTTCGCCGCGCCATGCCGCGGACATCCGCGCCCATTCCGCGCGGGTCGGCGTGCGTTCGTCCGGCAGGTCGGCGAACGCGCGACGGATCGCATCCAGCGGCACGCCCACCCGCTGCGCGACGCGGATCACCGCCAGGCGCCGCAGCACGTCGCGCGCATAGAGACGCTGGTTGCCCGCGTTGCGAACGCTGCGGATCAACCCGCGCCGCTCGTAGAAATGTAGCGCGGATACCGCAAGCCCGCTGCGCCTCGCGACTTCGCCGACACCGAGCATGTGCGTCATGCCTTGACCTCAACCATGGTTGAGGTTGCATCCTGCCTTCCCGACGTCGCCGCCACAAGGCGACCCGTCCCGCACCGCGACGAAGACCCATGCCCGATCAACACGCTTCCGTACTCGACAGCCCCCTCGCAGCGGACGACACGTTCCGCATGTCGATCCTGTCGCCGCGTTTCCGCTCGACCACGCTCGGCATGGTGTCGCTGGTCGCGCTGGTCGCCTTCGAGGCCATGGCGATCGCTGCCGCGATGCCGACCGTCGCGCGGGCCCTGGACGGGCTGCCGATGTATGCGCTCGCGTTCGGCGTCACACTGGCGACGAGCGTGGTCGGCATGGTGGTCGGGGGACAGTGGAGCGACCGCCGCGGTCCGGCCGCGCCGCTGTGGTCCGGACTGGCGTGTTTCGTGGCGGGCCTGCTGCTCGCCGGATTCGCCGCCCACATGCCCGTGCTGCTCGCCGGTCGCCTCCTGCAGGGGCTCGGCGCCGGCGCGATCTCGGTGACGCTGTTCGTGCTGGCCGGGCGCTGTTACCCGGAAGCGATGCGACCGCGGCTGTTTGCCGCGTTCTCGGCCGCATGGGTCGTTCCCTCGCTGCTGGGGCCTGCGCTCAGCGGCTGGATGGTCGACACCATCGGCTGGCGCTGGGTGTTCCTCGCAGTACCGCTGGCCGCACTGCCTGCGGCGTGGATGCTGCGGCCGGCGCTGCGCGGACTGCACGGACAGGGCGAGGCCACCACGACGCACCGGCGTCGCGCACTCTGGGCCTGCGGCGCCGCGACCGGGCTGTGCCTGCTGTACGTCGGCGGCCAGACACGCGGCAGCGCCGCACTCGCGTTGCTCGTCCCCGGCGCCGCGCTCGCATTCGCGTGCATCTGGCGATTGCTGCCGCGCGGCACGCTGCGCGCCGCGCGCGGCCTGCCGAGCGTGATCGCATTGCGGGGAGCCGTATGTGCGGCCTTCTTCGGCACCGAAGCCTTCCTGCCCTTGCTGCTGTCGCGCGAACGCGGACTCTCGCCGCTCTGGGCCGGCATCGCGCTCAGCGTCGGTGCACTCGGCTGGTCGGCGGGATCGCAATACCAGGGCCACGCACGCAACGGATGGAGCCGCCATCGCTTCCTGCGCATCGGCACCAGCGCGGTGTTCTCGGGACTCGTGCTGACCTGCGCGGCCGCGTGGCCGAGCGTCCCGGTGTGGTTCGCGATCCTCGGCTGGACCATCGCCGGGCTCGGCATGGGCCTGATCTCGGCCAGTCTGTCGATGCTGGCGCTGTCGATGTCCGCGCCGGGCGAGCAAGGCGCGAACGGGTCCGCATTGCAGCTGTGCGAAGCGACCGTGGTCGCGGCTTCGATGGCGGTCGGCGGTTCGCTGTTCGCGGCCTTGCTGTCCACCTCGGCGCAGGCGGCCTATCTCGCGAACTTCGCCATCGCGCTGTGCATGGCACTGCTGGCCATCGCGCTGGTCGGGCGGACCAATGCGCGCGGGTTCGTCGTCAACTGACGCCCGGACCGACGGACCAGTCGCGGATGATCCGCGCGATCTCGCGCACGCCTTCGGTCAGCGCTGCCGGGCCGGGCTGGAGGATGATCGGCGACTTGATCTCGTGCAGCGCCCCATCGCGCACCGCCGGGATCGCGTCCCAGCCCGGTCGCGCGGCGACCTTGCCGGGCTGGAACTTCTTGCCGCACCACGAGCCCAGGATGATGTCCGGCGCACGGCGCACCACTTCATCGGGGTCTTCGAGGATGCGCGCTTTCGCCAGCGACTCGGCGGCTCGCTCGGGGAACACGTCGTCGCCACCCGCGATGCGCACCAGCTCCGCGACCCAGCGGATGCCGCTGATCAGCGGATCGTCCCATTCCTCGAAATACACCTTGGGCCGGCGCGGCAGCGTCGCCGCCTCGGCGGCAATGGCATCGAGCCCGCGCGCGAGTTCGTCCGCGTAGGCGTTCGCCTTGTCCGCCGCGCCGACCAGCGCGCCGAGCCGGCGCACGTAGGCCAGGATGCCCTCGACGCTGCGATGGTTGCTGATCCACACCTCGACGCCCTGCTTGATCAGTGCCGACGCGATGTCCGCCTGGATGTCGGAAAAGCCCACCACGAAATCCGGTTCCAGCTTCAGGATCTCGCCGATCTTCGCCGACGTGAACGCGCTGACCTTCGGCTTTTCCTTGCGGGCGATCGCCGGCCGAACGGTGAACCCGCTGATCCCGACGATGCGATGCTGCTCGCCGAGCGCGTACAGCACTTCGGTAGGTTCTTCGGTGAGGCAGACGATGCGTTGCGGGCCCATGCTTCGTTTGTGGCAGAGTGGCGAGACGACCAGTCTACCCGGCGCCCCGTGTCGAAACGCCCGATCGCGATCCTGCTGATGGCTCTGGTCGCCGCCTGCGGCGAGTCCAGCCCTCCACAATCCCGGGATGCGAAGGACGCAGCGACGCGCGAGCTGATGGCTGAAGCCCAAGCTGCAGTGGCGCTCGCCAACGAATCACAGGCTGCATCCGGCACGACCAGCACGCAAACACCGTCGACCTGCCCCGACACCGAACGACCGATCGCGCCACCACCGCAGCACACCCTCCGACTGACCGTGCGCGACGCGAAAACGCACCAACCGGTCGAAGGCGTCGTCATGGATGTCGTCGATGCACGCGACCGAACGCGCACGCGCAGCGATGCGTCCGGGGTCGCACTGATCGACAGTCGCGGGCTGCCATCGGTGGGAGAGGTCGCAATCCACTGCCCGGGCATCGAGCAAGGCCCGATGCTTCCGCGCCGAGTGCCGGCACCGCTGCAGCCCTATCGATTGAAAGCGGGCAGAGCCGACCTGCTCGTCCACGTCGATCTCGCGCGCTGCGAAACCCCGGAGGTCGTCAGTCGCAAGGTGCGGATGCGCGGCATGTACGTTCGCGGGCTGGAGTCCAGCCAGTTCCATCCATGCGACGGCTTGCCGCCCGAATCCGCCGACTTCGAATTCGGCCCCCATTCGGCATGGACCGAATTCACGCCCGAGGCAGAAGACGACATGGCGTTCGCTGAATGGCGCGAGCGCGCCTTCGGCGATGGCGTTCTTTACGCCGAGTGGAGCGGTGTCCTCTCCGGCCCCGGCAGCTATGGCCACTGGGGCATGTCGCTGTACGAGATGCGCGTCGAGACCGTCCACGACACCGGCATGTCGCAGCCTTCGGACTGCAGGGCGCCGGGTTTCGAAGCGCGGGGGCGTTTGTGATGCCCCGTACATCGGATCTCCAGGCAGGGCGCATGCGCACTCAGTCGCCCATCGCAATCGCCCTGCGCACATTCGGCTGCATCGCCATCCTGGGCCTGTGTGCCATCGCGACTGCTGCCAGCATCATCGATGTCCGCGCACGTGGCACGGCGATCTCCCGGCATATCGGCATCGGCGATGCCGAAGACCTGGCGATCGCCAACGAAGTCACGCATGGCACACATGGCACGCTGCCACCACGACGCCTGCGCCTGATCGTCCTGGACCGGGCGACGGGACTTCCGGCGACCGGCATGCGCATATCTCTGCCGGATACGCATAGCGAGGCGATCGTCGATCTGAATGGATTCGCAGTCATCGTCGATCACTTCGAAAGCAGAACGGAGCGCATCGAGGTGCATTGCCCCAGCGGGACACCACATGCGTACAGCGCCATTCACACGCTGGGCGCCACCGTGCGTCGCCCCCGCACCGACATGCTGATACGCGTCGACCTGGCGAGCTGCAGCGACCACACCAGATCGAGTATCTCCGGTCGATTCACCGGCATCTACCACCACAACCTCATGGAACCGGACTGGCTCTTCCCCTGCGACGGCACGCAACCGTTTCAGGTCGAAAGCTCCCGGGAACTCTTCCGCCATGCGGAAACGATCCACCAGCGCTTCCCGGGCGCATTGGTTCGCCGCAACGGCGTGTATCTCGCCGCACTGGGTACGAGTGAGATCGACGTCGAACGGCGCAGGCTGGACGTCCGCGTGGTCCTGTCCATGAGTCCGGATCGTCCTGCGGACTGCAGGACGCCGGAACGCGACCACGCGATGGCGATGCCGCCGCTTGCGTACGACTGAGCCGCGCGCTTACGGATACAGCATCCGCTTCGTCCACGCGCCGTCCGCGCCGCGTTCGTACAGATAGCGCTCGTGCAGGCGGAATTGTGCGCCGTACCAGAATTCGATGTTCCGCGGCTTGACGCGGAAGCCGCCCCAGCGCGGCGGGCGCGGCACGTCGCCGCCCTCGTAGCGCGCCTTCGCTTCTTCGAAGCGCTGTTCGAAGGTCTCGCGGCTCTCCAGCGTTTCCGACTGGTGCGAGGCCCAGGCGCCGAGCTGGCTGTCGCGAGGGCGCATCGCGAAGTAGGCGTCGGCTTCAGCGTCGTCGACGATCTCGACATCGCCTTCGACGCGCACCTGCACGCCGTCGTCACCGAGTGCCTTCCAGAAGAACAGCAGCGCGCACTGCGGGTTGGCCTGCAGCTCGCGACCCTTGCGACCGTCGAGGTGGGTGTAGAACACGAAGCCGCGTTCGTCATGCGCCTTCAGCAACGCCATGCGCGCGGACGGCAGCCCGCCCGGCGTCGAGGTGGCGACGGTCATCGCGGTCGGCTCGGGGATGCCCGCGGCCTTGGCCTGGGCGAAGAGATCGGAGAACGTGGCAAGCGCTTCTGCATACAGCGTCATGGTGGGGATCCCTGGGGTGGAGGGTGGTGCAGGCCGCAGTTGGCGATGCGCTATTGTCGCCGGATGCCGAGGCCGCCGCACCCGACACGGATCAAATCCGCCGCACGTCGTGCGGTCACCGGTTTCGACGATGCCATCGTCGCGGCCGTGCTCGATGATGCGTTGGCGCATGGCGCTCGGGTCTGCGCCATCGCCGGGCTGCAGGGCTCGGGCAAGTCGACGCTGGCGACGCAGGTGGTCGCGCTGGCAACAACGCGCGGCCTGCGCGCGGCGACGCTGTCGATCGATGACGTCTACTTCGGACGACGCGCGCGCCTGCGCCTGGCGCGCGACGTGCACCCGCTGCTTGCCACGCGCGGCCCACCGGGTACGCATGATCTTGAACTGGCCTGCGAGGTCCTCGAAGCCGCGCGCGCCGGACGCGCGATCCGGCTGCCGCGCTTCGACAAGCTCACCGACCGACGCCTGCCACCCTCGCGCTGGCGGCAGGCGGGGCCGCTGGACCTGCTGGTCTTCGAGGGCTGGTGCCTCAAGGTCCCCGCCCAGGACGATGCCGCGCTGCGCCGGCCAATGAACGCGCTGGAGCGCGACGAGGACCCCGACGGCCTCTGGCGACGCCACTGCAACGACGCGCTTGCTCGCGATTACCCGGCCCTGTGGGCGCGGCTGGACCGCCTGGCCTGGCTGCATCCACCGGATTTCGAACGTATCGCGGACTGGCGCTGGCAGCAGGAATGCGCGGCGCGCGCTGCCCGGCCCGGCCACACGGGCATGAGCCGCGCCCAGGTCGAGCGCTTCGTGCGCCTCTTCGAGCGCGTGAGCCGCCAGGCGATGCGGACCCTGCCCGGGATCGCCGACCTGCACTTGCGTCTCGACGCGCAGCGCCGGGTCCGTCACATCGCGACGTCGCCGACCGCGAGCCCCCGGTCACCGGACCCCGGCTGCTAAAATCCGTCGATGCGATCCGCACACCACATCGTCCTGATCGGCCCGATGGGCGCCGGCAAGAGCTCGCTCGGGCGCCGGCTCGCGGAAGCCCATGGCGTGCCATTCGTCGACCTCGACCGCGAGATCGAGTCGCGCGCAGGCCGCGACATCCCGACGATCTTCGCCGAAGAGGGCGAAGCCGGCTTCCGCGCGATGGAAGGCGACGCGCTCGAAGACGTGCTGGCCGGCCCTCCGTGCGTGCTGGCCAGCGGCGGCGGCGCGGTGCTCGCCGACGCCAACCGCGCGGCGATGCGCCGCCATGGCTTCGTGGTGTACCTGAAGATCGATGTCGACGAGCAGCTGCGACGGCTCGCCGACGACACCAGCCGCCCCCTGATCGCCGGCGACGATCGCGAAGCGGTGCTGCGACGCCTCGCCGCGCAACGCGCGCCGCTGTATGCGGACACCGCCGACCTGGTGTTCGAGCCCGCCGGGCTGGACAAGGACACTGCCGCGGCACGACTGATCGACCGCATCCAGACTGCGCATCCCCATGCCGCGTGGCGCCCCGCCGCCGCGCTGGCCACACCGGAATCGAAATGAGCCAGGCAGCATCCCGCGTCGTCCATGTCGGCGGCCAGCACCCCTACCACATCACCATCGGCGACGGCCTGCTCGACGACGGCATCGCCCTTGCGACGCGCCTGCGCGGACGCCACGCGCTGCTCGTCAGCGATGCGCACGTCGCGCCGCTGTACGCACGTCGGGTGGAAGTCGCGCTGCACAACGCGCGCCCCGACCTGCGCATCGAACGCGCGGTCATCCCGGCGGGCGAACAGGCCAAGACGCTGTCCCATTTCGGCGACGTGCTTGCGGCGCTGGCGGAGCTGGGCGCAACCCGCGATGCCTGCGTGCTGGCGCTCGGCGGCGGCGTCGTCGGAGACCTCGCCGGCTTCGCCGCGGCCTGCTGGATGCGCGGCATCGACTGCATCCAGTTGCCGACCTCGCTGCTGGCGATGGTCGACTCCTCGGTGGGCGGCAAGACCGCCGTGGACCTGCCGCAGGGCAAGAACCTGGTCGGCGCCTTCCACCCGCCGCGCGCCGTGTTCGCCGACACCGGCGCACTGGCGACCCTGCCCGATCGGGAGCTGCGCGCGGGACTGGCCGAGGTCATCAAGTACGGCGCGATCTGCGATGCGCCTTTCCTCGACTGGCTGGAAACGCATGCCGGCGCGCTGCTGTCCCGCGACCATGACGCCCTGACCGAGGCCATCGCCCGCAGTTGCCAGCACAAGGCCGACATCGTCGAGCGCGACCCCTTCGAACACGGCGACCGCGCCCTGCTCAACCTCGGCCACACCTTCGGCCATGCCATCGAGGCCGAACAGGGCTACAGCGGCGTCGGCAACGACGCCCTGAACCATGGCGAGGCGGTGGCCGTCGGCATGGTCCTCGCCTCGCGGCTGTCGGCCCACCTCGGCATGGCCGCCGCGGCCGACACCGTGCGCACGCAGGCCCTGCTGGACCGCTTCGGCCTGCCGACCCGCATTCCCGCCGGCCTGGAACCGGACCTGCTGCTGGCCCGGATGCGCCTGGACAAGAAGGCGAATGCGCAGGGCCTGCGCTTCGTGCTGTGGGAAGCGCCGGGCGCAGCCCGGGTGGTGTCCGACGTGCCCGAAGACGCCGTGATGGACACCCTCCGGGAAGGCTGAGCGTCCCAGACCGTACAATCCCCACCCATGCGCCTCCTCCTGCAACAACGACCCGAAGGCCCCGAAGCCCCGCGCTTCGTGCAGTTGCAGCTGGAAGCCGACCTGTTCGGCGGCTGGTGCCTCGTCCGCGAAACCGGCCAGCCGGGCAAGCGCAGCACCCTCAAGCGCGAGCAGTTCCTCGACCATGCCGCCGCGCTGGCCGCGTTCGAGCGCGCCCGCGACCAGACGCTGAAAAAGGGCTTCCAGCTGGTCTTCGCGCAGGGCGTCGACTCGCCGAACTGACGGTCCGCGCCGACGTGCGCGCCATCCCCAACGATCTCCAGGATTTCCCGTGACCCAGGCTTCCCCGCTCCAGAACGATCGCTTCCTGCGCGCCCTCCGCCGCGAATCCACCGACCGCACGCCGGTGTGGCTGATGCGCCAGGCCGGTCGTTACCTGCCGGAATACCGCGCCACGCGCAAGCAGGCCGGCAGCTTCCTCGCGATGGCGAAGAACCCGGAACTGGCGTGCGAAGTCACCCTGCAGCCGCTGCGCCGCTTCCCGCTGGACGCCGCGATCCTGTTTTCCGACATCCTCACCGTGCCCGACGCGATGGGCCTGGGCCTGTATTTCGCGGACGGCGAAGGCCCGAAGTTCGAACGCCCGGTGCGCACCGCCGAGGACGTGGCGAAACTCGCCGTGCCGGACATGGAAACCGAACTGCGCTACGTGATGGATGCCGTGCGCGTCATCCGTCGCGAGCTCGATGGCAGCGTGCCGCTGATCGGCTTCTCGGGCAGCCCCTGGACGCTGGCCTGCTACATGGTCGAAGGCGGCGGCAGCGACAACTTCTCGAAGATCAAGGCGATGGCCTTGAATGCGCCGGAGCTGCTGCACCGCATCCTGTCGGTGAACACCGACGCGGTGATCGCCTACCTCGCCGCGCAGCGTGCAGCCGGCGCGCAGGCCCTGCAGGTGTTCGACACCTGGGGCGGCGTGCTCAGCCCGGCGATGTACCGCGAATTCTCGCTGCCCTACCTGGTGCGCATCGCGCGCGAGCTCGAGCGCGGCGAAGGCGCCGAGCGCACGCCGCTGATCCTGTTCGGCAAAGGCAACGCCGCGTATCTCGAAGACCTCGCCGCCTCCGGCACCGAAGGCGTCGGCGTCGACTGGCTGATCGAACTGGGCGAGGCCGCGCGCCGCACCGGCGGCAAGGTCGCGCTGCAGGGCAACCTCGACCCCTGCACCTTGTACGGATCGCCCGACGCCATCCGCGAGCAGGTCCGCCACGCCCTCGACAGCTACGCCGCCGGCAACAACGGCTCGCGCGACGGCCACGTCTTCAACCTCGGCCACGGCATGTCCCCGGACATGAATCCGGATCATGTCGCGGTGCTCGTCGAGGCCGTTCATTCCCTGAGTGCACGCAAGCCATGAAAACCGGATACGTCACGCCCATTCTTCTTGCAACGACGATTGCCGCCGGGACATCGTCCGCCCAGACGCCACCCGTCGAATACGTCGGCACCACGGCTGAAAGCGACGCCAAGAATGTCGCCATTGTCGCGATCGACCAGAACCATACCGGGAGGCTGACATTCAAGTGCTACATGAGCGGCGCTTACGAAGAAACGCAGAAGCTACGCTTCAAGATCGACGGCCAATCCAAGATTGCCATCCTGGCACCTGGCACGTACACGTTCCATGCAAAGTTCGAGGACTCCGCTCTCGGCCATTCAGGATTCACCTCGCCTGCAATCACGTTCGAGGGTGGAAAGCAATATCGCGTCGCCTGTGTGAGGAAGCGATACAAGGTCGTCAGAATCGAAAGCACCGAAATCACACCTCCCCCCTCAAAATGATCATCCGGTGAGCAGGGAGTCCCGCCTCATTCGAACCGACCCACATCAATTGAACAACACCTTATTTCCACATTGATCATCGAACCACACACTAACCAACAGCAACACTGGCCGAAGACCGGCCGCCACATCCTCGCCCACTTCGACGACACCAGCATCGTCGTCTACCAGGCTTACCGCCCGGCCATCGCCGACTATGCGGTGAAGCACCAGCGCTTCGGCGGCGAGTTCAGCTACAACCGCATGAGCTGGATCAAGCCCAACTTCCTCTGGATGATGTATCGCGCCGGCTGGGCGACCAAGGAAGGCCAGGAACACATCCTTGCCGTGCGCCTGCGTCGCGATTTCTTCGACGACATCCTGCGCGCCGCCATCCCCTCCTCGTTCGATCCGACCCGCTTCGCCACCAACGAAGACTGGCAGCGCGCCGTCGCGCAATCCGATGTGCGCCTGCAATGGGATCCCGACCACGGCCCGAAGGGGCATCCGCTGGAACGCCGCGCGATCCAGCTCGGCCTGCGCGGCCACATGCTGCGTCGCTATGGCGAGGAAGACCTGCTGGGCATCGAGGACGTCACCTCGTTCGTGCGCGAACAGCACGCCCATGCGCTTGGCGATCCCGCCGCGCTGACCCTGCCGCGCGAGCGTGTCTACGTGCCGACCGCCGATGCGGCGGCCAACATCGGCCTCGATCCGTCTGAGCCATAGGGTGCGGCTCTCCGCACCGGCTTCTTTCGCGCCCTCGATCGAAGTGGTGCGGCGCATCGCACCCTATGCGCGGACAGGCAGATGAACCGCCAACGCCGCGCCCAGCATCTCGCCCGTCAGGGGCTTGCGCAGGAATCCATCGAAACCTGCTGCAAGCGCCTGCGGCTCGGCGTTGCCGTCGGCACGCGCGGTGATCGCGACCATCGGTCGGACGAAACCCTGGCCACGGAGATGTCGCGCCAGCGCGAGTCCATCCATGCCCGGCAAGTCCAGGTCGACCAGCGCGATCTCGAATTCGCCGGTCGAAACGGCGGTCAGTGCGGCGAGCGCGTGAGCCGCATGCGTCACGCGGTGCCCCTGCATGCGCAGCAGGCCGCCCAATGCGTCGGCGACGACAGGGTCGTCCTCGACCAGCAACACCGAGCACGACGCGCATCCGGTTGAACCGCACGTCTCCTCCGGCATCAACGGCGATGTTGCCGGCTCGATCGGCAGGCGCACGATGAAGCAGGCGCCTTCGCGCGGCGCGCTGCGCAGCTCGATGCCACCGCCCATCGCCACCGCGAATTCCTGGCAGATCGCCAGACCCAGGCCACTGCCACCATAACGGCTGGCGGTCCGTGCGCCTTCCGCCGCGCCTCTGTAGCAATAAAACTACAAAGATGAGAAACGCGCCGCAGCGCGTAGCCTAGCTAGGCGCATCGCTAAATACAGCAGAATTACTTATCTTCCGGATCCCAGTGCAAGGGGATTGCATAGTGATTTACAAGGTGAGGCAAAGATGTACGTTTGTGCGGCTGCTCGGTCAGAAATGAATTTGCAGGCATGGATAAGGGGGCAGCTTTTATCGGTCTTCGCCCATTTTTCGCGTAGTGAGCGCATATCAAACGAAGCCATTCATTCATTCTTTGTGCGGTATCGGGGACAAAGAAATATATTAGAACAGCCCCACGACAATCATTCGGCTGACCGGTGGAATACCGCGTCGTAAGCTGCAAATATCCTTTAAGAAGCTTTGTGTAGCCGGTGTATTTTTTCGCTTCGCCAATCCATGTGTATTTCGACCCGTAATTGACAAGCAGATCACAATGCCCTCCTTGCTTCGAATCAAATTCCGCACCGAAGCCTAATGCCCTGAGCACCTTTACGAATTCGAGTGAGAGAGAATCCTCTGTCCTTTCTTGGCACTCTTTTGGATTCTTTGCCATCTGGTAAATAGTGTCTACGACCACTTCTTCAACGCATTCACAAAATACGTCGTATGTTGCAGTGTCCAATGACACATGCTTCATCCACTTGAGCGCAGAAGACATACAAGGATATCCACGAGAAAGAATCTCGATATCCCTTAAAGTCGCCATCATCATCTAGAATCCCTAATGATCTTCAGGCACTTTGATGCAGTGAAATATGGAACGAGATGAGCATCGACCTGATCTGTAACCTCTCCATTAGGCAATTCAAGCAACCCGGAACTGAGCGCTTCTCTAACCATCTCTATATCTATCTCTACCTCATAGTCATTTTCGTCACAAACTACAAAATACTTCTGATCCAAAAAATGAAAATCTCTAGAACTTGCAAAAAAATTCACTGCCAATAACAGCTTAGGGCTTTGCCATGGAACGCACAGCCTCGAAGCTATGGAGCCGTAAGTCATAACCCGCAACTCTTGAATATCAGCATTTAAAAGGCAATCAAAAATAGCAATGCAGTAAGCCCTATGCTCATCATCGAGCAAGAACTTCTGCAGCTGACTCTTGATTTGTTCCACGCGATTCATTGCCGCTTTATCAGCCTGACCAGTCTCGATTTCAGCACCTTTAAATCTCGCGCACTGAGACTGTGCCTCAGAATCGCTGAATAAAGACTTGGGTTAGGGCTATGCAGGACCCGCACACCCGAATGCAGCGTCATTTCAGGGCGCCATTTCGCATCATCCCCGAAACCAGACAACCAGTCGACAGATACATGGAAGGGGCTAATGTTGTCAGAGACCGCCGCGACACCACCTTTATGGAAGAGCTCCTTCCTAAGGCACACCTTGCGCAGACGCATCTTTTCGTTTTTCACAGACCCCGTTTCCGTCGTGAATGACAATTCAACAATTTTGCCCCAGTCTGATCGGTAAACATTCTCAATGCCATGAAAAAGATTCAACGGTGAAACATCTTCGCCTAGCGCAGTCCTTATAAAATGCCTCAGGGCAACATGGCCGCGTTCGCAAAAAGCTCCCCCAGCTTCTCGCGGAGAATCAGACGCAACAACAACAACCCGTCCTCGCGAGGGAACCCAGATCACATCAATTGCGTCATGATCGACATTTCTCACACCGTAAACATCAGTATAACCTCGAAACCTAGATTGCACTGAGTCAGGAAAACTCGAAATTTCAAGCTTCTCTCGATGCTCGTACGTACGAACACTCCCGAAGAAGAAGTAATGACCGTCTTCATTCTCTTCTTTATAAATCAACCGCGGTTGCTCACTAAGACCAGAGTAAGAGCCAAGAGACCGGATCGAGGGGAAACTGTCTGCCAAGTCTGCGTTCGCCACGCGAGCACTTGAATATCTAGCGAGAAGCAAGGCACGCTGCTGTAGATTAAATTTGTATAACTGAAGGCTCTTGTCGCCCGAAATCATATGAGCCTTGACGAAATCAGAAAGCGAATCGACGGCTTCCTGGTCGGTATCCTCATCCGCATAACGTTCAAGAGTTTTTTCCCAGCCTTGGGCTGGCGAAAGGCCACTCATCGCAATCATTTTTCGTGCGTCTGCCCAATACGCCCGGCCATAAAGCAGCGTTAACAAATTAATAACATCCATATCACCCCCCTTGTCATGGCTAGATAGTCCCAGCGCATGTAGACAGGGTCAACCTGCAAGGTTGGCCAGTTGCGGTGACTGCGATAAGCGGTCTGGCCACCAGCCACCCTCATGGTCGCGTACATGGTCTTACACGCCGCTTGACAGCCCATCCTCTTGCTGCGGCGGCGCACCTGCACGGCAGGATGCGCGATGGTGTGCGCCGAGTACAGGCTGAGCGCGATGCCGATCCAGCAACCACCGTCGCCGCGCGGCGATCATGCAAAGCGGATCGTGATGGCGCGAGCGACGCTCACCCGCCGGTTGCGGTCTGCATGCGACATTCTATGTCGATCAAAGTACACGTGGCACCCGCTCCCGGCGCCCCCAACAATGAAAAATTGCAGGCACGAACCATTATCGGCGACTCCCCCCTGTTCTTCTACAGACCTATCTACTCACGGCCGAGCCATTTCCTGCGCCGACGACAATCCCGTTAATCCAGTTGTTCGATCAAATACCGACAAGAAATGCTCCAACTTTGTCCTTTTCGGCACGGAATTATCGTATCCGAAATATTTACAGTGTTGGACAGCAGAATCAACGCAGCCTGTCGTCTTAACATTAATCGACTGCGCAGTAAAATATTTGCATGAATCACCATCTGCCTTACTCAAATTCTGAACGCCCTCCTTGCCGCAGGACGTGTAGACCAATGCGGCCTTCTGCTTAAACTTTTTTAATTCTCGTGCACGATGATCTATAGCCTGTGAATATTTAATAGACCCTCGATCGAGTAGAACAGCGCCAGCCAGATACGCCCCCCCAACGGAATTAGTAATCGGATATTTATTTTTCTCAAATATCACATAAAATTCGCCCGCCAGCAGATCCCTAGACTTTGCAATCATCATCTGGGTTTTGTGCATATCTTTTTCAGAATCGCTTTGCAACGGCCACTCTGAAGCACTTTTAAGAATTTCAGAAGCCGCAGAAGGAAGCCCAGACGACAGCTCCTTTTTTGCGCTTAATTGAAGATGACTCAAATAATACCCGCTAAAAATAAATCTATACATTCTTACCCGCTTTTCATACGCCTCATCGACCTGACTCGCAATCCTAGGAACCCAGAGAAATCCTATAAGAACACACAAACCAATCGATGCCAAAGAAACATTCCTGACGAGGTCGTTTGTTTCCTTATTTATTAGTTGCACATAATCATTTGTTTTCACAAAAAGCTTTTTCATCCACCCCCTGCCATAGTACGAAAGAACACAAATCAATAGCACAAAAAGCTCCACCCAAAGATGGCTAATGGCATACACCAAGAAGCGCATCCTTCCCATTGGAAACTCGAAATTAGAAATCCAAACAAGAAATGCGGAAACAGCAGTTACAGAACCAATGACCCTTGCCTTCGTTGCAGAAATTGCGCTCATTGATCAATCCTCATACTTCAAAAGCTCAAGTTGATATTCATCAATATCGCTTATCAATGACCTGCTTCGAATAGCAGCTCTTATTTTTTCTATTTCACCCCTGCTTTCAGACAAAGACAACGGCAAGAAATTGGGAACAACGTCTTCGGCATGATTGTCGACAAATAAATCATTCTTTTTACTGTAGACAAATGACCAGAAAACAGCCCTGGCCTTCATGAATTTCGCAAGCTCACTTATAGAACCCGGCCCCAAAGCAGCAACTTTCTCAAGCATCTCGACAGCGGAAACATAATCAGCCGATTCAAAATGACTGAGCGCCTTACCATAAAGCCGTATGCTACTAAACTGATCTGGCACCTTAGATAAGTCAGTTCCTATGCGGTAGCAGCACCCGTCTTCGCCGAGGCTCTCTTTCAGCAAAGAGTAATCTTTGACGCACGATGGATGCTCAGAAATTGCAGCTAAAATCCTCAATGCATTGTATTCACTACTATCATCCGCTCGTGAAAGATCAAGGGACTCAAGGATTTTCAGGCCATTCTTTGTGACCACCAACGCCCGCGAACACTGACCAGACATGATCATTTCATAAGCGGGAAAAACGTAAGCCCCCTGCACCAGTGCAGAAACCTGCACTTTTAGATTATTCAGGCTGCACTTTGCGATCTTCACGCATGCGTTATAATTTTCAAGAAAAGAAATGAAATCATCCGATCTTCCATCGCCTACAGATCGAGAAAAAAGTTCGACTGGATTTACGGTAGTAGGATAGAGCTCCGAGAGACCCGAAGAAATCAGAACCTTCGCTGTTTCTGTTGACTTATTTATGCGCCCTTGTCGCTCGATTGGATACAAATAGTGCAACCAGATCCTGGTCTTAACCATTGGATCAAGCCGAATCCAATTGTTGACAATATCTTTGCTCTGAAAAACCTCAGAGCTGTAATTGTCATAGGGAGAGAACTCGTAAAACCTTTGATCTCCTTCAGTGTAAAAGTCTTCATCAGCATCCTCTTCATCGGAAGAACCACCTGGTGATCCGACGCTGACTGACATGTAATAGATTCGGCTTGCCGAGTAATCCAAGAAAGCTAAAATGGCTACAATAATAATGACAGGCAGCATGCCAAGGACTATCGCCTGAAAAATGGAACCATTTTTTTTTGGCCCACCCCTTGATTCTTCTGTGCCTGACGTTTTTTGTGACTCCGCATCTGCCCCTTCGGGCGTGCACGCCTCTTCCCCTGATTCAACACTATGCTTGGAATTCTTCTTTCCCCTTGCCATGACGTCGCTCCTTCTTTGACCTCTAATTCCCGAAGTTAGAGATACCAGATCCGCCCCTTGCCACAGATCGACATATCGCCCAGTAGAGCCGCCAACAACCTTGCCCATGGATGTGCAGCCACATCGCATCCGGATCAGAATGAATCGTTTCAGGCCCCGGGTCGATCAATCCTGATCTATGTATATAGAATCGAGCTGACCATTTGTCGGATTTCATGATGTCGGCCATCACCCCACTCCTCCGTAGCGTCGCAGATCTAGCTCTACTTTCGCTACTGCTGCCGCTCTCGCTGCTGCCGCTGTCGGCGTTGGCTGCGGATGCGAGTGGAGAGGCGCAGACCTATCGCCTCGACCCCGTGCACACGCGGGTGATGTTCGCGATCAGCCATGCCGGCTTCTCGAACGCCATCGGCACGGTGTCCGGCAGCACCGGGACGCTGGTCTTCGATCCCGAGGACTGGACCTCGGCATCGCTCAAGGCCTCGGTGCCGATCACCCGGCTCGACCTGGGCGACGCGAAGTGGAACGAAGCCACGCTGGCCGGCAACCTGCTGGACGCCAAGGACCATCCGACCGCGGAGTTCACGTCGAGCCGGATCGAACCGATCGCGCCGGACCAGGCCCGGGTCCACGGCACGCTCACGCTGCGCGGCGTGGCGCAGCCGGTCGTGCTGGATGTGAAACTGAATGCGGCCAAGCGCCATCCGCTGCCGCCGTTTCGCCGCACCGTCGGCTTTTCGGCCACGGCCACGCTCAGCCGCAAGGCCTTCGGCATCGATGCCTGGCCCAGCGTGATCGGCGACAGCGTCGCGCTTCGCATCGAGGCCGAGGCCGTCCGCCACAGCGGCAAGGGCGACGCGTCCACCGATGACCCGACCGACGACGCAACCGACGACGCAACCAAACCGGCGCCGCCCGCCTCTTCCTGACATCCCTTCCGGACCCAACGCACGGACACGACACCATGAGCCTGA
This sequence comes from Lysobacteraceae bacterium, assembly GCA_016789405.1. Classification (GTDB taxonomy): domain Bacteria; phylum Pseudomonadota; class Gammaproteobacteria; order Xanthomonadales; family Xanthomonadaceae; genus Lysobacter_I. The sequence continues at coordinate 26,412 of JAEUPQ010000027.1, forward strand.
AGAATTCCTCCGACCGCTGGGGCGGCGTCAGCCAGCTCCTGCACTGGACGACGGTCGTCCTGATCCTCGTCATCGCCTACATCGGCCTGACGATGGGCGACCTGCCCAACGGTCCGGACAAGATCAAGACCTACGCCCTGCACAAGTCGATCGGCCTGACCATCCTCGCGCTGGTCACCCTGCGCGTGCTCTGGCGCCTGTACGCAGGCGCGCCCCATCCGGTGCCGGGCTCCCCGCGCTGGCAGGAGCGCATCGCGTCGCTCACGCATTTCGGCATCTACGTGCTGCTGTTCGCGATCCCGATCAGCGGCTGGGTCGTGAATTCCTCGGCGGGATTCCCGCTGCAGTGGTTCGGCCTGTTCAACCTGCCCGCCATCGTCGAACGCAGCCATGACCTGCACGAAATCGCCGAGGAAGCGCACGAGCTGATGTTCTGGCTGCTCGCGTTGATGGTGGCCGCGCACGCCGGCGCCGCCTTCTACCACCACCTCTTCCAGCAGGACGCCACCCTGGCGCGGATGCTGCCGCGCGGCTGGCTGAAAGCACCGGGCGCCCCCGCCGTCGTCGGCGCCGACGCAACCGAAGCCGCACCCGCCGCCTCTTCCCCGCAGACCCCCAACGAGTGATCCCCCCATGCTGCGCAAGCCCCTCCTGCTGACCTCCGCCCTGGCCGTGGCCCTGGCTGCCATGCCGGCCTTCGCCGCCAACTACGCCCAGACCACGGGCTCCAGCCTCGGCTTCTCCGGCAAGTACCAGGGCGAAGCCTTCAACGGCACGTTCCCCGGGTTCGCAACGACCTTCACCTTCGATCCCGCACAGCTGGCGAACGCGAAACTCAACGTGACCATTCCGCTGGCCACCGCCACCACGCGCAACGCCGAGTACGACGGCGAACTGCGCGGGGCCTCGTTCTTCAACAGCGGCAAGTTCCCGCAGGCGCGCTACACCGCGACGAAGTTCCGCAGCCTGGGCGGCAACAAGTACGCGGCCGACGGCACGCTGAGCCTGCGTGGCGTGAACAAGCCGGTGACCCTGACGTTCACCTGGACGCCGGGCGCGAAGCCGGTGCTGTCCGGCACCGCGGTGGTCAAGCGCCTGGATTTCGGCGTCGGCGGCGGCGACTGGGCCGATACCAGCGTCATCCCGAACGAGATCAAGGTGACGACGAAAGTGGTGTTCGTCGCGAAGTGATCCGCGCGCTTGCGTAGAGCGGAGCTTGCTCCGCTCGCGCTTCATCCCGGTTCCAGGAGCGGCGTGTTTTCGGCGGATGCTTCATCCAGCTTCACCCGCAGCGCGCCGTGCAAGCTTTGAGCGGAGCAAGCTGCGCTCTACGGTGCGCGTCTAGCAGACGCGGTTGTGCAGGGATGTTTTCAGCGCACGTCCGGCGGCGGCGCGCGCAGGGTGTAGACGAATGCACCCAGCAGGTCGCCCTCGCGTTTGCCCTTGTGGCAGGCCAGGCATTCGCCGCGCGCACGGATCGGCCCGGTCGCGCGCAGGCCATCGCCGTCCACATGCACCAGCAGCGGCGCACCAGCCTCCAGCGCACGCAACGCGTCCTGCTCCGCCGAGGTGAGCGGCCGCCCCTCGCGGCGCGGATTCACCGAGATCTCACGGCCGGACGGCATGTCCGGTGCGTGCAGGAATCCCTGGAACGGCGATGCGAACACCACCGGCGGATCGTGTTTCGCGATCCCGACCAGGGCCACGTCCACGACGTGCAGCGGCCTGTCGCCCTCGACCCGGTAGCGATGCAGCAGGCGCATCATCGGCGTCACGCGCGCATAGCCGAAGCCGTCGCTTTCCACGAACGCGGCCACGAAGTCCTCGTGCATGCGCAGCAAAGCGGGCGACGGCGATTCCGCCGGCCCCTGATTCGCCATTGTCCGGGGCTTGTCGCCCCGGGGCGACGGCGCAGTCGCTGCCATCGCAACAGGCATGGCCGAGCCCAGCGTGGCCGCGAGCATCACCATGGATGCGCACGCGTGTCGAATCGGATTCGCTGTCTTCATCGCTCGTGACTCGGCTGCTGTCGTCCGCCCGACGCTAGCACGGCGCGCCTTCACCGGATATCAGCCCGCAGGCGCACACAGGACGGCCACCGCCCCTGCGTCGAACGGCCAGTCCAGCTCGACGCCACGCTGCGTGTCGCGCAGCACCGGCACGCGATGGCCGTACTCGGCTTCCAGCGACGTATCGTCATCGATGAACACGCTCTCGAACGCAGGCGCGCGGGCCTCGGCCATGACCGCCAGGGCGAGATCGCAGAGGTGACAGTCGTCGCGCTGATAGAGGACCAGGACGGGGTCGGTCGCCATCTTGGATGAGAAACCTGTTCAGAAGCGGGGCATCGGCATCATACCGGCATCGGATCGGGCGCCCGCCCCGCAAGAGCGGTCGCGCGGATGCACCATGACCAACCGGACCACGCACTCGACCACCACCACAAGGGGGACATCGATGAAAGAGACACCACGCAAGCGGCGCCTGATCGCAACCTACTGGACCCGGGACCTCGGCGAATGGGCGGCCGCCTTCGGCCAGGACACGCGCGGCGTGTGCGCCGCCGGGATCGAGGTCACCCGCGTCAAGCTGAAGCACCACCCACGTCGCAACGCGGATTACCCCTACCGCGTGAGCCTCACCGCCAAGGTCACCGATCGCACCGCCGCGATCGCGTTCATGAAGTCGCAGGTGCCGATCGCGCAGAAGGCCGGCGTGCAGATGACGTCGATACGCAACCGCTGGTACGACTGACCTGCACCGGACGCCGCCGATTCGGCAAGTCCTGGCGGTTCCGATGTCCACGCGACGAACAACGCGCCAGAACATACGGGCGCGCATGGCGTCGCATGCCAAAAACGCATGAGACATCCGTGGACATGGCGACCTAGAATATCGTCTACGTTTCGCCGGCACGCGGCCGACGTCCGGTCGCGGGTTCGGGACGCAGGACGGCGCGCGCGCCGCCCCCTTGCAGATCGACGCATCGCCCGGCATGGCCGCATCGGCCAGGTGGTCGTCCCGACGGAAGAACGCCCGTGGCAGTCAGCACCTTCGACCTGTTCAAGATCGGTATCGGCCCCAGCTCCTCGCATACGGTGGGCCCGATGCGCGCCGCCGCACGCTTCGTCGAACGCTGGCTGCAGGAAACCGGCGATCTCGCGCGAACCGGCCGCGTCCGCGCCGAGGTGTTCGGCTCGCTGGCGCTGACCGGGCGCGGCCACGGCACCGACAAGGCCGTCCTGATGGGCCTCGAAGGCCACTGGCCGAACCTGATCGACCCGGATCTCATTCCCGACGCGCTGGCGCGCATCCGCGGCGAAAAGCGCATCCGTCTCGGGGGCGCGCACGAGATCGGCTTCGACGAGAAGCACGACCTCATCATGAACAAGCGCCAGAAGCTGCCGTTCCACACCAACGGCATGCGCTTCACGGCCTTCGACGCCGCGGGCGCCGAGATCGCCACGCGCGAGTACTACTCGGTCGGTGGCGGCTTCGTGGTCAACCAGGACGAAGCGGCCGAAGACCGCATCGTCGCCGACACCACCGAACTGCCCTACCCGTTCCACAGCGGTGCCGAGCTGCTGCAGCAATGCGAGACGCACGGCCTGAGCATCGCCGGCCTGATGTTCGCCAACGAACACGCATGGCGCGACGGCACCGGTATCCGCCAGGGCCTGCGCGAGATCTGGGATGCGATGCAGAGCTGCGTGCAGCGCGGCATCCGCGAAAGCGGCACCCTGCCCGGCGGGCTGCACGTCGTGCGTCGCGCACCGAGCCTGCACGCGGAACTGTCGACCAAACCCGAGGCGGCGATGCGCGACCCGCTGACCGTGCTGGACTGGGTGAACCTCTATGCGCTCGCGGTGAACGAAGAAAACGCCGCTGGCGGACGCGTGGTCACTGCACCGACAAACGGCGCCGCCGGGATCATTCCATCGGTGCTGCACTATTACGACCGCTTCTGCCCCGGCGCGAACGAACAGGGCGTGTTCGACTTCCTGCTCACCGCCTCTGCCATCGGCATCCTCTACAAGGAAAACGCCTCGATCTCCGGCGCCGAAGTCGGCTGCCAGGGCGAGGTCGGCGTGGCCTGCTCGATGGCCGCCGCCGGCCTCACCGCCGCGCTCGGCGGCACGCC
>JAEUPQ010000036.1 GCA_016789405.1 Lysobacteraceae bacterium
AGATCCGGATCGACAAGGTCGACCGGCAGCTCGGCACCCTCGGCGGCGGCAACCACTTCATCGAGATCTGTCTCGACGAATCGGACGCCGTGTGGGTGATGCTGCATTCCGGGTCGCGTGGCACCGGCAACCTCATCGGCATGTATTTCATCGAACGTGCCCGCGAGAAGCTGATGACACGCACGCTCGGCTTCCATGTTCCCGACAGGGACCTGGCCTTCTTCATGGAAGGAGAACCGCTTTTCGACGATTACGTGGAAGCGGTGTCGTGGGCGCAGGATTACGCCCGGGCCAACCGGGAGGCGATGATGGCGCGGGTGTTACACGAAATGCGTCGGCAGCTTCCCAGGTTCCAGTTGGAGAAAATGGCGGTCAACTGCCACCACAACTATGTCCAGCGCGAAGATCACTTCGGTGAATCGCTGCTGGTCACCCGCAAGGGCGCGGTCAGCGCCCGCGCGGGTGAGCTGGGCATCATCCCGGGCAGCATGGGCGCGAAGAGTTACATCGTCCGCGGCAAGGGCAACCCGGACAGCTTCTGCAGCTGCAGCCACGGCGCTGGACGCGCCATGAGCCGCGGCGCGGCGAAGCAGCGGATCACGCTGAAGCAGCATCGCGAAGCCACGGCCCACGTCGAATGCCGCAAGGACCAGGGCGTGATCGACGAGTCGCCCGCCGCATACAAGGACATCGACGCGGTGATGGCCGCGCAACGCGATCTGGTCGAAGTGGTGCACACCCTCCGCCAGGTCGTCTGCGTGAAGGGGTGAGCGCCCGCGATTGCGTGCCACTGGCACGCGCGGGCGCGAACGCCCGCACATGGATGTGCGGGCCGGACGACCCGAAGCCAATCACGCATCGCCATGGATGGCATCACAGCGACTGATCCATGCGACAAAATGCGCGGCACTGCCGCTCAGTCGCTCCGAACGCCCGCACACGGATGTGCGGGCCGGACGATCCGAAGCCGATCGCGCATCGCCATGGATGGCATCGCTGTCGATCATCGAAGCAACAACAGCAACAGTACGAAGACGCCGTGCACAAGCACGGCGTCTTTTTTTGCATCAAACCATTCCGAAACTCAGAAACAGCAGATGCACTCCCACGGTTCGCCCGGCCTTGCCGGGATGTACTGCCCGCCTTTCGCGCAGAAGCGCTGGCACTGCGTGGACGTGCAGCCCAGGTATTGCGTTCCCGGCGCGTCGAAGCTGGTGGCGACGGCCTGCGTCACGCCCAATCCCATCGCTGCGGCGAACACGGCGGCCAGCGCGGCACGACGCCACGTGAATTTCCCTGCTTTCATGTACGACTCCTGTGCAACCGCACCCGGCATCCCTGCCCGATACGGAAATCGATATCGCACCGTCCTGGCGCGACGCGAGCCGCGACGTCAGCCGCAGCAATAGCAGATGAGCGGCTTGCCGGGGCCGCCGGGGCCTAGGTCGCCGCCGAAGGGGGCGCATTCCTGCTTGCAGGCCCATGCGCTGCAGCTGGCATATCGGGTTCCCGGATCGTCGGCGTCGGTAGCGATGGCCTGGCTTGCGCCAAAGGCCATCATCGCGGCGAACGAGACACTGGCGATGATCGAGCGCAGGGAACGCTTGCGTGCTTGCATGTCGGATCTCCTCATTGCATCGCATCGTCTCGTCCGTGACCGCCGCGATGGTTCGATGACGCGCCGTCCGTGGCGCGGACGTCACGACCGGAGCGAGGCTCAGGGCGCGCAACAGTCGCAGAGCGGGCTGCCATCGGGCAGCAAGCCGAACCAGGTGCCGCCGGCATCGCCGCAGACCGCCTGGCAGGGCAGGACGTCATCGCAGAATCCCCTGCGTTCGCTGCCGTGTCGATCACTGGCGGAAGCCGATGCCTGCGCCACGCCGAACAGCATCGCAAGGGAGAAGGCCACGACCGGAAAGAGGTCACGCATGGGGTGAAGGCATCGTTTCATGTGCCGCTCCCCCCTGCCGTCAGGGATGCGAGCTTCGACGAGGATTGCGCACCCGCTTCCGGCCGACGCAATTCGGCCAGCAGCCCGTCCACCTGTCCCTGCGTGTCGAAGACGCCTTGTATCGCATGGCGAACCCGGCCCTTGCGATCGACGGCGAGTACCATCGGCACGCCGCGCGCGCGATACAGCGCCAGCGCGCGCTGCGCGCTCACCGTAACGACTGGAAATGTGAAGCCGTGGGAACGTGCATAGTCCCGCGCCTTGTCTGGCGTGCATTGGCACACGCCGACCATCGCGACACGTTCACCGAATTCACGTTGCAGCTTGCCCGCGACGTCGACCACGGTGGGCACCGAGCGCAGGCAGTAGGTGCAGGTCTCGTTGAAGAAGAAAACCACCTGCATGTCGCCGGTCGGCGCTCCGAGCGCCAGGCGTCCGCCATCGATGCGTGGCGCATCGACCACCGGCACGTACATGCCGGGATAGGCGTAGGCGGCGCGATCCGTCAGGCGGTCGCGATCCTCGCGCAGCCCGCGGTTCTGCACCCCAAGGACGACGACGAGCGCACTCGCCGCCAGCAACGCGATCCATGTGAAAGCCGAGCGCCACATCCGGGTGGACCTCTGAAAAACGGCTGTCCGGCATGCTGCGAGCCGGCCCGCCGGCAGTCAAGCGGATGGCGCCGCAATCAGGCCGATGTGTGCGGCTGTTCACGCTCCTGCTGCTGCAAGGCCCACATCTGCGCGTAATGGCCACCGTGCGCGAGCAATTCGAAGTGGCGGCCGCGCTCGACGATCCGCCCCTGGTCCATGACCAGGATCTCGTCGGCATTCATCACCGTGGACAGGCGATGGGCGATGACCATCGTCGTGCGGTCCTGGGCGATGCGGTCGAGTTCGGCCTGGATCGCCTGTTCGGACTTTGAATCCAGCGCGGACGTGGCCTCGTCGAAGATCAGGATCGCCGGGTTCTTCAGCAGTGCGCGCGCGATCGCCACGCGCTGCTTCTCGCCGCCGGACAGCTTCAACCCGCGCTCGCCGACCTCGGTGTCGTACCCGTCCGGGAAAGCGATGATGCGCTCGTGGATGTGCGCGGCCTTCGCTGCCGCCTCCACGTCTTCGCGCGTCGCGTCGGGGCGGCCGTAGAGGATGTTGTAGTGGATGGTGTCGTTGAACAGCACGGTGTCCTGCGGCACGATCGCGATCGCCGCGCGCACGGACGCCTGGGTGTAATCGCGGATATCGCGGGATTCACCATCGGCGCCTTCGATGAGGATCCGGCCTGCATCGATGTCGTAGAAGCGATACATCAGTCGCGCGAGCGTCGACTTGCCCGAGCCGGAATGGCCGACGATGGCGACCGTGCCGCCGGCCGGCACGTCGAAATCGACGCCCTTGAGGATCTCGCGACGCGGGTCGTAGCCGAAGCGCACGTCTTCGAAGCGGACGCGCGGCTGCGTGGCATGCAGGGTCTTGGCGTCGTCGCGATCCTGCACGTCCATGCGTTCGTCGAGCAAGCCGAAGAGACGCTCGAGGTTGGTGAACGCCTGCTTGATCTCGCGGTACATCATGCCGAGCAGGTGCAGCGGTGCCGACAGCTGCAGCAGCAGCGTGTTCACCAGCACGAGGTCGCCGATGCTCATGCGGCCATCCACCACGCCGTCGGCGGCGCGCCACATCATCGCGCTCACGCCCAGCGCCACGATCGCGGCCTGCCCCAGGTTCAGCACGCCGAGGGTCTTGCGCGACATGACCTGCGCTTCCTCCAGCTTCACCAGCGTCTGGTCGTAACGCCGCGCCTCGTGCTCCTCGTTGCCGAAGTACTTGACCGTTTCGTAGTTCAACAGCGAGTCGACCGCGCGCTCGTTGGCGCGGGTATCGGCCTCGACCGAGGCGCGGTAGTAGCGCGTGCGCCACTCGGTGACCGTGAAGGTGAAGCCGATGTAGGCCGCAAGCGTGATCATGACGATCAGCGCGAAGCTCCAGTCGTACATCCAGACCAGCACGGTGGTCGCCAGCGCCACTTCGAACAGGGTCGGCAGGATCGTGTAGATCACCCAGTCCAGCAGATCGGAAATCGCCTCGCCGCCGCGCTCGACGTCGCGCGCGACACCGCCGGTGCGACGCGCGAGATGGAAGCGCAGCGACAGCGCATGCAGGTGCCGGAACACCTGCAGCGTGACCCGTCGCGAGACCCGGGCCATCACCCGGGCGAACACGACCTGGCGCAATTCGGCGAACAGCGTGGTGGCGATGCGGGCGGCGCCGTAGGCGATGAGCAGGCCGACGGGCAGCACCAATGCCATCGACTCTCCGCGCAGGTCCAGCGCGTCGACCAGTTCCTTCAGCGTCAGTGGCACGGCGAGGTTGGCGAGCTTGCCGACCACCACCAGGCCGAGCGCGAACAGGATGCGTGCGAGGAAGGGACGCAGGTAGGGCGCCAGTTCGCGAAGCACCTGCATTTCGGTACGGGTCGTCGCGCGGACGGCGGACGGCACGACGGTCGGCGCCGATGCCTCGGTCGCAGTGGTCTGGGAAGTCATGCAAGGGATGATGAGGCCGCGATGCCTGCTTTCAAAGCCCGCAATCGGCGCATCCGTGGTGACCCAGTGTTCCATCCCGCCCGGCGGGGCCACGCCGCAAGGCCCGCGCCAGGCGCATTGCCCGTGCCTGCGCCGCATGTTTCACTGGGCCATGGCGGTCTACGTCGACAAGGCGATCTTCCCCTGGCGCGGACGTCGCTGGGCACACCTCATGGCCGACGACCTGGACGAACTGCATGCCTTCGCTGCGCGCCTGGGCATTCCGCGCTACAAGTTCCAGGACAAACGCAGCGGCGCCCACTACGACATCGACGATGCCTTGCGCACGGTGGCGCTGCAGTTGGGCGCGGTCCCGGTTTCGCGCAGCGAGGATCGTGTCCGGATGCGTGCCATCATCGCCAACGCCCGCAAGCAGTGGAGCGGACATGCCGACGCGACGTCCGACGCAACCGCTGGCGTCGATGCCGCCTCCGATTGATGAACCGCCGCCTGCCTGGAGCCCCGCGATGCCCACGTTCGACCTCACCCCACCCACCGACGCCCAGCGTGCCGCGCTGGCCGCCGCCCTGTCGCCCGAAGAGCGCCGCGTGCTGCTGTCACACGGCACCGAAGCGCCGTTCTGCGGCGTGTTCCTCGACAACAAGCGCGAGGGCGCCTACGTCTGCCGTTTCTGCGGCCTGCCGCTGTTCCGCTCCTCGACGAAGTTCGATTCCGGGACGGGCTGGCCCAGCTTCTTCGCGCCCTACGCCGCCGAGCACGTCCGCAACCTCCGCGACGACAGCCATGGCATGGTGCGGATCGAGATCGTCTGCGCGCGCTGCGAGTCGCACCTGGGCCATGTCTTTCCGGACGGCCCGAAGCCCACGGGGCTGCGCTACTGCCTGAATTCCGTCGCCCTGGGGTTCGTCGGCAACGACGAGCCGCTGCCCGATCCACTGGGCCGTGGCGAGGGGCAGCAGGACGATGGCTGAGCAGGAGCCGGGCTGCCGGCGGTGCAATCCCGGGGTCGCCGGGGCGATAATGCCGCCCCTCGCAACCCAGTTCGCAACCCAGGCCGCACTCCGATGACCGACACCCTGCCCGACCGCCTGTGCAACGACCCGCGCAGCCCGTACTACGACGCCGACCTGCTGGAGCGCGGCATCGGCATCCTCTTCAACGGGGTGGAACGCACCAATGTCGAGGAATACTGCGTCAGCGAAGGCTGGGTGCGGGTGATCGCCGGCAAGGCGCTGGACCGCCGCGGCCAGCCGATGACCATGAAGATCAAGGGCACGGTCGAGCCGTTCTTCCGCAACGACTGATCGCCTCCGCCTGCCGGACCCGCCGCCGCTGCCTTCGCGCAGCGGCGGTGTCGTTTCCGGGCCTCGGCGAGCCCGGAATCCGAGCGGATCAGGCGGTCCCGGCCATGTCGTCGTCCGGCAGCAATGCCTGCGCCATGTGCGCGATGGTCGGCGACTCGAAGAAGGTCTTGAGCGGGAGGGTGAAGCCGAAGGTGTCCTGCACTGCCGCGAGCAGCCGCATCGCCATCAGCGAGTGGCCACCGAGGTCGAAGAAGCGGTCGTGCACGCCGATGCGCTCGACGCCCAGCAGTTCGCTCCAGATCACGGCCAGCACTTCTTCCATCGGCGTCGACGGCGCGACGTACTCGTTGCCGCCGGCCAGCGACGCGGCCTCCGGCAACGGCAGCGCCGACCGGTCCAGCTTGCCGTTGCGCGTCGACGGCCACGCCGTCATCGACACGTACGCCGTCGGCACCATGTATTCCGGCAACTGCGCCAGCAGGGCCGAGCGCAGCGCGCCGGCGTCGACCTCGGCACCTTCCGACGCTTCGCAGTACGCCACCAGCCGCGGCAGGCCATCCGCGCCCGGCACCGCCTGTACCACGGCCTCCTTCACCCCCGGCTGCGCCGACAGCCGCGATTCGATCTCGCCCAGCTCGATCCGGTAGCCGCGGATCTTCACCTGGAAGTCGTTCCGGCCCAGGTACTCGATCAGGCCGTCCGCACGCCAGCGGCCCAGGTCGCCGGTCCGGTACAGCCGCGCACCCGCCACGAACAGGCTGTCGACGAACCGCTCCGCCGTCAGCTCCGGGCGATTCAGGTAGCCCCGCGCCACGCCCGCGCCGCCGATGTACAGCTCGCCGGTCACGCCCACCGGCACCGGCTGGCGGTGCGCGTCGAGGATGTACACCTGTTCGTTCGCCAGCGGTCGACCGATCGGCAGCCGCTCGCCTGTGGC
>JAEUPQ010000038.1 GCA_016789405.1 Lysobacteraceae bacterium
CGAGGGCATCGGCCCGGCAGGCACGAAGATCGCCGGCAGGTGGCCGAAGGCCAGCGCGCCGATCAGCAGCCCCGGGACGATCTTGTCGCACACGCCGAGCATCAGCGCGGCATCGAACATCTCGTGCGACAGCGCGATGGCCGTGGACTGGGCCACGACATCGCGCGAGAACAGCGACAGCTCCATGCCGGCACGGCCTTGGGTGACGCCGTCGCACATGGCCGGCACGCCGCCGGCGACCTGCGCCGAACCGCCGGCATTGCGCGCGGCCATGCGGATGAGGGTGGGGTAGTGCTCCATCGGCTGGTGGGCCGAGAGCATGTCGTTGTAGGCGGTGACGATGCCGATGTGTCCGGCATGGCCGGCCTTGAGCTGCGGCTTGTCGCTGCCCGATGCGGCGAAGCCGTGGGCGAGGTTGCCGCAGCCCAGGTCCTTGCGCGCGGGGCCGGAAGGACGCGCGGCGTCGATGCGGGCGAGGTAGGCGGCGCGCGTCTTCGCGCTGCGCTCGGCGATGCGCTCGGTGACGCGCTCGGTGACGGGGTGCAGGCTCATGCGTGGATCATCCCGACGGCAGTGATGATCCGCATCACGGACTCCAGTGCACGTGCACGTCGCGGCCTGCGCGCAGCACGGCGGCGATCGGGTGGCGCAGGGGATCGCTCGCCGCCATCGCCTCGCGCAGCACCTCGCGCTTGCGCTGGCCGGTGACGATCAGGTGGATCGCGCGCGTGCGCAGCAGCCGCGCCAGGCCCAGGGTGATGCGCGGGTACGGCGCTTCCGGCGGCAGCGGATCGGGATGGATCAGGAACGCATCCTCGCGCGACGCAGGCGCCAGCGCCGCCGACAGCCCGCGCGCGCCGGGGAACAGCGAGGCGGTGTGCGCGTCCTCGCCCATGCCCAGCACCACCGCGTCGAAGGTGTCGGCGTGGCGGCTGAGCATCGTGCGCGCGTGCTGCAGCGAGGCACCGGGATCGCCGTCGGGCGTGGTCAGCGCCCCGATGCGCACGCCTGCGGCCTCGGCGAAGGCTGTGCGCAGCGAGGCGACATTGCTCGCGGCATGGTCCCAGGGCACGCAGCGGTCGTCGCCGGGGACGATGGCGACATCCTCCCAGTCGATGCGGGCATCGGCGGCGAGCTGGCGATAGGCCGGGAACGGCGTGCGCCCGCCGGCCAGGCACAGCAGCGCGTGGCCGCGATGCGACAGCGCGTTGGCGCAGGCCTCGCGCAGGCGCGTGGCCACCGCCTCGGCCAGCACCCCGGCGTCCTCGTAGACGTGTTCGATCACGGCCATGGTGCGCTCCCGGCTGTCGCGGACATTGCGGACGGGCAGCGTGTGCAGTTGCGCGTATGCCTGCATGAGCATCTCACCTCATTCTCGCCAGCTGTGGCCGTGGCGCTCGGCCAGGGCCACAGCAGCGGTCGGGCCCCAGGTGCCGGCGGCGTAGGGCCGCGGTGCCTGTTGCGATTGGGTCCAGCCATCGAGGATCGCATCGACCCACTGCCACGCCGCCTCGGTCTCGTCGCGACGCACGAACAGCGTGCCGTTGCCCTCGATGGCATCGAGATAGAGCCGCTCGTACGCCAGACGACGGCGCACGCTGGCGAACTCCTCGTCCAGGTCCAGATCCAGCGACACCTGCGACAGGCGCAGGCCGCTGCGGTCCAGGCCCGGGGTCTTGTGCATCAGCTGCAGCTCGATGCGTTCCTCCGGCTGCAGGCGGATCACCAGCGCGTTGGGCTGGGTCGCGGCGCCGCCGCGGGCGAAGATCGAGTGCGGCACGGCGCGGAACTGCAGGTAGATCTCGGTGCAGCGGCGCGGCATGCGCTTGCCGGTGCGCAGGTAGAAGGGCACGCCCGACCAGCGCCAGTTGTCGACGTGGGCGCGCAGCGCGACGAAGGTCTCGGTGCGGCTGCCACGGCCCAGTTCGTCGAGGTAGCCCGGGACGGAACGACCATCGATCGCGCCGGAGGTGTACTGCCCGGCGACGGTCTCGGACGAAACATCGGCACGCCCGATCGGGCGCAGCGAGCGCAGCACCTTGATCTTCTCGTTGCGCACCGCGGTGGGCTCGAACTGCGAGGGCGGCTCCATCGCGGTGAGGCACAGCAGCTGCAGCAGGTGGTTCTGCAGCATGTCGCGGATCGCACCCGATCCGTCGTAGTAGTCGCCGCGGCCTTCCACGCCGACGGTCTCGGCGACGGTGATCTGCACCTGCTCGATGTGTCGCGCGTTCCACAGCGGTTCGAACAGCGCATTGCCGAAGCGCAGGGCGAGCAGGTTCTGCACGCCGTCCTTGCCCAGGTAGTGATCGACGCGATAGACGCGCTCCTCGTCGAAGCAGGCGGTGACGCCGTCGTTGATGGCGACGGCCTCGTGCAGGTCGTGGCCGATG
>JAEUPQ010000021.1 GCA_016789405.1 Lysobacteraceae bacterium
CCGTCGCTGGCCGCACGCCTGGTCGACGCGGCGGAATGGCACAGCAATGCCGACGAGCCCGACAGCCGCGGCTACCAGGAGGCGCCCGGCCAGCGTGGCCCCTGGCGCAGCTCCGACCACGACCCGCTGGTGGTGGGCTTCAGCCTGCGGAAGCCCTGAACGGGCGACCGCGTCCGGCCCGCTATCATGCCGCCATGAACACCCCCGCCTTTCCCGACACCGCCGCCACCCTGTCGCTGCCCGGCCCCGCCGGCACGCTGGAGGTGGCGGTGGATCCGCCCGAGGCCGATGCCTCGCCCCGTCCGCTGGTGGCCGTGATCTGCCACCCGCTGCCCACCGAGGGCGGCACGATGCACAACAAGGTCGTGACCATGGCCGCCCGCGCCCTGCGCGAGCTGGGCGCGACGACCGTCCGCTTCAACTTCCGCGGCACGGGCGGGTCCGAGGGCACGTTCGACCACGGCGAAGGCGAGCTGGATGACCTGCGCACCGTCGTGTCATGGGTGCGCAGCGGACGCCCGGACGCGGCGCTGTGGCTGGGCGGCTTCAGCTTCGGCTCGTACGTCAGCCTCCGCGGCGCCGCCGAACTGAAACCGGACCTGCTGCTGTCGATCGCACCGCCAGCCGGCCGCTGGGCGTTCGAGCAGATCGAGACCCCCACGATGCCGTGGCTGGTCATCCAGGGCGAGGAAGACGAAATCGTCGATCCGCAGGCGGTGTACGACTGGTTCGCGAAAGTCGCGCCGCAGCGCGGCGAAGGCGCGGAACTGGTGCGCATGCCGGAAACAAGCCATTTCTTCCATCGCAAGCTGATGGACCTGCGCGGCGCGATCAAGCACGGCGTCCAGCGTTACCTCCCGGGCGGCACGTCGGATCACCCCGCATGACGCAAGCGCCTTCCGCGCGCTACGCCGAGGGCGTGGCGCGCGGCGACTGGAACGACGACCCTGCACAGCACGCGGCCCTGCGCGAGCTCGATCGCCTGCACGACCATCTGGCCGCTCCGGTCGAGAAGCCCGGCCTGCTCGGCAGATTGTTCGCCAAGCCCGTCGATCCCGCGCCGAACGGCCTGTACCTGTGGGGCGGCGTCGGTCGCGGCAAGACCTTCCTGATCGACCTGTTCTACGACGGCCTGCCGATCCGCGAGAAGCGGCGCACGCATTTCCATCGCTTCATGCGCGAAGTGCACGAACGCCTGCGCGCGCATGCCGGCGAGCGCGACCCGCTGGCGAGCATCGCCCGCGAATGGCGCAAGCAGCTGCGCGTGCTGGTACTCGACGAATTCTTCGTCAGCGACATCGGCGACGCGATGCTGCTGGCGCGCCTGCTCGACCGCATGTTCGTCGAAGGCGTGATCCTGGTCACCAGCTCCAATGCCGCGCCAGCCGACCTGTACAAGGACGGCCTGCAGCGCGCGCGCTTCCTGCCGGCGATCGCGATGCTGGAGCGTCATTGCAACGTGGTCTACCTCGACAGTCCGCACGATTACCGCCTCCGTGCGCTGACCCGATCGCCGGTCTATCGCGCGCCGCTGGACGCGCAGAGCGACGCCTGGCTGGACTCGCGCTGGCACGAACTGGGTGGCGACGACGGCCACCGCGATGCCGGCATCGACGTCGACGGCCGCCGCATCGCGGTGCGCGCGCGCTGCCCGGGCATGGCCTGGTTCGATTTCGCCGCGGTCTGCGAAGGGCCACGCGGCAGCGCCGACTACATCGAGATCGGCACCGAGTTCCACACCGTGCTGCTCGGCGGCATTCCGAGGTTCAACGGTAGCAACGACGACGCCGCACGACGCTTCATCACCCTGATCGACGAACTGTACGACCGACACGTCAATCTGGTGTGCAGCGCCGACGCAGAGCCGACCGCGCTGTATCGCGGCGAGCGACTCGCCGCCGCCTTCGAACGCACCGCCTCGCGCCTGATCGAGATGCAGAGCGCCGAATATCTGGCGCTGGAGCATCGGGGCTGAGGCCTGATGTATCCCCACATTTCTCCTTGGTGGATCATCGGGCTAGGCCTGTGAATCCATCCCTGTCATCCCGAGCCGAAGGCGAGGGACCTGCTTGTTGCTTCTTCAAAACAGTCGGAAGGATTTTCCGCCTGTCCTGTGTTTCGCTCGCTGTCGCGAGCGAGTTACTTTTCTTTGCTTGTGCAAAGAAAAGGTAACCAAAAGAAAGCACACCCCGTCGGTTGCGCCCGGCGCTGTGCGCCGGGTTCACGGGCTTCGCGGGGTTTTTCGACAGCACATCCATGTGCTGGTCGAAAAACGCGCGGCCTCCTGCCGCGCGCCCTGCGGGCCTGATCCGCGAAGCCCGCCGCAACCAGGGGCCCCGGTAGATCAAGATCAAAACCGGCGATGGCTGACAGATGGCTTGGTGGACGATGATTCCTCAGTGTCTGCGCAATAAAGCGGCATACCTCAGGCTGAGGCACGCATCGGCAGGAATGACGCGCATCGCGAAGCGATGTTCATGGCCGTAGCACGGGCCTCGGGTCGCAACTGCGACTTTTTCGACATTGGAAAAGGTCGCAATTGCGACCGGAGGGGGCCGGTAAAAGGTGAACCCACGACCTACGAGGGCTTACCATGACCAGGCACCGCTTCACCGACTCCCCGAACCCCTGCGATCCGAAAAGCTGGCCGAAACGCCACCGCCCGACACCGACGCCATGCCCGGAACCGACACCATCGCCGCCATCGCCACCGCCGCCGGAGCAGGCGGCATCGGGGTGGTGCGACTCTCGGGCCAGCGCGCGAAGGCCATCGCCGAAACGATCTGCGGCCGACGCCTGAAGCCGCGCCACGCGCACTACGCGCGCTTCGCGGACGAGGCCGGCGAGACCCTCGACGACGGCATCGCCGTGTATTTCGCCGCGCCGGCCAGCTACACCGGCGAGGACGTGGTGGAACTGCAGGGCCACGGCAGCCCCGCCGTGCTGCGCGAAGTCCTGTCGCGCTGCCTCGCGCTCGGCGCGCGCACCGCCCGGCCGGGCGAGTTCAGCGAGCGCGCCTTCCTCAACGGCAAGCTCGACCTCGTGCAGGCCGAGGCCGTGGCCGACCTGATCGCCGCAGGCGATGCACGCGCGGCGCGCGCGGCGCGGCGCTCGCTGGATGGCGTGTTCTCGCGCCGCGTCGACGAGATCGCCGACGCCCTGTTGCGCTTGCGGGTGCACGTGGAAGCCGCAATCGACTTCGCCGACGAGCCGCTCGACACGCTGGGCGGCGACGCGCTGCGGCGTGGCCTGGCGCGCGCGCAGGACGACCTGGATGCGCTGCTGGTGGAGGCCGAGCGCGGCCAGAAGCTGCGCGACGGCCTGCATGCGGTGATCGTCGGCCCGCCGAACGCGGGCAAGAGTTCGCTGCTGAATGCCCTGGCCGGCAGCGAGCGGGCGATCGTCAGCGATGTCGCCGGCACCACCCGCGACCTGCTGCGCGAGACCGTTCGCGTGGACGGCGTGGAACTGACCCTGGTCGACACGGCCGGCCTGCGTGCCGGCGGCGATTCGATCGAACGCGAAGGCATGCGCCGTGCCGAAGCCGAACTGGGCCGTGCGGACCTGGCCATCGTGGTGCTCGACGGTCGCGACATCGAGGCCGGCCGCGCGGCCGTTGCCGATGCGATCGCCGGCGTGCCGCAGCGGCTGTGGGTGCTCAACAAGTCCGATCTCGCCACGACGCCCGCTGCGACAGGCACCGACGAGAACGAGGTCCGGGTATCGGCACGCACCGGTGACGGACTCGATGCGCTGCACGCGCGGCTGCGCACGCTTGCCGGCATGGACGCCGATGGCGTCGACGGCAGCTTCAGCGCGCGGACACGCCAGGTCGACGCATTGCGCCGAGCGCGTCAGGAATTGGTCGCAGCGCGGCAGTTGCTGGACCGCAACCGCCTGGAGCTGGCGGCGGAGTCGCTGCGCCTGGCCCACGACAGCCTGGGCGAGATCACCGGCAGGGTTGCACCGGACGACCTACTGGGTCACATTTTCTCCACGTTCTGCATCGGCAAATAGCCCACGATGCCGCCCCGGGGACGCCGGCGGCACGAATCGCGCACGAACCACGCACGAACAGGGTGTGCTGGCACAGCTTGTGCTTGTCCACCAGAACCCAGCCCGCAGGAAATCCACCATGACCCCAGCCTCCAACACCCGCATCTCCCCGATCCGCGACGGTTTCCGCCACGCCGCGCTCGCGGCCGCCCTCGTGCTGGCCATCTCGGCCTGCGGTGGTGGCGACAAGCCTGCCGACGCCGGCACCGCCACTGCACCGACCGACGCCGCGGCCCCCGTCGCGCAGCCGCCGGCCCAGGCGATCTCCGCCCAGGTCGCGGCGATGAGCGTCGACCAGCTGCGCGCCGCCGCGCGCACCGCACAGAACGAACAGCGCATGTATGCCCCGGCCGGCAACAATGCGATGGAGTACTACCTCGCGCTTCGCGACAAGCAGCCCAACGACGCTGCCGTGACCAGCGCGCTGACCGATCTCATGCCGTACGCGCTGATCGCCACCGAGCAGAGCATCGCCCGCGACGACTTCAGTGAAGCCCTGCGCCTGTACGCGCTGATGGAAAAGACCGACAAGGCCGCGCCGGCGTTGCCGCGCCTGAAGCAGTCGATCACCGATGCGCAGGCCAGCTTCGCCCAGCGCCAGCAGCAGCAGGTGCTGGATGCCGAAGCCGAGAAGGAGCGCCTGGCCAAGCTGGAAGAAGATCGCAAGAAGCAGCAGGAAGAGCAGCAGAAGCTCGCTGCCGAACGCCTGGCGCAGCAGCAACAGCAGCAGGCCGCGGCCGCCCAGGCCCAGCGTGAGGCCGACGCCCGCCGCCAGGAAGAGGCCCGCGTGGCTGCCGAGCGCACCCGTCGCGAGGAGGAAGAGCGTCGCCGCCGCGAAACCAGCACCACGGCCGCACCGGCCACCGCCAGCGCCAACGACCTGCGCCTGATCAGCCAGTCCGCGCCGAAGTATCCGCCGGAAGCCTTCCGCGACCGCGTGTCGGGCGAAGTGCAGGTGGAATTCACCGTCGGCACCGATGGCACCGTCACCAACGCCCGCGTGGTCCGCGGCAACCCGCCGCGCGTATTCGACCGCGAAGCCGTCGCAGCGGTGAAGCGCTGGCGCTACCAGCCGATCGCCTCGCCGGTGACCACCCGCCAGACGATCGCGTTCAAGCCGTAATCGCGGTTCACTGCAAGGCACACGAAAAAGCCCGGCTCGCGCCGGGCTTTTTCCTTGCCTGCCCGCGATCGCGGGATCCTGCGATCAGGTCGAGATCGCAAGCTTCTCCTGGCGGTAGCGCCAGATCGCGGCAAGCCACAGCACGGCCGCGAGCGCCAGCGCGCAGGCCAGGTAGATGCCCCACTGCTCGGGCGACGCGGTCTCGCCGCGCGAGGCCTTCACCAGCATCTGGTTCTGCGACAGGAACGGCACCGCGTACTGCCACAGGTCCTGGTCCTTCAGCGGATAGGCCATCAGCGCGTAGGCGGGCAGCATCGGCATGAACATCATCCACACCAGGTGGCTCTGCGCTTCCTTCATGCTCTTGGCGCCGGCGGCGATGAAGGTGAGCAGCGCGGTGCCGATCAGCACCAGCGGCACCAGCACCAGCATCATCTTGCCGATCGCGAAGTAGGACACGTCGAGCGCACGCGCCATCGCACTGGTCGACAGCGCCGCGCTGAACTTGAACGAGAGCAGGGTCAGCACCAGCGCGACGATGCCGATCAGCGCGGCAGCCATCATCTTGCCGCTGACCAGCGTCGCCCGCGACACCGGCGTGGCCAGCAACGGCTCCAGCGACTGCCGTTCACGCTCGCCCGCGGTGACATCCATCGTCAGGTTGGCGCCGCCGATGAAGGCGAACATGAGCAGCAGCACAGGCAGCATCATCGACAGGAAGCGTCCCTGCTTCGCTTCGGGCGTGGCCACGTCGCGCTGCGCGACGTTCATCGCCTGCGACAGCGACGGACTCACGCCGCGCGCGACCAGGCGCAGCGCACCGACCTGGCGGCCGTAGGCCACCAGCGCGCCGCGCACGCGCTGCACCGCCACTTCGGCGTTCTGGCGCGTGCTGTCGGACACCACTTCGACCTTCGCCGGTCGCCCTGCACGCCAGTCATCGGCGAAATCCGGCGAAATGACCAGCGCCACGTCCTCGTCCTGGCGACGGATCGTGCCGACCAGGTCCTTCGGCGGCGCCTTCGCGCGGATGTCCTGCGTGGCGAGGAAGGCGACCAGGTTCGGCGCATGATCCGCACCGATGACCGGTATCTCCAGCGGTTTCTCCAGCTGCGTGCTGACGCGTGCCTCGACCAGCTTGCCCAGGCCGATGAACAGCAGCGGATAGACCAGCGGGCCGAGCAGCAGCGCCATCAGGAACGTGCGGCGGTCGCGCGCGAAGTCGCGCAGTTCCTTGCGCAGCACGGTCAGGAAGATGTTGAACGATGCGGGCATCATGCGTGCAGGCCCTCCTCCGAGCCGATCAGCTGGACGAAGGCGTCCTCGAGGTTGTCGTGGCCGGTGCGCGCACGCAGTTCGTCGGGCGTGCCCATGGCCTTCACTTCACCGGCGGCGATCACCACGATGCGATCGCACAGCGCCGCGACCTCCTGCATGATGTGGCTGGAGAAGATCACGCAACGGCCTTCGGCGCGCAGCTGGCGCAGGAATTCGCGCAGGCCGCGGGTGGTCATCACATCGAGGCCGTTGGTCGGCTCGTCGAGGATGACGTTCTTCGGGTCGTGCACCAGTGCGCGCGCGATCGCGGTCTTGGTGCGCTGGCCCTGCGAAAAGCCTTCGGTGCGACGATCGAGCACGTCGGCCATGCCCAGCGCATCGGCCAGGCGCGCGGTGCGCTCGGTGATCGTGGCAGCATTCAAGCCATGCAGTTCGCCGAAGTAGCTGATGTTCTCGCGCGCGGTGAGGCGCTTGTAGACGCCGCGCGCATCGGGCAGCACGCCCAGGCGCCGACGCACGTCGTTGGCATGCGTGGCCACGTCGAACCCGTCGACGCTGACCTTGCCTTCGTCGGGGGACATCAGCGTGTAGAGCATGCGCAGCGTGGTGGTCTTGCCGGCGCCGTTGGGGCCGAGCAGACCGGTGATTTCGCCGTCGCGGGCGGTGAAACTGACGCCGCGCACGGCCTGGACAAGCCCGGTGCGGGTCTTGAACGACTTGTGGAGGTTCTGGACTTCGATCATTGGAAATGCTCGATGGAATTGGGGTCGGGACGATGGGATGGGAATCGCGGACGCGATGCGATCAATCAATTGATCGATCAGGGCTCCCAACCGTAGTAGCCCGAGAACGGCGGCGAAGCTTTCAGACGCTTGAGGCAGGCGGCATCGAGCGCCTTCGCATCGGCCTTCTCGATGAACTGCGCGAACAGCTTGGGCATGCAGCCGGTGGCCAGCACGCTGTGACCCTGGCCCGGCAGCACGAGATGGCGGCCGTTGGGCAGCGTCTTCACGACTTCGTCGCCGTAGCGCGGTGGCGTGACCGGGTCGAACTCGCCGCTGATCGCCAGCACCGGGACGTTGCCGGACAGCGGTTTGCGGAAGTCCGCCGGGCGCGCGCCCTTCGGCCAGACCGCGCACTGCGCCTGCAGGAATTCGGCCATCGACGTGCCCAGGATGGTGTCCTTGTCGGCGGCATCGACGTGGATTTCCGGGTCTTCGCTGCAGCTGACCGACAGGTGCATGCCCAGCGCCATGGAATCGCCGACTTCACCGCTGAGCGAACGCGCCTGCGAAAGCAGGGTTTCGTAGCGGCCCTGCGATGCATCGTGCAGCACCAGCGGCAGCATCGACGCAGATTCGGGACGATAGGCGTAGAAGCGCAGCAACGCGGCGAGATGGCCGAAGGTCGGCGCTTCCTCGCGCCATTCGCCGCTGGTCGGATCCCGGTAGCGCACCGGCGCGATGCCGCCGGCCTGCAGCGTGGCCCGCACCTTCGCCAGCATCGCTGCGGGATCGCCGATGTTGCGCTTGCACGCCGGCTCGGCGATGCAGCGCGCGAACTGCTGCTTCAGCGCGGCATCGAGGTTGCGCGCGTGTTCCTGGCCGAGCACCAGCGTGTTCGGCGCGATCGAATCGAGGGTCATCGTGCGCGTGTGCGCGGGATAGCGCTTGGCGAACTGCTGGGCGACGCGCGTGCCATAGGAGATGCCGACGAGGTTGAACGCATCGACGCCCACCTTCGTGCGCAGCAGGTCGAGATCGCGGATGTGGTCGGTGGTCGTGTAGTAGCGCAGGTCCGACGTCTTCGCCAGGCGATCGCGGCAGCGCGTGGCCCAGTCGCGCAATTGTTCGAGGCCCGGTTCGAGCGCGCCGCCATCGGCCATCGCGCTCAGCTCGTCGCATTGCAGCAGGTGCGAGCCGCCGGTCCCGCGCGCATCCATCAGCAGGATGTTGCGGCTGCGGCGCACGTCCTCCAGCGCGTCGTGCAGCATCGGGTAGGCATCGAGGATGGCCTGGCCCGGACCGCCGGCGATGATCACGACCGGATCGGGCTGGGTCGCGTTCTTCGCCGGGATCAGCGCGACCGCGAGCTGGATCTTGCGCCCCTTCGGCGCGTCATGGTTCTCGGGGGCGTCGAGCGTGGCGCACTGGGCCTCGATCGCGACCATGCCTTCTTCACCGAGCGAGCAGGGCCTGAAACGCAATTGGCCATAGCGCAGGTCGCCGTTGGCGTCGGTGCGCATCGATGGCGCGGACTGGGTGGACGAATCGCCGCAGCCAGCGAGCGCGAGCGCCAGGGCGGAGAACAGCAGGAATCTGGACATGGAGGACTTCCGGTGTGGACACGAGCGCCGGCAGGCGGCTTCGGAGACTAGGACGCAGCTGGACCCGGAATGTGACCGGATGCAGCGGCAGGCACAAGCGCGACCGCGCGGGCGAAGCCGGGCGGTCGGGAATGCATGCAGTGGCATGCCGCGCGGGGCAGGCGCGCGGAGCGCAGCGCCTACTTGCTGCTGACGTACTTCTCGCGGCGTATCACCGGCACCGGCAGGCCATGGGCCTTCAGCGCTTCGAAGCAGGCATCCACCATGTTCGGGTTGCCGCAGAGGTAGGCGATGTCGCCCTCGGCGTTCGGCAGGAATTCGGCCAGCTGGTCCTGCACGTAGCCCTTGCGCACGTCTGCATGGGCATGCGGCGAATCCCCGGCCGGCAGTTCGCGCGAGAAGCAGGGCACGAAGCGGAAGCCGGGATGCGCGTCGGCGAAGGCGCGGAACTCGTCGCCGTACAGCAGTTCGTCCGGCGTGCGCGCACCGAACAGCAGCACGACTTCGATGCCGCGCTCGGCGATCTGCTGGGCCAGCTGCGGCAGCATGGCGCGATACGGGGTCACGCCGGTGCCGGTGCCGATCAACAGGTAGCGACGGTTGGCGTCGGCCGGCATCAGGCAGAAGCGGCCATACGGGCCGCTGGCGGTGATCGCGCCGCCGATGTCGAGGCCTTCGAACAAGGCCGTCGCGGCGCCACCGGGGACGTAGCTGACCGCGATCTCGACCGATTCTCCGGGCCCGAGCGCATGGTCGTGCTGGGTGGCGAGCGAGTAGCTGCGCTTGGTCGCGGTGCCGTCGGCGTATTCGAAATGCACCTGCACGAACTGGCCGGGGATGTAGTCCAGCGGCTGCCCGTCGTCACGGACGAAACTCAGGTGGGCCACGGTGGGAGCCAGCATGCGGCGGCCGACGAGCTTGAGGGGGAAATGGGCGGGCACTGAGGTCTGCCTGGAATGGTGCGGAATGGAATGGTGCGGAATGAATCGCACTGGAAAGGTGTGTTGCCGGGGAGGCCCCGGCATGGCCGCCTATACTACCGGCAACCACCGCACCGAACCGCCGCCCCGCCCGGACGCACCGTCCCGCGGTCCCGGCAAGGACCCCTGATGAGCGCTGCCCCAGCCCCGAACACGCCCGACCAGCCGGCCCTCTCCATCCGCGACCTGCGCAAGACCTACGACAATGGCGTCGAAGCCCTCAAGGGCGTCTCGCTGGATGTCGCGCCCGGCGACTTCTACGCCCTGCTCGGCCCCAACGGCGCCGGCAAGTCCACCCTGATCGGCGTCACCAGCTCGCTGGTGAACAAGACCTCCGGCGAGGTGCGCATCTTCGGCGTCGACATCGCCGCCCGCCGCGACGAGGCCATGCGCCTGATCGGCCTGGTGCCGCAGGAAATCAACTTCAACATGTTCGAGAAGCCGTTCGACATCTGCGTGAACTACGCGGGTTTCTACGGCGTGCCGCGCGCGCTGGCGCGCGAACGGGCCGAGAAGGTGCTGCGCGACGCGCAGCTGTGGGACAAGGCCGACAAGATGAGCCGCACGCTGTCCGGCGGCATGAAGCGGCGATTGATGATCGCCCGCGCGATGATGACCGACCCGCGGCTGCTGATCCTCGACGAGCCCACCGCGGGCGTGGACATCGAGATCCGCCGCGGCATGTGGAAGACGCTGAAGGACATCAACGCCTCCGGCACCACCATCATCCTGACCACGCACTACCTGGAAGAGGCCGAGAGCCTCTGCCGCAACCTCGCGATCATCGACAGGGGCCGGATCGTCGAACAGGGCCCGATGAAGGCGCTGCTGGCCAAGCTCGACGTGGAAGGTTTCCTGCTCGACATCGAAGGCGGCCTGCCGGCCACGCTGCCGGCGATCGTCGGCGCCACGCTGGTCGCCGCCGACGACCACACCATCGACCTGGAGATGCCGCGCTCGATGGACCTCAACGGCGTGTTCGCCGCGCTCGACGCCGCCGGCGTGCGCGTGCGCTCGATGCGCACCAAGACCAACCGCCTGGAGGAACTGTTCGTGCGCCTCACCGGCAACCAGGAGGATGCGGCATGAGCGCGACCGAAGCGACGACACAGCAGATGACCACCGGCCAGCGCAACCGCACCGCGCTGATGACCATCGTGCGCCGCGAAGTGAACCGGATCCTGCGCATCTGGGGACAGACCCTGGTGCCGCCGGCGATCACGATGACCCTGTACTTCCTGATCTTCGGCGGACTGATCGGTTCGCGCGTCGGCGAGATGGACGGCATCCGCTACATGGATTTCATCGTCCCCGGGCTGGTCATGATGAGCGTGATCCAGAACAGCTACGGCAACATCTCGTCGAGCTTCTTCGGCGCGAAGTTCGGCCGTCACGTCGAGGAGCTGCTGGTCAGCCCGATGCCGTCGTGGGTGATCCTCGGCGGCTACGTCACCGGTGCCGTGCTGCGCGGCCTGATGGTCGGCGTGATCGTGCTCGCCATCGCGATGCTGTTCACCGACGTGCGCATCCCGCACCCGCTGGTCACGCTGACGACAGTCATCCTCGGCGCGACGATCTTCTCGCTGGCCGGCTTCGTCAACGCGGTGTACGCGAAGAAGTTCGACGACATCGCGATCGTGCCGACCTTCATCCTCACCCCACTGACCTACCTGGGCGGCGTGTTCTACTCGGTGAAGCTGCTGCCCGGCTGGGCCGAGACCGCGACGCATCTCAACCCGATCTTCTACATGGTCAACGCCTTCCGCTACGGACTGCTCGGCGTGAGCGACGTGCCGTTGTGGCTGGCGTACGCGCTGATGCTCGGCTTCGTCGTCGTGCTCGGCGGACTGGGCCTGTGGCTGCTCAAGCGCGGCGTGGGGCTGCGCAGCTGAGGCCACGCGTGGCACTGCGCGTGGCGACATCCGTTCGCGACTTCCGATCGACATCATCCGCAGAGGACTTTCCCATGCGCACGCACGCCTTCGTTCTCGCCCTGACCGTCGCCACCATCACCCTTGCCGCCTGCGGCGCGCCGCCCTTGCCTCCCGCACCGCCTGCGCCTCCCGCACCGCCTGCGCCACCCGCACCGCCAGCACCGCCTGCCCCGGCCGCGCCGCCAGCACCTTCGCCGAAGGTGTCCGCCGAGATGGCCAGCCGCCTCAGTCCGGTGCCGGCCTTCATGGGCCTGGGCGAACATTTCAACATCCGCATCCACGCCATCGGCGACATGCGCCACGAGGTCGAACTGACCTGGGCCATGGGCCAGAAGACGGCGAAGGGCGAACTGACCTATCGCGGCACGCCGGGCGTGCAGGCCCGCGGCCCGGAACGCAAGCCGATCGCGCTCGACGGCACGCTGGGCACGTCGGGCGGCGCGAAGAAGATCCACGTCGAGATCGCCACCGAACCCTGCACCGACGACGCCGACCGCACGCATTCGCAGCGCGTGACCGTGGAAGTCGAAGGCGAATCGACGATGCAGGGCTGCGGCGACTTGGCGATGTATTGATCCCGGATCTTCGCCCCCTGCGTCGAAGGGGGCTGGGGCACGCATGCACCAAGGGCGCAACAAGCGGCGTCACGCGTCCGCCGACATCGCCTCCGCGGGTTTCGCCTCGCGACGGAACTTCCGCGCGATCCACAGTCCCACGTCGTGCAGCACCGAGTACGCCGCGGGGATCACGATCAGGCTGAGCGCCGTAGACGTGATCAGGCCGCCGATCACCGCCCAGGCCATCGGTGCGCGGAAGCTGGAGTCGCCCGAAAAACCCAGTGCCAGCGGCAGCATGCCGGCGCCCATCGCGAGCGTGGTCATGATCACCGGGCGGGCGCGCTTGCGACAGGCGTCGATCAGTGCGTCATGCAGCGGCAGGCCATGCTTATCCTCGGCCACCACCGCATAGTCGACCAGCAGGATCGAGTTCTTGGTGGCGATGCCGATCAGCATCAGCAGGCCGATCAGCGCCGGCAACGACAGCATGTTGCCGGTGAGCAGCAGCGCACCGAACGCGCCGCCGGCGCACAGCGGCACTGCGGTGAGGATGGTCAGCGGCTGGATCGCGTGGTTGAACAGCAGCAACAGCACCATGTAGATGCAGACGAGGCCGGCCAGCATGGCCATCGCGAAGCCCAGGAACAGCTCGACGAAGATCTCCGCATCGCCCGCGTTGAGGAACGCCACGCTGCTGGGCAGTTGCTTGATCGATGGCAGCGCCTGCACCTCGGCCATCACGTCGCCCAGCGGCCGGCCGTTGAGTTCGGCGGTGAGCGTGACGTTGCGCTGGCGCTGGTAGCGCGACAGCACGGACGGCCCGCTGCCGTCGCGGATCTCGGCCACCGCCGACAGGGGCACCGGTCCGTTCGCACCGCGGACGCGCAGCTGGCCGATGAGCGCAGGGTCGGAAAGATCCTCGCGCGCGAAGCCGACGCGGATCGGAACCTGCCGATCGGGCAGGTTGAGTTTCGCCATGCGCTGCGTGTAGTCGCCGCTGGTCGCTATGCGCGTCGCTTCCGCGATATCGGCGGTGGCGACGCCCAGGTCGGCCGCACGGGCCGGATCGGGCACGATCTGCAGCTCGGGGCGCAACAACGAGGCCGATGACGAGATGCTGCCCAGGCCCTTGAGCTTGCGCAGGTCGCGTTCCACCGCTGCGGCTGCCGCAGCGAGCGCGTCCGGATCGCTGCCCGACAACACCAGCTGCATCACTTCGCCCGGTTCGCTGCTGATGAAGCTGATCTTCGCGCCGGGCAGGTCGGCCAGCAGCGCACGCACCTCGCGCTCGAGCTGCTTCTGGTCGCGGTCGCGCCCTGCTTTCGGGCCCCAGTCCAGCACCAGCGTGGCCTTGCGCGTTTCGCCGACACCCGTCTTGCCCGGGTCGCCGACGTCCAGCACGCTGCCGATCATCGTGAACACCTGCTTGAGTTCCGGCAGCGTCTCCAGGCGATGCCGCGCGTCCTCGGACACGGCCACCGTGTCCTCGATGCGGGTGCCCGGCGGCAATTCGATGCTGACGTTGCTGCGCCCCAGATCGGTGAACGGGATGAAGGTCGTCGGGATCAACGGCACCAGCGCCAGCGACGCGATGAACAGGGCCAGCGACACCCACAGCGTGCGCCCGCGGTGGCGCAGCGATGCATCCACCCAGCCGAGATAGCGGCGCATCATCGGCGTCTCGGTCTCGTCTTGCCGTGGATGCGGCTTGAGCTGGTAGGCGGCCATCATCGGCGTGAGCAGGCGCGCCACCAGCAGCGAGAACAACACCGCTGTCGCCGCAGTCCAGCCGAACTCCCTGAAGAACTTGCCCGCGATGCCCGGCATGAACGCGACCGGCACGAACACCGCGGCCAGCGTCATCGAAGTCGCGATCACCGCAGTGCCGATTTCCTCGGCGGCATCGCGCGCGGCTTCCAGCGGCGACTTGCCCATGCCGAGGTGGCGCACGATGTTCTCGATCTCCACGATCGCATCGTCCACCAGGATGCCGACCACCACCGACAAGGCAAGCAGGGTGATCATGTTCAGGCTGAAACCCAGCAGCGCGATGACCGCGAAGGTCGGGATGATCGACAGCGGCAGGGCCACCGCCGACACCCAGGTCGCGCGCCAGTCGCGCAGGAACCACCACACCACGAGCAGCGCGAGCAATGCGCCTTCCCACAGCATCGTCATCGACGAGCGGTACGAGCGCTCGGTTTCGTCCACGATGTTGGTGACCAGGCGGAAGCTCACGCCCGGATGCGATGCCTGCAGCCGGTCCAGCGCTTCGCGCACCTTCGCCGAGACCTTCAGCTCGTCGGATTTGCGCGTGCGCGACAGCGAGAAACCCACGGTCGGCTTGCCATCGAGCAGCGCAGCCTGGGTTTCGTCGGCAGCGGCATCCTCGACGCGCGCGATGTCCGACAGACGCACCGCGCGGCCATCGGGCAGGGCGATCGAGTAATCGCGCAACTGCTGTGCGCTGGCGACGGTCGCGATCGTGCGGATGGTCTGCTGCTCGCCGCCGAGCTCGGCCTTGCCGCCAGGCCTGTCCACCTGGATGCGCGCCAGCTGCTGCGACACCTCGCCAGCGGTGATCCCCCAGGCCAGCAGCGCCTGGGGATCGAGGTCGACGCGCACCTGGCGATCGATGCCGCCGATCCGGTTCACCCGCGCCACGCCGGGCACGCCGTACAGGGCCCGCGACACATCGCGGTCCACGAACCAGGACAGCTCGTCGGCGCTCATGCGCGGCGCGTCCACCGCATAGGTCTGCAACGAACCACCGATGTCGATCTTGCCGACAACCGGCTCCAGGATGTCCTGCGGCAGGTCGCTGCGGATGCGCGTGATCGCATCGCGGGTATCGTCCAGCGCGTCCGACAGGTCGGTGTCGAGGTTGAACTCCACCGCCGTCATGCTGACGCCCTCGGTCACCGAAGACGACATGCGCTTGACGTTGGGAATGGTCGCCAGCGAATCCTCGATGCGGCGCGTGACTTCCGTTTCGAGCTGGGCCGGCGACGCGCCGGGCTGGCTGACGGTGACCGTGGTCATCGGGAACGCGATGTCCGGATAACGGCTCACCGGCAAGGAATGGAAACCCCACAACCCCGCCACGCAAAGCACGAAGAACACCATCATCGCCGGAAGCGGCCGGCGGATGGCCCAGGAGGACAGGCTGCCGCCGCCGCTCATCGCACGACGCCCGCAGCGGAGGCCGATCCGCCTGCAGTCACGACGCGCACCGCGTCACCATCCGCAAGGAAACCCGCGCCCTTCACCACGACGGCCTGCCCGGGCTTCGGTCCATCGATCAGTTCGACATGCCCTTCGCTGCGCGTGCCGGTGCGAACCCGCTGCGCTTTCACGACCTGCACGCGATCGCCGGCTTCGACCGTGTACAGCGTGGCGAAACCATCGCGCAGGACGATCGCGGAGACCGGCACCGTGGCGACGCGCGCGCGTCCGGTGTCGATGCGGCCTTCGAGATATGCGCCGGCGGCGAGCCCCTTCGGATCCGGCAGATCGGCGTAGACGGTTCCGGTGCGCGTCGCGGCGTCGACGCCCGGGCTGACCGCGCGCACCCGGCCTTCGACCGGAAGTCCCCGGCTGTCGCGCAATTCGATGCGATCGCCGGGCTTCACCGCCATCAGTTGCGCGACCGGCAGCTCCGCACGCCATTCGAGTCGTCCATCGCGGATCAGTCGCAGCAGTTCTCCGCTGGCCGCGACGACCTGGCCGGGCTGGACGAGCCGTTTCGACACGATGCCGTCGGCTGGCGCACGCAGTTCCGCGAAGCTGTGGCGCAGTTCGGCGCCATCGCGCGCGGCGCGCGCCGTGCCGACACGGGCGTCGGCCTGCGTCCGTGCCGCGCGCAGTTCGTCGAGCTGGCCCGCGCTGATGTAGCGTTCGCGAGCAAGACTCTCGGCGCGAACCAGGTTCGCCCTGGCCAGCGCCGCACCCGCCTCTGCTTCCCGCAAACCGGCCTCGGCCTGGTTCCGTTCGCTATCGAGCATCCGGCGATCCAGCCGCAGCAGCACCTGGCCGCGGCGCACCTGCTGGCCGACATCGACCAGGAGTTCGGTCACGCGCAAACCGCTGACTTCGACACCGAGCTGCATTTCCTCGACCGGCGCCACGGCCCCTGACACCAGCACGCTGCGAGAGAGGTCGCGCACTTCCACGGTCGCGGTGGTGACCGCGAGGGCCGATGACGGGCTGGCGGATTGCGTCGATTCCGGGGCGTTGCCCGAACAGGCGGTCAGGGCGATCGCAGCAGCCAGCGCCACTGCGGTGAAGGGCGCGGGAAGGGCGCGGAACGAGACCGGCATTGCGCTGGCTCCGGAGGTACTTCGGGACGCGCAGTGTACCGATCGGTTCAATAATTGAGTCCCTGCCGGAAGGCAGGGATGCGGAGGCGGTTCAGCTCGCCGGAACAGCCTCCGGCAGGCGGAAGAACGTCGTCGCGGTGGCGGAAGTCGATGCCGCCACGGCTTCGACGGTTTCCCCGCGATCGCGTGCAAGCTCCTCGACGATGTGCGCGAGGTACATCGGCTCGTTGCGTCGGTGCGAGGGCTGCGGGCGCACGGTGCGCGGCAGCAGGTAGGGCGCGTCGGTTTCGATCATCAGGCGGTTCGCCGGGATGTGCTTCACCAGTTCGCGCAGGTGGGTGCCGCGGCGTTCGTCGCACAGCCAGCCGGTGATGCCGATGTACCAGTCCTGGTCGAGGTAGGCGAACAACTCCTCGCGCGTGCCGGTGAAGCAGTGCACCACCGCCGGGCCGAGCCGGCCGTCGAAGTTCTTCATCATCGCCATGAAGTCGTCATGCGCATCGCGCTGGTGGAGGAACAGAGGCTTGCCTGTCTCCGCGCCGAGCTGGAGCTGGCGCTCGAAGGCCTTGCGCTGCGCGGGGCGCGGCGAGAAATCGCGGTTGTAGTCCAGACCGCATTCGCCGACCGCCACCATTTCCGGATGCGCGTGCAGCGCGCGCATCTCGGCGTCGCACTCGTCGGTGTATTCGATCGCATGGTGCGGATGCACGCCGGCCGTGGCGAACAACTCGCCCGGATACGTCTGCGCCAGGATCAGCGCCCGCGGCGAATGCGCACGGCAGGCGCCGGTGATGATCATGCGCGCCACGCCCGCGGCGCGGGCGCGCTGCAGCACGGCCTCGCGGTCGTGGTCGAAACTGTCGTGGGTGAGGTTGGCGCCGATGTCGATCAGGGGCATGCGTGGGTCGTGCGCGGTGCGTCGGAAAGGCGGCCATTGTACGGAATGGCGCGACCGCCCCGTGCGGCTGTCAACCGACCGCCCCTTCGCGGCGTTCACCAGCCCACCCGCCCACGGACGACCCGCCATGCTGCGCACATTCGTTGCCGCCTTCGGACTTACCGCCCTCCTCGGCGCTACCGCCGCGCATGCCGTGCCGCAATACGACTTCGCTCCCGTTTCGGCGGAAATGCAGGCCTTCGTGCAGCATTACGCGCTCGACGGCGCTTCGCTGCGCGTGAACAAGGCCGGCAACGTGGTCTACAGGCGCGCCTTCGGCCAGTACACGCTCGGCACGCGCGTGCGCATCGCCTCGGCCAGCAAATGGCTGTCCGCCCTGACCCTGGCGCGCGTGGTCGAGAAGGGGCAACTGCGCTGGACCGATACCGTCGGCCAGTATTTCCCCGACGTGGCGCCTGCGAAACGGAGCATCACGCTCGAACAGCTGTTCTCGCACACCAGCGGCCTGCCCGGCGGCGACGATAGCTGCATGTCCAATCCGCTGTACACGCTGGCCACCTGCGCGAACCGCATCCTGCAGCAGTCCACGATGATCGGCGAACCCGGCAAGGTGTTTTCCTATGGCGGCAATTCGATGCAGGTCGCCGGACGCATGGCCGAACTCGCCACCGGCAAGGCCTGGGACGACATCTTCCTCGACGAAATGGTCTCGCCGCTGGGCCTGACCGCGACCGACTTCGCCACCGCGTCCACCGAGCCGGGCTATGTGCGTACCGGCAACCCGCGTATCGCCGGCGGCGTGCGCAGCACGCTGGAGGACTACGGCAAGGTCGTCGACATGGTGCTGGCCAACGGCTGCCTGGACAACACGCTGCTGCTCTCGTGCCTGCCTTCGCGCCGATTCCTGTCGCGCGCCACCATCGAGGAGATGGCGCGTGATCGCACCGTCGGCACGGTCGACGTGTCGCGACCGCCCACCAGCACCGGTTTCGGCTACGGGCTGGGGCAGTGGATCGATCCGTCGTCGCCACTGATCGTCTCCAGCCCCGGCGCGTTCGGGTTCACGCCCTGGGTCGATCGCGTGAACGGCATCGCCGGCGTGTTCCTCGTCGACGACCTCAATACCCGCGTTGCAGCCGACATCAACGACATCCGTGCGATGGTCAACACCGTCACCGCTGAAGGCCAGGGCAGACGCGTGGTGCCGGTGCTTCCTGCGCAGCAGACCGCGGCGAAACTGCAGGCCCTGCGGCCGGTGAAGCCGGCCTACGGACGCTGAGGCGCACGGTCACGCCGCCACGGACGCCACGCCCGATGTCGCGGCGGCATTCCGATCACGGCACGGCCTGTGTCGAATCGGCGCCCAGGCCAAAGCCGACGAAGCAGATCGCGATGCCTGCGAGATTGACGAAGAACGGATGCTTCGCCTTGTCCCAATGCGCGAAAAGGAAGAACAGGCCGACCAGCGGCAACAACAACATGCCCAGCCCCCACAGGATGCTCTCCGAGAAGCCACGCACGAGCATCCAGACATTGCCGACAAGCACCAGCCCGAGGCCGATGTAACCCAGAATTTCCATGAATCCCCCTGTTGATATGACCGCCGCGACGGACAACCCCCGTTTCCGCCATGCCTTGAAACATGGCAGCCTCGGCCCGCGACCGCAGCGAGGTCATTCTCTTCGCGACGCTTCGCCCGATGCAAGCTGACCTGTCACTTTTGCCACCAGGAAGAAGAACCAGGCGATCAGCCAGATGCAGACCAATGCGAACCAGCCGCCCATGCGCAACACCAGCACGGCGAAGCCCACGATGGGGATGACGATCAACCATGGAATCACCAACCCGGTGAACAGGGATTTCAAGACCGATCCCGCACGTGTGCGCATCAGGCCCATGGCCGCAAGCATCAGGGTTGGCAAGCCACGGTGATCGATGCCACGCGTCTGCCCTTGGCCGGAATCTGCAGCCAGCAGGCCGCGTCCTCACCGTAGTACTCGTGGAAGCGACCGGTGTCCCGGTCTGCGACGATCGGCGGGCCATACAGCGTGCGCATCCGATCCATGCGGTTCCCGGGGCACACGCCCTTCGGCGTGCATGCACCGGGCTTGTCGGCATGCAGTCCGGCGACGATGCCCTCGTTGAACGACACCCGCAGGCCGGGATAGTCGTAATGGAGTTCAAGGAAATCCTGCGCGGGCACCTTGCGCTTCGGTTCACCCAGGCGCGCGACGACCGCAGCGGCCGTATCGCCGATCGCCACGCCGCCGAGCGAAAGTTCCTTGTCGGAGACCGCACCGTCACCGGCCAGGGCCAGTACCGGGAACAACAGCAGGATGCCGGAGATCTTCATGTCGCCTCGACGCCTTGGATGCGGGTGCGTGCTTGCGTTCGAACGCTGACAGGCCATGATCGTTCCGTCAACGATGCGCTGGCCCGGCCCACGGCACGGCCGGGTCATTTGCCGCCATCCGACATGGATCGGACGGCATCGAAGATCGTGCGCATAGTCGCGGCGTCGTAGCGTGCTTCAGGCAGGGTGTCGGGCCTGGGCGGCGACGCATCCGATGCCCTCGGGACCGCATCGAGGCCACTCGATATGCCATAGATCGGTGCCCGGACCGTCAGCGGCGCGGGCGTCGGCAACCGGCCGCGCATCACCTGGTGCAGGCGCATCGCATCCAGCAACACGAGGTCCTTTCCGGGATGCACGCCATCGGACGCGAACCAGGCCAGATCCGGCGCGATGTCGCGGAGGTGCCGCAGCGACTCGGAGATTTCAACGTACGCGACTCCCGCCCTTGCGGCGGCGGCAGACTCCTTGTCGACCAGGCCGCGCGAGACCACGGGATTCGGCTGATAGGACCCCAGCATGACGACCCTGGTGCCCTCTGCCTTTGCCAACCGCGCGAGTTCGACGATCGCGTGTCGCGATTGCCTGCACGATTCCGGCCCGAGCGCACACAGGAGGTCTCCGCCGCGTTCCTGGATCACCAGCCAGCCGTATCGGTGTTCCGACAGCGCACGCGCAACCGATCCGTCCGCGACGCGTTCGCTCAGCGTGGCGCCGCCCTTGACGATCATGTCGCTCGGCATCGGCCTGCCGTTGGCTTCCGCCAGCGCGGAAAACACCGCAGGCACGTTGCCCACGTAGGTCAGGCTGTTGCCGACGAAGAGCACGCGATCCGGTGGAGACGGCCTCTCGGGGGCGGCGCAGGAGATGGCGAGAAGCATCGACGCGAGCAGCGTGACAAGTGACGTTCGCATGAAGCAACCTGCGTTGTTGTATCCACCCAGATTAGGTCGAATTGATGCAATCGAAAACCGCTTCCCGGTCACCTGCCACGCCCTGGAATGGCTTTTCATACCTAGCGCAACCTTCCTTGAATCCTGCAGCGGCCACCCCGATCCAAGCAGCACACCACTGGAAGTTCATGCATGGCTGTCCACTTCAGAGAAGATCGCTCCCGCAACGACAACGAAGCCACGCTCGCAAGGCTTCGATCGGAATCTCACGCCATTCGGGCTCGTCTGCTCGCGCGCGACCCGGAAATCCCTCAAGCGCTGCTCGCACTATCCGCAGCCCTTGCCGACGCCAACCATGTCCTTCCGGATGCAGCAATCTGCTCC
Organism: Lysobacteraceae bacterium; assembly: GCA_016789405.1. Taxonomy (GTDB): domain Bacteria; phylum Pseudomonadota; class Gammaproteobacteria; order Xanthomonadales; family Xanthomonadaceae; genus Lysobacter_I. The sequence continues at coordinate 21,102 of JAEUPQ010000021.1, forward strand.
GATGCACTCGCCGATATCGCATTGGCCATCTCCCATGATGCGGACGATGTTGCGCGAGCGCGCACATGGCTGGAAGAAAACGTTCGCTGGAAGAACGCATGCGATGATGCTTGGACGCTGATAAATACCAATCTCATTCACGCTTGGGAATGGTGTGTTTCATGGGAATCCATATGCGACCCGGGACCGCGCTATACGGGAATTTTTCGAAGCGGCAAACACTCCAACGACCACGACGCATATGCTTATCTGCGCAGTGTGTTCTCCGACACCGGAACCTTGGATGCGACAGCGGAGGATGTCATCGCCAGCCTCCGTGCCCAGGTGGACTATTGCACGAAGTCGTATTCTTTCCTCGCCCCCATCTTCTTTTTCGGGCGTCGACTTGGCGCGGTACGGCGAGGACATCGCCACATTGCGGTCAGGTTGCTGCGATCTCGCCCGGAAATCTTGGCAGGCTTGTGCGAAGCGGAAAACCGATTGCATTCGCTGCCGGAACAACCCGCGTGGGTGTGGCCACCACGATCAGTACATGATGCCCATACGGCATTGGACCAACTAGACCAGATGCTTGACAAAAAACAGCGTTGATCACACAGGTCGAATCCGGATCCGCAACAAACCCTTTGCCTTGCTCTTTGCCTAGAGATACCGAATCCTGAAGGCGCATGGAAAACGCCGGCGAAGTTTCGCCGGCGTTTTCGGGGTACATCATTTCATCGCTAATCTCAGTTCAACTGGCAGCTCGCCGGCTTGGCCGAGGTGAACAGCGCCGCGGTGCCCCATTCCGGATGATCGATGAACGGGTTGCGGTTGCCCTGGAAGCTGTAGATCACTTCGTTGCGGGCGCGTTCGGCGGCCGTCGGCGGATCGGCCTGGTGCCAGGCGATCAGCGTGGAGAGCAGGCCCATGTAGGCGGGCGAACTCGAGGTGATCACGATCAGGCTGCGGTTGTCGGTGAGTTCCAGGTCGGGCTCGTTCTGGCCGGTGGTCGGGTGCGTGCCGCCTTCGTAGCGGATGGCCATGTACATGATCGCGCGGGCCATGTCGCCCTTGCGCTTGCCCCACACTTCGAACGAACCGCTGTTGCCGTCGGGCGTCTTCACCCAGTTGGAGTTGCCCGGGTACACGCCGCTGCCGCCACCCTGGCCGTTGTTGACTTCGGTGACGCGCTCGCCACAGCCCGAGGCTTGCGTGCAGTTGGCGTAGGGCTTGTTGCCGCGATCGGAGTTGTAGGCCGAGTCGGTGAGATACAGCATGTGCGTGTCGGTGTACGGCGAATGCGGCAGGCCGAGGTTGCCGGTGGCGGAACCGAAGCCGAGCGAATTCGGCCAGGTGTGCTCGCGGTTGTACTTCAGGCCGCTGCCGCTGCCCGCGCGATCGGTGATCTTCACGAAGCTGCGGTTGCGGTAGGCATCGAGGATGCGGCCGCTGTTGTTCGGATCTTCGTCGGCGATTTCCAGAATCGTCCACGCGTTGGTCGTGCCGCCGCTGTACGGATACGCGGTGTGGCCCTTGATCGTCGCGTGCAGCGAGCAACGCAGCTGCGAAGCGCTGCTGGTGTTCACGCGCGAGTAGTAGCCGGTGCCGCCACCGCCGCCGGACGCGACGCTGAAGTTCACGACAGTGTTGGCGGACGGCTTCGCGCCGCCGGCATCGGTGATCGCATTGGCGACGACGGTGAAGGTGCAGGTCTCGCCGGCGACGAGCGCGGTGTTGGTGGAAATGGTGAAGCTGCTGCCGCTGGATGGATACGTCAGCGGAACACTGCCCGAGCTGGCGCAGGACAGGGTGAACGCACCGGAAGCGGCGGTCACGCTCTCGCTGAAGGTCGCGCCCAGGTCTCCGGCGGCCGGGAAGTTGGTGGCACCACTGCTCGGCGTGGTGCCGGTGACGGTCGGCGCCGGATTCGGCGACGAGAACGTCTGCGCGTTGTTGCAGGTCCCGAAGGTCGCGGTCGCCGAACTGCGCCAGCTGAAGTTGGCGTAGCTGCTGCCGGTGCCGCCGAGCTGCAGCGAACGGCCCGCGGGATCGGACCCGGTCTCGGACACCGGCAGGTTGGTGCTGGTGAGGCCGGCGGCAGGACCGTTGCTCGCCTTGATCTGGCCTTCGTAGCTGATGAACTGCACGACCTGGCCACTCGGGTTCACCAGCGCGATGCCGTCGCTGGAACCGTTCTGGATACCGTTGGTGGGGTAGCTCAAGGTCGCGATGCGCACCTGGCCACCGCAGCTGACGAGGCTGCCGGCAGGCACGAGGTCGTTGTCGTAGGTGACGGCCGAGGTCGGCGTGGAGCCGTTGTACAGGTAGATGCGATAGCTGCTCAGCGTTTCGCCGGCGGTGGCGACGATCTCGATGCGTTCGCCGGTATCGCCGGACGAGGTCGAGTCGTCGTAGTGGAATTCGTTGATGAAGACTTCGGCCTGGGCCGCGCCTGAAAGCAGCAGCAGCGCGCAGGCAAGGGGGGACAACGTGGACAGCATGCTCCGCATAAAAACATTCCCTCCGGTATGGAGGCGGCAACATAGCCCGGCTGCATGACAGCCGCCATCGGCCATGCGGCCAATGCCCGGGCGAGCCGACGGACGGCGACGGATCGTATACGCAACGCCATGCGACGCGCGCAGTCGCCGATCACATCTGGCGGAAGAGGTGCAGGTAGGTCCGGCTGACCGGCAGCACTTCGCGTCGCCCCTTGAGGTGGATGTCGGCGGTGTCGTTGTCGCCGCGCGTGACGTGCGAGATCGCGCGCAGGTTGACCACCACGGAACGATGCACCTGCGCGAATTCCTCGGCATCGAGCTGCGGCAGCAATTCCTTCAACGGCAGCCGGATCAGCGCTTCTGCAAGCTGCCCGGCATCGTCGCGCCAGGCGATGCGGGTGTACTTGTCGTCCGAGCGCAGGTAGTCGATCGATTCGACCGCGACGAGCTTCAGCGTCTGCCCCACCGACGCGCGCAGCCAGCGCAGCGGCGCTTTCGCCACCGCCGGGCCCAGGCGCGCGGCAAGCTGTTCGAGCAGCGCGTCGGTGTTCGTCGCGGGTTCGGCGACGCGCAGCCGGGCTTGCAGGCGCGACACGGTGTCGGCAAGCCGCGCCGCTTCCACCGGCTTCACCAGATAGTCCAGAACGCCATGCGCGAAGGCCTGCACGGCGTAGTGATCGAACGCGGTGACGAACACCAGGTGCGCACGATGGCCGATGTGCTGCGCGGCCTCGATGCCGGACACGCCGGGCATGTGCACGTCGAGGAAACAGATGTCGGGCTGCAGGCTGTCGAAGCATTCGATGGCCTCGCGCCCGTTGCGCGCGTGCGCGACCACCTGCAGTGCCGGCCAGGCCTCGGCCAGCTGCGCGGCAAGCGCGTCGCGCAGCAACGGTTCGTCGTCGGCGATCAGCGCGGTGGGACGAGGCGCGCTCATGGCAGCACCGGCCATGCGGGAAATTCGAGCTGCGCATGCACGCCGCCCTGCTCGGCCGCGCACACGTCCAGGCGCGCATCGCCCGCGAAATACAACTGCAGGCGCTGGCGCAGCGCCAGCAGCCCGGTGCCCGCGCCCTCGGTGCCTCCGCGCAGCCCCACGCCCGTATCGCGCACGAGCGCATGGCAGCGGTCGGCGCGCACGCGGATCTCGACCGACACCATGCCGCCCTCCTCGCTGGGGTCGATGCCATGGCGCACTGCGTTCTCGACCAGCGTGAGCAGGGTCGACGGCGGACAGCGCAGGGCCGATGCGGCGTCATCGGCCTCGATCGCGTAGCGCAGGCGATCGGGCATGCGCATGTGCATCAGGTCGAGATACGCGCGCACCAGCTGCAGCTCGCGCGCGATCGTCGGCTCCGGCGCGTGCAGGCGCGGGATCGCGGCGCGCAGGTAGGCCACGAGGCTGCGCAGCACCTCGGAAGCCTGCGGCGAGCGCGCATCGACCAGGGCCTGCACGTTGGCCAGCGTGTTGAACAGGAAGTGCGGCTCGATCTGCGCCTGCAGCAGGCGCAGGCGCGCGTCCAGCGCCTGCCGCTCCAGTTCGCTGCGTGCGAGCGCGAAGGATTCGGCCTGGTCGCGCACCACGATGTCGCGCTGCCGGATCATCGCCCCCAGCGCCAGCCAGGGCGTGAACAGGATGCCCGCGAAGGCGAGCATGGCGAACCCCGCCAGCCGATCCTTGTCCTTCCAGAACACCCCGGCGCCATCGACCTTCAACAGCAGGCAGGCGACCAGCGCCGCCGGCACCACCACCAGCAGCACGCCCAGCAGTTGCAGGATCCAGCGATCGAGCCAGCGCGGCAGGCGCTTGGGCCAGCGATCGAAGAGTCCGAAGGCCGCCAGCGCCGCGAACGCCACGATCAGTACGCGACCGACCATCATCCATCCCGGCACGGTGGAAGCCGTGCCGAGCAGCACGCCGAAGCACAGCGATGCAACGAGCGTGAAGCGCACCCTGCGCCAGGCGAACATCGGCCCCGGACCGCGTGGCCCGGCGGGCATTCCGGCAATCGGCAGGGGGGGCGGCTGTGCGGAGCTCATGGACCACGGGCACGGGTGGCGGTGTCGCGGCCACGATAGCCGTCGTCACCGGCGTGCGCCATGCGCGTCGCCACGCCCGCAGGCATGGCGGAAGGACACGGCCGGCGTCCGAGGGGGAATGTCGCACCAGGAAGGAGGCGTGGCATCTCGGACGCCGGCGTGGGCACCACTGTTCCGTGCATCGGCGACACAGGGAAGCCGGCACGCGACGAACCGCGGTGTCCAGGCGGCAGGACGTGCGTCGCGGGGCTGCGGACGCCCCCTGCGGCAGGCGCCTGGAACGTTCTCACAGGCGCGGCCACCAGAGCAGCATCGTCGCGGCACCGATCCCGGCGAAAGTCGCCAGAACGCACAACCACAGGATGACCGTGGCCATGCGGCGCAACCCGGCACCGCCGGCGGTGGCGCGGAAATACAGCTCCAGCACCGCCAGCGGCAGCAGGCTCTGCGCGAAGGCGATCACGTTGAGCGCCGGGCCGGAGAAGGTCTCGGGATCGAACCCCACCGGACCGCGGTTCGCCAGGATCCACAGCATCAGGCCGATCCGGAAGAACCACACGCCGCTCACCACCAGGAACAGGCGCAGCGCCCAACGCCGATGCGCGTCGAAGCGCCGTGCCCGGGCCGCCCGCCAGGACAGCGCCGCGAATACGAGGATCAGCAGCGCATCCAGGCTGACGCCGGCGTGCTGCACAGCGTCACCAGCGCTTCCGCTGCGGATCCAGACCAGGTACAGGCCGCCCAGGGCCAGCGTCGTCGCCGACAGCATGTAGACCCGGCCGTTCCAGCGATGCAGCGCCGGCCAGCGGCGGCGGATCGCGGGCAGGCACTGCACGATGCCCCCGACGATGATCTGCACCGCGAAAAGCAGATGCAGGCCGAGCACCAGGTTGCCGACGCCGTCCCCGGGCACGTGGCCGCGCGAAAGCACGTCGTTCCATCGCTCCGGATGGCCCGACGCGACGGCGCCGCCGTAGAACACGAGTACGTACAGCGCGAAGATCCCCTGCCCGACTGCCGCAGCCACGAACCAGGCGCGTGCCGCGAACGCGAGCGGTCCGAAGCCCGGCGTGACGGAGACGCGGCCTGCGACGGCGTGCGCTGGCGATGACGCGGTCGAAGGCATGGTCGAAGTCATGGCGTTTCCCGGTGAGGACGATGGGCGCGACTGTGGCCCGCGGCATCCTTGTCCGGCGGACGCGTGCGACCGAACGCGGAACCGTGGGCGCGAACCGCCGTCCCGCGTCGCGAACCGCACCGCGATCAGGGGCCAGGCGCCGCTTCGTGCGCAGAGGGCGTCCTTGCCACGACTGCTAGCCTATGCAGATGACGCAAGATGCCTTTCCCATCGCCGACCTGCTGCCGGAGATCCTCCGGTCGCTGGACGGACATTCACGCCTCGTCCTCGAAGCACCGCCCGGCGCCGGCAAGACCACGCAGGTGCCGCTGGCCCTGCTCGCCGCCGCCTGGCGCGGCGACCGGAAGATCGTGATGCTGGAGCCGCGCCGCGTGGCGGCACGCGCCGCCGCGGGGTTCATGGCGAAGCAACTGGGCGAAGCCGTGGGCGGCACCGTGGGCTATCGCATCCGTTTCGAGAACAAGGTGTCGGCGAAGACACGCATCGAGGTCGTCACCGAGGGCATCCTCACCCGGATGCTGCAGGACGACCCGATGCTGGAAGACGTGGGTGCGCTGCTGTTCGACGAGTTCCACGAACGCCATCTCGCCGGCGACCTCGGCCTGGCCCTCGCGCTCGACGTGCAGGCGGGCCTGCGCGAAGACCTGCGCATCGTCGCGATGTCGGCGACCCTCGACGGCGAGAAGCTCGCGCAGTGCCTCGACGCGCCGCGCCTGAGCAGCGCTGGCCGCAGCTTCCCGGTGAGGATCGCGCACTTCCCGGCGCGTCGCGACGAAGCGATCGAGCACCAGGTGAAGCGCGCGGTGCTGCACGCCCTCGCCGAACATCCCGGCGACGTGCTGGTGTTCCTGCCCGGACAGCGCGAGATCGGCAAGGTGCAGGCGCTGCTCGCGGATGCCGTCGACGTGGCGGCCTGCGAATTGCTCGCCCTGCACGGCGAACTTCCCGTCGAACAGCAATCGCGCGTGCTGCAGCCGTCTCAGGACGGTCGCCGGCGCGTGGTGCTGGCGACCAATGTCGCCGAATCCAGCGTGACCCTGCCCGGCGTGCGCGTGGTGATCGACAGCGGTCTCGCGCGCGAGCCGCGCTACGACCCGAACAGCGGCTTCTCCCGCCTCGACGTCGTCAACATCGCACAGGCCTCCGCCGACCAGCGCGCGGGCCGTGCCGGTCGCGTGGCCGACGGCTGGGCCTATCGACTCTGGCCCGAATCCCAACGCCTCGAGCCACAGCGTCGACCGGAGATCGCGCAGGTCGAACTGGCATCGCTGGTGCTCGAACTGGCCGCATGGGGCAGCGATTCGCTGCGATTCGTCGATGCGCCGCCCCCGGGCGCCCTGTCCGCCGCGCGCGACCTGCTGCGTCGACTCGGCGCGCTGGACACCGGTCTCGCGATCACCGCACTGGGCAGGAAGATGCTCGCGATCGGCACGCATCCGCGCCTGGCGGCCATGTTGTTGTCGACGCAGGACGACGCCGAGACGGCACTGGCCTGCGACCTGGCTGCGCTGCTGGAAGCGCGCGACCCCTTGCGCGCGATGCCGGGTGGTGGCCGCAGCGACGCGCTCGCTGCGCGCTGGCAGGCCCTCGCTGCATTCCGCAACGGACGCGCGCCGCCGGATGCCTCGCGCTCCGCGCTGCAGGCCATCGATGCGGCCGCCGCGCAATGGCGACGTCGCCTGCGGTGCGACGCCAGGCCAGCGAACAGCGCGCCGACGCACCTGCTCGGCGACCTGCTCGCGCATGCCTTCCCCGATCGCATCGCGCATCGCCATGCCAGCGACCTGCGCCGCTACCAGCTCGCCAACGGACGCATGGCGCAGTTGTTCGACGACAGCGCGCTGATCGGCGAGCCGTGGATCGTCGTCAGCGAACTACGCCATGAAGCACGCGGGGACGCGAAGCTGCTTCGTGCTGCGCCGGTGGACGATGCGCGCCTGCGTCGCGATTTCCCCGAGCGGTTTTCCGATCGCGACGAGGTCCGCTGGGACGATGGCCGCCGCGCGCTCGTCGCCGAGCGCGTGCAGCGCTTCGACGGGATCGTGCTCGATGCGCGACCGACCGGGAAGGTCGATCCCGCGCACGCCGCGCAGGCGCTGACCGATGCGGTGCGCGCGCTCGGCCTCGATGCATTGCCCTGGCGCGAATCGCTGGTGCAGTGGCGCGCGCGCGTGCGCTGCCTGCACGCATGGATGCCCGATCTTGCATTGCCCAACCTGTCCGATGCCGCGCTGCTCGACACGCTCGACGAGTGGCTCAAGCCCGCCTTCAACGGCAAGACGCGACTCGATGCGCTCGGCGAGGACGAGCTCGGCGAAGCGCTCAGATCCGGCGCGGACTGGGCGACGCGTCAGCGCATCGACGCGCTGGCACCCACGCGGATCGTCGTGCCTTCGGGCATGGAACGCCGGATCGACTATGCCTGGGACGACGCCGTCGACGCACCGGTGCCGCCGGTGCTCGCTGTGAAACTGCAGGAGCTCTTCGGATTGACCGATACGCCGCGTGTCGCCGATGGCCGCATCCCGGTGACGCTGCACCTGCTCTCGCCCGGCGGCCGGCCGCTGCAGGTCACGCAGGACCTGCGCAGCTTCTGGGAACGGACGTATCCGGAAGTGAAGAAGGAGATGAAGGGACGGTATCCGAAGCATCCGTGGCCCGATGATCCGTGGTCGGCAACCGCAACGCATCGCGCCAAACCGAGGGGCACATGAGCATGAACGCCGACATCCTCCACGACCCCGGGTACCTTCCATTCCGACTCGACCTCGAGAAGAGTCGCGTGCTGTTCGTCCATCTCGACGCGCAGCAGCGACGCGATGCCGCATTCCTCGACCAGCGCGCGCTTCCGCCGCAGCCCCAGGGCGCATGGGCGCCGCTGTCCCTGCTGCCGATACCCGATACCCGCCACACCATCGCCGACGGCATCTTCCACATCGGCCACTGCGGGTCGACGCTGCTCTCCCGCCTGCTGGACAGCTGGCCGGAACTCGAAGGCCTGCGCGAACCGTTGCCCCTGCGCGACCTCGCGGCTGCATGGCAGGGGACGGCGCCGCCGCGCGAACTGCTCTTCGCCCTGATGGCCTGCTGGCGTCGTCCCTTGCCGCCGTGCACGCGCGTCGCCATCAAGGCGACCAGCAGCTGCAATGCACTGATCGAGCCGATGCTGCGCGACGGCGGACTGCGTCGCGCGATCCTGCTCGACATGCCGCTCGAACCCTGGCTGGCGACGCTGCTCAAGTCCGAAGACTCCGTGCGCGACGCACTGGCCGCCAGCGCAGAACGTGCCGGCGTGCTGCACGCGCACGGCATCGCGATGGACGACACGCTTGCGCCGCGCGACGCGATCGAGGCCTGCGCAATGGGCTGGCTCGCGGAGCGCCAGCGCTTCGAAGCGCTGGCGTCGGGCCCATGCGCGTCACGCGTGCTGCGCGTGGACTTCGAAGACCTGCTTGCATCGCCCGAAGCGACCTTGTCGCGAATCGCGGCGCATCTCGAACTCGACGCAGCGCATGTCCCGCATGCGATGGCCTCGCCGGCCTGGGGACGTTATTCGAAAGCGCAGCAGCACGGCTACGGCCGCGAGGACCGAGAACACGACCTCGCGCTTGCGCGCGAACGCTTCGGCGCGGAAATCGCCAGCGGCGTGGCGTGGGTGGCGCGGGCGAAAGCGAACGGGTGACCCGCGGTCAGGCTCCCGTGGGGGCGCGCGGCGCCAGCGCGCGTGCCAGCGTGGCAGGATCTCGCACCTTCGTCGGCACGAGCGACCACACGCCATCACCGACGGCGACTTCCTTCAGGTAGCCGATGTCGAGCAGGCCCGGGTCCTGCGGCCACTCGCCGTCGTGCGCGGCGAACTCGATGAACTTCAGCACCCCGTCGACCGCGTAGAGGATCGTGGCAACACCATGTGGCACATCGCGCACGGTGAGGTTCACATCGCCGATGGCGAACCCCGGGTTGGACGCATGCGGCGCATCTTCCGCCACGATGAGATCGAGATAGGCGCCGACACCGGTATGCGTCCGCGTGCCCACGCGCGCGCCGAGCGCCTGGCGCCGCAACGCATCGAGATCGGGATGCGGGGCATCGAGGCAGGCATCCAGCACCTTGCGCTCGAACGCCGTGAGTTCTCCCGGGTCGGTCATGCTCACGTATCCGCCCACATCCGGAACAGGTTCGTGCGCAGCGAATCCAGCAACACCGCGAGGCGCGCGTCCTCGGTGCCCGCACGCGCGCGGGCTTCTTCCAGCTGCACCATCAGCTCCCGGCGCTCGCTGCTCGAAATCCAGCTCTGCATCCAGGTGATGACCGCCAGGCGCACGCCGCGCGTGACCGGTGCGACCTGGTGGATGGTCGTCGAGGGATAGAGGATCGCGTCGCCCGGCGCCAGCTTGTACTTCAACGCTTCCTGTCCGAGCTGCATCGTCAGCTCGCCGCCGTCGTAATCGTCGGGAGGATTGAGGAAGACGGTGCACGACAGATCGCTGCGCAGCGGCGGCGTCGACGGGAACAGGGCTTCGTCGACATGCCATCCATACGTCATGCCCGGTTCGTAGCGCACCACGGTCGGTCGCGCCATCGTGCGTGGCATGGCCCAGCCGCGGATGTCGGCGTGGCGGAACAGCGCATCGCGCACGATCTGCGAGATCCGTGCACTGGCCGGATCTTCCTGCGGCGCCTGCAGGTTCTGTTTCGTCGTGTTGTCGGGATTGGTCGCGCGGCCATCGACGAAGCGCACCTGCGGCAACAGCGCATGGATGACCGCCAACTCGTCTTCGTTCAATACATGGTGCAACTTGCGGATCATGCGCGGCTCCGGTCGATGATGGCGCGATGATCGGGGACCCCTGCCCCCGCCGCAAGCGCATTCGGCAGCTTCAGCGCAGTTCGCGCCATTGACCGGGCTGCAGGTCGCCCAGGGTCCATGCGCCGATCGCGACACGCACCAGGCGCAGGGTGGGCAGGCCCACGGCAGCGGTCATGCGCCGCACCTGGCGGTTGCGGCCTTCGCGGATGGTGATTTCGAGCCATGCGTCGGGCACGGTCTTGCGGAAGCGCACCGGCGGGTCGCGCGGCCACAGCGCGGGCGCATCGATCCTGCGGACCAGTGCCGGCCGCGTGGGGCCGTCGTTGAGCGTCACCCCGCAGCACAGCGCCTCGATCTGCTCCGCGACCGGGTTACCTTCCACCTGGACCCGATAGGTCTTGTCCAGCTTGTGGCGCGGGTCGGTGATCCGGTGCACCAGTCCGCCGTCGTCGGTCAGCAGCAGCAGTCCCTCGCTGTCATGGTCCAGGCGACCGGCGGCATAGACATCTTCGGGCAATCCGTACCCGGCCAGTGTCGGCCGGGGCGGAATGCTTCGGTCGGTGAACTGGCAGAGCACGCCATAGGGCTTGTTGAATGCGATCAACACGGCTTCTGATGGCGAGCGCGGTCAATCACAGTGAATTGCGCAAGCCATCGTCGGCCGCGTCGGCGGGCTTCACGAACCGCAGCGTCATGCGGTCGCTTTCGCCGATCCCGCGGTATTTCTGCGCTTCTTCGGCGTCGTGCCGGTTGGTCGGCGGGAGGGCCCAGACGCCATTGGCATGGTCCGCGGTGTCCTTCGGATTCGCGTTGATCTCGCTGCGCGCATCCAGCACGAAGCCGGCCTTGGTCGCCAGCTCGATCACCAGCGCTTCGGTGAGGTAACCGGACTTCTTCATCACCTCCAGATCGGTGCCCGGCTTGGCACGGTGGTCGACCACGCCAAGCACGCCTCCTGGTTTGAGCACATCGAAGAATGCGCGGAAATAGCCATCCGCCGTGCCCGCGGACACCCAGTTGTGCACGTTGCGGAAGGTCAGCACCGCATCGACGCTGCCGGCCTCGCCGAAGCGCGGCTGCTTGGGGTTGAACAGCACGAAGGCCGCCTTGTCGAACCGGGCCGGATGCGCCGCCAGTCGTGCCTTGAGGTCGTCCAGCGACTTCTGCTGGTAGTCGCGGCCGCGGCCCTCGGGCAGCGCAGCGGGATCGACCATCGCAGCACCGTAGCTGCCCTTGTCGCGGAGGTAGGGCGCGAGGATTTCGGCATACCAGCCACCGCCGCCGGGCGTGATCTCGACGACCCGCTGGTCCGCACGCAGGCCGAAGAAGCCCAGCGTGGCGGCAGGATGGCGGTGGGCGTCACGGGCGGCGTTCTTCGGATCGCGCCATTCGCCGGCGATGGCCTTCGCCAGCGCTGCGTCGACGGCATCGGCACGGGCCGATTTGGCCGGGGCATCCGCAGCCGGCGCGGGACCGGTGGCGAACAGGAGGGCGGTCGTCAGCAGCGCGATCCGGAGCATGGTCGATCCTGTCGGTAGGGGAACCGCGGATTCTCCGTGAAGGTTCCGGCCACTGCCAGTGCGGTCCTTGGTCAGGCATGACCGCAGAAATGCTTAACAGGTGACAACGGTGACAGGCACTGCGCTCTGTCGCGATTGTGCGTTGCAACAAAGATCGTCATCCTATGTTGCGTTGCAGCATGGAGCCGCAACGCCGCACTACCCCCTGAAGCTTCAAGGTCGTACACCACCCCAAGGACCCGACCGGCGCCGTCCGCGCCGATCACCACACACAGGAAGATTGACCATGTTCAACTGTCTCTGGCTCCGCGCCGAGCGCGCCCAGCCGCTCCCCCCGCGCCTCTACCAGCGCACCTACGGCCGCACCTACGGCCGTCGTCCGTCTCCGGTCGACCAGCCGGTCACCATGCCCGACACGCTGCGCGTGTCCGAGATGCTGACGCTGGTGTCCTCGCCGAAGGCCGAACGCAATTCCGATTCCGTCATCGCCGGCACGGTCCACCGCGCCGCGTGACCTCGCCTACCTCGTCGGCAGCAATGCTTCGACGGGGTAAGGCGAAACATCGAAGTGTTCACCGGCCGCCAGCCGCGATTGCACGTCCCGCCACCAGGCCGGGTCGAAGATCTCGCCGTGCACGGCCTTGAGCCTTTCGCGAAGCGTCGCCGCGATGCCCAGGAATTGCGGGAACAATTCCGGGAAGACGTCGTCGGCGCCGGCATACAGCCATTCGTCCAGCGGCCGGGTCTCGTCCTCGTCGCGCATCGGCGGCACCGCACGGAACCGGCACTCCTCCACCAGGCACAACTCGTCGTAGTCGTAGAAGAGCACGCGGCCGTGGCGGGTCACGCCGAAGTTCTTCAGCAGCAGGTCGCCCGGAAAGATGTTGCTGCGCGCCAGGTCCTTGATGGCCTGACCGTAATCCAGCACCGCACGCTCCGCCAGCGGCAACCTTGACTCGCGCACGTGCAGGTCGAGCGGCCGCAGCCGGCGCTCCACGTAACAGTGGCGGATCAGCACCTCCTCGCCTTCGACCTGCACCGTCTGCGCGCATTCGCCAAGCAACTCGTGCAATGCCTCGGCGGAGAACTGCTCCCTCGGGAAACGCAGGCGCCTGAACTCCTGTGCGTCCACGAGCCTGCCGACGCGATCACGACGGAACACCAGCCGATACTTCTCCTCGACCTCGGCGCGCACGGTGTCCTTCGGATACGCGAAGCGATCGCGGATCAGCTTGAACACCACCGGATAGCCGCGTGGCGTGAACACGGCCATGACCATGCCGCGCTCGCCATCGGCCAGCACCATTTCCTCGTGCGGATGCTCGGCGAGGTGCCGGAAGACCTGGCGATAGCGTTCGGTCTTGCCCTGCTTGATGCGGCCCACCACGGTGAACAGCTCGTCCACCGGCTTTCGCGGCAGCAGGGCGTGCAGGAAGGCGACGGCGTCGCCGACCCTCGCGAGATCGGCATGGAAGTAGCTGCGCGAAAAGCCGAACAGGATGGAGATCTGCTGGTCGTCGACGATCACCGCGTCCGCACGCACGCCGGCGGCTTCGCTGACCAGCGCGACGACCAGCGGATAGGTTGCGCCGGACGCGCCATGCGCGCGGCCGACGAGGTATGCGCGTCGCTCGCGATAGAACGGCGTGCGCAGCATCGAGACCGCGATCACGCCGCGTCCGCGCAGACGCCCTGCCACGACCCGGGCGCAACGCGGCAGGTCGACCCAGCCGTTGGCGAAGCCGAGCGCCTCGAACTGCGCACGCCAGATCGAGGCGGCCTCGACGTCGTCGCGGCCGAGGTCATGGTGCGTCGCTTCGCCCGGGCAACTCGCGTCGCCGGTCGGCACGATCTCGAAGGCCAGGAATTCGAGGTCGGCGGCAACACCATCGATGCGGAAATGACGACGCACCAGCGAGTTGTAGAAGGTCTTGTACAGCTCGCGATCGGACATTCGCTCGATCCGCGTCGCGTAGGCGGTCCGGATTTCGCGCCATAGTGCCCGGGAGCGTACGCGTTCATCGAGGCGCGCCTCCAATCGCGACAGGGTTTCGTCGATGCACTGGTCGTACAAGTCGATCCGTGCGGCATTGTCGGCCTGCGACTTGCGCCAGTCGCGGCGTTCGAAACGGCGACGCGCGCGTCGCGTGATGTCGGAAAAGCGCGCGTTGTAATCCTCGAAGCCGTCGACGACGCGCGCCGCGGCGTGCTGCGCGGCATCGGAAGGAGGCGGGTCCGGAAGGTTCGACATGTCCGCAGTGTAGCGCGCGCGAAGGCACCCGCAATCGCAGTCCGTGAGACCCCTGGAGCGTATCATTCCTCCATGTCGGAAACGGCTTGAATCTCTGGAAAACAAGGTGTTTTTCGAGATGACGCCGCCGCCATCGCAGCCCGTGAGACCTCCCGTTGCGATGATGGACGCTCGGCCCGCAGGAAGCGGTCAGGACAGGGGCACCGGTACGCAGCCACGAGCGATGGCGCGGATGGACAGTCGTCCCCCGGCACAAGGAAGTGCCGCCGGGCACCCCTGGCCGCCTTGCGGTCCGCGCACCCCACCGCGACGCCTTCGGGCGACGCACACGCTCGCACGACGTCGTCGCGCATTCCGCGCGGCGGGCGCCGCGCGCGAGCGTTCATTCATTCGATTCCACCATGAACAAGGAGAGATCCATGCAGTTCTTCACCACCGAAATGATCTTCACCCATCCGCCCCGAACCTTTGCGGCCCACTACGCTTCGCCGCGTCGCCGTCGTTACGGCTGCCGCACGATGCCGCGCATCGCCACCGCTCCGACCGACGCTCGCGCCGATGCACGCATCGAGGCGCAGGCTTCGCAGGCAAGCGACGCATCGGTGCAGGCTCCGGCCTGCTCGACGGTCGTCGAAGATGCGCCGGGGCTGATCATCGACGAAGCGGCCTGATCGGGGCCGCATCCGGCACGACGCTCCGATCGAGTGGACGATCGCGTCCACATCCACGTCGCGCCACCCATCGGGCCGCCCTCCGGGGCGGCTTTTTTCATGCGCGAGGGTCAAGGATCGACTTCATCGGCCCTTGCTTGCCGTGACGAGATTGCAGGAACAGGCGAAGCCACATCGTCGCGTGCCTTTTCCATCAGCCATGCCTCGAAGGCGACCAGTCCGGCATGTCGCTGCGAGCGCGGCGGATACACCAGGTAGTGCGCGTAGTCGGTGCGCAGGGATTCGTCGCACAGGCGCTGCAGCAGGCCGGAGTCCAGCAGCGGGCGGGCGCGGGTCATGCGTGCGAGACCGATGCCGACGCCTTCCATCGCCGCACGCTGCATGGCTTCGCCGTCATCGAAGGTGGCGACGTAGCGTGCAGGCCTTCCGGTGCCGAAATGCGCGAACCAGCGGTCCCAGTAGCCACCGGGATCGCCGAGCATGGGCCAGCGATGCAGGTCGTGCAGCGTCGGCTCGCCGAGCTCCGGTCGCATGCGATCCAGCAGTGCGGGACTGGCGACCGGCACCAGTGATTCGTCGAACAGATGCCTGACCACGAGGCCGGGCCAGCGACCGTTGCCGCTGCGGATCGCGGCGTCGACGCCGGCACTGCGATCGAAGTCGACCAGGCGCGTGTCCGACTGCAGGTTGAACTCGAGCCGCGGATGCGCGGCGAGGAATCGCCCGAGGCGCGGCACGAGCCAGGCCGAGGCCATCGACGGTACGAGGCTCACGGTCAGCACGTCGTCACGCGCCGCGGTGAACGGGCGCAGGGCCTCTTCGATCGCCTCAAGGTGCGGGCCGATGCGTTCGAGCAGGCGGCGACCGTCGTCGGTCAGCGTGATGCCGCGCGAGCCGCGCACGAACAACGCGTAACCCAGGCGCGTTTCCAGTGCCTTGATCTGGTGGCTGAGCGCGCTGACGGTGAGATGCATCGATTCGGCGGCGCGCGAGAGGTTGCCGCTGCGTGCGGCGGCGGCGAAGCCCTGCAGGGCGTGGAGCGGGGGTCGGCTCATCGCTTCCTCATGGACGTCAGCCTTGAATTTCATTCAAGCCTGAGTTGCAAAATTGTCGCTTTTCCGAGGACCAGACTCTCATTATCGTGATCTCCATTCAAGGCACATGGCCGACGCCATGGCACACACCGGGAGACGATCATGAACATCTACAAGGGTTTGCTGTTCCTGCACGGCCATCTGCTGCACGACGACGAAGCGGCCTCACCCCAGGCCAGCCATCAGGCCGCCAATGACGACGCGACCTCCGCGGACGTCGCACCGGCGGTACCGCGCCGCGTCTTCAACGCACTCGAAAGCGTGCTGTTCCTGGGCGGGCGGCCGATGCATCCGGACCAGCCCTACGATCGCGAGGAGCCGTTCGACCAGCTCCTCGTCGGTGGTAACGATCGTCCGTACGTGCCGGAGTCGCGCTGCGCGTGACTGGACAGCACCGCAGCCTCAAACGAAGAACGGGCGCCGAGGCGCCCGTTCTTCGTTTTGCATGAGCGCAGTCCCGCATCAGAGATGCTTGATGATCTCGTCCGCGAACTCGCTGCACTTCACTTCCGTCGCGCCATCCATCAGGCGGGCGAAGTCGTAGGTCACGCGCTTGCTGCCGATCGCGCCGTCCATCGCCTTGATGATGGCGTCGGCGGCTTCGGTCCAGCCCATGTAGCGCAGCATCATCTCGCCGGAGAGGATGACCGAACCCGGGTTGACCTTGTCGAGGTCGGCGTACTTCGGCGCGGTGCCGTGGGTCGCCTCGAACACGGCGTGGCCGGTGACGTAGTTGATGTTCGCGCCCGGGGCGATGCCGATGCCGCCGACCTGCGCGGCGAGCGCGTCGGACAGGTAGTCGCCGTTGAGGTTCAGCGTGGCGGACACGTCGTACTCGCGCGGACGCAGCAGGATCTGCTGCAGGAAGGCATCGGCGATGGCGTCCTTGATGACGAGGCCGGCACCGGGCTTGCCTTCCGGAATCACGTGCCACGGGCCGCCGTCGAGTTCGACCGCGCCGAAGAACTCGCGCGCGACCTTGTAGCCGAAGTCGCGGAACGCGCCTTCGGTGAACTTCATGATGTTGCCCTTGTGCACCAGCGTGACCGACTTGCGCTTGTTCTCGATGGCGTACGAGATGGCGCTGTGCACCAGGCGTTCGGTGCCGAGGTAGGACACCGGCTTGATGCCCACGCCGACCTGCACCGGCAGGCTGCGCGCCGGGGCGCCGATGCCTTCCAGCGCCTTGTTCCAGTCGTCGCTCTTGGCCTGGGTGCCGAAGCGGATCTTGTCGAAGCCCTTCGGGAATTCCTTCGCGAGGAAGTCGAGCATCTTCTGCGCGTCGGCGCTGCCGGGCTCGAATTCGATGCCGGCGTAGATGTCCTCGGTGTTCTCGCGGAAGATCACCATGTCGACGTCGCCGGGCTTCTTCACCGGCGAGGGCACGCCCTCGAACCAGCGCACCGGGCGCAGGCAGACGTAGAGGTCGAGCATCTGGCGCAGTGCGACGTTCAGCGAACGGATGCCGCCGCCGACCGGCGTGGTCAGCGGGCCCTTGATGCTGACGAGGTAGTCGCGGCAGGCGTCGACGGTGCTGTCGGGCAGCCAGTTGCCGGTGGCGTTGAACGCCTTTTCGCCGGCCAGGACTTCCATCCACTCGATCTTGCGCTGGCCGCCGTAGGCCTTGGCCACGGCCGCGTCGAGCACGCGCACGCTGGCGCGCCAGATGTCGGGGCCGGTGCCGTCGCCTTCGATGAAGGGGACGATCGGATGGTCCGGGACGACCAGACCCGTCGGGGTCTTGGTGATCTTGGCGCCTCCGGCGGGCACCGCGGGGGTGAAATCAGCCATTCACTGTCTCCATGAAGGCCGGCAGGTCGCCGGCCAAGACCGCTATTGTCGCGGGTCGAGGGGGTAGGGGGAAGGGCGATGCGCGAGGCTCAGGCCAAAGTCCGCACAACGATCGCCGGAGGTTCTGAGAGGGTCCGCACGGATGGCGGGCAACAGGGCGGATACGGTCGACGGGTTCCGCGATCCGGGACCGGCAGAAGGGCGCCTCAGGGGCGCGCCGGCCGGACGCGGAATCGGCGTCGTCAATCACTGCGTCACCGGGGGCGAGGACCCGGAGACGGCGCCGGAGCGTGGTTTCCATCCATCCGTGGTTTCCATCATTTCAAGGAGCGAATTCACATGACTCATCGCAATTCCCGCCGCACCGCCATCGCCCTCTCGCTGGCCGCCGCCGTGTTCGCCATCGGCTCGGCCTCCGCCGGGGACCGTGCGCCGGTCCTGAGCAAGACGGTCGCCGACGCCATGAAGCGCGACCTGGGCCTGAACGATGCGCAGCTCGCGCAGTACTTCACCGCCGAACGCACCGCCTTCCTCAACGAAGCACGCCTCGCACGCCAGCTGGGCGACCGCTATGCCGGCGCGTGGCTGGAACGCGGCGCCGACGGCGGCTACCGCTATGTCGTGGCCAGCACCGGTGCCGTGCGCGGCGCGAAGATCGGCGGCGTCGACGTGCGCCGCCATCGCCATTCGCTGCGCCAGCTCGAAGGCGCGGTCGATCGCCTGAACCGCGTGAACGCGCTGTCCGGCAGGGCCGCCATGCAGGGCGTGCATGCCTGGGGCGTCGACGTGCCGAGCAACAGCGTGGTGGTCACCGTGGCCTCGGGCTACGCGCTGAACGCCATCGACTTCGTCGCGCTCAGCGGCGTCGACGCGGGCATGATCCGCTTCGAGGCGTCGCAGACGGAGGCGCCGAGTCCGTTCGTGAACGTGATCGGCGGCATCGCGTATTCCTCGGGCGGCGGTCGGTGCTCGATCGGCTTCGCGTCCACGCGCAGCGGCGCCAAGGGCTTCGCCACGGCCGGCCATTGCGGCGGCCCGGGCACGGTGGTCGGCATTTCCGGCACGACCGTGGGTTCGGTGCAGGTGCGCTACTACCCCGGCGGCGACATGGCCTGGGCGAGCGTGCGCAGCAGCGACACCCTGCTGGGCCAGGTGAGCAAGTACAACGGCACCGTGCAGCGCGTGCTGGGCCGCACCGAAGCGGCCGTGGGCGCGGCGATCTGCCGTTCGGGCAGCACCACTGGCTGGCGTTGCGGCACCGTCACCCGCAAGGGCGTGAGCGCGAACTACGGCGCGGGCACGGTCAGCGGCCTGACCCAGTCCACCGCGTGCGCGGGCCAGGGCGATTCCGGCGGTTCGTGGATCACCGGTTCGGGCCAGGCCCAGGGCGTGACCTCGGGTGGCTCGCTCCCCGCCGGCAGCAACAACAACTGCAGCGTCGCCTCGCCGGTGACGTACTTCCAGCCGATCAACCCGCTGATCAGCCGCTTCGGGCTGACGCTGACGCTCGGCTGATCGTCGCCGCAGGTGTTGTCCCGCGATGCCCCGGGTCCGCCCGGGGCATCGTCGTTTCAGCGGATCGTCGTTCGTGGTGCATGCGGCCAAGACAGGCAATGCCGGCGCTGACTTCCGGCACGGGAGCGCACACCTGCATCGGACGCAGCATCAAGCTCTCGCCAACGGAGCCGGACCATGTCGATCGATCGCCGCGAACTGCTGAAACTGGGTGCCCTGGGCATGTCGTCGCTGGGCCTGGCGGCGCTGTCTGCCGGCGTGGCGGCGAACCCCGCGTCCGATGCGCCTCCGGCCACGCCTGCGCGCGCAGCGAAACCGCTCGACATCCTCATCCTCGGCGGCACCGGCCTGACCGGTCCGCACCAGGTGCGCTACGCGCTGGAACGCGGCCATCGGGTCACGATCTTCAACCGCGGGCGCAAGCAGCGTGAATGGCCGGGGCATGTGGAGCAGTTGCTCGGCGATCGCGAGAAGAACGATTACGCCTCGATCGCCGATGCCGTGGCCAAGGGCCGGCGCTGGGACGTGTGCATCGACAACCCCAGCAGCGTGCCCGCATGGATCCGCGACGCGGCCAAGGTGGTGAAGGGTCGCGTCGGCACGTACATGATGATCTCGAGCCTCTCGGCCTACGCCGACAACGCCACGCGCGGCCAGGACGAGACCGCGCCGGTGGCGACGTTCGACGGCGATCCGCTCAAGGAAACCATGGCCTCGCTGCGCGCGGACATGAACAAGTATTCCGGCCTGAAGGCGGCGACCGAGGCGGAGACGCGCAAGCACTTCGGCGAACGCAGCACGATCCTGCGCCCGGGCCTGATCGTCGGACCCGGCGACGAGACCGACCGCTTCACCTACTGGCCGCTTCGCCTGCGCCGCGGCGGCGAAGTGCTGTGTCCGGGCGACGGCCGCGACCCGGTGCGGATCATCGACGCGCGCGATCTCGGCGAATGGATGATCCGCCTTGCCGAGCAGGGCACGCACGGCGTGTTCAACGCCTTCGGCCCCGACTACGAGCTCGACATGGCCGCACTGCTGTACGGCGTGCGCGCCTCGACCACGCAGGGCGCGACGCTGACCTTCGTGCCGGCCGATTTCCTCGCGGCGCAGAACGTGACGCCCTGGGGCGACATGCCGGCGTGGGTGCCGAATGCCGGCGACAGCGTGGGCTTCCACACGCGCAGCAACCGCAAGGCCGTCGCCGCGGGACTGACGTTCCGCAGCATCGCCGACACCGTGTCCGCAACGCTTGCGTGGTACGACGCGTTGCCGGAAGAGCGCCGCAAGGCGGGTCCGCGCGCAGGCATCAAGCCCGAGCGCGAAGCCGAAGTGCTGGCGGCGTGGAAGGCGAAATCACGGGGCTGAGCGCCGGCCGAGGGCCGACTACAGGTCGAGCGCCGACAGCGATGCGTGATCGTCCGGGCGCACGCCATGCGTCCAGTGGAACAGGCGCTGCGAAGCTTTGATCGCGACATCGTTGATGCTCGCGATGCGGCGCGCCATGAGGCCATCGGCATCGAACTCCCAGTTCTCGTTGCCATGGCTGCGCCACCAGAGGCCAGCGTCGTCGTGCCATTCGTAGGCGAAGCGCACGGCGATGCGGTTCTCGGTGAACGCCCACAGCTCCTTGACCAGGCGGTAGTCGTGCTCGCGGGACCATTTCTCGCGCAGGAAGGCGTGGATGGCGGTGCGTCCCTGCAGGAAGCGGTCGCGATTGCGCCAGCGACTGTCTTCCGTGTAGGCCAGCACCACGCGATCGGGATCGCGTGAATTCCAGGCATCCTCGGCCATGCGCACCTTGCGATGGGCGCTGTCCTCGGTGAAGGGCGGCAGGGGTGGACGTGCAGCGTGCATGGCGGACTCCGGAAGAAGGTTCAGCGGGAAGGGAAGGATCGGAAGATCAGGCGATCGAGCGACCAGCGACCGGCGCCACGCGTCGCGACCAGCAACAACAACGCCGCCCAGGTGCCGTGGGTCGGCCACGCATCCGGATAGACGAAGCACTGGATCACCGCAGTCATCGCCAGCAGCGCGATCGCGGATGCGCGCGTCGCGAATCCCAGCACCAGCAGCAGCGGGAACACGTGTTCGGCGGTGGCCGCAGCCAGCGCCGCGGCTTCGGGATCGATCCAGGGCAGGCGGTATTCCTCGCGGAACAGGTAGAGCGCGTCTTCGCTCAGTCGCCATCCGTCCAGCTTGGTGCGACCTGACTGCCAGAACACGGCCGCGGGAAACACCCGTGCGAGCAGCAGCAGGACGTCGTCCGGGCAACGGTCGAGCCATTGCCGCGCGCGTTGAAGCGTGCGGGGCAAGATTGCAGGCCTTGTGATGGACAGGGACATGGGTTCACTCCGTCTTGAGGGGATGGATCGCCACGAGCAGGCGGTCTTCGAACAGCTGATGCAGCAAATGCTTGATCGCTACAGGGTCGGGAACGCCGTCCAATGCCTCCTGCATTGCCGACAGCAGGCGCTTGCCCGCGAGCAGGCCACGCAGCGCGACGAGCGTCTGGTCGCTCACCTGCCTGATATGCACGCGTTCGTCGATGCGCCAGAGCTGGCAGGCTTCCGGATGCCAGGCGAGATCGAAGTCGACGTCGCCCATGTCGATATCGACATGGGCGAACCACAGCGACGCGAGCGGATGCTGCGCCTGCAGCAGACGCAGCGAGGGATGCAGGACGAAGCGCGCGGCGAGAAGATGCTCGACGGCGACCGCCTGCAGCGCCTGGATCGACAGCGGCTCGGCATCGGCCGCGTAGTACGCCTCGCGACGCGCCCAGTCGATGCGCGCGAGGTCCTGCAGCCATGGCCAATCCTGCAAGGGCACGAAGTCGGCGATGAAGCCGGCGAACGCGTCGCCGTATTCCTGAAGCACCGGCGACGTCGGTGGACGCGCGGCGATGAAGGCCATCGCCAGGGCGTCGAAGTAGTCGTCCCCGACGCCGACGCGCAAGGCCGGAAAGGTCTCGCGCAGCGCTTCGACCAGCGCGTGCCTCACCGTGTCGCGATGGACCGCCAATCCGCGTGCGATGCGGGGGTCGAGTCCTGCGCGACCCGTCGCCGATGGCGGCTGCTCCTGCACGAGTACGGCGAACACCTGCGCGTGCGACATCGCGTTCATGCGGGCGACGCCTCGGTCGGTGCGGTGTCGAGCGCGTCGAGGGCGAAGGCGCGGACGCGATCCAGCTCCCGTCGCAGGTCGAGCCACGGTGGCGTGTCGTGGTCCCATTCGATCAGCGTCGGACGCCCGCCGATCTCGCGAAGTGCGTCCGCGTACAGCGACAGCGCCTCGTCGCCGACCGGCGACGCGTGGTCGTCGATGCACAGCACGCTGCCATCGTCGAAGGTCTCGACGCGATGCCCGGCCAGATGGAACTGCGCGACGGCGTGCAGCGGGAAGCGCTGCAGGTAGCGCCGCGGCGAATGGCCGTGGTTTCGGCACGACACCACGACGTTGTTGAGGTCGAGCAGCAGCCCGCAACCCGCACGGGCCACGAGCTCGGCAAGGAATTGCGTTTCCGACAGCGGATCCGCCCACGGCAGATAGGTGGACGGATTCTCGATCAGGATCGCGCGCCCCAGCGTGTCCTGCACTTCCTGGACATGGGCGACGACACGGTAGAGTCCGGCCTCGTCGTAGGCCATCGGCAGCAGGTCCGGCAGACACGCCGACCCGTGGCTGCTCCAGGCGAGATGCTCGGAAAAGAACTGCGGGGGATGTCGTTCGATCAGCTGGCGGATGCGCGCGAGATGCGCGGGATCGGGTCGCTGCTCGCCGCCCAGGGAAAGGCCCACCCCGTGGATGGTCAGCGGCCAGCGTTCCGCCAGGTCACGCAGGCGCCGCTGCGGTGCGCCGCCCGCGCCGAGGTGGTTCTCGGCGTGGATCTCGAAGAAATCGACCGCGACCGTGCCTGCCTCGTTGCGCGCGCCGGGGAGCGCTCGCGTTGCAGGTCATCGGCATGCACGGGCTTGAAGCCTGCGCCGATCGCCAGGCTGTCTGCGAACTGCGTGGAAACGAGGGACATGGCCGTGGTCGATGTGGTGGAGGGTATCGATCAGCGCGCCGCTTTCGCGCGCGCGATCGGCACGAGCGAGCCGTTGCCGCGCGGCGTGCGGATCGTGGTGCAGGTACCCTTGGGGACCAGCTTCCAGGCATTGCCCTGGTAGTCGGTCTTCGAGGTACCGGCACAGGACGTGCCCGGGCCGGCCGCGCAGTCGTTCTGGCCGGCGAGGGACACGCCGTAGCATTTTTCCTTGCCCTTGTTGGCCGGCAGATCGGCGGCCTGTGCTGCGCCCAGGGTGAGGGCGCTGGTCAGCGCCAGCGCGACGGCCGTGCTGAAATCGCGACGATTCATGGAGTGTCTCCGGATGGAAGTTGCATGCGCGAAGGCGCGCGGCCGTTCCAGATGGAAGCGACCGCGCGAGGGATCACAGCGCGGACGGCGCCCGGCCCTTGATCGCCGGCCAGTTCTCGTTGGCGCGGGCGATGTTGCCGGCGATGTCCTGCGACCACTTCTTGAACACGTCGGCGTTCACGTTGAGGTAGAGACGACCGTCGACCACCTTGAACTGGTTGGGATCGACGTCGAGCTTCTTGCCCAGGGCGACGCCCATGGCGCAGAAGCCGCCGAACTGCGGCGCGTAGTGCGCCGGATCGGCCAGGAACATCGTGCGATTGGCCTTGGAAGCGAAGTAGTAGACGGCGCCGCGATAGGTGGTGCTGTACTTGGCATTGCCCTTGGCGGGCTTGCCCATCGTGAAGTACGCGACCGGGTCGTAGCCGTGCAGGATCACGGCGCCCTTTTCGACGTTGATGGCGGCAGTCGACGATTCATCGGTGGCGAAGGCGGTCTGCGGCAGGGTGCCGGCGGCGCCGGCGATGACGATGGCGAGCGATGCGGCCAGGCCGAAGTTGCGGATGGAACGATGCATGATGTCCTCGGAAGGGAGTCGGGGCGGGGTGGGAATGGCGTTCGAAGCGGGAGTCCGGTTTCGACGCGGGTGTCAGGCGGCGCGCGCGGCCGCGCGTGCCGGCACGAGCGGGAAGTCGACCGTGGTGCGGGCGACGTTGTTGACGTAGTTGGTGAACACGTTGATCGCGACGTTCGCGACGACTTCGATGACCGCATCCGGGCCGAAGCCGGCTGCGGTGAAAGCCTGCAGCGCCTGGTCGTCGACCTGGCCACGCTGTTCGACGACGGCGCGCGTGAAGCTCAGCAGGACCTGGCTGCGCGCATCGGAGGAGCGCGCATCGCGTGCCGCGTCGAGTTCCTCGGCAGGCAGCTTCGCGACGTTCCTGCCCAGGTAGGTGTGCGCCGACAGGCAGTACTCGCAGCCATTGGCTTCGGCGACGACCAGCGCGATGCGTTCGCGGTCGGCGGTGTCCAGCGCGCCGCCTGCGGTGGCGGCGCTGAAACCGAGGTATGCACCCAGGCCGGAAGGGCTGTGGGCAAGCACCTTCATCAGGTTGGGGACCATGCCGAGCTGCTGCTTGACGGCAGCGAGCAGGGGCTGGGATGCGGCGGGGGCGGTTTCGACGGCGGGGATGGGCAAACGGTTCATGGGTGTCCTCTGTGCAGGTCTGGTTTGGATTGCGGGTCGGGTGGTGCGGGCCGAGGGGTGCGGGACGCGGCCCGCTTCGGTGGGGCGCACTCTAGGAACCCGGGCCGCCTGCGAGAATCGACGGACTCCGCAACCGGTCCTTGCAGATCCGGAAAGAATCCCCGCAGACTGCGCCGCACCGACATGGCCGGGACGCGCAGTGGATCGAATCGAAGAGATGACGGTGTTCGTCGCGGTGGCCGAGGAAGGCGGCTTCGCCGCTGCATCGCGACGCCTGAACCTGTCGGCGCCCACGGTCACGCGCGCGGTGGCGTCGCTGGAAGCTTCGATCGGTGCGGAACTGTTCGTGCGCACCACGCGTTTCGTGCGGCTGACGGAAGCAGGCCAGCGCTATCTCGCCGATTGCAGGCGCATCCTGCGCCAGCTCGAGGAGGCAGAGGCGCAGGCTGCAGGCGCGCATGTCGCACCGCAGGGCAATCTGGTGATCGCCGCACCCGTGCTCTTCGGCCAGCAGTTGCTGGTGCCTGCGGTGGTCGATTTCCTGGCGGCATATCCATCCGTCTCGGTGAGGTTGCTGCTGGTCGATCGCACCGTCCTGCTCGGCGAAGAAGGCATCGATGCGGCGTTCCGGATGGGCGACTTGCCCGATTCGAGCCTCGTCGCGATGCCGCTGGGCTACATCCGCCGCGTGATCTGCGCCAGCCCGCGCTATCTCGATGCGCACGGACGCCCCGCGCATCCGTCCGAACTGGCCGGACACGCGCTCGTCGCGTCCGTGGCCGATACGCGCAACGATGTCTGGCAATTCGTCGATGGCGATGCGCGCATCGATGTTCCGATCCAGCCGCGCCTGGTGACGTCGACCAACGCCGCGGCGATCCTGGCCGCGGAATGCGGCGCGGGCCTGACGCGCGTGATGTCCTACCAGATCGCGCCCGCGCTCGAGCATGGCCGGCTGGAACGACTGCTGCAGGCATACGAAGCCAGGCCGCTGCCGGTGTGGCTGGTGAACCAGGAAGGGCGCCGTGCCGCCGCGAAACTGCGCGTGTTCCTCGCCTTCATGGGTGACCGCCTGCGCGGCCATCCGGCCTTGATGGGATAGTCGACGCATGGATCGTGTTTCCGAAATGCGCACGCTCGTGGCTGTCGCCGACGCCGGCAGCTTCAGCGAAGCCGCGAAGCGCCTGGGCCTGACCCCACCGACCGTGACGCGCAGCATCGCGGCGCTGGAGCAGCGCCTGGGTGCGCGCCTGTTCGTGCGCACCACGCGCAGCGTGCGCGTGACCGAAGCCGGTGCGCAGTTCGCGGACGATGCGCGCCGGCTGCTTGCCGACATGGACCTCGCGCAGCAGGCCGCGGCCGGGCCGCAGGGCCGCGCGCAGGGCACCCTGCGCGTGACCGCACCGGTGCTGTTCGGCGAGCAGTACCTGATGCCGGTGGTCCGCGAGTTCCTCGACCTGCATCCGGAACTGGCCGCGAGCGTGCTGCTGCTCGACCGCGTGACCAACCTGGTCGAAGAGGGGCTCGATCTCGCCCTGCGGATCGGTCCGCCGCAGGATTCGGGGCTCGAAGTCGTCGAAGTGGGCGAAGTGCGGCGGATGGTCGTCGCCTCGCCTGCCTACCTGGAGGCGTTCGGCCGGCCGGAGCGCCCGCAGGATCTGTCGCGCCATCGCATCGTGGTGTCCGTCGGCGCCAGCGCGAGCCTGGACTGGCACTTCGGCGAGGGCGAACGCAGCCAGGGCGTGCGCGTCGCGCCGGTGCTCAGCGTCAGCACGCTGCGCGCTGCGATCGGCGAGGCACAGGCCGGGTGGGCCTTGACCCGGGCCCTGTCCTACCAGGTGCGCGCGGATCTGGCCGAAGGCCGCCTGGTGCCCGTGCTGGAAGCCTTCGAACCACCGCCGGTGCCGGTCTGCCTGGTGTTCCCGCGCAGCCGCATTCCTTCCGCGCGCCTCATGGCCTTCGTCGAATTGGCGAGCCAGCGACTGGGCGCCGCACTGGCGCCCCCCTGAGTCGATCCTTGGCCGATCCTTGCGGCGCCTGAAATGATGGTTTGCCCGCCTTGCGGATTCCGGCGCAGGGCGCGGACGGGGAGGATGTGCGCACCCCAACCCCACCGGAGTGTTCCGTGAGTCTCGTCCTTCATCGCTTCCCGCTGTCCGGCCACGCCCATCGCGCCGAACTGTTCCTGTCGCTGCTCGGCCTCGATGCCACGCTGGTCGATGTCGACCTTCGCGGAGGCGCGCACAAGCGCCCCGATTTCCTCAGGCTCAACCGCTTCGGACAGGTGCCGGTGCTGCAGGACGGCGACGACGTGATCGCCGATTCCAACGCGATCCTCGTGTACCTGGCGCGCAAGTACGGCGGCGAGCAGTGGCTGCCGGCGGATCCGCTGCTGGCAGCGAACGTCGAGCGCTGGCTGTCGGTGGCCGCGGGCCAGCTTGCCTCGGGTCCAGCGCGCGCGCGGCTGATCACCGTGTTCGGTGCGCGCTACAACGCCGACGACACCATCGCGCAGGCGCATGCGCTGCTGCAGGTGGTGGAAGAGGAGCTGCAGGGCCGCGACTGGCTGGTGGGTGCGCGCCCGACCATCGCGGACGTGGCGATCTACACGTACGTCGCACATGCGCCGGAAGGCAATGTCTCGCTCGACGCCTATCCGTCGATTCGCGCGTGGCTGGCACGCGTCGAAGCACTGCCGGGCTTCATCCCCATGGCGGTCACACCGGTCGGCCTGCGCGCCTGATCGTTGCCGTAGACGCCGGCGCACGTGCCGGCGTCGCACCCTCGCGCTCCTTCACTCACCGAGTCCCGACATGCAGACGCCCTCGCCGTTCCACGCCGGAGAAGTCGCGATCCAGCAGCAGCTCGGCGTGGCCGAACGCATGGCCGAATTCGGTCGTCGCGTGGTGCGCGACCACATGCCCGACCAGCATCGGCAGTTCTATGCGCAGCTGCCGTTCCTGGTCGTGGCGACCGTCGACGATCGCGGCGACCCGTGGGTGGGGCTGCTGGAAGGCGCGCCCGGGTTCGCGACCTCGCCCGAACCGACGCGTCTCGCGCTTTCGGTGATGCCCACGCGCAATGACCCTGTCGCCACGGGCTGGCACGACGGCGCATCCATCGGCGTGCTCGGCATCGAGTTGCACACGCGGCGGCGGAATCGCGTCAACGGCGTGCTTCGCGGCGATGGCGACGGGTTCGCACTGCATGTCGAACATTCCTTCGGCAACTGCCCGCAGTACATCCAGGCCCGCGGCCTGCATGCCTTGCCGGAACGCGACCTCGCGTCGCTGCCATCGCCTGTCCATGGCGAACGGCTGGACGAGGCCACGACCGCGATGATCCGCGCGGCCGACACCTGCTTCGTCGCGAGCTACGTGGACCATGACGATGGTCGTCGCTCGATCGATGCCTCGCATCGCGGCGGCAAACCCGGCTTCGTCCGCGTGCAGGGTGATCGACTGAGCATCCCGGATTTCGCCGGCAACCTGCACTTCAACACCCTCGGCAACTTCGTCATCAATCCGCGCGCGGGCCTGGTGTTCGTCGATTTTTCCAGCGGCGACATCCTGCAGGTCAGCGGTCGCGTCGTGCTCGACTTCGAGGCCGAGGACGTGCGCTTCTTCCAGGGCGCCGAACGCCTGTGGCACCTCGATGTGGAACGCTGGGTGCTGCGCCGCGGGGCGTTGTCGCTGCGCGGCGACATCGGCGAGATGTCGCCCAACTCGGCATTGACCGGTTCGTGGGACGACACCGCGTCGCGCAGCCGCGCAGAACGCCTGCGCGAACGCTGGCGTCCGTTCCGCGTGGCGCGCATCGAGGACGAATCGAGCGTCATCCGGTCGTTCTGGCTCGAGCCGGCCGACGGCGAAGGCCTCGGCGTGTTCGAGGCCGGGCAACACCTGCCGGTGCGCGCGGTGCTGGACGACGACGGCGTGCCAACGGTGCGCACCTACACCCTGTCGGTCGCCCCGTCGGACGGCGCGTATCGCTTGAGCGTGCGTCGCCAGGGTCGCTTCTCCAGCCACATGCACGACAGCCTGCGCGTCGGCGACCTCATCGAAGCCCGTGCGCCGCGCGGCGGTTTCACCGTGGACGCCCGCGAGGTGCGACCGCTGGTGCTCGTGTCGGCCGGCATCGGCATCACGCCGATGCTCGCCATGCTGCGTCACGTCGTCTACGAAGGCCTGCGCACGCGACGCATCCGTCCGACCTGGTTCGTCCATGGCGCGCGCAACGAGAACGAACGCGCCTTCCACGCGGAAGTCGCCGCGCTCGCGGAGACGTCGCGTGGCGCGGTGCGCGTGGTGCATGCGCTGTCCGAACCCGGTCCGACCACACGCGATGGCATCGACTACGACCATGTCGGTCGCGTGGACGCCATGCTGCTGGCGTCGCTGCTGCCGCTGGACGATGCGGACATCGCGCTGTGCGGTCCATCGGGCTTCATGCAGGCGCTGTACACCGATCTGCGCGCGCTGCAGGTGCCCGATGCGCGCATCCACGCGGAAGCCTTCGGCCCTGCGGGGTTGCAACGCGATACGGCTGCGCCGCTGTCAGCGGCGGCGACACGCGCGGTTCCGGTGCTGTTCGCCCGATCGGGAAAGGAAGCGCGCTGGGAACCCGGACGCGGAACGCTGCTGGATCTCGCCGAGTCGCGCGGCCTGTCGCCGGTGCATGCCTGCCGGCAGGGCATGTGCGGCAGCTGCAGCCACGCGCTCGTGGCAGGCGAGGTGACCTATGCGCAATCGCCCGCGAGCAGGATCGCGCCGGGACAGGTCCTGCTGTGCCAGGCCGTGCCGACGCAGGACAGTCCTTCGATCGTTATCGATGCCTGAGCGCCGATTCTTGCGTGTTCGGCAATGCGCCTGTTGACGACACGGCGATTCAGGCGCGCGACGCGAAGCGTCACGCTGCACCTCCATTTCCTGCCTCTGCGTGATGCCGATGTCGCACATCCCACACCGCCCTGCCCGACCCGATGCCGCGCTCGCCGCGACGCCTGGCTTCGATCAGATCGAGGACCCCGCCTGCGACGCACCTGCGCCCGAGGCCGCATCGGAAGCGGCATTCGAGTACTTCATGCAAGGGTCGTCGGCGGGATTCGCCTCGGAACTCCGCGAGTGGCTTCCAGCGGCCTGGGCGCAGCTCGCGTCCGTGTGCCAGCATCCGCGACGGTTCGGCAGGCCGCAGGCGACGCGCGTCTTCGCATCGCGCAGGCGGGCCTGAGCGCGGCGACGCGCGTCAGGCGCCGCAGCACTTCTTGTATTTCTTCCCGCTGCCGCACGGGCAGGGATCGTTGCGGTCGGGCTTCGCTTCGCGCTTGAGCTGCGTGCGCGGCGTCAGCGCGTCGATGCGATGGTGGTGCAGGTCGGCGAGCATCGACGGCAATTCGATGACGATGCCCAGACGCTCGCGATACTCCAGTGGCGTCGGTTCGGCGGTCGGGTCTTCGCCGATCACTTCGCCGCTGGCGAGGCGATCGAGCATGCCGAAGATCTCGTCGATCCAGTCGTGTTCGTCGAGCCAGGCTTCCCAGGCGGCTTCGCGCAGTTCGACGCCGCGGAAGAAACCGTAGGCCCAGTCGCGACCGACATCGAGGTCGTCGTCTTCGTGCTGGGACGGATCTTCCGGCAGCCACAGCAGCGGCGCGAGGGCGTCGGGCAGTTCGTCGCTGCCGTGGCGCACGCGCTGCGTGACCAGGTTCCAGTGCGCCTGCAGCAGGCCGTCGACTTCAGCCGCTTCTTCAGCGTTGTCCCAGCGCGGCGGCTTGCCGCCCCAGGCCACCGGCTGCCATTCCTCGGCCGGCACGGCTTCGGGTCCCACCGCGATCGCCGACAGGAAGCCGTCCAGCGCTTCCAGGTTGAAGCCCTTGAACGGCACCGCCCGGGTGTCGAGCAGATCGGACAGGCGCTCCAACTGGGCGTCGTCGAGGATTTCGTTGGCGGACATGGCGGGGCTCCAGCGGCGGGCGCATAGGGTAATCGCGACAGCCGCCAAGCGCGATCACGCGGCCGGCCACCTGCCGTGCGAGCCTGTGGCCGACGCGTCCGGGAGACTGCCCATGATCCTCCGTGCCCTTGCACCGCTGCTGATGTGGGCCGGGCTGGCGCCCGCCCACGCCCAGTCCTCGACGGCCACCATGCCGGCGGCTCCGCCTCCGTCCTGCCAGGACCCGGTGCATCGCCAGTTCGACTTCTGGATCGGCGAGTGGGACGTGTTCGCCGGGCCCGAAGGCACGGCGATCGTCGGTCGCAACACGATCACTGCCGTCGCCTCGGGCTGCGCGTTGCGCGAGCACTGGGTCAACGCCGCCGGCCGCGATGGCCACAGCCTCAACGGCTACGACCGCGAAACGAAGGCGTGGACACAGTTCTGGATCGGCTCGGACGGCGTGATCCTGCGATTGCAGGGTGGCCTGCGCGCGGATGGTGCGATGTCGATGGAAGGCGTGCTGCCGGACGCCAAGGGCGGCTCCCAGCGCCAGCGCATCGTCTGGACACCGTTGCCTGACGGCCGCGTGGAGCAGCGCTGGGACACTTCGGACGACGACGGCGCGAGCTGGCAGACCTCGTTCCTCGGCCTCTATCGCCGTCGCCCGGCCACCGCGCCCTGAAAACGCGAGAGGCGCGGCATGGGCCGCGCCTCTCGCTTGTCGCAGGTGGTCACCGAGGCACGAACATCACTTCGTGACTTCGATCTCCTTGGTCTGCACCACGCTGCCGTTCATCGACACGTAGACCTTGTACTTGCCGGCCGGCCAGCCATCGGGCTTGGCGAACTGGAAGTTGGTCGAGCCGGCGCCGGTGAGGTTCATGTCGCGGCTTTCGTCGTTGACGACCATTTCCTCGGTGCCGTTCATGTAGACCAGCTTGACGCCGACCTTGCCGGCCACGGTCGCCGCCGGATCGCTGGTCGCGGTGCCGATCGACACGTGGAAGGTCTCGTTCGGCTTGAACGTGCTGGTGGCGGTGCTGATCTTCTGGTCGGCGCCGACGGCGCTGCCGATGTCGACCGTCGACACCGATGCAGTGGCGACCACGGCCGGCGCAGGCGCGGCGGCTGGCTCGGTGGCGGCCGGCGGCGCGGTCGTGGCGGCTTCTTCCTTCTTCTTGCAGCCGACGACGGCGACGGCGCCGATCACGGCGACGAGCAGGGCCTGCGACAGCGGAGTCTTGAGGTTGCGGGTCATGGGCGTGTTTCTCCGTTCGAAATGCGGACTGGGGGAATGCGTGCGGGTGCGATCAGGCACTGACGATCGGGCGTGGAAGATCTGGCGTGGAAGATCAGGCCGACGGATCGTCCAGGTCGCCGTCGCCATCGACGTCGATGGCCGGCAGGCGGATCACCTGGCCCGGGAAGATGCGGTCGGGGTCTTCGATCGTGTCGCGATTGGCTTCGTGGATCTTCGGCCAGAACTTGGCCTTGCCATAGAAGCGCTTGGAGATGGCGGACAGCGTGTCGCCCTTCTCGATGGTGTAGGTCTGCTCGCCGGTGCCGCCGCCACCGCCTTCGCCGCCGACGATC
Source organism: Lysobacteraceae bacterium (assembly GCA_016789405.1). Classification (GTDB taxonomy): domain Bacteria; phylum Pseudomonadota; class Gammaproteobacteria; order Xanthomonadales; family Xanthomonadaceae; genus Lysobacter_I. The sequence continues at coordinate 53,506 of JAEUPQ010000021.1, forward strand.
TCTTCGGTGGAAGTGACCGTGGTCTGGACGTTGCTGAAGTCCGGGCGGATCTGCTCGGTGCTGGTCACCGTGGTCTGGACGTTCGAAAAGTCGGGTTTCTTGTCGGGCGTGGTCATGTCTGGATGGCTCCTGCCGTAAGGGCGCGGACACAGTGACACGCGAAAGTGTTAAGAATCCATGGCGTTCCGGTCTTTTTTTCTCTTCACCGGCCGCGACAGCGCGCGTTCATCCTGAACGCGCCGTCGAAGCACCGTCCTGATCGACTCACTGCCGGAGGTCGCGCCCCGCATGTGGGGCAGGCGTGCCCGGCGTGGCCCGCCAGGGATTGATGTCCAGGCCGCCGCGACGCGTGTAGCGCGCTTCGACCGACAAGGTTTCGCAGCTGCAATGCGCGACCAGGTCGACGAAGATGCGTTCGACGCACTGCTCGTGGAACTCGGCGTGGTCGCGGAACGACACCAGGTAGCGCAGCAGCCCGGCGCGATCGATGCGCGGGCCGCGATAGGCGATGCGCACCGTCGCCCAGTCCGGCTGACCGGTGACCGGGCAGTTCGACTTCAACAGGTCGGAGCGCAGGGTTTCCTCGACGACATCGTCGAAGCACGCGAGCAGCGAGGCATCGGGCGGACCGTAGCGATCGATCCCGATGTCCTGGTCGTCGATCGACATCGACACGTCCTCGGCACCCTCGAACGGAGGCAGCCCGAATTCGACCACCACCGGCGCGCCGGCCGCGCGCGACAGATCTTCGGCGATGGTCTCGCGTACCCGCGCCGGGGACTCGAATCGTGCTGCGTTCAGCGAATTCAGATAGAGCTTGAGCGACTTGGATTCGACCAGGTGCGGCGACTCGGCCGGCACGGCGATCGTGGCGGTCGCGACGACCGGCTTGCCGCGCGCATCCAGCCAGCTCAGTTCATAGGCATGCCAGCGATCGTGGCCGGCGAACGGCAGCGCATCGTCGCGCACGCCGATCTCGTCGCGGCCCTGGCTGCGCGGAATCGGGAAGAGCAGGCCGGCGTCGTAGCGGTCGGGATACGCGACCTCGCGGCCGAGGGGGATGTCGGAAGGATTCATCGGCGCATTATCGCGCGCTAGGCGTCGGTGGTCGCATCGACGGGGTCGGGCAAGGCCTCGTCGAAGCGCAGCCGGTTGCCGAAAGGATCGGTGACCTGCATGCCGAGCGAACCATGGCCTGTCTCTTCCAGGCCGGGCCGCAGATAGCCGTAGCCCTTGGCCGTGAGTTCGCGGTGGTAGTCGCGCAAGCCTTCGACCCGGACGAAGACGGTCGAGCCCGGGCAGGCGTCGCCGTAATGCTCGGACAGGTGCAGCACCAGATCGCCGAAAGACACCTGCAGGTAGCGCGGCGCGACATCGTCGAAATGGTGTTCCCAATCGAGCGTGAAGCCGAGGAAGTCGAGGTAGAACTCGCGCGCCTTCGCCAGATCGAAGATGCGCAGGATCGGAACGGCCTGCAGCGGACGGAAGGGCACGGAATCCTGCATCGTTGTTTCAACCAGCGGTGCCATGCAGGTAATCCAGCGTCACCTGCAGCATCGAGCGGAAGCCGACGTCCAGCGCGGATTCGTCGAGGAAGAATTCCGGCGAGTGGTTCGACGGCGCCTTGATCGCATCCTGGCCCTGCGGCGTGGCGCCGACGAAGAAGAAGAACCCGGGCACTTCGCGGGCGTAGAACGAGAAATCCTCGGCGCCCATGTTCAGGTCCATCTCGACCACATTGCCCTCGCCCGCCGCGCGCTTGAGGCTGGGCAGCATCTTCGCGGTGAGCGCCGGATCATTGACGGTCACCGGGTTGCCCTTGGTGTCGGGCACCTGGGCGACGGCGGTGGCGCCGTGCGCGGCGGAGACGTGTTCGGCCACGTTCACCAGGTCCTTGAACACGGCCTGGCGCATGCCTTCGTCGAAGGTGCGGATGGTGCCGATCAGTTCGACCTGGTCGGGAATGATGTTGTAGCGGATGCCGCCCTTGATCGCGCCGAAGCTGACCACCACCGGCTGCTTCGAGATGTTCTGCCGGCGGGACACAATGGTCTGTGCGCTGCCGATCACGTCGGCCGCGGCGACGATCGGGTCCACGCCGCCCCACGGCCGCGAGCCGTGCGTCTGCCGCCCCTTGATGACGATGTTGAAGCGGTCGGAGGCGGCCATCGCCGGGCCGCTGCGCCAGCCGACCTTGCCGGCGTTGAGCGTGCTGAACACGTGCAGGCCGAACACGGCCTCGGGCTTGAAGTCGCGGAAGATGCCCTGCTTGAGCATTTCCTCGGCGCCACCTTCCTCGCCGTCCGGCGGGCCTTCCTCGGCAGGCTGGAACACGAACAGGACCTCGCCCGGCAGCTCGGCCTTCATCGCCGCCAGCGCTTCGGCGACGCCCATCAGGATCGAGGTGTGCGCGTCGTGGCCGCAGGCGTGCATGACGCCGACGGTCTCGCCACGGAAGGTCGACGTGGCCTTCGACGCGAACGGCAGCGCATTGCGCTCGGTCACCGGCAGCGCGTCCATGTCGGCGCGCAGCGCGATCCGCGGGCCGGGCTTGCCGCCCTTGAGCACGGCGACCACGCCGGTGGTGGCGATGCCGGTCTTCACCTCGAAACCGAGCCTGCGCAGGTGATCGGCGACCAGCTTCGACGTGCGCACTTCGCGATTGCCCAGCTCGGGGTGCTGGTGGATGTCGCGGCGCCAGGCCAGCACCTTCGGCTGCAGGCGCTGCGCCTGCGCATCGACCTCGGGACGCGCGCCGTCGGCGGCAAGCGCAGTCGACGCGGACAGGAGCGCGACGAGCGCGGCGGCGAGGGACGTGGCGGTCGGGATCGAAGCGGGCAGGAGCGTGCGCATGCGGGGCCTCCGGGGTGATCCCCCGATGCTACCCCATCGCGCCGCTGCGGCCCGGCCAAAGCGGGCACCTGTCATGGTTCGCGACCAGACGCCCGAAGCGGCATGGTCGACCTCACCGGGACAGCCCGTCGGACGGCTCGTCAAACCACCGCCTGCATGCGAGTCTGCGGACTTTCGTCCCTCGCGAGACCATCCATGTCGAACCCGTCCACCCGGCCGCTGGAAGGCGACGCCGCGCTGATCCGCGCCGTCGGCACCTTCGCGCTGACCGCTGCGGTCATCAACGTGATCATCGGCGGTGGCATCTTCCGCATGCCGTCCGCGCTGGGCGGGCAGATGGGCATGGCCGCGCCGCTGGCGATCCTGGCCGGCGCGCTCGCCATCATCCCGGTCGCGCTGTGCTTCTCCGCCATCGGCAGCCGGGTGCGCGCCACCGGCGGGCCCTACACCTACCTTACCGCCGTGTTCGGCTCGTTCGCCGGCTTCCTCGCCGGCGCGCTGATGTGGATCAGCAACATCGCGTCCAGCGCCGGCGTCGCCGCCGCGCTGTCGGAACAGGTGGCGACGCTGGTGCCCGCGTTCTCGGACACTACCGCGCGCGCACTGCTGCTGACCGGCGTGTACGGATGCCTGTTCGCGCTCAACGCCTTCGGCGTGAAGCTGGGGGCGCGCGCGATCGCGGTGCTCGCCACGCTGAAGCTGGCGCCGCTGTTCGTGCTCGCGGCGGTCGGCATCTGGTTCGTCGACTGGTCGTACGTGAGCTTCTCCTTCGGCGACGTGCCTTCGGTGTCGGCGCTCGGCGCATCGATGGTGCTGGTGATGTTCGCCTACTCCGGCATGGAAACCGCGCTGGTGCCGTCCGGCGAACTGCGCGACCCCTCGCGCAACGTGCCGCGCGCGACGCTCGCCGCGATCCTGCTGGTGGTGCTGCTGTACCTCGGCCTGCAGATCGTGGGGCAGGGTCTGCTCGGCCCGGCGCTGGCGAAGAGCCCGGTGCCGATCGCGGATACCGCCGCGAAACTGTGGGAACCCGGCCGCGTGCTGCTGCTCGCCACCGCCTGCGTGTCGATGACCGGCTTCCTGATGGGCAACCTGCTCGGCACCTCGCGGCTGGTGTTCGCGCTCGGCCGCGACGGCTACCTGCCGCGCGCGTTCGGCCGCGTGACCGAAACCCATCGCGTGCCGATGTTCGCGCTGGCCGCGCATGCGATTCCCGCGTGGCTGCTGGCGCTGGGCGGCAGCTTCGACAAGCTGGCGCTGATTTCCGGCGGTGCGATCTGCCTGATGTACGCCTTCGTCAGCGTCGCCGCGTGGCGCGCGCAGCACATGGGCCTGCGCGATGCAGAAGCCACGCCCTTCGCATTGCCCGGCGGGCCTCTGATCCCGGCGATCTCGCTGCTGGCGATGCTCGCCATCGTGACCACGCTCAAGCCCGACGAATGGGCCGCGATTGCCTTGGCGCTGGGTGCGCTGGTGCTGGTGTACCTGGGTCTGCGCGGCGTCGCCAGGACGCGGTGAACCGCGCGAAGCGACTCAGTGCGTGTTGCGGTCGCGGTGCCAGCCGCGATGCCTGATGTCGAGATACAGGCTGTAGCAGGCGGTGAACGCGGGAAACAGGTTCTGGATGATGCCGACCGAGTCCTGCTTCTGCGAGAACATGAAGTAGCTCAGCGTCATCAGGCTGCCGGCGATGCTCATGTACCAGAACACGCGCGGGATCACCGGCTTGCCGGCTCGCTTGCTGGCGACGAACTGCACCGCCCAGCGGCAGCCGAACATCAGCGCGCCGGTGAGGCCGATCACCTTCCACGGGCTCATGTGGATGCCGGTCCATTCGAGCCAGCTGATCGGCGAATTCATGAAATCCATTGGGCGCCCCCTTGCGTCCGGCCGACTGGATCAGAGTTCCTTCACCGCCGTGCGCTTGCTGCGCACGATCAGCCAGGCCACGCCGCGCAGGTCGCGCAGGCCGACCAGGGCACGGTTGAGGTTGTTGTACTTGGACACGCCGCTGGCACGGTGGCGGTGGTTCACCGGCACGCTGATCGTCTTCCAGCCAGCGCGCTGCATCAGCGCCGGCAGGTAGCGATGCATGTGGTCGAAATACGGCAGGTCGAGGAAGGCCTCGCGTTCGAACAGCTTGATGCCGCAGCCGGTGTCCGGCGTCGAATCGCGCAGCATGCGGCTGCGGATCGCGTTGGCGAACTTCGAGGCCCAGCGCTTGCTGCCGGTGTCCTGCCGGTTGACGCGCCAGCCGGCGAACAGCTTCACGTCTGCGGGCGATTCCTCGCGCTTGGCGAGCAGCTTCGGGATGTCGGCCGGGTCGTTCTGGCCATCGCCGTCGAGCGTGGCGATCCATTCACCGCGCGCCTGCTTCACGCCGGTGCGCACCGCGGTGCTCTGTCCGCTCTGGTTCACGTGGTGCAGCACGCGCAGCTCCGGCACGCTGGCCTTCAGGCCCTGGAGCACGGCCAGGGTGTCGTCGCGCGAGTGGTCGTCGATGTAGACGATCTCGAACGCGACCAGCCCGCGCAGCGCGGCGGTGATTTCGTTCACCAGCGGCGCGACGTTGTCGCGCTCGTTGAACACGGGGACGACGACGGAGAGATGGGGTGTGGTCATGTTGGTTGGTATCCGGATTCGCGCTGCGAGCGGATGGCGAGGATCTTCACCAGGTCGGTACGTTCGTCATAGTGGTACAACGCAACATAACCGCGCATGCCACGCCCGACGATCAGCTCGCGGCAGCCGTCCGCGGATGGACGGCCGATGAGAGGATTGCTGGTCAGCACTTCGATCGCAGCCTTCAGGCCTTCCAGTCTCTCGACACCGTCGCTGGATGCATGCTCGCGCAGATGGACGAGGATGCGCTTGAAATCGAATGCCACGTCGTCCGCGAAATAGATCTTCGCCAAGGTGTCAGTCCCTGAAGCGTCTGGATGCTGGCGGCGGAACGTCTTCACCGGCCATGCGCGCATCCACGTATCGCTTCATGTCGTCCCACTCGATACCCATGCCCGACTCTTCCATGCGTGCCAGTCGCGCCAGCGCCTCTTCATGGAAGGACTGCCGACGTTCAAGCGCATCGGCCTTCTCGGTGATGGCGTCGAGGATCAGGCTGTGGGTCGACGTGCCCTCGTGCTCGGCCAGCCGGGCCAGCCGTGCCTTCAGTTCGTCGGGGATGCGGATCGTGGTGGTGGGCGTGGGCATGGGGAACTCCAGCGCAGCGATGGGCGGCACTGTAGCACGGACGTGCTACACGCTTACCGCGCCTTCAAACGCTCCAGCACACCATCCAGCGTTTCCAGGTCGGTGTAGTGGATCACCAGGCGGCCCTTGCCCCCGCGGCCGTGCAGCACGTTGACCACGGTGCCGAGCGATTCGGACAGGTCGCGCTCGAGGGCGACGATGTCGGCCTGCGGCTTGGCCTTCACCGGCTTGGCGGCCTTGCTGCCGGTCGGCACCTGGCCAGCGCTGAGCTGCTGCACGCGGTGCTCGACCTCGCGCACCGACCAGCCGTGTTCGGCGGCCTGGCGCGCAAGCGCGATCGCAGCCTGCGGCGTCAGCGACAGCAGGGCACGGGCGTGGCCCATTTCCAGCGCGCGGGTTTCGACCAGGGTGCGGATGTCCGGCGGCAGTTCGAGCAGGCGCAGCAGGTTGGACACCGCCGCGCGCGAACGGCCCACCGCTTCGGCGGCCTGGGCGTGGGTGAGGTCGAATTCGTCGATCAGGCGCTGCAGGGCCTGCGCTTCTTCCAGCGGGTTGAGGTCTTCGCGCTGGATGTTCTCGATCAGCGCCATCGCGACCACGGTGCGGTCGTCGACTTCGCGGATCACCACCGGCACTTCGCTCAGGCCGGCCTGTTGCGAAGCGCGCCAGCGGCGTTCGCCGGCGATGATCTCGTAGACCTTGCCACCCTTGTCGCGGTCGATTTCGCGCACGACGACGGGCTGGATGACGCCCTGCGCCTTGATCGACTCGGCCAGCTCGGTGAGCTTGCCGGGGTCCATGGCGCGGCGCGGCTGGTACTTGCCGGGCGTCAGCGCATCGATCGGCAGCATGCGCAGGGTGTCGGTGGGCGTGGCTTCCAGCGCGGGCGCCTCAGCGGCGGCCTTGGGGCCGAGCAGGGCTTCGAGACCGCGGCCGAGGCCACGCTTTTTCACTGCCGTCATGCGGACGTCTCCTCCGAGGATGCGGACGACTTGTCGTGGGCGGCCGTCCCGGCCTGTTGACGCTCCTGCTGGCGCTCGCGCTGGCGACGGATCACTTCCACCGCCAGGCCGAGGTAGGCGATGGCGCCACGCGAGGCGCGGTCGTAGCCGACGATGCTCTGGCCGTAGCTCGGGGCTTCCGCGAGGCGCACGTTGCGCGGCACCACGGTGGTGAACACCTTGTCGCCGAAATGCTTCTCGAGATCCGCCGACACGGCGTTGGCGAGGTTGTTGCGCGCGTCGAACATGGTGCGCAGCACGCCTTCGATCTCCAGCGCGGGATTGAGCTTGGCCTTCAGCGCCTCGATGGTCTCGATCAGCGCGCTCAGGCCTTCCAGCGCGTAGTACTCGCACTGCATCGGCACCAGCACCGAGTCGGCGGCGGTCAGCGCGTTGAGAGTGAGCAGCGACAGCGCCGGCGGGCAGTCGATGATGATGAAGTCGTAGCGGTCGCGCAGTCCGTCGAGCGCGCGCTTGAGGCGCTGCTCGCGGCCGGGCTCGTCCATCAGCTCGATTTCGGCAGCGGTGAGGTCGATGTTGCCCGGCAGCAGGTCGAAGCCTTCGGGCGTGCGCACCACGGCGTCGACGGCGTGCATCTCTTCGAGGATGACGTCGCAGGTCGAGCCCGGGAGATCGCGCTTGTCGATGCCGCTGCCCATGGTCGCGTTGCCCTGGGCATCGAGATCGACCAGCAGCACGCGCTTGGGTGCCAGCGCCAGCGCGGCGGCGAGGTTGACCGAGGTCGTGGTCTTGCCGACCCCGCCTTTCTGGTTGGCGATGGCGATGATGCGGGCCATGGATGGGTCCGGTGGGTACTCGTGGAGGCGGATTGCACCGTACCACCCCATGCCTTCCGGTACGGAGCGAAAGCGGCCGAACCGCAGATTATGCCTGCTGCCGGGGTTCCCGGGGTCAGCGGGTGGCCGAATCAGCGCGACCGATCATGACCAGGTGGCGCTCGGCGTCCAGTCCGGGCACGGTCAATGGCTGGAGATCGCGGACCACCCAGCCGGGCGGCAGGGCGGCGATCTCGTCGTCCGGGCGGGCGCCCTTCATCGCCAGCAGCACCCCGTCCGGAGCCAGCAGATGGCCACCCAGGGCCAGGATCTGCGGCAGCGTGGCCAGCGCGCGGGCGGTGATGGCCTGGAAGGCACCCGGCCGATCGAGGGCTTCGATCCGCGATTCGGCGACCTCGGCATTGCCCAGGCCCAGGGTACGCAGGGCCTCGCGCATGAACCGGGCCTTCTTGCCGGCGGATTCGACCAGGGTCACGCGCAGACCCGGGGTGGCGATGGCCAGCGGGATGCCGGGCAGGCCGGGGCCGGTGCCCAGGTCGGCGAGCGTGGCCACGCCGCGCACGGCCGGCGCCATCGCCAGCGAATCGAGCAGGTGCTTGGTCACCATCTCGCGCGGATCGCGGATGGCGGTGAGGTTGTAGGTGGCGTTCCAGCGCAGCATCAGCCCGAGGTAGCGGGCCAGCGGGTCGGCCAGGGCGGCATCGAGGCCGAGCGCGGCGAGGCCGGCGTCGAGGTCCGCGCGCGCGTCGGCGGGGAGGGCTGCGCCCGGTGGGGATGCTGTCGTCATGGCGGCATTATCGCCGACCTCAGGTCGACGGCCGCCATGCCAGCGTCGCCAGGTAGCCGCCGGACGGCGCCCAGGCGTGCAGCTGCCAGTCGCCGGGCTGGCCCAGTTCGGGGTCGCAGTCGAGCAGGCGCGGCGGGCCGCCCGGGTCGTCCAGCGCGAAGCGCAGCCGGTGCAGGCCGAACGACAGCCCCCGCCCGTGGGCCTTCAGCAGCGCTTCCTTGGCGCACCACAGCCGGGTGAAGTCCAGCTGCAGGGCCGCCGGGTCGGCGGACAGGGCCTCCAGCGCGGCGGTCTCGGCCGGGTGGAAGAAACGGCGGGCCAGGGCCAGCGCCTTGGGCCGTGGACGCAGCAGCTCGATGTCGATGCCGACGCGCGCCTGCTCGGCGCAGGCGGCGATCAGGCGTTCGCCGCTGTGGCTCCAGTTGACGTCGGCATGGTGCGGGCCCGCGTCCACATGCGGACGACCATGCGCATCGCGCTCGATGCGCAGCGTCGCCGGCGGCAGGGCCCATGCCTCGCACAGCCAGTCGCGCACCCGGGGTTCGGCCTTGTCGCCCGGGCGATAGGGCCACCAGGCGCAATGCACGGGGCCGATGACGAGGGAATCCACGTGGACGTCGGGTTTTGGCGGGCGGGGGCGGCCAGCGTAAGCTAGCCCGGGGCGGGCAGCCACAATGCCCGGGATGCACGCGGGAGAACGGGCGGATGTCGGCAGCGCTGGAATCGATGGGAGCCGGGATGGCACAGGCGGCACAGCCGCACATGGCGATCGCGGATGGCCCGGGCGGGCGCTGCTTCGCTTTCGATGGTCACGGCCGCGTGCCGCTGGACACCTTCCTGGCCGAGGTGCGCGGCGTCGCCGCCGGCCTGCCCGACGCCGCCTGCGCGGTGAACCTGTGCGAAGACCGCTACCGCTTCCTGGTCGCCTTCTGCGCGGTCGCGCTGCGCGGCCAGATCAACCTGCTGCCGCCATCGCGCACGCCCGCGGCGATCGAGGACGTGCGCCGGCAGTTCCCCGACAGCTACTGCATTTCCGACGTCCGCCTCAGCCCGGCGCCGCCACGCCTGCATGCCCTGCCCGAGCGACTGCCGAAACTCGAGGGCGCCCGTCCCGAGATCGACCCGGGCGCGCTGGCGATGATCGGTTTCACGTCCGGCAGCACCGGCACGCCCGGCGCCAACCCGAAGACATGGCGCGAACTGCGCCTGAGCACCGCGCAGAACGCGACCGTGCTCCAGCATTTCTGGCCCGAAGGCGACGCGCGCGCGGCGACCCTGCCGATCGTCGCCACGGTGCCGCCGCAGCACATGTACGGCATGGAGCTGTCGGTGCTGCTGCCGCTGCTGGCGAACGCCGCCGTGCACGGCGGACGCCCGTTCTTTCCCGATGACGTGGCGCGTGCGCTGCGCGAAGCCCAGGGCCCCGCGCTGCTGGTCACCACGCCGGTGCACCTGCGCGCGCTGGTGGAATCGGGCATCGATCTGCCGCGCCCCGCCGGGATCGTCACTGCGACCGCGCCGCTGCCGCAGGCGCTGGCCGCCGCGGCCGAGCAGCGCTTCGGCTGCGAAGTGCGCGAGCTGTTCGGCTCCACCGAAACCTGCGTGATCGCGAGCCGGCGCACCGCGCGCGACGACCTCTGGCAACTGCTGCCCGACGTCCGCCTGCAACCGCAGCCGGACGGCACGCAGGTGCAGGCACCGCACCTGTCCGCGCCGGTGATGCTGGCCGATCTCGTCGAGATGAAACCCGAAGGCCGGTTCCTGCTCTGCGGTCGCCAGGCCGATCTGCTGGAAATCGCCGGCAAGCGCGCCTCGCTCGGCGACCTCACCCGCCGCCTCCTCGCCGTGCCCGGCGTGCTCGACGGGGTGGTGCTGCAACTCGACCCCTGCGAGATCACCGGCGTGCGACGCATCGCCGCACTCGCCGTCGCACCGGGCCTGGATGAGGCGGGCATCCTCGACGCGCTGCGCCAGAGCATCGACCCGCTGTTCCTGCCGCGCCGCCTGCGCGTCGTCGACGCCCTGCCGCGCAACGAGACCGGAAAACTCCCGCGCGCCGCGCTGTTGCCGCTGCTGCGCTGAGCGCGCAGCGGCAGAAACTCAGCCGGCCTTGGCCGGCTCTTTCTTCGCCGAGCTCGCGGCCAGGATCCGGATGCCCTTGAGCTGCGGCGTGCCATCGACGACATCGGTCCAGACCACGTAGGCGACGTCACCGTCGAGGACGAGCTTCGGCATGCCGGTCGCGCGCCCCTTGCCGTTCACGTCCGCAAGCCTGGTGCGCTGCAGTTCCTTCGACAGGTCCGGCGTGTAGCGCGCAAGCCAGAGGCTCTGCGCACCGCGCTCCTCGCGCAACCAGACCATCCACACCTGCTGCGCATCGATCGCCAGCGCCACGCGGCCGGCCACGTCGGGGCCCTTGTCGACGACCACGGGCTTGCCGAAGGTGGCGCCGGCATCCGCCGATGCTGCGAGCTTCACTGACACTTCGTCGTTCGCCGCGGTGTACCACGCGACTGCGGCCTGCTTGCCCAGTGCCGCCACCGACGGGCCGTTGACCGGACAGGCCGGCATCTTCCAGCCGTCCGCATGGACCGGCCTGGGCGTCGACCAGGCCTTGCCGTCGAAACGCGTGGTGTAGATGTCGCGTACTTCATCCTCCGTGCGATCGCGATAGACCAGCAATGGTCCTTCGGACGTGACCGCCACGTCGGTCTGGCAGCAGTCGCAGACATCGACGTCGATCTGCGCGGCGTTGCTTTCGGCCATGTTCGCGTCGAACACGGCCGCGCGCAGGGTCATCGGGCCGCGCGCGGCACCATGGCCGTCGTGACCACCACCATGGTCGCCGTCGTGACCGGAGCCGCCACCGGTGTTGCGACCGTCCAGCCAGGCCATGCCCAGTTGGCCGTCGTCCTGCGCCCACATCGACACGAAACCGTGCTCGGTCGTGGTCGCGTCGTCATGCACCTTGCGCGGCGCGCTCCAGTTCATGCCGTGGTCCAGCGAACGCACCAGCATCACGTCGTAGGCGTAGGGCGCGTCGGCGGATTTCTGCAGCCAGTGCGCCCACAGCGCGCGATCGGGCGTGGCCGCGATATGCGGCGTGTCGGCCCAGTTCACGAACATCGAATTGCCGACGGCGATCGTCCGGGCGGTCTGCCAGCCGCGATCGGGCAGGTGTTCGGCGAACTGGAAGGCCGGGCGACGACCGGGCACTTCGCTGATCCAGCTCAGCAGCAGTCGACCATCGGGGGCGCGGCTCAGGTCGGGCTGAGCCGTACCGGGCATCGCCGGCAGCGGCCAGGCTTCGATGGCGAGATCGCCGACGATCACGGGTTTCGGGGCTTCGACCTCGGCGGCGCAGCCGGCGATGAGGGCGAAGGCAAGGGCGAGGGCGGAGCGATAGGCGATGCGCATCCGCGAAGGGTACGCCATCGACGTCCGTGTCGTGCGTGACACGGACGCGCTTCGATCAGCGTGCGCCGACCGAGGCCGCGCTCAGCTGCGGGGCGCGCTCAAGGGCGGGCTCGGCTTCCTGCTGACGCAACCTCGACAGGTTGGCCTCGACCGACCGGGTCGCCACGGATGCCGCGTCGACGTAACTGGTCTTCGCATGGGCGCTCGCGGGATCGCCTTCCACCGCGATCAGGCCCTTGCCGTCGCGACTGGGCACGACGAGGTCGACCCGACGGAAACCGTCATCCAGCGCCTTCGCCGCGATGCCGGCGGCGACCGCGTTCGCGTCCAGGCCAGGCAGCCCTGCGCCCGAACGCTGCAGCGCACCCAGCGACTGTTCGAACAAGGCCGGCATCGGCGCGTAACCGTCCGGATCGGGGCCGCCGCGACCGGAACCCCCCGGCTTCTGCTGCGTGACCGCAGGAAGCTTGCCGTTGGCAAATCCCTCCGGCATCGCAAGCTTCGAAGCGTCGATACCGAGCGCCCTGCAATCCACGTAGGACGTGGCCTTGTCGGCGCCCGTCTGTTCGCGTCCCCAGGCTTCGAAGCTCGCGGCGCGCTTGATGCAGCGTTCGCCATACATCTGCCGGTAGTCCAGGGCGTCGAAATAGTGCTTGGCGACGGCCTCGACGTTGGCGGGCGTGGCCGCGATGCGGAAATCCTTGCCCAGTTCGATGCCCTCGCGCAGCCGATACTCGATGTTCGGCGCACGACCCGTGGCTTCGAACAGCAGGGCCATCTGCGGCGCGCTGTCGTGCAGGTAGCGGCAGAACTGCGCGCGCGTCGCTCCGGGGTGTTCGCGCATGACGTGCGCGGCCATGACATTGGCCGCGGCGATCTGGTCGCGCGCTTCGTTGGGACGCACCTCCGCGAAATAGGCGGAGATGGCGCCCGTGTAATCGTGCGGCTGCTTGCCCAGCGCGATGGATTCGACTCGCGCGTCGAAGTCCTTCGCAACCTTGACCAGCGCCTCGCGATTGACCGCATGCTCGGTCTCGTGCGCGAACGAGCAGCGCAGCGCATTCGCGGCCATCGGGTTGGTCGCGGATTGCGCCAGCTCTTCGAGCGGAACGCGGATCACCTTGTGTTCGCCCTGGTACGACGCTCGCACGCCCTTGTCGTACAGCGCCTTGGGCAGGGGCTCGAAGCCCTTGAGGTTGCCCGCGTCGATCGCATCGACCATCCGGGCCTTCAGTTCCGGCGTCTTTTCGATCAGCGAAGTCAGCACCTTGCCTTCGGCAGGATGCGCAGCGGAGAACCTGGCCAGCATGGCCTCGAGGGTGTCGTTGCGGGGCGCGGTCATCGTGCGGTGTCGTCCATGGAGCGAAAACGCCGGCCGGGGCGGCCGGGCCGCGCATGCTATCGGCTGGGAAGCCGCGCGACAAAGTCCTCGACGGCCGCAGGCGACGCGAGGACGTGCACCTGCACCCCGGCGGCTGCCGCCTTGCGCAGCCTGGCCATGACCGACGGCCGCCTGCGCCAGCGATAGCTCGCGATCCACCAGAGGAAATCGAGGTCGAGCTTCTCGTTGCAGCCCGGCGTCATGTCCGGCCGGTGCCGGCCGCGGTGCGCCCAGCGACGACGCAGCACGCGCCACATGCAGACCCAAGGTGGCAGGTCGAGCAGCAGCACGGTGTCGCACGCAGCCAGGCGCAGGTCCAGCGTGCCGCCGAAATTGCCGTCCATCACCCAGGCGTCGCCGCGCAGCAATTCGCGAAGTGTCGATTCCCAGTCGGCCTGCGATGGCGCCACCCAGCCGGGCTGCCAGTACAGGGCATCGAGATGGTGCAGCGGCAGGCCAAGCCTGGATGCGATCCGGCTCGCGAGTGCGGACTTGCCGGCGCCGCCCGGACCGATCAGCAGGATCCGTCGCATCGCGACAGTGCCGTGCAACCGCTCACGCCGCGCCGCGTCGCTTGGTCAGGTGCACCAGCAGCAGCGAGATCGCCGCAGGCGTCATGCCCGGGATGCGCTGCGCCTGGCCGACGGTCTCCGGCTGCACGCGCTGCAGCTTCTGCAGCACTTCGTTCGACAGGCCGCGCACGTTGGCGTAATCGAAACCCGTCGGGATCGAGGTGTGCTCGTGACGCTGCTGGCGCGCGATCTCCTCGCGCTGCCGCGCCAGATAACCGGCGTACTTGGCCTCGATCTCGACCTGCTCGGCGACATCGGCGTCCTCGACACCGGGGCCGAGCGTCGGCACCGTCATCAGCGTGGCGTAGTCGAGTTCGGGTCGACGCAGCAGGTCGAGCGCATGCGTCTCGCGGCTGAGGTCGATACCCAGCGTCGCCACCGCCTCGCGGCCGAGCGCGTTGTTCGGCGCGGCCCACACGCCACCAAGACGCGCGGTCTCCGCGGCGACGGCATCGCGCTTGCGCGAGAAGCGCTCCCAGCGCGCATCGTCGACCAGACCGAGCGTGCGACCGGCTTCAGTCAGGCGCAGGTCGGCATTGTCCTCGCGCAGCTGCAGCCGGTATTCGGCGCGGCTGGTGAACATTCGGTAGGGCTCGTTGGTGCCGTGGGTGATGAGGTCGTCGATCAGCACGCCGATGTAGGCCTCGTCGCGACGTGGCGACCATGCCTCCTTCTGCTGCGCATGACGCGCGGCGTTCAGGCCGGCGATCAGGCCCTGCGCAGCGGCCTCTTCGTAGCCGGTGGTGCCGTTGATCTGTCCGGCGAAGTACAGGCCGGAGACCAGCTTGGTCTCCAGCGAGGTCTTCAGGCCGCGCGGATCGAAGAAGTCGTATTCGATGGCATAGCCGGCACGGGTGATGTGCGCCTGCTCGAAGCCGCGGATGCTGCGCACCAGGTCCAGTTGCACGTCGAACGGCAGCGAAGTCGAGATGCCGTTGGGATAGATCTCGAACACGTCGAGGCCCTCGGGCTCGACGAAGATCTGGTGGCTGGCCTTTTCGGCGAAGCGCACCACCTTGTCCTCGATGGACGGGCAGTAGCGCGGGCCGATGCCTTCGATCTGGCCGCTGTACAGCGGCGAGCGGTGCAGGGCGTTGCGGATGATCTCGTGGGTGCGCTCGGTGGTGTGCGTGATCCAGCACGACACCTGTGGCGGATGGTCATCCGTGCTGCCGACGAACGAGAACACCGGGCGCGGGTCGTCGCCGGGCTGCTCCTCCATGGCGGCATAGTCGAGGCTGCGGCCGTCGATGCGCGGCGGCGTGCCGGTCTTGAGGCGGTCGATCGCGAACGGACGCTCGCGCAGGCGCGCGGCCAGGGTGGCCGCAGGCGGGTCGCCCATGCGCCCGGCCGCATACTGGGTCTCGCCGATGTGGATCTTGCCGGCGAGGAAGGTGCCCGCGGTCAGCACCACGGCCGGCGCCTGGAAACGCAGGCCGGTGTTGGTGATCGCGCCGCGTACCGCATCGCCTTCAAGGATGAGGTCGTCGACCGCCGACTGGAACACGGTCAGGTTCGGCTGGGTCTCGACGGCCCGGCGGATGAAGCTGCGGTAGAGCGAACGGTCGGCCTGGCAGCGCGTGGCGCGCACGGCCGGACCCTTCGACGCATTCAGTCGGCGCCACTGGATGCCGGCGGCATCAGCGGCCCGGGCCATGATGCCGCCCAGCGCATCGATCTCCTTCACCAGGTGACCCTTGCCGATCCCGCCGATCGCCGGGTTGCAGCTCATCGCACCGACGGTCTCGATGTTGTGCGTGAGCAGCAGGGTGCGCGCACCGGCGCGGGCGGACGCCAGCGCGGCCTCGGTGCCGGCATGGCCGCCGCCGATGACGATGACGTCGAAGGTGTAGAAGTCGTTCATGTGGAACCTGCAAAAACCGGGCGCCGCAAGGCTCGCGACGCGGGAAGTCTAGAACAGCACGTGCGGCCCGCACGCGGGACCACGGTTGACGTGGAGTTGGCACGCAACCTGCTTATCCCAAGTGGCACTCAGCGCGGCAAGGCGCGAAAGCGCTGGCCGGGGTGGAACAGGGCTGGCCACGTGCGCACTGAGGTAGCCGGGGGTCGGATGTCGGGGGACGTCCGACCCCTTTTTTTGTCTGCGCGATCCGCAGGCATCACCCGATCTTCGACATCGGTCGACATCGCCGGACCAGGATTGCCCTTCATCGTCACGCGCACGCCGGAAGCGTCACGCACGTCTCGTCGCATCAAAGAAAAACGGCGCCGAAGCGCCGTTGTTAGGTGCCGACGCCCGACGGGGAGCGGAACAGGGGGGATCCGGATTTCCCCGCCGGGGTCGGCGATTCGTACCGGGTTGCGTCGCAATGCGACGCTGCCGGTCATGCGCGGGTAGCTTGCGACCAATTCCCTGTGTTGGCAAGGCCCATCAAGGCTCTTCTCCGCGACGGAATGCACGTTCCAGACGTTCGGTGCGCGCGGGCATCGAAGGACGCGGACGTGGCGCTTCCATCCGCGGGCGCGGCGGCGGCGAACTGTCCGGCAGCGAGATCGGCGCACGACGCTCGCGGGCCACCACACCGGGCGGGTTGTTGGTGCCGCCACCGGGGCGCACCGGACGATGCTCGCGGCCGCGGAACCGGTCCAGGGGACCGCCATCCCTGTCGACGACACGCGGACCGCCACCAGGACCACTGCCCGGGCCCGGACCACCCGGCGGGCGATGGCGCGGGTGACGATGCGTGTAGCGCCAGTACGGGTAGTAGCCATAGGGATAGCCCTGGCGATAGCCATAGGCGCCATACGGAAACCCGAAGCGCGAGTACGGCATGTAGCCGAAGCCGAAACCGAAGTGGCCGTACCAGCCTGCGGGATAGCCGTAACCAATTGATCCGTAGGGATATCCATAGACATCGTAATGCTCGACCCGCGGCTCGGCGTAGTAGTAATCGCCACCCGGTCCATCGCGATACGTGTAGCTGGTGACGCAGCCGGTCAGAATCAGCGCGGAGAGCGTCGCAACCAGACCCAGACGGGACATTGCAGAGAACATCGGTACACCCCTGTCGTTCAACGACTGTCGTTCATCGAGGGCTTCAGCCCGCAGGCACCATCACAGCTTCTGCCTGCGGGATTGAATGCGTCCTTAAGCCGACGTTGCCACGACGGCTCCTCGCCCGATCATCGCATCCCGCGACGTCGACTGCACGGCGGCCATCCGGCGGCCCCGGACACAAGCACTGTCGACGCGGTCATGCCGCCTTGGCTGATACGATGTCGCGATGATCGCGGCCGTCCCCCCACTTCCGCACTTCGACGACATCCTGAACGCAGCGGCCCGCATCGCACCGCACGCGCATGTCACGCCGGTGTTGCGTTCACGCTCGCTCGACGACGTTGCCGGTTGTTCGCTGCATTTCAAGTGCGAAAACCTGCAACGCAGCGGCGCCTTCAAGTTCCGCGGCGCCTGCAATGCGGTGTTCGCGCTCGACGACGCCAGTGCCTCGCGCGGCATCGTCACCCAGAGTTCCGGCAACCATGGCGCCGCGCTGGCCCTCGCCAGCCGGTTGCGCGGCGCGCAGGCGACCGTGGTCGTCCCCGAGGGCGCCCCGGCGATCAAGCTGGCGGCGATCGCGGCCCAGGGCGCGCGCATCGAACGCTGCGCACCGACCATGGCCGCACGCACCGCCGCGACCGACCGCCTCGTGGCGCAGACCGGTGCGCACCTGATCCACCCGTTCGACGACCGCGACGTCATCGCGGGCCAGGGCACTGTCGGCCTGGAACTGCTGCGCGAAGTCCCCCGTCTGGACGTGCTGCTCGCCCCGGTCGGCGGCGGCGGCCTGCTCTCCGGCGTCTCGCTGGCTGCAAAGACGCTGCGACCCGGCATCGCGGTGTTCGGTGCCGAGCCTGCCGGCGCGGCGGACGCCCACGCCTCGCTGCGCGAAGGCCGCTGCATCACCGACATGACCGCCCGCACCATCTGCGACGGCCTGCGCGGCCACCTCGCACCGCGCACGCTCGCGCTGCTCCAGCGCAACGTCGACGGCATCCTGCTGGTCGACGACGCAGCCGTCGCCGCGGCGATGCGCCTGCTCTGGGAGCGGCTCAAACTGGTTGTCGAGCCCTCCGGCGCGATCGGCCTGGCTGCCGTGCTCGTCGATCGCGAGCGCTTCGCCGGCCGTGAAGTCGGGATCGTGATTTCCGGCGGCAACGTCGACCTCGACCACCTGCCATGGCAGGCGCCGGCGTGAGGGCTTCCGCGTGAGCAAGGGATTGCCGCCGCCGTTGGCGCCGCTGGCCTCGCGCAAGCGACGCCGGCGCCGCGGCCTGTCCGGGCGGCTGTGGCGCCTGCTCCTGCTGCTCCTGGCCTGGCTGTGCGGCGTCGCAGCGTGGATCGTCTATGTCGGCGCGCGCGACCAGGCCTCGGGCGACGACGTGCGCGCCGATACCGTCATCGTGCTCGGCGCAGCCGCCTACGATGCGCGGCCGTCGCCGGTGTTCGAAGAGCGGATCCGCCACGGCATCGCCCTGCACAAGCGCGGGCTCGCGCCGACGCTGCTGTTCACCGGCGGCTTCGGTGGTGCCGGCGCACGCTTCGCCGAGTCGCAGGTTGCGCGGCGCTATGCGATCCGCCACGGCGTGCAGGTCAACGCGATCATGATCGAAACCGTCTCGCGCAACACGCGCGAGAACCTGCGCGAAGCCGCGGCACTGATGCAGCAACGCAAGATGACCCGCGCCATCGTCGTCAGCGACCCCCTGCACATGTCGCGCGCCCTGCGTCTGTGCCGGGAGGTCGGCATCGAATGCCTCGGCTCGTCCACGCCGACCAGCCGCTACCGCAGCTTCGCGACGCAGTGGCGATTCCTGCTGGCCGAGGTCTATTTCTTCCATCGCGACCTGTTCCCCCGGCAGGAATGACCGACATCGGGACAGGCGGCCCCAAGGAGCGTTTCCCATGATCATCGACGGCACCCGCGCCCACGACCGCAGCACCGAGTTGGTCCTGGCCTATTACGCCGCGTTCAATCGCGGCGACCGCGAAGCGATGCTCGCCCTGCTCGCCGACGACGTCGCCCACGACCTCAACCAGGGCGCACGCGAGATCGGTCGCGAAGCGTTCGCCGGCTTCATGGCGCGCATGGATCGCTGCTATCGCGAGCAACTGCGCGACATCGTGGTGATGGCATCGCCCGACGGCAGCCGCGCAGGCGCGGAATACGTGGTGCATGGCGAATACATCGCCGACGACGAGGGCCTGCCGCCGGCGAACGGGCAGACCTATGTCCTGCCCGGCGGCGCCTTCTTCGAAATCCGGGACGGTCGCATCGCGCGGGTCACGAACTACTACAACCTGCAGGACTGGATCGCGCAGGTCGGCTGAACCCCCTCCTGGTCATCCACCGGCGGGCCCGGGCGGATGCTCGGCGAACCATGCCGCGATGTCGGGCATGTGCTGCTCGAAGTTGCCCGGGATCGACAGGTTCAACACGCCGGCAAGCACCTCGCCGCGATTCTCGAAGTCGTGCGTCGTGCCGCCAGGCACCAGCACGAACGCACCTCGCGGCGCGTCGATCCAGGCATCCTCGACCAGGAAGCTCATCACACCCTCGATGACGTAGAACACGTCGTCCTCGGGATGCGCGTGTGCGCCAGGGCCCTGAGTCCTCGGTTCGAGCCACCACTCCGAGATGGAACAGGCGCCTGCGGTCTCGCGCCCATCCGCCTTGAACACTGCGGAGATGCCGCCCATCGGATAGGCCCGCCCTTCGCCGGGCGCGAGCACCAATGGCTTCCGTACGCCGTCATTCGTCTCCATGCATGTCTCCCGGGATCCCATGTTCACAGGTGCGCCGCATGCACCGGCGGTTCGAAGCGATCGTGCAGCCCGTCGACGCAGGTAATCGGAATCGCCGCGATGACGGCCTCCGGAACGTCATCGAGACAGCCGATGTTGATGCCGTACATCACGCCGACGGGCGTCTCGGTGCCGATGCCGAACGAACGTACGCCGCAGTGCCTGCAGAAGTAGTGCTTGTTCTTCCGCGTATTGAACAGGTACTCGACGAGATCCGCTTCACCGGAGAGCAGTCGGAAATCGGCGGGCATCGCCACCGCAGGCCAGAATCGCGTGCGTCGGCAGATCGAGCAATTGCAGCGATACGAGGGTTGCGTCAGGTCGAGGTCGGCCTCGAACGTGACTGCACCGCAATGGCAACTGCCGCGATAGGTCCTGCGCATGCGTCCGCTCCCGACGTCGTCGATGCGCCGATTGGAACACTCCGCGCCTGGCAGCGCCACTGCGCACGCCGATGCTTGACCCGCTATCGCCAGATCGCCATCGCCCGCAGCGTCGCCTGCCGGCGCTCGGCCAGCCCGAGCTTTGCCGGACCATTGATGCGCGCCGTGATGGTTTCGGCATCCCCGGCATCGGCCAGCGACGAGCAGCCTCGCGTGTCCCAGAAGGCGAACGCGACGCGCGCAGCGGCTTCGGGCTCTCGCGCCAGCTCCGGATTGCCCTCCAGATCGATGCCGACCATGCGCCCGATGTCGCGATAGTTGAGGCGGCCGGTCAGCTGCTTGTAGCCGGATCCCCGGAACCGCCAGCCGTCTCCGCTGGCCTCGTTGCCATTGCCGAGACGGTTGGCGTAGACACGATTCGCGATCGCTTCGGGACCTCGTGCAATCAGAGCCTTCGCATCGTCGATGCCGCGCACCGCCTTGAAGATGGCATCCAGCCTCGCCGGGTTTCGATAGTTCATGTTCTCGATCATATGCGCGATTCCGCACGTTTCGACGAACACCTGCCCCATGAAGTGGCAGAGCCTGCGGGGCGTATCGACGCTGCTGTGGATGCGCGCCGCCTCCAGCGCGCGCGCATGCACATCGGGCATCCGGCTCTTGGGCGCAAGGCGACGGATCGTCTCGGTGGTGATCATCTTCAGCCTCTCCTGTTGGCGGAATCGCGACGCGGACCGCACGGGCGGTCATGCCATCGACATCGCGCACCCCATGCGCGCGACCTGGATCCTTTCCGATGATTTCATCGCATCCGGGTTGCAGCGCCTGCGACAGACGCCGCGTCACCGACTATCAGCCTGGCCCCTGCCTTTCGCGCTGCCCTGGGCATCGTTTTCATTGCGCACGCTCCGTCTCGTCCGCATCCGGCGCCACGCAGTCGCTCGGCACTCTCCATGCCTGCGACAACGCACGCAATCAACTGCGGCGGACACGTCCGCCATCGCGTGCCGACGACCGGTCGAAGCCTGGCAACCCGGGCAGTGCCAAGCTTCCCATCTGTGCCATCAGACGGGTCGAAGCTGCTCGTCGAGGGAACGCGTTTTCTCGGTGACCACGTCGCCGGTATGCAGCGTCGACTTCTTCTCGATGAGCATGATCAGGCATTCCTGCTCGGCAATCGGATTGTGCCGAACGCCCTTCGGGACGACGAAGGTCTCGCCTTCATGCAGATCGACGGTGCCAGCCTCCATCTCGATCCGGAGATGCCCCTTGAGCACGAAGAACAGTTCGTCTTCGTCCTCATGGCGGTGCCATGCCAGCGACCCTTGCACCTTCGCGACCTTGACGTAGGAGTCGTCGAACTCGGCGACGACCCGGGGTGACCACAGCTCCTCGAGCGATGCTGCGACCACGAGCGGAGATGCGACGCGCTGCATGGGTACGACTTCCTTCTGCGAGAGACTGATCAAGGTCGCCCATGCGGGCGACAGGCGCCGATCAGCCTAGCGCATGTCTCCTGCAGCTGCCACGCAGGGCTGCAGCAATGCCCGTGCGCGTGGCGGAAAAGCCAGCGAAATGCTGGAAACATGCGCGCTGGCGTTTGCGCACGACCTTCTCCTGAGGAAGCGAGACGACGGGCCGTGAAGGATCATCCGTCATCATCTCCGCATTCCAGCAATGGCATGCGCTCCGACAGCCCATCCCAGTCGGCATCCATGACCTGCTTGAAGAAGAAAGGCTCCGATACGTGGGCTTCGAACAATGGATGGACTGCTCCGGAAAGACGTCGGAATAAGCAACGACAAGGATCGGGCATCCGATCAGATTTCGGACAACCAGGCTGCAAACGAGGCAAGGCGTTCCTGTACACCCATCGCGTCGTCGCATGGCCCCACCGCAGAGTACGCCAACGCACCCGATGTCTGTGCGTAGACCATGATATCCAGGCAGTACGCGTGATCCCACACGCAAATATCGACAAGGAATCCGGATACGTCACACCGCGCCGCGAGGGCCATCGTTGAGTTTTCGAACTGCTCCAGATCGCGATATTCGATGCCGAATCGCTCAAGGTTCAGTGCGAGCCAGCGCCGCACCAGTTCTACAGCGGTGTATCGATCAGCCGATTCCGACATTGCGACTCCGGTTCCTGTTCTTCACATCAGTAATCCAAGGCCTGAGATGAACCACTGGCACGAAGGCGATTCGACGGGAATGCACTGCTATCCCTCTGCGTCGATCAGCTGCGCGAGCGGCCATTCGTGATCCGGACAATCGGCGAGACCGGGAAATCCTCCGTACTGCAGCGCGCGCTCGATGTGCTCGATGAACGTCTGCGGGTCCGGCGTCCCGTTGAGCGGCGGATCATCTTCCGTCGCCGGGACACCAACCGTGTAAGGCGGCCCACCGCTGACATCTGCTTTGTGGAAATAGTCCGGGGCAATGACCAATTCGAATGATCCTGTCTCCCCGCTCAGATAGTCATCCAGGTAGTAGGTTGCGACGCTTGGCGGAAAGACGACCAGTTGATCCAGATAGACCGATGGTTCTGGCCATTCGGGATGAGAACCGGTCAGATCCACGCTGCCAATACGCGTCCAGAAGAGCTTGAGTGCGAGCGGGACCGCTCCGACCGACGACTCGATCTGAAGGATGACCTCCGAAGCGATCGGGTCCGGCCCGGGAAAGACTTCATCAGGATGCTCGAAAACATAGCCAATCGCACGCAGGCGCTCAACGAGCGTCGCAATGCGTCTGCCCAGGGCATCAACGATGTCTTCCACGATGTACCTCGCTGAGGGTCATGGGCTGGTCCGTGCAGAACGCCGAAGAGGATCTCTCTCGAACGCAATGCCATGCCACTGATGGCTACTTCCTGAGCTCGCCCGATACGTACTCGGAGATCTCCCGGGTGTTCCTGACGAACTCTGCCTGCAGATCGATTCCGCACTTGTTGGCAAGAACGAGGATCGACCACAAGCAGTCCGAAAGTTCATGGCCGAGCTTGGCATGGCAATCATCGATGGTACGAACGCCGGTGTGTGCCTGGACCAGCTTTGCCAGGTCCCCGACATCTCCGACAAAGCCGAGTGCAAGCTCCTGCGTCGTCCAGACACGCCCCCACCTTTTGATCTCGAGCTGCTCGTACAGGTCGTTCAGTTGAAGGGCTGCCGTTTCAAGATCGCTGAAATTCATATCACGCCGCCTTGCGCTGAATGGGTCCACGCCACGAAGTGGCGTTGGCTTGATCGGATGGTCAGGACCCTATTGTGCGCAGCGTGCTGGCCGGGAGGAAGCCATCGAGCACCTCCACCGTGTTCTGGAACAGAGTGACGAGCGGGCCCCATCCTGCTGGAGCATCGCCCCACCAATTGACATGAGTCCCTTGCCAATAGTTGCCAAAGATTGCCCCGTAACTCGTTCCATCCATGCCAAAGCCGTCGGGCCTCCTGAACATTGGCAGGACCAAGGATTCGAACGCAGCAATGGTTCGGGTCGCCACCTCATGGTCAAGCAGGGCTTCTGCACCGTAGACATGAGGGTCGTCGATGTTGACGGGGAGTCCTTGCCGAGGTGCATGCTCCAGGCGCCTGACGATGAAGTCCCTTGTCCCTCGAGGCTGGAAAATCGACCACGACGAATGCGGCGAGAAAGACGGCGCGCTCCACAAGCAAAGCTGGCGCTCGAACTCTGTACGTCGCGGCAAGCTTGCGAAGCACTCCGGCCGCTTGAGGATATCCAGGGCAACATCTTCCCGGTTTCGTCGGATCGTCATTTCTGGCCTTGGCGCCTGAACTAGACCGAGCCGTCAAGCGGCTTCGGCTTGAATGAATTGTTAGACCGTGTCGCCGAAACGTTTACTGCGCCGATACCGAAACCGCAGAAACAGTAGCACTGCAAGAGAGCATACAAGCCACCACGCCAAGCCGGAAATCCAAAGACCGAGATCGGTGGGCACGGGCCAGCCGTCTGGTGAGCCCTGTAGGGTCTTGTAACCCTGATCCTCAAGCACCTCGAGGCCGACCATGGTTGGAAAATAGAGAAGTATTCCTGATGCGGGCAACAGGCGAGCGATGAGCCACAGAACGGCGAGCAGTATGCCGCCGCCCGGTAGTGCAATGAGTGCTTGACGTGCGATCGTCTTCATAGCGCGGACCAATGCCTGAATCGGGCCGACCCGCGATGCGGCTTCGGCTTGAATGAATTGTTAGACCGCATTGCTGCGCAGCCTACGACGAAGAACTACTCCCGCAACCAGAATCACCAACCCGCCAATCGCGAGAGCGTACGGCAGACAAGCAACACTTTGCGATTCGGTGGGAACGGCACGCCAATACCGAGAGGCAGGTTGGTAGTAATCAGGAAGCGTGAAATCAACAGGAAGCAAACCTAGAAACACAATGAGCGCATGGAAAAGAACGAGCATGCCCAAAGTGATGAAAGAGTTTGCCAGAATGTTCTTCAATTGGTCTGACGCCTGAGTTAAGGCCAGCCGCGAAGCGGCGTCGGCTTGGACGAATTGTTAGGTACGTGCCCGAAAAAACTCGGCCGGGTACTCGCCCGACGTTACGAGCAGGTTCGTTTCCGGCTCGAGAAGCGAAAAGTACTGGTGCGCTGGCGCGCCAGCCGCAATAGCTCGCACGGCAGCAGCTACCGACCGCAACTCTCCGCGTGGCACAAGCCACCGGAACTGACCAGTGACCTGGAGCGGTTCTTTGAGAACCCAAAGTTGGCCAAAGCCAACGACAGGCAAGCAATCCTCCAGTGCCAGCCCGAGTGCATCGGCGGCGGCGAATGTTTCAAGGGCCTCCGCCAAGGCCGCGATGCATGCAGGCGGCCCCGACAGAACCAGTGTGTCGGCGCCTTTGAAGTCTTCGAAATGCCACAGATCTATGTGCGCGGGCCTAACGTTCGATGCAAGGGCCGGCCCGCTTGCGGGACGCCCCCTTGAGGGAAGGGTGAGGCGCCATACGTAACCTCCGCCAAGAAGTTGAGCTTCGATAGCGCTGTGACCAAAGAGTTGGCCTCTGCGACAGAGAATGTATCGATCAGCGTCGAATTGCCGGCAAGGCAACTATCGACTGCCCTCTTTGCTGCTGCCAACCCCAACGAGGAGTGCTGACGAATGACCTGAATGGCTGACACAGAAAGAGCGCCTGGCTCCCAGCCAAGCAACTTGACTTGCGCTTTGGCCTCGGCGCTTGCATCTCCGCAAAGGCGAAAAGCACGCATTGACTCTTCTAGCGGACGGTGATAACTGATGAAACACGGAGTGGCGCCATTTCTAGGTACAAAGCATGGCGCGTTCCCCACGAGACTCTCATTGAAGTCTCCGGTTTCGACGTAGCTCTTTGCCTGATAGAAGAAGACCCATCCTTCCTCGAACTCCTGAGTTGCTGATTCGATGAGAACCGGAATGATCTCTGCAAACCCCTGTTCGCCGAGAAGAGTGAGGGCCGATTGTCTGGCGGACTCGACAGATTGCATTTGGCGCTGAACACCTGAATTAGGCCGAACCGCGAAGCGGGGTCGGCTTGAACGAATTGTCAGGCTTTGCGCCGATTAGTTGCACCACTGCTTCTCGCAAGGCACGCCGTCATTGTTGCCGTCCATCTTGGTGTTAGGACAGTGCTGCACGAAATATGTGGCCTCGGCACAAGAGCGCATCTGTGAACAGTGGGTCCGCCCGTCACAACTGAACTGGACTGCGGCTGGCCTGGCGGAGTGCGACGCAAGGGTGTCGGTCGCAGGGGAAGGGGCGGCAGTCGCTTCCTCAGCTGCACTCATGGCCTTGTACTTGCCATAGCCAAACCAAGCAACTGCGCCGAGGATGACGAGCACTAGAAGATTCTTCACGTTGCGATCCCCTTGCGCCTCAATTATGCCGAGCCACGAAGCGGCTTCGACTTGAATGAATTGTCAGGCCTCAGTGGCCCGCCGATGAAACGTGCAGTCATTGGAATTTTCCAGGTCGGGCGGCGGGAGGCCAGGAGGATCATACGGTGACATAGCCTTCGGTCCAACTATCCTCGTCGAGGCTGTACTCAGTGATGTGGAACCCCGCCCAATCGTCGCCACCTGGCTCTACGACGAGAGGAAGGTCACAGAAGCCCGGGTGGATCTTCAGGCGGGCCACGGCCGCCAGTGCAGAGTCTTTTGTGCTGTACACGCCAATCATCTTTACGTCCTCTTCGCCGGGACCAAAGACATGCACGTGTTGAACGACGAAAACACTTTTCATGAGGCTTAACGCCTGAATTAAGCCGACGCGCGACACGGGTTCGGCTTGAATGAATTGTCGGGCACCATAACGCGGTGCCTCGGAGCCCCAAGCTACACCATTGACGCTTACATCAAGGCCGGCAATTCGCCTTAGCTCTTGCCATGGCGTGCTCGATGTTTCGTACTCGATGATCTCGTAAGTGCGGCCGCAAGTTTGCCAGCTGGTGCAAGGTGCAACGTTGGGACGTTGGTCCCAAGGAATAGCGGCCAGCCGCCCCAACTCCGCCCAGGCGTCGTCGAGCGACGCGTACTCGCCGATCTGCTCGGCGTGGCTCTCGTCCTCGATTACGAAGCACTTTGGCATGGTGCCTAACGCCTGAGTTATGCCGCGCCGCGAGGCGGCGTCGGCTTGAATGATCAGTTAGGCCCCAACTCGCTCATGAGCCATGCCGCCAGCTGCCTGGGACCACGACGATTGCCATTGGACGTGTCTGTCGCTTCGGTACAGGCCGCAATATACAGCTGGCCTGGCGAGCCGTGGCGAGCCATCCCAAGTTGGTCCCGAAGGGCCAGACACTCTGTTGCGAGGGAAAGAATCGCCTCACTATTTGTGCTGAACCATTGCGGCCGGTAGTTGTCCGGGCTGTACTGGGAGTTGAAGAACAACATGTCGCCATGCACTGCAGTGTGGGTCAGCGACTCACGAAGCAGCGCAACAAGCTCGACTTCCGTCGCCGCAAGTTGCGCTTCTAGTTTGTTCTGGCGAGCAATTTTCATTGGGGCCTAACACCTGAGTTATACCGCGCCGCGAAGCGGCGTCGGCTTGGATGAATTGTTAGCCGCTGAGCGACTGAGCCAGCTCGGCGGCAATGCCTGATTCAACGAGCCACGCGACGGCAGCGGCGTTCAGGGCGACGGTAACCCAAAAGACCGACTGGAAAGGCTGCTTGATGGTCTTGTGGCGAAACTGTTGCTGGGCGACGAGGGCGCCAGGCCACCCACCCGCTAGGGATACCAAGTGCAAAGTACTTTCCGGAGTTCGCTGTCCGGCTCGCTGGGCTGCTGACTTATCCACCCAGTACATGACGTACGCCAATAGGCTCAAGCCCGTGATTGCGGCCAGGAGCAGGAAGGGGATGACGCGAAAGAAGGCCAGTGCTGCCCCAAGAGCAAGTGCGGAAACCCCGAGCGCTGCGCGAGGCACGCGCGATGGCGCGCGCGGCACGGCGATTTTCTGACCGGCGTGCCGAATCTGCTTGGCGTTAAGTCTGCCGCGTTGGTCAGTGGCGGCGACGTAGGAGATCAGGTCTCCGGATACCGGACGCTTTGATCCGCGTTGGAACTCGTTGGCGTGGACGAACGCGCGGTCACCGCCGCCGTTCGGCACAACGAAACCAAAGCCCTTCTCATCGTTCCAGTCGGTGATTCGACCTACCAGACGCATTGCTGTCCCCATCAGCGGCTAACACCTGAGTTAAGCCGCGCCGCGAAGCGGCTTCGGCTTGAATGAATTGTTAGCCCCCTGCCGGGCTGTGCTTCTTAAGCAGCGATTGAAAGCCAGTGGATTGGATGATCTCAGAGAACTCCGCGCTATCCGCGATGATCTCAACAATGTCTTGGTCTTTCTCCGCCTCATTCTCCGCGAACTGGAGAAAGCCAGCGGAATCCTTGGCCAAAGAGAGACTACGGAATACTCGGTACTGCGTCCCGTAGTCTTTTGGATCCAAGTCATACGCGCGACGGAACGCATTTGCAGCCTCAGCGTGTCGGCCAAGCTCGTCTAAAACAACCCCGAGGTTGCGCCAACTTGTTGCAATGTGCGGGGCGCGTTGAACGATTTCCTGGATAAGCGGAAGGGCCTGAGCCCACTCGGCTTTATCAACATGGTGCTCAAATTGCTCAATGATGCTCATCTCTTTGGCGCTCAAACTAAGCGGACAGATGGCAAACAGAAATAGAAGGGCCGCAGTTTTCATTAGTGCTCGCATAGGGGGCTAACGCCTGAGTTAAGCGGCTTGTGGGCTACCAGGGAGGACCAGTCTATGACATGAACCCAGAGCTGCGGCCCACAAGTCCGCTTGAACACCTAGTTAGGCCGCGTGACGATGCAAAATACGACCGCTGAGGCTAGGCCGAAGCCGGCGCCGGGCAGCACCAGCGCGGGAGAACTGGCTGAACTAATGAGCCACATTGCCGCGGGGAACGCGATTGCGCCAATGACGGTGCCACCGGCGCAACAGTTGAGCCATGTAAGACGACCCAATTTGCGGAGCCAGAGCAGAAGCGGCAAGGCTAGAGCAAACATGGCCAGATAGCTGACGGGAACGATAAAAAACAGAAAAATGCCAACAGCAAACTGCCAGTGCGCGAGGCCATCGAACCCCTCGTTCATTAGCGTTCTAGCCAGCGCGAACCCAAAGACAATGAGTGGCGCGGTCCACGGAGCAACAGCGACACCCAGCCAGAAGGGGCCTTTGGTCGCAGAAGACGCTTCCATTAGGGGCCTAACGCCTGAATTAAGCCGACCCGCGAAGCGGGTTCGGCTTGAATGAATTGTTAGCGGGCAAAGACGCGCCAATGCAGCACGTGCTGCCCGCCTTGTTGTACTGCTACCGCTGTAATCATCGGCACAGAGCCGGTCACCGCGCTGGGAGTGGGGCAACTGTAGTAGCTATAACCGGCCCCTAGCTCGGGGATCCAATCCCTAGAAAATGCTGGCTCAGAGAACTCACCTGCATCTGCGTCCCTGCACGATGCAGGGGGCCTCCAATTGAGCCCGACTGGAAGAGTGAACAACAGAGCGCTCTCGTTTGTATCGACGCTGTGCACTTCCCGGAGGTGCCTGGCCTCGGGCGGCACCCAGGCGGGAATCCACCCGCGCTGTACAGCGCCAGCAGCCACGGCCTCGGCTTGTGTGGCATAGGACACATCCAGTACATCACTGGTGCAGCCTGAGAGAATCGCGGCCGCTGCACACACTGCCAGTCGAGGGAATCTGTCCATTGCCCGCTAACGCCTGAATTAAGCCGCACCGCGAAGCGGCGTCGGCTTGAATGAATTGTTAGCGGGCAACATCGGGATGTAGCTCGATGAGTTGGTCGTAGACCCGCAGCATGGCAGGTGTGGCTGAATTGGTGAGCCACACATAGTTGACTACGGCTCGTCCCAGCATGGCAATTGCCTCTCCAGGCTCCACAGTGACCTCATCTTCATTTGGATCATTGGCGTGCTTTAGAGAGTTTCGAGCACCATTAGCCTCTTTGCGGATTGTCTCAAAGGGCCTGCCACCAGTTAACTCTTTATCAAGATCAACAAGTCGATCAATCATGGCGCGATCACCTTGACGCTGAAGGAGCTTGCCAAGAATCTCTTCTGCAGCGCCAGCAAGTGTAATAACGGCTAGGTAGTCGCCGCCGGAAAAATGCAGATCCGAGGCTGCATCTAGTTGGCGCTTTGCTATGTCAAGCTTGGAAATTCGCATTGCCCGCTAACGCCTGAGTTAAGCCGCCCCGCAGCGGGGTGGCGGACGCGTGCTAGCGTAGCGTAGGCACGTGGCCGACGCCACGATGCGGGTCGGCTTGAACGAATTGTTAGGCACCAAACCACCGAACGATGGCAGATAGCACAAAAAAAACGCCAACGACTACGGCTAAGTAAAAAGCATTACGAATATTGTAGCGAATGGCTGTGCTGCGATAACACGAAACACACCACGCGCTTGTGTAAGGGGCACCCCCAGGCGCATGGCGTAGGTGACCGGGTTGGCCA
>JAEUPQ010000029.1 GCA_016789405.1 Lysobacteraceae bacterium
CGACAGCTCGGTGATGCGGAACAGCGCCTGCTGCAGCTTCTCGGCGCGCTGTCGCTCCAGCACCTCGGAATGCAGCTCGAGGTTGGCCTGCTCCAGCGCCTGGGTGCGCTCGCGGACGCGGCGTTCGAGTTCGACCTGCGCGGTCTTGCGATCCAGGGCGGTGAGGATGTGCTGGCCGACGTATTCGAGCAGCGCCTGCTCCTCGCTGCCGTAGCAGTGCACGCGGTCATAGACCTGGACAACGATCGCGCCACAGACCCGGCCTTCGCGCAATAGCGGCACGCCCAGCCAGTCCTCGCTCAGCGGGCCGCCGGCGTACTCCTCGTGGCGGATGCCGAGCGATTCGATGATGCCGAGCGCCGATCCGACCAGTGGCCGACCGTGGCGCAGGAGCGCGGCGGTCATGCTGTGCAGGCCTTCGCCGAGTGGGTAGACCGTGTCCGGATCGGGGTCGAACTTGTCGCGGCTGTCGGCGAAATACAGGTAGCGGATGCTGTCCTGCACGTCGTCGTAGTGGACGATGTAGAAATTCTCGGCCGGCATGAGATGGCCGACCACGCGATGGATGCGCGCCAGCATCTCGCGCATTTCGAGTCCCCGGCCGGCGAGGTCCGAGATCTCGTACAGCGCCTGCTGCAGGCGTTTGGATTTCTCGAGCGCTTCGATGCGCGTGTCGGCATCGGCCAGCCGCAGCATGGCCCAGACAAGGTCGCCGGCCAATGCGAACCAGGCGTGTTCGGCCCAGCCTTCCGGAGGGGCGTCATCGAACGACAGCCCGACCGCGATGCGTTCGGCACCGCGCTCCGAGCGACCGAGGAACCGACCTTCATGCGTGGCGGCGATGGCATCGCCATCGACGGGGTCATCGTCGAGGCCATTGTCCAGGTGATCGACGACGGCGCGCTGCAATGCGTCGTCCGCGCACGCGCAACGCAGGCTGCCGAGGCCGAGATGGCTGTGATGCCAGGCGATGGCGATCCGGGTCCCACCCGGGAGTGCGCGCTGCAGCGCATCGACCGCCGTTCGTGCGGCGGCTTCGGCTGTCAGAGTCCCCCCGACCCTTCCCCCCGTCCCTGCATCCACATCGTGTTTGCCAAGGATCATGACCCGAGCATATACCCAAATCCGCACGTTGGAAGCGGTTCTGGGCGATGGTTTCGCCAAATTTCTCCCGGTGCCGGAGGCTGGCCGGAACGGGCGTCGGATCCCGTGTCAGGTCGGAATGGGCATGTCCCGGAAGGACAGCCGGGCATCGCGGCCCGAGCTGCCCTCACTCGTCCGCGACGAGGTCCACCCAGACGGCGTGATGGTCGGATGCATGGGCGATCGCGGCATCCGGGCTGCCCGGTGCAGGCCAGAAGACGCCGCCGTCCCGCCAGCGCAGCCCGACCGACGGCAGCACATAGTCCAGCCTCAGGTTGCCGACCCTGGGGCCGAAGTCGCCCGTGTCCTCGGCGGGATCGCCGGTGTGGTTCGCATTGGCTCCGCCTGCGGTACGCGCAGCGGTGGCGGCGCCCTCGCTGCGCGGCGGGGCGTGACGCAGCACGCGCGGGTGGTCGATCAGGGCGCGGATCGCGTCATGATGGCCATCGCCGTCGTTCGGGTCGTTGTTGAGATCGCCTGCGATCACGAAGCGCTCGCCGTCCGGCAGGCCGCCGCAGCGACCTTCGTCATCGCACAGCCAGCCGTGGTCGGCGGGATCGTTGTCGAGGTATTCGCGCCACAGGCGGAGTTCGTCCGCGTTGCGGGCGCCATTGCGGTCTTCCGGGCCGTCGAACACCGGCGGGGTCGGGTGCGAGACGAGGAAGTGCACCCGCCCCTGCGGTGTGCGCACGGGCACGTCCCAGTGCGACTTGGACGAAAGTCGAAGACGCGCCCAGATCTCGTCGCGATGGTAGGGGGCGCGTCGCGCGGGATCGAAGGGTCGCATCGCACCCGGCATGGTGCTCCAGCGCAGCAGGCGGAAGCTCCGGACGGCATCGCGTTCGATCGGATGGCGCGACAGCACCAGCATGCCGTATTGCCCGGGGTGCAGGCCGTAGCCCCAGGCATCGTTGCCGCGGTCGCGGCCGGTACCGCCCACCGTGCCGTTGTTGTCGAGGTCGAGGCCGCTGGGCTCGCCCGTGTTCACTGGCGCGAAGTAGCGGTGCGGGTAGTGCAGTGCATCGCCGCCGCCGGGTTGCGGCACTTCCAGGTATCGCTGCTGGAACAGGTCTGCGGCGCGGCCTTCCGCGTCGTAGTCGAACTCGTTGAGCAGCACCAGGTCCGGGCGCAGGCGTTGCAGCACCGCCGCGACCTTGCGCGCGCCCGCGTCGCCGGCATCGAGCCGACGGATCACGCCGCCCGCGCTGTCGTCGTACAGCGAAACGTTGTAGGTGGCCACGCGCAGGGGCGCGCCTGCATCGGGCCCCTTGGGGCGATCGTGCGTCGCGCAGCCCGTGGCGAGCGCAGCGACGACAGGCAGGGCGGCGAGTGCGGGGTGGCGTACGGTCATGGTGCGTCGGTGTTGTGAAATGTCGCGTCCGGTTTCCGAACCGGCTCAGCGACGGATGGCAGTGTCGTCGTTGAGCCAGCGCTGGCCGTCGAAGGCTTCCAGCGGCTTGTAGCGTCGCTTGTAGGCCATCTTGTCGTGGCCATCGATCCAGTATCCGAGATAGAGATGACGCTTGCCCTCGCGCCGCGCCCAGGCGATCTGCTGCAGGATCGCGTACGTGCCGAGGCCGCGATCGGTCGCATCGGGGTCGTAGAAGGTGTAGACCGCGGACAACCCGTCGTCGACCACGTCGGTCACGGCGACGGCCAGCAGCGGCCCCTGGTCGTGGTCGCGATGTTCGCGGATTTCGAGGAAACGCGACTCGGCCCAGGTACTGACCAGGAACTGGTCGAATTCGGCTTCGCCGTGGCCGTCCATGCCGCCATTCGGATGCCGTGCGGACAGGTAGCGCTGGTAGAGCCTGAAGTGCTCCTCGCTGCGCTCGGCGGGAAGCAGGCGCGCGTCGAGGTCGGCGTTGCGATCGAGGCAGCGCCGCTGGCTGCGGTTGGGCAGGAACTCGGCCACCGGGATGCGCACGGCGATGCAGGCCTGGCAGGCGCGGCAGTGCGGTCGATAGATGAGGTTTCCGGAGCGGCGGAATCCCCACTGAAGCGCCATCGCGTACTTGCGCGCCAGCCGGGGATCGCCCGGGTCGAAGACCAGGTCGCGTGCCTTGCGCTCCGGCCAGTAGCCGCAGGGATGCTCGGAGGTGTGGAACAGCCGCAGCGGTTCATGGAGATCGGCATTCGCACTCATGGCGACGCCGATCCGCTCGTGGCGGTGGATGTCCGCAAACAGGGACGCAGGGTGGCGAGAAACGACATGCGCGCAGGATAACCGCCATGGCGCAGTGCGCGTACTTGACCGTGGTGTCGCAGGTCCGGTCTGCGTGCTCCGGTTGCGGTGCGACCGCTAGAGACGACCCGACGCCACCAGACCGGCGATCAGGCCGCCGAGGCCGCAGACCAGCCCGATGCCGGCCCCGAGCCAGCACTGGATCCGCTCCTTGCGACGCAGACGCGCGGCGCCGACGGGGTCGCGCTGCGCCTCCAGCGCATGTCGCCGGGCAAGCACGCGCGGCTGCACGATGATCGACTGGTGGAACACCACGCCCATGAAGAGGAGCGTGGCGAGCAGCGGGACCAGCCAGCCATCGCTCAGGGGCGTCAGCACGAGCATGCAAAGGAGGAAGCCGATGGTTGCCAGCGAGTTGATGACGGCGCTGCGGATCAGGCCCCGCCGTTCTTCGTCATCGATCGCGCCCTTGAGTTGCTTGCGCGTGCCCAGCCAGATTCCCGCGAAGGCGGCCATCAGGGCGAAGCCGATGCTGCCGGCCGCGCCGAGCGCGATCTTCGACAGTGTCTTCGCACCGCCGACCGCGCCTGCGGTGAGGATCGCCTTGGCGGCGACGGGCGGCGCGGCGGTGACCAGCGCGGTCGCGACCACGGCGGTGAAGGCCGCGCCGGGCGCGCTGGTCGTCGCGAAGTCGCCGAAACGCCGGAGGAGGTCGTCGCGCAGGCTCTGCCGCGCACGCGACAGGCGCTTGCGCACGGCGGCGTCGGACAGGCCCAGCAGCATGGCCACCTGCTGCGAGCTCTGGCCTTCGCGGTAGTACAGCAGCAGGACTTCGCGACTGTCCTCGGGCAGGCTCGAGATCAGCTCGGCCGCCGCGCGCTCGCGCTCGTCGTCTTCCATCCACTCCGATGGCGTCGGTGACGTATCGGCCGCCAGTTCGATCGCCAGTTCCGCGCCTTCTCCGTCCAGCGGGCGATGGCGCGCCGCCCGCAGGTGGTCGCGCGCGAGGTTGCGGGTGATCTGCCGCAGCCAGGGCAGGAAGCTCGCCGGGTTCTGCAGCCGTTTGATGTGCTGCCACGCGCTGAGGAAGGCGTCCTGGGCGATGTCCTCGCTGGCCGGCACGTCGCGGGTGATCGCGAGCGCCACGGCGGTGACGGTGTTCTGGCAGGCGGCGACGATGCGGCCATAGGCAATACGGTCGCCGGCGCGCGCGGCCGGCAGTTCCCGGTCGATGAGCGCGTCGATCGCGGCGGTGGCGGTGGTCTGCATGGCAAGGCTCATGACGGGTCGGCTGCAGGCGGACGATTCAGGGCAGCAGTGCTGCTCAGGACTGCGCGCGTCAGGACAGCACGCATCAGGACAGCACGCGCCACAGCGCCTGCAGGCCGATGGCGATGCCGTCGCTGCCGAAGTGCACGCTGATATGGAACACCGGCATCGACAGCACGTAGATCAGTCCGCTCCAGAAGATCGCGGCAGGGCCATAACTGTAGTTGTAGGCCTTGTAGCGCCCCCGTGCGCCCGCGGGATCACGTGCGTGGTCCCGTGCGATCAGCGGTTGCAGCGTGCGCCGGATCGCCAGCAGGGTTCGCAGCGAGATGGCTTCCGCGACCAGGGTCACCATCACGGTCAGTGCCAGGCTGTAGCCCCAGATCGCGGTCGCGAAGGCGATCCCCACCCACAGCAGGGTCCAGCGCAGGTAGCGGTTGTAGTCCGCGAGAATGGTGTCGCGCTCCTCCAGCGTTTCCGCGTAGACGAGCAGGTAGCGTCGCGTCAGGTGCGCAGCGAGCCAGCCGCCGGCGAGACTGCCGCCGACGAGTCCGCCAAGGCCGAGGATGCTCATCAGTCCCTTGCTGGCCATGCCGCCGCCGACCGCTCCGGCGCCGATCGTGGTGGCCGCCATCGCGGCCGCCGGCTTGGTCGCGACGCCAAGCCCGGTGATCACGGCTGCCGTGAAGGCTGCCGATGGCGCGGAGCTCCGCGCGAATTCGCCGAATCGCGAGAGCAGGTCGTCGCGGATCTGCTGGCGTGCCCGCGACAGTCGCTTGCGCACGGCGGCATCGGTGATGCCCAGCAGGGTCGCGACCTGCTGGGAGCTCTGGCCCTCGCGATAGAAGAGCAGCAGGGTCTCGCGGCTGTCCTCGGGCAGCGCGGCGATCAGCTCGGCCGCCGTGGCCTCGCGTTCGCCATCCAGGACATGCTCCATGGGCTGCGGGCCGGGATCGGCGGCGACCGCGAGCACCAGCTCGGCGTTCGCGCCATCCAGCGGCTGGTCTCGGTAGCGACGCAGGTGGTCGCGGGCGAGGTTGCGCGCGATCTGGCGCAGCCAGGGCAGGAAGCTGTCAGGGCTGTGCAGGCTGTCCAGCCGTTGCCAGGCGTTGAAGAAGGCGTCCTGGGCGATGTCCTCGCTGGCGGCCACGTCGCGGGTGATGGCCAGCGCGACGGCCGTGACCGTGTTCTGGCAGGCCGATACGATGCGGCCGTAGGCGGCTGCGTCGCCATCGCGGGCGGCAGGCAGCTCGCGCAGGATCAGGGCGTCGATGGTCGGGGCAACGGCATTCATTGCGATAGGGTCTCAGACGATGGCGCGGCGGGTACAGGAACGCGGCGGGTACAGGAACAGGGACGCGCAGGTGCGGCGAATGTGACCGCCCGGCGGCAACTCCCTTGCGCCCGGTCAACCCCGGCGACCGCCGGACGTTCTCTCCGGGGTGTGCATGCATGCCGCATCCCCATCTTCCCCAGAGGTACACGACATGAAACCCATCGTACTGCTCACGACCGCGCTGATCGTCGCGGCGGCCGGCGCACCCGTCCTCGCGGAGGGCGGTCAAGGTGGCCAGGGCGGGCGTCTCGCCCCACTGGATGCCAACAAGGACGGTGCCATCGATCGCAGCGAAGCGGCCAAGGCGCCGAAGCTGCTGGAGCACTTCGACCGCCTGGACGCGAACAAGGACGGCCGGATTTCCGCCGAGGAGCGACCGCAGCGTGGCCGTCACGGCGGCAAGGGCGGCCGGATGGCAGGGCTCGACACGAACAAGGACGGTGCCATCGATCGCAGCGAAGCGGCCAAGGCGCCGAAGCTGCTGGAGCACTTCGACCGCCTGGATGCGAACAAGGACGGCAGGATTTCCGGTGAGGAGCACCCCAAGCGCGGCCGTCACGGCGGCAAGGGCGCGCGGATGGCGCAACTCGACACCAACAAGGACGGTGCCATCGATCGCAGCGAAGCGGCCAAGGCGCCGAAGCTGCTGGAGCACTTCGACCGCCTGGATGCGAACAAGGATGACCGGATTTCCGCCGAGGAGCGACCGCAGCGTGGCCGTCACGGCGGCAGGCGCGGTGGCGCCAGGCTCGATACCGACGGCGACAAGCGGGTCAGCCGGCAGGAAGCGAGCGTGCGCCCGC
Source organism: Lysobacteraceae bacterium (assembly GCA_016789405.1). Classification (GTDB taxonomy): domain Bacteria; phylum Pseudomonadota; class Gammaproteobacteria; order Xanthomonadales; family Xanthomonadaceae; genus Lysobacter_I. Next base: position 6,737 of record JAEUPQ010000029.1, read on the forward strand.
AGCTCGCCGAGCGTTTCACCGCCATCGACGACAACAACGATGGGTACCTGACCCGGGAGGAATTCCAGGCGTATCGCCAGGATCACCCGAGGCAGCCGCAGGCGCCGATCAAGCGCTGACACGCGCAGCTCGCGAGTCGAGGGCCCGGCCTCGCGCCGGGCCCGATCAGTGGACGTGTCCGGCGCGCGTCGCCTCAGAGCACGACGCGCTTCACTTTCCACACGGTGTCGTCGCGCTGGACTTCCAGCGTGCGCACGTCTTCGCGCCGCTTGCCGTCCGGCCCCTGGTCGCCGATGACCAGGCGCACGGTGCCGGTGCCCCAGCCGTCGGTGCGGTATTCGGCGACGTCGATCGACATCAGTGCCATGGCGTCCGCGCCACCGCAGGCCGAGACCGGGCGCACGCGCTTGGTGTCGACCTTCAGCTGTTCGAGGACGCGCGCCGACGGATCCTTGCCGTCCACGGCCAGGCAGGCATCGCTTCCTTCGCGAGCGCGAAGCTCCACGTCGATCAGCATCGCCGCCAGCGCGCTTGGGGTTTCGACGATGTGGGTGTCGGCCTTCGCCACGGGTGCGGCCGCGGCCTCGGCTGCCGCTGGCGCTGCGGCGGCAGGTGTCGAGGGTTTGCGGGTCGAAAGGAAACCGACGCCCATCGCGATGGCGATGCCGAACAGCAGCGCGCTCTTGATGCGGAAGCCACGCCGCTTGCGCGCCGCGATCTCGTCTTCCCCTCGCACGTCGTGCGGCGTCGGCAGGTAGCTGGTCGGCGAGCGGCCGGAGTCGAGCAGGCCCATTTCGCGCAGGATCTCGCGCGCCTTCGGCTGGTCGTCCGAGGTGACGACCCAGACGGCGGGGCGCACGTCGCCCTCGGGATTCTCGCGGTAGCTGAAGCTGCCGCGACGGCTGCCGCGGTAGGATCGGCCGTTGGTGACGCGTGTTTCGATGCCGTGCTCTTTGAGCAGCGTGGCGACGCGCTCGACGTTCTCGAGGCGGGGACTGCTGAATACCTGGCGCATGCGATCAACCCCCCGCCTTGTCGTTGCCGATGTCGTTGTTGATCACCCGGATCATGCCTTCCTGCGAGGTGCTGGCCACGAGGTGGCCGGCGCGATCGAAGATCTGGCCGCGCGCGAGGCCGCGCGCGTTCTGTGCGCTGGGACTGTCGATCGAGTACAGCAGCCAGTCGTCGGCACGGAACGGGCGATGGAACCACATGGTGTGGTCCAGCGACGCCATCTGCACGTTCGGCTGGTAGTAGCTGATGCCGTGCGGAAAGGTCGTCGTGCCCAGCAGATGGAAATCCGACGCGTAGGCGAGCAGGGCACGGTGCAGCTCGGGCGCGTCGCCGACCGGTTCGCTGAGCTTGAACCAGACCTGCTGGAATGGCGGACGCTTCGGCGGATTGAGGTCGTCGCGCGGGTAGATCGGACGGAACTCGAACGGACCCATCCGGTTCAGCCAGCGCTGGATCTTGCTCGGCAACTGCGCGAGCTTTTCCGGCGTCAGGGTCGGGGTCGGTTCGACGTCCTCGGGCATCGGCACCTGCGGCATCGGCAATTGGTGTTCGGCGCCGTCCTCGTGGACCTGGAACGAGGCCGCGCAGACGAAGATCGGCTGGCCATGCTGGATCGCAGTCACCCGTCGCACCGAGAAACTGCCGCCGTCGCGCGTGCGGTCGACGTCGTAGACGATCGGGTGTTCGATGTCGCCAGCGCGCAGGAAGTAGGCGTGCAGCGAGTGCGCGGCGCGTTCGCCCCTGGCCGAATCCAGGGTGGCCTGCGCGGCCGACAGCGCCTGGCCAAGCACCTGGCCGCCGAAGACATACTTCGTGCCGATGTCGCGGCTCTGTCCGCGGAACAGATTGTTTTCCAGCCGCTCCAGCGACAGCAGTTCGATGAGTTCGGAGACGGGCGAGATCATGGGAAAGCCGGTGGGGACGTGGCGGCGATTATAGGCCGGGGCCGGTCGGCCCGCCCGGCGGATCCCGCCATCGTGGCGGCAAGACGCATCGTTGCCGCGATGCGGTCGCCGAGGCGGCGCCTGCGTGCGACGCTGGCGCCGTTCCCGCGACAGGTTCCGCCATGACCACCCTCATCGCCCCACGCGTCCACGACATCGGCGGTTTCGACGTCCGCCGCGCCGTGCCCTCGATCCAGGCCCGCAGCGTCGGGCCCTTCGTGTTCGTCGACCACATCGGCCCGGCCGTGTTCGCGCCGGAGACCGGGATGGACGTCCGCCCGCACCCGCACATCGGCTTGGCCACGGTGACCTTCCTGTGGTCGGGGCACATCCACCATCGCGACAGCCTCGGCACGCGGCAGGACATCGGCCCCGGTGCCGTGAACTGGATGACCGCCGGGCGAGGTATCGCCCACTCCGAGCGCACACCGGCGGCCCTGCGCGCATCGGGTCACACGCTGCACGGCCTGCAGACGTGGGTGGCCTTGCCGAAGGCTTTCGAGGACACCGACCCCGCATTCCACCATCATCCCGCGGACACCCTGCCGCGCCAGGAAAGCGTCGGAGCCCTCCAGCGCGTGGTCGCGGGTCGTGCGCTGGGCGAGGAGTCGCCGGTGCAGGTGTTCACCGACACCCTCTACGTGGCCATCGATCTGTCGCCGGGCGCGGAGATCGAACTGGATGCCTCGCATCCCGAGCGGGCGCTCTACGTGCTCGAAGGCGAGAGCCAGCTCGACGGCACCGACATCCCGCCGATGCACCTGGTGGTGCTCGATCGCGGTGCGCGCCACCGGCTGCGCGCGAAGTCGCCGGTCAAGGCGATGCTGCTGGGCGGCGAGCCGCTCGACGGTCCTCGTCACCTGTGGTGGAACTTCGTGTCCTCATCGAAGGACCGCATCGAACAGGCCAAGCGCGACTGGATCCTCGGCAATTTCGGCCACGTGCCGGGCGAGACGGAGTTCATTCCGCTGCCGGAGCGGTGAGTCGATATCGAAGCTTGCTCTTGTGGGAGCGACGCAAGTCGCGACGCTCTTCCGGTGCTCCGTCGCGACTTGCGTCGCTCCCATAAAAGATCAGGGCTGCAACCGCTCCCAGCGCACGGCCTGCATGATCCGGTCCCAGGGAAACAGCGGCCCCGGGTCGCGTTTGCGCGGCACCAGCACGGATGGGTCGTCCAGCGCCTGTTCCATCTCTCGGTCCAGGTCCTCGTGGCCGGCGATGAACTTCACCGACGGAAACTGCGCCTGCAGGTGCGCCAGCAGCGCGATCAACGCGACGACCTGGGCCTCGGGGTAGGGCTCGTCCATCGCCTGGTGCTTCGAATCGCGCCAGTGCGGATAGCGACCGGTGTTGACCAGTTCGATGCCGATCGAACGCGGGTTGTGGCCGCGCACGTGGTGGGCCACGCGGTCCGGGCGCACGTAGATCAGCACGCGGCCGTCGCGATCGATGTAGTAATGGCCGCTGTTGCCGGTGCCGCTGCCCTCGTAGAGCACTCGCTCGCCGAACTCCCGGGCCGAGGCCAGCGTCGGCGTTTCGGTGCAGTGGACGACCACGAGGTCGATCTGCGAGAGCGGGCGGGCGTCGAGTTTCTGCTCGTAGGGCAGGGGGGCGATCTCGACGGGGGGCATCGGCGGCAGGTCGGGCAGCATGGCCCGGATGCTAGCATCTGCGCATGTCGCTCCCGCCCCCTGGTTCCGAACTCCATGCCTTGATGACGCAGTTCCCCCGTGCGGGAACGGTGCGCTGGATCGGCTTGCGGCCCGCCCGCGACGTGCCGATGCGCGTGGTCGAAGCTGCCGAAGCCATCGCCGGCAAGGGCTTGCGCGGCGACCGCTACGCCAGCAGCAGTGGCAAGCGCGGCGTCACCCTGATCCAGGCCGAGCACCTGCCCGTCATCGCTGCGCTGGCCGGGCTGGACGCGATCGAGCCCGCGACGCTGCGCCGCAACCTCGTCGTCTCGGGGCTGCCGGTGATCGCGTTGAAGGGTCGGCGTTTCCGGATCGGGGAGGTGCTCTTCGAAGGCACCGAGCCCGGCGACCCGTGCTCGCGCATGGAAGCCGCACTCGGCCCCGGCGGCTACAACGCAATGCGCGGCCATGGCGGGCTGTGCGCACGGATCCTCGAAGGCGGCACCCTGCGCATCGGCGACACGGTGACCTGGGTCGACGACTGATCCGCGACGTTCCCGCACTGACCGCGTTCCCGCGTACCTGTGCCGCGACGCCTCCCCATTCCACGATCCAACGACGTTCTACGAGGAATTCCCCGCGTGCGCGGACACTGCATTCTTTCCCACGGTTTCGAGAGCGGCCCCGAGGCCACCAAGGTGACCGCGCTCGCCGACGTCGCCGAGCGTTTCGGCTGGACCCATGAGCGCCCCGATTACACCGATCTGGACGCGCAGCGCGAGGCCAGCCCCGTGGGCGATGTCATCGGTCGACTCGACCGCCTGCGTGCGCTGGCGACGGCCGCTGCCGCGCGCGGGCCGCTGGTGCTGGCCGGCTCCAGTCTCGGCGCCTACATTTCCGCATCCATCGCGCTCGAGATTCCGACGAGGGCGCTGTTCCTGATGGCACCGCCGTTGACCATGGGGCCGCTGGCCGCACTCGACGCGCCGAAGATCCCGATTTCGATCATCCATGGTTGGGACGACGAACTGATTCCGGCCATGTCGGTCGCGCAGTGGGCGCACGCCCGCCGCGCGCGCATCCTGCTGGTGGACGACGGGCATCGCCTGTCCTCGCACGTCCGGGCGTCCGCGGACGCCTTCGCCGCGCTGCTGTCGGAGGTGACGGCATGAAGCAGGGCAACATGAAATTCTTCGTCAGCTGCGCCAAAGGCCTGGAATACCTGCTCTCCGACGAACTGGTGGCGCTGGGCTGCGCGCATGCGACCGCTGCACGCGCCGGCGCGAACGCCGAAGGCACGCTTGTCGATGCGCAGCGGGCGGTCCTGTGGTCGCGACTTGCCAGTCGCGTGCTGTGGCCGATCGCCGAGTACGACTGCCCTGACGAACGTGCGCTGTATGCCGGTGCCGCCGCGATCGACTGGTCGCAGCACCTGCGGGTCGGCATGAGCCTCGCCGTCGACGCGCATGTGTCGGGCGACGCGATCACCCATGCGCGCTACGCCGCGCAGCGCATCAAGGATGCCGTCGTCGATACCCTGCGTGGTCCCGACGGCGAGCGGCCGAGCGTCGATCTCGACCAGCCGGACCTGCGCCTCAACCTGGTGGTCAAGACCAACAAGGCCGGCGCGTCGAAGGCCATCCTGTCGGTCGATCTGGGCGGCGGACCGCTGCACCGCCGCGGCTGGCGGCAGACGCAGGGCGAGGCCCCGCTGAAGGAGAATCTCGCCGCTGCCGTGCTGATGCGCGGTGGCTGGCCGGCGCTGTACCACGAAGGCGGCGCCCTGCTGGATCCCATGTGCGGCAGCGGCACGCTGTTGATCGAAGGTGCGCTGATGGCGGCCGACGTGGCGCCGGGCCTGTCGCGTGATGGCCTGCCGCTGCAGACGCCTTCGCGCTGGCGACAGTTCGATGTGCTGGCCTGGCGCGCGCTGGTCGAGGACGCCGAGGCGCGTGCACAGGCCGGCATGGCCGCGCTACGTGAAGCCTTCCATGGCAGCGATCTCGATCCGCATGCGGTGCGTGCCGCGCGCGAGAATGCCGAGCGTGCCGGTGTCGCCGACAAGCTGCGCTTCGATGTGCGCGACGTGGCCCAGCTCGCACCGCTTGCCGAATCGCGAGGACTGGTTGCGTGCAATCCGCCGTACGACGCCCGCCTGGCCGCCGATCCGATGCTCTATCGCGCGCTCGGTGACGGGCTCAAGCGCGCCGTGCCTGGCTGGAAGGCCAGCCTGCTCTGTGGCGACGCGGAGCTGGCGCGTGCGACGGGCCTGCGCGCGGCGAAGAAGTACCAGGTGTTCAACGGCGCGATCGAATGCGCGCTGATCGTCTGCGATCCGGTGCTGCCGCCGCAGCGCGAACGGCCGGTCGATGCCGTGCCGCAGGCCTTGGGCGAAGGCGCGCAGATGGTCGCCAATCGCCTGCGCAAGAACCTCAAGGCCTCGAAATCGTGGCGCGAGCGCGAGGGCATCCACTGCTGGCGCGCCTACGATGCCGACATCCCTGAATATGCCGCCGCGATCGACGTCTACACAACTGAAGATACCGGCGAACGCTGGCTGCATGTGCAGGAATACGCCGCGCCGGCCGAGATCCCCGAAACGACCACGCGCAAGCGCCTGCAGGATCTGCTCGCCGGCGCGCGCGAGGCTTTCGATGTCCCGCGTGAGCGCGTCGCGGTGAAGACCCGCGCCAAGGGCAAGGGCGGCAGCAAATACGCCGACAGCGGCGCGTTCAAGCGCGGCGAGACCCTGGTGGTGCGCGAAGGTGCGGCGAAGCTCAAGGTGAATCTGTTCGATTACCTCGACACTGGCCTGTTCCTCGACCACCGTCCGATGCGCCTGCGCATCGCAGCCGAGGCGAAGGACGCGCGTTTCCTCAATCTGTTCGCCTACACCGGCGCGGCCAGCGTGCATGCGGCGGTGGGTGGCGCGGCGCGCACGACCACGGTCGACCTGTCTGCGACCTATCTGCAGTGGTGTTCGGACAACCTGCGCCTCAATGGCCTGGTCGGCGAGCGCCATCGCCTGGTGCAGGCCGACGTGCTGCAGTGGCTGCTCTCCGATCGCGGCGAGTACGACCTGGTGTTCTGTGATCCGCCGACGTTCTCGAACTCCGCGCGCGCCGAGGATTTCGACGTGCAGCGCGACCATGTCCGCCTGCTGCAGGCGGCGATGGCGCGCCTGTCGTTCGGCGGCACGCTCTACTTCTCGAACAACTACCGTCGCTTCCGCTTCGACGACGCCGCGATCTCCGCGTTCGCGTCGGTGGAGGAGATTTCGCCGGAGACCATCCCGCAGGATTTCGCGCGTAACCCGAGGATCCATCGGGCGTGGAGGCTGCGGGGAGTGGGCTGAGCTTGATGTCATCCCGAGCCGCAGGTGAGGGACCTGTTTTCCGCCATTGAGTATCCAAGCAATACTGCGAGATAGACCTCTCGTCCCTTGTTTCGCTCGCTGCCGCGAGCGAGTTACTTTTCTTTGCTTGTGCAAAGAAAAGGTAACCAAAAGAAAGCACACCCCGTCGGTTGCGCCCGTCGCTGCGCGCCGGGTTCACGGAATTTGCGGGGTTTTTCGACAAGACGTCCATGTCTTGTCGAAAAACGCGCGGCGTCCTGCCGCGCGCCCTGCGGGCCTGATCCGCCAATCCCGTCGCAACCAGGGGCCCCGGTAGATCAAGGTCAAAACCAGCGCCTGCTTTTGGCTCAATGCCGCAGTTCGTGTTGATTCAAGAGCAATGCGAGCCCTCGCGGAAAGTCTCTCGCATCAAGGCGCTGCCGCACGCTGCGGCACCCGACGCAGCTGCGACACGTCGTAGCCCAGGTCTCTCAGGCGCGCGACGTGGGCGTCGTAGTCGGCGTCGGAAATCGTTGGCGTGCGCGCCATCACCCAGACGTAATCCCGGGCGCTGCGCCCGACGATGGTCTGCTGGTAGGCGTCGTCGACATGCACGATCACGTATTCGGCCTTGATCGGCCAGACGAACTGCATGCCCCAGACGGCATTGCCGGTGCCCGGCCGAACGGTGCCGACGGGGCGCATGGTCTTCACCGGGGCGTCGAAGCTGCCCTTGCGCTGGCGATAGGTGGTCTGCACCTTGCCGTCCTCGCGCAGAGCGTAGGACTCGATGGCGTCATGGGCATCCTTCTCGATGAAGGTCGGGATGTGCGCGATGACGTACCAGTCGCCCATGAAACGCGGCAGGTCGACCTGGGCGACCGGCGGGATGGTCGGTGCGTTGCGTCCGCCGAAGGCGTACACCCCGCCCACGGTGAGTGCGCCGGCGGCCAGCGCGATCGCGATCAATCCTGTCTTCATGCGTATGCCCTCGTGCTCGTCGATGTCATTCCTGTTTCGCGAAGCGATAGTGCGCGACCAGCCACTCCTGGCCGTCGGCGTAGCCGAACAGTTCCGCGCAGGCCATCCAGAACATCCGCCAGCGCTGGAACCACAGGCCGGCGTGCTCGCCGTAGGCTTCGCGCAGCACCGCCATCACGGCATCGCGGTTCCTGTCCTGGTTCTGCAGCCAGTGGTTCGCGGTCTTTTCGTAGTGCGTGCCATCGACGTGCCAGCGCTGTTCGATGCGCAGCGCCTTCTGGAACCACAGCAGCGTGTCGGATGCTGGCATCAGGCCCCCGGTGAAGAAATGTCGCCCCATCCAGTTGTCTTCGCCCTCGGTCTCGAAGGGATACATCAGGGTGCGATGGGCGAAGATGTGGACGAATAGCTTGCCTTCGGGCTTCAGCCAGCCGGCGATGTTGCCGAGCAGGGTGTCGTAGTTGCGCATGTGTTCGAACATTTCGATCGAGACGCAGCGATCGAAGGTCTCGCCCGGCAGTTGCAGTCGGTTGACGTCGCAGGTCACGACCTCGACGTTGTGCAGGCCGCGTTCGCGGCATTGGCCGAGGATGTGCTCGCGCTGCGGTCGTGAATTGGAAATGGCGGTGATGCGCGCGTTCGGAAAGTGCTCGGCCATCCACAGCGTCAGCGAGCCCCAGCCGCAGCCCAGTTCGAGGATGCGCTGGCCGTCTGCGAGGTCAGCGCGTTCGCCGTACAGCGCGAGCATTGCGTCCTCTGCCTGGTCCAGGGTTTCGTCGCCGCGCGGATAGTAGGCCGACGAGTACTTCAGCCGACGCCCGAGGCAGAGCCTGAAGAAATCCGGCGGCAATTCGTAGTGCTGGGCATTGGCGGCATCGGTGTGGATCGCGACCGGGCTCTCGCGAAGTTCGGCGATGCGTTGGCGGAAGCGCTCGGCCTGCGCCTGCAGGCCGCCGACGCGTTCGGCCATCAGTCGTGCTTCGCACTGGCGTCGGATCCCCAGGCGCAGCAGCGCATCGGGCAGCAGGCCGCGCTCGGCCAAGCCCAGCAGGCCCGGGCCGGGCTGGTCCTGGGGGAGTTCGCAGGCGTCGTTCGACGGCAGGGCGGTGGTCCGGCTCATGGGGCATGTCCTCGGGGCGGAATCGGATCGGAGAGTGAAGTGCCTGTCGGCAGTCGGGTCGCGAGCAGCACGAGGGCGGGAAGCGCGAGGCTCCAGGCCAGAGCAAGCACGGCGATGGCCTGCCAGCGGGGTTCGGCGACATCGATGGCCTGCCAGCCGCGTGCGGCGCCGAGATAGGCGAGCGGCCCGCCGATCGCGCCGATCGCCATGGCGAGGTACGGTCGCCCAAGCAGGACACGCATCGACCGACGCAGCGTCAGCGCGAAGCAGGCCCAGATCGCGAGCAGCCAGAGCGGCGCGCCGCCGGGGAAGGCGGGCGACGACGCGGCGTAGTTCGCCAGCCCGCTGGATGCCATGGCGCCATCGACCAGCACGCCGCAGGCCAGCGCTGCGGCCAGCAGGCGCAGGTCGATGCTGCGTTCGCGCGACTGCTGCAATTGCACGGCGACGAACAGCGCCGCTGCCGCGACGCCCGGCCACCACAGGCCTTTTCCGGCGCCGATCACGGCCGCGAACCACACCGCCTGGTAGGCGAGTGCATTGGTCCAGAGGCGTGCGCGTTCGTTCATCGCGCGCGGCTCAGGCCTGCAGCCTGGCGGTTTCGGGGAAGGCCGGCATCGGTGCGCTGCCGCGGTGTCCCGGTCGCGCCATCAGCAGTTGCGCCACGCCGATCGATCGTTCGCGGAAACCACCTTCGCAGTAGGCGAGATAGAACTGCCACATCGCGATGAATCGGTCGTCGAAGCCCTGTGCGCGCACCTCGGGCAGCGCGGCGAGGAAGCGATGGCGCCAGGCTTCGAGCGTGCGCGCATACGACAGCCCGAAATCCTCCAGTTGGATCAGCGCGAGGTCGCTGGCACGCGACTTCGCTTGCACCATCGCCGCGATCGACGGGATGAAGCTGCCCGGGAACACGTGGCGCTTGATGAAATCGACCGAGCGCAGCGCCTGCTCGTAGCGATGGTCCTCGATGGTGATCGCCTGGATCAACGCCAGCCCGTCCGGCTTGAGCAGCCGGCCGAGCGTGGCGAAATAGATGTCGAGGTATTCAGCGCCGATGGCTTCGATCATCTCGATCGACACCAGCTTGTCGTACTGGCCCTGGAGGTCGCGGTAGTCCTGCAGCAACAGCGTGACCCTGTCCTGCAGGCCGGCCTCGGCCACGCGCTGCGCGGCGAGCGCGTGCTGTTCCTTCGAGATCGTGGTGGTGGTGACGCGGCAGCCGTAGTGGGTTGCGGCATGGACGGCGAAACCGCCCCAGCCCGTGCCGATCTCGATCACGTGGTCGCCGGGCTTGAGGTCGAGCTTGCGGCAGATGCGATCGAGCTTGCGCGCGGAGGCATCTTCCAGGCTGTCCTCGTCGCCCGCCCAGATGCCCGAGGAATACATCAGGTCTGGCGAGAGGAACAGCCGGAAGAAATCGTTGCCGAGGTCGTAATGCGCGGCGATGTTGCGACGACTGCCGTCGCGCGTATTGCGGCGCAGCGCGTGCCAGGCGCGCATGGCCAGGCCACCGATGCGCGCGGCGCCGGTTTCCATGCCGTCCAGCAGGTCGCGATTGCGCACCAGCAGTCGTACCAGTGCGACCAGGTCGCTGCAGCGCCAGTGACCGTCCATCCACGCTTCGCCGGCGCCCACGCTGCCGTTCGCGGCGATGGCGCGGTAGAAGCCGGGGGAATCGACGTCGATGCGCACGTCGAGGTCGACGACGGCCTGTGCCGGGTCGCCCACGACGATGGTGCCGAATGCATCGCACAGGGTCAGCCTGCCGTGGCGCAATCCGGACATGCGATCGACCAGCCGCTGGCGCAGGAAGCGATCGAACGCGCCGTAGTCGGCGTGCATCGCGTCGTTGGCGGAAGCATTGCGGGCGATCTCGTTCATGACGGACTCCTGGTGGAGAGGGAAGGGTGGTCGTGGACGGGCGCGCGCTTGAGCCACAGGCGCAGCGCCTGCCAATGGATCGCACCGACGACCTGCGCGGTCATCAGCGGATACCGCCAGAGCACGCGCCGCAGCGATACGGCATCGAGTGGACGGCGCTGCATGCCGAGCGTCGCGTCGAAGCAGCGCTTGCCGTCGCGCAGGACATCCATGTGCACGCGCAGGTCGTCGCCCGGCACGGTGAAGCGCCAGTCGTAGTCGTGGTCCATCGCCATGAAGGGCGAGACATGGAAGCGCTTGCCGAAGGTCCAGTGCAGCGCGCGGCCGCGCGATGTCGCGTCGTCCACCGGCAGCACGTAGGCGTGGCGCTCGCCCCAGGGCGTGTTGGTGATCTCGGCGACGATGCAGTCCAGGGTTTCGCCGTCGGGCCGGAAGCAGTAGTAGAAGCTGACCGGATTGAACACGTAGCCGAAGTAGCGCAGATGCGTGAGCAGGCGGATCGGCCCTGCGGGAATGCGCCCGAGCGCGCGACCTGCCTGCAGTCGCACGGCGTCGGCGAGCGGCACGTCGGCGCCTCCCAGGTAGTCGCTGCGACGGAATTCGGCGACGTTGCGACGGTTCACGGACCACAGGCGCCGGCCCGCGAACACCTGCGGCAGTTCGTCGAGGTCCAGGTAGAGCTGCGCCATGCGGTAGCGGAAAGCGTGCGGCGTGGGCGCGTGCCGGCGATGCCGCACCACGCCTTCGTAGATCGCGCTGTGCATCGTCGAACTCATGCGCGCAGGGCCGTGGCCGGTTCGTTCGCGGGCGTGGCACGGGGTGTCCATGCCGCACCGAGCGCATTGGCGACGTCGACGGCGCTGCGCATGCCGTCTTCGTGGAAGCCCCACCCCCAGTAGGCACCTGCGAACCAGGTGTGGCGATGCCCCTGGATCTCGGCGCGTCGCGCCTGGGCGGCGACCGACGCGTGGTTGTAGACCGGATGGTTGTAACGCATGCGGCGCAGGATCCGCGCCGGGTCGATCCGGTCTGTGCGGTTGAGGGTGACGATGAGCGGCTCGGGCGCGTCGAGGTTCTGCAGCAGGTTCATGCAGTAGCTGACGGTGCACGCGTCGTGGGCATCGCGTGGCACGAGCGCGTTCCACGCGGCCCAGGCCTTCGGATTGCGCGGCAGCAACCTCGCATCGGTGTGCAGCACCGTGTCGTTCGCCTGGTAGGCGATCGCACCCAGCACCGACCGCTCGGCGTCGCTGGCGTCCCCCAGCAACTGCAGGGCCTGGTCGCTGTGGCAGGCGATGACCACGTGGTCGTAGTGCTCGGCATCGTCGTCGGTCATCACGGTCGCACCGGCGCCGGTGCGCAGGAGCATGCGGACCGGCGTGGAAGGACGTTCGCGCACCTGCCATCGCGCACGCATCGCGTCGATGTAGCGGCTGGAACCGCCTCGCACCACGCGCCACTGCGGACGGTCGCTGACCTGCAGCATCTGGTGGTTCGCCATGAACGTGACCAGGTACTTCGCGGGGAACGCGAGGATGCGGGAGGACGGCGAGGACCAGAGCGCCGAAGCCATCGGCACCAGGTGATCATCGCGGAACATCGCGCCATAGCCGTGGGCATCGAGGTACTCGCCCAGCGTGGGGCCTTCTCCTGGCACGTCGAGCAGCGCCGGCGATTCGCGATAGAAGCGCGACAGGTCCCGGAGCATGCCCCAGAACCGCGGAGAGGCCAGGTTGCGGCGCTGGCAGAACAGCGAGTCGAGATCGGTTGCGTTGTATTCCAGCCCGGAAGACTCGTTGCGGACGGAGAAGCTCATCGTCGTCGGCTGCGACGCGACGCCCAGTTCCTCGAACAGGGCGGTCAGCAGCGGATAGTGCCGCGGGTTGTGCACGATGAACCCGGTGTCGACTTCGAAGCGCCGACCCTGCAGCTCGATCCGGTGGGTATGGGTGTGTCCGCCCAGGCGATCGTCTGCTTCGTAGAGCGTGACGTCGTTGCCCCGGGAAAGCAGCCACGCCGAGGCCAGTCCGGCGATCCCTGATCCGATGACGGCGATGCGCATGATCAGCTCCTTGCCTTCTCGAAGACCCAGGCGGGAATCGGTTTGAGGTCGCGCACCAGCCCGAACAGTGCCAGCGTGCGCAGCCCGTAGTAGGTCAGGTCGACTTCCCACCAGCGGAAGCCCTGGCGCGCGCTGCCCGGGAAGAAGTGGTGGTTGTTGTGCCAGCCTTCGCCGAAGGTCAGCAGCGCGAGCCACAGGTTGTTGCGGCTGTCGTCCCGCGTCTCGAAACGGCGCTTGCCGAAGCGATGGGCGAGCGAGTTGATGGTCACCGTCGCGTGGAACAGGACGATGGTGGAGACGAAGAAGCCCCAGACCAGCAGTTGCGGCCCATTGGTGTCCAGGCCGGGCGCTGCGTGCTCGAGCCATGCGCCGATCGCATACAGCGCAGCGGCCAGCAGGACCGGCACGACGATGTCGAAGCGATCGAGCAGGCGCAGCTCCGGGAAGCGCGCGAGATCCGGGATGCGCGCCCAGTCGGTCCGGAAGCCGTGGCGGGTCAGGAACCAACCGACGTGACTGCGCCAGAACCCGTGCACGGTCGGCGAGTGCATGTCGCGCTCGGTGTCGGCGTGACGATGGTGATTGCGATGGTGCGCGGCCCACCAGAGGGGGCCGCGCTGCACGCAGGAGGCCCCGATCAGCGCGAACAGGAACTGGACCGCCCGCGAGGTGCGAAAGGTCCGGTGCGAGAAGTAGCGATGGTAGAAGCCGGTGATCGCGAACATGCGGATCGCATACAGGGCGATCGCGATGGCCACGGCAGTCCAGGACACCCCGACGGCGAAAACCGCGAAGCAGGCGAGGTGCATGCCGAGGAAGGGAATCGCGCGCAGCCAGTCGACGCCGTCGGTCGCATCTTCCTGTGGGTCCGATGCAGTCGCGCCGGTATCGAACCACCGCGCGACGGTCGTCGACCAACGCGCCGGCCTGGGCCGATCGGTGTCGAGTGAAGGTGACGAGGCGGCGTCCGACATGCGCATCTCCTGGGAGTTGCCATTCGATACGGCCGCTGTCGTCCCGCGGATGCACTTCGCAAGCGTCGCCGCCACGCCTGAAACGCAGGAGGGCGCGTCTTTTCCGACGCGCCCTCCTGCGTGTGACTTCTGTCGCGGATCAGAGCGTCACGACATCGCCCTTGGCCACGATCGGGCCGGTCGGGACGCCCTGCGGCGCGCCGCCCTTGGGCTCGAGCGTGATCGCAAGGATCGCGCCCTTCGCCAGGTCCGCGCGCAGCTCGTCGGGCACCGCGACGGTGTGCGAGCGGTCGATCGACACGATGCCGAGCGATTTCGGCGACTCGCCTGGCGGGATCAGCCAGAGTTCCGGCTCACGGCCTTCGGCGTCGGCAGCGGCAGGTACCGGCACCATCAGCACCGTGCCTTCCTTCGGATCAACCGAGGCCAGCCAGCCCGGCTTGCCGTCGTCACGCATCAGCGTGCTGACCGGCTTGGGCGCGGAAGGATCCTCGACGGGTGGCTGGGGCGTCGGCGGCGGGGTTGGAGGCTGGACGACGACGCGCGTGTCCGGGTCGTCGCCGTCGAGGAGGCCGAGCGGGCCGACCGCGACCGCTGCCAGCGCTGCGGCTGCGGCCAGGCCGGTCATGCCTCGCCAGAATCCCGGGTTCTGCCAGAGGCCTGTGCGCGCCGGTGCCGGGGAGGCAACTGCATCGCCGACCGCTGGCCAGCCGAGCCGGGCACGGATGCGAGGCCAGAGATGAGGCGGGATTTCCGCACCCTCGAACTCGGCCAGCAGGGGCGCAAGGCGTTGCTCCCAATCCGCGACCAGACGAGCGAAGGCGGGATCCTGGGCGATGCGGGCCTCTGCCTCGGCCCGCTGCGCCGCGTCGAGTACGCCAAGCACGTATTCGCCGGCGAAGATGTCCGCGGACGGGGGCTGCGCACCCTCGAAGTCGCGGTCGTCGATCTGTTCGATGTTCATGCTTCGAGGCACCCCCGAAGTTGCAGCAGGCCGCGGCGTATCCAGCTTTTCACCGAGCCGAGGGGAGACGAGATGCGGGTTGCGAGCTCCTCGTAGGTGGACCCTTCGAAGAATGCTGCGCGGATCAGGGCCTGGCGGCGGGCGTCGAGCTGGCGCATGCAGGCTTCCAGCCGGGAGCGATCATCGTCGGACATGGCGCTCTGCAGCGGGGTGGCGCCCGCGTCGGGCACGTCGTCGGCCCATTCCATCGGCGCCAGCGTGCCGCGCGCGGGTGCTGCGCGCAGGCGGTCGATGGCGCGGTTGCGCGCGATCATCGACAGCCAGGCCATCGCACTGGCGCGCTCGGCGTCGAACTGGTGGGCCTTGTGCCAGATCGTGGTGTAGACCTCCTGCACCACATCCTCCGCTTCGGCACGGTCGCCAAGCACCCGCAGGCAGACGCCGAACAGGCGCGAGGACGTGGCGCGGTAGAGGGTTTCGAAGGCGTTGCGACTTCCGCCGGCAACGTCGCGCAACAGCGCATCCAGTCCGGGGATCTCCTGAAAATCGGGGCTCGGGCGGATTTCGGGCATCCGGGGTCCTTGTGGGGTGGGCGAGCGGGGAAGAGCGGACGAACGTGGCCCGATCTTCGCGGAGAATGCGGCAGGGGGCAACCCGGGATCGCGCGTTCCGTGATCGCGGCGCAGGTTGCCGTGCGGATTGCCGTGGATCTCGGGCGGTGGTGTCGACGCGTCGCGGTCAACGTCCTGGCTCGGAAGTTCGATGGTGTCGTTCATGACCGGCACTACGGTGCGTTCGCGGGTCCGGATGCAGCCGGTTCCCGAAAATGACGAAGGCCCGGGTCTCCCCGGGCCTTCGTGTGTCGCATGAAGATGCGCTTACCAGATGGCGATGCGGTTGTCGCCGTCACGCACCATCGGGTCGCCGGCCTTGCACGAGAACGCGGCCGCGAAGGCAGGGTGGTTCGACGGTGCGCCGATCGCGCGGAAGTTGGCTGGCGCATGCGGATCGGTGACCAGGCGCGTGGCCAGCTCCTTCTCGGTGAAGTTGCGACGCCACACCGTCCCCCAGTTGAGGAAGAACCGCTGCTCGCGCGGCAGGCCCTCGACCATCGCATCTTTCTGGCCTTCGGTCGCGCGCTTGAAGGCGTCATAGGCCACGGCCAGGCCGCCGAGATCGGCGATGTTCTCGCCCAGCGTCAGCTTGCCGTTGACGTACTTGCCCGGTGCGGCCTCGTACGCGTTGAACTGCGCGATGAGCTTGCCGGTCAGGCCCATGAAGCCGTTCATGTCGGCCTCGCTCCACCAGTTCTCGAAGTTGCCGGTCGGTCCGAATCGGCTGCCCTGATCGTCGTAGCCATGGATCATTTCATGGCCGATCACCGCGCCGATGCCGCCATAGTTCAGCGCGTCGTCGGCCTTGGCGTCGAAGAACGGCGGCTGCAGGATTGCGGCCGGGAACACGATCTCGTTGAGCTGCGGGTTGTAGTAGGCGTTGACCGTCTGCGGGCTCATGCCCCACTCGGTGCGGTCGACCGGCTTGCCGATCTTGCCGAGGTTCCACTTGTAGTTGAACTCGTTCGCAGCCAGCACGTTGCCGATGTAGCTGTCGCGCGAAGTATTCAGGCCCGTCCAGTCGCGCCACTTGTCGGGGTAGCCGATCTTCGGCGTGAACGTGGCCCACTTTTCCAGCGCCTTCTTCTTGGTCTCGGGCGTCATCCACGCGAGGTTCTCGAGGCGCGGCTTCAGTGCTTCGCGCAGGTTCTTCACCAGCTGCTCCATGCGCGCCTTGGATTCGGGCGGGAACGCGACCTGCACGTACATCTGGCCCAGGGCTTCGCCACTCTGGCCTTCGATCGTGTCGAGCACGCGCTTCCAGCGCGGCTGCTGTTCCTTCTGGCCGCGCAGAGCAGCGCGATGGAAATTGAAGTGCTCTCCAGCGAAGGCATCGCTGAGATGCGGCGAGGCGCCATCGACCATGTGGTAACGCAAGTAGCTCTTCCAGGATTCGATCGGCGTATCGGCCAGCATCTTGTCGAATTCGGAATGGAATGCCGGCATGGCCAGCGAGAACATCTTCGGCGCGGCGATGCCCTGTGCTTCGAAGAACTTGCTCCACGGGAAATTCGGCGTGGCCTTGTCGGCCGCTTCGATCGTGACCGGGTTGTAGTAGAGCGACACGTCGCGCGACAGCTCTTCGCTGGACTTCGACACCTTGGCCAGGCGGGTCTCGAAGGCGATCACGTCCTTCGCCTGCGTGGCTGCATCGGCCGCCGGGACGCCCGACAGTTCCAGCACCTTGGCGACGTGCTGTTCGTAGGCAGCCAAGTCCTTCTTCTTGTCGGCATCGAAGTAGTACGCCTTGTCCGGCAGGCCGAGGCCGGCCTGGGCGACATACGCGATGTTCATCGAGGAATCCTTGAAGTCGGCGCTCGGGCCGAAGCCGAACACCGCCTGCTCGCCGCGCGAGAAGCTCTTGCGCAGGTGCTCGGCGACCGAGGCGCCGTCGGTCAGCGCATCGATGGCATCCAGGCGGTCCTTCAGCGGCGCGATGCCCTGGGCATTGATCTTGGCTTCGTCCATGCCGGTCGACCACAGGTCACCGACGATCTTCTCGACGCCGGTCGCGTCCTTCATGGCTGCGGCCTGTTCGGCGAGCTGGCGCTGCACGCCGGTGGACCGTTCACCCAGCATCTCGAAGGCGCCCCAGGACGTCCGGTCGCCCGGGATCGTATTGGCCGCCAGCCACTTGCCGTTGACGAAGCCGCCAAAGTCGACACAGGCGCTCTTCGTGGTGTCGAGATCGCTGGCCATGAAGCGATTCACGGGCGACAGTTTGCTTTCGTCCAGAGTCAGTGCCGGACCGGCCTTGGCGGCGGGGGCGGCGGTGGTTTCGGGGCTGGCAGCGTCCTTGCCGCAGCCGGTCAGGGCGGCGGCCACCGCGAGCGTCAGCATCAGCACGCGCGGCTTGCGGGCAAGCGGTTTGAGGGTCTGGGCGATGGGATTCACGAACGATCTCCGAGGCATTGCTTCAGGGGTGGACGAAGGCGCGCCAGGCTGGCGACCCCCGAATCTACACCGGTCCGGCGGGTGTCGGCGGGTGTCGAAGGTCACGTCGGAACAGCGACGCATGTCCTCTGTCGCCGTGTGCCTGCGTTGATCGGGAACAGGAGGCGCTGCCGACCGCAGGCTCCGCAACCCGTCCGTCCCGACCGTACCGAGGGTTCCAAGATGAAAAAGACCGCTCTCTTCGCCGCCAGTCTCGTCATGGCCGCGTCCGCGTTTTCGCTCTGCACGGATGCAGCCGCCGCTGGAGGGAAGTCGCGCAGTGAGCGCGGCCAGCTCGTCCACCAGATCGTCATGAAGTGGGGCGGCCACGTCCAGGAGGCCTATCGTACTGACGTGCGCGGATGGGCGCGCGACATGGGGCCGTTGTTCGCGCGTGCGCCAGTCGCCGCGCTCAGGCAGGCTGCCGAAGCGCACACCTTCGACCAGATGAACAACATGCTGCTGACCTCTGTTCCGGGCAGTCAGGCGAAGAGCGTGTCCATCGCCGAGGCGACATCCGGAGACAAGCTGTTCGGCGACGCTGACAAGGATCTGATCTTCGTGCCGATCACCCCCTGCCGCATCATCGATACGCGTGTTGCCGGCGGCGCGATCGCGGCGAATACCACGCGCAACTTCGATGTCACTGCAGTGTCCAACTACACCTTCCAGGGCGGCGATGCCAGCAACTGCAACGGTGCCGGTGCTGCGGGCTCGTTCGCTGCCGCCGCGATCAACTTCACGGTGGTCACGCCGTCGGCTGCGGGATACATCACTGCGTTCCCGTATCTCGCCGCGCAGCCGCTTGCAGCTACGGTGAACTACACCGCAGGCGATATCCGTGGCAATTATGCAGTCGTGAAACTCGACCAGGGTGCATCGGCCGATGAGTTGAGCGTCTACACTTTCGCCCAGACGCACCTCGTCGCCGACATCGTCGGCTACTACCGCAACCCGGGTCCGCTGCTGTTCGAGTGCGTGAACTCCGGTGAGACCATCGACAGCGTGAACGCGGGCGCCACCAAGAACACCGTCGCTCCGACGTGCCCGATCAGCTATACCCCGACGGCGACCAACTGCGAATCGTCGACCTGGCAGATGCCCTTCGTGTACTTCTCCGACGGCACGTGTTCGGCGCAGAACAATTCGTCGGGTACGGCGCAGTTGCGGGCCTCGCGGACGTGCTGCCGCGCCAGGCGTACCTGATCCGGTTCCCCGGCTGATCAGGGAGCAGGCGTTCATCGATCGCCCTGGCGGATCCGCGTCGCCAGGGCGAAGCTTCGTGCAACGCGGCGCGCCCAGAAAACGGATGCGCCATCTGTCCCGCAAGGCCGGCTTCCGCCGCCGAAGTGGCCTGTGCCATCCTTTCCCGGCGTGCAAGGTGCGCAGCGCCGGGGAAGCGGATCTGCGCCCGAATGCACGCGGGCACACTCGGTCGACATCACCCTCTGGGGGGTTATCCATGAAACGCTCGTTGCTTGCTGGCGCCGTACTCGCTTCCGTCGTTCCGATGCTTTCCATTCCGGCCGTGGCCTATGCCGCCGGCGGCAAACAGACGCGCACCCTGCGCGGCGAACTGGTGCACCGGATCGTCATGAAATGGGGCAACCACGTCCAGGAGGCACATCGCGCCGACGTGCGTCATTGGGCGATGGGCATGGTGCCTACCTTCAATCGCGTATCGATCGACACGCTGTCGAAAGCCTCGCAGGCGAAGACGTTCGATGCGATGAACAACGTGCTGCTCGGCGATGCCGTGGCCCCCGACTTTCCCAACCTTGCCGTCGCGGTGGGGAAGGGCGCGCTGCCGTTGCCCGAAAAGGCACTCGGCGATGCGGCCACTGACCTCGTATATGTCCCGGTGACGCCGTGTCGCGTGATCGATACGCGCGTTGCCGGTGGTGTGATCTCCGCCAACAGCACGCGCAATTTCGATATCACCGACGTGGCTGATTTCGCATTCCAGGGGGAGCCAGCAGCGATTGCGGTATTGGCGCAGCAGGCGCATTCGCCGCTGCTGTGATCAATTTCACGGTCGTTTCGCCGTCGGCGGCCGGCTACATCACTGCTTTCCCTTATCTGGCCTCGCAGCCGCTGGCTGCGACCGTCAACTACTCCGCCGGCGATATCCGCGGCAACCTGGCGATCGTGCGCCTCGACCAGGGGGCGTCCGCGCCGGAAATGTCCGTCTACTCCTTCGCGCAGACGCATCTGGTCGCCGACGTCACCGGCTATTTCATCAACCCCCAGGCCACCAGCCTGAACTGCACGAACACGACCGTGCAATCCTTCACCATCGCGGCGAGCAGCGTGAATTTCTTCAACAATCCGAACTGTCCGGCGGGATACGCCGCAGTCACGCCGTATTGCTGGACCGCAGCGTCCGGTGTCTACAGCCAGGGCAGCGGCTACAACGCCAACGCACCCGGCAATGCGACCTTCTGTTCGTGGCAGAACACGACGGCCAGCAGCCAGACCGTGTTCGGCGGCAATGTCTGCTGCCGCGTGCCTGGGCGTTGATGCCTTCGACACACTCCGCCGGATGACTCCGGAGATGCGGGATCAAAGAACGGCGGACGCAGTGTCCGCCGTTTCGTTTCAGGCATGACTTGAATCCCGCCACGATGGAGGCGTGACCCGGTGCGATCTCCGGAAGCGCGTGACAGCACCGATATCGTGTGTCGCCTGTTTGCCTCGCCGGCCCGATTGCGCGATGCTCGCCGTGGTCTCAGCGAAAGGACATTTCGAATGCGCGTGAAATTCCACGGCGCCGCCGGCGAAGTCACCGGTTCCCTGCACGAAGTCGAAGCCGCCGGCCAGCGACTCCTGCTCGACTGCGGGATGATCCAGGGCAGCCCCGAGGCCGAGGCGCGCAACGCGGATGCGTTTCCGTTCGAGCCGACGTCGCTCGATGCGCTGGTGCTCAGCCACGCACACATCGACCATATCGGCCGCGTACCTCTACTGGTGAAGCGCGGGTTCAGTGGTCCGATCTACGCACAGAAGGCGACGGCCGACCTGATGCCGATCATGCTGCTGGACGCGGCGGGCATCGCCGAAAGCGAAGCGATGCGCGCCAACCGCGACCGTCGGCGCGGGCAGCCCGTGGCCGTGCCGCTCTACACGAAGGACGACGTCCATGCCGCCATGCGCCTGGTGAAGCCCTTGCCGTACGGCGCGCGCACCGAGGTGTTGCCGGGTGTCGACCTGAGCTTCCACGATGCCGGCCACATCCTGGGCTCGTCGATCGTCGAGCTGTGGGCCGACGACCGCAAGCTGGTGTTCTCGGGCGATCTCGGCCCGAAAGGCACGCCGATCCTGCGTGACCCGGTGGATATCGCCGAGGCCGACCTGGTGCTCATGGAATCGACTTACGGCGATCGCCTGCACCGCGAGCGCGCCGAAACCATACGCGAGCTCGAAGGGATCCTCGACGACGCATGGCGACAGGGCGGTGCCGTGCTGATTCCCGCCTTTGCGGTCGGGCGCACCCAGGAACTGCTGTACTGGTTCGCCAAGCATTGGGACGAATGGAAGATGTCGCGCTGGCAGATCTTCCTGGACAGCCCGATGGCGGCGAAGGTCGTCGATGTCTACGACCGGCACCACGCGCTGTTCGACGAGGATGCGAAGGCGGTCTGGCATGACCAGCCCAATCCTTTCAAGCTGCCGAACCTGCACGTGACCGAATCCGTCGAGGAGTCGATGGCGATCAATCGCATCGAGCGCGGGCTGATCGTGATCGCCGGCTCGGGCATGGCCAATGCCGGGCGCATCCTCCATCACTTCAAGCACCGGCTTCACCGCAAGCAGACCCACGTGGTGTTCGTCGGCTACCAGGCCGAGGGCACCACGGGCAGGCGCATCGTCGACGGCGCCCAATGGGTCCGGATCCACGGCCATGACGTGCGGGTCGCGGCCAAGCGCCACACGGTCGGCGGGCTGTCCGCGCACACCGACCAGCGCGGGCTCATGGACTGGTACGGTCACATCGAAGGGCACCCTCCGCTGGTGCTGGTCCACGGCGAGGACAAGGCCCGCGAGGCCCTCGCAGGCGAGATCGGCGAAGCCCATGGCGTGCACGCCGTGCTGGCCCGTCCCGGGCTGGAGATGGACGTCTAGATCAGGTCGGGATGGAGGCCTCCGGTCGGAAAATCCCGGCCGGACAATGATTTGCTGTCGCTCCGGGTGCTTTTCGAGTATCATTCGCCCCGTTTCGCGCACGGCTGGCCCGTTTTCCCCATGACAGCCGCCGCCGCTTGGTCCACCAGCGACCATGCCCGGCTTCCCCGCACGTCTTTCGTCGCGCAGAACACGGTCCGCCAACGGGCGCACCGTCCAAGATCTTGCTCGCAGCGCGGTTGGAAAGCTCCGAGTAACGCTTCGCACCCGATGCAGCCCTCCGCTGCCGGCGCGACACCACCGGAGTTCCAATTCATGTCTTTCGAATCGCTCGGGCTTTCGCCCGCGTTGTTGCGCGCGCTCGCCGACAACAGCTACACCACGCCGACGCCGATCCAGGCCGAAGCCATCCCGCTGGTCCTCGCCGGCCATGACGTCCTCGGCGGCGCCCAGACCGGCACCGGCAAGACCGCCGCCTTCGGCCTGCCGCTGCTGCAGCGCCTGGCCGAGAGCAGCAAGCCCGCCACCGGTCCGCGCAAGCCGCGCGCGCTGATCCTCGTGCCGACGCGCGAGCTCGCGGTGCAGGTCGCAGACAGCCTGCGCAGCTACAGCAAGTACCAGCGCCTCAACGTCACCACGATCTTCGGTGGCGCCGGCATGGGTCCGCAGGTCGACAACCTGCGCCGCGGCGTCGACATCCTCGTCGCAACGCCCGGCCGCCTGATCGACCACATGCAGCAGGGCAGCGCCAAGCTCGACGGCGTGGAAGTGCTGATCCTCGACGAAGCCGACCGCATGCTCGACATGGGCTTCCTGCCGGCGATCAAGCGCATCCTCGCGCGCGTCCCGGCTGATCGCCAGACGCTGCTCTTCTCGGCGACCTTCGAGGCGCAGATCAAGCAGCTCGCCCTGGAATTCATGCGCGATCCGCGCCAGGTCCAGGTGGCGACGCAGAACACCATCGCCGCGACCATCCAGCATCGCGCGCATCCGGTCGACGGTTCGCGCAAGCGCGACCTGCTGATTGACATCCTGACTGCACGCCACACCGAACAGGTCCTGATCTTCGGCAAGACCAAGCACGGCTGCAATCGCCTGGCCGAACAGCTCGAAGCCGCCGGCCTGCCGGCGCTGGCGATCCATGGCAACAAGAGCCAGGCCGCGCGTCAGAAGGCCCTGAACGCATTCAAGTCCGGCAAGGCGCGCATCCTCGTCGCGACTGACGTCGCGGCACGCGGTCTCGACATCCCGAACCTGCCGCTGGTCATCAACCACGACCTGCCGATGGTCGCCGAGGACTACGTGCACCGCATCGGCCGCACCGGCCGCAATGGCGCGCAGGGCGAGGCGCTGTCGCTCGTGTCGCCGGACGAAGCGCCGCTGCTGCGCCAGATCCAGCGCCTGCTGAAGTCGGACATCGCGCTGGAAGCCGTCGACGGCTTCGAGCCGAGCCGGCCGATCCGCCTCGACGGCAACGCTCCGGGCGCGGGTCGTCCGGGCGGTCAGCGTCCGGCCGGTGGCCAGCGTCCGCCGCGCAAGCCGGGCAACCGCGCCCACGGCCGTCCGGCCGACCGCGGCGCCCATGCGCATGCCCACACCGGGCAGAAGCAGGGCGGTCAGCGTGGCCAGGGACAGGGGCAGGGCCGCACCGGCGAGCGTCGCGACCGCCGTGCCTGATGCACCGGTGTGATCGATCCGTTCGATCGCATCGATCCAAACAATCGATCACACGAAGGGCCGGCCATGCCGGCCCTTTGCGTATGCTCGGTCATGACTCCGGCCGTCCCTGCGGCCGATGTCATGGTCGCAAGACATCCGCGCAGGACGCGTGGGATCGCGTCGCAGGGGCATCGACGCGGAACGGTACGGACGCCGGATTGGCGACGTGCGCCTGTCGCGGGTGACGTACCCAACCATCACAAGGAGTGATCCTCATGCGTACCCGCACGATCGCCGCGTCGGCCAGCCGACGCGGGTGGACGCCACTGACCGCATTCATGCTGACCTTCGGCCTTGCCGCGTGCGACCTGCCCGGCGTCCAGAGCGCCAAGGTCTCCGACAGGGGGCTGGAAGCCGAAATCGGCGCCTTCGATACCGCGTCACCGGTGTTGTCCGATGCTTCGACGACCGGTCGGATGGCTGGTTTCGCGACGACTGCGGAAGAGCCTCCCGCATCGCGCTTGCCGCCGGTCGAGGACATGCTGCTCACGCCGCTCGAGAACCTCGGCGATCCTGCTGGCAATGCGCTGCTGACGGTGCGCTTCCTCGAAAACGCCACGCTTCCCGACGTGCTGCCGCTGGAGGTCGACAAGGACACCTTCACCTTCAAGCGCGATGCGTCGGACAAGGCCGTGTTCCATGGCATGATCCGCTTCGATTTCGATCGCTTCGTCAGCGAGCAGAAGGACCGTCAGGGCCTCATCGCCGAGACCCGGGCCACGGGCGAAGCCGCATTCGCCGCACGTGAATTCCTCGGCGAAGAGAAATTCCAGTTCATCGATCCCCAGATCATCGAGCGCGCCCGCCTGACGTCCTCAGCCTTCCGCATCCCCCGCCTGGCCCTGGCGATGCCGGCGTCCGCGGTCGATCCGCGTCGCGAACTGATGATCACGGACGTTTCGGTCGTCAACGATCCGACCCGTACCTTCGACATCTGCAACAACACGGGCAACCCGAACGGTGCCTGGACGTTCAAGACGCTGATGACGAACATGGCGAACCAGCCGTTCACGGGCATCGATCCCGCGGTTTTCACCGAAAACTGGCTGCAGAGCTGGAACGTCAACCACACCATCAACACGTTCCCGGTGCCGGCGAGGCCGAACATCGGTCCACTCGTGCTGAACACCTGGCCGCGCATCGGCGGCAAGCTCGATCTCAACCGCTCGCCGTTCCGACTGCTCGCGATCGTCAATCGCATCGACCTGCGCGGCAACACGGTATATGGCGGCGGCTCGGCAGGCGAGGGACGATTCGTGTTCGGCGTGGTCAACCGCAACGCGAACGGCGGCTGTTCGACAACGCCTTTCCTGGTCATCTTCGAATACGGCGTGCCGATCAGCGGCTGCACGGCCGTCAAGAACTACGGCCAGCAGTGGGTGAATCTCGGCAACATCGCCCTGGGCAGCGCCGCGTTCAACCCCGCGCTGCAGGCGATCACGGACCAGTTCACGTCCGCGAACGCCGCGCCCAACAAGCCCAACCGCAGCGCGCTCAACCAGTTGCGCACCAACGAGAACGCATTGAACCCGCTTTGGGAGCTGCGCGAGTTCGTGCTGCCCGGGCGCACGCCGGTGGCGACGATGCTCAACATCGTGTCGACCAAGAACGCGCCGCACAACACCCGCAACAACACGGCGCAACTGGCGAACTACATGAACTCGGGTCTGACCAGCGTCCCGGCCATGCACCTCGGTTCGCCGTTCCTCACTGGCTCGAACTTCAACTTCTCGACCGCCGACGGTGCCGTGTGGAATGCAGCAGGTGCGACGAATGCAAACCGTCATCGTGTCTCGCTGGACACCTGCAACGCCTGCCATGGTGGCGAGACCCGCGCCAATGGCAATCCCGTCGTGGCTTTCCCGCCGGCCAACGGCCCGGAGACGAATTTCGTGCACATCGATACGCGACTGCCCGGCGCACAGAGCCGACTGTCGAAGTTCCTGATCGGCACGGGCAATCTCGCGCTGCCGACCACGTTCCCGAAGAACGATCCGATCAATGGCGTGCCGCAGCGCAACTTCGGTGATCTGCTGCGTCGTCAGCAGGACCTCGCCAATCTGATGAACAGCACCTGCCAGACCACGGGCCTGCTGCAAGCGATCCAGTTCCAGCCGCTCGACATGGTGCACTGACGGGTCGGACCGCACCTGCCGGATTCGGTCTGGCAGGTGCGGATTGATGATGCGTGCAGGAAGGGCCGGACATTCCGGCCCTTCGCTTTTCCGCGACAGGAACCCCGCGGCCGCGGACGATCCGTTATCGTGACCGACGCGGCAAGCGCGCCGCCAGACGGGGTGGGACACGCATATGGGTCGTCGCAATTCGAGATGGGGATGGCTGCTGGCACTGCCGGTGGCAGGGGGAATCGCCTGGTCGGGTCTCGTGCCCGCGGTCCCGGCCGAATCGCAGGCCGCACCGGTGGCGAAGTCCCGGGTCAGCTTGCGCGCATTTGCCAGCGAGGCCGCTCTGAAGGCCGAACTCGAACGCCTGCGTCGCGAAGAGCGGGAGCGCCTGCGCCGCGAGCCGCCCCCGCCGCCGGCCCCGCCGCCCGCGCCCATGGCCGCCGCGCCGGCGGCCGAAGCGGCATCCGCGCCCTCGGCGGGCGCGTCGTCGAAAGAAGAATCGATTACCAACACCCAGGTCGCGGGGGTGGACGAGGGCGGCATCGTCAAGCGCCGCGGCGACCACCTGGTCGTCCTGCGTCGTGGTCGACTGTTCACCGTCCGCATCGGCGGCGATGTGCTCAAGCCGATCGCCAGCATCGACGCCTTCGGGCCTGACATCGATCCGTCGGGCGCGTGGTACGACGAAATGCTGGTCAGCGGCAACACCATCGTCGTCATCGGCTACAGCTACCAGCGCGGAGGCACCGAGATCGGGCTGTTCGATCTCGATGAGAGTGGCGGCCTGAAATACCGCGCCACCTACCACCTGCGCAGCAACGACTACTATTCGTCGCGGAACTACGCCAGTCGGCTGATCGGCGACAAGCTGATCTTCTATGCGCCGCTGTACATCAATCTGTTCGGCGACTACACCACCAGCCTGCCGGCGATGCGCCGCTGGCAACGTGGCGCGGATGCGAAGGGCTTCGCTCGCATCCTCGACGCGAAACGGATCTACCGCGGATTCGGCAAGCTCGACGCGCGTTCTGGCATCGCATTGCATACGGTGACCGTGTGCGATCTTGGCAAACAGGACATGCCGTGCCGCGCAACCGCAGTCTTCGGGGCGCCTGGGCAGGTGTTCCATGTCTCGGAGGACGCGGCGTTCGTCTGGACCACGCCCTGGTCACGCGACTGGAACAAGCCGAGGTTGTCCGAGGTCTTCCGTATTCCGCTGGATGGCGGCGCGCCGTCGGCGTTGCGCGCGGAGGGGGCGCCGATCGACCAGCTCTCGTTCCTGCAACGCGACGGATATCTCAACGTGCTGGTTGGCAGCCGCTCCAACGGTCAGTGGATGTGGGCGCCGGAAGGTGGCGCGGGCAAGCTCGCATTGATGCGTGTGCCCCTGTCGATGTTCGGCGATGGCAGCCAGATGGCCCGGCGCATGCACTATCGGTCGGTGACCGGCTTCGATGTCCACGACGCCGCCGTGCAGAACCGTTTCGTCGGCGACTGGCTGCTGGTCGGGGCCGGGCGCAATTGGCGAGGCCAAGCCCCCACGGAGAATATCCATGCTGTTCGTTATGCCAGCCGGGAGCCGTTCGCCACGCTCAGCATCGGACATGCCGCCGAGCGCTTCGAGGCCCTGGGCGGAGACGGGATCGTGATCGGCCAGTCGGATCAGGACCTGGTGTTCACGAGCCTGCGGCTTGGAGACAGGGCCGAGACGGCCGGGCGTTACGTGCTTCCGAAGGCCAGTCAGGGCGAGCAGCGCACGCATGGTTTTTTCTATCGGCCGACGGCGCAGCAGGCCGGTGTGGTTGGGCTGCCGGTCCTCGGTGGCGGCGATGGCCCCGGCGCATCCGTTCTTTTCCTGCACAATCGGGCGTTGGCACTGAGCGATGCGGGACAGCTCAAGGCGCGGAAGCGCGGGGTGCTGGCAGACGACTGCAAGGCGAGCTGCGTCGACTGGTATGGCAATGCGCGGCCGATCTTCATCGGCGAACGCGTGTTCGCCTTGCTCGGCTACGAGATCGTGGAAGGCGGGTTCGAGCGTGACCGCATCCGCGAACGGCGTCGCGTCGACTTCTCGCCCGGGCAGGTCATCGCCCGTTGAGGCGGGCAGGGCGGTGCGGATTCGTCCCGCGCCGCCCTCCAGGCTTGATCAACGCTCGAGCAGGGGCAGCTTGTCGGCTTTGCCTTCCCAGTCCTTGGCGTCCGCCAGAGGCTCCTTGCGGGTCGTGATCACCGGCCAGGCTGCGGACAGCTCGCGATTGAGCGCCACGAACGCTTCCTGCCCGGCAGGCACATCGTCTTCCGGGTAGATCGCGTTGATCGGGCACTCCGGCTCGCACAGCGTGCAATCGATGCATTCGTCCGGATCGATCACCAGGAAATTCGGCCCCTCGTGGAAGCAGTCGACCGGGCAGACTTCGACACAGTCGGTGTACTTGCACTTGATGCAGTTTTCGGTGACGACGAAAGGCATGGGGTCCGACCCTGGGAACGATGTCCGGCTAGTGTAAGGCTTGCCGCCGGAGAGACGAAACCGAGATGAGATGCCGCGCCCTTCCGGCAGTCCCGGGCAGTCCGCGTTAGCAACCGGGCGGACCGTCGGAACCGCTGCTCTACGCATTCGGTCGAACGGGAACGAAGAAGCCCCTACGGGATGGACGCGGCACATCCCTGCGCCACGCCCTTCGGGCAGTCTTCGGCTGCCCAGGCCCGCTCCGGGCGGGCCTGGCGAACCCGCGGCCCGAACCCTTCGGTCGCATCAACGAAAAAGCCCACGCATTCGCGTGGGCTTTTTTGATTGGCGCTCCCTACGGGATTCGAACCCGTGTTTTAGCCTTGAGAGGGCCACGTCCTAGGCCTCTAGACGAAGGGAGCAAAGCACTTGCGAAGCGGCCTTGAGGGACAGCCGAATCGCGGAACTCCGTCTGCCTGCATCCTGCGGGTCGGTCGTCTCGAGGACGGCGACGGGCTTTGGATGCCGGCTGGCTGTTAGTATAGCCGGTCCATCGTCCGCCTCAAACCATTTCGACCCATATCGCCTCCGTATCGATGACCTCACCGATTTTCCTGCCAGCCGAGCCGCTGACCATTCCCCGAGATCAGCACGAGATCTCGCGCAAAGACATCAGTCCCAGTGCGTTGCGCGTGCTGTACCGGCTGCACGAGGCGGG
This sequence comes from Lysobacteraceae bacterium, assembly GCA_016789405.1. Lineage (GTDB taxonomy): Bacteria > Pseudomonadota > Gammaproteobacteria > Xanthomonadales > Xanthomonadaceae > Lysobacter_I. The sequence goes on from JAEUPQ010000029.1 coordinate 35,826, forward strand.
ATATGGCGCCTATCTGGTCGGCGGCGCGGTTCGCGACCTGCTGCTGGGTGAGCATCCGAAGGACTTCGACGTCGCCACCGACGCGACGCCCGAGCAGGTCAAGCACCTGTTCCGGAACTGCCGCCTGATCGGCCGCCGCTTCCGCCTGGCCCATGTGGTCTACGGTCGCGAGATCATCGAGGTCGCCACGTTCCGGGCCAATACCGACGACGGAAGCGGCGACCGGGAGACCGACGAAGACGGTCGGGTGCTGCGCGACAACGTCTATGGCACCATCGAGGACGATGCCGTCCGCCGCGATTTCACCGCGAACGCGCTCTACTACGCCATCGCGGACTTCTCGGTACGCGATTACACCGGTGGTTTCGAGGACGTGCGCAATCGCACGCTCAAGCTCATCGGCGACCCCGAGACCCGTTATCGCGAAGATCCCGTGCGCATGCTGCGCGCGGTGCGCCTTGCGGCCAAGCTGCGCTTCACCATCGATCCGGCCAGCGCGGAACCCATCCATCGCCTGGCGCCGCTGCTTCAGGAAGCTGCAGCCGCGCGTCTGTTCGAGGAATGCCTGAAGCTGTTCCTGTCGGGGCATGCCGAGGCCAGCTTCCTCGCGCTCGAGGCCCATGGCCTGCTCGCAGGTCTGTTTCCCGAGACGGCGCGTGCGCTTGCCTCGAACCGCAGCGGTGCGCTGCGACGGATGCTGATCGAGGGCCTGCGTGCCACCGATGCGCGCGTCGCGGCGGACGAACCCGTGTCGCCCGCCTTCCTGTTCGCGCTCCTGCTGTGGCCGGCCTATTGCCGCACGCTGGCGATGCTGCAGGCGCAGGGCGTGCAGGTGGCCGACGCCGAGCGCCGCGCCGCCGATCGCGTCACCCTGCACCAGGTCGATACCGTGGCGCTGCCGCGCCGGTTCTCGCTGCCGATGCAGGAAATCTGGCTGTTGCAGTCGAGGTTCTCGCTGAGGCAGCGAAAGAAGGTGGTGCGTCTGCTCGCGCACCCCCGTTTTCGCGCGGCCTACGACTTCCTGCTGCTGCGTCAGGCTGCGTCGGACGGCCATGCGGCCGACATCGCTTTCTGGCAGGAGGCGCAGCACGACCCCGATCACGCCCTTGCCGTGACTGTCGTCCGAGCCGAGATCGACGGCGAGGCAGGGGAGGACGGCGGCGATGGGCGCAAGCCGAGGCGGCGCCGTCGCCGCAGACCTGCCTCCACGGGCCCCTGAGTCGAAGGTCGTTCGATGTCCAGAAACCAGAACCTGCCGGTGGTGGCATTCATCGGCCTTGGCGGAAATGTCGGCGACCCGATCGCCACGCTGCGGTCGGCTCTCCACCGACTGATGACCGTGCCGCGGAGCCGTTTTCTCGGCGCATCGCGGTTCTACCGCACTCCGGCTTGGGGCGAGCGCGACCAGGCTGACTTCGTGAATGCCGTGGCCGCGATCGAGACGGCGCTGGCACCGAAAGCGCTGCTGGACGAACTGCTCGGCATCGAGCGCCAGTTCGGGCGGCAGCGGGATTCCGAAGCCGGTGTGCGCTGGGGGCCGCGCACGCTGGATCTCGACATCCTTCTCTATGGCGCGACCAGTCTCGATACCGCCGGCTTGACCCTGCCGCACCCGCACCTGCACGAGCGGGCCTTCGCCCTGGTGCCATTGCTGGAACTGGTGGACGACATCGACATTCCGGGGCGCGGCAGCGCACGCGGTGCGCTGACGCGGCTGGATCGAAGTGGCATCCAGCCGCTCGCGGAACGCTGAGCGCGCGTATACGAAGTCAACCCGTCGGTACGACCTGTTACGCTTGGCGGCCCGGCCTCTTCATTCTCCGGCCAACCCCTGGATTCTCATGGCCAATCACGAAGACAAGCCCTGGACGGTGCCCGCCCTGGCCGATGCCAAGCGCGCGGGACGCAAGCTCGCGATGCTCACCGCCTACGATGCGGTGTTCGCGCGGGTGCTGGATCGCAATGGCGCCGACCTGATCCTCGTCGGCGATTCGCTCGGCATGGTCGTCAAGGGCCATGGCTCGACGCTGCCGGTGACCGTCGACGATATCGCGTATCACACCGCCGCCGTGGCCACCGGGCTGCAGCGGACCCTGCTGGTTGCCGACTTGCCGTTCCAGGCCGACGCCACGCCGGAAAGAGCGCTGGATGCCGCCACCCGCCTTCTCCAGGCGGGCGCGCAAATGGTGAAGCTCGAGGGCGCGGGCCCGCACAAGCTCGACGTGATCCGCTTCCTGGTCGAACGCGAAATCCCGGTATCGGCGCACCTGGGCCTGACGCCGCAGTCCGTCCTGCGTTTCGGCGGTTTCAAGGTGCAGGGGCGTGAAGAGCGTGCCGCCGCGAAGCTGCGCGAGGACGCGCTCGCGGTCGCCGAAGCCGGCGCTTCGCTGCTCGTGCTCGAGTGCGTGCCGTCGTCCCTGGCGCAGGCCGTCACGGCGGCCAGCCCGATTCCGACCATCGGCATTGGCGCCGGCCCGCACTGCGACGGCCAGGTGCTGGTGCTGCACGACTTCCTCGGACTCGACAGCGGTCATCGTCGCCCGAAGTTCGTGAAGGATTTCCTCGCCGACGGCGGGTCGGTCGCAGGTGCCGTCCGTGCGTACTGCGATGCGGTTCGCGACGGCACTTTCCCCGGCCCGGAGCATGCGTACCAATGACGGTACGTGCGGCTGCCTTCGCGATCGCGATGTGCCTGCCGCTCGGGGCGGCGTCTGCGCCGCCTGCCGGATCGCCATCCGAAGTTCCGGTGATGGTCGGCGAGCAGGAAGATCTCGATGCCTGCGGTGCTTGGGCGGAGGTCCACGGCCTGAATCCCAAGGGCGACGGTTTCCTCGCCGTTCGCGCCGGTCCGGGCGTGGCGTTCGCCATGCGTGATCGCTTGCGCGAACGCGATGGTCTTTACATCTGTGGCGGAAGCGCGGACGGCGTGTGGTTGTCCGTGGTGTATCCCCGCGAGGGCCAGGACGCTGCCGATTGCGGCGTGTCCAGTGCATTGCCGAAGCCGCGTGCCTATCGCGGTCCCTGCGGTTGGGGGTGGGTGCGCGCGGACTGGGTACGGATCCTTGCCGGCTGACGCGCCGTCCGGCTTGCCTTTGAAGCATTCCTTTCGAGACACGACGTCCATGATCGAAACCATTACCGAACTGCAACGACTGCGCGCATGCATCCTCGGATGGCGCCGCGAAGGCCTGCGCGTCGGCTTCGTGCCCACGATGGGCAACCTGCATGCCGGTCACTATTCGCTGGTCGCGCTCGCACGCAAGCACGCCGACCGGGTGATTTCGAGCGTGTTCGTGAATCCGACCCAATTCGGGCCGAACGAGGATTTCACCCGTTATCCGCGCACGCCCGAGGCAGACACCAGTGGTCTCGAGGCAGCGGGCTGCGATGCGTTGTGGTTGCCGACGGTCGAAGGCATGTACCCCTTCGGTGTCGATCTGGCGGTGCGGATGCGTGTCCCCGGTGTCGCGGACGTGCTGGAAGGTGCGCATCGGCCGGGCCATTTCGACGGTGTCTGCACGGTGGTCGCACGGCTCTTCAACCAGGTGCAGCCCGATGTCGCGGCGTTCGGCAAGAAGGATTACCAGCAGGTCGCTGTGATCCAGCAGATGGTCACCGACCTGGCGTATCCGCTCACGTTGCTGCGTGGCGAGATCGTGCGCGAGCCCGACGGTCTGGCGATGAGTTCGCGTAACCAGTACCTGTCCACCGACGATCGCCGCGTCGCCGCCGAGATCCACAGGACCCTGCAGATCATGCGCGAGCGCCTGCTGACGGGCATCGAGCGCAGCGCGGTCGAGGTCGAAGGCGAGCAACGTCTGGCGCAGGCGGGATTCGATGTCGACTATGCGTCTGTCCGGTTGCCCGATCTGTCCGAACCCGATGACGCGCCGGGACCACGAGTCGTCCTGATCGCGGCGCGACTCGGGCGGACGCGTCTGATCGACAACCTGGAATTCGTGCTCGGCTGACGATTGCTGTCCCGTCGCGTCCTCGACGGACAGGCGATCGGATGCGATGCGGCAGTCTTCCGGCTCTCGCGGACAGCTTGCGCGCCAACCTGCGGGACATCGCGTCCGGCGTGCATTCGATCTGGCATGATGGGTCGGTTACCCACTGTGCCGTTGTCGATCCCCCATGACGTCATCGAGCTACGAAACACTTCGCGCGCATGCGCGTCGCCTCCAGCATCGGCCCTTGTCTGCGCTGATCGCGGATGATCCGCAGCGTCCCCACGACTTCGCCTTGCGGAGTGGCGCGCTCTACGCGAGCTTCGCGCGCCAGCGCTACGACCGCGAAGCGCTCGACGCACTGTTTGCGCTTGCCGAATCGGCCGACCTGGCCGGCGCACTCTGCCGATTGTTCGACGGCCATGTCGTGAACGTCACCGAGGGCCGCGCTGCGCTGCATACCGCATTGCGCAGCGACCTGTCGGACAGCGGGACGGCGCGCGATGCCTCGGCGCAGGCGCGGGCGGCGCGGGCGCGGATGGCGACTCTGGTCGCCCGCCTGCGCGATTCCGACATCACGGATGTCGTCAGTGTGGGCATAGGTGGTTCCGATCTCGGGCCGCGACTGGTGGCGGACGCGTTGTCCGATGACGCCGGCGGTCTTCGCGTCCATTTCGTTTCCAATGTCGATGGCAACGCGATCCGGCGCACGCTGTCGAAGCTCGATCCCGCGCGCACCGCGGCAGTGCTGATCTCGAAGACCTTCGGCACGCAGGAAACGCTGCTCAACGGACGCATCGTGAGCGATTGGCTCGGTGCGCATGCGTCCCGGGATGGCGGGCGTGTGTTTGCCGTGAGTGCGAACGTCGCACGTGCGGCCGCGTTCGGCATCGACGAGGACCGCATCCTGCCGATGTGGGATTGGGTCGGCGGACGCTATTCGCTCTGGTCGGCGGTCGGATTCCCCATCGCGCTCGCCATCGGCATGGACGGATTCGAGCGGCTGCTCGCCGGTGCCGCCGAGATGGATGCGCACACGCTGGCGACGCCGCTGCGCGACAACCTCGCGGTGTGGCATGCCTTGACTGCGATCTGGAATCGCAATGCGCTGGACGCCGGCTCGCATGCGGTGCTGCCCTATGACGAGCGCTTGCGCCTGCTGCCGAACTACCTGCAGCAACTGGTCATGGAAAGCCTGGGCAAATCCGTGCGCCTCGATGGCGGCGTGCTCTCGCTCGACACAGTGCCGGTGTGGTGGGGTGGGGCAGGGACCGATACGCAGCACAGCTTCTTCCAGGCGCTGCACCAGGGTACGCAGGTCGTCCCTGCCGATTTCATCGGCGTGCTTCGCGCGGATCATGCGCATGCGGAAAACCATGCCGCGCTGCTCGCCAATCTGCTCGCGCAGACCGAAGCATTCGCCAACGGACAGGCGAGCGACGACCCGCATCGCCTCTATGCCGGCAATCGGCCCAGCACGTTGATGCTGCTGGACGCATTGACCCCGGAATCCCTCGGGGCGTTGATCGCACTGTACGAGCACAGCGTGTACCTGCAATCCGTGCTGTGGGGCATCAATGCCTTCGATCAGTTCGGCGTCGAATTGGGCAAGCAGGTCGCGAATCGCCTCTTGCCTGCCTTGCGGGGCGAAGTCGAAGCCGATGACCCGGTGACGCGCGCACTGCTCGACGAGATCCGTCGTCGCACATAGGGCTCGGTTCGGCGCTCCTGCCGTCTCGTGATGCTCATGATGGCAGCGATGCGCCCGACCCCCTTGCATGGAATCGAGCCTTCCGACGGATATCCCTTCGCTCGACCGTACGACGGCAGCGCGTCGATCAGTCCTTCGGCGGTGATACTGGCTTGTACGCCAGCCAGGATGCTCCCGCGATCACCATCGCGGCGAGCAGCAGGCCGAACACGGTACGCTGCGATTCGGTGAGATGCGGACAGGCCGCGTCGAACGCGGTCGCGCGCTGCAACATGGTCCATGCGGTGAATGCCAGTGGCGGGATGACCGCGCGCGCCCAGTCCGCCGCGCTCATCTGGCTCCTCCAGTTCGCATTGGCAACCTTGGCCGCCGCAATGGCGGCGTAGATTCGGGGAATGAGATAGAGGGCCATGCTGAGCAGCGCGAGCACCCAGAATGCGATCGCGAGGGAGCCGGCATCGGAGATGACCGTGATGGTGTCAGGCACAGTGCCGGGAGCGTCGATCTTCCCTGCAATCGCGCGTTTCGCCATGTCGCCGATCGCCTTCGTCGGGATGATCTGCGTCGTCGCGCCCAGGATCAGGGCGTGCAGGGTCAAGACTTCGGTTGGAACGAGCGCGGTCATCGCTTCGACGTAATTGGAGACGCCACCGGATGGTTTCGCCGGCGTCGATCCGCCATCTTCATCGGCAATCCTGTCGAGGCTGCGGATGCCCGACCTGGGGGCCTCGGTCGTCGCGGCGGTCTTCCTTTGCTGTGCGATCTGCGCGTACAGGAACGAACTCATGGCGAATTCCTTGCGTATGCATGAGACGAGGTGATTGCACGGGATATCCCGGCTCCCGGTCCGATGCGCCATGCGTCCAGCGGCCCCCGTCGTCCGTGGATGCATCCTGCGTCGCGATCTTCCCTGTGCGGTCGAGTAGAAACCAATCAGGGGATGCGTTCAAGCACCGACGGAGCGGGTCAGATGGCTTCGCTCGACTCGATGTCGATGCCATGCCGGCGCAGCGCCCATGCCACGTGCTCGCGCACCATGGCGTCGTCGACATCGCGCCGGGAATGCAATGCCGCGATCACGCCCGGTGTCGTGGGCGCGTTGCCCAGCGCGATGGCCAGGTTGCGCAGCCAGCGCGCGTGGCCGCTGCGCCGGATGGGCGAGCCTTCGGTGCGCTGCAGGAATTCCGTTTCGTCCCATGCGAACAGGTCGGTCAGCGACGCGGTGTCCAGGTCGTTGCGCGCGCGGAAATCCGGCTCGTCGGTGGTCTTCGCGAACTTGTTCCACGGACAGACGAGCTGGCAGTCGTCGCAGCCGAAGATCCTGTTGCCGATGAGGGGGCGCAGTTCCTCGTCGATCGCGCCCTCGTGCTCGATCGTCAGGTAGGCGATGCATCGCCGCGCATCGAGTCGATAGGGCGCGACGATGGCCTGCGTCGGACAGATATCGATGCAGCGCGTACAGGTACCGCAATGCGCGGTGGCCGGCGGATCGGCCGGCAGTGGCAGGTCGACATAGATCTCCCCGAGGAAGAACCACGAGCCCCCGTCCTTGTCGATCAGGCAGGTGTGCTTGCCGATCCAGCCCAGCCCGGCGTTGCGGGCCAGTGCACGCTCCAGCACCGGCGCGGAGTCGACGAACACCCGGAAGCCGAAAGGGCCGATTTCCGCTGCGATGCGGTCTGCCAGCTTCTGCAGGCGGTTGCGCATGAGCTTGTGGTAGTCGCGGCCCAGGGCGTATCTCGCCACGTAGGCGCGCTCGCCGTCATCGAGCGTGGCCCAGGCTTCGTCCGGATCGCGCCCGTAGTCGAGCCCCACCGAGATCACCCGCAGGGTTCCCGGCACCAGGTCGGCAGGGCGGCTGCGTTTGTCGCCGTGCTCCGCCATCCAGCGCATCGAGCCATGCAGCCCCTTGTCCAGCCAGTCACGCAGGTACCGTTCGTCTTCCTCCAGCGCGATATCGGAGATCCCGCAGCGCTGGAAACCCGCTTCGGCCGCGAGCGCACGGATGCGATCCGCGATGGGGGCGAAGTCGGGTGCCGCTGGCGGATTGCGTGCGTCGGTGTCCACGGCGGAAGTATAGAATCCGGTCATGAGAACCGCTTGCTTGCACGACTTGCAGACCGTCTATCTCGGCGCGACGATCCGCACCGCGGAAGGCATCGCGATGTCGCGTTTCGGCCTGGACGAAGACGACCTGATGGCCCGCGCGGGCCTGGCGGCGTGGCGCCTGCTCCTGGAGCGCTGGCCGCAGGCGCAGCGGATCGGCGTGGCCTGCGGTCCGGGCAACAACGGCGGCGACGGCTACATTCTGGCGGCATTGGCGCTGGGCTCGGGTCGGCAGGTGTCCGTTGTCCAGCTGAGCGGCGGTGCCGCGTCCGGCGTTGCCCAGCGCGCACTGTCGGTGTATCTGCAGGCAGGCGGGCAGGTACTGCCCTTCAACGCGGATTCCGCGCTGCCCGAGGTCGACCTGTGGGTCGATGCCCTGTTCGGCATCGGCCTGCATCGCGCGCTCGACGGGGCGGCCGCCGACCTGGTCCATGCAGTGAATCGTGCCGCACGCGATCGCGACAACCGCTTGCCGTTGCTCGCGCTCGACGTGCCTTCCGGCGTGGATGCCGACACCGGCGATGATCACGGCCTCAGTATCCGCGCCGACGTCACGCTGGCGTTCATCGCAGGCAAGCCCGGGCTGTACACGGGGCGAGGTCGTGTCGCCGCGGGCGAAGTGGTCGTGGATGCGCTTGGCCTGGCAGACCATATCTTCGACGATCTCGAGCCTGCGGCATGCGTCGCCAATGCCGCTGCATTCCCCGGCGCATTCGCAGCGCGGGAACGGGATGCGCACAAGGGACATTTCGGACACGTGCTCTGCATCGGCGGGGACCATGGATTCGGCGGCGCGCTTGCGCTCACGGCCGAAGCTGCACATCGCATCGGCGCCGGATTGGTCAGTGCGGCGACACGCGCCGAACACGTTCCCGCGCTGCTGGTGCGCTGTCCTGAAACGATGGTGCGTGATGTCGACGATGGCGGCGGCCTGGCCTCCTTGCTGGAAAAGTCGACGGTCGTCGCCATCGGGCCGGGCCTCGGAAGCAGCGAATGGAGTGCATCGCTGCTTCACGCAACCATGGCGACGGGAAAACCGATGGTGCTTGATGCCGATGCGTTGAATGCGATCGCACGCACGGACGCGGAGCCGCTGCGCGACGCCGTGCTGACGCCGCATCCGGGCGAAGCCGCGCGCCTGCTCGGTACGACGACAGATGCAATCGCCGTCGACCGCCTGCGACACGCACGCCAGCTCGCAACGCGATTCGATTGCGCGGTGGTGCTCAAGGGCGCAGGCACGATCGTCGCTGCACCCGGCGAAGTGCCGGTGATCATCGATGCGGGCAATCCCGGCATGGCCACCGGCGGAATGGGCGACGTGCTGACCGGTGTGATTGCAGGCCTGCTGGCGCAAGGCGCGAAGCCGTTCGAGGCCGCCTCGTGCGGCGCACTGCTGCACGCCGTTGCAGGCGATCATGCTGCGCGTGCGGGTGGCGAGCGCGGCTTGTTGCCTACCGACCTGTTCGTGCATGTGCGCGCGCTGGCGAATCCGGGGCGTCGGGCGTGACGTCATTCGCGATGCATCTGGAAGACGCCGACGCGACCGCACGTTTCGCGGAAGCGCTGGCCCGCACTGCGCCAGCGCCAGCTGTCGTGCATCTCCACGGCAACCTCGGCGCAGGGAAATCGACACTGGCGCGCGCCTGGCTGCGGGCGCTTGGTGTCCAGGGATCGATACGCAGTCCCACCTACACGCTGGTCGAACGCTACCCGCTGCCGTCAGGCGAGGCGCTGCATCTCGACCTCTACCGCATCGGCGATGGTTCCGAGCTGGAGTTCCTCGGGCTGGACGACGTCGATGCGTCCCTGTGGCTGGTCGAATGGCCAGAACGAGGGGAGGGGGCGCTACCGGCTGCCGACCTCCGGATCGCACTTTCGATCGATCGTGAAGGGCGCCGATGTGAACTGCGTCCCGGAACGCCGGCGGGGAAGGCCTGGATCGATCGACTGAACCGGTTGCAGGTGTTTGCGGGGCATAGCTGACCCCGGGCGACAGGAAGTTACGGCAGGTCACGGATTATTAAGGGAAAAGTTCTTGAATTTTTCCTTTTGCGGTGGTTCACTGGCCGACATGCGCATGAAGGGCACCACCATCCAGCAGATCGTCCTGGGGCTCGCACTCCTGGGTGCCCTGTGCTGGAATCTCGCACAAGCCAATGAAATCAAAGGCTTGCAGCTGGTCGAAGGTCCTGTAGGAACACGGGCCGAACTCCACCTCCAGTCACACGTCGCTTTCCGCACGATGCGTCTGTCTGCACCGGAGCGCTTCGTGGTCGACCTGCCGGATACGGCGGCGCGCAATCTCAAATTGCCGCCACCCGCCGGCATCGTGAAATCGATCCGTACCGGCCAGCCCTCCCCGGGTGTCACCCGGATCGTGTTCGATCTTTCGGTACCGGTCGTGCCGCTCAAACCACGTATCGAGCCCGGCGCCGATGGCGCGCGTCTGGTCGTCGAGTGGCCCGGCGACGGTCCGTCCAAGCCGGCAACTGCCATTGCCCTCACGGACGCGCCTGCGAACCAGGTCGGGGATTCGGCAAAGCCCATGGTTCCGGCGTCGGCTCCAGCTCCAGCTCCAGCATCCAACGTTTCGATGACCAGGCCGGTCGGGACAACCCCCACGAATCCCGTTGCGACCGTCGTCGTGACGTCTCAGCCTGGTGCAGCCGCGACGGTGAAATCGCCGGCAACCTCGATCGAGAATGCGTCCAGCATCGCAACGACGCCGCCGTTGGTGTCGGACGGGCCGGGGATCGCCGCGCCGGTCGCGAAGCAGGACGACGTTGCCGCAGGCTCGACCGAAACGCTCGCGCCCGGCAAGTCCCTGCGCGATCTGCGTGCAGGGACGCGGCCCTTGATCGTTGCGATCGATGCGGGTCATGGCGGGCAGGATCCCGGTGCGATCGGCCCGACCGGCAAGCGAGAGAAAGACATCACCCTGGCCATCGCCCGCGAACTGGCGCGGCAAGTGAATGCCACGCCTGGCCTCAAGGCGTATCTGACCCGCGATTCCGACATGTTCCTGCCCTTGAACCGGCGCGGACAGCTGGCGCGCCAGGCCAAGGCGGACATCTTCATCTCGATCCATGCCGACGCGGCCGAGAACCGCTCCGCGAAAGGGTCGTCGGTCTACGTGCTGTCGACGCGCGGTGCATCGTCGCAGCGCGCCCGCTGGCTGGCCGACAAGGAAAATGCGTCCGACCTGATCGGCGGCGTCAAGCCGAAGAGCGACAACACCCTGACATCGGTGCTGCTCGACCTGACCCAGAGCGGCCAGATGAAGGCATCGGAAGATGCTGCCGCGCAGGTGCTGTCCGGGCTGAAATCGGTCGGATACAACCACAAGCCGAACATCGAGCGCGCGAACTTCGCGGTGCTTCGCACATCCGACATGCCAGCGATGCTCGTCGAGACTGCGTTCATCTCGAATGCGGATGAGGAGCGACGCCTCAGCGATCCGGCCTACCAGCGCAATCTCGCGCGCGCCGTGCTGCGTGGCGTCGACACCTACTTCACGCGCCAGCCGCCGCCTGGAACGCTGTATGCCGCCCGCGCGAAGGCAGTGGAAGGAGGCGCCGTGATCGCCAGTGCACCGCCGATGGCCGCGAAGCCATCCACGACGGGCGGGAGCCCCTGATCCACCGGCGCGGCCGTCTGGGCGCGCCGCTTCCCGTACCCGGGTCACGGCCGCCCGGGTGGCTGTCGGGCTATCATCGTCGCTCACACAAGCAGGCCGCGAACGCGGCGACCGCGACGACGACGTGACGATCCGCCAACTCCCCGACACCCTCATCAACCAGATCGCCGCAGGCGAAGTCATCGAACGCCCTGCGTCGGTGGTGAAGGAGCTGGTCGAAAACGCCATCGACGCAGGTGCAAACCGCATCGATATCGACCTGGAAGACGGCGGCGTCCGCCTGATCCGCATCCGCGACGACGGCGGTGGCATCCCGCCGGAGGAACTGCCGCTGGCGATCCAGCGTCATGCGACGAGCAAGATCGCGTCGCTCGACGACCTGGAGGCCGTGGCGACACTGGGATTCCGTGGTGAAGCGCTGCCATCGATTGCGTCGGTCAGCCGTTTCAGCATCGCGTCCCGCCAGGGTGACGACAGTCGCGGGACCGTGCTGCAGGTCGAAGGCGGCCGCATCGGTGAGGTCGCACCCAAGCAATTGCCGCCGGGCACCACGGTCGAAGTCCGCGATCTCTTCTTCAACGTGCCGGCGCGCCGCAAGTTCCTGCGCGCCGAACGCACCGAACTGGGGCACATCGAAGAATGGCTGCGTCAGCTCGCCCTGGCGCGCCCCGATGTCGAGCTGCGCGTCACGCACAACGGCAAGCCGTTGCGTCGCTACAAGGGCGGTGATTCCGGTGCGCTCTTCTCCGGCGATCGCCTCGGGGAAACGCTGGGCGACGAGTTCCTCGCGAACGCCCTCCAGGTCGATCACGAAACGCCGGTGTCCACCGACAGCGGCAGCATCATGCGCCTGCGTGGCTGGATCGCGCGTCCGGCGTATTCGCGCGCCAGCGCCGACCAGCAATATCTTTATGTCAATGGCCGCGCGGTGCGCGACCGCAGCGTCGCCCATGCGGTGAAACAGGCGTATGCAGACGTGCTCTTCCACGGGCGTCAACCGGCATACGTGCTGTTCCTCGATGTCGATCCGCGCCGGGTGGATGTCAACGTGCATCCTGCCAAGCACGAGGTGCGTTTCCGCGATTCGCGCGCGATCCACGAGTTCGTGTACCGCACGCTGAGCGCGGCCCTCGCGGAAACGCGCGCGGGCGTGCCGGCGGGTGTCGATCCAAAGACCGGCGAACTCGCCCCTTCGATGGCGATGTCCTCCCCCGGCGCGATGTCCCCGTCGGCGACGCCTGGTGGGGCCGTGATTCGTCCCGATGCCGCGCAATGGAATCGTCCCATGCCGCAGACAGGGCTCGGGCTCCGGGTCGAAGAGGCAAGGGCCGCCTACGGCGCGCTGTACGGTGCCTCGACTGCGCCGCAGCCTGCCGCAAGGCCGTTGCCCGAGGTCGCGGACGGCGACGTCCCGCCGCTGGGCTATGCGGTGGCGCAGTTGCACGGCATCTACATCCTCAGCGAGACCGTCGATGGCCTGATCGTCGTCGACATGCATGCCGCGCACGAGCGCATCGGTTACGAAAAGCTGAAATCCGCGCACGACAGCATCGGTCTGCGCATGCAGCCGCTGCTGGTGCCGCAGGCCATTGCGGTGTCCGAACGCGAGGCCGAGACCGCCGAACGCGAGGCAGACACGCTTGCATCGCTTGGTTTCGAGGTCACGCGCAGCGGACCGCAGGCGCTTGCCTTGCGTGGCGTGCCGGCGCTGCTGGCGGACGGCGAGATCGAAGCCCTGTTTCGCGACGTGATCGCCGACCTGGTCGAACATGGCGCATCGCGGCGTGTTGCTGGTGCGCGCGATGAACTGTTGGCGACCATGGCCTGCCATGGCGCGGTGCGTGCGAATCGTCGCCTCAGCCTTCCGGAGATGAACGCGCTGCTGCGCGAAATGGAAGCCACGGAGCGATCCGGTCAATGCAATCATGGCCGCCCGACGTGGGCGAAGTTCACGCTGGGCGAAATCGATCGCTGGTTCCTGAGAGGACGTTGACATGCCCGTGCTGCGAGATCGAACCATCCGGACTGCCATGCGCCTGGCGTGCGTCGGGCTGGCCCTGTCCTTGCTGTCCGCCTGTGGCGGAGAGGGAAAGCAGGCGGTGAAGGCACCGATGAGCGAGGATGAGGCGCGCTATCTTTCCGAAGAGAACCTGTGGCGCGTGCAGCGCGAAGAGCAGCTCGTGCAGCCCGATGGCTGGACCAGCCTGATCGCACTGCATTTCCTCAGCCTGAACTCGCACTACATCGGCAGCAGCCAGCGCAGCGGCATGCGCATTCCGCTGGGGCCGGAATCGCTGGGCATGGTCCAGCGCAACGGCGACCGCGTGTTCTTCGTGCCCGAGCCGGGCCTGTCGCTGACCGTCGATGGCGAGCCGTTCAAGGGCCGGGTCGAGCTGAAGGACGACAGTGCCGGCGCACCGACCGTGATCGGTTTCGACGAAGGCAAGGGCCGGCTCACCCTCATCACCCGCGGCGGACGACAGGCGCTCCGTGTACGTCACGAAGACGCGCCGACGCGCAAGAACTTCATTCCGATCGAATTCTGGAAGCCCGATAGCGCGTGGCGCGTCGAAGCCCGCTTCGAACCGCATCCGCCGGGGAAGATGATCGAGATCGGCACGATCATTGGTACGACCGAGCCGACTCCCAATCCGGGGGCGTTCGTGTTCAAGCGCGACGGCAGGACCTATCGCATCGAAGCGCTGGACCAAGGCGAACCCACGCTGCAATTGATCATCGCCGATCGAACCAGCGGGCACGAAAGCTACGGCGCAGGCCGCTACCTGGACGTCGCGCGACCAGGACCCGACGGCAAGGCGGTCATCGATTTCAATCGCGCCTACAATCCGCCCTGTGCGTTCACGCAGTTCGCTACGTGTCCGCTGCCGCCGAACGAGAATCGCCTGGATCTTGCGATCACCGCAGGCGAAAAGCGCTATCCGCCGAAGAAGAAAGCCTGACGCGCGTCGCGTCGACACCGGACCTCCAGACCCCATGCGCTCCAGAACCCTCCTGATCGGACTGCTCGTTGCCGCCATCGCTGCCGTGTCCGCCGTGGCCGCGACGAAATCCGGTCCGCGCAAGGGGACGTCCGCTTCCCACGTGCCACCGGTGCCCCTGCTGTGGAAGGTGTCCGATGGCGACAACGATCTGTACCTGCTGGGATCATTCCATCTGCTGAAGCCGGCGGACTATCCGCTTTCGCACGATGTCGAGCTGGCGTTCGACGATGCGGAATCGCTTGCATTCGAACTGTCGCCCGAGGAAATGAATTCGCCTGCGCTCGGACAGGCCATGGCGCAGGCGGGGCTTCGCACCGACGGCAAGCCCCTGAGCCATGAATTGCCCGACCCCATGCTGCGTCAGTTGCAGGCCTGGTCGAAGGCCAATGCCGGCACCCTCGAGGCAATGGGCTTGCATGGCGACATGCTGCTCGCGTTCGATGCCTGGTTCGTCGGCCTGACGATCTCCATCGTCGAGATGCGCAAGCAAGGCCTGGATCCCGAACTGGGCCTCGACAGGCATTTCATGGCGCGTGCGACGAAAGCCGGAAAATCGGCGATCGGCCTGGAGAAAGGCAAGGAGCAGATCGCGGTCTTCGACACCATGGGCAAGGTGGAACAGCTGCAGTTCCTCGAAGAGGCGCTGAGCGAAGCACGGAAGCCCGGCGCCGAGATCGATCGACTGCACACGGCATGGCGGAGTGGCGACGCCGCGTCGCTGTGGGAAGGCATGGCGCTCGACATGCGCGAGACGTATCCGAAGCTTTACCAGCGCGTCAATGTCGCGCGCAACGACGCGTGGGTACCGAAGCTGCAGGCCATGCTGGATCGTGAGGGGAGCGAAGACACCCTGGTCGTGGTCGGTGCGCTTCATCTTCTCGGCGATGATGGCGTGGTCGAAAAGCTCCGCGCAAAGGGCTACCGCGTCGAACGCGTCTGCACCGGCTGCGCGCCGCAGACGCCGGTCGGCGCGGGCAGGAAACCGGCAGCCGGCAAGCCGTCGGCCGGCAGCAAGCGCTGATCAGTCCGTCGATGAATCTTCAACCGGTGCTGTTGCTGGGCGGTGCACTGTCGTCCGTTGCGGCGCTGGCGCATGTCGGCTGCATCGTGTTCGGTGCGCCCTGGTATCGGTTCTTCGGCGCCGGCGAGCGCATGGCGCGGATGGCCGACGCCGGGAATCCGATGGCCGCGATCATCACCTCTGTGATTGCTGCCGTGCTGGCGGTGTGGGCGGCCTATGCGTTCTCGGCAGCCGGCCTGTTGCCGAGGATGCCGTTCTCGAAACTGGTGCTGTGCGCGATCACGGGCGTCTACCTGTTGCGTGGCATCGCCGGGATCGGTGTCGCACTGTCGGCGCTGGAGACCGAGCAAGGAACGACGTTCTGGTGGTGGAGTTCGGTCATCTGCCTCGTGTTCGGGGCTGTGCATGCTGTCGGCGTGGCGCGCATCTGGGGTCGCCTCTGAGGTGGCCCCTGAGATCGCTTCTTGGAGTGAGCCCGGTCTTCGAACTCAAGGCGATGCGTCGATGCGTCCGCCGAGCGTATCGACCAGTGCGATCTTCTGCCAGATGTTCGCGGACAGGCCGGTGGTCAACCCCTGGATGTCGTTGACGGCGCTGAGCACCTGCGGATCGTCGATGTCCTGGACGTACAGCGCGGCGACCTTGCTGATCAGCGCCAGCATCTCGGTGCAGTAGTCGAGGTAGCGCCCCAGTTCGAAGCGGTCCAGTGTCCGCTTCGGCGATGACACCGTGCCGCGCCCGGGAGACAGCAGCTGTTCCGGGTCCTTCGTCAGCTGATGCATGTCGATCACGTGCGCAAGGCTGCGCAACTGGTGCAGCGCGTGCAGCGCCTTGTTGCGTTTGAGCCGTGTTTCCATCGAGACGAGGAAGAACACGGCCACGCCGAGGAAGATCACGTCGTTGATCGCCGATTCGACGATCTGCAGCAGCGGGAACAGTTCGATTCGCGAAGTGGGTGCAGGCGCGGTGAATGCGATGCCCACGACCACGGACAGCATGCTGGCGATGACGATCGCCGTCGTGACGCGGATCGGCCAATGCGGCCGGCGTGCGTCCGCGATGTGCCGCGAGGTTTCGCGCGAGACGTCGACCAGTTCGCCGGCGACTTTCGACAGCCCGGAATCCGGGAAACGTTCGAGGATGCGTGCGGCAAGACGTTCGCCGGTGGCGATGATCGCTGCTTCGTCTAGTGCGCGATAGGTCATGCCGCAGGCGCCGTGACCGTGACCTGCAGCGCGTCGTGCGCGGGTTCCAGCACGATGCAGTCGACCGGACAGGCGGGAATACAGAGCTCGCAGCCCGTACACAGCGGTTCGATCACCACGTGCATGTGCTTGGCCGCGCCGATGATGGCATCGACGGGACAGGCCTGGATGCACTTCGTGCAGCCGATGCAGTCTGCTTCGACGATCACCGCAACCGGTGGCGTCTTGTGCGTGCCGCGCTCGCGGTCGTAGGGCCGTGCGGGTACGCCGAGCACGCGTGCCAGTGCGCGTGCACCGGCATCGCCGCCCGGCGGGCAATGGTCGATGCCCGCGTCGCCGCGCGACATGGCTTCGGCGTACGGCCGGCAGCCCGGATAGCCGCACTGCCCGCACTGGGTTTGCGGGAGCAGACGGTCGAGACGTTCCACGAGGTCGAGCGACATCACCGGTGACGCCTCGTTTCGATCACGGCTTGCTGGCGACCGCGCAGTAGGCAGCGAACGCATCGGCGTCGTTGGCGAACTTCTTCTCCTCGGCGAGTTCCCACGGGCGCACGCAGCGGTTCTCGCGCGCGCACCAGCTGTAGCCGGCGGCTGGCAGGCAGCCGTGGGCATCGCGATCCCCGCCGATGGGGCGCTGCGGCTCCGCCTCGGTCCGCACCGGTGTGTTCCGCACCTCGGGTGGCACGCTGTAGCAGGCGGCCAGTGAAGCGGCCAGGCAGAGCAGGGACAGCAGACGCAGCGTGGTCATCGCGGAACCTCCCGGGTGGTGTCGAGTGTGATGCGTGGTTGCGTATCTTCTCAGCGCACCGGCATGCCCGGCAGCGCGCCGCTGTCGGCGTCGAGCAGGGCGAGCGCACCGCCATCGAAGCCTGCGGAGAGAATCATGCCTTCGCTCATGCCGAAGCGCATCTTGCGCGGCGCGAGGTTGGCGATGAAGACCACGCTGCGGCCGACCAGCTTGTCCGGTTCGCCGTAGCTGGCGCGGATGCCCGAGAAGATCTGGCGTTCGCCCAGGTCACCGGCGTCGAGCTTGAAGCGCAGCAGCTTGTCGGACCCGTCGACGAAACCGCATTCGAGCACCTTGCCGATGCGCAGGTCGAGCTTGGCGAAGTCTTCGATGCCGATGTATTCGCTATTCGGCGCTTCGGCTTTCGCAGGCTCGGCGGCCTTCGGCGCGGTGGTATCGGTCTTGGCCGGGGTCGCGGGAACGGCGGGCTGCAGGGAATCCTTGGAAGCTTCGGTCATGGCGTCGATCTGTTTCGGGTCGATTCGGGTGAAGAGCGGGGTGTAGGTCTGGATCACGTGGTCGAGCAGCGGTGCATCGAGATCGTTCCACTGCGTCACTGGCGAAGCGAGGAAGGTCTCGGCATGGCCCGCGACGTTCGGCAGCACGGGCTTCAGATAGGCGGCGATCAGGCGGAACAGGTTGATCGCCGTCGTGCACACGTCTTGCAGACGTTTGCGCGAGGTCTCGCCATCCACGTCCTTGGCGAGCACCCAGGGCGCGCTGTCGGCGACATAGGCGTTGGCTTCGTCGCAGGCTTCCATGATGTTGCGCAGCGCTGCGGCGGCGTTGTTGGCGGCATAGGCTTCGATGATGGCGTGCCGACGCGCGAGCGTGGCTGCGTACAGGTCCGCGCCGCGGCCCTGCTCGAGTGCAGCGCCGAGCCGTCCTTCGAATTGTTTCGCGATGAAGCCTGCGCAGCGGCTGGCGATGTTGACGAACTTGCCGACGAGGTCGCTGTTCACGCGCGCGACGAAATCGGCGAGATTCAAGTCGACGTCCTCGACCTGGCCATTTGTCTTGGTGCCGAAGTAGTAGCGCAGCGCCTCTGCGGGCAAACCCGACTTCAGATAGGTGCTGGCCATGATGAACGTCCCGCGACCCTTGGACATCTTGGTGCCGTTGACGGTCAGGTATCCATTGACGTGCAGGCGCGTCGGCGTGCGGAAGCCCGCCCCCTGCAGCACCGACGGCCAGAACAACCCGTGGAAATTCACGATGTCCTTGCCGATGAAGTGGTGCATTTCGGCATCGCTGCCGGCCTTCGTGAACGCGTCGAAGTCATGGCCCTTCGCGTCGCACAGCGCCTTGAAGCTGCTGAGGTAGCCGATCGGCGCATCAAGCCAGACGTAGAAGTACTTGCCCGGCTGGCCGGGGATCTCGAAGCCGAAGTAGGGGGCATCGCGCGAGATGTCCCACGGCCGCAGGCCGCCTTCGGCATCCAGCCATTCCTGCAGCTTCGCCTTCACGCCCGACACGGCGACATCTCGGGACAGCCAATCGCGCAGGAAACCGTCGAACTGGCCGAGCTCGAAGAAGAAGTGCTCCGACTCGCGCAGTTCCGGCGTTTCGCCGCTCAGCACCGAGCGCGGTTCCTTCAACTCGGTCGGCGCATAGGTTGCGCCGCAGACTTCGCAGTTGTCGCCGTACTGGTCGGCGCTGCCGCAATTCGGGCAGATGCCCTTGATGTAGCGGTCGGGCAGGAACATGCCCTTGGCCGGATCGTAGAACTGCTGCACGGTCTTGCGGCCGATGTGGCCGTTCGCATCGAGCCGGGTGTAGATCGCTTCGGTCAGCGCGCGGTTGCCCGGCGAATTCGTGGAATCGTAGTGATCGTAGACGACGCCGAACGCGGTGAAGTCGCGCACATGCGCGGCCTGGACATCGGCGATGAAGGCTTCGGGCGTGACGCCGGCCTTTTCGGCCGCCAGCATGATCGGCGTGCCGTGGGTATCGTCCGCGCAGACGAAGTGGACCGTGTCCCCTGACATTCGCCGCGCCCGCACCCAGATGTCGGCCTGGATGTAGCCCACCAGGTGGCCAAGATGGATCTGGCCGTTGGCGTAGGGCAGGGCGTTGGTGACGAGGACGGAACGGGACATGGGCGCGGACGACTCCTGGAGTGCGGCCGCCGATTATCGCACGGGTGTCGCGGTGCCCGGCCGGGGCTCAATGCTTGAGCGGGCTCATTCCCGCACCCAGACCTGCGTGCGTCCGAGCAGGGCCATGCCGATGAAGCCGCGGACTTCCAGCTTGCGGCCGCCCGCGACGGTGGTCATCTTCACCGAGTATTCCTTGCCGTTTTCCGGATCGAGGATGCGTCCGCCGCCCCAACTGCGTCCCTGCGGCTTCAGCCCCCAGGCGATGTGCATCCCGACGATCGGCTGGTTGCGACGCGTACCCTCGCACGCAGTGCAGAGCGGGTTCGGGCCGTCCTTGGTATCCAGTACCTGGACGATGCGCGCCGACAGCGTACCGTTGCCCGCATCGTGGATCTCGATCACGGCCTTGGGCTTCCCGGTGGCATCGTCGATGCTGCGCCAGCGTCCGGCAGGCGAGGCTTGCTGCGCATGCGCAGCAAGGGGCAGCAGGCAGGCAAGCAAGAGGGGGGCTGGCGTCAGGCGCATGCGGGGAAGAGGTCCGTGGCGTGGAAACGAAGACGGCCCGATGGCGGGCCGTCTGGTGTCTCAGTGAGTCGCGATCAGTTTTCTCGGGTCCAGGTCTGGTGCTTGCAGATCGGCCCCATGCAACCCGATACCTCGAACTTGCTGCCACCTGCCTGCAGCGCGGCCTTCGACTTGTAGGTCTTGCCGTTCGCGAGCTTCAGCACGGTACCGCCTTCGAAGGTGCCGTCGCCCTTCGGCTTCTGGCCCCACATGATGATCATGCCCTTGATCGGCTTGCCCTTCTGGTCGCCCTTGCAATCGCCGCAGGTCGCGTTCGGAGCGAAGAGGGTTTCGACGACCTTCGCGGAATAGGTCCCGCTCTTGGCTTCGAACACTTCGACGATCAGGCGCGGCTTGCCGGTGTCTTCGTCATACGTCTTCCAGCGGCCCACCGGCGAACTGTTCTGCGCCGACGCAGCGAACGAAGCGACCAGCGCCGGCAGCGCGAGCAGCGAAATGAATGACTTGATGCGCATCGTGACCCCTCCCAGGGCAGTGGATTCTGGATGTGTCGTTGCCCCTGTGGCTGAAGCCCCGGGGATGCGTCTTTATACCGCATCCGGTCGCGTATGGAAGAGGCCGTTCACCTGTCGGCGGGCAAAAAAAGAGCCCGGCTTTCGCCGGGCTCCTTTCATCCAAGAACGATTGCCTGACGGCGAGATCAGAACTTGTAGGCCATGCGGAAGAGGACCTGTCGACCGGCAGGATCGGCGCCGATGAAGGGGCTGTAGAACGGATGGCCCGTATTGGTCGGATCAGGGCGCGTCGTGTTGTTCAAGACATTGTTGACGATCAAGGAAGCCACGACATTCGAGCCGAACTTCTTGTCGACCGACAGGTTGTAGAACATGTAGGGGCCAATGCGCCTGGTTTCACCCGCGTTGGGGGCTGAACCATAGCGGAAGCCGGCGACGGTCGTCGACCAATCCCCCTTCGACCAGCCGATCGCACCACGAACACGGCTGCGCTGATTGTCATTCGACAACAGGTCACGGAAGTCAATGAGCCTGTCTTCCGGGAATTGCTGGAACTCTTCCTTGCGCGTGACGGAATACGCCAGTTGGAGATCGAAATCGCCCAGTCGATCAGTGTCGAGCCTGTAGCGCAGGGTGGTATCAACGCCCGTGTTGCGAGTCAGCGCAGTATTGATCGCCGATGTGGCGACATTGGCAACGCGTCCGTCAAGCGCGGTTCCCGGGGCAGACTGGCGGGTCACGAAGCTCGTGATCTGCTGGCAGAACGGCGAGCTCAACGCATACGGGAACGGGCTTCCGTCGGCATTGGTGCTGAGTCGGCAGCCTGCTTCATTTCGCAGGATATAAGCCAAGGTCAACACGCTGGCCTGATCTTCAAGCTTGATGTCGTAGTAGTCGGCGCTGATCGAAAGGCTGTCCGTGATGTCCCAGACAAAGCCCGCGGTCCACGATTCGCTTTCTTCTTCCTTCAGGCCAGTGTTGCCCGAAACGGAATTCTGCATGGAATAAACCGTGGGGTCGCCGGAGCGATTGCATTGCGCCAAGGTGCGGGGCGTCGGTGCGCCCGGGCCGACGCCGGCGCGGCAAGCATACTGGTCGAGAGCGGACTGGAAGCCGGCAGCGCCTTCAGCGAAGACCAACTGCATGTCAGGCGCACGGAATCCCGTGCCGTAATTGCCGCGGATCAGGAAGCTTTCGAATGGACGGAATTCGAAGCCGGCGGAATACGTAATCGCATCATCCACTTCGGTGATGTCGTCGTACTTGTCGTAACGCGCTGCCAACTGAAGATTCAGCATTGAAAAAACGGGAACCTTGAATTCAACGCCGAATGCATAGCGGCTGCGGTCGCCGTGCGTCACGCCTGAGCTGCGCAGGTTGAAGATGGTCTGGTTGTCGATTGGACGAAGTGCATCCGTTCGCGGGTCGCTTTCGAGATCCAGGGTCTGCTTGGCGGCTTCGACGGTTGCTGCGAAGCCAAGGGGACCGGCAGGAAGTTCGAAAAGATCGCCCGAAACAACAAAGCTACCTTGAGTGGACGTGGTCTCACCCTGATTGACGACGCGTGTGGACACGGCTGCGTATTGCGCGGGCGTGAACGGCGTATGCCAGCGATCGAGGTTCAGGGTGTAGATCGGGAAGCCACTGGCAGTGTATCCCTGCAGCGGTCCGAGGAAGTAGTCGTGGACGGCCTGAGCGAGCAGGCGCGGGCGGTTCTGTTCGTACTCATAACGCGCATGCGAAACGGTGGCGTCCCAGTCGAACTTGTCGCTGAAAGAACCGCGAACGCCGCCTGCGATTTCGAATGTCTGCTCATCGAAGTTCGTCGTAACCGCTTCGGCTCCGCCCAGTTCGAACGGATTGAAAATGCGTTGAAGCTGGATCAGCGAATTGAATTGCGGGTCGAAGTACGCGGACGTTGCCGAGCCGCGAACCTGGCCGGCAGCAGGGCGCAGGGTATTGAAGGGGTCACCCGATGTTCCCCAGAACTCCGTTCCCGAACTGGCGGACGCCTTCGAATCGTAAGCGGTCAGGCTTCCCCACAGCTGAAGATTGTTCTCGAACGTTTTTTCAGCGCGCAGATATCCCGAGTAGTTCTCGCGCTTGTTCACGATCGACCGCGCACCCACCGTGGTGTAGGAACCGCAGATCCGGCCGCGCGTCGGGGAGTTGAAGGTCTCGTAGCCGAACCGGTTGCACACGTCGGCGCCGGGATAATAGGCGGCAAAATTGGCATTCGGGTTGGAAAGCCGGATGGCGATCAACGAAAGCGAAGGCGCAACATTGGTGCCGTTCGGGCCGTCGCGGAGATCGTCCATGAAATCGCGCTGTGAGGCGAATACGGGTTCGTTCTGCGAGTACTGCAGGGCATAGACCAGATTCCAGTCATCGCCTACGCGGCCACCCGTCAATTCGAGATCAACGCTGTCACCACCGCCCTCAGTGAACGTACCCACGGTGCCGCGGATCGCGTTACCTTCAAAATTCTTGCGCAGGACAATGTTGACGACGCCCGCGATGGCGTCGGAACCGTAAATGGCCGATGCGCCGCCGGACAAGACTTCGACGCGCTCGATGATCGAAGACGGAATTGCGCCGACGTTGACTGAGGAGTTGTCGCGGTTGTAGGGCTGCGGGTATTCGGCCGGTCGGCGGCCATCGATCAAAACGAGCGTATAGCCCGGTCCGAGGCCGCGGAGATTGATGACCTGTGCATTCGGCGTGAAGCCGGTGACAGCGAGCTCGCCAGTGAAGGAGTTGGTGGTCGTCTGCGTCAGCGTCTGCAGCATATCGCCGACGGTCTGGAATCCTTCACGGTCGATGTCCTCGCGCGAAATGACGGTGACCGGTGCCGGACCTTCGACTTCAGCACGCTTGATTCGGCTGCCGACCACTTCGATGCGGTCGAGGCTGGCCGACTCCTTGTCCTGGGATTGCTCTTCCGAGCCGGAGTTGGTGGTGGCGTCCTGGGCAAATGCAGCGCCCGAGATCAGGAATGTCGACAGGATTGCGGTTGTGAGGCGGCAGCGGTTGAGGCTGCGCGAGTAGCGTGAATTCATGTATGTCCCCGGTTGCAAGAAGGCATGTTCGTGACGGGAAGATCCGAACCCCTCGACCCCCCTTCCCTGAAGTTAACATGCGGTTAAGGTGCTTGTCATGAGGAATACACGTCGTTGTGCTGGGTATTTCCAGTGAGATCCGTCACAAAATCTCGATGCCCATCCGTATGGACAAGGCCAGCAACGCAGTGCTGGTCGCCACCGGATTGGCCGGCGACAATAGTCGAATGAATACTTCCAGACTTCCTCCCCATGCGGTTCAGCCCGACCTCTCTCCTTTGCCGCGCATCAGGAACATCCTGTCAGTGGGGTCCGGCAAGGGAGGGGTCGGCAAGTCGACGACGGCGGTCAACCTCGCGGTGGCACTCGCAGCCAGCGGTCTGCGGGTGGGTCTTCTCGATGCCGACATCTACGGTCCCAGCGTTCCGACGATGCTCGGGTTGTCCGGGCGACCGGACAGTCCTGACGGCAAGTCCATCCTGCCGATGCGTGCCCACGGCGTCGAGACCATGTCGATCGGCTTCCTCGTCGAGCAGGACACCCCGATGATCTGGCGCGGCCCCATGGCGACGTCGGCACTGACCCAGCTGCTCAACGATACCCGTTGGGGGGGCGAGGACGGCGAAGGCCTGGACATCCTTGTCGTGGACCTGCCGCCTGGTACGGGCGATATCCAGCTGACCCTGGCCCAGAAGATCCCGGTGGCCGGGGCGCTGATCGTGACGACGCCGCAGGAGGTTGCGACGCTGGATGCGCGCAAGGCCTTGAAGATGTTCGAAAAAGTGAACGTGCCGGTCCTGGGGCTGATCGAGAACATGGGGCAGCACGTGTGCTCGAACTGTGGTCACGTCGAGCACCTGTTCGGCGCCGGTGGTGGCGAGCGCATGGCCGCGCTGTATGGCGTGCCGCTGCTGGGCGCCCTGCCACTGGATATCGCCATCCGCGAGCAGGGCGATCTTGGCGCCCCGGTCGTCGCAGCGGCACCGGATTCGGCGGTTGCAGCTGCCTACCGTGCACTGGCGCAGCGCGTCGTGGAAGCCCTGGGCGAGCGTCCGAGAGTCAAGATGGAGATCGGCGCGACCCTGGTCTGAATCGATCGGAAGTGTGATGGAGATAGGTGTTGCTGATCGGTGACCGGTGTCATTCGCCGCCCATCGGTGATGTTGCGTTGCGGCGTGCCCTGTCCTTGTGATGAAGATTACGGTTCGAAGGTGCCGTGGTCGCGCCACCGTACGAAGGACCACCACACCGGAATCACTCCACAGGGGCATCACTGATGAATCGTTTCGCTCGTCGTGCCGCGCTGGCCTGCGCGGTCGTGGCATCGCTGGGTCTGTCTTCCGTCGCGTTCGCCGGAGGCAGGCCGGATGCCGTGATCTCCAGCCTGAACGCTGGTCGTGCCCATGAGGCCAACCAGCTCATCATCAAGTTCCGCGACGGTGCCAGCACCGTGCAGCGCAACGCCATCCGCAGTGGCCTGCGAGCCGTCGGCGTCGAGACGCTGCGCGGAAGCCGGCGCGGCGGCGAAACCGCCCTGATGCGACTGCCGGCAGGCGCCAACCTGCAGGCCGCTATTCGCCGGCTGTCGACCAATCCTGCCATCGAGTACGCCGAGCCCAACTGGGTCTACACCCACGCAGCAACGTCCAACGACACCTATTACACGAACGGTTCGCTCTGGGGCATGTACGGTGATGCCAGCAGCCCAGCGAACCAGTTCGGCTCGCAGGCTGCCGAGGCCTGGGCGGCAGGCCACACCGATTGCAGCGGCGTGCTGGTCGGCGTGATCGATGAAGGCATCTACTTCAACCATCCGGACCTGGCAGCCAACATCTGGACCAACCCGTACGACCCGGTGGACGGTGTCGACAACGACGGCAACGGCTATGTGGACGATGTCCGCGGCTGGGACTTCGACGGCAACAGCAACAACATCAATTCCGGCGGCGCGAACGACGACCACGGCACCCACGTCTCCGGCACCATCGCCGGTGTCGGCGGCAATGGCCAGGGTGTCGCGGGGGTGTGCTGGAGCGGCGTGAAGCTGATTTCCGGCCGATTCCTCGGCCGTCGTGGCGGCACGACCGCGAATGCGATCAAGGCGGTCGACTACTTCACCGATCTCAAGACCCGGCATGGCCTGAACATCGTCGCCACGAACAACTCGTGGGGCGGCGGCGGGTTCTCGCAGGCGCTGCAGGATGCCATCGGCCGTGCCAACAACGCCGGCATCCTGTTCGTAGCGGCCGCCGGCAACTCCGGCGCGAACAACGACGCGACGGCCAGCTACCCGTCGAACTATCCCAACGCGAACATCATTGCCGTGGCCGCCCTGGCCAGCAACGGCACGCTGGCCAGCTACTCGCAGTACGGCGCGACCACGGTCGACATCTGCGCGCCGGGTTCCGCGGTCTACTCGACGGTTCCGGTCAACTCGAAGGGCAAGATCGTGCCTGGATACTCCAGCTACAGCGGCACTTCGATGGCGACCCCGCACGTGACCGGTGGCGTGGCCCTGTATGCCTCGTCGCACCCGGGCGCCAGCGCGTCCGACATCAAGTCCGCCATCATGGGGACGGCCGTTCCGACCACATCCTGCAACGGCAAGGTCGTCACCAACGGCCGCTTGAACGTCAGCAGCTTCTGATCCACGGGGATCTGCACGCGCGAAGGCCCGGCCATGCCGGGCCTTCGTCGTTACGGGGGGGGGAGACGATGCCTCCCCGGCTACGGAGTACCGGCGTCAATCCCGTAGAATGACCGGCCCTGACCGAGACGACGGGCTCCCGGCCCGCTACACACGCATGAGCATCAAGAGCGACCGCTGGATCCGCCGCATGTCCGAACAGCACGGCATGATCGAACCCTTCGAGCCGGGCCAGGTCAAGCAGGACGCCAATGGCCAGCGCATCGTCAGCCACGGGACATCCAGCTACGGTTACGACGTCCGCTGCTCGCGCGAATTCAAGATCTTCACCAACATCAACTCGACGATCGTCGATCCGAAGCATTTCGACCCGAAGAGCTTCGTCGACGTGGTCGGCGACGAATGCATCATCCCGCCGAACTCCTTCGCGCTCGCGCGCACCGTCGAGTATTTCCGCATTCCCCGCGACGTGCTGGTCGTCTGCCTCGGCAAGAGCACCTATGCCCGCTGCGGCATCATCGTGAACGTCACGCCGCTCGAGCCGGAATGGGAAGGGCATGTGACGCTCGAGTTCAGCAATACCACGCCGCTGCCCGCGCGCATCTATGCCAACGAAGGCGTGGCGCAGATGCTGTTCTTCCAGTCCGACGAAGTCTGCGAAACCTCCTACAAGGATCGCGGCGGGAAATACCAGGGCCAGACCGGCGTGACGCTTCCGCGCACCTGATCACAGGCAACATCCAGCCTCCCCAGGATCCAGGAGACGCTCATGGACGACGCTTCCCGAAATCCCTGCCACGCGCCGGAGTCGCACGACATGTCCTCCGCCGCGAAGGCAGCGAACGACCGGCCTTGACCACCGTCGAGGTCTATTCCGCGCTTCGCCAAGGGCGTCTGCTCGATGCCGAGCGGCTTGCTCGCGCGATGTGCGGGGAGACGCCGCGTGACCCCGACGCCCACCGGGCGCTTGCCGCGGTGATGCAGATGGCGGGCCGCACAGGCGAAGCCATCGGCGCCATGCGAGACGCGGTGTCGCTGGCGCCGGACAACCCGGGTCTCATCGTTGCACTGGGCCAGGTGCAGGCATCGGCGGGCCTGATCGATGACGCGATCGCCTCGTTCCGCGCCGCCGGAGATCGCGCCCCCGACTCGGTCGAGGCCTGGTATCTGCTCGGCGCCACGCACTACGGCGCCGGACGCATGGCCGAAAGCCTCGATGCGCTCCAGCGCGCGCACGCGATCGCTCCGTCACAACCGGAAATCGCGTTGCTGCTCGCCGACGTCCTGTTCCTGCTGGGCCGACGGGAGGATGCGCTCGTGCATTTCACGCGGCTCGCGACGATCCAGCCGCCCAACGCGATGCGCACCCTGCGGATCGCGCAATGTCATCGTGCGCTGGGCGAGCCAGAGCTGGCCCTGGAACATGCGCAGGCATGGTCGGGCGAGCCGTTCGCGCCGCTGTGGCTTGAAATCGGTGGCCTGCACGAAGACCTGGGCGATGCCGATGCGGCGCACGAAGCCTACCTCCGGGCCTGCAGCCTGCAGCCTCGCTGGGCCGAGCCAGTGTCGGCGCTGATCGCTTTGCGTCGCGAGGCATGTCCGGACACCGTCATCGAAGCCGCGCGCACGCTGCTTGCCGATACCGCGACGCCCGGCAGGTCGCGTGCGTTGCTGCATCATGCGCTCGGCAAACGTGCGGATCGCATGGACGCATGCAGCGAAGCAGCCGCGCATTGGCGCGAGGCCAACCGCCTGCGCCGCATCGACGACGGTGCGCTGGACCGGACGGCGCATCGCGCACGGATCGACGCGCTCATCTCACGGACGTCGAAAGGTGTGGGCGCCCCGCTGCGGGACACAGGCGAGGCGTCGGCACGGCCGTTGTTCATCGTCGGCATGACGCGGAGCGGGACCACGCTCGCCGAACAGATCCTGGCGGCGCATCCCTCGGCGCATGGTTGCGGCGAGCTGCCCGTGTTCACGGATTCCGGTGGAGCGCTCGCCGATGCGCCGTTCACCCGGGATCGCGACGTACTCGCGGAACTGGCGATTCGCTGGCGCGCCGCGGTCGCGCGCACCTCGCCAGGTGCCGCTTCGGTTGTGATCGACAAGCATCCGTTCAATCTCGAACAATTGGCCCTGGTCGCGGCGGCATTGCCCGATGCCCGCGTGGTCTGGTGTCGGCGCGACCCGCGCGACACCGCGCTGTCCATCTATGCGGAGAGCTTCGCGCCGGATGCAAGGTATGCGACGGATCTCGACGATATCCGCTTCATGATCGATGAGCAGGCGCGGCTGATGCGCCATTGGCGCCGGGTGCTGGCTTTGCCGATCATCGAGCTGCACTACGAGACGCTGGTGGCGCAGCCAGACATGCAGGCACGGCGTCTGGTCGAGTTCGCCGGCTTGTCGTGGCACGACGATTGCCTGGATTTCCACGCCCGGACACGGCGCGTGCAGACGCACAGCCGCTGGCAGGTGAGGCAGCCGATCCATCGGGGTTCGGTCGGGCGATGGATGCGGTATCCCGCGTGGTTCGAAGGCTGGCCCACCGACGACGCAGGCGAGGGTCGGTCCGGCGAGGCCTGAGTGCGCGATGTGCCGGCTGTGGCATCATTCGAAGACAGGGGCCTAACCACGAGGGAAGAGGGAATGTCCGTGTTTCGCAAGCAGGGTTCACGTCGTCTGGCAGCTTCGATGGCACTCGGTGCCCTCGCGCTGTTCAGCCTTCAGGCGCTGGCCGCCGAGACCATCCGCTATGTCGCGCTGGTCGATGGTGGCAAGCAGGCCGGCCACCAGATCGTCGAACATGGCGATGACGGCGTGACCCGCGTCGACTACATGTTCAAGGACAACGGCCGCGGTCCGGAGTTGAAGGAAACCTACACGCTCGCCAGCGACGGCACCTTCGCCACCTACACGGCGAAGGGCGCATCGACGTTCGGTGCGCCGGTGGACGAAACCTTCGGGATCGAGAACGGGATTGCGCGCTGGAAGTCGACCGCAGACGCCGGCGAGCAACCCTTCCAGGCCGGATCCGCGTATTTCCCGCTCGGCGGTTCGCCGCAGGCGTACGCGGCACCGCTGGCTGCGCTGGCCGCGCGTGCGGATGGCAAGTTGCCGCTTGTGCCAAGCGGTACGTTGACGATGCAGCAGGTCGACGAGGCCGACGTGTCGGACGGGACCCGGACCCGGAAGGTGCGCCTCCAGAAGGTCACCGGGATCGGTTTCACGCCGACGTTCGTCTGGATGACCGACGACGCCAGGCCGCGCCTCTTCGCGCTGATCTTCCCGGGCTTCCTGCAGTTGGTCGAAGAAGGCTGGCAGGCGACGACGGCCAACCTCGAGGCCCGCCAGAAGGAAGCGGAAGCGCGCGCCCTGGTCGATCTGCAGAAGCGGCTGTCGCATCCGCTGCGCGGCACGACGCTCATCCGCAATGCGCGCATCTTCGACAGCGTCGCTGCGCGCATGGGCGAGCCCTCCGATCTGCTGATCGAGAACGGCCGCATCGTGTCTATTTCCGGCGCGAACCAGGAGCGTGCGCAGGCCGACCATGTGGTCGATGCGGGCGGTCGCGTGCTGATGCCCGGCCTGTACGACATGCATGGACATCTCAGCGACTGGCAGGGCGGTCTGCACATCGCCGCCGGCGTGACCACCGTCCGCGACATGGGCAACGACAACAAGACCCTGCAGGCGCTGATCGCCGATGAGCGCGCCGGCCGGGTGCTCTCGCCCAGCATCGTCGCAGCCGGTTTCATCGAAGGCGAAAGCCCGATGTCCGCGCGCAACGGCTTCGTCATCAAGGACCTGGCGGAAGCGAAGAAGGCCGTGGATTGGTACGCGGCCAATGGCTATCCGCAGATCAAGATCTACAACTCCTTCCCCAAGGACATCCTGCGCGACACCGTGGCCTATGCGCACAGCCGGGACATGCGCGTGAGCGGTCACGTGCCGGTGTTCCTGCGTGCGCAGGACGCGATCGATGCCGGCTACGACGAGATCCAGCACATCAACCAGGTGCTGCTGAACTTCCTGGTCGACGACAAGACCGACACGCGCACGCTGGAGCGCTTCTACCTGCCGGCCAAGCGCATCGCCGACCTCGATTTCAATTCGAAGCCTGTGCAGGACTTCATCGCCGCGCTCGCCGCGAATCGCATCGCGGTCGACCCGACGCTGGCGACGTTCGATTTCATCCGCCAGCGTCCCGGCCAGATGTCGCAGACCTTCGCGGCCGTCGCCGACCACATGCCGCCGGACGTCAAGCGCGGTTTTTTTGCCGCCGAGTTCGACATCCCCGATGACGCCACCGCCGCACGCTACAACCGCTCGTACGAAAAGATGGTCGATTTCGTCGGTCGCATGTACCGCGCCGGCGTGCCGATCCTCGCGGGTACCGACAGCCTGCCGGGCTTCGCCCTGCAGCGCGAACTGGAGCTGTACGTGCAGGCAGGCATGACGCCAGCACAGGTGTTGCAGTTGGCGACATGGACTGCGGCCCAGCACAGCCGTACCGACCGCGACCGCGGCGCGATCGCAGTCGGCAAGCGCGCCGACCTGATCCTGGTCGATGGCGATCCGAGTCGCAACATCGGCGATATCCGCAAGGTCGCGCTGGTCCTGAAGAACGGCACGGCGTACTACCCGGCGGATGTGCATGAAGCGCTCGGCATCAAGCGCTTCGCCGATCCGGTCCGGGTGCAGTCGACGGCTGCGCAGCCTGCACCCTGATGCGTGAGGTGCCCGACCGAGCAGCCCGCGAAGGCTGGTCGGTCGGGTTTCGATCCTCGATGCCTGGCGCCGAATGAATCAGCGCACGCGGAAGGACATGAGGTAACCCGGAATCAGGTGCGTTCCGGCCGGACAGGTCGTGTCGATCGCGACCTGGACGCGATCGCCAGACGTGGTGTTCACGCAGACATCGAACTGCTCGCCGGCGCCTGTCTGGGTCACGCTGTAATCGTTGTCGCTGCCGACCAGTGCGACACGGCCACCAGACAGCAGGCGCGGTCCGATCGCCAGCCCTTCCAGCTTTTCCGGGACATCGCTGCCGATCGACTTCAGCGCGGCGAGCAGATCGACTTCCTCGCGCTTGGCGACCGGCGTCACGTCCGCCGGCAACTGCGTCGCACCTGCGAGCGACAGCGCGGACACATCGCTCGCGCCGCGGATGTCGACGCGATACACGCGCTTGTGCAGCGGCGTCGCGGTGACTTCCACGCCGAGACCGCGGTTGTCGCGCTCCAGCACCAGGAATTCGTGGTCGCTCAGGGCGGTGATCGCGCTCAGGCCGATGCTGCGGCCCTGGTTCGTGGCCGAGAAGTCGTCGGACGTATCCGCCGTCAGCGCGTTGAGCGTGGCGATCGGTTCGAGCGGGTAGATGAACTGCGCGGTACTGCGGCCGCTGCGCGCGTCGAACTCGACCACGCGCACGAAGCGACCGCGGCGGCCGTCGCCACGATCGCCTTCATCGACCAATGGATCCTGCATCACTGCATACAGCCGGGTGCCGGATGCATTGAAGCTCAGGCCTTCGAAGCCGCGATTGTCCTGGCGACCCTTCACCACGACCGGTCGCCCGTCGACGAGGTTCAACGCG
The DNA here is from genome assembly GCA_016789405.1 of Lysobacteraceae bacterium. Taxonomy (GTDB): domain Bacteria; phylum Pseudomonadota; class Gammaproteobacteria; order Xanthomonadales; family Xanthomonadaceae; genus Lysobacter_I. The sequence continues at coordinate 67,697 of JAEUPQ010000029.1, forward strand.
CCATCGGCCTGGCGCGGGCGCAGGTTGTCCGGGGTCTCGAATGCGCGGACGAAGCGGCCACGACGGTCGAATTCGTAAAGGCTCGGGCCGTACTCGTCTGCGACGTAGAAATGGCCGTTGCGACCGATGGCGAAGCCCTCGGGGTCGAAGCTGCGGCCAAGGGTGGCTGCACTGCCATTGAGCAGGGCAGGGTTCAGGCCATTGAAGGGCTGGCCATCGCGATCGGTGAACAGGATCGTGCGCAGGACGACCGGCTTGGCCAGCAGCGCACCGGTGACGGGGTGGATCGGCACCAGCATCTGCTGGACGCGCGTGGCGTAACCGATCACGCCGCCGCCCGGACCGCGGTCGGACAGCGCGAACCAGGTGCCCGTGGCGGTGTCGTAGGTCAGGTCGGAAAAGAAGCCGAGGCGATTGATATTGGCGGTCGGCTCCTCTGCGTGGATGCGGTCCTTGCTGTTGCCGGGCAGCGGCATGACGTCGGCGAGGCGCCATTCCGAGGCCTTGGCCGTCGGCATGGCTGCCGTGCCAGTGAATGCGAGGGCGAGGGCGGCGACAAGGGGGCGGAATCGCATGCGGGCGGGCTCCTGACGGGGCCCAACACGGTGTCAGTCGACGATGACACCCCCGTGACGGGGCTTTGGCCTACACTTGGTCTCGACCCCCGCTGGAGCGCCGCCATGACCACTGCCTACGATTTTTCCGCGATCGACATCGATGGTCACGACAAGGCGCTGTCCGAGTACGAAGGCAAGGTACTGCTCATCGTCAACGTGGCTTCGAAATGCGGCTTCACGCCGCAGTACGCTGGATTGCAGGCCCTCTGGGAGACCTATGGCGATCGCGGACTGGTGGTCCTGGGTTTTCCCTGCGACCAGTTCGGCCACCAGGAACCGGGCAACGAAGCCGAGATCATGAATTTCTGCTCGCTCACGTACGACGTCGATTTCCCGATGTTCTCCAAGATCGACGTCAATGGCGCCAATGCCCATCCGCTCTGGAAGTGGTTGAAGGACGAAAAGGGCGGCCTGCTGGGCATCGGCGCGATCAAGTGGAACTTCAGCAAGTTCCTTGTCGGCCGCGACGGCAAGGTCATCAAGCGCTATGCGCCGACCGACAAGCCCGAGTCGCTGGCGAAGGACATCGAGGCTGCGCTGGCTTGAGTGCTGCAACAGTGTCGGGTGACAGGGGGAAACAGGTGATCGCAGCGGCTGATGGCACCGAACACGGGTTCCAGTTGACGCTGGAGACCGAAAGCTCCGGACTGGTGGCCATGGTCACCGGCAGGATCGATACCGTCGAGGCATTGATCGCGATGTTCATGCGCATCGCCGGTGAACTGCGGCGCACCGGCCTCAAGCAGGTCCTCGTGCTGGACCACACGCAGGGCATCGTGCCGCCCGAGGCGCAGATGCGGAAGCTGTTCGCTGCCATGGAAGGGCAAGGCTTCGCTTCCGTGCGCGTGGCCTATGTCGATGCGCGAGGTACCGCGGTGAGCCGGATGGAAGTCGGCGAGATCCTCGGTCGCGAACACGGATACGAATGCCGTGTGTTCGACAACGAATCGCGCGCCCGCATCTGGCTGCATTACGGCGAGAGCTGAGCGCGTCCCGCACGAACCGGGCGGGACGCGCTGGTTTCAGCGGTTGTCGAGCTTGAATTCGAAGGGCACTTCGACCGTTCCGGTCTGTCCGGGACGGAAGCGCCAACGTCGTGCAGCCTGCGTGGCCGCGCGATCCAGCGAGCGGGATCGGCTGCTGCGCAGCACTTCGACATCGTCGGGCCGGCCATCGCTGTCGACGGTGATGCGCACCACCACCGTGCCGGATTCGTTTCGGCGCATCGCTTCGGCGGGATAGTCCGGCTGGATCCGCGACAGCGGCATCGGGGTGCCAGGTGCGACGTCCGATGCCGTGCGCTGGGTCGGGGAGGTCGTCGCGTCCGTTGGGCGAGCGTCGGTCGGCCCTGCGACCTGCGCGGGTGGCGGCGCGGGTTTCGGACGTCGTGCCGCTTCCTCGGCGGCCTCGGACAGGCCGCTGGCACTGCGTTCGCCCGGGGCCATCGGCACAGGCAGCGGTTCGAAGACCTGGCCGTCCACTGCGTCGGGCTTGTCGGTGGGACGATAGAAATTGCCGTTGTCGCGCATATCCAGCCACAGCAGCAGGAACAGCAGCAGCCCGAGGCCGAAGCCGCCGGCGATCAGGAGCAGGGCGCGGCGCGACAGGCTGAAGCGGAATGTCGGCGAAGACGAGGTCTGGGGGATCGACATGCGGACTGCGGACACGGAAGTGCCCCGATTGTGGCACAGCCTTTCCGGCGCGAGCCCGCCGTTCCGCGGCTCGGGGCGCGGGATTCGGGCCCAATTCAGGCGATAATCGGCGTCCCGTCACGCTACGCGCCTCTTCCCATGCTCGATCCCGTCCTGCTGCGCACCCAGCCCGCCGACCTGGCCGCCCGCCTCAAGGAGACCCGCGGTTACGACCTGAACGTCGCCGACCTGATGCTGCTCGAAACCGAGCGAAAGCAGATCCAGGTGCGCACCCAGGAACTGCAGAGCCTCCGTAACGAGAAGTCGAAGCTGATTGGCCAGTTGATGGGCCAGATCTCGAAGGCCAACGCGGCCGGCAATGCCGAAGAAGCCGAAACTCTCAAGGCGCGCGTCGAGGCGAACAAGGCCGAAGTCGCCGGATTCGGTGAAGAGCTGAAAGCCAGCGAAGACAAGCTCGAGAAGATCAAGCTCGCCATCGACGCCATCGCCGCCGGCATCCCGAACGTTCCGCACGAGTCGGTGCCGCTGGGCAGCGACGAGACCCAGAACGTCGAGCAGCACCGCTGGGGCACGCCGCGCACCTTCGATTTCGAGGTCAAGGACCATGTCGAACTCGGCGCACGCCACGGTTGGCTGGATGCCGAAACCGCCGCCAAGCTCAGCGGCGCGCGCTTCACCGTGCTGCGCGGCCAGCTCGCGCGCCTGCATCGCGCCCTCGCGCAGTTCATGCTCGATCTGCACACCAACGAACACGGCTACGAGGAAACCAATGTCCCGCTGCTGGTGAATGCCGACTCGATGCGCGGCACGGGGCAGTTGCCGAAGTTTGGCGATGATTTGTTTGCGACCTATGAGCGAATCAACAAGGATTGGAACTTGCCAGCTGTTGGCCCTCCAGAAAAGTCGTATTCGCTTATGCGGTCTGCAAAGGCTCTCGAAGAGAAGTTCGATGCTGTCCGGAAGGTTCTTGGAAATGATGTCAATCTGGTTGAACATGCGATGCCAGAATTTGATGCATTTCATGCGTGCTTGATTGACTATCAAGACAGCCTTCGTCAGTACTACCTCATCCCCACCAGCGAAGTCCCGCTGACCAACATCGTCCGCGACGAGATCGTCGATGCCGAGCGCCTGCCGCTGCGGATGACCGCGCATTCGATGTGCTTCCGCGCCGAAGCTGGCAGCGCGGGTCGTGACACGCGCGGCATGATCCGCCAGCACCAGTTCGAGAAGGTGGAGCTGGTGTCGATCGCCAAGCCGGAAGAAAGCGACGCCGAGCACGAGCGCATGACCCGTGCGGCCGAAACCGTCCTCGAAAGGCTCGGCCTGCCGTACCGCAAGGTGCTGCTGTGCACCGGCGACATGGGCTTCTCCGCGCGCAAGACCTACGACCTCGAAGTCTGGCTGCCGTCGCAGGACACCTACCGCGAAATCTCCTCCTGCTCGAACTGCGGCGACTTCCAAGCGCGCCGCATGCAGGCGCGCTGGCGCAATCCCGCGACCGGCAAACCGGAACTGGTGCACACGCTCAACGGTTCGGGCGTGGCCGTCGGCCGCGCGCTCATCGCGGTGATGGAGAACTACCAGAACGCCGATGGCTCGATCACCGTGCCGGAAGCGCTGCGCGGTTACATGGGCGGGCTCGAACGCATCGCCTGATCCGGCGCATCAGGGATTTCCGAAACACTGCGGGCCGCGAAAGCGGCCCGCAGTGTTTATGCCGCTGGCGCCACTGGGATCAGAACAGATTGACGTTCGGCCACGCCGATACGCCGCTGTCGATCGCCTTGAGCATCGCGTCCATGTCGTCGGGCTTGCCGTTGTCGCCATTGCCCGCGCCGACCAGGCCATTGCCGCTCGGTCCGACGCGGAAGACGGCGGACGTGCCGCTCATTTCGCCGTAGTGGGTGTAACCGTTGTTCAAGGCGGTCTGGAACTTCATGAAGCGCAACAGATCCATGGGGCGTGCGATCCAGCCGCCGTGCGAATCGAAACGCTTGGGCTTGACGCTCGAGTACGCGCCGCCGCCGTAGTATACGACCTCATCGGACTTGCGGTCGGCTTCCTTGTCGCCGCCGATCACCACGTCCGGCGCGCCGGCGGGCTTCATGAAGTTGTCGCGCACGTAGGCTTCGTACGACTTGCCGGTCTTCTTCTCGATCACGCGGCCGAGCAGGCAATAGCCGAAGTTCGAGTACATGTCCGAACCATCCAGGTCCGCCGGCGTGGTGCCGGGTGTGTAGCCGAGCGGATAGTTCTCCAGTGCCCAGGTGATCAGGCCGGCGTGATTGGTCCCGGTGTAGTCGAACATCGGATCGCTGCCATTGCCATCCTTGTTGATGCGACGGAAACCGGCGCGATGGCGGATGAGGTGATCGATGGTGATGTCCTCGATGTCCGGGTTGCCCGAGGGCGTCGACCAGGTGTTGCCGAGGATCGTGTTGCTGCCGAACACCTTGCTGGTGGCGTCGAGATTGGTATCCGCCAGCAGCTTGAGAACGGCAACGTGGGTGATGGGCTTCGAGACGCTGGCCACGCGCAGGCGATGGCGTGGCGACATCGGCATGCCGTTGTCCTTGTCGGCAACGCCGAAGCCTGCAGCGTAGACGAGGCGTTTGCCGCGCATCACCGCGATCGACACGCCCGGCATGCCCGTATCGCGCAGGTAGTCGCGAGCCTTGCGATCGATCAGTTCCAGGTCGCTGCCCTTGAACACGGTGTTGGTCCAGATCGCGTTGAAGCGCACACCGCTGCCGCTGTTGAATGCCTGCAGGTAAGCCGGCTCGTAGCTCTGGTACAGATGATTGTCGAACACGGCCTGGTAGTGCGCGGCTGGAATGCCGTGGCGCGCGGAGAAGTACGGCCCGGCCTGCTTGGTCCACAGCGCGGCATAGCGATCGGTGCCCCCGTCGCGGTAGCCACTGACCATCTTCAAGCGCCAGCCCTGGCGGCCGAAGGTGTCGAACGCAGTCTGGTACTCGCTGGCGCTCAGGCCGTGGCGTGCGAGCCAGGCGCCGCTGTTCTTCTCGAAGATCGCCGCGAAGCGCGGCGAGCCGCCGACACTGAAGGCGCTGACATGGGTGAGGCCGAAACCGTCGCGCTCGGCTTCGGTCACGGCGGCCTGGTACTGCGCTGCGGTGAGGCCATGGCGGGCGCGCATCGCGGCACCGCCGCGTTTTTCCCAGATGCCGGCATAGCGGGCCTGGTTGCCGACCGAATAGCCGTTGACGTAAGTCAGACGGTAGCCCTGGCCTCCGAGGGTGTCGAACGCGGCCTGGTACTGCTCGGGCGTCAGGCCGTGGCGTGCGGCCCAGTCGGGGCCGGGCACCTTCTTCCAGATGGCGGCGTAACGAGCGCCATTCGAGTCGTAGCCGCTGATAGCGGTGAGGCGAAAGCCCTTGCTGCTGAAATCGTTGAAGGCCGCCTGGTATTGCGCCGAATCCAGGCCGTGGCGGGCCGCCCACTCGGCCGCGTCGGCGGCCGTGGAGGCGAGGGCGGCCGCGAACAGCAGCACGCCGGTGCAGGCGTGGCGCATGGCGCGGCGGATGGGAATGGTGAAGGACATGGTGTGTCTCCTTGATGCGATCGCTCGCCCGAGACGGGCAAGTGCCCCTGAACAGCAGGGAGCGGGGATCCCGGCGGCGAAGCGCCGGCACGATGCGACGGATGGACGCGGGCCCCCGGAGGCCCGGCGCCTCACGTCCCCGTTCCGTGGAGTCGTGCGATGTCCGGCAGCCAAGGTTTACGCGAGTTCGGTGCGGGAGCGGACATTCGTCGCTGCAATGCAGTCGTGGTGCGAGGCGGAACGAACGGGTCGCGATGCGGCCCGTTCGCGCTTTCGAGGCGTGTCGCTCAACCGCCCGCGATCGGCGGTTGCTTGCGACAGTGCTGCCAGACGACCTTGCAGTGGTTCTGCGCGCCGGGATTGTTGCAGCGCACGCGCAGGCTGTTCAGCGGCGGCAGCGTCACCGTGTTGGTATCGCGCGGGTCTCCTGCATTCAGGCTGCTCAGCACTTTGCTGTAGACCAGCGCGTTGTTCGAGTAAGCGAAGACCGAGACGGCCTGCACCGGATTGCTGCTCGAACACAGGGCATCGCCCGCAGTGCACAGGCGGACGCGCATGTAGGAGTCGCCTGCCAGCGGGCTGAGCGGCATCGATCGGGTGTCGGCGTGCTCGATCCAGGAGGTGCAGGGTTTGCCGTCCGTGCTGCAGTTGGCGACGGGCGTGCATGCGTAGATGTCGGCGTGCGCCGGTGTGGCGATGAGGCCGAACAGTGCAATCCCGAGGGACAGGGAGATGGTTTTCATGGTGAGATCCTTTCGTTCGATCTGACGGGGAAATGTGCCGACGCGGTGTCGACACTCCTTCCGTCGTTGTGTCGGGAAGAAGCCCGCCATCGGATTCCGGGCTCGCCGATGAGCGGTGCATGTCTCGATGCCATGCGCACGAATCAGGTGCCGTGGTGACGCGGGCATGACGAAAACGGGCCGCGATGCGGCCCGTTTCGTGCGCGGACGCAAACGGTTCGATCAGGGGTCGCGGCGCCAGATGCCGGCGTAGCGCCAGGTGCCGTCGTCGACATAGCCGGTGAGTGCGCGGGTCGTCATGTCCAGATCCATCGCACCCCGCCACTCATCGTGGTACTGCGCGCTGCTCTGGTCGTGTCGCGCCTTGAACAGACCGAGGGCCTTCGAAGACCAGATGGCTGCGAACATCGGCGTGCCATTGTGGATGTAAGCGTTCACGTAGACCGGGTAGCGACCGGCGGCCTTGTTCGTTTCCATCACGGTCTGGTACTCGCCGGAGGTCATGGTGGAACGCGATTGCCAGGCGCCGAAATCGAAATTGGCGTTTTCCTTCTGGTAGATCGCGCTGTAGCGCAATTCGCCGCCGACGGAGAGCACCGAGACGTTGCGCGGCACGTAGCCTTCACCGGTCATGAAGTTGAACATGTCCTGGTGTTGCTGCAGGCCGAGATCGACATAGGATGCGACGGGCGAGGGCAGGCCCTTGCTGAAGATCACCGCGTAGCGGACGCCGGAAGCCGTGTGGTAGCTCTCGAGGTTCTTGATCTGGAATCCCTTGCCGATGTACTCCTGGCGGCGATCGGTGAACGCGGCCTTGGTCAGACCGTGGAACGCGGCCCAGAGATGGTTGCCCTGCGGACGGAACACGGCATTGAAGTAGGTGTTGCTCCCGGAATTGAAGCCATCGACGAACTCGAGCTGGTAGCCGCCCAGCACGGCCTGGTCGACCTGGCACTGGTAGTCGGCGGCGGCGATGTTGCGCTTGGAGAACTCCGTGTAGCCAGACGGAACCGCGCCGGGCACCGAGCGCGCCTCGTACTGCGTGTTGTCGAGGAAGTAGGGGGTCGGTATGCCGCAGATGCGCGGAATGCGGTTGCGCTGGTTGCCGGCGTTGTCCTTCACGAAGCCGCCGACGGTGGTGATCGGATCGCTGTCGCGCAGCACCGCGACTTCGAAGTGCAGGTGCGGGCCGCCGGCGCAGCCCACGGCCCCCTGCTTCCCGAGTGGCGTACCCGCCTTCACGAATTCGTTGAGCGAGCGTCCTGCAGCGGTGAACGAATCCTTGGTCATGTGGCTGTACTTGCTCCACTCGCCGTTCGCATGTTCGATCCAGACGTAGTTGTTCTTCTGTTCGCTCAACGGCAGGCCGGTGCAATCGATCTGGGCGCTGAAATCCTCCTCGACATAGCGGATCCAGCCGTCGGCGGCCGCGACGATCGTGTAGTCGCTGCCGTTGCGGCCGTTCATGTCGATGGCCAGCGTCGTGGCCGCGCCGTGTTCGATATGGTCGCGGCCGACGTAGACATCGGTGCCGTTGGCGTACGGGATGCGATAGACGCCGTTCGACGGTTCGGCGGCGAGGGCATGCCCCGCAAAGGCGGTGACGGTCACCGCCAGCGTGGCAAGCAGGGCGGGCGTGGCGTTTCGTGCGGTCATCTGGAGTCTCCTGGGTGGGTGGTCGGCGGGCGCCCTTGCATTGGCGATGGCCCGCTTGACCTCATCAGTCGCAGTCCCCGGAGCGAACCCGCCACCTCTCCGCAATTTTTTTCCAGTGAGTCCGTTCCGCATGGAACAACGGCACCGGATTGAATCCGCCTTGGCCAGGGGTGGCGGGTTTCCGGTGCTGGCTGCGACTTGAGGGATGGACGCACCCCGATCCGTCCGCCACCTGCCTGTCCTCGGGCGGCTCTCCGCCGCGTTAGCTGGGCCGATGCGGTGGTTCCACCCTGTCAATTCGCATTCGCATTCGCATTGGAGAACACCATGTGCCAGTCCCTCGCCAGGTCCCTTGAACGCTTTCGTCGCGCACTGCTGTGCGCGTCCATCCTGCTGGCCGCTCCGATGGCATGGGCGGGCGAGCTCACGCTCGGTCCAGATCCGCAGGGCGGTGGCGGCGGCACCAACCCGACCCAGGGGGGCGGCGACAGCATGGCCAACGCCGTGTCGTCCACCATCGATCTGACCCTGGTGGTCGGCAACGCCTCAGGCCTGGTGGTCGGCGATGTCCTCGTGCCCTGGGGCGGAACCGTCGTGATCGGCGCTGACACGGCATCGGAGAAGATGCTGGATCGCTGCCGCTATCGCTTCCGCTACGTCGCCGGCAATGAAGGCGGTTCGTGGTCGATCGCCACGACCAACCGCATCTTCCGCGAGGCGCCGGGCTGGCCCGTCCTCAGTTCGCATGGCATGCCGGCCCTGCCGGCCGGTATCGCGACCGTACTCTCGGGTTCGATCTGGCTCCCGGAAGGCGTCTCGACGCTGTACGTGTATGTCGACAACGCCGCGCTCAATCCGGAATTCGACGAAGCCGACAACCTGCGCCGCGTCTCGGTCATCGTGCGCGGCGACTGCAATTGAATCCTGTTCCGCTCGGGGGCTGACGGATCCGCACGCCCGCTCAACGAGCGGGCGTGTCCGCATTCGCGGCAGGAGGCACCTGTGCGAGCAGCGCCGTGAGGTCGCGGGTCTTCCGGTCCTCGCTGCCCAGTGCCTTGCGGCTGATATCGAGTCCTTCGCGCAACAGGGGCCTCGCTTCGTCGAAGCGCTGCTGTGCAAGCAGCAGCTCGCCCAGTGACTTCAGCACGGTGGCGATCCGCTCGCTGCCTGGCGACAGGCGGACGCGGTAGATCGCGAGCGCCTTGCGCATGGCGTCCTCGGCATCGTGCGCGCGACCCTGGCGCGCCTGCACGACGCCAAGGCGATTGAGCGCCATGCCCACCAGGTCGTGGTCCGGACCATGGAACGCGCTCTGGATGCGGATGGCGTCGCGATATCCGCGCTCCGCATCGTCGAAACGATCCTGTGCTTCCCGGAGCCGCGCGAGGTTGTAGTACGTCGATCCTCGCCAGTGGTGGTCCGCGGGATACGCGTCCAGCGCTTCCATGAAATAGCGTTCCGCGGTGGCGTGATCGCCCTGTCGATAGAGCAACTGGCCGAGATCGTTGAGGTTGAGCCCCACCATCTCGTGCCGCGCACCGAGCGCATCGCGCCGGATCACCAGCGCCTGTTCCAGCAGGTCGCGCGCCTGGGCCACGTCGCCCTGGTCGCGCAGCGTGATGGCCTGGTTGTTCATCACCAGCGCCACGGCCGGATGGCGATCGCCCACGGCGGCCCGCATCACCGAAAGCGCCTCTGCATGAAGCTTCGCCGCTTCCGCGTGTTCGCCACGCCCGCTGCGCGCCCAAGCGAGATCCGACAGGCTGTTGGCGAGTTCCGGATGCGCGTCCGGCAGGCGCTTGCGATTGATGGCGAGCGCTTGTTCGAACAGGGACACGGCCTCGTCATGTCGACCGAGATGACGCGCGACGCGACCGATGTCGCCCAGTGCGTCTGCGACCGCAGGGTGGGCATTGCCATGCGAGTCGCGGCGCATGGCAAGGCTGCGGCGATACAGCGCTTCGGCAGTGCCCAACTGGCCACCTCGTTCGTTCGCCGAAGCGAGGTCATTGAGCGTATCGGCGATGGCGTCGCGATCCTGCGGTGAGAGGTGTTCGAATGCAGCCAGGGACGTACGGAGCAGGGGCTCGGCGTCGTGGTGGCGGCCGAGTTCCATCATCAGGCGCGCATTGCTGCGCTGTGCGCGGGCGAGCGCCAGCGGCGTCGTCTGTTCAAGCGTGCGGGCGATGGCCAGCTCCCGCTCGAGCAGGTCGCGGGCGCGGCCGTATTCGCCCAGCTTTCGGTACGCCTCGCCAATGGTGTCGAGCAGTTCGACCTGCACTTCGGGCTGACCCTCCAGCTCGCGTTCGATCTGCGCCCAGCCGCGATCGATCATCTCCCGCACGGTGAGTTTCGCGCCGCCCGACAGTTCGGGATCTGCCGCTTCCAGCAGCCTCGACACGAGTGCCTGCACCTGCCGCGCCTTCGTCGCCTCGGCCTGCGCGCGATCGCGCTCGCGGGCGATCGTGCGCGCCTGCAAGGTCACGGTGCCGGCGTAGGCCACGATCAGGGCGAACATCGCGCCGGAGGTGGCGACCGCCCAGGCATGGCGACGCACGAAGCGACCCGCGACGTACGCGAACGTGTCAGCCCTCGCCGACACGGGGCGGAGCTGTCGCCATCGTTCGAGATCGTCGATCAGCGCCTGTGCCGAGGCATAGCGCCTTTCCGGCTCCTTGCGCAGCGCCATCGCCACGATGTTGTCCAGGTCGCCACGCAGGCGCCGACGCAGTGCAGCCGGCGAACTCGCGCGGGCCGCACTGCGCGCCTCGACCTCGCCGGGTGCGCCGTCGACGACGCGCTCGCTGGGCTTCGCCGGCGTGTCGGTGCAGATGGCCTGCTCGAGCGAGCGCTGCGTGAGCGCTTCAACGCGCTGCGCCCGATGCCCCGTCAGCAACTCGTAGAGCAGCAGTCCGAGCTGGTAGATGTCGGCGGACGTGGCAGTAGGGCGCCCGAGGACCTGCTCGGGCGTCGCGTATTCCGGCGTGAACATCCGCACGGCGGTGCGTGTCGCGCTGCGAGCGCCATCGCCATCGTCCGACAGCACCTTGGCAATGCCGAAGTCGAGCAGCTTCACGGCGCCGTCTTCGGTGACGAGGATGTTCGACGGCTTGAGGTCGCGATGCGCGACCAGATTGCCGTGGGCATGTGCGACGGCTCGCACGACCTGCAGGAACAGTTCGATGCGCGCATCGATGCCGAGCGCGAGCCGGTCGCAGTAGGCATCGATCTGCTCGCCCTGGATGCATTCCATCACCAGGTAGGGCCGAGCTTCGTCGTCGCGCCCGCCATCGAGCAGGCGCGCGATGCCCGGATGGTTCAGGCCGGCGAGGATCCGGCGCTCCAGTGCGAAGCGCTGCAGGAATTCCTGCGAGTCGCTGTCGGATCGCAATCGCTTGAGCGCGCCGGTCTGGCGGAAGCCGTCCGTCTCGCGCTCGACGCGGTAGACCGCGCCCATGCCGCCGCGTCCGAGTACGGCGACGGGCGTCCAGACGCCGATGCGCGATGGCAGTGCTTCTTCCGGTGAGCAATCGCGCTCGATGCCTGGCGGGCTCGCATCGAACATCGCTTGCCACTGGGCGCCGGAGAGTTCTCCCGGCTGGAGTCGATGCGGGTCCGGATCCTCGGCCAGGGCTAGCAGGGATCGCAGTTCACGCTCTGCGCCTGCCATGTGTCTTTCGCAATCGGCGAGGAAGGCATCCCGCGCCGCATCGTGCAGGTCCAGCGCCCGGTCGAACCACGCGTCCAGTCGGGCGCGCGGATCCTGCGCGCCGGGTTCGGCCGTCATGGCGCTCCCATGGCCTTCAGCAGCCATGCGCGTGCGCGCATCCAGTCGCGTTGCACGGTGCGAAGCGATGTTTCGAGCGCCTCGGCGGTCTCTTCCTCGGTCATCCCCGCGAAGTAGCGGCATTCGACCAGTCGCGCGAGGCGCGGATTGAACTCCGCGAGCTTGCCGAGCGCGTCGTCGATCGCCAGCACCTGTTCGGGAGAGTCATCGGCGGACACCATGTCCGGTTGCAGCGTGACTTCGACCGCGTCGCCACCGCGTTTCGCAGCGAGCCGGCGGCGGGCATCGTCGACCATGATCCGGCGCATCGCCCGCGCGCAGATCGCGAAGAAATGTCCGCGGTTCTGCCAGTCGACGCCGTCCTCGTCGACCAGTTGCAGATAGGCCTCCTGGACGAGGCTGGTGGTATCCAGCATCAGCCCACGCGGACCGCCTTTGGCCAGCTGGCGATGCGCGATGGCCCGCAACTGGTCGTAGACCAGGGGCACCATGCGGTCGAAGGCTTCGCGGTCCCCGGCATGGTGGCGCTGCAGCAAGTACGTGATTTCACTGGGCATGGCGGGCTGTGGGCGGTTCGGGGGAGGGGGCTGGGGCGGTCTTGCCGAGGGTGAACGCATGAAACGGCGGACGACGGTCGACGGGCTGACGGATTGCACTGTAATTCGTGAAAAGAATCGGTTAGATTTCGCCATTGTTCCGAAAATGGAATGCCCAGATGAATGATCTCAACGACCTCTACTACTTCGCGATGGTGGTCGAACATTCCGGTTTCGCAGCCGCCGAGCGCGCGCTGGGCATCCCGAAATCGCGCCTGAGCCGTCGCATCAGCCAGCTGGAAACCGACCTGGGCGCACGCCTGCTGCAGCGATCGACGCGCCGTTTCGCGGTGACCGATGTGGGCCAGAGCGTGTATCGCCATGCGCAGTCGATGATGGCCGAAGCCGCCGCCGCCCGCGAGGTGGTCGACCGCCTCAGCGCCGAGCCGCGCGGCCTGGTTCGCGTCAGCGTGCCGGTCGGCATCGCCCAGGAACTGATTCCGAGGCTGCTTCCCGATTTCCTCGCGCGCTACCCGCTGGTCCGCGTGCAGTTGCACGTCAACAACCGCCGCGTGGACGTCATCAATGAAGGCTTCGACGTCGCGATCCGCGTGCGTTCGCGGCTCGATGACGACGGCAGCCTGGTGATGCGCAGCTTCGGACAGATCCAGGAGTTGCTGGTCGCCAGTCCGAAATACCTCGACCGTGCGGGACGTCCGCGCGAGCCCGAGGACCTCGCCAACCACACCACGCTGAGCATGAGCGAGGACGAAGCCCGCCAGCGCTGGGAGCTGCAGGGCGAGAACGGCGAAATCCGTCGCGTCGAACTCAAGCCGCGTGTCGCCGGCTTCGACTTCCCGATGCTGATGGCGCTGGCCAAGCAGGGTCTCGGCGTCACCCTGCTGCCCGAGACCATCTGCGCCGAAGCCGTGCGCGCCAAGGAACTTGAAGTCGTGCTGCCGCAGTGGCGCCTGCCGATGGGCATCTGCCACGCCGTCTTCGCCTCCCGCCGCGGCCTGCTGCCCGCGGTGCGCATGTTCATCGACCACCTGGCCGAGTACATGCCCCCGCTGCTGGAGGTCTCGCGCCTGCAATGCAGCAATTGCCCGCAGGCCGTGGAAAGCGCGAAACAGGTTAAAATGCCGGCCCCGGCGTGAGGCCGGCACGCATCAGCTTCTGTTCTCCCAAGCCAAAGGCGAGGGACCTGCTTGTCGCAGGCTGACGATGGACTTGTCGAGTCGCGCGCAAGCGCGGCATCGCGAGACAGAACGGAGAGATGGCCGAGTGGTTCAAGGCAGCGGTCTTGGCTGCGCAGGCCGAAGGCCGGAGCGAACATCGACCGAAGGTCGATGGTCAAACCGCCGAACAGTGTGAAAACGCGACAGACAATGGAGAGATGGCCGAGTGGTTTAAGGCAGCGGTCTTGAAAACCGCCGAAGGGTCAAACCTTCCGTGGGTTCGAATCCCACTCTCTCCGCCAGATACGCAAAGGCCCCCGGATGGGGGCTTTCGCGTATCTGGGAGAGAGCAGTGGGTGGACGAACTCGCCTGGTTCGACGCATCGGCACGATTGCCGATGCGCACAGCGAAGCTGCCCGCAGGGCGAGGGCCATGGATGGCCCGGGTGAATCCCACTCTCTCCGCCAATCTCATGAAATGAGACTGCCCGGCGACACCATGCCTGGATGACCTGCAGCCTTGTCTGCGAATTGGAATCCTGGAACGCACATGGCCGTACGTCCCGTGTTTGTCCCCGTGGTCTCGGGTCCTTGCCTGGTCGAGACCAGATCGATCGAATTCGAGTGGTTCCCCGGACTCTCTGCTGCACAGAAGCAGCGGTGCATCGATGCCTTGCATGCCGCCGCGCTTCGCTTGCCCGGAGTCGATGCCGTACTCGAGATATCCAGCAAATCGAGGCACCCATTGGGCGTCGCTTCGAGTGCCTTCAATCTTCGTTCGACGTTCGGCGGATTGCGCAATGCAAGCGTCGAATGCGTGTTTCAGTCGAGCAAGGTGTTCGAGCGAGGTGGGCCCTACCTCGATCTCCTGGTAATGACCTCTCGCGAGGCGAAGCGGGACGAACGCCTGCATTCGTCGGGAGGTCTGGTCGCTTTCCGCCTGGAAGACGTCGAGTGGGGGCTGGAGCCGAAGACTGCCTTCTACGACTGGCTCTATGTCCATGCGCTGATCGGGCAGTCGGACATGGCCGAGGGGTTGCTGCGGTTTTCGGCGTTCACCGACATCGAATTCAATCCGCGGCGTTCGATCAACTGCCAGGCGTATTCAGCAGCACTCTTCGTATCCTTGTGGCGACGTGGCGTGCTGGATGAGGCGCTGTCTTCCAGGGAAGCATTCCTGTCGATCACTGGTGGTGAAGGCAGTCGAGACTTGTCGGTCGGACCAATGACCGTGTCTCTTGCTTGATCGGAAGCCGATGGATGTGGAACAACCAGCCTGCAGGCGAGGAGCCTACGACGCTGCCGACACGACGGGTACAGCGAGGTGGCGTGCGCAGTTGTAATGTGTGCGCATTCTTCCCCCAGGATTTTCCGATGCGACATTTCCTCATCGCCGCCGTGTTCGCACTGTCCGCCACGACTGCCCAGGCCGCCGACTTCAAGCTGTCCAGCCCCGAAATCGATCCGTCAAAGCCGTTGCCGGAACGTTTCCTGTTCGACGGTTTCGGCTGCAAAGGCGAGAACATGTCGCCGGAACTGCGCTGGTCGGGCGCCCCAGCCGGTACGAAGAGCTACGCGGTGACCGTCTACGACCCGGATGCGCCGACGGGCTCGGGCTGGTGGCACTGGCTGGTCGTGGACCTGCCTGCCTCGGCGGAGGGATTGTCCGCCAACGCCGGTGCGGTCGATGGCAGCGGTCTTCCAGCGCCTGCGAAGCACGTGCGCACCGATTTCGGCGGCCCGGGTTTCGGCGGCGCCTGTCCGCCGCCAAGCGACAAGCCGCACCGCTACGTCTTCACGGTGTATGCGCTGAAGGTGGAATCGCTCGGACTGCCCGAAAACGCGACGGCCGCGATGGCCGGCTTCATGATGCGCGCCAATGCGCTGGGCAAGGCGAGCTTCACCGTGAAGTACGGCCGGAGCCGCTGATCGGCACGACGCCGGGCTGATACCACTGCGCCTCCGGCCAGATGCCGCAACGAAATGCGTTTTGGCGTACAAAAGGGGCATGGTCCGGGCTGGGAGCCCGGCACGGGAGCCGGTCATGGCGCAGGTCGACGGGAAGGACGGTGGCGCATCGCAGGCCGATGCCCCGCATGAAGAGGCTTGGACGATCCGCGAACGGGACGCGCTCCGCGTGCGTCGCCAGAAGGCGGGATTGGCCGAAGTGCCCGATGGCGGAAGCGACGATGATCGATGGGGGCTTGCGCTGTCGGGTGGAGGCATCCGCAGCGCGACCTTCTGTCTCGGGCTGATCCGTGGCCTTGCAAGCAACCGGCTCCTGCGGCGGTTCGACTATCTGTCCACGGTGTCCGGCGGCGGTTACGTCGGTTCGTCGCTCGGGCGGCTGTTCGGTGAGGGTGTGTCGCCGGATGCCATCGAACGCGGCATCGGCAACGAGCGATCGCTGTGGCTGTGGTGGCTGCGCACCAATGGTCGTTACCTCACGCCTTCCGGCGTGCACGATCTGGCGCAGGCCGGTGTGTCGATCGCGCGAGGCGTGGTCGCGACCCAGCTCGAACTGGGCATCCTCCTGATCCTGTTGTCATCGATGCTGGTATTGCCGCACATGGCAGTGCTGCTGTGGCCCGGGGCGGCTCGCATTGCATCCGAGCACTGGGCGCCGTTCTCCGCCTGGCTGCTGCTTGCGCCTTTGCCGTTCCTGTACGGCGCTCGCGCACTGTTCGGTTACTGGCTGAGCCGCGTGCGACCCGTGAGGGGAGGCGCGCCGGTGCTGGTGTTCTATGGCCTGGCGCTGTCGGTATTCACGCTGTGCATGGCTGGCCTGGGCGTCCTGCTGCATTTCCTGCCACCACAGCTGGTGGAGCCGATTGCGGACATGCCCGTCTGGTTGCGCCTGTGGTTTGGCCTGCTTCTGTTGGCCGCCGCCTGGGCGATGTTCGGTGCCATCGCCGATATGAGAGGCATCGCCAGCGCGGCATCGGCCGGCGATGGCGAGGAATACGAACTGCGCCGGCGACGCCAGCGCTATACGAAATCCCTGCTGCATGCGACGGTCGTGCTGTTGATGGTCGTGGGTGTTGCCGTCGTCGATCGGGTGTCATGGGAGCTGGTGACCCTGGCGGATGGCCGTGGCGCGGGCTGGGTCTACGGCGCAGCCGGCTTCGCCGCGCTCGGATTGGTGCTGTGCCGTGCGATACAGCCGGTGCTGCAGGACTGGAAGGCGAAGAATCCCGGACGGCAGATCAATCTCGAACGCGTGCTGCGCGTGCTGGTATTCGGCCTTCTCGTGGTGATCGTGCTCGGGTGGGCGACGCTGGTGCACGCGCTGGTGTTGCCGGAGGCGTTCCTGCAGCTCAATGGCGAGCATGGCTGGCACGCGGGGCTCTATCCGCTGCTGATGTGGCTGGGGCTGTTCGCATCCGCGTTGCTGTTCGTGTGGCGCACGGGTGCCAGCCACGAAATCGTGAACATGGCGTCCCTGCACGGGTTTTACCGGGCGCGGATCGAGCGTACCTATGTGTCCAGCGGCAATGCAGGCGATGCCGGGTCGCGTTTCCCGATGCACCCCGCAGCAGACATGGATGATGGCCTGCCCCGCGTGCCGCCACCGGACCAGGTGGTGCCTGGCGACGACGTGCGCATGTCGTCCTACGCGCCACAGGCATCCGGTGGGCCGATCCATCTGGTGAATTGCTGCATCAACCAGACCGTCGATGACGGTACGCGGTATTTCAACGGAGACCGCAAGGGCGTGGCGCTGGCGCTCAGCTCCCTGAACACCGTCGAGGTCGGTCCTTCCGGCCCGGAAACGCCAGCGGTGGAACTGGGCTTCCTCTCCAAGTGGATCGCGATCTCCGGCGCAGCAGCGGCCTCGGGCATGGGTGCGATGACATCCCCGGCCTATTCGGCGCTGCTGTTCCTGTCCGGCATGCGCCTGGGGTACTGGGAGCCCTGCCTGTCCCGCGATCACCATGGGCGGGTGGTCGACGCACCGGAGGCCGTGCGACGTGCCCCCGGGCTGATCGGCCGGCTGCCGGTGAAGGTGTCGGCCATCGCGTCCGAGCTGTTCGGACAGTTCCCGGGTTTGTCGCATCGTGCGTGGTATGTCTCGGATGGCGGTCATTTCGAGAACACCGGCGTATATGCGTTGATCAAGCGCCGGCTGCCGCTGGTCGTGGTCGCCGATTGCGGTGCCGATCCGAAATACCTCTTCGAGGATCTTGAGTCGCTGGTGCGCAAGGTGCGCATCGATTTCGGTGCCGAAATCCAGTTCATCGCGCCCGCGCAGATCGAGGAAAAGGACGCACCGGACCTGTGGCCTCTGCTCGGCACACCGGAATCGATCGGCCCGGAACCGTCCAACGCCTGCCTGCTCGTTGGGCGCATACGCTACCGCGACGGCAAGATCGGCGCACTGCTGGTGGTCAAGCCCAGGCGTCTGGAGAATCTGCCGTTCGACGTGGTCGCCTACGCCGACCGGCATGCGGCCTATCCCCAGCAATCCACCGGCGACCAGTTCTTCGATGAAGCGCAATGGGAGTCCTACCAGCGACTGGGCCTGTTGATCGGGCGGCATTTGACGCCGGCCCTGATCGCGCAAGCGCAGGCGGTCGTGCGCTCGGAGACGTGCGCCTTGTCCAGCCTGAGCGACGCAAGCACGGCGCGCAAGCAGCAGGGCACCACGCGTCGCGATCGCATGCGGCCGACGATCACCGCGACGGCTGCGGGTACCGGCCTGGGATTGAGCCTGATGCTGGCGGTGTGGCAGGGCGTCGGCGAATACCGCGAACAGCGACAGGTCGAGATCGACAGGATCGTGGCGGGAGGCAAGGCACTCGCGGAGGCATTCGACGCAGGGCACGTGCCTCCGGGCGCCGCTTCGGCGCTGACCAGCCTCAGGCGCCATCGGATCGATGGCGTCGGGTCCTACGCGGTGGTGAGGGAAGCACTGGACGCCTGCGACCGTCGCGAGGTGGTCGACTGCGCACGCCTGAAGCTCGAACTCGCGCGGATCGAAGCAAATGCCGAACGCGACTACTGGCTCGTGCCACGCGGGCGAGCGATGGATGCGCTGCGCGAGGCCGAATTGCGCCTGGTGATGCTGTCGGCGCCTGCAGGCGTCGTGGCATCCGCCTCCGCGGTGGGGAATGGAAAGGGTCGTGTCCACGGTCAGCAGGACGATGTCCTGCGTCCAGGCGCGCAGGCAGGCGGACAGGCAGGTGGGCAGTCAAGCAAGCCGTCGCAGGCCGACGGCGGCGAGGCAGCACCGGGATCCGACCTCGACGTGGATCGCGATGTCGCCGTCAGCGGATCGACTGCCGCAGTGAAGACCACTGCGATACAGATGCCGGCCGGCCAGACCACGCAGGCCAGCGTGTCAGCGACGGAGCAGCGCAGCCTCGTCACGACACGCGTGCCGGTCTTCAGCAGCGCCACGAAGTCCGCGAGTGCCGATGACAATGCCTGCGCCGGGCGCCGCATCTTCGTGCACATCTACGACGAAGCCTCGCGTGCAGGCGCGAGATGCCTGTCCGCGAAGATCGCGTCCTCGCTCGGGCAGTCCCCGATCGGGATCGAGAACGTGGTCGCAACCGCGCTGCGCAAGGGCAATCCGTCTCCGAATGTCTGGAGACGTCCGGCGGTGCTCTACGCAGAGGCGCAGGCCGACGAAGTCGCGGCGTGCGCGCTGGGCGTTTTCGAATTGATGCCTGAAGACAAGTTGATACGCGCCCTGCGCCAGCGCACCGGTCGCGACGTCATCGAAGTCTGGCTGCCGCCGCACTACGACGATTGCGCGACGACAGCGGAGTGACGGTAGCGGGGTGACGTGCCGCTGCGTCAGCTTGCGCGGCTCAGCCGCGCGCGTCCCACGCCCGGATCGCCGCCTCCACCGCATCGATGCCTTTCGCTGCGGCATCGGCGTCGACGTGATCGGCCGTGTCCTCGGGGCTGTGGATCACCCGCATCACCTTGGGCATCGAGTCGGGCTTCCTGCCCTCGAAGACGGCGAGGATGCTCGGGATCTCGTCCGCACCGACCAGCGAGTAGGACACGGCGGGCCATTCGGCCTTGAGGAAAGCGAGGTGATCGGTGGGCGGGTACTGCTTGCCGGCGGTGATCTGCAGGCCGTGCGCCTGTGCGGCATCGCGACTGCTCGCGACCAGCGGATGCGAGTCGTCCGGCGTCATCATCCACAGGCTGTCGCCCCAGCCGAAGACGTCGAAATTGACGTACAGCGCGGGTTTTTCGCGTTTGTCGGCGATGTAGGCCGCCGCGCCGCGCAGACCTTCTTCCTCGAGGTCCCAGAAAGCGACCTGCACGCGATGGTGCTGCAGCGGTTTCTCGCGGAAACGCTCGGCCAGCGCCAGTGCGACCGCACTGCCGGACGCATTGTCGGTTGCCCCGCGTCCTTCGCTCACCCGGTCGGAATGTGCGCCGATGAGCAGCAGCGGCTGGGCGGCATCGCCGCTGACGTTCGCGATGAGGTTTTCGCCGACGCGTTCGCCGTGCTTGAAGGATTGCGATTGCGCCGGCATGCCTGCGGCGTCCAGGCGCTCGCGGAGGTGCGCACGTCGGCCGGCGTTGTCGGTTGCGTTCGCCATGCCGCTCACATCGGCATGCCACGCGGTTGCGGGTGTCGCCGGGCTGGTCGGATGCGAGGCGTCCTGCGCGAGTGCAACGCCGGCAAGCAACAGTGCGGCAAATGCGAGCGGCGCTCGGACATGGCGGACGGACACGGGGAAGGGCATGGCGGCACTCCGGGAATGATGCGTCGATGGTGCCAGACCGCTGGCCGCGGCGGCCCTGTCGGAAGTCATCGGGGGTCAGGGTTTTCCTACATCCCGCTGAGGTGACTTCCGCTTGTCCGCGCCTGTGTCGGCGCCTAGTCTGTGCGCCGGACGAAGCGATGGAAGCCAAGGGAATGACGATCCGCGTATTTCTGCTGGACGATCACGCGCTGGTGCGCGCCGGCCTGCGCATGATGCTGGGCAACGAAACCGACATCGAGGTGGTGGGCGAGGCCGACAACGGCGAAACGGCATTGCCGATGATCCGCAGGCTCAAGCCCGACGTGGTCCTGTGCGACCTGCATCTGCCCGGCATCAGCGGGCTGGAAGTGACCGAGCGGATCGTGAAGGGCGACTACGGCTGCCGCGTGGTCGTGGTCTCGGTGCTGGAAGAGGGGCCCATGCCGAAGCGACTGATCGAAGCGGGCGCTTCGGGCTATGTCGGCAAGGCCGGCGACGCCGCAGAGCTGTTGCGTGCGGTACGCGATGCATCACGCGGCAAGCGCTATCTCGCCAGCGGCATCGCACAGCGGCTCGCACTGTCCGGGATCGGCGGGGACGCGACACCATTCGATGCGCTGTCGCCACGGGAACTGGAAGTGGCGATGCTGATGGTGCAAGGCATTCGCCAGGAAGACATCGCGCGTCGTTTGAGCCTCAGCGCGAAGACCGTGAACACCCACAAATCAAGGCTGTTCGAGAAGCTCGGGATACAGGACAGCATCGCGCTGGCGCGCTTGTCCACCCAGTACGGACTGAGCGACCCCGCGCGCGCCGTATGACGCACGCGGGGTGACTGCTCGATCAGGCATCACGCCTTCGGGGGATCGCTCTCTTCGGCACGCGAAGGATCGGCGGCGGCCGGCTGGCCATCGAACAGCGGCAGGCCGACGCCGTACTGCGGCGCAGCGATCTCGCTGGCGAGTTCGGCGGCCACTTCGGGCGTTGCGACCACAACGTCCTGCGTCGAGGCATCGATCGTCTCGGCGACAGCGGCGGCCTGGACGACCGTCCCCGAAGCGGCGGTGTCCGAAGCGGCGACTTCCGAAGTCGCTTCTTCCGCGGCCACGGTATCCACGGTGGCGGCTTCGACAGCGGCCGGACTCGATGCGATCGCATCGACGACCGGGGTTTCGATGGCGACAGGCGCCGGCGTCACGCTCTCGGTCGGCAACGATTCGGTGGCATCAGGCGTCGCGGCGATCGTCTCGACGACCGGGGCTTCGACGATGGCAGGCGCAACGACGACCTGCTCCACGACTGCTGGCTCCACAGCTGCCGGCAGGGAAACCACCGGCGTGTCGACCACGACATCGACGACGGTCGCGACGGCAGGCGCAGCCGTCGGAGCAACCGTTTCGGTCGCGGCCTCTGCGGACTCGGCGATCGCCTCCTGCACGACGTTGGCGACGGCAGCCATTGCCACAGGTGCAGCGATGCTCGCGGTTGCGGCAACGGCAGGCGCCTGGGCAGGCACTTGAGCAGGCGCTTGAGCAGGCGCTTCGGGCAGGTCGTCGAAGTCGAACTCCGGCTGGCTGCGGTCGACGGTGACCTGCGGTGCGTCGTCGTTCGCGATCACGTCATCGACGAGCGTCTCGGCGCCGGCATTCTCGCCATTGCCGCGACGACGACGACGACCGCCACGACGGCCGCGACGACGGCGTCCGCCGCCTTCCGCGCCGGCGTCATCGGCGCCATCGCCTGCATCGCCGATTGCGTCATCGCCCTGGGTCAGATCGGTGTCTTCCTGGACGATGCCGTCGGTCTTGGGAACGGCCGGTGCGACGACGTTGGCCACGGCTGCCGCCTGCATCGCGACGACCGGGGTTTCGCCCGGGCTTGCGGCCTGGGGAGCGACCTGCGGCTTCTGGACTTCCGCCTGCTGCGACTGCGCCCGCTCTTCGCGACGCGGCTGCTGGGCCTGGCGCTGCTCGCCACCCTGCGTCTTCTGCGACTGCGCATCGGCCTGCCGGTCCTGCGGCTTCTCCTGCTGCTTGTCCTGCTGGCCGCGCTGCTTCTGCTGCTGGCCCTGCTGCTGCGCGTTCTGCTTCTGCTGCGGCTTCTGCTGGCCGTTGTTCTGGCCCTGCTTCTGCGGGCCACCCTGCGGCTGGCCCTGCTGCGCGTTGCGATTCAGGTCATTGCGATTCTGCTCGCCGCGCGGCTGGTCGTTGCGCCGTTCTTCACGGCGATCGTCGCGACGATCCTGGCGCGGCTGCTGGCCCTTCGGACCACGCTGCTCACGACGCTGGTCGCGGTCACGGCGCTGATCGCCGCCACGGTCCTGACGTCCCTGGCCCTGTGATCCGTGCTGCGGCCTGGACGGTGTCGCGGGTGCGCTGCTTTCGCCGCCGAACAGGCCCTTCAGCCAGCCCATCAGGCCACCGGACTTCGCGGCTGGAGCCGCGACGGGCACCGGTGCTGCGACAGGTGCCGGCGCAGGTGCGGGTGCGGGCTGCGGGCGGGGCTGCTCCTCGCGCTCTTCGCGCAGCGGTGCGGGGCGATCGGGCTTGACGTTGGTCACCGCGAACGGCGGCGGAACGTTCAGGTTGGCCTTGGTCAGCGCGATCGTCGCCAGCTTGCGCGGGGTACCACGCTGGTAGCTCGGCTTCGAGGTCTCTTCGCTGAGTTCGTTCTCGCGGATGCGCGTCACTTCGTAGTGCGGCGTGTGCAGCGATTCGTCGGCGACGATCACGATCGGCGCGTCGTGGCGCTTCTCGATCTCGCTGAGCGCGCGGCGCTTCTCGTTGAGCAGGTAGTTGGCGATCTCCACCGGCGCCTGCACCAGCACCTGGCCGGTGTTGTCCTTCATCGCATGCTCTTCGGCGAGGCGGATGATCGACAGCGACAGCGATTCGATGCTGCGCATGCGGCCGTGGCCGTCGCAGCGCGGGCAGACCAGCTGGCTGGACTCGCCGAGGCTGGGGCGCAGGCGCTGGCGCGAGAGTTCGAGCAGGCCGAACTTGGAGATGCGACCGATCTGGACGCGGGCGCGATCGTGCTTCAGCGCCTGCGCAAGTCGGTTCTCGACCTCGCGCTGGTGCTTGTTCGAGGTCATGTCGATGAAGTCGATCACGACCAGGCCACCGAGATCGCGAAGACGCATCTGGCGGGCGACTTCCTCGGCGGCTTCGAGGTTGGTGTTGAACGCGGTTTCCTCGATGTCGCCGCCCTTGGTGGCGCGCGAGGAGTTCACGTCGACCGCGGTCAGCGCTTCCGTCTGGTCGATCACCAGCGAGCCGCCGGAGGGCAGGCGCACCGAACGCTCGTAGGCGTTCTCGATCTGGGATTCGATCTGGAAACGATTGAAGAGCGGGGTGTCGTCGGTGTAGTGCTTGAGCTTGCGCAGGTTGTGCGGCATCACCTGTTCGACGAAGTCGCGGGCCTCGGCGTACATCTCCGGGGTGTCGACCAGGATCTCGCCGATGTCGGCGCGCATGTAGTCGCGCAGGGCGCGGATGATCAGACGCGATTCCTGGTAGATCGGCAGCGGCGACGGCTTCTTCAGTGCCGCCTCGGTGATCGACCGCCACACGCTGAGCAGGTAGTCGAGGTCCCACTGCAGTTCTTCCGCATCCCGGCCGACGCCGGCGGTGCGGATGATGACGCCCATGTCATCGGGGATGTTCAGCTTGTCCATCGCCTCCTTGAGGGCGGCGCGGTCGTCGCCCTCGATGCGGCGCGACACGCCGCCGGCGGTGGGCGAGTTCGGCATCAGCACCATGTAGCGGCCGGCGAGCGAGATGAACGTGGTCAGGGCTGCGCCCTTGTTGCCGCGTTCTTCCTTGTCGACCTGGACCACGATCTCCTGGCCTTCGCGCAGCAGTTCCTTGATGCTGGCCTTGTGGTGGTCCACGCCGGCCTGGAAGTAGTCGCGGGAGATTTCCTTCAGCGGCAGGAAGCCGTGGCGCTCGGCGCCGTACTCGACGAAGGCGGCTTCGAGGGAAGGCTCGAGCCGGGTGATGCGGCCCTTGTAGATGTTGGACTTCTTCTGTTCCTTGGACGGCCGTTCGATGTCGATGTCGTAGAGATTCTGGCCGTCGACGATCGCGACGCGGAGTTCTTCCGCCTGCGTCGCATTGATGAGCATGCGTTTCATGGTCTTGCGTTCCTCGCGCGCTCTCCCCGGGGCGCATCGCACGGATGCGGAAACCGGATGCGCGGAACGCCGGCGGCGCGTCGCCTGGACCAGACCTTGGGCCGGATGCCTCGCGCGGCGCCGTACTGGTGTTGTCGCACGCTGCGAACCGAGATCCCGTGGAAACGGGACTGCGGTTCGGCCCACCTTGCGCAAGGGCGCAGGGTGCCGGCGACAACCTCCTTGTCGGTTCGCCCGGGTCGTCCTGCCGGCTTTCGCCCGGACGGCCCGTCGTTGCAAATGGCGTGGGGTACTTCCAGCGCTACGACACCACGGCGGACCGCGGGAGCGCTTGTTGTGCATGGAGCTAGTGTTGCCGGGCCGGTGGCCAGCTCCGTTCGCGCCTTCAGCGCGAGGGGGCGGCCACACGGGACGTGTTCAGCCCAAGTGCGCATTCGCACCCGGCGATAACCGGTATTGCCGACGAGCCGCTAACATGGCCGCCCCGAGGACGGTGGCCGCGCACTGCATCGGAGATCGCGGGGGAGGTGGGCTTTCGGCCCGCTGGCACCACCGGCCGACATCGCGGCTGGTGACCAACTCCCTAGCGAAATCAACCCCTTATATCGCGGAGCGAGTGTAGCAGATCACGACCCTGATGGCCTCATCCAATTCACGTGGGGACGACTCCCCCCAGCGGCCTTCGGGCCAGGTCCGCCTCGTTCGCGTCTCCGACGACCGTGCGGGCCAGCGGCTGGACAATTTCCTGCTGGGCCAGCTCAAGGGCGCGCCCAAGTCGCTGATTTACAAGATCGTGCGTAGCGGGCAAGTCCGCGTGAACGGGGGGCGCGCCAAGGCCGAGACCCGGCTGGAGGGCGGCGACGAAGTGCGCATTCCCCCGGTCCGCCTGTCGGAGGCCGGCGAGAAGACGCCGCCGCCGAAGGGTCTGCTGGCGGCCATGGAGGCCAGCATCGTCTTCGAGGACGCCCGCCTGCTGGCCATCAACAAGCCGTCGGGGCTTGCCAGCCATGGCGGCAGCGGCATCAGCCACGGCGCCATCGAGACCCTGCGAGCGCTGCGTCCCAGGGAGTCCCTCGAGCTGGTGCATCGGCTCGACCGTGACACCTCCGGCTTGCTGATCGTCGCGAAGAAGCGCTCGGCGCTCACCGAGTTGCAGGCGCTGATGCGCGAGAACGACCTGGACGAAGGGCGGGGCATCGCCAAGCGCTATCTCGCGCTCCTGGTCGGGCGCATGCCCGATGGCGTGATGACCGTGGATGCGCCGCTGCACATCGGCCTGCGCCAGGGCGGCGAGCGCCATGTGCAGGTGCATCCGAACGGCAAGCCGTCCCTGAGCCACTTCCGGGTCCTTGAACGGCGCGGCGGCCATTCCTTCTGCGAAGTGCGGATCGAAACCGGGCGCACGCACCAGATCCGCGTCCATGCGCAGCACATCGGCCACGCCGTCGCAGGCGACGACAAGTATGGCGATCCGGACATCAACAAGCGCCTGCGCGAGCAGATCGGCCTCAAGCGTCTGTTCCTGCATGCGGCGTCGCTGGAATTCGCCCTGGACGATGGTCGGACGCCCTATCTGCTCGACGCGCCGCTGGCGCCCGAACTGGTGGACGTGCTGGATCGGCTGGCCTGAGTGTCGAATCCGGGAGCCAGCAACGGATCGATCGGCTCGCCCCTGAGTGCACACGCGTTGAGCAAGTCGAGTGCGTGTGCCCGGCGCTGGAAGTGACCGGCAGGCTGCTCGCGCGGCCCGCCGGTCTCTGCGTCAGGGGACGCGCCGCCAGATGTCCCCGCTGTCGGTGATGGCCCAGGCATAACCCATCGCGTCCACGGCGACGCGCTTGCCGGCGCCCTTGGCGTCGGACCAGCCGCTGTAGGTCCAGCGGTAGATCGCGTTGCCGTCGCCGTTGCCGCGTTTGCAGCCCACCGCGTACACCGAGCTGCCGTTCGCCGCGACATCGCGGAAGCAGCCCGGTCGCTTCAGCCAGTAACCGCCGGCATTGTCCTGCCACTCGAAGATCTGGCCCTGCGCGTTGACGACCCATGCGGTGTTGCCGACCGAGATGCGCACGGCCGCGCCGGGCATTTCTTCCCAGCCGCAGAAATCCTTGTCCGGCAACAGGCGATCACCGTTCGCGCAGGGCATCGCACGCGCGATCGCGTTGCCGCCTTCGCCGTTCGGCCGCGCGGTCACGACCCACAGACCGAACTTTCCGGCGCCGACATCGGTGATGGGCCGGCCATCGGGCGTGCCGCGTTTCTGCCATTCGCCTTCACCCGACCTGGAATACAGCAGGGCGTCGCCGCCGATGGTGTAGCTGTGGAAGCCGTAGGTAGCGATGGCGCTGCCGTGGCCGGCCACCGGGAACGGCACGAAGCTGCTGCCGTTCCAGCGGTAGAACTGCGAGGAACCATGACTGTTCGGCACGACATCGCAGCCGGTCACGTAGATCACGTCCTGCATGCCGCCGACGATGTCGCGGGCGCAGCCGGGCACCTGCGCCCAGCGGGCGCTGTCGTCGACGTGGGGGGCGAACATGGGCGTGGTGTTGTTCTTCGGCGGCATGCCGTCGGGACGTTTGATGGCGGGTGAGCCCCAGTCCGGCGGCGTGGCGGACGCGCTGGCCGAGAGGATGGCGAGGGTGCAGGCGAACAACAGGAGATGCGGGCGCATGGTGGAGTCCTTGAGTGTGTGGGGATGGGATCGAAGGGCTAGCGAGACGTTCGTGCCTGCGTCAGCCGAAGACGAGGAACAGCACGATCACGACCGGCGTGAGCCACAGCGCAAGGCGTCGCGCGGGCATGAACGCCGCGAACAGCAGCAACAGCGCGATCGCGAGGGTACGAATGGGCCCGAGCAACCAGTTCACGGGCGTGTAGACCGCTGCGAGATACATGCGCTCGCTCGGATGGACGCGCATGTCGACGGTTTCCCCGACGCTGTAGAACCTGCCTCCGGGGATCTTGCTGACCTTGAACTTGTGGGTATCCATGCGCGGATTGACGATCGCGCGGCCGAGGAAACAGTTGGCACGGTTGCGCGCTCGACAGCTGTCCGCAGCGACGGTGACTTCGCCGACCACGGGCTGTCCCGCATCGAGCAGCCAGATGCGCCAGCCGGTCTGGATCGCGCAGAACGCCAGCGCGGCGGCGACCAGCCACAGCAGGATCACGCGATGCACGGGGCGGCCGCGATG
Organism: Lysobacteraceae bacterium; assembly: GCA_016789405.1. Classification (GTDB taxonomy): domain Bacteria; phylum Pseudomonadota; class Gammaproteobacteria; order Xanthomonadales; family Xanthomonadaceae; genus Lysobacter_I. The sequence goes on from JAEUPQ010000029.1 coordinate 95,473, forward strand.
CGTCCATGGCGCAGGCTTCGTTGCGGGCGCGGTCGGCGTGGTCTCCGTCGGCGGATGCATGGCGTTCACGTGTCGCTATCCATGCGTGCGAGCGCGGCGCGTCCCGCGATCTCCATGCGGGCATCGAAGTCGGGCCCGGCGCCATCCTTGCGCATGCCTGTCACGTTGAGCACAAGGATGTTCAGACCCTTGCGGACGATGAGCTGACGCGCCCCCACCATGTCGGCATTGCTGCTGGAGCGCCAGGCAGCGTCGCCGAAACCGGCGATGCTTTCGCCCTTCGCCTGCGTCTGCGCGCCGATCTGCTCGTTGACCAGGCCGTTGAGTTCGGTGGTCGCACCCGTGAGCGATTCGAACAGCGTGCGGGTTTCAGCCGCGTCCTGACCCTTGACGACCTGCACCATGAAGATCGTGAACTGGCCCGGATTGCCGGCGCTGGCCCACATGCAGTTTTCTGGTTCGTCGGCCATCTGGCTGACTGGCTGGCCGACGACAGCCTGCGCTTCGGCCGAGGTGACCAGCGTACAGGCGCGAGGCAGTGCGGCAGGCGTGTCGGAGGATGCGATCGCGGCATCGAGGGGAGAGGTCGCCTGACTCGCCGGTGCAGCGGTGTCGTGCCCGCAACCGGTGACGAGCAATGCGACGAGAGCGAATGCAAGGGAAGGGGACCTGCGTGACATGCGGATGTCCTCAGCGCGACGGCGCAACGACGCCGTGGTAGCGGTGGCGGGTATGGGCATCGCTCGTGCGCTGCGCGTAGACCAGGCCGTCGGCACCGATGGACGCGCGCGTTTCACCCGTGGACAGGCCGGGGATCTTCAGGGTGTAGGCGTAGACCGTGGTCGGAATGCCGTCGACGATTTCGCCACCGATCTTGCGGCAGGCGGTCAGCGGGTACTTGCCGGCGCGGATCTCCGCGGTGAGCCTGCGTTCCGCCGCGAGCAGGTCCATCTTCTGGGATTTCCACGGACCACCGACACGCGTGTACGAGCGGCCATCGGCGACGATGACTTCCATGCGCAGGCCACCGGTTTCGGTGATGCTGTGGCGCGCGGGACGCGCGGCGGATTTCTCGGCGGCGCGCAGATAGGTCTCGCAGGTGGGTTCGAGCGCCGATGCGGCACCGGAAATGACGAACAGCAACGGCAGCAACTGGAATGCGGAAGAACGGTTCATGGCGGGATTCCGTTGGATGGTGACGTGGAAAAGACGGCGGGCACGAATGCGGACGAACGAGGTGTGCATGGCAGCGGGACGGTGGTGACGTGGCCTCACCACGGCCGCCACTCGCGCCACGGGCCGCGTCGCCACCACCATTCGGCGGGAATCTGCGGTGCGTAACGGGGCTCGAACGGCGCGACAGCGCACCAGTCGATGACCTGCGAGTCCGTGATATCGCCGGAAGGCTCCTGCATGCTGCGTCGGACGATGCAGCGTTCTTCAATGCCGTATCCGTCTTCGTCTTGGCGACGTGGATATTCGATGGCATACGGAACGTGCGTATGCGGGAAATCCGCTGCGTAGGGCAACGACGATGGTGCAACCGGGTGTGGCACCGGGGGCTGGGGATGAGGACCTGGCGGACCGGGTGGATGCGCTCTCGCTTCCGCACAGGCGAACGCGAGCCCCGCCAGCAGGCAGATGCGCGCCGCGTTCATTGCGTCACCACGCCGACGGGCGTCCAGACATCGCAGCTCAGGTCGTAGACCATGAACGCCTCGCTGTCGGCCGCTGCGGTGAACGCCCAGTCCACGATCGCGCTCTTGCCTTCGAAACGCGTCGTCGCACTGCCATCCTTTGCTCCGTCGGTGGTGCTTGGACTGAACGTGAGGCTGCAACTGGCAGGCCGCATCCAGTCGGGCATCCGCAGGTCGTAGCGGTCGCTGCCGGAACGAATCGGGTGCAAGTCCGTGTCGCCGCGCCAGTGCGTGCTCTTCATGACCAGTCGGGTGCCATCGACTTTGATCTCGCAGCGATGGAACGTCGATGGTGTGTTCGGCACCTTGCATGCAGCGATGCTGGCTTCCACGCCCTTGAGCGCGGTTCTTTCCCATCGTGGTTCGAAGCCGATCTCCTTGCCTGCGCCGCGCGTGCCGCCTGCGGAGACGATCTCGACCGAAGCGGCACCGGGAATCGCCTTGACGATGCCGTCCGGCAGCTGCGCGAGGATCTTGTCGCCCTGCCAGTCGAGCACTTTCGCGTCGATGCCCTGGATGCGTCCGTACTGCGTGGGCAGGGTGACGCGAACCGTGCCTGCGCCATCGCCGAAGCACAGTCCCTGCACGATGAAGACCTGGCCCGACTGCAGCGTCGCGTCGTTCGCGGGTTGGATGCTGGCGATCTTCGGCGTGTTGCCGTTCTTCGTGCAGACCAGCACGGAGGACGACGTACTGACGGTCCCTGCGGTGGGCGTCGTACCGCCCTTGATCGGTGCGGCACCGCCGTTGCGGATGATCGCGCCGGTACTGCCGAGCCCGCGATACACGCTGGTCAGGCGATCGTTCGCGCCGGGTTGAGGTTGCGATGGCGGTGGATTGCTTCGACCGTGCGTTGTCGTCGAGCCGCTGCCAGAGCCATTCCCGGCGACCGGCGGTTTCGCGGGGCTGCCGTTCTGCGCAACGGGTGGCTGCGACGACGTGGGCGGTGTCGCGGGCTTGTTCGGCATCGATGCGCTGTTCGGCGTCTGCGTGCCTGCCGAACCGCCCCAGGGTGATGCGGGTGCGTTGGGTTTGCGCGGTTTAGGCTGCGCAATCGGCGCGGGACGCACATCCGGAACGCGGGCATTGCTGTCGCCGCGACCGGGAATGGTGGAAGGTGCGGCTGGACCGGATCCGGACTGGCCCGGATAGCCGTAGGTGCGGTTTTCGTCCTGGCCCTGCGCGTTCGCGCACAGTGCGCAAAGCGAGAGCGAAAGCGAGAGAAGCGTGCGGGTCATGTTCGCGGCTCCGCTCAGCGACTGTCGGCGACGCTGGCGTCGAAACGCTTCGCCAATTCATGGACGGCTTCCTCGATCGCCTCGCGCAGTACCGCGTCGAAGTTGTCCTTGCTCGTCGACTGGTGCTGCACTTCCGGGCTGTAGGCGATGCCGCCCTTGCCCTTTTCGGCGCGGACGCGGTTGATCAGCGCGCCAAGGCCGCCGACGCTGCGCGCCGAGCCTTTCAGCTTCCTGCGCACGGTGATCGCGTCTACCACGTCGCCGGTGTTCGCATCGACGATGCTCACATCCAGGCCGAGTTCGTCGCGGTTGCTCGCGCCACCGATCTGCAGGCCGCCGACGTTCACGCCATTGCTGCTGGTGCGCGTGCCGCTGCCAAGTTCGGTGATCTCGGCCTCGAAGATGTATTCCGCCCCGCGCAGCTGCTGCTGTGCGGTATTGCCGGTGGTCTGGCCAGCGGCGTTCATCTGTTTTTCCTGGGTGACGCCGCGGCTGAGGCGTGCCCGCTCCACCACGCGGAACTGGCCGCTCTGCACCAGCGCGGTCTTGAACTGCTCGGTGGCGCCGCGCGGCGAGATTTCAGGAAGGTTGCTGGTGAACTCGTAGATCGCGACCGCGACGCGCGCGTCCGCGCTCTTGCGCGGCAGGATCGGGCGCTGCTTGTTGCCGCCCGCGTGGGCGGTGCCGATGCTCGATGCCAGGGCGAGCACGGAGGCGAGCAGGAGGGAAAACGTGGCCCGGGCGATGGGGGAGGGCGAGAAGATCAGGCTGGACATGTCGGCGATCCGCAATGGGTGGACGAATGCCGAACGGGGGTTCGCCGCGCGAACCGGACATGCCTCTGGAAAATATTTTCGGTGATTGCTGCCGGCGTGGCCCGACGCTGGTACCTCGCCCGCTGGTGGATTCAGCGCGAAGCTTCTCCCGCCTTGCGACTCGCGATGACCGGCAGTTTCAGCGCGTTCATCTGCCGTCGAACCCGGGTCGCGCTGTCCGGGTGGTCGTAGCGGGCACTTGCCGCAGCCGCAGCGTCTTCCAGCGTCTGCGCCTCGGTGATCCTGCCGTCTGCGACCAGCGCATCCGCGCGGACGCGCTGCAGGTACGGGCCCATGCGCACGTCGCGGAAGCCGGTGACCACGCCCCAGATCTTCAACGCGGTGGCGCTTTCCCGCAGGGCGACATCGCGCTGGCCGCGCAGCAATGCGACGCGCGCACGACCTGCATGGGCCAGTGCGACATGCGCCAGCATGCGGTCTTCGGCCACGGCGACGACCGCGTCGAACTGGGCCTGCGCTTCGTCGATCGCACCTCCGTCCAGCAGCCAGCGGCCCCAGCTTTCGCGGATCGCCATCACCGGCTGTTCGCTGGCCCCCTGGTTCGCCAGGTAGTCGTCGAGCGATGCCTTCAGCATGCGCCCCGCGTCAGCGCGACGCCCGGCGCGTGCATAGGCTTCTCCGAGGAAACGCCGGGACAGCCGCCACTGGAATTTGTATGTGGACTGCGTCGCGAAGTTGCGTTCGGCCATTTCGAGCGCAGCGATGCCCAGCGTGGTTCGGCCTTCGCTGGACAGACGCTCGCCGTAATGCATCCGCACCAGGGTGGCTTCCAGCATGTTCTCGCCATCGCGCGGCAATCGCGGCAGCAGGCGCTCGAATTCACGAGCGGCGGCCTCGCGCTGACCGGCGAGGTGCAGCGTTCGTGCGGCGTTCGCGCGCGGCACCCAGGTGGTGGGCGATTCCGCGCCGGTGGTGCGTTCGGCGATGTCGGCCGAGCGCTTGAAGGCGATTGCGGCCTCGGCGAACTGGCCGATCTGCTGGTGGATCAGGCCCAGATTGCCGTACAAGGTCAGCAGTTCGGCGTCGTTGCGATCGGGCAGCGACTCGGCCAGCGCCAGCGCTTCGCGGTATCCCGCGATGCTGCGCGCGTAGTCCAGCTTCATCGTGTTGTGGAAACCAGCCAGTTCATGGAGCGCGGTGACGTGACCGCGCGATCGCGGATCGTGCTCGCGGTACAGCGCAATGGCATTGCGATAGGCGCGCTCCGCGTCATCGACCCGATGCTCTTCGCCCTGCAATTGCTGGCCACGCGCGATCCACCACTGCGCACGCAGGTGCGGGTCGGGGTCGCCGGCCTTGTCGAGTGCACGCCCCGCGGCGGCGACCTCGCGTGCGCAGCGTTCGCGCTCGCCGCGATTGCACGCACGCAACGCGGCTTCCACCGCGCCATCGAGCAGGTTGCGATGGTCTGGCCCGAAGTATTCCCGCGACTTGCGCAGTTGCAGCGACTGCAACGCTTCGTAGCGCTCGTCGTCGCCGAGTTCGGCATAGAGCGTGGCGACGGTGCGCAGAAGTTCGATCTGCACCGGCGGGTCGTTCGCGAAGCGTGCCTCGATCTTCGGTGCGCTGGCATCGAGCATCGCCTTCGCGGTGATCGTTCCGCGTGGCTGGTCGGAGGCGATGCGCGGGTCGTTGGCCGAGTACACCTCGACCAGGAAGTCCTTGATCGCACTCGCGCGCCGCGCTTCCTCGGCCGCGCGGTTCGCCTGCCACAGCACGCCGCCGATCCCGCCCGTCAGCACCAGCAGCAGGGTCGCGGCCACCGCCACACCCTGTCGGTTCCTGCGCATGAACTTCGTGGCGCGCTGCCATCGACCGATGTGACGGGCGGCGATCGGACGATGTTCCAGATGACACTGCAGGTCGTCTGCGAAGGCCGCGACCGAGGCGTAGCGCCGGGACGGGTCGGGATCGAGCGCCCTGGCGAGGATCGCGTCGACATCGCCGCGCAGTTCCGCGCGTATCCGCCCCGATGCGCGCGTCGAAGCCAGCGGCGCTTCGCCCCGGGCTTCGACCATGCGCCCCAGTCGCGACGCGGTCGGAAAGGGGCGCTGTCCGGTCAACAGTTCGTAGAGCAGGACGCCGAGCGCATAGACATCGGTGGCCACCGTCACCACGCCGCCGTCCAGTTGTTCGGGCGCGGCGTAGTCGGGTGTCGCCACGCGGCCACCCAACTGGGTCAGGTCGCCTGCGGCGTCGTCATCGCCGAGCAGCTTGGCGATTCCGAAGTCGAGCAGACGCACGTCGCCCGAAGCCGTGACCAGCACGTTGGCGGGCTTGAGGTCGCGATGCACGATCAGGCGCGCGTGCGCGGCCTGGACCGCAGCGGCGACCTGCAGCAGCAGCGAGATGCGCTCGCGCATCGAACACGAATGGGCGTCGCAGTACTCGGTGATCGGAACGCCCTCGATGTGTTCGAGGGCGAGCCAGGGCTGGTCGCCGTCGGCCACGCCGGCGTCGTAGAAGCGGGCGATCGACGCGTGCGACAGCGCGGCGAGGATGTCGCGCTCGCGCCGGAAACGTTCGCGCAGCGCGCCGGCCAGCAGGTGCGCATGCGGCAGCTTCAGCGCGACCTGGCGCTCGTAGGCGCCATCGGCGCGCGCGGCCAGCCAGACTTCGCCCATGCCGCCGCGCCCGAGGGGCTGGATCAGCCGCCATGGTCCCAGTGCTTGATCCGCGCAGAACGGCGACGAGACATCCTGCAAGGCCGCCGGCCGATCGAGCCATTCCGCGCTGCAGCGTTCCTCAGCGCTTGCGGCGACCTCCAGCAGCGACGTGCGGTAGCGGGCATCGTTTTCCGGCAGGGCAGCCAGCCAGGCGCGGCGATCGCCCGGTTCGAGATCCAGCCAGATGTCGAGCAGGGCCGAGAACCGGGGCCAGTCGGAAGCGGGGAGCGGGAGCGGTTTCATGGGGCACCAGTGGGTTGGGCGCACGCCCGAACGGCGCGGGGCGACGGAACCGGACAAGCCCCCCGGTCTACTCCAGCATGCTGGCCAGCAGCAGGCGCGCCTTTTCCCAGTCGCGGCGCACCGTGCGTTCCGTCACGCCGAGCGCTTCGCCGATTTCCACTTCGGTCATGCCGCCGAAGTACCGCATCTCGACGACCTGGGCCAGCCGCGGCTCCAGCTGGGCCAGCGACTCCAGGGCTTCATGCACCTGAAGCGCTTCGTCGTCGCCGGCAAGGCCATCGCCGAGTTCGGTGTTGAGCGTGAGGTGCCGTTCTCCACCGCCGCGACGCAGCGCGTGCCGCTCGCGGATCTGGTCGACGATGACGTTGCGCATCACCTCGGCGGCGTAGGCGAAGAACCGCCGGCGGGTGTCGACCTGCAGCTTGCGCTGGCTCGCGAGCTTGAGCCAGATCTCGTTGACCAGCGCCGTGCTGTCCAGCAGGGTCATGGGTCCGCTGCGCGACAGGCGCGCGCGGGCGAGGCGCTTGAGTTCGTCGTATGCCGCGCCGAAGAGGGCGGCATTGTCGACGCCGCCATCCTGGCCCTCCGCGATGAGTTCCGTGATCTGGCCCATGCTGCCTCCTTGCCGGTTCGGGAGTCTGTCGATGCGTCGAGCCAGTGATCCTGCAGTCGCAGGGTTCAGCCCGCGAGCGCTTCGGCCTTGGCCGCGCAGATGAAGTCGTTCTCGCTCAGGCCGCCGACGTCGTGGGTCGAGAAACGGACCACGCAGCGATCGTAGTGCACGCCGAGGTCGGGATGGTGGTCCTCGCGGTGCGCGATGTGGGCGAGGGCATTCACGAAGGCCATCGTCCGGTAGTAATCGGGAAAGGCGAACGTCTTGACGAGCGCATGACCGTTCTCGGCGACCTCCCAGCCCGGGAGCTGGGGCATGAGCTCGGCGACCTGGGCAGGGGGCAGGCGGTGTTCGTGTCCCCGACGGGGAATGCAGTGGGCCTGGGCGAGCGGGACGAGGTCGGTCATGGGGGCGGTCCTGTGCGTGGGTCGGTCAAGCTGAACAGTGTTCCGCGACGGCAACGAAATTGTTACCAGCACGGCTGAATCCGGCCGCTAGAATAGCCCGATGATCCAGATTTCCGAATCCGCGCAGACCCATTTCCGCCGCCTGATCGAACGCGAAGCCCTGCCGGGCCTCGGCGTGCGCCTGAGCGCCCTCCATCCTGGAACGCCGCGCGCCGATGTTCGCCTCGAGTTCGCCGAGCCTGGCGACCTGCAGGGTGACGAGTGGGCCGTGGACTGCGAAGGCTTCACGCTGTGGCTCGATGCCGGAAGCGTGCAGTTCCTGGATGGCGCCGAGATCGACTACACGCAACAGGCCACCGGCGGTCAACTCCAGATCCGCGCGCCGAAGATCAAGGGCGCCGCCCCGGAAGCCGGCGCCTCGCTCGTTGAACGCGTCCACTGGGTCGTCGAACACGAGGTCAACCCGCAACTCGCCCAGCACAAGGGGCACGTCTCGGTGCGCGAAGTGACGGCCGATGGCGTGGTGGTGCTCAGCTTCGGTGGCGGCTGCCACGGCTGCGGCATGGCCGACGTGACGCTCAAGCAGGGGATCGAGAAGACACTGCTGGAGAAAGTGCCCGGCGTGACCGCCGTGCGTGACGCGACCGATCACGCGACTGGATCGGCGCCCTACATCGCTCGCGGCGCGCACTGACGGGTCGCGGCGCGCGTGTTCACCGCCGCGGACCTCATCGAAGCGCTTTCGGCCCGGTTCCGGCGGCGCTTTCCCCTTCTTGCCGAACGTGCGTTCGGTGAATTCCCGCCGACCTGGCGCGCCTGGTTCCTGGCCATCGCTGAGCGCCCCGGTGCCGTCACCGGCGTTCCGGCGGGCGACTTCACGTCGATCCTCTCCGCGCGTGCGGTACGCCCGCCGCCGCGGGCGAGCACAGAACTCGGAAGGTGGCAGTCCTATCGCCACCTGCTGCGCCAGCAGTGGGATCCTGCGCCTGCCGACCAGCGTCGCACGCGGCGTGCTGCCGCCGGCTTCTCGGCATTGCTGCACCTGTGTTTCGCCCTGTTGCTGCTCTGGGTCGGTTTCGTGCGCGTCGGCGACGCGCCCCCGGAAGCGCAGCAGGCGGGCGAGGCGGTCCAGGTCGAGTTCATCGGTGAAGGAACGCCGGTCGATGAAGGGGGCGCTGCGGCGCCCGGGCAGACGGACGCGCCTGCATCCGCAGGTGCGGGCCAACCGGCGGCCGCGGGCGGTGGACAGCAAGCCGCTTCGGCGCCGCCTCCACCTCCTTTCGTTGCCGCCGCGCCGCCCGATGCCGATGCGCCGCCGCAACCGTCGCCGCCTGCGGAAGCTGCCAGCGCGCAACCGCTGACGGTGACCGAAAGCGCGACGCCCGATCCCGAATTCGCGCTTCCCCAGACCGCTGTCCGCGAGATCGCCCTGCCCACCCTGCGCCCACAGACGCCGACGCTGGCGACGCAGGTGGTCGAAGTGGAAACCCTTGCGCCGTCCCTGGCCACGCCGACGTTGCGCGCTCCGACGCCGAGGCAGGTCTCGCCAACGGTGCCCACGCTGCGCAGCCAGGTCGTCGAAATCGAGACCTTCCAGCCGACAGTGCCGGTGCCGACCCTGCAGGCGCCCGCACCGCGGACCTCCTTGCCCAGCGTGCCTGCGCTCCGCACGCAAGTCACCGAGATCGACATTCACTCGCCGATCGCGACGACACCATCGGCCGGGATCGCGCAGACGCCATCACGAACACCGCAACTCCGTGCGCCTGAACTGCGGGCTGCGCCCGGCGAGATTGCACTCAAGCCCGGCAGTCCCGGAGCCGCAGCCTCCAGCGCGAGTTCGACGGCTTCGCCCCGTGCGCCCGGCAACCAGACCGGAAACGGGACTGCACCGGCATCATCGTCCGCCCCGGGCGGACGACCGCAGGCACAGGGCTCGGGGCGCACTGCCGGCACCGCGCCTTCCGGTTCGGGCGTGCGCCCGTCGCCACGACCTGGCGCAGCGACTTCGACCGTTCGCGACGATGACTGGGGCGCCTCGAATCGCAACGTGCCGGGCAACGCGAGTGCAGGCAACGGCAACACCGCGGGATTGTTCAACAGCGATGGCAGCGTCCGACTGCCGGGTGGGTCGGGCGATGTGGGTGGCGGGTTGCCGCCGGGCACGATCATCGAGGATTTCGAGAAGATCGACCGCATGGGCACCTGGCTGAAACGTCCGCCGCTGGACTACACGCCGACACGGTTCGACCGCTTCTGGATCCCGAACAAGACGTTGCTGGAAGAATGGGTCAGCCGCGGCATCAAGAAGGTTGCGATCCCGATTCCAGGAACGACGAAGCGCATCGAATGCACCGTCAGCCTGCTGGGCGCGGGCGGCAGTTGCCGCGTCTACGATCCGAACCTGCAGGATCAGGAAGCGATCGCGCGGCCGCCGCCGGATGTGCCTTACAAGCCGGAGCTGCGCGAAGACAAGGACGGACCCGCGACGCCGCCTGCCGCGCCCTGATCCCGGGGTTGATCTCCAGGCCGTGGAGTGGTCGGCACGAAGCCTTTGTCCGCCAGCGCGCCACGGATGACGCAAAGAAAACGGGAGTCTCGCGGCTCCCGTTCGTGTCTCGACCGGCGTTGGCCTGGCTTACTTGCCGTGCAGATCGCCCAGCGGGCCGTCCTGGCCGGCGAAGTAGGCCGACAGGTCCGCAATGCCCTGCTCGTCGAGGGTGCCGGCTTCGAACGCGCCCTTGATCTGCATGGTCATCAGCGCATGGTCGCGCTTGCCGTCGCGATACTGCTGCAGGCTGTGGAACAGGTAATCCTGGTACTGGCCGCCGATCACCGGCGTCGCGGCATCGATCGGCTTCATGCCGCCAGCGCCATGGCAGTCGACGCAAGCCTGGCCGGTCGGCAGCTTGGTCGCGGCCAGCTTCTCGCCGCGCGCGGCGTCGCCGTCGAAGGCGGAGATGTGCTTGTGGGCGGCCTTGTGGCCAGCGCCTTCGGCCGCGGGTTCGCTCTTGCCGCAGGCGGCGAGACCGAGGAGGAGGAGGACGCTGGACAGGGCAATGGCGAGGGGACGCTTCGTCATGTTGGCGACGCTCACTTCTTCAGGCTCGAGAGGTAGGAGGCGATGGCGGCGATGTCCTCGTCGGAGAAGCTCTGCGCCTGGGCCTGCATGGTCGGGTGCTTGCGCGTGCCCTTCTTGTACGCGGTCAGCGCGTTCACCAGGAATTCCTGGGACTGGCCGGTGATCTTCGGCACGCTGTAGGTGGGGTAGGCGTTCTTGTAGCCGGTGACGCCGTGGCAACCCTGGCAGGTGTAGGCGAGCTGCTTGCCCTTGTCCGCGGCGCCATCGGCGGCGGGGGTCTGCGCCTGGACGGCGAACGATGCGAGGAGGGCAAGGCAGCCGGCGAGCAGCGGATGGCGATTCGGCGATCGGATCATGTCTGGCATCAGGTCAGGGTTGAGTACGGGGCACGTCGCCGAGGGCCGGCTTACCGGCTCCTGACCATCACGGAGCGCACTCCGTACCGGTCGCAAACGTGCAATCCCGACAGTATAGCCTGCAACGCGACCCGCTCGCGAAGGGTGGATTTCCGGGCCGGCCCACGGTCGACGCGATGCGCCCGGCACGCAGGACGCCCCTCGATATCGGTGTCGCGGGTGGCGCGGGGCATGACATGACGCGGGTCACCATGACCTCTGGCGGATGTCGGATCTGTTTGGGTGATCTACCTTCATACAACACCTAACCCCCTGCTCGGAACGCATGCCCGCCATGACCACCACCCCCGCCGATTCCACGCCGTCGCTGCCGGCCTTCCGAACCCGCCCGGCTCTTGCTGCCCACGCGCTGACGGCCGCCGTGCTGCTCGGCTGCCTCGCGCTCGCCGGCTGCAAGGGCGGCGCCGATGCCCAGGCCAGGGAAAAGGACGGCGACAAGAAGGAAGAGAAGGCCCAGGAGTCCGTGCCCGTCGAAGTGGCCGCAGTCGCCAATCGGCCGGTTGCGGCCAGTTACAGCGGCACGGCCCCGCTGGAAGCCCGCGGCGAGTCGCAGGTGGTGGCGAAGACTTCAGGCGTCGCGCTCCAGGTGATGGCCGAAGTCGGCCAGCATGTCCGCGCAGGCCAGGTCCTGGTCCGCCTCGATTCCGACCGCGCCGCGCTGCAGGCCGCGCAGAGCGCCGCCCAGGTTCGCAAGCTGGAAGCGAACTACCACCGTTCGCTGCAGCTCTCCAAGCAGCAACTCGTCAGCGCGAACGACCTCGACCAGCTGAAGTTCGACCTCGAGAACGCCCGCGCAGTGAACCGCCTCGCGAACCTCGAAGTGTCCTACGCCAACGTGGTGGCGCCCATCTCCGGGATCATCGCCGACCGCTCCATCAAGGCGGGCAATTTCGTCCAGCTCAATTCGCCGATCTTCCGCATCGTCGACACCTCGCGCATCGAAGCGACGCTCAACGTACCCGAGCGCGAACTGGCCACGATCAAGCCCGGCCTTCCCGTGCAGCTGATGGTGGATGCGCTGCCCGGCAAGCCCTTCCTGGGGACCGTCGACCGCGTCGCTCCCGTGGTGGACTCCGGCAGCGGCACCTTCCGCGTGATCTGCGCCTTCGACAGCGCTGCGCTGCTGCAGCCGGGCATGTTCGGCCGCATCCGCATCGACTACGACCAGCGTGCCAACGCGCTGGTGATCCCGCGCAACGCGCTGCTGGACGACGAGAATGATCCGGCGGTGTACGTCGTCCGCAACAACAAGGCCGCGCGCGTGGCCGTCAAGCTCGGCTACTTCGACGGCGAATGGGTCGAAGTGCGCGGCGGCCTGAAGCCGGGCGACCGCGTGGTCACCGCAGGCAAGGTGGCGCTGCGCGAAGGCACCGAGGTGCAGGTCATCGGCGATCCCGCCGCGAAGAAGGTCGCCACCGTCGCCAACGCAGGGAAGACACCGTGAGCGGAACCCATCCCCATCCCCCCGAAGACAGTGGCCCGGGCGACGGCCCGGATGGCGGTTTCGACCTGGTCGAGTTCTCGACCAGACGACGCGTCACCGTTGCGATGTTCTGGCTGACGATGGTGCTGTTCGGCGGGATCGCGCTGTTCAGCCTGAAGGTCAACCTGCTGCCAGACCTGAGCTATCCGACACTCACGGTACGCACCGAATACACGGGTGCCGCGCCGGCGGAAATCGAAACGCTGATCACCGAGCCGGTCGAAGAGGCCGTCGGCGTGGTCAAGAACCTGCGCAAGCTCAAGTCTGTATCGCGTACCGGCCAGAGCGACGTGGTGCTGGAATTCGCCTGGGGTACCGACATGGACCAGGCCAGCCTCGAAGTGCGCGACAAGATGGAAGTGCTGCAATTGCCGCTGGAGGCCAAGCCTCCCGTGCTGCTGCGCTTCAATCCGTCCACCGAGCCGATCATGCGTCTCGCACTGTCGGCGAAGGATGGCGCGAAGGTCGATGACGCGCAGGCGCTGCGTCGACTGACCGAACTGCGACGTTTCGCGGACGACGACCTGAAGAAGAAGCTCGAACCGGTCGACGGCGTCGCGGCGGTCAAGGTCGGTGGTGGTCTCGAAGACGAAGTGCAGGTCGACATCGACCAGCAGAAGCTGGCCCAGCTCGGCCTGTCGATCGATACGGTCATCCAGCGGCTGCAGCAGGAAAACATCAACATTTCAGGCGGCCGCCTGGAAGAGGGCAGCCAGCGTTACCTCGTGCGCACGGTGAACCAGTTCGCCAGCGTCGAGGAAATGCGCGAGATGCTGCTCACCACGCGCAGCGCCGGCAACGATGCTGCGGCCGCGGCTGCGCGGCAGATGGCTGCAGTCGCTGCGGCGACCGGCTCGGCCGAAGCCATGGCGGCTGCCAGTTCGGTGCAGAGCGCGTCCGGTGGCGGTTCGAGCACGCCCGCGGGCGGCATGGCCGTGCGGCTGAAGGACGTGGCCGAAGTACGCCAGGGCCACAAGGAGCGCGAGGCGATCATCCGCCTGGCAGGTCGCGAGGCCGTGGAACTGGCGATCTACAAGGAAGGCGATGCGAACACGGTCGCCAGCGCCGATGCGATCTCCAAGATGCTCGAGGAAATCCGCAAGTCGCTGCCGAAGGACATCGAGCTGGCCGTCATCGACGACCAGTCGCAGTTCATCCGTCACGCGATCAGCGACGTGAAGCTGGACGCCGTGATCGGTGGCCTGCTCGCGGTGCTGATCATCTTCCTGTTCCTGCGCGACGGCTGGAGCACCTTCGTCATCTCGCTGTCGCTGCCGGTGTCGATCATCGCCACGTTCTTCTTCATGGATCAGTTCGACCTGAGCCTGAACGTGATGTCGCTTGGCGGCCTGGCATTGGCCACCGGCCTTGTGGTCGACGACTCGATCGTCGTGCTCGAAAGCATCGCGAAGGCGCGCGAACGCGGGCTTGGTGTGTTCCAGGCCGCGATCGAAGGCACCCGGGAAGTCAGCATGGCGGTCGTGGCCTCCACGCTCACCACCATCGCGGTGTTCCTGCCGCTGGTCTTCGTGGAAGGCATCGCAGGCGAATTGTTCCGCGACCAGGCATTGACCGTGGCGACCGCCATCGGCATCTCGCTGATCGTGTCGATGACCTTGATCCCGATGCTCAGCGGCCTGCGTGGAAGCGCACCGATGGCGTTCCCGGAGGAAGCGCCGCACCCGGAATGGCATCCCGACAGCAAGTGGAAGAAGCCCGTCGCCGTTGCCAATCGTGGGGTCGCGATCGGCGCGCGCGGCACGGCGTTCGGAGTCAGCTGGCTCGTGGTGCGCATCTGGCGCGGGATCAGTGCCATGGTCGGACCGGTGATGCGCAAGCTCAGCGACATCGCGATGGCGCCGTACAACCGCATCGAGCGGGGTTACCTGCGCCTGCTGCCCGGTGCCATGCAGCGCCCGATCCTGGTGCTCGGATTCGCCGCCGCCGCGTTCGCCGCGAGCCTCCTCGCCACGCCGCTCTTGGGTACCGACCTGATCCCGCAGCTGGCACAGGATCGTTTCGAGATGACGGTGAAACTGCCGCCCGGCACGCCGCTGCGCGATACGGATCGCATCGTGCGCGAGCTCCAGCAGTCGCATGCGAAGGAAGACGGTATCCGCGCGCTGTACGGCGTGAGCGGCAGCGGCACGCGCCTCGATGCGAACCCGACCGAAAGCGGCGAGAACATCGGCAAGCTCACCGTGGTGATGGGTGGCAGCGGCGACGAAGTGCGCGAAGCGCAACTCGTCGAGAAGCTGCGCGAAAGCGCGGGCCGCTATGCCGGCGCCCAAGTCGATTTCAGTCGCCCCGAGCTGTTCAGCTTCTCGATGCCGCTTGAAATTGAACTGCGCGGACAGGACCTGCAGAGCATCGAACGCGCCGGCAGGAAGATGGCCGAACTGCTGCGTGCGAACCCGCACTACGCGGACGTGACATCGACGGTGGAGCAGGGCTTTCCGGAAATCCAGATCCACTTCGACCAGGAACGCGCGGCCTCGCTGGGCCTCACCACCCGTCAGGTCGCCGATGCCGTCGTGAAGAAGGTACGCGGTGACGTCGCGACCCGCTACAGCTTCCGCAGCCGCAAGATCGACGTGCTGGTGCGGGCGCGGGAGAACGATCGCGCCACCATCGAGGACATCAAGCGCCTGATCGTCAATCCGGGCAGCGCAAGCCCGGTGACGCTGCAGTCGGTCGCCGACGTGGTGTCGACCGTGGGCCCGAGCGAAATCCATCGCGCCGACCAGGTACGCGTGGCGATCGTGTCGGCGAACCTGCGCGACATCGACCTGGGTACCGCGATGCAGGAAGTGCAGGATCTCGTCGCCAACGCCGAAGGCGGCCTCGGTGCGGGCATCGGCATGCATATCGGCGGCCAGGGCGAGGAATTGTCGCAGTCGCTGAAGTCGCTGCTGTTCGCCTTCGGCCTCGCGATCTTCCTGGTCTACCTGGTGATGGCGTCTCAGTTCGAGTCGCTGCTGCATCCGTTCGTCATCCTGTTCACCATCCCGCTCGCCCTGGTGGGTGCGGTGCTGGCGCTGCTGGTGACGAACTCCACGGTGTCGGTGGTGGTGTTCATCGGCCTGATCCTGCTGGTGGGCCTGGTGGTGAAGAACGCGATCATCCTGATCGATCGGGTCAACCAGGCGCGCGAATCCGGCATGGCCAAGCGCGATGCGCTGGTCGAAGGTGCGCGCTCGCGCCTGCGCCCGATCATCATGACCACGCTGTGCACGCTGTTCGGCTTCCTGCCGCTGGCATTGGCGTTCGGTGAAGGCGCGGAAGTCCGCTCGCCGATGGCGATCACCGTGATCGGTGGCCTGCTGGTGTCGACGCTGCTGACCCTGGTCGTGATTCCGGTGGTCTACGACCTGCTGGATCGCAAGAGCGACGAGCACTACGTCGCCCGCGCCCGTCGCAGCCGTGCACGCCGTGGCGAGGACTTCGACGCAGGTCCGGAGGAAGGAGCATCCGCATGAGCGTCGCAGAGTTCAGCATCAAGCGGCCCGTCACCACGGTGATGTTCTTCATCTCGCTGTTCGTGGTGGGTCTGATCGCGGCGGTACGCCTGCCGCTGGAGGCGTTCCCGGCGGTCACGTTCCCGGGCATCTTCCTCCAGCTGCCCTACAACGGCTCGACGCCGGAGGAGGTCGAACGCACGGTGCTGAGGCCGGTCGAGGAAGCCGTGTCGACCATGACCGGCATCAAGCGCATGGAAGGCACCGCACGCGCCGAAGGTGCGTCGATGTTCATCATGTTCAGCGACTGGGAGCGCGATGCCTCGATCGCCGCGTCCGAAGCGCGCGAACGCATCGATGCGATCCGCGACCAGCTGCCGGAGGACTTCCAGCGTTATCTCGTGCTGAAGTTCTCGACCTCCGACGAGCCGGTGCTGAAGGTGCGCCTGGCCAGCAACCGCGACATGACCCGCGAGTACGACCTGATCGACCGCGAGTTCAAGCGGAGGATCGAGCGCATCGCCGGCGTCGCGCGCGTCGACGTGCTGGGCGCGCCGCCGAACGAGGTCGAGATCGCGATCGCGCCGGATCGGCTGACGGCGCATGGCGTGTCCCTCGACCAGTTGAACGAACGCCTGCGTTCGCAGAACTTCTCGGTCTCGGCCGGACAGATCCAGGACGGCGACCGTCGCCTGCGCGTGCAGCCGATCGGTGAAATCGTCGACTTGCAGCAGTACCGCGACATCGTCATCGACAACAAGGGCACTCGCCTGGCCGACGTGGCCGACGTGCAGCTCAAGCCGGCGCGGATCAACTACGGCCGTCGCCTCGACGGACAGCCTGCGGTGGGCCTGGACATCTTCAAGGAGCGCAGCGCGAACCTCGTCGAGGTCGCGAAGAACGTGCTTGCCGAGGTGAATACCATCTCTGAGGATCCGGCGCTGCAGGGCGTGCAGGTGCTCGTGGTCGAGGACCAGGGCGAAGCCGTGACCGGTTCGCTGCTCGAACTCGCGGAAGCAGGCCTGGTCGGGCTGCTGCTGTCGATCATCGTGCTGTACTTCTTCCTGCGCCACTGGCCGTCGACGCTGATGGTGAGCACGGCCATTCCGATCTGCTTCGTGATGACCCTCGGTTTCATGTACTTCGCCGGTGTCACCCTCAACGTGCTGACGATGATGGGGCTGCTGCTGGCGGTCGGCATGCTGGTCGACAATGCGGTCGTGGTGGTGGAAAGCATCTACCAGGAACGCGAGCGCATGCCGGGGCAGCCTCGCCTGGCCTCGCTGATCGGCACGAAGAACGTCGCCATCGCGCTGTCGGCCGGCACCGTGTGCCACTGCATCGTGTTCGTGCCGAACCTGTTCGGCGATCGCAACATGATCACCATCTTCATGTCGCAGATCGCGATCACCATCTCGGTGTCCCTGCTGGCCTCGTGGCTGGTGGCCGTGAGCCTGATCCCCATGCTGTCCGCACGGATGAAGACGCCACCGTTGGTGCAGAGCGACCGCGGCCTGATCCCGTCCCTGCAGCGCCGCTACGCCGCATTCCTGCGCTGGACGCTGGAGCATCGCGGCCTGAGCATCCTCGGCATCGTGCTGATCGTGGCGCTCAGCGTCATTCCGGCCACGCAGATGAAGACGAACATGTTCGGCGGCCAGGAGGGCGGCGAAGCCAACGTCTTCTACCAGTGGAACGGTGCCTACACCAAGCAGCAGATTTCCGACGAGGTGCAGAAGGTCGAGAACTTCCTCGATGCCAACCGCAAGAAGTTCGGCATCACCCAGATCTACTCGTTCTACAGCGAGGAAGGCTGGGCAGGTACGCAGATCAAGTTCGACACCAAGGATGCCGACGAAACCAAGGCATTGGTCGACCAGCTGCGCAATGTGCTGCCGAAGTCTGCGCGGGCGAACATCGGCATCGGCGACCAGGGTGGTGGTCCTGGCGGCGGTGGCGGCAGCGGCATCAAGCAGAACGTGCAGGTGCAACTGGTCGGCGACTCGACAGAGCAGCTGAAGGAGATCGCCGAGGACGTGATCCCGATCCTCGCCCGGCGCAAGGAACTGCTCGATGTGCGGGTGAACACCGGCGACCAGAACAGCGAAATGGCGGTGCGCGTGGATCGCGAGCGCGCGGCATCCTTCGGGTTCAGCGCGCAGGAAGTCTCGCAGTTCGTCGGCCTGGCCCTGCGCGGCGCACCGCTGCGCGAATTCCGCAAGGGCGACACCGAAGTGCCGGTGTGGGTGCGTTTCGCTGGGGCGGAGGACTACGGCATCAAGGACATTTCGGCCTTCACCGTGCGCGCGCCGGATGGCCGTACCGTGCCGCTGCTGGCGATGGTCGACGTGAAGATCGGCGCGGCTGCATCGGAAATCCAGCGCTCGAACCGGCAGACCACCCTGACCATCCAGGCGAACCTGGCGGACAAGGTCTCGATGCCCGACGCGCGCAAGGCGATGGAAGATACGCTCAAGGAGATTCCGTTCCCGGCCGGCTACAGCTACACCTTCGATGGCGGCGGTTTCGAGGACGATGCCGAAGCGATGCAGCAGATGCTGTTCAACCTGGCGATCGCGCTGGTCATGATCTACGTGATCATGGCGGCGGTGTTCGAATCGCTGCTGTTCCCGGCGGCGATCATGAGCGGCGTGCTGTTCTCGGTGTTCGGCGTGTTCTGGCTGTTCTGGCTCACCGGCACCGAGTTCAACATCATGGCCTTCATCGGCATCCTGGTGCTGATGGGCGTGGTCGTGAACAACGGCATCGTGATGATCGAGCACATCAACAACCTGCGACGGCGCGGACGGTCCCGCACGGATGCGCTGGTGGAAGGCAGCCGCGAGCGTCTGCGCCCGATCCTGATGACCATGGGCACGGCGATCCTGGCGATGGTGCCGATCTCGCTCGGCGGAACACAGATGGCCGGCGATGGCCCGCCGTACTTCCCGATGGCCCGCGCGATCGCCGGTGGCCTGGCGTTCTCGACGGTGGTCAGCCTGCTGTTCCTGCCGACGATCTACGCCGTGCTGGACGACCTGCGCACCAACTCGCTGCGCATCTTCAAGCGGGCAAGTGCCCGGCGTTCATCGCCTGCGGCAGCCGTGGCCGCACTGGCACCCGGTACGGGCGACTGAGCGGATTGCCTGCCCCTTGAAAAACGAACGGCCGGGAGGCGATCCCCGGCCGTTCTTCATTGATGCGGCGTCGACCCGATGCGATCCGGAACCGCTGCCTGGACCCTCAGGCTGCGCCGCCCAGATCGGCCGCGTCCCGCGCCTGCCGATTCACGTGTGCGCAGACTTCGGCGAACAGGTGCGGCAGGTCGATCGCGTCCCCGCGCTCGTACCGCTTGATGAGCATGTCGCGCGGGAATGCGTGGACGGCCTTGCCGGGAACATGCAGTGCGAGGTCGTCACCGTATTCGTCGTGGTAGCCCACCCAACGCATGCCGGTTTCGCTTGCGATCAGGTCGCCCAGTGCGGTGCCATAGGCGACGAATTCGGCATCCGGGTGGGCGGTGTGGGGGGCATCCCTCACCATGGTCGCAAGACGATCGAGCTGTCTGGCGGCGTCCTCGGATGCGATGCCGAGTTGCTGCATCGCATCGGCGACCCAGGCGCGTTCTTCTGCAAGCAGGCCCTGTTCGTCCTCGGTCAACGGCCGGACATGCTGCTGGCGCGCCATGTGCTCAGCCCAGCAACGTGTTCAGCATCTTCGCACCGCCGGTCCAGACGCCGATCGCGGTGCCGAAGCTGGTGAGGAAGAAGTTCAGCAGCGTGCGCGCGACGCGGTTGCGCCACCAGCCCCCCACCGTCTGCACGTCGTCGCGAAGGGCCATGAAGTCCGCATACGTAGGCTTGCGCACCCAGGCTTCGACCAGCGCGCTCAAGGTGCCGGAGGCCAGTGCCGGATGCAGCGGCGTGATCGGTGACGACACGAAGGCCGTCAGGATGCTCAGCGGATGGCCGCCGGCAAGCAGACAGCCGATGGCGCCCAGCGTGCCGGTCACCAGCACCCACTCCAGTATCAGCTCGCCGCCGACTTCGGCGCCGCCGCGCCAGAATCCCCAGGCGAAGCCGCCTAGGACGAAGAAGGCGAGCAGCAGGGTGAACCAGGGGAAGGACGATTTTTCCTTTACCGCTTCCAGCTCCGCGCGCAACGCAGCGGGCTCTCGGGTGTCTTCGCGCAGGTGCTTTTCCATGCCCTGCAGATGGCCGGCGCCGACGACCGCCAGTACCTCGCGCGCAGCCGCATGCTGGGCCGGGATTTCGCGCAGGCGCGCGGCCATGTAGGCATCGCGTTCGGCGATGACGGTCTCGTACAGCGCCGGGCTGTCCGCTGCGAACTCGCTGAAACTCGATTCCAGCATGTCGCCCTGCTTGAGTCCCTCGATCTGCTCGTCGGACACCTTTTCGTCGACGAACAGCGAGGTCATCAGGCCGCCACCGACCTTTGCGCGTCCCCAGAAACCGAGCCGCTGCATCGCGCGCTTGAAGGTCAAGCCGACGTCGCGGTCGATGAGGTGCAGCGACAGCGCGCGTTCACGCGCATCCACGACGGCGGCTTTCAGCTCCGCACCGGGTTCGATGTCGAGTTGCTCGGCGAGGCGGCGCTGGTAGGCGGCCAGTCCGAGGTTGGCAGCGAAGACCGCCGTCTTGCCTTCGCGCAGCACCTTGACCAGATCGAGCTTCGCAAGCGCGTCGGGATCGGTCAGCGCCTGCGCACGTTGCGGATCGAGTTCGACCGCGATGGTGTCGTAGAGGCCTGTTGCGATCGCCGCGCGCACGACGTCGACGCTGGTCTTGGACACGTGTGCGGTGCCGAGGAGCGTGTAGCGCACGCCGTCACGTTCGACGATGGCGTGCGGCTGGCCCTGCAGCGGGGCATCGGGATCGATGGAAGGCGTCGCGTCGGTCTGTTCGTTCGGGATGTCGGTCATCGTGACGGTGGGGCAAGACGGTGGGGCAAGACGGTGGAGGCGTGGAATCGCGGTTGCCTCTCCCACCGGTCCAGCGGGGAGCGTGCGACGGAGCGGGCAGGATAGAGCCTTGCGTCCGCCCTGTCTGCGTCGCACTGCTCAGCAGACCCCGAATGGCAGGTTCGGTGACGACACCATCCGTTCCCCGACCATGTCGCCGCGCAGGAAACGCAATGTCTCTGCGATCACGCCCGGATTGTCGGCGATCCGGTTGTGGCCTTGGCCTCGCGTGGTGAGCATGCGGGCGTCATGCCACAGCCGTGCGTAGCGCTCACCCTCATGCCATGGCACTTCGCGATCTTCCAGGTCGTGGACGATCAGCGCGGGTCGCGCGATCAGCGGGGCATTGTGATGCGCCTGCAGGGCTTCGATCGGCTCGCGCGTCCTGGCCTCGAAAAACGCCGCGAGGCGCGTCGCGAAGCCCGCGCCCAGACCGACGAAGCGACTGAAGCGCTCCATCGCCGCGAGAGGGTCGGCGGCTGGTGCAATCAGCACGGCGCGCTCGGCCTGCAGGCCGCGTGCGAGCGCCACGGCGGTGGCCGCGCCGCCCAGCGAATGTCCGATCACGGCTGCGGCCGGGCCGAAGTGCCGTGCGACGGCCATCAGGTGGCAGGCGAAGTCGGGCAGGGTGGTCTGGCGTCCGTCGCTGCGGCCGTGGCCGGCCTGGTCGAAGGCGACGACCGCATAGCCTGCCTGGCGCAGTGGTGCGACCCACTGCGCGACACGCGTTCCGTGACTGGACCAGCCGTGCGCGAACAGGACGTACGGCTGTCGTCCAGGCTCACCCCAGACGTAGGTCGCGATCGACAGGCCGTCGATATCGAGCCTGGATTCCTTCGCTCCCAGGGTCGGGGAAGCCAATGCCCGGCTTCGACTGCTCGCGAATGGCGTGGAGAACAACCGGGCCGCGCGCTGCAAGGTGGCATTCGGCCGCAACAGACGCCCGACGCCGAAGCTTGCACGGAGCAGCGCGAGAGTCGCGATATTACGAACGGTCGTGCTAATTTTGGTCGATACGTTTGACATGGCGATCTCCCGGGATCAGTAAGCCTGGGTTGGGGTCAACGAGGGAGGGTGAGGTAATACGCGAGCAGGTGCTCGAACATCCGCCGCCCGCGAGCGAAGGCGGCATCGAGATCCGACAGTGCTGCGTCGTGCTGGACCGCGAGGGCGATGCTGTTGAGCTCGAATGCGAACTGGGCTGCATCCGTGTCGGGACGAAGTTCGCCTGCGTCGACAGCCAGCACGACGGCACGCGCCAGTTCGGCCTGCCAGCGCTGGTGATGAGCGACGACACGGTCCCGCAGCGGACCCGGACGGTCGTCGTATTCGCTGACGGCCGTCAGGAGGACGCAACCGCCGCGATCGCGACGAAGCCACTCGAACCAGTTCGCGAGGATCGTGCGCAGCCGGGGCAGGCCGCGAGGCGTGGCGAGTGCAGGGATCAGGGTGTGTTCGCCGAAGCGTGTCGCAGCCATGTCGAGTACGGCGAGCTGCAGGTCTTCTCGCGAACCGAAATGGGCGAACACGCCGCTCTTGGACATGCCGACGGCGTCAGCGAGGGGGCCGATCGACAGACCTTCGAGTCCCGCTGAAGCGGCAATCATGTAGGCCCGTTCCAGGATGATGTCCCGGGTGGCTGCGCCCTTGCTCGTGGCGGGTTGAGGTCCCATGCTGCGAACAAATAGCACGACCGTTCGTTCGTGGCGAGCATGGGGCGACGAACGGTTCCCCGACGCCGCAGCGTCGGGGGGCAAATCATCGGACTCAGTCCCGGTAACGCTTCAGCAGGTCGCCGTAGGCGTCGATGCGCCGGTCGCGGAGGAACGGCCAGATCCGGCGGACATGCTCGCTGCGCGCCATGTCGATTTCGGCCATCAGGATCGTCGCCTCGGTACCGGCTTCGGCGATGAACTCGCCCTGCGGGCCCAGGACATGACTGTTGCCCCAGAAGTCGATGCCGGAGGCGCCAAGCGGCGACGATTCGTGGCCGACGCGATTGCAGCTGAGTACCGGTACGCCATTGGCCACGGCGTGGCCGCGATGGCTGAGGATCCAGGCGTTGCGCTGGCGATCCTTCTCGGCCTGTTCATCCGATGGGTCCCAGCCGATCGC
The DNA here is from genome assembly GCA_016789405.1 of Lysobacteraceae bacterium. GTDB lineage: Bacteria > Pseudomonadota > Gammaproteobacteria > Xanthomonadales > Xanthomonadaceae > Lysobacter_I. Next base: position 118,708 of record JAEUPQ010000029.1, read on the forward strand.
GGTCGGATACAGCAGCAGTTCGGCACCAGCCAGCGCCATCAGCCGCGCGGCTTCCGGATACCACTGGTCCCAGCAGACCAGCACGCCGAGGCGGCCGACCGAGGTGTCGATCGGCATGAAGCCGAGGTCGCCGGGCGTGAAATAGAACTTCTCGTAGAAACCCGGATCGTCCGGAATGTGCATCTTGCGGTACTTGCCGGCGATCGAGCCATCGGCGTCGTAGACCACGGCGGTGTTGTGGTAAAGGCCGGCGGCGCGACGCTCGAACAGCGAGCTGACCAGCACCACGCCGTGATGCTTCGCGAGCGAGCTCAGCCGTTCCGTGCTCGGGCCCGGGATCGGCTCGGCCAGATCGAATTCGTCCACCGATTCGTGCTGGCAGAAGTAGGCCCCGTTGTGCAGTTCCTGCAGCAGCACGAGTTTCGCGCCGGATTTGGCGGCCTCGGCGACGCGAGCCTCGATGACCGACAGGTTGGCCTCGGAAGTGCCGTGGTTCCTTTCCTGGACCAGGGCGACGGGGAGCGTGGTCTTCTTCATGCGAGCACACCTTCCGGAAGTTGCATCGTGATGCAGTGCAGGCTGCCGTTCTGCCAGATCAGCGGGCGACAAGGCACCGGCACGATCTCGCGGCCGGGGAAGGCTTCCGCCATCACTTCCTGCGCACGGGCATCGGCCGGATCGCCGTAGGACGGCATCAGCACTGCACCGTTGACGATCAGGAAATTCGCGTAGCTGGCAGCGAGCCGGCGGCCGTCGTCGAAGATCGGCTTGGCCCACGGCAATGCGAACAGCCGGTAGGGCTTGCCGTCGCGCGTACGCAGCGCGGCCAACTCGTCTGCCATCGCCTGCAGCTCGGGGTAATGCGTGTCGCTGACGTCGTCGCAGCCCTGGTAGATGATCGCGTCCTCGGCGGCGAAGCGGGCGAGGGTGTCGATGTGGGCGTCGGTGTCGTCGCCTTCGAGGTAGCCATGATCGAGCCACAGCACGCGGTCCTGGCGCAGCCAGCCGGCGAGCTGCCAGGTCAATTCCTCGCGCGTCGCCTCCGGGTGGCGCTCATGCAGGCACTTCCAGGTTGTCAGCAGCGTGCCCGCGCCGTCGGTCTCGATGCCGCCGCCTTCCAGCGCAAAGTCGATCTGCTCGCGCGTCGCGTTCGCGAACACGCCCTGGGCGGAGAGCGCTTCGACGAGGCGATCGTCGCGGCTGGCCTCGAACTTGCCGCCCCAGCCAGTGAAGCGGAAATCGAGCTGAAGGAATTCGCGACCTGCCTTCAAGGTGATCGGGCCGGAATCGCGCAACCAGGTGTCGTCGTACTCGACGGTCACGAAACGGACGCGATCCATGTCGACCCGCGCAGAGCGCAGTCGTGCCTCGGCATAGATCTGCAGGTCGTCGTCGGCGATGCAGATCACGGCCTGCTGGAAGCCCGTGATCGCCAGCACCAGAGCGATGTAGGTCTCCTCGACATCGACAAGGCGCGGGCCCCAATCGGTCTCGGGATGCGGCCACGCGATCAGGACGGCGGACTGGGGTTCCCATTCCGCCGGAAAACGGACAGTTGTGGACATCGAATTACTTGATCGGAGGTTTCGGGCCGACTTCGTCGCTGCCGGCGCGGATGGCGACCGCATCGATCACGCGGTCCTTCTCGAAATAGACGACGAAATTCGGGTAGGTCCAGCGGTTGATCGCGGGCCATTGGCGCTTCTGGCCACCGCGGGGATCCATGCGCTGGGTCGGGGCGCCGAACTTGCGTTCGACGTCGGCCATGCGCATGCCGCGTGCGGGCATCGTCATGGCAGCCTCGCTCTGCACGCGTTCGATGAGGAGCCTGTCGGCGAAAGCCTGGGGGGCGGCGGCGCAGAGCGCGGCGACGACCAGGGCGGCAGGGAGAAGACGCATTGGGGGACCTCCTCGAACGGATGCGGGTGGGCGGGCTTGCGAGCGCTGGGATTGTAAGCGCATCGCGTCGGCGCACGCACACCCGGGGTTCACGAATCCGCACTGTCTCGCATCGATGCCGGACGCCGGATACGACAAAGGCCGCACGAGGCGGCCTTTGCTGGAGCGAGCGTGACGATGTGGAGTAGCAGCCGTTGAGGGCCGTCGTCGCGCTCTTCGTCGCCAGCCAGGCCGGCGACGCGATCCGGTATCAGCGCTGACGCGCCTTGAAACGCGGATTGGACTTGCAGATCACGAAGACCTTGCCACGGCGGCGGACGACCTTGCAGTCGCGGTGACGGGCCTTCGCCGACTTCAGGGAGGACAAGACCTTCATGGAAACCTCGGCGATAACGCGGTTGAATGTGGATGGGAAGGGTGGATCGGCATGTAACACCGTAAAGCAGCCCGGCATTTTGCCGTGCCTTGCGCGGGAAAGCAAGGCCGATCAATCGCTTGCGAGTCGCGCGTGCGGGACGCCTGCGTCGTGCCGGCTAGAATGAGTCATTCCCACATCTGCCGCGAGCTGCTCATGCCCGATTCCGTCCCCGTTCCGGTTCTGACCATCGATGGCCCGTCCGGGGCAGGCAAGGGCACCATCAGTCGGCTGGTGGCCGCCCGGCTGGGTTGGCATTACCTCGATTCCGGTGCGCTCTATCGCGGCGTCGGGGTGGCTGCCGGATGGGCCGGGCTGGATCTCGCCGACCCGGGAGCGCTGATCCGCTGCGCCTTCGATGCCCACATCGGGTTCGAGGAGGATGCTGCAGGCGAGCTGCGCGTGATCGTGAACGGGGTGGACGCCACCGACGAACTCCGGACCGAGACTGCCGGTGCCGCAGCGTCGGCCATTGCCGCGGTGCCGGAGGTGCGGGCGGCCCTGCGCGAGCGGCAGCGCGCCTTCCGTCGTCCGCCTGGTCTGGTTGCTGACGGGCGCGACATGGGAACCGTCATCTTCCCCGATGCGCAGTACAAGGTCTTCCTCACCGCCAGCCCCGAGGAGCGGGCCGACAGGCGGTATAAGCAGTTGAAAGACAAGGGGGTTTCCGTTATATTCGACGACCTGCTGCGGGAGATCCTCGCCCGCGACGCCCGCGATGCCAATCGTGCGGTGGCTCCGCTGCGACCGGCCGATGATGCCGTTTGCATCGATACCACCGGCCTCGGCATCGACGCGGTCGTCGAGCGCGTGCTGGCCGTCGTGTCAGCCCCGCGTTCCTGATCGGCGTCATTTCTACCGACGCCAGTCCGAGCGTTGTTCCGCAGCAGGAATCAGGTTCCGTCGTCGTCCGGTGCGCAAGCAGCGGCGCGGCGGTGTTTCCACATCTCACTCCTACGGCCAACGGCAATCCCGCCACGGCCCCAACGGGTGGACCGGCCCGCATCGCGGCATCCGGTCTGTGTCATCAACCGAGTATTCAACCCATGACCGAATCATTTGCAGAATTGTTCGAACAGAGTGCGGCCGCGAACCTGGCCAAGCTCAAGCCCGGCTCGATCGTCTCGGGCGTCGTCGTCGATGTGCGCACCGACGTGGTGGTCATCAATGCCGGCCTGAAGTCCGAAGGCATCGTGCCGATCGAACAGTTCCGTAACGAAGCCGGCGAGATCGACGTGGCCGTCGGCGACGTCGTCAAGGTGGCGCTGGACTCCCTCGAAAACGGCTTCGGCGAAACCGTTCTTTCCCGCGACAAGGCCAAGCGCGCCATGGTGTGGGACGAGCTCGAAGAAGCTCTGGAAAAGAACGAAACCATCACCGGCCGCATCAGCGGCAAGGTCAAGGGTGGTTTCACCGTCGACATCAAGGACGTCCGCGCGTTCCTGCCCGGTTCCCTGGTCGACGTGCGCCCGGTCCGCGACCCGGTGTACCTGGAAGGCAAGGAACTCGAATTCAAGCTCATCAAGCTCGACCGCAAGCGCAACAACGTGGTCGTGTCGCGCCGCGCCGTCGTCGAGAGTGAGCACTCGGAAGAGCGTGAACAGCTCCTCGAGAAGCTGGTCGAAGGCGCCAAGCTCAAGGGCGTCGTCAAGAACCTCACCGATTACGGTGCGTTCGTCGACCTCGGCGGCATCGACGGCCTGCTGCACATCACCGACATGGCGTGGAAGCGCGTGCGCCATCCGTCCGAAGTGGTGGAAGTCGGCCAGGAACTCGAAGTCCGCGTGCTCAAGTACGACCGCGAGCGCAATCGCGTCAGCCTCGGCCTCAAGCAGCTGGGCGAGGATCCGTGGGACAACATCGCCCGCCGTTACCCGGCCAACGTCCGCATGTTCGGCAAGGTCTCCAACGTCACCGATTACGGCGCGTTCGTCGAGATCGAGCCGGGCGTCGAAGGCCTGGTCCACGTGTCCGAAATGGACTGGACCAACAAGAACGTCAACCCGTCGAAGGTCGTGCAGGTCGGTGACGAAGTCGAAGTCATGGTCCTTGACGTCGATGAAGAGCGCCGCCGCATCTCGCTGGGCATGAAGCAGTGCACCAGCAACCCGTGGGAAACCTTCGCGGCGATCTACAAGAAGAACGACAAGGTGTCCGGCCAGATCAAGTCGATCACCGACTTCGGCATCTTCATCGGCCTGGACGGCGGCATCGACGGCCTGATCCACCTGTCCGACCTCAGCTGGAACACCACTGGCGAAGACGTGGTCCGCAACTTCAAGAAGGGCGACACCCTGGAAGCCGTGGTCCTCGCCGTCGATCCGGAGCGCGAGCGCATCAGCCTCGGCGTGAAGCAGCTGGAGCAGGATCCGTTCGGCCAGTTCATGGCGTCGTTCCCGAAGGGCTCGAAGGTCTCGGGCACCGTCAAGGAAGTGGACGCCAAGGGCGCCACCATCGACCTGGGCGACGGCATCGAAGGTTACGTCTCCGCGCGCGACATCAGCTACGAGCGCATCGACGACGCCAGCCAGCACCTGAAGGTCGGCGACAAGGTCGAAGCCAAGCTCGTGGGCATGGATCGCAAGGGCCGCACCCTGCAGCTGTCGATCAAGGCGAAGGACGAGGCCGAGACGCAGGAAGCCCTGGCCGAGTACGCCAAGGCGTCTGCCGATGCGGCCAGCGGCACCACCAAGCTGGGCGCGCTGCTGCGCGAGCAGCTGGAAAACCGCTCCGAGTAAGTGTTGAGCCATCCGCTTTGCGGCATGCAACGGCCCGGGTCACCCCGGGCCGTTGCGACGCCGGAGGGTGGCAGGTATCTGTCTGTACTTCTTGTGTCACTTCTTGCACGTTCACCCTGTCCTGGTAGCGCATTTCCATGACCAAGTCCGAACTGATCGAGATCCTGTCCCAGCGTCAGAGCCACCTGAAGGCCGATGACGTCGATCTGGCGGTCAAGTCGCTGCTGGAAATGATGGGCGGTTCGCTGGCCCAGGGCGAACGTATCGAAATCCGCGGTTTCGGCAGCTTTTCGCTGCATTACCGCCCGCCGCGCACGGGGCGAAATCCCAAGACCGGCGACGCCGTGGCGCTGCCCGGCAAGCATGTCCCGCATTTCAAGCCCGGCAAGGAATTGCGCGACCGCGTGAGCGCCGTCGTACCGCTGCCGCCGGAAGACTGATCGCGGCGTTCCGGCCTGCCTGTCGGCCGCCCATCTCCCAATCCTTCCGATGACCACCAAAGGTGCGACCGTCGTCATGACGGCCGGACTCGGGCATCGTCTTCGCGGTGTTCACGGCATACACTGAACGGCACGCACTGGCGCCATGCGCCGGCGTTGGCCTTCTCCCCGACCTCCCAACTTCCCCACGGCCCTGCATGCGTCCATTGCGAGCGTTCATCGCCTTCCTGTTCCTTGCCCTCGGCGTGGTGGTGGGTGCGCTCAATCCCGGCATGGCGGTCGTCGATCTCGGGATCTGGCGTCTGGAGGCCGCGCTGGGCGTGGTGCTGCTTGCAGCTCTTCTGGGCGGGGTGCTGCTGGGCGGACTGGCGATGGTGGTCGCCGTCGTAGTGCCGCTGAGACGCGAGCTGCGTCGCTCGATGCCAGCAGCGGAACCGTCCGGCGCGAGCGTGCCGACAGCCTCTACATCCCCCTCTTCTTCGGAGGCTTGAGATGGCCTTCATCTCCGAGTGGTTCTGGTACTTCCTGCTGATTCCCCTGGCGGCCCTCATCGGATGGGTCGTGGGTCGCCGCGGCGGCGAACGCCACAGCGACCATCAGGTCAGCCGACTGTCGACCACCTATTTTCGTGGCCTGAACTACCTGCTCAACGAGCAGCCGGACAAGGCGATCGAGCTGTTCCTGCACATCGCGGAGCTCGACAAGGACACCTTCGAGACCCAGGTCGCGCTCGGTCATCTGTTCCGTCGCCGGGGCGAGGTGGACCGCGCCATCCGGCTCCACCAGGGCCTGGTGCAACGCTCCGACATCAACGACCAGCAGCGGGTGCAGGCCTTGCTTGCACTCGGGGAGGACTACATGCGTTCCGGCTTGCTCGATCGGGCCGAGACCGTGTTCACCGACCTCGCGAAGCTCGACGATCGCGCGCCCCAGGCTCTGAAGCACCTCATCGGCATCTACCAGTCCGAACGCGACTGGCAGCAGGCGATCGAAAAGGCTTCGCGCTACGAGGCCGTGACCGGCGAGCCGATGGGCAAGCTCATCGCGCAGTTCGAATGCGAGCTCGCCGAACGCCATCGCGTGGCAGGTGAGCAGGACCTGGCGCGAGCGGCAATCGTCCGTGCCTATGCCGCCGATTCGACCGCAGTGCGTGCAGGCATGCTGGAGGGCAGGATCGAACTCGACGCCGAGCAGTACGCCGCCGCCATCCGGGCGTTCGAGCGCGCAGCACGACACGATCCTGACTATCTGCCCGAAATCCTGCCGCCGTTGCAGGTGTGCTACGACAAGGTCGGTGATCCCAGTGGCGCGCGCGCCTTCCTCACCCAGATGTGCGAGTACTACCGCGGTATCGCGCCGGTGCTGGCGCTGACGCGGCTGGTCGAATCCACGGAAGGTGTCCATGCCGCGCGCGACTATCTGGCACGCCAGCTCAAGGAGCGGCCTTCGGTGCGCGGTGAAGCCGCCCTGATCGACCTGAGCCTGGCCGATGACACGGACCCGACGGCCACCCTGCAAGACCTCAAGCATGTCACCGAACAGTTGCTGGTGCGCAATCCGAGCTATCGATGCAATCGATGCGGATTCGGGGCGCGCAGCCATCACTGGCAGTGCCCAAGCTGCAAGGAATGGGGCACGGTCAAGCCGTTGCTGAACTACGCGGTGGTCTGATGGTCTGGACGCCCGGACTGCTGCTCTGGTGCCTCCTGTTCGCCGGCATCGGTGCAGTGGCAACCTGGCTTGCGCGCGGTTATGCCTTGCGGAGGCAGTTGATCGATCAGCCTGGCGAGCGACGCAGCCATGACGCCCCGACCCCACGAGGCGGTGGAATCGCGATTGCGCTTGCTTTCCTCATCGCGCTTGCCGCGATGGCTGCTCGGCGGCCAGACGAGATCGTATTGCTGGCCTGTGCTGCCGTCGGCCTGGTGCTGGTGTCCGCCATCGGCTGGATCGATGACCATCGTCCGCTTTCGCCCTGGTCCAGGCTCGCGGTGCATGTGCTCGCGGCCGGATGGTTGATGGTCGGCATCTACCTTTCCGGTCGCAGCGGCGCCGCAGCCATCGGCGGATTCGCTGCGGCGCTCGTGCTGGTCAACGTCTGGAATTTCATGGACGGGATCGATGGACTGGCTGCCTCGCAGGCCATTCTGGTCGCTGCCGGCCTCTCAGTTCTTGCAGGTCAGGATGCCGTGCTGGTTCATCTTGCGTTGGCATTGATCGCGTCAATCTGCGGTTTCCTGCCGTTCAATTTTCCGAGGGCGAGGATCTTCCTCGGAGACGTGGGCAGCGGGGCGCTTGGATACGCATTGGCACTGTTGCTCGCGATGTCGTTGCATCGGCTCCCTGCCGGGGGCTGGCCGCTCGTCCTGCTGCCGATCAGTGCGTTCCTGATTGATGCCGGACTGACGCTGTCGGTCCGGATCGGGCGCGGGGAGAAGTGGTGGACACCGCATGTCCAGCACGTCTACCAGCGCTGGGCCAGGCGACTCGAAGGGCATCCGCCCGTGACAGTCGCTTTTGCCTTGTGGACACTGGTGGCATGTTCCGGAGCTGCATGGCTCGCCGGGGGCGGGCGCAAGGAAATCGCAATGGTGGTGTCGGTCTGGTTGGCGTCGGGTATCGGCCTGTGGTGCGTCTTGCGCATCCGGTCCGGGAATGGCGCGTCGAACTGAGGAGTGATGGGTATGACCGGTTTCACCGATCGCATTGGCGGCATCTGGCCGCGCATGGCCATCGTCCTGCATGACCTGTGCATGGTCTGGCTGTCCTGGACCGGCCTGGTCCAGTTGCGTTACGCGATGGTCGGCAATGCCGCGCATCCGCCGATGTGGTCGATCGAGACCTTGCTGGTGCTGGCCGCGCAGGGACTGGTCTTCTGGTACGTCGGCCTGTATCGGGGCATCTGGCGATTCGCCAGCGTTCCTGATCTGGTCAATATCGTGAAGGCGAGCCTGATCGGGCTGTTCGCCATCGTCCTGTCCCTCTTCATCTACAACCGCCTCGACCAGACATCACGTCTTGCGCTGGTCATGTATCCGCTTGCCTTGAGCGTCATGCTCGGCACGCCGAGGCTGCTCTACCGGTCGTGGAAGGATCACGGCCGCATCAACAGCGACAAGGCCGCCGTGCGCGTTCTGATCCTCGGCGCCGGTCGTGCAGGCGATGCACTGGTCCGCGACCTCCTGCGTACAGGCGCGTACCAGCCAGTGGGATTCCTCGACGACGCCAGCCGCCTGCGTGGCACGTACCTGCATGGCGTGCCCGTGCTCGGACGGATCGATGACGTGGCGCGCATTGCGCCGGAAACCGCGGCGAAACTCCTGGTCATCGCCATGCCATCGCTGGATGCCCAGCGCATGCGTCGGGTGATCGAAGCCTGCGAGCACACCGGGCTGCCGTTCCGCATGGTGCCGCGCCTCAACGACATCCTCGAGGGGCGTTCGCTGCCCGGGGAATTGAAGGAAGTCGCGATCGAGGATCTGCTCGGTCGTGCGCCTGTCGTGCCTGACTGGAAGGCGATGCGCGATTGGCTCGGAGGACGCAATGTCCTCGTGACCGGTGCCGGCGGCTCGATCGGATCCGAGCTGTGCCGGCAGTGCGCACGCCACGGAGCGAGCCGGATCGTGCTGGTCGAGATCGACGAACTGGCGCTCATCACGACCCGAATGCGTTTGTGTCGAGATTTTCCCGGCATCGAGATCGTCTCGGTGCTGGGCGACTGCGGCGATCCGGCGGTGACGCGCCATGCGCTGCAGTTGGGGCGTGTGGACGCGGTGTTCCACGCGGCTGCTTACAAGCAGGTGCCCCTGCTTGAGCAGCAGTTGCGCGAGGCCGTGCGCAACAACGTGCTCGCGACCGAGACGGTTGCGCGGGAGAGCGTCGAGGCGGGTGTCGGCAGTTTCGTGCTGATTTCGACGGACAAGGCCGTCGACCCGGTCAACGTCCTCGGCGCGACGAAGCGCCTGGCCGAAATGTTGTGCCAGCGGCTGGACGACCCGCGTTCCACTCGGTTCGTCACCGTGCGGTTCGGCAACGTGCTGGATTCCGCAGGCAGCGTGGTTCCACTGTTCCGCGAGCAGATCCGCAGCGGCGGACCGGTCACCGTGACCGACCCGGACGTGACACGATTCTTCATGACGATCCCCGAGGCCTGCCAGTTGATCCTGCAGGCGTCCGCGATCGGCTCGCAGCAGGCGATCTACACCCTCGACATGGGTGAGCCGGTGTCGATCCGCGTCCTCGCCGAGCAGATGATCCGCCTGGCCGGCAAGCAGCCAGGACGCGACATCGCGATCGTGTATACCGGACTGCGCGCCGGCGAAAAACTGCATGAGACGCTCTTCCATGCCGATGAGCGCTATCGGCCGACCTCGCACCCCAAGATTCTCCAGGCACAGCCGCGCCACGTGCCGGCCGATGCGCTTGCCAGCGCGCTCGCGCGCCTGCGCAAGGCGTGCGTGGCCTACGACCTGGAGGCCATGGCGCTGCTGTTGCGGGAGGCCGTTCCCGAATTCGTGCCTACGCCGATCGCCGAGGAAGGCCAGGCGACCGTGGCCACGGTGGTAGCATTTCCTGCCCGCAACGCGCGAAGGACCTGATCGTCGCCTCGCGGCATCGCTGCAGCGAAACCCCGGTGCGCCAGCGTTGCACCATCGTATTCCCTGACGTCGAGCATCCATGAGCCGTATCCGCAAAGCTGTGTTCCCGGTGGCCGGTCTGGGCACCCGCTTCCTTCCCGCCACCAAGACCGTACCGAAAGAAATGCTGCCGATCGTGGATCGGCCGCTGATCCAGTACGCCGTGGACGAGGCCGTCGAGGCTGGCTGCGACACCCTGATTTTTGTCACCAACCGTTACAAGCACGCGGTGGCCGATTATTTCGACAAGGCCTACGAGCTTGAGCAGAAGCTGGAGAAATCCGGCAAGACCGAACAGCTGGAGCTGGTTCGCAACGTGTTGCCACCGCACGTGCGTGCTGTGTTCGTGACCCAGGCGGAAGCCCTGGGCCTTGGCCATGCGGTGCTTTGCGCAAAGCCCATCGTCGGCAACGAGCCCTTCGCGGTGCTGTTGCCTGACGATCTGATCTGGAATCGTGGCGACGGCGCGCTCAAGCAGATGGCCGATGCGGCGGAAGACAGCGGCTCCAGCGTGATTGCCGTGCAGGACGTAGCTCGCGAACAGACCGGCAGTTATGGCATCGTCGCGACCGATGGCTTTGCCGGGCGCAGTGGTCGGATTCGCGCCATCGTCGAAAAGCCGAAGCCTGAAGATGCGCCGAGCAATCTCGCCGTGGTCGGTCGATACGTGCTCGATGGCCGCATCTTCGATCTACTCGAAAAGACCACGCCGGGTGCGGGCGGCGAGATCCAGCTCACCGATGCCATCGCCGCTCTGCTTGAAGAGCAACAGGTGCATGCCTATCGCTTCCAGGGCACGCGTTTCGACTGCGGCACGCACCTGGGCCTGATCGAGGCGACGATTCGGTACGCGCTGGACCACGAGAAGCTCAGCGATGCTGCACGTGGCATGATGCAGGATGCACTGAGCGAACTGGGCGTCGTCGATCTCGATTGAGGCCTGGCTGCGATGTCTCCCGGGGAGGGCACCTACTATCGTTCGACAATCGACGATGTGGCACTCCACCCAGCATTGTCGGGTCGGCATGAAACCGATGTCTGCATCGTTGGCGGTGGTTTCGCGGGACTGAACACCGCGCTTGGCCTGTGCGAACGGGGAATGCGCGAGGTCATCGTGATCGAAGCCCGGCGCATCGGTCACGGTGCTTCCGGTCGCAATGGCGGGTTTGTCTTTTCCGGGTTCTCACGCGGCGAGGCGGACCTCCTGCGCGATCTTGGCGCACGGCGCGCGAAGTCGCTGCACTCCGGTACCGTGGCTGCTGTCGACCTGATCCGGGATCGCTGTCGACGCTACGCGATCGATTGCGATCTCGTCGACGAAGGCGTGATCTGGGCGAACTGGTTTCGAGATCCCGCGGGGCTGCGTGCCCGGCAGCGACTTCTGGCCGAGCACTTCGGTGTCGAATGGCACTGGATCGAACGTGCCAGGATGCGCGAACTCCTCGATACCGATCGCTACGCCGAAGGTCTGTTCGAGCCGAATGCCTTCCATTTCCATCCGCTGAAATACGGCCAGGGCATCGCGCGTACGGCAATGGAGCAGGGGGTGCGCATCCATGAGGATTCACCGGCCACGGGACTGTCTCGCGAGGGCAGCCGCTGGCGCGTGTGCACTCCGGATGGCGAGATCCTGGCGCGGCATGTTGTGCTGGCTTGCGGAGGCTATCTGGCAGGGCTTCGTCGAGAGGTCGATGCGGCAGTGTTGCCCATTGCCACCTATGTGATGGTGACCGAGCCGCTGGGAGAGCGCTTGTCGTCAGTGCTGCATACGAAGGCTGCTGTCTACGACACGCGTTTTGCCTTCGACTATTACCGGCCGCTTCTCGATGGCAGGCTGCTCTGGGGCGGGCGCATCTCCGTGCGCGATCGCTCGCCTGAAGCGGTGAAGCGACTGCTGCTGCGCGATCTCGCCCATGTCTACCCGCAGTTGCGCGATGTCGGTGTCGACTTTGCCTGGCCCGGCCTGATGAGCTATGCACGCCACAAGATGCCACAGATCGCACGGATCGACGAAGGGATGTGGGTCGCGCAGGCGTTTGGCGGCCATGGCGTCGCGCCCACGACATTTGCCGGGGAGATCCTTGCTGCAGCGATCGCCGAAGGCGACGACCGCTGGCGCGAGTTTGCCGACTATGGACTGCTGTCGGCGATGAAGCCGGCCGGCTTCCTTGGCGCGCAGCTGACCTACTGGTGGTTGCAGCTACGTGACGCGTTCCGCGATCTCAACGACGGCGCGCGGGGGCGCTGAGCGTTTCCCGACCATCGGTCATCCTGGCGGCGTGACTGGTTCCGCCAATAGCCCGCGCGTGGGCTTGGCCTCGCCTGTATCTGGAGTACACTCGGTCTCGCATCCCGGTGGGGCATTCCGGCGACGCGTCTAGCGGCAACGTCACACCCCGAAGGACAAGGAAGGTGTATTGATGGACAAGCAGCACACTCTTTTTGCATTCCGCCTCGCCGAATCCGCGAGCGAGCCTGTACCGGGCGGCACAGAACTCGATGCACATGTGCCATCGACACAGTGGAAAGCTCATGACGGCGTCGCCGCTGCTGGCTGCACTGACTACCGTTTCCCCGGCAACCTCCGCGCGTATAGCCAGGTTCTTGGCAACGATCGCGGTCTGTATTGCTGATTGCTCCCCGTTCGAGATCCGATACCCCGCTCCAACGGCGGGGTCGGTGCGGCCACGGATGGTCGCGTGACGCGGCGGTTCGAAGGCCGATGCGTCGAGGCGCAGTTCCGGCATCCTGTCGGACGCGCGGCGGAGGGCTCGTGTCGGAGACGCGGTCGCCATTGCCGTTACCTCCGCGCAGTTGCGCGGATCACTTCAATCCATCCAGAAAGGAAACATCGACATGGAAAACAAGCAGACCCTGTTCGCATTCAAGCTCGCCACGAAGGACAACGGCCAGCCGCAGGCCGACGCCCAGTGGAAGGCGCAAGAAGGCGTCGCCGCCGCCGGTTGCACGGACTATCGTTTCCCCGGCAACGTGCGTTATCCGCACTCGCTGTATGGTGCTGATCGCGGCGTCTACTGCTGACCGGACGCGCAGGATGCGCAACGGCGCAGGGACGCGCCAGATCGCGGTCTGACAAAAAATGGCCGACGATCCTCGATCGAAACAATCACGGCGATATTACAGGCAAGGACAGGGACGACATGGATCACGAGAAGACATTGTTCGCGTTCAAGCTGGCATCCACGACCAAGGACGCGACCCGGGTCGAGGAGGGCAAGTGGAAGGCGCACGAAGGCGCCGCAGCAGCAGGTGGATGCAGCGAGTATCTCTACCCGGGCAACCTTCGTTACGACAGTTGGTGGTGGGGCCAGGACCAAGGCGACTGGTGCTGATGTTGTTTCCGGTGCGGAGCGCTTGCCTCCGCACCGTTCCTGATGATGCCTGTCCCGCATCTTCCATTATCTTTTCAGGCATGACGCGCACCACATGCAATCCCGCATTCTGATCGTCACCCATCGAAACGACATCCATGCCGATCTCGTTGCCGAACGGCTCCTCAAGCGCGGCGAACACCCTTTCAGGCTTAATCTTGACGAATTTCCCGCTTGCTACTCGCTAGATCTGTCCTTCGATGGTTTCCGTTGGCGAGGCTTGATTGCGTGCCGTGACGGACGAAGTCGAATCCTTGTCGATGACATTCGATCGGTTTGGACCCGCAAGAGCGCCGACTTCGCGTTTTCTGGCGAGCTCGGTGCGCAAGAGCGTGCCTATGCTGTCGGTGAAACCACGCACATCCTGTCGGGCTTGCTGCACGGGCTGGATGCCTACTGGATGAGCCATCCTTCGGCCGTGCGTGCAGCACAGTGGAAAGGCGAGCAATTGGCCAGAGCCGCGCGCATGGGGTTCCGTGTGCCTCCGTCGCTGATTTCCGACAGCAAGTCGACTGTGCTTGCCTTCCGGGATGCGATGGATGGAGACATCGTGTTCAAGACGATGGAGTCGCCATTCCTTGCTGCCGATGAGGTCGATGCGGATGCGAGAGTTGCCTATGGAATTGGAACAACGCGCATCGAGGCGGGCCACGATGCGATGCTCGATGCGGTCAGCGCACTGCCCTGCTTTTTTCAGCAGCACGTACCGAAGCGGTACGAGGTACGCGCCACGGTGATCGGCGAACGGATTTTCGCCGCTCGAATCCATTCGCAAGACGATGATCGTACCCGAGTCGACTTCAGGAACTACGATGCACCTGTTCGATACGAAGAGGAAAAACTGCCGACCGATATCGAACGCCGCTGCCTCCAATTCGTCCACAGTTATGGTCTGACCTATGGCGCGATCGACCTGATCGTCGATCGGGAGGGAGATTACGTGTTCCTTGAGAACAATCCGGGCGGGCAGTTCCTTTTCGTCGAACAACGCGTGCCGGCTCTGGCAATGCTCGACGCAGTGGCGGATTGCCTTGTCACGGGCGCCAATGGCGTGACCGAGGCGAAACAGGGAGTTCTCGAATGAGCGTCCGCTCGGCATTGCACGACATCGAGATGCAAGGAAACGGGCCCGCTCTGGCATTCGTCACGTCGAGGCTGGACATCGACCTGCTGCCTTCACTGTACGATGTGCTCCTAGGCGTCGGACGCGTCCCGCGATTGCAGGTGGTCGTGCAATGCCGTGGAGGTGAAACCAATGCGGCTCGCAGGATCGCACTGCTCCTTCGCGATTTCGCTGACGAAGTGGTATTCCTCGTCCCGCATTTCTGCGAATCTGCCGGCACGGTGATGGCGCTGGGGGCGGATCGAATCATTGCCGGCCCGCTGGCAATCTTCTCGCCCATTGACCCGCATCTGAGCGCGGAGGCTTCAGGTCGAGGACCTGCGTCGATGTCGGTCCAGGATCTGCGGCTGTACTGGCGAATGGTGCAGGATTGGTTCGGGCTGGACGAAGCCATGGCAAAGCAACATGCACTTCAGGCTCTTGGCCACAGCATCTTTCCGACGACCCTCACCTCGTTCCATCGCTGCGCGCAGGAAGTGCAGGCGATGGGCGAGGAACTCCTCGCGCGCCACATGAGCGACCAGCCTTCCGAAGTCCGGTCTAGCATCGTCGACACGCTTCTGTATGGGTTCCATTCGCATACTCATGCACTGACCCGACACGATCTTGTTCGCATCGGATTGCCCGTGATCTCGGCTCCGGCACTGGAAGATGCAGGGTGGGCCTTGGTGCGAGGTCTGCGTGGTCATGTTGGACCAGAGACGCGTATCGACGAGGAATCGCCCTGGTGCGACGCCGCTATCGTCACTGCTACTCAGGCTGTGCGTCGCCAGCGGGATTTCCGCACACCCGTGCCGCGCTGGTCGGCCTTCGATCCGGATGCTGAATCGTGACGATGAGCGTGGGCGAGACCATTGCCGAAATTGCACGTTGGCTGGTGCTCTGGGCGCTCCTGTTCGCCGCAAGCGCAAAGTCGATTGGCTTTCTGGCATTCAGGGAAAGCATTGCCGAGAGCTTTCCAAGGTTGTCGATGCGGCCGGGTCGCTGGGCCGTGCTTGTCCTCGTCCTGGAATGGGGCATCGGTCTGGCGATGTTGCTGTCTGGTGGCGTGTTGCGAGCGGCATCGCTCGCTGCGGCTGTTCTCTTTGCCTTTTTCACGATCGTGATCGGACTGGCGCTTGCTCGCGGCGAGGCGCTTGTCTGCACCTGTTTTGGAGCAGGCGGACGCCAGGTCGGAATCGCCGACCTGATTCGTGGGGTCCTGTTCTCGTTGGCAGCAGCATGGGCCTGGATCGCCGCGCCGTCGGACCGCTTGCCGATGCAGGCCCAGTTGTTGCTTGCCGGCATCGGCATCGCTCTGGTGTTGCCGACAGTGTGGATGCGCGAATCCCTCTGGCTGCTGCGTGCGCGGGCGGCCGAGTGAACGTGATGCTGTCACCTGCGCTCGTGATCGTGGTATTGGTCGTTCTGGTCCTGCTGGTGCTGTTCAATCTGTTGCTGACACTGCGCCTTGCGGCGATCGTGCAGCAGCGTGAGTACGATCGACTGCCACTGGCATTTCCGCTTGGCGCACCGCTGCCGGGATTCGTGGCGCGAAGGCAGCACGACGGGAGCGAGCTGACGAGTACTTCGTTGTCGGGTGCGGCGGCAATCCTGGTGTTCCTGTCGCCGGCGTGCGGCGACTGCCGACGCAGACGCGTGGAGCTGATCGAATTGCATCCCGCCATCACCGCGTCGGGCATCTCGCTCTGGTTGTTCGGCGCCGGATCGCGACGTCGTGTGCGGGCCTTTTTCGAGGGGACGCCGCTGGCGCGCCACGCGATGTCCATCAAACCCGGTGTGCGACGCAGGCTCAATCCCCGCAATGCGGCACCGTTCTACCTGTTCGTGGACGATGCGGGTATCGTGGTTGCGAGTGGATTCGTCGGCAATGACGACTGGAACAGTTTCGTAGCACAGATGCGCGAAATGTCTGGCGCTGGCTTGCGACAGATTCCCGATGGTGTTTCGGTGGGGGCGGTGACAGACGCGACTAGCCCGGCCGCAACCGTCAGCATCGACTGACGTACTCGAGCTGCGATTGCAGTTCGACTGCGTCTCTGTACTCATCCTGCCCGGGACTTTCGCTGTTGTTTCCAGCAGCAATGATTGCTTGAGTCAGGTCTGGATGCCTGATATGCCGTGGACGTCGTTACTCACCATACTCCGCAGATAGTGCCCATCCCGCCGCGCTTCGCCCGGATTTTCTGTCAGCTGGTCGTGCAGGCTCGCGGGCGACAGCTCATGACAAATCGACATGTTTGCCTCGCATCAGCTGCCGGAACGCGAGGGCAGATTGGTGCTGAAACACCGCTGGTGCAGTGCTAAATATCTGATCTGTATGGATTCAGCCATCAATGCGGTTCATTCGGCACGTCGCCGGTTCCTTGACCTTCGCGAGGTCCGCTCGACGATTGTGAACACGCTCACAAAGGAGTCGGTGGCAGCGCCGCAATGCGCTCGCTATGCTCCTGCTCACCTTGCGCAGGGTAAGCGCGGGACTTTCCAGCCGGGACGCTGTTTTTTCGATTGTGTGCCGACGACGCCGGAGGGGGCTGGAATGCGGGCAACAACGACGTCCGGGCGTTCCGGACGTGCACGACCCACCGTTTGGTGGGCATGGCCAGCGGTGACGCTGGTCCTTGTCACGCTGTGGTCGCTGGCCAATGGCGCCTCGATGGCGCTCGAATTCGGTCCGCTCGCGAGCCTCTGGTTCCCGCCGACGGCGATCAGCTTTGCCGGCTTCGCGGTGTTCCGGCACGGTGCCTGGCCGGGCCTGATCCTGGCCAACCTCCTCGGGGGGATCTTTACCTTCCTGCGGCTGGGCCATGATTTCGAACCGGAATACATGCTGTTCTACGGCCTGCTGTATGCGCTGGCGCACTGCATACCGTACTGGTTGGTCGCCCAGGCGACCCTGCAGTCGATACCCAGAAACACGGCGCCGTCGTTGGCGAGAACGGTCGGCGTCTTCCTCATGGGGGGCGTCTTCGCGGCCTTGATCGCGGCCGTCGCCGGTGTCTGGGTCTCGGCCCTGGCTGGCGTCGCCGACCGTGCCGATACCTGGTCGATGATCCTGCCGTGGCTCATCGGGGATGTCGCCGGCCTGCTGGCGTTCGGCCCCTTGACCCTGCTGGGTTTCCGCGCGCTCGCGGCGCGGCTGCAGATCCCGGTGCCGCATCGCCTGCATGCCTTCGATGACCTGCCGCGTCCGCCGCGTGCGCCGGCAGCCTATGCCCTCAAGCTGGCAGCCACGCTCGGCACTGCGTGCCTGGCACTGTTCGCGATCGGCGAAGCGCCGGAAAACGAGCCGTTGCTGTTCATCGTCTTCATCGCGATCGTGCTCCAGCTGTGGATCGTGCACACCCAGGGGACGCTGGAGTCCCTCGTGTCGATCGCGTTGTTCAATCTCTGCATCGTCGGGCAGGTCTACATGCTCGGCCTCGGAGAGCATGCGCTCACCCTGCAATTCGCGATGATCACGTTGGCATCGGCCAGTTACTACGGGCTGGCCGTGCCCTTGCTGTATGCAGACAACGTGCAGTTGCGCCGTCTGTTGATCCACGATGCCCTGACCGGCGCCTACAACCGCCATTTTTTCGTGGAACTGTCCCAGCAGGCGATCCGGCAGGCGCGGATGCGCGATCAGCCGGCTTCGATGCTGATGCTCGATCTGGACAACCTCAAGCAGATCAACGATCACCATGGCCATGCGGCGGGTGACCAGGCGCTGACGCAGGTGGCGCATGCGTGCCGAAGCGCACTCAGTGCCAACGATCTGCTGGGCCGCCTGGGGGGCGATGAGTTCTGCGTGCTGCTGCCAGGCGTCGACCATGCCGAAGCTGCGGCCATCGCGCAGCGGCTCCTGATGGCGGTACGCGCGTCGCGCTATCCGTTCTCCACCGACATGCGACCGAGCATGAGCATCGGCATCTCGACCACGGTCGACGATGCGGACGACTACGAAAGCCTGTGGATGCGCGCCGATTCGGCGCTGTATGTCGCCAAGCGCGCAGGGCGCGATCGGGTCGCGCAGGAGGAATCCGTGGAAGAAGAGACCCAGGCGATCTGAGTCTTCGATGCGTCAAGCGGGCCGCAGGCGGTGTGCCTGCGGCCCCGAACGGATCAGAGCGCTTCGAAAATTCCCGCAGCGCCCATGCCGGTGCCGATGCACATCGTCACCATGCCGTACTTCTGCTGGCGGCGGCGCAGGCCGTGGACCAGGGTCGCGGTGCGGATCGCACCTGTGGCACCGAGAGGGTGACCCAGCGCGATCGCACCGCCAAGCGGGTTCACCTTCGATGGGTCCAGGCCCAAGTCGCGGATCACCGCCAGCGCCTGCGCGGCGAAGGCTTCGTTGAGTTCGATCCAGTCCAGCTGGTCCTGGGTCAGACCGGCCTGCTTCAGCGCCTTCGGGATCGCCGCGATCGGGCCGATGCCCATCACTTCCGGGCGCACGCCGGCGACCGAGAAGCTGACGAAGCGAGCAAGGGGCTTGAGGCCGTAGTCCTTGATCGCCTGTTCCGAGGCCAGAAGCACGGCGCCAGCGCCATCGCTCATCTGCGAGGCGTTGCCTGCGGTGACCGTGCCACCGAACATGCCGTTGCGAAACACCGGCTTGAGTTTGGCCAGACCTTCGATCGACGAATCCGGTCGCGGACCCTCGTCGATCTCGATCAGCGTCTTCTTCACGCGCACGGCATTGCCGGCGAGGTCCGGGATGCGCGCGATGACTTCGTACGGCGAGATCTCGGCCTTGAATTCACCTGCCTGGATCGCTGCCATGGCTTTCTGGTGCGAGGCCAGTGCGAAGGCGTCCTGGTCGTCGCGCGAGATCTTCCACTCTTCGGCGACCTTCTCGGCGGTGATGCCCATGCCGTAGGCGATGGCGACGTTCTCGTCCTTCGCGAACACTTCGGGGCTCAGCGCCACCTTGTTGCCCATCATCGGCACCATCGACATCGATTCGGTGCCACCGGCGAGCATGAGGTCGGCGTTGCCGAGACGGATCTGGTCCGCCGCAAGCGCCACTGCCTGCAGGCCGGACGAACAGAAACGGTTGATGGTCTGCGCCGCGACGGTGTTCGGCAGCCCGGCGAGCAGTGCGCCGATGCGGGCGACGTTCATGCCTTGCTCGCCCTCGGGCATGGCGCAGCCGATGATGGCGTCGTCGATGCGCGAGGTGTCGATGCCCGGCGCCTGGGCGACGACATTGCGCAGCGCGTGCGCCAGCAGTTCGTCGGGGCGGGTGTTGCGGAATGCGCCCTTGGGGGCCTTGCCGACCGGCGTGCGGGTGGCGGCGACGATGTAAGCGTCCTGGATGATCTTTGTCATGGTGTGTTCCTGGATTCGAGGTTCGTGAAAAAGGGATCCGGCTTGCCGCGCGTGGCGCGGCAGCTGACGAACCTCAGTTCCTGAGGGGCTTGCCCGTTTCGAGCATGTGCTTGATGCGGGCCTGGGTCTTCGGCATCAGCGCCAGCGCGACGAAGTGCTCGCGTTCCAGGCGGATCAGCCATTCCTCGTCGACGATCGCGCCGCGATCGACCTCACCGCCGCAAAGCACCGTGGCAATGCGGCTCGCGATCTCGTAGTCGTGTTCGGAAATGAAACGACCCTCCAGCATGTTCACGAGCATCATCTTGAAGGTGGCGATGCCGACATTGCCGGCCACCTGCACGCGACGCGCGGGCAGGGACGGGCGATAGCCGGATTCGGCCAGCGCCAGCGCCTGCTGCTTGGCGATATGCAGCAGTTCATGGGCGTGGAAGGCGACGATGTCGTCCTTGCGCAACAGGCCCAGTTCCTTGGCTTCGAGGGCGGACGCCGAGACCTTGGCCATCGCCACGTTCTCGAACAGCGGGCGCAGTTGCGCGAACACGTCGCTGCCCGGGCCTGCGGCCTGCGAGGCACGGACCGCGAATTCCTTCAGGCCGCCGCCGGCCGGCAGCAGGCCGACGCCGGCTTCGACCAGGCCGATGTAGCTTTCGAGATGCGCGACGGTGCGCGCGGTATGCATCTGGAACTCGCAGCCGCCGCCGAGCGCGAGGCCGCGCACCGCGCCGACCACCGGCACCAGCGAATACTTGATGCGCTGGCTGGTCGCCTGGAAGTTCGCGACCATCGCTTCGAAGCCCTTCACGTCGCCGGCCACGAGCAGGCCGAGTGCGCCGGACAGGTCGGCGCCGGCCGAGAACGGCTCCTTCGGCTGCCAGATCACCATGCCGCGGAAATCGCGTTCGGCGATGCCGATGGCTTCCTGCAGGCCGTCGAGCACATGGTTGTTGACCGTGTGCATCTTGGTCTTGAACGAGCAGACCGCGATCCCGTCGCCGTCGTGCCACAGGCGCACGCCATCGTTCTCGAACACCGTTTCGCCTGGCGCGAAACGCTCGCCGATGAGCGGATCCGGGAAGCGCTGGCGCTTGTACACCGGGTTCGAGGAACGCGGTACGTCCGCGCCCTTGGCCGGGCTGTAGCTGGCGGACGGGCCGTGCACGCCGGCACGGCCGTCGGTCACCCATGCGGGCAGCGGGGCGTTGCTCATGGCCTTGCCGGCGGCGATGTCGTCGGCGATCCACTGCGCCACCTGCGCCCAGCCTGCGGCCTGCCAGGTCTCGAACGGACCGAGGTTCCAGCCGTAACCCCAGCGGATCGCGAAATCGACGTCGCGGGCGGTGTCGGCGATCTCGGCCAGATGGAAGGCGCTGTAGTGGAACAGGTCGCGGAAGCAGGCCCACAGGAACTGCGCTTGCGGATGCGCGCTGGCGCGCAGCTTCGCGAATTTCTCGGCCGGATTCTTCGTCTTCAGGATCTCGACGATCTCCGGCGCGGCGCCGCGGTCGGAGGCGCGGTAGTCCTCCTTCTCGAGATCGAGGACCACGATGTCCTTGCCGACCTTGCGGAAGATGCCTGCGCCGGTCTTCTGGCCGAGCGCGCCCTTCTGGATCAGCGCACCCAGCCAAGCCGGTGCATTGAAATAGGTGTGCCACGGGTCGTTCGGCAGGGTGTCGGCCATCGTCTTGATGACGTGGGCCATGGTGTCCAGGCCGACGACGTCCGAGGTGCGGTAGGTCGCGGACTTCGGACGGCCCAGCAGCGGGCCGGTCAGCGCGTCGACTTCATCGAAGCCCAGGCCGAAGGCGTGGGTGTGGTGGATCACCGACAGGATCGAGAACACGCCGATGCGGTTGCCGATGAAGTTCGGGGTGTCCTTGGCGATCACCACGCCCTTGCCGAGGGTGGTGGTCAGGAAGGTCTCGAGTCCGTCGAGGATGGCCTGGTCCGTGGTGTTGGCCGGGATCAGCTCCGCCAGGTGCATGTAGCGGGGCGGGTTGAAGAAATGCACGCCGCAGAAGCGGTGGCGGAGTTCCTCGGGAAGCACCTCGGCGAGGGTGTTGATGCCCAGGCCTGAGGTGTTGCTGGCCAGCACGGCGTTCGGCGCGACGAACGGGGCGATCTTCTTGTACAGGTCCTGCTTCCAGTCCATCCGTTCGGCGATGGCTTCGATGATCAGGTCGCAGTTCTTCAGCTGGTCCAGGCCGCTGTCGTAGTTCGCCGGCGTGATCGCCTCAGCGAGGGACTTGCTGGCCAGCGGGGCGGGGGAGAGCTTGCCCAGGTTGGCCAGTGCCTTGAGCACGACGCCATTCGGGTCGCCTTCCTTCGCGGCGAGGTCGAACAGCACCGTGTCGACGCCGGCATTGGTCAGGTGGGCCGCGATCTGCGCACCCATGACGCCGGCGCCCAGCACGGCGGCGCGTCGTACAAGCGGTTTCTGAGACATGTTCCGTATCCTGTTGATGACGTGGGGTTTTCGTGGAAGTGGAAAGCGGGCGTCAGCCCGCTCAGTTGACCTTGCCGGCCTTGAATCCGGCCGCCGCGAAGCGGATGAGTTCGCGCGCCGCCCGCTGGCGGTGTTCCTGTTCCGAGACGCCGACCGGACGCTTGATCATTCCGAAGTCGGCCATCGCATACGTCAGCGAGCCCGCGAGGAAGTCGAGGCGCCAGTACAGCTCCTCCTTGCTCAGGCCGGGCATGCAGCCTGCGATCGCCTTGGCGAACTCGCGCAGTACGTGGCCGTATTGCTCGGACAGGAATCGACGCAGGCTGTCGTTCTTTTCGGCATAGGCGCGTGCGATGACCCGGATGAAGGCGCCGCCACCGTGACGGTCCTGGGCCATGGCCAGCGGGGGCTCGACGAACGCGGCAAGGATGCCTTCCAGGTCCGCCGGGTCTGCTTCGATGGCGCTGCGCAGCCGCGCCAGGCGCTGGCCGCTCATTTCGTCCATGCGCCGGCGGAAGACCTCGTTGACCAGGTTTTCCTTGCTGCCGAAGTGGTAATTGACGGCGGCGATGTTCACATCCGCCTGGCTGGTGACCTGGCGGAGCGAGGTGCCGCCGAACCCGTAGAGGGCGAACAGCGTTTCCGCTGCGTCGAGGATGCGTTCCTTGGTCGAAAACTGGGTCTTGCTCATGTCGCCTCCGCTGGATCGGTGTCGCATCCTGGCGACCAGACTGAATCAAACGCTTGTTTGAGCGCGTGTCGAGACTACGCCCCCATCGGCTCCGATGCAAACCCCTGGTCAAAACGTGACCACCGACAAGGATGCAAGGAGACCCCGGGCCGGGTTAGAATCCTCTGCAGCCGAATCGGCTAAACCCGCGTCCCCACGCGGGTTTTTCCTTCCCATTCATGTTATCGTCCGGTCGCAGCGACTGCGGCCGTCTACCCCCGGAGACATCCACAATGGCGCTTGAGCGCACCATCTCGATCATCAAACCCGACGCCGTCGCCAAGAACGTCATCGGTGAAATCTATTCGCGTTTCGAAAAGGCCGGCCTGAAGGTCGTTGCCGCGAAGATGAAGCATCTCTCGCGGAAGGAAGCCGAAGGCTTCTACGCCGTGCATCGCGAACGCCCGTTCTTCAATGCGCTGGTCGAGTTCATGATCTCGGGTCCGGTCATGATCCAGGTGCTCGAAGGCGAAGGCGCCGTGCTGAAGAACCGCGAGCTGATGGGCGCCACCAATCCGAAGGAAGCCGCGCCGGGCACGATCCGCGCCGACTTCGCCGAATCGATCGACGCGAATGCCGTGCACGGTTCCGACTCGCTGGAAAACGCAGCGATCGAAACCGCGTACTTCTTCAGCGCGACCGAACTCTGCCCGCGCTGATCCAGACGCTCGAAGGAAAGCAGTACCCGTGACCGAGGTCGTGCAAAACACCGCTGCAAAGCAGAACCTGCTCGACCTCGATCGCGAGGGCCTGGAGCGCTTCTTCGCCGAGACACTCGGCGAGAAGCGCTATCGCGCCCACCAGATCATGAAGTGGATCCATCACCGTCACGTCACCGAATTCGACCAGATGACGGACCTGGGCAAGGCGCTGCGCGCCAAGCTCGAAGCGCACGCCGAAGTCCGCGTGCCGCAGATCCAGTTCGACAAGCCATCCGAAGACGGCACGCACAAATGGCTGCTCGGGATGGATGGCAAGAACGCCATCGAAACCGTCTACATCCCTGACAAGGGTCGCGGCACGCTCTGCGTGTCGTCGCAGGTGGGTTGTGCGCTCAACTGCACGTTCTGCTCGACCGCGACCCAGGGTTTCAACCGCAACCTGTCCGCCGCCGAGATCATCGGCCAGGTCTGGACCGCTGCGCGGCATCTGGGCAACATCCCGCACAAACAGCGCAAGCTCACGAATGTCGTGATGATGGGCATGGGCGAGCCGCTGGCGAATTTCGACAACGTCGTGCGCGCCATGAGCGTCATGCGCGACGACCTCGGGTATGGCCTCGCGAACAAGCGCGTCACGCTCTCGACGGCCGGCATGGTGCCGATGATCGATCGCCTCGCGCAGGAGAGCGATGTTTCCCTCGCGGTCTCGCTGCACGCACCGAACGACGAGCTCCGCGACCAGCTCGTGCCGCTGAACAAGAAATACCCGATCGACGAGTTGATGGCCGCCTGTGTGCGCTATGCCAAGCGCAAGAAGGGCGAGTCGGTCACCTTCGAATACACCTTGATGAAAGGCGTCAACGACCAGCCGCAGCATGCGCGCGAACTGGTACGCCTGCTGCGCGCGTTCGACAATGCCGTGCAGATGAAGGACGCCGCCAAGGTCAACCTGATTCCGTTCAATCCATTTCCCGGCACCCGTTACGAGCGCCCGGAGGACGCGGCCATCCGCGGCTTCCAGAAGCTGCTCAACGAGGCCGGGATGATCGCGCCGGTCCGTCGCACGCGTGGCGACGACATCGACGCCGCCTGCGGCCAGCTCAAGGGCCAGGTGGCGGACCGGACGCGACGACAGGCCGAATTCCGCAAATCGCTTGAATCGCGTATGGGGCGCGAATCGGGCGACGAGGATCCAGGGGCAGCGCATGCGGCGTGATGCGCGCCCCGACAAGACCGTCGACGACACTCCGGCGAGCGTCGTCGATGCAATGCAGGGTCGCTTTGCTTTGGGGAGCCATTCGCGATGACATCGTTGGAAACCGGGATGCCCGAGACGGTTCGCGGCATCGGTGAAAGATTGCGACAGGCCCGCGTGCGAGCGGGCATCACGCCCGCTGAAGCGGGTGCGAAGTTGAAAATGCCGACTCACGTCATTGAAGCGCTCGAGCGCGAAGACTGGTCGAAGATCGGCGCGCCAGTCTTCGTTCGCGGCCATTTGCGCAGCTACGCGAAGCTGCTCGGCCTGCCGGCCGATGCCATTGCCGCCAATGTCGCGGTGCCTGCGGCCAAGGCTGCGGAGCTCGTTCCGCGCACCTACACGCCGCGCATGCAGCGCGTTGCAGAGCAGGCCGGTCGTCGGCTCGTCTATGTGCTGATCACTGCCACGATTGCCGTCCCCGTGTGGCTGGCCACGCGTTCGCACCTGGATGGCGGCGCGAATGATGCGGTGTCCCTGGACGGTGGCGCGGCCGTCACCCTGCCGAAAGCCGTCGATACCAGCGCAGCTGGCGATGCCACGCAGGTCCGTGCGCAGCCCGAGCCGCTCGTGGCTTCGATCGCGCCGCTGCCGCAGCGTGGGTCGGCGATGGCGGCAGCAGGCGATCTTGCCGTCACGTTCAGCGGAGAAAGCTGGGTGCGGGTCACGGCGCCGGATGGCAGCATCATCGAGCAGGCGCTGGTCCAGCCCGGGCAGCAACGCGTGTTCAAGCCGGGGCAGCTTGGCCAGGCCGTGCTTGGCAATGCGCAGGCCATCTCCGTGCAGTACCAGGGACGTCCGGTGGACCTGGCGCCCTACATCCGCGCGAATGTGGCGCGCTTTACGGTATCCTCTGACGGTTCTCTCCAGCCGGTCGATCGCTGAGGGATCCCGGTGAAGCCGGGGCGGCGCTGGTCGCCTTCCCGGTTGCGGGTTCCGTCGCGACACCGCCGCTGAAGCGATCCGGGAACGCGCGCAACCCCGTCCGATCCACACCGGCACATGCAGGTGGCAGGTTCGGCCAGGTCGATTCGCTGCCATGTCCTCAGCCCCCTCGCCACGGTGTTGCGGGGCGATGCGACGGCGGGGATTCAGGCGTCGACTGCTACAACGTCGCGGCAACATCGCGACGGGAATCAGTCGACGATGCGTGCGGCGGGATCGTTCCATCGGCCCGGCGACGCCGTCCACCGCAGCCGCATCCACCATAACGAAGACACCATGGCGATCGACGATCTCCTCGACGAACACGAACAAAGCGAACGCGTACGCAAATGGCTGCGCGACAATGCCATCGGCCTGATCGGAGGCGTGGGTCTCGGCTTGGCCGCGGTCTATGGCTATTTCTGGTGGAGCGACCGTCAGGACGCCGATCGCATCAAGGCGAGCGACCAGTACCAGGCCATCGTGCAGCAGATCAAGGGCGGAAAGCTCAAGGAAGCGCAGGGCAAGACCGGTGAATTGAAGGACACCGCTTTCGCAGCGCTCGTTGCGCTCGATGTCGCCAAGGCACAGCTGGACGCCGGCAAGCGCGATGACGCCATCGCCACCCTGCGCGCCGTGCAGACGAGCGACAGCATGGTCGCCCCGATCGTCGAACAACGCCTGGCACGCCTGCTGATCGATGCAGGCAAGCATGAAGAGGCGCTCGGCCTGCTCAAATCCAGCGACGACGCCACCAGCCACGAAGTGCGTGGCGACGCGCTGTTCGCGCTGGGGCGCAAGGATCAGGCGCGCGACGCATACAACAAGGCCCTCGGCCTGCTCGACGTGGCCGCGCCGCAGCGCCGCCTGCTCGAACTGAAACTGACCCAGGCCGGCGGCACGCCGCCGAAACCCGCTACCGCTTCCTGAGCATGACGACTTGCCGATGACCTCGAACTCCCTCCCGCGCACCAGCGCAACGCTGCGGATCGCCCTTCTGGCCGCTGCGGTCGCGCTGTCCGGCTGCACCACCGTCAAGGGTTGGTTCGGCAACAAGAACGACGCAAAGACCGCGCGCAAGCCGGCCGAACTGGTCGAATTCACCCCGTCGGCGACCGTCACCAAGCTATGGTCCGCGAAGGCCGGTGACGGCGACGAGAAACTGGGCCTGACCCAAGGGCCGGTCGTTGCCGATGGTCGCGTGTATGCCGCTGCGATCGAAGGTGGCGTGCGCGCGCTCGACCTGCAGACGGGCGCACTGGTGTGGCAGTACAAGACCGATCTGGAATTGTCCGGCGGTCCCGGCGCTGGCGAGGGACTGGTCGTGGTCGGTACGCTCGATGGCGAGGTGATCGCGCTGGATTCCGCAACGGGTACCGAGCGCTGGAAGGCCAAGGTCGTCAGCGAGGTCATCGCCGCTCCGGCGATTTCCCAGGGCGCCGTCGTGGTCCGTTCGAACGACGGCCGCGTCACCGCGTTCGACATTACCGACGGCAAGCGCCGCTGGTTCTGGAACCGCGATCTGCCCCGCCTGACCGTTCGCGGCAACGACGCCCCGACCTTCGGTCCCGGCGTGGTCTTCGTCGGCAATGATGACGGCACGGTGGCTTCGCTCGCGCTGAACGATGGTCGCCCGCTGTGGGATCAGGCGGTCGGTCAGCCTGACGGCCGTTCCGAGCTGGATCGCATGGCCGATGTCGACGGCAGCCCCGTCCTCGACGGCACCACCCTGTTTGCGACCAGCTACAAGAAGCAGACCATCGCCATCGAGGCGCCAAGCGGTCGTCCGTTGTGGGCGCAGGATCATGGTGGCGCCGGTCGCATCGGCCTGGCCGCCGATCGTGTGGTCGTGGCTGACCCGGCTGGCGTCGTCTGGGCGCTGGACAAGAACGGCGGCACTGCCATGTGGCAGCAGGCCGGCCTGGTGCGCCGCAACCTGTCGGGTGCTGCTGTGCAAGGCGAGTTCGCGGTGGTCGGTGACTACGACGGCTATGTCCACTGGCTGCGTCTGGACAATGGCGACTTCGGTGCGCGCGTGCGTGCCGGCCGCGCCCCGATCAACGCAGCACCGGTCGTCTCCGACGGCGTGCTGCTGATCCAGACCGCTGGCGGTGACCTGAGCGCCTGGCGCGTCCAGTAATCCGTCGCTTGCTCATGCCGACGACCCTGGGGAGTCCGACTGCCCGGGGTCGTCTTTTTCGGTATGGTGTGGTCGGGGAGCCGTCCTCGATTCGCGCCCGGTCCCCCGACTGAATTTCCCGTCCGCTTCACTTCCGGTTCGAATCCATGTTGCCTCTCGTCGCCCTCGTCGGTCGCCCCAATGTCGGTAAATCGACGCTGTTCAATGCGTTGACCCGCACCCGAGACGCGCTCGTGCACGACGAGCCGGGTGTGACCCGCGACCGGAACTACGGCATCTGTCGTCTCGATGAAGCGAGACCGTTCGTGATCGTCGATACCGGCGGTATCGCGGGTGAGGACGAGGGGCTTGCGGGGGCGACGGCGCGCCAGTCGCGTGCTGCAGCTGAGGAAGCCGATCTGGTGCTGTTCGTCGTCGACGGCCGCGAAGGTCCGTCGGCGCTGGATGACGAGATCCTGCGCTGGCTCCGCAAGGCCGCGCGCCCGACCGTGCTGGTCGTCAACAAGACCGATGGCATCGACAGCCGCGCCGCGATCGCCGAGTTTTCGCGTTACGGCATCGCCGATTCACTCGCGGTGTCGTCCGCGCACCGCCAGGGACTCGATCGCCTGCTCGACGACGTGCTGTCGCGCCTGCCCGAGCAGGGAGACGCCGAAGTCCTGGACAACGACCCCGATCGCGTCCGCATTGCCTTCGTCGGCAGGCCGAACGTGGGCAAGTCCACGCTGGTCAACCGCATCCTCGGCGAGGAGCGCATGATCGCCTCGGACGTGCCGGGCACCACGCGCGATTCGATCTCGGTGGATCTCGAGCGTGATGGCCGCAAGTACCGCCTCATCGATACCGCCGGCATCCGTCGCAAATCGAAGGTGGAGGAAGCGGTCGAGAAGTTCTCGATCGTGAAGACGCTCCAGGCCATCGAGCAATGCCAGGTCGCGGTGATCATGCTCGATGCCAGCGAAGGCGTGACCGACCAGGACGCCAGCGTCCTTGGCGCGGTGCTGGACGCCGGCCGCGCGCTCGTCGTCGCGGTCAACAAGTGGGATGGACTCAGCCAGTACCAGCGCGAGCAGACCGACGGCCTTTTGTCGCGCAAGCTGTCCTTCGTGAACTGGGCGGAAGCCGTGCATATCAGCGCGAAGCACGGCTCGGGCCTGCGCGAGCTGTTCGGCGCCGTGCATCGCGCGCATCGCTCGGCGACCTACAAGTTCAGCACTTCGGAAGTGACCCAGGCAATGGAGATCGCCTACGAAACGAATCCGCCGCCATCGATCCGCGGCCACGTCTCGAAGCTGCGCTTCGCGCATCCGGGCGGCGAGAATCCGCCGACATTCGTGGTCCACGGCACGCGCCTGCGCAATCTGCCGGAAAGCTACCGTCGCTATCTCGAGAATTTCTTCCGCAAGCGCTTCAAGCTGATCGGCACCCCGGTGCGGTTCGTGTTCAAGGAAGGCGAGAATCCCTACAAGGACAAGAAGAACGTGCTGACCGAAGGGCAGATCAAGAAGCGGCAGCGGATGATCAGGCACGTCAAGCGGAACAAATGATCGACTCGATCGACACCTATGTGCGAGCCCACGGGACTGCCTGCCCCATCTGCGGCGGACGAGATCTGGATCGTGCACCTGCGACCATCATTCCCGTGCCCGAATCAGGCGAGCTGACCGTGTGGGTGGGCTGCGAAAGCTGTCGCTCGACCTGGCAGGAAATCTATCGACTGGTTGATTGCGTCGAGCTTTCCGACAGGGATGGAAAACCACTCGAGTTCCCCGCGAATCGTCCCAACTGAGCCATGCACACGCCCTTGCCCGATGAGCTAACACTCGGTCTCATCGCCGGCGGCCGTGCGTCGCGACTGGGTGGCGTCGACAAGGCCTGGCTGATGCGTGGCGGCGTGCCGCAGGTGCTGCGCTGGACGCGGCGCTTTCCCGGCGAACACGGTCCGGTGCTGGTGTCGACGAATCGCGATTGCGAGCGCTACACGGCGCATGGCCTGGCGGTCGTCGGCGACCGGCATCCGGACCTCGGGCCGATCGGTGGACTCGATGCGCTGGCGCGGGCCTGCGCGACGCCCTGGCTGCTCACGCTGCCGGTCGATCTGGTCGGCGTGAACGACTGCCTGATCCGCACGCTGGTCTCAAAGCACGAGGCCGATGGTGCGTTCGCTCGTGATGACGAAGGCGTTCAGCCGCTGGTCGCGCTGTGGCGCGTCGATGCGCTGCGGGAGGCCTGCGAGGCGGCCATTGCGTCCGGCGAGAGTGCGATCCATCGCATGCAGGCGATGATGCGCATGGCGGAAGTGGCATTTGCCGGATTCCGCTTCGGCAATCTCAATGCGCCCGAAGACCTGCTGGCTGCGGGCATCGATCCGGAGTCGACGGCATGAGCGCATTCCCTTCGCAAGCATTTCCCATCCGCATCGCCTTCGAGGAAGCCGCTGCGATCGTGCGCACCGTGGCTGAGCGTCGTCGCGTGTCAGCGGAATCGCTTGCCCTGTCCCGTGCCCATGGACGTGTGCTCGCTCGCGACATCGCGGCCGGGATCGACCAGCCCGGATTCGACAATTCGGCGATGGATGGATTCGCTGTGCGGCATGCCGATCTCTCGGCGGAAGGCACGACGACGCTGCGCCTGGTCGGCGAGCAGTTCGCCGGACGCGCGCTCCATCTCGTCGTCGAGCCCGGGACCTGTGTCCGCATCACCACCGGTGCGCCGATGCCGGAAGGTGCGGATACGGTGGTCATCAAGGAGAACACTCGGATTGACGGCGATCGCGTCGACATCCTGTCGCCCGCGAAGCACGGTCAGCATGTGAGGCGCGCGGGCGAGGACGTGCGCGTCGGTGATGGGTTGCTCGCGGCCGGGCAGGTGCTGACGCCTTCGCGCATTGCACTGGCGGCGGGGCAGGGCATGGATCGCCTGGAGGTGGCACGTCGACCGACTGTCGCCGTGTTCACCACCGGCGACGAACTGGTCGAACCGGGATTGCCGCTGCAGCCAGGCCAGCTCTACAACAGCAATCGCGAACTGCTGATGGGCCTTCTGCGCGCGGACGGCTTCGAACCGGTTGCATGGCCGACACTGCCGGACGATGCCGATGCCGTGGAGAACGCGCTCCGCCACGCTGGCCATGCTTTCGACGTCGTGATCACTTGCGGTGGCGTCTCCGCTGGCGAAAAGGATCACCTGCCATCGTTGTTCCAGCGGGTGGGCGACGTCCATTTCTGGAAGGTGCGCATGAAGCCGGGGATGCCCGTGCTGTTCGCCGGTTCCCGCCAGGCGCATGCGAATGACGATGGGAGAGGCGGTCTGGGTGATGCGCTGTTCCTGTGCCTTCCGGGAAACCCGGTGTCGGTGCTGGCGACGTATCTCACGCTGGGTCGCACGCTTCTCGATGGACTTCAGGGCCGAACGGAATCGCGCCGCACCCGGCGTGCCCGGTTGCTGTCACCCTGGCGCAAGACGCATGAGCGGCTCGAATTCCTGCGCGGAACCCTGTCCCATGACAAGGACGGCCAAACCCTGGTCACCCCCAACCCAGCGGATGGGTCGCACCGCATGCGTGCCGCCGCGGACAGCGATGCCCTGATCGTGCTCGCCGAGGGGCCGCTCGATCTCGCAGCAGGCGATGTCGTGGACGTCATCGAATACTGAGCGGCAGCTCCCTCGACGCCGGGTCGACGATTCCTCGACCCGTTACGGTCCGGTGCCTTGCCCCGGCAACTCGATTAAGCTCCCACGCAACTACACACGTCGCCCGAGGATCGCCATGACACCCGCCATCAAGCCGAGTCGCGTTGCCGGACGACCGTCGCCCGCCTTCATCGGCGCCTCCTGGTTCGCGCTGCTGGTCGGCATGGCTGCGTACCTGACCGGCTTGTGGAACGCGCCGATGATGCTCAACGAAAAGGGCTATTACTTCACGGTGTTGATGTACGGCCTGTTTTCGGCCGTCTCGGTGCAGAAGGCAGTCCGCGACCGCATCGAGGACATCCCGGTGACCGGTATCTACTACGGCCTCGCGTGGTTTTCGACCATCCTGTCGATCGTGCTGCTGGTCGTCGGCCTGTGGAACGCGGAGATGACGCCGTCCGAGAAGGGCTTCTACGGCATCGCGTTCATGATGAGCCTGTTCGCGGCGATCGCTGTGCAGAAGAACACCCGGGATGCGGCGGTCGCCGATGCCGACGAGCGCGATTCGCGTCCGCGCACCTTCGCAGCCGGCATGCCGCCGTTGCCCAAGCGCGACGACGACTGAGCGGGAAGGATCGAGACGCCATGTCCATCCCCGAAATCTCTCCCCGCGAAGCGCTGGCGCGGCTTGGTGAAGGCGCCGTGCTGATCGATGTGCGCGAAGCGCACGAACGCGCGCTGGGCATGGCCGAAGGCGCGCGCGGCGTGGCGATGGGCGAGTTGATCGCGAATCCATCGGTGTACATGCCGACATCGGATGTCGCTGTGCTGCTGATCTGCCAGGGTGGCATGCGCTCGATGCGGACGGCAGAGGCGCTGTCCATGCAGGGGTACGCTGCGCTCGCGTCCGTCGCCGGCGGCACGCAGCGCTGGATCGCCGAATCACTGCCCATCTCGATGCCAGAGGGCGAACTCGACGCGGACTTCACCGAACGTTATTCACGCCATCTGCGCCTCCCGCAGGTCGGCGTGGACGGGCAGCGCAAGCTCGAAGCAGCGCGGGTGCTGATGATCGGTGCCGGTGGCCTGGGCTCGCCGGCGGCGTATTACATGGCGGCGGCGGGGATCGGGCACCTGCGCATCGCCGACGACGATGTGGTGGACCGCAGCAACCTGCAGCGCCAGATCCTGCATACCGATGCGCGGATCGGCGTCGCCAAGGTCCAATCCGCCGCACAGGCACTGTCCGCGCTGAACCCGCGGGTCCGCGTGGAGGCGGTGCAGGAACGCGTGACCGTGGCGAACGTCGACCGGTTGCTCGAAGGCATCGACGTCGTTGTCGATGGCGCCGACAATTTCCCTGCGCGTTACCTGCTCAACGACGCTTGCGTGCGCCATGGCAAGCCCCTGGTCTACGGCGCGGTGCATCGCTTCGAAGGACAGGCCAGTGTGTTCGATGCCGGTCGTCGACGCGGCCAGGCGCCGTGCTACCGCTGCCTGTTCCCCGAGCCGCCGCCACCCGAGGCCGCGCCGAATTGCGCCGAAGCCGGTGTACTCGGCGTGTTGCCCGGCCTGGTGGGCCTGGTCCAGGCGACCGAGGCGATCAAGCTGATCCTCGGCATCGGCACGTCCTTGTCCGGCCGCTTGCTGCACGTCGACGCGCTGTCGATGCGATTCCGCGAAACGCGGCTGCCCGTGGATCCGGATTGTCCGACCTGCGCGCCCGGCCGTCCGTTCGCCGGCTACGTCGACGAGACGATGGTCTGCGCTAGCGACGCGAAGGGCGACTGAGGCCGCTTCAACGCATGAACGCGGCCAGGGCGACCGAGAACTGCGGGTGGGCGTCGATATCGTTGTGGCCGGCTTCGGCCAGGCGCACGACGGTGGGCCGCTCGGGCAAGCTCGACACCAATCGCAACGTGTTCGCCTCGGGGACGATGTCGTCGCGACCGCCGTGCAGCACCAGCACCGGTCGACGGAAGGTCGACAGGGCCTTGTCCGATTCGTAACGCTCTTCGAGCAGCCAGTCGACCGGGAACAAGGGGTAGTGCGCGCGCGCTGCGCCGACCATGCTGTCGAATGGCGTGATCAGCGCCAGCCGCTCGAGCGGGCGCCGCGCCGCGAGCTGGCTGGCGACGCCGCTGCCGAGGCTGGCGCCGATCACGGAGATGGCTTGTCCGGCGTGTCGCGCCTTCACGTGGTCGTACAGTGCAACCGCATCCCCGACCAATGACGGTTGCGAGGGCTCCCCCTCGCTGGCGCCATAGCCGCGATAGGACACGAGGTACACCGTGCGTCCCGGGAAAAGACGCAGGAACGCGTCACGATTGAGCTCGATGCGCTCGGCATTGCCGCCGAAGTAGAGGATCGGCCGGCCCGCCTGCGGGTTGAGCACCCAGCCGCGCAGCGTGGCGTCCGGCCGTTTCAATTCGAAATCGGTCCGCGCAGCCTCCACTGTCGTCGTCCCTCCGTAGTAGATCAGCGCGCGCTGGCGGGCGTGCAGGAACCAGCAGGCGCCGGCGTAGAGCAGGGCGAAGATGATCGCGACGACGAGGACGGTGCGCATGCAACGGATCAGCCGTGGAGCCTCTGTGCGGCCTCGAACGCCGCCAGTTGCTCCGGCGTGGCGTCCTTCTGGTGCTGTCCCTTCCATTCCGGGAAGGGCATGCCGTAGACGATCTCGCGGGCCTTGTCCTTGCTCATGTCGACGCCGCGTTCGGTCGCAGCTTCGCGGTACCAGTCGGCGAGGCAGTTGCGGCAGAAGCCGGCGAGGATCATCAGGTCGATGTTCTGCACGTCCGGGCGTTCGCGGACCAGATGGTCGCGGAGGCGGCGGAAGGCGGCGGCTTCGAGTTCGGTGACGGTCTGTGGGTCCATGGCGAGGCGGGGAGAGGGGGACTTCGGCGATAATAGCCGGCCATCCGCTCCGAGCCGCACCCGCATGACCGCCAGGATCCTCGACGGCAAACGCATCGCCGACAGCCTTCTCGACGAGCTCAAGGCCCAGGTCGATGCGCGGGTGGCGGCCGGCAAGCGCCGCCCGGGCCTGGCCGTGGTGCTGGTCGGCAGCGACCCGGCGTCGCAGTCCTACGTCCGCAACAAGCGCCGCGCGGCGCAGAAGGTCGGTATCCA
Source organism: Lysobacteraceae bacterium (assembly GCA_016789405.1). Classification (GTDB taxonomy): domain Bacteria; phylum Pseudomonadota; class Gammaproteobacteria; order Xanthomonadales; family Xanthomonadaceae; genus Lysobacter_I. Next base: position 153,587 of record JAEUPQ010000029.1, read on the forward strand.
GGCCTTCGATTTCGACATGCCGGCCGGCACCAGCGAGGCAGAACTGCTGGACCTGATCGATCGATTGAATGCCGATCCGGCGGTCCACGGCATCCTCGTCCAGCTGCCGCTGCCGGGCATTCCGGACGCGAGCAACCTGATCCACCGGATCGACCCGCGCAAGGACGTGGACGGCTTCCATCCCGAGAACGTCGGCCATCTGGTCCTGCGCCAGTTCGGCCTGCGTCCCTGCACCCCGCGCGGCATCACCACGCTGCTTGGCTACACCGACCGCCCGGTGCGCGGCCAGAGCGCCACCATCGTCGGCGTGAGCAACCATGTCGGTCGGCCGATGGCGCTGGAACTGATGATCGCCGGTTGCACTGTCACCAGCTGCCACCGTTTCACGCCGCCGGAGGTGCTGAAACGGCACATCGGCGAGGCCGATATCCTGGTCGTGGCGGTCGGCAAGCCGGGCCTGATCCCGGGCGAGTGGGTGAAGCCGGGCGCGGTGGTGATCGACGTGGGCATCAATCGACTGGACGACGGCCGCCTGGTCGGCGACGTGCAGTTCGATGCTGCCGCCGAGCGCGCGAGCTGGATCACCCCGGTCCCCGGCGGTGTCGGTCCGATGACCGTCGCCACCCTGATGCAGAACACCCTGGAGGCCGCCGACGCGGCCGATTCGGCGGCCTGACCGGCCGGAATCGCTGCTTATCGGGACACAGTGGGTCCAGGGACACCTATGGGTGAACCCGTCGACCGGTTACAATATCGCGCTTCTTACCCTCCGGACCGGCCATGCTCCGTATCCAGGCTGAAGCGCTCACCTATGACGATGTGTCTCTCGTCCCCGCGCATTCGACCGTCCTGCCCAAGGACGTCTCCCTCTCGACCCGCCTCACCCGCAACCTGCGCCTGAACCTGCCGATCGTCTCGGCGGCGATGGACACGGTGACCGAAGCCCGCCTCGCCATCGCGATGGCCCAGCTCGGCGGCATCGGCATCATCCACAAGAACCTGACCTGGCAGCAGCAGGCGGCGGAAGTGGCGAAGGTGAAAACCTTCGAGGCCGGCGTGATCAAGGAGCCCTTCACCGTCGGGCCGGAAACCACCATCGGTGAAGTGCTGCGACTGACCCGCGCACGCAACATCTCCGGCGTGCCTGTCGTCGACGGCGGTCGCCTCGTCGGCATCGTCACCGGTCGCGACATGCGCTTCGAGAAGAAGCTCGACGACCCGGTGCGCCACATCATGACCAAGCAGGACAAGCTGGTCACCGTCAGGGAAGGGGCGTCCGACGACGAAGTGCTGGAACTGCTGCACAAGCACCGCATCGAGAAGGTGCTTGTGGTCAACGACGGCTACGAACTGCGCGGCCTCATCACGGTCAAGGACATCCAGAAGAAGCGCGACAACCCCAACGCTGCCTACGACGGCAGCGAACGCCTGCTGGTCGGCGCGGCGGTCGGCGTCGGCGGCGATACCGAACAGCGCATCGAGGCGCTGGTGGATGCGGGCGTGGACGTCATCATCGTCGACACCGCGCACGGCCATTCGCAGGGCGTGATCGACCGCGTGGCCTGGGCCAAGAAGCAGTACCCGAGCCTGCAGGTTGTCGGCGGCAACATCGTCACCGGCGACGCGGCGCTGGCGCTGGAAGGCGCGGGCGCGGACGCGGTGAAGGTCGGCGTCGGTCCCGGTTCGATCTGCACCACGCGCATCGTTGCGGGCGTCGGCGTGCCGCAGGTCACCGCGGTGTCGATGGTCGCCGAGGCGTTGCAGGACCGCATCCCGCTGATCGCCGACGGCGGCATCCGCTACTCGGGCGACATCGGCAAGGCGATCGTCGCCGGCGCCTCCTCGATCATGATCGGCGGCCTGTTCGCCGGCACCGAGGAAGCCCCGGGCGACACCGAACTGTTCCAGGGCCGCAGCTACAAGAGCTATCGCGGCATGGGCTCGCTGGGCGCGATGGAGAAGGGCTCGAAGGACCGCTATTTCCAGGACGCCAGCGACGCCGACAAGCTGGTGCCGGAAGGCATCGAAGGTCGCGTGCCGTATCGCGGCCCGCTCGGCAACGTGGTCCACCAGCTCGCCGGCGGCCTGCGCGCGACGATGGGCTACGTTGGCTGCGCCACGATTGAAGACATGCGCAAGAAGCCGTCCTTTGTAAAAGTCACCGGTGCCGGGCAGCGCGAAAGCCATGTGCACGATGTGCAGATCACGAAGGAACCGCCGAATTACAGGATGGGGTGAGGGAGGCCGCTTGCGCGGCACTGCCGCGCGGCCTGCCGAACGCCCGGCCATGGATGGCCGGGCAGGACTTCCCGAAAGCCTGCGACTCATCGCCACGGATGGCATCGCGAACATTCGCCTTTACAAGCCGAGCCCATGACCGACATCCACAGCGACAAGATCCTCATCCTCGACTTCGGCGCGCAGTACACGCAGCTGATCGCGCGGCGCATCCGCGAGATCGGCGTCTACTGTGAAATCTGGGCCTGGGACCACGATCCGGCCGACATCGCGAAGTTCAACCCGAAGGGCATCATCCTGTCGGGTGGTCCGGAGTCGACGACCGAAGCCGGTTCGCCGCGCGCACCGCAGCAGGTGTTCGACAGCGGCCTGCCGATCCTCGGCATCTGCTACGGCATGCAGACGATGGCGATGCAGCTCGGCGGTCTGGTCGAGGGCGGACATCATCGCGAATTCGGCTATGCCGAAGTCGAAGTGGTCGGTGACGACAAGCTGCTCGGTGCGCTGACCGATCATCCGGGCCGTCGCGGCCTCGACGTGTGGATGAGCCACGGCGATCGCGTCACGCAGATTCCCGACGGCTTCGCCGTCACAGGCCGCACCGAGAGCGTGCCTATCATCGCGATGGCCGACGAGGCCCGCCGCTGGTACGGCGTGCAGTTCCATCCCGAAGTCACGCACACCAAACAGGGCGAGACCCTGCTGCGGCGCTTCGTGCTCGACATCTGCGGCTGCCAGGCGCTGTGGACCGCCGCGAACATCATCGACGACCAGATCGCCCGCGTGCGCGCGCAGGTCGGTACCGATGAGGTGATCCTCGGCCTGTCCGGTGGCGTCGATTCGTCCGTGGTCGCGGCGCTGCTGCATCGCGCGATCGGCGAACAGCTGACCTGCGTGTTCGTCGACACCGGCCTGCTGCGCTGGAAGGAAGGCGACCAGGTGATGGCGATGTTCGCCGAGCACATGGGCGTCAAGGTCGTGCGCGTGAATGCCGCAGACCGCTATTTCAGCGCGCTCGCCGGCGTGTCCGACCCGGAAGCGAAGCGCAAGATCATCGGCAACCTCTTCGTCGAGATCTTCGAGGAAGAGTCGAACAAGCTGAAGAACGCCAAGTGGCTAGCGCAGGGCACCATCTATCCCGACGTGATCGAATCCGCCGGCAGCAAGACCGGCAAGGCGCACGTCATCAAGAGCCACCACAACGTCGGCGGCCTGCCCGAGCACATGAAGCTCGGTCTCGTCGAACCGTTGCGCGAACTGTTCAAGGACGAAGTGCGCCGCCTCGGCGTCGAACTCGGCCTGCCACGCGAGATGGTCTATCGCCACCCGTTCCCGGGTCCGGGCCTTGGCGTGCGCATCCTCGGCGAAGTGAAACCCGAATACGCCGAACTGCTGGCGCAGGCCGACGCGATCTTCATCGAAGAGCTGCGCAAGTGGGGCTGGTACGACAAGACCAGCCAGGCCTTCGCGGTGTTCTTGCCGGTGAAGTCGGTCGGCGTGGTCGGCGACGCCCGCGCCTACGAGTGGGTCATCGCCCTGCGCGCCGTCGAGACCATCGATTTCATGACCGCGCACTGGGCGCACCTGCCGTACGAGTTCCTCGACGAAGTGTCGCGCCGCATCGTCAACGAACTGAAAGGCATCTCCCGCGTGGTCTACGACATCAGCGGCAAGCCGCCGGCGACGATCGAGTGGGAGTGATGGATTCCATGCGCTTCCCGGAATGAAAAAAGCCCCGCTCACGCGGGGCTTTTTGTTTGTGCTGGCGAGGCGGATCACACCACCGTCAGCGTCACATCGATGTTGCCGCGGGTGGCGTTGGAGTACGGGCAGACGATGTGCGCTTTCTGCACCAGTTCTTCGGCCTGCTCGCGCGGCATGCCGGGGATGCTGATCTGCAATTCGGCCTGGATGCCGAAGCCATTCGGGATCGGGCCGATGCCGACGCGGCCGGTGATCGAGGTGTCGGCGGGCAGGGCGATCTTGGCCTGGCCTGCGACGAACTTCAGGGCGCCGATGAAGCAGGCCGAGTAGCCGGCGGCGAACAGCTGTTCCGGATTGGTGCCCGGGCCACCTGCACCGCCGAGTTCGCGCGGGGTGGAGAGCTGGACGTCCAGCACACCGTCGGAAGACACGGCGCGACCGTCACGGCCGCCGGTGGCGGTGGCTTCGGCGGTGTAGAGGACTTGTTCGAGGGACATGGCAATTCCTTTCGGTGGGATGGGTGGGACGGGATGGGTACTTTGCGGGATATCGCCTGCCGGCGTCCGTGCATTCGTCCACGAGACTTGATCGAGCGTCTCGCTGCGATGTCCGGATGGTGCAGGCAGGCGATGTCGTCACTGTTTCAGGAAGTCGAGCAGGTCCTGGTTGAGGCGATCCTTGTGCGTATCGGCCAGGCCGTGCGGCGCGCCCGGATACACGATGAGCCGCGCATTGCGGATCAGCTGCGCCGATGCCTTCGCGGCGGCATCGATCGGCACGATCTGGTCGTCGTCGCCGTGGATCACCAGCGTGGGCACGTCGAACTTCTTCAGGTCCTCGCGGAAATCCGTGGCCGAGAACGCGGCGATCGAGTCGTAGGTGTTCTTGTGGCCGGCCTGCATGCCCTGCACCCAGAACGCTTGGATCAGCCCCTGGGATGGTTTCGCGCCGGGACGGTTGAAGCCGAAGAACGGGCCGGAGGCGATGTCGAGGTAGAGCTGCGAGCGGTTCTCGATCGATGCCTTGCGGATGCCGTCGAAGACTTCGATCGGCAGGCCACCGGGATTGTCGGCGGTCTTCAGCATCAGCGGCGGCACGGCTGCGACGAGCACGGCCTTCTTCACGCGGCCTGTGCCATGGCGACCGATGTAGCGGGCGACTTCGCCGCCGCCGGTCGAGAAGCCCACCAGGGTGGCGTCGCGCAGACCGAGGGTCTCGATCACCTGCGCCAGATCATCGGCGTAATGGTCCATGTCGTTGCCGTCCCAGGGCTGGGCGGAACGGCCGTGGCCGCGGCGGTCATGGGCGACCACGCGGTAGCCCTTCGAGGCCAGGAACAGCATCTGCGATTCCCAGCTGTCCGAACTCAGCGGCCAGCCATGGCTGAACACCACGACCTGGCCGTTACGCGGACCCCAGTCCTTGTAATAGAGCTGTACGCCGTCACGGGTGGTGACGTACCCGCTCGAGGCGACCGAGTGCTTGGTGGTATCGACGCCAGTCTTCGGAGCTGCGGCGGCGGGCCAGGCATTGGTGGCGATGGGAAGGAGGGCGGCCAGGGCGATGGCGAGGCCGTGACGGATCGAGGAAGACGGGGTGGACATAGCGGGCTCCTTGGGTGGTGGTCGGGACAGGGCGTCCTCGAGATGTACTGTGCGCCTGTTGGAGATACGATAGGATTGATATCGTCCTTCAAACTTGATTGAGCGTATCGACATGGCGGATCGCCTCGATGCCCTGTTCACCCACTTCGCCGTCACCGCCCGGATGTTCAATTCAGGGCCGCTGTGCGGGATCAACGATATCGACGAGCCCGAGGTCGGCCATCTGCATGTAGTCCGCGAAGGGCGGGTGGAGGTCCGGCATGGCGGGGGGCTGGCTGTGGAGGTGGCCGAGCCCATGCTGCTGCTCTATCCCCGCCCGATGCCGCATCGCTTCATCACCGATCCAGTGCATGGCGCGGCCCTGTACTGCGCGCGGCTGCGCTTCGAGGGCGGCGCATCGAACCCGGTCACCGAAGCGTTGCCACCGCTGATCGCCTTGCCGCTGTCGTCGCTGGAAGGCACCGAGGCCCTGCTGTCGCTGTTGTTCGACGAAGCAGCGCACGAGCGCTGCGGGCGCCGGGTGATGCTCGATCGCCTGTTCGAGGTGCTGCTGGTGCAGGTGCTGCGCAACCTGATGGAGCGCGGCGAGATGCAGGCGGGCATGTTCGCCGGCCTGGCGCATCCGAAGCTGCGCCTGTCGCTGGTGGCGATGCACGAGCAGCCGGCGGAGGACTGGACGCTCGATGGCCTCGCGCAGCGTGCCGGCATGTCGCGCAGCGCCTTCGCCGGCGCATTCCGCGAGGTCGTGGGCGAAACGCCCGGTGCCTACCTCCAGCGCTGGCGGATCGGATTGGCGCAGCGTGCATTGCGTGAAGGCCGATCGCTCAAACGCGTCGCCGACATGGTCGGCTATGGCAGTGAAGCGGCGCTCTCGCGCGCATTCAAGGCGCAGGTCGGTGCCTCACCGCGTGAGTGGCGAGGCCTGATGCGCGACGGCTGAGCGCGTCCGATCCGCGGCCGGTCTGCCGCCGCGACCAGTAGGGCGTCTCTGGCCAGCGCGTTTCCATCATGTGGAAGGCGTGCAGGTGCTCGCGATAGGCGCGATGGATCTCGAGCACGTGCCGCGGATAGTCTTCGAGTGCCTTGGTCGCGCCCTGCTCGTGGCGGATCAGCGCATCGGCAGCACGCAGTCCCGTGTACATCGCGTTGGCGATGCCCTTCGATGACAGCGGATCGAAGGCCAGTGCGGCGTCGCCGACCGCGATCCAGCGGGTGCCCGCCGCCCGATCCAGATGGCAGCCGGACGCATCGGCGCCCGTCGCACGGGATGCAGGGACGTAGCCGTGCGTTCGGCACAGTGCATGCAATGCGGGCGCATCGCCGAGCGCGCGCCAGAGACCATCGCCGTCCAGCAGCCGACGGTGATCGCAAAGATCGGCATCGGTCAGGAAGCAGACCAATCGCTCCCGCGACGGCAGGAGCACGCTGTACCACCATCCGTCTTCGACGGCCTCCACCCAGGTGCGCCCATCGCGGTCATCGCCGTCGGCGGCATGGAGTCGCAGGTGGAACGCGATCTGCGCGTCATGCACGATCTTGCGCGCGCCCAGTGCGCGGGCGACCGCAGCGGAGCGACCGGTGGCATCGATCAGCCACCCGGCTTCGATCGAAGTCTCTGCCACGTTTGGCAGTGGCCTGGCTCCGCGCAGCGTGATCCGGTGCGGTTGCGCGTCGTCGCCCGGCGAAACGACACGAACGAGGGTGTCCGTGAGAATGCGTGCGCCTGCGTGGAGAGCTGCATCACGCAGCATTGCGTCGAAGCGTGCCCGATCGAGTTGCAGTCCGTGACCGTGCAACTGGAACAGGAAGTCGTTGGCATGCGCCGCCGCGTCGCCCCAGGTCGCGCACGTCCCCGGACTCGGGCGATGTCCATCGGCGAGCACGCGTTCGAGCACGCCAAGCTCGCGCAGCAGGGAGCGCGCGTTCGGCGGCAGGCCTTCGCCGATCCTGAATCCGCCATCGTCGCTGCCTGCAACGAGCAGCACGTCCCGGCCTGTCCGCGCGAGCGCGACCGCGGCGGAGGCGCCGGCTGGGCCACCTCCCGCAATGACGACATCGTGCCGACGCGGCATCACCCGGTCAGTCCGGCTTGCGTGTACGCCGGACTGGCAGCGGCGCCGCTGCGGCATCGGCCTGCGAGGCGAAATTCACGCCGCTCAGACGCAGCTTCGCCATCGGATGGGCCTTGAGCGCGGCTTCGACGCCAGAGACTTCAGCGACAGCGCGAGCCGGCGCCTGCACGGCGGCGTCGCTCGTGGTTCCGGCATCGGCGGGCGCGACGTCCGGACCATACGAGGCGACCATCATCAGCGCCGGGAATTCCGGCGCGACACCGGCATCGAAACGCGGCTCCACCAGTCCCATCGATCCGAAGATGTGCGTCATCTGCACCATCTGCTGCGCGGTGGTGCCATGCAGCGGCTTGTTCCAGCTGGTGCGATTGCTGAAGGCGTCGATGCGACGCGACATCGGCTGCGTCCTGTCGACGACGATCTCGTAGTCCGCCGCCGTGAGCACGTGGTTCGGCACGCGCGCGGGCCAGAAGGTCGGCGCATACGGGTCGTAGGCCGTGTCGTAACCGGCGCGACAGAACGCGGTGTCCGCCTGCCACGGCAGGCCCATCCAGCGATTGATGTCGCCCGGGCTTTGCGCGTGCAGCGGTCCGTCGGGTGCGAGCGCCTGCGCCTGGTCCAGCGTCGGGCCGTAGTTCGGCTCGGGTACGCCCGCCGGGCGTTCGAGGATGCGGAACGGCGCGCGATACAGCGTGATGTGGCGCATCGGCCAGGTCATCTCGCAGCCCGGGTGGAACGCATCCGCAAGGCAGAATTCCATCGCCGCGCGATCGATCGTCGCTGGCTGGTCGGCAAGCGGTACCTGATCGATGTCGGATGGCGGGCATGCGAGCAGGCCATCCGCGCGGTCGTCGACGAAATCGCCATTCACCCAGCGCTGCAGGATCTCGTACTGCGTCTGGCTGATCGCGGCGTTCTGGCGCGGACTCGGGCCGGCGGGCACTTCCATCGCGTCGCCGTAGATCCAGGGCCAGGGCAGCTGGTTGCCGTCGGGCGGGTTGGGTGGGCGGAAATTGTTGAAGACCTGCCGGCGCAGCTCGGCATTCGGGTCGTACTGGCCCGCAGCCGGTTTCGACGCCAGGCGCGCGATGAAGGCGGGGTCTTCGAACGCGTACGGGCCGTGTTCGCCATACTGCGTGGCGAAGCCCTGGTTCACCCACTGCAGGCCGGAAAGTCGCTGCAGGATGGGGTAGACATCGTGGCTGAAGGACAGCGTGCCCGGCGCCTGCATCCATCCCTTCTGGATGTAGAGGTCGTAGAGCAGATCGTAGAGCGTGCGTTCGGACTTCAGCTGCGGCGCGTAGTTCGGCGGCGCGGTGACCACCCACGCCGAATCGACCGGGATGCTGTTGCCGCCGATCGTCACCGTGGCCGAGATCGGGCCGTCGCAGGTGTCGTCGTACCAGCCGTCGGCATTGATGAAGGAGTTCGGGTCGGTGGGAATGTAGATCGGCGTGTTGTTTGGCGATGCCGAAACGCCGTGCCCGCCGAGGAACAGCAGTCGCCCTTGGTCGTCCGTGCGCAGTTCGCCGATCTTCACCGGAACGCCGGTGTAGTCGCCGCTGCAGTCGACGGCTGCGGCGTTCCTGCCCGAGATGGATCGCGGGCCGGCATCGATGGCCAGCGAGGTGCGGTCGGCGACGGTGGCGTTGCGCAGCGGCAGCACGGTCTCGGCGGCCTCCGGGATGTCCATCGCGATCTGCCACTGGTACCACGCGGCCTTGGTGTTCGCGACGTGTGCGGTCCAGGTGATCTCGGCATTGTCGGCCGTGAGCTCCGCAACCACGTCTCCGGCCGCGTTGTAGCCGTAGATCCTGAACTCGGCGGCCTCGCGCTTCAGGGCACCGGTGGCGTCTCGGTAGAAGCCATGCGGCTTTGGCGCGGGTTCGGGGACCAATGGCCCGATGTAGAACGCGTCGACGCTGTTTCCCACGCGCGCAAGCCCGATGCCCGGGTGGATGGCGGCGCGAACGATGGTGGTGTCCGAAGGTGTGGTCATGACATCGAGGTCCTTGTCGTATGTATGCGACGCGATCCTGCGCGCAGGGGCCGATGCCGGCCTTGTCGTGAAGTATCGCGATCGCCGCGAGCGCGGCTACCTGCAATATCGCACAGCCCGGTGCGCCGACCTGGCCCGCGCCCCGCCTATCCCGGGATCAATCCGGTGGCAGTCCGGCATCGCGGGCGGGCCTCGACGGCGATGGCCTGGGAGGGCGGGTCGGGCCCGGCCGAGCGATAATGCGCGCCTGCAGTATCCGGAGCGCCCCGTGGACCCCGAAGTTTCCATTGCCGACGACGCAAGCGCTGACGATCTTCGCTGGATGCGCCACGCCCTCGCGCTTGCGGCCCGTGCCGAGGCCGAGTTCGACGAGATTCCGGTCGGCGCCGTCCTGGTTGACGCCGAAGGTCGCATGATCGGCGAGGGCTGGAACCGGAACATCAGCGACCACGACCCCAGCGCGCACGCCGAGATCGTCGCGATGCGTGAAGGCGGCAGCGTCCTCCGCAATCACCGCCTCGTGGGCTGCACGCTCTACGTGACGCTCGAACCCTGCGCGATGTGCGCGATGGCCGTCGTCCACGCAAGGCTGGCGCGCGTGGTGTTCGCCGCCACCGATCCGAAGACCGGCGCCGCCGGTAGCGTGTTCGATCTGATCGCTGACCCACGGCACAACCATCGCGTCGAGGTCGCAGGTGGCGTGCTGGCGGACGAGGCCAGCGTCATGCTGACCAACTACTTCCGGCGCAAGCGCGGCAAGCCGTTGCTGTGATGGGCGTTTTCGCGGCTCAGTTCCGCCGTCGCGCCATTTCCTGGTCGAGCTCCTCGTCGAAGCTCTTCACCGACAGCCCGACTTCGCGGCCCATGTACAGGCTGGCCAGCAGCAGGCAGAGCATGCCCGCGACCGCGATGACGGTCGGTACGGCGCCGACGATGGGATAGCCCAGCAATGCATCGGCAGCAAGCGCGAGGCTGGTACCCACGAACGCGCCAAGCGCCGCGTAGAGCAGTCGACAGGCGCGCAGCACCATGGCGGCGCGGGTGCGGTGGCGCTGGATCTGGAGGTCGCGCTCGCTGCGGTCGGGGGCGTCCTTCTCCCAGGCGACGATCAGTGCCCGCAGGCGGTCGACCACGCGCGCCAGTCGGGCATTGGCGGAGACCAGCAACGAACCGGTGGCGGCCATCAGCAGGGCTGGCGCCAGCATCGCACCAAGGATCGAATGGTGGTCGATGGGGGCGGGCAGGGACATAGCGTGTACCGGGCGAGGGGGCCTGCGTATCATGCGGTATTCCCGCAACTGCACGCGAGTCGCATGGCCGTCACCACCGCTACCGAACCCCTGCCGTCCGAAGGCCGCCTGATCTGGATCGATCTGGAAATGACCGGACTCGACACCGACCGCGATTCGATCATCGAAATCGCCACGGTCGTGACCGACGCCCAGCTCAACGTGCTGGCGGAAGGGCCGGAGTTTGCGATCACGCATGATCTGGCCACGCTGGAAGCCATGGACGACTGGAATCGCAACCAGCACCGCAAGTCCGGGCTGTGGCAGCGCGTGCTGGAGCAGGGCGTGTCGATGGAGGAGGCCGAGCAGGGCACGCTCGAATTCCTGCAGGCCTGGGTCGGGCCGCGCGCCTCGCCGATGTGCGGCAATTCCATCTGCCAGGATCGACGCTTCCTGCACCGCTGCATGCCGACGCTGGAAAAGTTTTTCCACTACCGCAACCTCGACGTCAGCACGATCAAGGAGCTGGCGAGGCGCTGGGCGCCCGGTGTGCTCGCCGGGGTGCACAAAGAGTCGGCACACACTGCGCTCAGCGACGTCCGTGACTCCATCGCCGAGTTGCGCCATTACCGCAGCCGCATCGCCGAACTCGCCGCCCCGACCACGGAGTGATCGCCATGATCCGCCTCCCGCTCGCACTCGCCTTGTCGCTTGTCGTCGTTCCTGCCCTCGCGCAGTCGTCCACGCCCGCCGAGGCCGTGAAACCCGCGAACGAGACCGCGCCTGCCGCGCCCGCAGCCCCCGCGCTGCCGCCGGGCATGAAGCAGTACTGGTTCGTGATGCTCAAGAAAGGCCCGAAACGCGATCAGTCGCCGGAAGAAGCGAAGCAACTGCAGGCCGGGCACATGGCCAATATCCAGGCCTATGCCACGATGGGCAAGCTGCAGATCGCCGGCCCGTTCATGGATGACGGCGACTGGCGCGGCATCTTCATCCTCGACGTGCCGGACCGTGCTGCTGCCGAAGCGATGTGCAACGACGACCCGGCAGTGAAGGCCGGGCGACTGGCCTGCGAGATCCATCCGTGGATGTCGATGAAGGGTGCAACGCTGAAGTGATGCCCTGGCAACTGCAGATGTACCAGCAAGACGCCGCGATGCGCGATCTGCAAGTGCGCACCGCGGCGACGGTCAGGCATCAGACACAGCCCAGGCTCTTGCTCCGGGTGCCGACGAGCTGGTTCGCGCTGTTGTAGACAGATACATGGAGCGTACCGCTACCAGTGCCTGCCTGGCAGTAGGCGGTGCAGATGCTTGACGAACTGTTGCATACGGATGGGTCGAGCACGCCTCGGCCACTGACACTCCACACATAGGTCGGATAGGTGTCCGGCTGGACCTCGCACACTTTCCAGGAGTTGGGATCTCCTCCCTCGCATGTCAGTGTGAGCGTGGACTGCGCACCGGCTTCATTGGCGGGCAGCATGCAGGCTGCGACCAGGACGACTGATGCCAGAGAAAACAGGATCTGCTTCATGAACATCTTCCTTGTTGTACCGCTGCATTGCGGCATGGGAAAGATAGGACAGTCTGCATTCAACGATTGAGACTGGAACGTTTGGATGCGTGCCGCGTGAGAGGTTTCGTGACGAAGTTCAGGCCCAGGGAGGTTCGGACGGCCCATGTTCGCAGGCCATGAGACTCGGGATGGGGCAGTCGGCAGGTCGGGCCATCCGTCCGCGCTCCTCCAGCAAGAAAAAAGCCCGGGCATGCCCGGGCTTTCTGACTGGCGAGCAGTGCGGTATCGATCACATCTCCGGTCGGATGGCTTCCGCGCCTGCATTCAGTTCATCGGTGACGCAGGTGAACATCGTTGCTGACAGCTTCGCGACCAGATAGTCCTTGAATGCCGGCTGGTCCATGAGCATGTTGATCTTGGCGTCGTCGAAGCCCTGGATCTCCGCGACCAGCGGCATCGCTTCCAGACGTTTCTCGACGCAGTCGCACAGCAGGTTTTCCGGGCGCGAAGACAGCGCGCTGCCCAGTCCCGGCGTTTTCCGGAATTGCGCCGACATGCTGCCGCATTGCGAATTGATGGCGTCGAGCATCATGACGACGCCTTCACGGGCTTCCGAGGCGCCGGCGGTCGACGGCATCGAGATCGCGATGAGCAGTGACAGCGGGACGAGTGCGGTGATCTTGCGCATGGACAGGTTTCCGATTCGCGGGAATGACATCAGCCGGCTTTCGACTTCGCCAGCTTCAGCCAGGTGTCGACCACGGTGTCAGGATTGAGCGAAACCGATTCGATGCCTTCCTCCATCAGCCACTGGGCCAGATCCGGGTGGTCGCTCGGCCCCTGGCCGCAGATGCCGACGTACTTGCCCTTGCGCTTGGCTGCCTGGATGGCCATGGACAGCATCTTCTTGACCGCCGGGTCGCGTTCGTCGAAGAGGTTTGCGACGATCGACGAGTCGCGGTCCAGGCCCAGGGTGAGCTGGGTCATGTCGTTGGAGCCGATCGAGAAGCCGTCGAAGATGTCGAGGAACTCGTCTGCGAGCAGCGCGTTCGACGGCACTTCGCACATCATGATGACCTTCAGGCCCTCACGCCCCTGTTCGAGGCCGTTCTCGCGCAGCACTTCGATGACCTTGCGGCCTTCGTCCAGCGTGCGCACGAACGGGATCATCACCCAGCAATTGTCCAGGCCCATGGTCTCGCGGACCTTGCGCACCGCGCGGCATTCCAGCGCGAATGCCTCGCGGAACGACGGATCGATGTAGCGTGCGGCGCCCCGGAAGCCGATCATCGGATTCTCTTCGTGCGGCTCGTAACGCGCGCCGCCGATGAGGTTGGCGTACTCGTTCGACTTGAAGTCCGACAGGCGCACGATCACCGGGTTCGGCGCGGCAGATGCAGTGATGGTGGCGATGCCTTCGGCCAGTCGGTCCACGTAGAAGTCGACCGGGTTCGCGTAGCCTGCCATCTTCGCGTCGATCTTGCGCTTCGTGTCGGCGTCCTGGTTTGCGTAGTCGAGCAGGGCCTTGGGATGCACGCCGATGTGGCTGGCGATGATCATTTCCAGGCGCGCCAGGCCGATGCCCGCGTTCGGCAGCATCGCGAAGTCGAACGCGCGCTCCGGGTTGGCGACGTTCATCATGATCTTCAACGGCGCCGGCGGCATGTTGTCGAGATCGGTGACGATGCGCTCGAACGGCAGTTCGGTGTCGTAGATGAAGCCGGTGTCGCCCTCGGCGCAGCTCACGGTGACCGGCTGGCCGTCCTGCACGGTGTCCAGCGCGTTGCCGGTGCCGACAACCGCCGGGACGCCCAGCTCGCGGGCGATGATCGCGGCGTGGCAGGTGCGGCCGCCACGATTGGTCACGATCGCGGCGGCGCGCTTCATCACCGGTTCCCAGTCGGGATCGGTCATGTCGGCGACCAGCACGTCGCCGGGCTGCACGCGGTTCATGTCGGCGATCGAGCGCACCACGCGCGCGGTGCCGCTGCCGATCTTGTGGCCGATGGCGCGACCTTCGGCGATCACCTCGCCGCGGCGCAGCAGCGAGAAACGCTCGATCTGCGTGGCGTGCGCGCGCGACTTCACGGTTTCCGGACGCGCCTGCACGATGAACAGCTTGCCGGTGATGCCGTCCTTCGCCCATTCGATGTCCATCGGACGGCCGTAGTGCTCTTCGATCACCAGCGCCTGCTTCGACAGCTCCTGCACGTCGGCGTCGCTGATGGAGAACTGGTTGCGCAGCTCGGCCGGCGTGTCCTCGTTGCGCACGCGCTCGCCGGGCTTGTCCGAATACACCATGCGGATCTGCTTGCTGCCCAGCGCGCGGCGCAGGATCGCCGGCTTGCCCTGGCGCAGCGTCGGCTTGTAGACGTAGAACTCGTCGGGATTGACCGCGCCCTGCACGACGTTCTCGCCGAGGCCGTAGCTTGCAGTGACGAACACCACGTCGCGGAAGCCTGACTCGGTGTCGAGCGTGAACAGCACGCCCGACGAACCGACGTCGGAACGCACCATCAGCTGCACGCCGGCGGAGAGGAACACGTCCTCGTGCTTGAAGCCGTGGTGGACGCGATACGCGATGGCACGGTCGTTGTAGAGGCTGGCGAACACTTCCTTGACCTTGTGCACCACGTCATCGGCACCGGTCACGTTGAGGAAGGTTTCCTGCTGGCCCGCGAACGAGGCGTCCGGCAGGTCTTCGGCAGTGGCCGAGGAACGCACCGCGACCGCGATGTCAGTGCCGCCGTTCTCGGCGCAGAGCTGCGCGTAGGCGGCGCGGATGTCGCGATCCAGCTCAGGCTGCAGCGGTGCGTCGATCACCCAGCCGCGGATCTCGCCGCCAGCGGCGGTGAGCGCGGGCACATCGTCCACGTCCAGGGTGGCCAGCTTGTCGTAGATGCGCTGGTGCAGGTTGTTGTGGGCGATGAAGTCCTTGAACGCCTCGGCGGTGGTCGCGTAGCCGCCCGGCACCGACACCCCGAGCTGGGCCAGGTGGCCGATCATTTCGCCGAGCGAGGAGTTCTTGCCGCCGACACGGGCAAGATCGGACAGGCGCAGCGCGTGCAGCCAGAGGATGTTCTCGTTCAAGGGTACGGCTCCAGACAGGCGCGTAGGGGAAGCGCCGGGGCGGGGAAAGGGCTATTTTAACAAGACCGCGCCCCGCGCTGTCCCACAACGAGTCCTCATGAGTCAGATACGACCGGTGTTCTATGTCTCCGACGGGACCGGGATCACCGCGGAAACCATCGGCCACAGCCTGCTGACCCAGTTCACGGGCCCCAAGTTCGTGACCGACCGGATTTCCTTCGTCGACACGCTGGACAAGGCCGATGAGGCCGCTGGCCGCATCCGGGCCGCCGGCGAGGCCCACGGCGTTCGCCCGATCGTGGTCAATTCCTGCGTCGACGCGAACCTGACTGCCCGTCTGTCGGAGAGCGGGGCGCTGATGCTGGACGTGTTCGCGCCGTTCATCGAGCCGCTGGAGCGGGAACTGGGCGAGCAGCGCCAGTCGAGGGTGGGGCAGGCGCACGGCATGGCCGACTTCGAGACCTATCACAGGCGCATCAATGCGATGAATTTCGCCTTGACCCACGACGATGGGGTGGCGACGAGCTACGACGAAGCGGACGTGATCCTGGTCGCGGTGTCCCGCGCCGGCAAGACCCCGACCTGCATCTACCTGGCCCTGCATCACGGCGTGAAGGCGGCCAACTACCCGCTGACCGACGAGGACCTGGAGCACGACCGCCTGCCGCCGCGTCTGCGGCCGTACCGGAACAAACTGTTCGGGCTGACCATCGATCCCGTGCGCCTGCAGCAGATCCGCCAGGAGCGTCGGGCCAATTCGCGCTATGCGCAGATGGAGACGTGCCGGCGCGAGGTGGCGGCGGCTGAATCGATGATGCGTGCGGAGCGCATTCCGGTGCTCAGCACCACGCACACGTCGATCGAGGAAATCGCGAGCAAGGTACTGACCACGCTGGGCCTGCATCGCGAGATGTACTGAACGCCATTGCTGGGAAACACAGGCGTTTCGGGCGGCGCGTAGCGGTTCCATCTTCCGCGCGGTCGTTCGATCCGTCAATGCTGTTGCGACCGGGGTTCGATGTGTAGGATCGCCCCATGTCGAACGTGATCTCCCGCCCCATCAGCGCCGCGAAAATCAGCCGTTTTTCTTGGCTGATGGCGCTTTATGCCGAGAACCACCGGCTGCTCCAGCGTCTGTTCCTGCCGGAACGACTTGCCGAGGGACGTTACGCCTCCTCGGTGGGGGATGGTCTGGACCTCCACTTCGATGTGATGGCGCTGCATGCCTACACCGTCGAATTGCGATTGAGCTATGCCATCCTCGATCCGGTGACCGGCGAGCCGGATCCGTCCGCCTATCTGCGCCTCTATCACGACACCGAGCAGGTCGAGGCGACGCATTGCTACATCGGTCGACGCTGGCAGGACGTGATCGGCCTATACCCACCACCGTCGGAAGTCCTCGACCACCGCTTGCGCATGAATACCTTCCTCGGCAAGTGGCTGCATTATCTCGACGAGCGGGGGCATGGCACCGGCACGCTGCTGCGGATCGGCGACGTGCCGCCGATGCGGGCCGAGATGCTTGATGCGGCGGTCTGAACCGCTTTTCCCGAACCGCGGAAACAACGAAGCCCGCGAAAGCGGGCTTCGTGTTTGAAAAAGTGGCGTCCCCACGGGGATTCGAACCCCGGTCGCTACCGTGAAAGGGTAATGTCCTAGGCCTCTAGACGATGGGGACGCTGGTAAAGCTCTCGTTTGCGATCGGTCTTTCGACCAGGCCTGAATCGCACGCGATTGTT
>JAEUPQ010000010.1 GCA_016789405.1 Lysobacteraceae bacterium
CGCAGGCGCGCCAGCAGGGCGTCGGCGGTGAAGTCCTGTGCTTCGTGGCGTAAGGAGAACGATCCCATGTCTC
Source organism: Lysobacteraceae bacterium (assembly GCA_016789405.1). Taxonomy (GTDB): domain Bacteria; phylum Pseudomonadota; class Gammaproteobacteria; order Xanthomonadales; family Xanthomonadaceae; genus Lysobacter_I. Next base: position 74 of record JAEUPQ010000010.1, read on the forward strand.
GCGTCGCCAAAAAGCCGATCGCCCTCCCGAAGGGTGTCGAATTCAACATCCAGTCCGACAACGTGAGCGTCAAGGGCCCGAAGGGCACCCTGTCGATCGCCAAGCCGGCCGGCATCGAAGTCAAGATCGAAGACGGCAATGCGCTGCTCTCGGCCAACGACGATTCGCTGGTCCCGTTGACTGGCACACTCCGCGCCATCCTGTCGAACATGGTCCATGGCGTCAGCCAAGGCTTTGAGCGCAAGCTCGAGCTCGTCGGCGTCGGTTACCGCGCCGCCATGCAGGGCAAGGACCTGAGCTTGTCCCTGGGCTTCTCGCATCCGGTCGTGTTCCCGGCCCCGGAAGGCATCACCATCGCCACGCCGACGCAGACCGAGATCTTGGTCTCGGGTGCCGACAAGCAGCGCGTCGGTGAAGTTGCCGCCAAGATCCGCGGATTCCGTCCGCCGGAACCCTACAAGGGCAAGGGCGTGAAGTACTCCGACGAAACCATCATTCGCAAAGAAGCCAAGAAGGCCTAATCAGGCCTATCCGCTTCTTGAGGATCAAGATCATGAGCAGCATCAAGAACACCGCCCGCCTGCGTCGCGCCAAGTCCACCCGCGCGCACATTCGCGAACTCGGCGTGCCGCGCCTGACCGTGCTGCGCACGGGGCAGCATCTCTACGCCCAGGTGTTCACCGCCGACGGTTCCAAGGTGCTGGCTGCCGCCAACACCATGCAGGCCGCCGTGGGTGAAGGGCTGAAGAGCAAGAAGAACAGCGACGCCGCCGCCAAGGTGGGTCGCGCCATTGCCGAGCTGGCCAAGGCTGCGGGCGTCGAAAAGGTCGCGTTCGACCGCTCGGGCTACCGCTACCACGGCCGCATCAAGGCGCTGGCCGAAGCCGCTCGCGAGGGCGGTCTGCAGTTCTGATCCATCGTGGCCCGGGCCTTCGCCCGGGTCGCGTCGTTCTACGCCCGTGGTGTCGAATGGCACCCGGGCGACTGCGGGAACTTGAAGCGGGCTGTCGCGGTCCACATCGAGTCTCCTCTCCCGCCGGCGCGGTTTGCGTCGGACGCATGTGCCGTTTCCGGTACGTGCGGAGCACCCGAAATACACCACAACGATAAGCGGCCACGCCGCAAATCCCTCAAACAACCGAGATATCGAAATGGCAGAACAACGTGAATCGCGCGGCCGCGATCGTGATCGCAACCGCGAAGAGGTCGATGACGGCATGATCGAAAAGCTGATCGCGGTCAACCGCGTCAGCAAGACCGTCAAGGGTGGTCGCCAGTTCACCTTCACCGCACTGACGGTGGTGGGTGACGGCTCCGGCAAGGTCGGCTTCGGCTACGGCAAGGCGCGCGAAGTGCCGGTCGCGATCCAGAAGTCGATGGAAGGTGCCCGCAAGAACATGCGCAACGTCGACCTGAACAACGGCACCCTGTGGCATGCCGTGAAGTCGGGCCATGGCGCCGCCCACGTCTTCATGCAGCCTGCTTCGGAAGGTACCGGCGTCATCGCCGGTGGCGCGATGCGCGCCGTCCTCGAAGCGGTCGGCGTCAAGAACGTGCTCGCGAAGGCCACTGGCTCGCGCAACCCGATCAACCTGGTGCGCGCCACGCTGAAGGGCCTCGAGTCCATGCAGTCGCCGGCCCGCATCGCGGCCAAGCGCGGCAAGAAGACGGAGGACATCCTCAATGGCTGATTCCAAGAACGGCACCGTCAAGGTCCGCCTCGTCAAGGGTCTGCGCGGTACCCAGGCGCGTCATCGCCTGTCGGTCAAGGCGCTGGGCCTGAACAAACTCAATGATGTCCGCGAGCTGAAGGACAGCCCGCAGGTGCGTGGCCTGATCACGCAGCTGCACTACCTCGTTCGCGTGGAGGAGTAATCACATGCGTCTCAATACTCTCAAGCCCGCCGATGGCGCCCGCAAGGAGCGCACCCGCGTTGGCCGTGGTATCGGTTCGGGCCTCGGCAAGACCGCAGGTCGCGGCCACAAGGGTTCGTTCGCTCGCGCCGGCAAGGGCAAGATCAAGGCCGGCTTCGAAGGCGGCCAGATGCCGATGCAGCGTCGTCTGCCGAAGATCGGCTTCCGTTCGCCGATCGCCAAGGACACCGCCGAAGTGCTGCTGTACCAGCTGGACAAGCTGGACGGCACGATCGACCTGGCTGCGCTGCGCGCCGCCAAGCTGGTGCCCAGCACCGCGAAGAAGGTCAAGATCGTGAAGAAGGGCGAGCTGACCAAGAAGCTCGTGATCAAGGGCATCGCGACGACCGCCGGCGCCAAGGCCGCGATCGAAGCGGCCGGCGGCAGCATCGAAGCATAAGGCAGGAGTAATCCGGGCATGGCGGCAAGCGCGAACGCAATGGGTGGTCTCGGCGGTCTCGGCAAATTCACCGAGCTGCGCCAGCGGCTGTTGTTCGTGCTCGGGGCGCTGATCGTCTACCGCATCGGGTGTTACATCCCGGTGCCGGGCGTCAACCCCGAGGCGATGCTGGAGCTGATGAAGTCCCAGGAAGGCACCATCGTGGACATGTTCAACATGTTCTCCGGTGGCGCACTGGAACGTTTCAGCCTGTTCGCGCTCAACGTCGTGCCGTACATCTCCGCGTCGATCATCGTCCAGTTGCTGGTGCAGATCGTGCCCAGCCTCAAGGCGATCCAGAAGGAAGGCGAGTCCGGCCGTCGCAGGATTACCCAGTGGTCTCGCATCGGCGCGATTCCGCTGGCGGTGTTCCAGGCGGCCGGCATCGCGACTGCGCTCCAGGCACAGGGTGCGAGCAACGGCATTGCCGTCGTCTACGCGCCTGGCATGGGCTTCATCCTCACGGCCGTCGTTTCGCTGACGGCGGGCACGATGTTCCTGATGTGGCTTGGTGAACAGATCACCGAGCGTGGTATCGGCAATGGCGTCTCGCTGATCATCTTCGCCGGCATCGTGGCCGGCCTGCCTGGCGCGGTGCTCAACACCCTCCAGCAGGCAAGCAGCGGTGACATGCAGTGGATCACGGTCATCCTGATCCTAGCCATCGTTCTTGTCTTCACGTATTTCGTGGTGTTCGTCGAGCGCGGCCAGCGCCGGATCACTGTCAATTACGCGCGCCGTCAAGGCGGTCGCAACGCGTACATGAACCAGAGTTCGTTCCTGCCCCTGAAGCTCAACATGGCAGGCGTGATCCCGGCGATCTTCGCGTCCTCCATCATCATGTTCCCGGCCACCGCGTCCACCTGGTTCAGCCAGACGGGCAACGTCAGCACGCTGCAGAAGATCGCGCAGGCGCTCTCCCCGGGCGAGCCGCTCTACATGATCCTGTTCGCGGCGCTGATCATCGGCTTTGCATTCTTCTACACAGCGCTGGTCTTCAACTCGCAGGAAACTGCCGAGAACCTGAAGAAGTCCGGCGCGTTGATTCCCGGCATCCGTCCGGGCAAGGCGACGGCCGATTACATCGACGGCGTGCTGACCCGGCTCACCGGCGCTGGCGCGCTCTATCTGGTCATCGTCTGCCTCTTGCCGACGATCATGCAGACCGAGCTCAAAACCTCGTTCTACTTCGGCGGCACTTCGCTGCTGATCGTGGTCGTCGTGGTGATGGACTTCATCGCCCAGATCCAGGCCCACCTGATGTCGCACCAGTACGAGAGCCTGTTGAAGAAGGCCAATCTGAAGGGCGGCAATCGCGGCCTGACGCGGTAAACTTGACGGGCGGGATGGCATCGATGCCATCCCGCCGCGCTGCCCCCGACGCTTGACGTCGCGGTCCGCGCAACGGGAATCCGCTCACCTCGAGCTGGTTTCCGAGCCCCGGTCGGAAACCGGGGCAGGGGCGACCCGGGCGGCGGTCTCGCGTCCGGGTGGGCCAGGGTTGTGCCGGCACCTGAGGAGTGTCGGTCGGTGTGGTCAAGGCATCTTCCAGTGCTTTGCCATGTCAGCCCGGGTCCATCGCCGGAGCATGGGCACTCTCCCCATGCCAGGAAGGTCCGCTGGCGCCCGGAAGGGGGCCGGCGGCGTTTGGCTACGGCTAAACCCCCTTCCTTGTTGAACGAGACCTTGCTAGAATTTCGAGTTCACTTAGTCCAAGTGCCCCATGAGCCGGGGTGACCCGGCCACCAAACCAGTTGGAGATCCGCGCATGGCGCGTATTGCAGGTGTCAACCTGCCTGCCCAGAAACACGTCTGGGTCGGGCTGCAAAGCATCTACGGCATCGGCCGTACCCGTTCGAAACTCGTCTGCGAAGCCGCCGGCGTCACCTCGAACACCAAGATCCGCGACCTGTCCGAAGCCGAGGTCGAGCGCCTCCGCGCTGAAGTCGGCAAGTACACGGTCGAAGGCGACCTCCGCCGTGAAGTCGGCATCGCCATCAAGCGTCTGATGGATCTGGGCTGCTACCGCGGCCTGCGTCATCGTCGTGGCCTGCCGCTTCGCGGCCAGCGCACCCGGACCAATGCCCGCACCCGCAAGGGTCCGCGCAAGGCCATCAAGAAGTAAGGGGCATAGACCATGGCCAAGCCGGCAGCTACCAAGACGAAGAAGAAGATCAAGCGCGTCGTCACCGACGGCATCGCGCACGTCCATGCTTCGTTCAACAACACCATCGTGACCATCACCGACCGCCAGGGCAATGCGCTCTCGTGGGCGACCTCCGGCGGCGCGGGTTTCCGCGGTTCGCGCAAGTCGACCCCGTTCGCAGCGCAGGTCGCAGCAGAGAAGGCCGGCAAGGCCGCTCTCGACTACGGTCTGAAGGCGCTCGAAGTGCGCATCAAGGGCCCGGGTCCGGGTCGCGAATCGGCCGTCCGCTCGCTCAACAGCGTCGGCTACAAGATCACCAACATCATCGACGTGACGCCGATCCCGCACAACGGGTGCCGTCCGCCGAAGAAGCGTCGCGTCTGACCGCGGCCTGAGGAGCAGAGAACACCATGGCTCGTTATATCGGTCCCACCTGCAAACTCGCCCGTCGCGAGGGCGCAGACCTCAGTCTGAAGTCGCCGGCGCGCGCTCTCGACTCGAAGTGCAAACTCGAGCAGAAGCCGGGCCAGCACGGCGCTGCCCGCAAGGGCAAGCTGTCTGACTACGCCACGCAGCTTCGCGAGAAGCAGAAGGTCAAGCGCATCTACGGTCTGCTGGAACGCCAGTTCCGCAACTATTACAAGAAGGCGTCGACCAAGAAGGGCAACACCGGCGAAAACCTCCTGCAGATGCTGGAGACCCGCCTCGACAACGTCGTCTATCGCATGGGCTTCGCCGTCACCCGCCCGGCCGCGCGCCAGCTGGTGTCGCACCGCGGCGTGCTGGTCAACGGCAAGTCGGTGAACCTGCCGTCGTACCAGGTCAAGGCCGGCGACGCGATCACCCTGTCCGAGAAGGCGCAGAAGCAGCTCCGCGTCCAGGAAGCCCTCAACGTCTCTTCGACGATGGATCTGGCCCCGGGCTGGATCGAAGTCGACAGCAAGAAGTTCAGCGGCGTGTTCAAGGCCGTTCCGGATCGCAGCGATCTGCCGGCCGACATCAACGAAGCGCTGATCGTCGAGTTGTACTCGAAGTAAGCGACGGTGAATCGCCCCTGCCTTGTGCGGGGGCGCGGCTCCAGACCCCCACGGCCGTGGCGCCTGTCGCCCCGGTCGCCTCCCTTGCCCGGGGAGGCCACCAGAAACACCGCCGCGGCCGCGAGGCCCCGGCTCCAGGAGACACCACAAGATGACGGTATCCGCCAATCAGGTCCTGCGTCCGCGCGCTCCGCAGATCGAGCGCCTTGCCGGCAATCGCGCCAAGGTGGTGATCGAGCCGCTGGAACGTGGCTACGGCCACACCCTCGGCAACGCACTGCGTCGCGTGCTGCTGTCGTCGATCCCGGGTTACGCGATCACCGAGGTCGAGATCGACGGCGTGCTGCATGAGTACACCACGGTCGAAGGCCTGCAGGAAGACGTGCTGGAAGTGCTGTTGAACCTCAAGGATGTCGCGATCCGCATGGGCACGGGCGAGTCCTCGACCCTGAGCCTGAGCAAGCAGGGCCCGGGCGTGGTCATCGCCGGAGACATCCGGACCGACCACAACGTCGAGATCCTCAATCCGGAGCACGTGATCGCGCACCTCACGAAGGATGCCGCGCTTAACATGCGCCTGAAGATCGAGCGTGGCTTCGGCTACCAGCCGGCTGCCGCGCGTCGTCGTCCGGATGAAGAAACCCGTGCGATCGGCCGCCTGATGCTCGACGCCTCGTTCTCGCCGGTCCGCCGCGTGGCCTACGAGGTCGAAGCGGCTCGCGTCGAACAGCGCACCGACCTCGACAAGCTCGTGCTCGACATCGAAACCAACGGCACGATCGACGCCGAGGAAGCCGTGCGCACCGCCGCCGACATCCTCACCGATCAGCTGTCGGTCTTCGGCGACTTCACCCACCGTGATCGCGGCGCGTCCAAGCCGGCGACCACCGGTGTGGATCCGATCCTGCTCCGCCCGATCGACGATCTGGAGCTGACGGTGCGTTCGGCCAACTGCCTCAAGGCCGAGAGCATCTACTACGTCGGCGATCTGATCCAGAAGACCGAAGTCGAGCTGCTCAAGACCCCGAACCTCGGCAAGAAGTCGCTCACCGAGATCAAGGAAGTCCTCGCCCAGCGTGGTCTTTCCCTCGGCATGAAGCTTGAAAACTGGCCGCCGGCCGGCATCGCCACCCACGGCATGCTGGGCTGAGTTTCGTTCCCACTTTGAACATCGATCCCGGCACACGTTGCCGGGGATAACCCAGGAAACACGACCATGCGCCACCAGAAGTCCGGACGCAAATTCAGCCGCACCAGCGCCCATCGCGAAGCGATGTTCCGCAACATGGCGGCTTCGCTGATCAAGCACGGCCTGATCCGCACCACGCTGCCGAAGGCGAAGGAACTCCGTCGCGTCGCCGAGCCGCTGATCACCCTGTCGAAGATCGACGGCGTGGCCAACCGCCGCCTTGCGTTCGCTCGCCTGCGCGACAAGGAAGCCGTCGGCACGCTGTTCACCACCCTCGGCCCGCGCTATCGCGAGCGTCCGGGCGGTTATCTGCGCATCCTGAAGTGCGGATTCCGTGACGGCGACAATGCTCCGATGGCCTACGTCGAGCTGGTTGACCGCCCCGAAGTCGCGGCCTGATCGCCCCGGAGCCGGCCGGGCGACCCGCCGGATCCGCGCAGATCAAGATGCGCAAAGGTTCTAAGCAAGACCCCGGCGAAAGCCGGGGTTTTTGTTATTGTGGCACCGCAACACGGTTGACGGACCCGTCTCGGGGCGCGACGCTGGCAGGTCGCTGCACCGGAACTTCGCAATACGCGTGCCGGTCAGTCCGTCATCCCGTCCATCGCAGATTCCATTGCCCATGCAAGCCAACCCTCTCCGCTGGTCCTTCCGCCTCCAGTTCCTGCTGGGCTTCATCCTGTGCGCGGCGCTGATCGGGTTCGCCCTGTTCTCCCAGTTTGAGTGGGGCCTCGTGCCTTGCCCGCTGTGCATTTTTCAGCGTGTCGCCTTCGCGGCACTGGGCGTGGTGTTTCTGTTCGGGGCGGCGTTCGCGCCCAAGGGCCGGTTCGGTCGCGGGACTTTCGGCGCGTTGGCCCTGGTCGCCGGCGGCATCGGCGGCTACATCGCCGGCAAGCATGTCTGGCTGACCACGCTGCCGCCGGATCAGGTGCCGGCCTGCGGGCCCACGCTGAGCTGGTTGCTGGAGAACAACTCCTATCTGCAGACCTTCAGCACCGTGCTGAATGGCTCTGGCGAGTGTGCGAAGGTCGACTGGACCTTCCTCGGCCTCTCGATGCCGGCCTGGAGCCTCGTCTGGTTCGTCCTTCTCTCCCTGTTCGCCCTCTACGCCGCCTTCAAGCCACGATGACACGACCATGAATTCGTCCAGGAAACACGCCATGTCCCGCTCCGAACATCTGCAAGCCGTCGTTCCGCCGCCCGAAGGTTGGTCGCCCGCCAGCTGGCGTGGCTATCAGGCGCTGCAGCAGCCGACGTACGGCAACCCGGAAGAGCTCGAAGGCGTCCTGAACGAACTGCATGCGCTCCCGCCGCTGGTGACGTCGCGCGAGGTGATGAACCTGCGCCAGCAGCTGGCGGAAGCGCAGGAAGGCAAGCGTTTCCTGCTGCAAGGCGGCGACTGCGCGGAAATCTTCGACGACTGCACGCCGGAAGTGATTTCCAATCGCCTGAAGGTGCTGCTGCAGATGAGCCTCGTGCTCGTGCACGGCATGCGCCTGCCCGTGGTGCGCGTGGGCCGTTTCGCCGGCCAGTACGCGAAGCCGCGCTCGGCCGACACCGAGACCAAGGACGGCGTGACCCTGCCGAGCTACCGTGGCGATCTGGTCAACGGTCCGGCTTTCACGGCCGAGGCGCGAATCCCGGATCCACGCCGCATGATCAAGGGGCACGCGCGTTCGGCGATGACGATGAATTTCATCCGCGCGCTGATCGACGACGGCTTCGCCGACCTGCACCACCCCGAATACTGGAACCTCAACTGGGTCGGTCATTCGCCGCTCGCCGCCGAGTACCAGAAGATGGTCTCCGGCATCGGCGACGCCGTCCGCTTCATGGAGACGCTCTCGGGCGAGCCGATCCACAACCTGCGCAGCGTCGAGTTCTACACCTCGCACGAAGCGCTGCTTCTGCCCTACGAAGAGGGCGTGACGCGCCAGGTCCCGCGCCAGCAGGGCTGGTTCAACCTCGGCACGCACTTCCCGTGGATCGGCATGCGCACTGCGGCGATCGACGGCGCGCACGTCGAGTACTTCCGCGGCATCCGCAACCCGATCGCGGTCAAGATCGGTCCGTCGGTGGCTCCGGACCAGTTGCTGCGCCTGATCGACGCATTGAACCCGCACGACGAGCCAGGCCGCCTGTGCCTGATCCATCGCATGAGCGCGACTTGCATCGCCGAGAAGCTGCCGCCGCTGCTCGATGCCGTGAAGCGCGAGGGTCGTCGCGTGCTGTGGATCTGCGATCCCATGCATGGCAACACCGAGGCGACCAGCAACGGCTACAAGACCCGCCGATTCGAGAACATCCGCAGCGAGCTGGAGCAGGCGTTCGAATTGCACGCGGCGGCCGGCACGCGCCTCGGTGGCGCGCACCTGGAGCTGACCGGCGAAGACGTCACCGAGTGCACCGGAGGCGCGCGCGAACTGACCGACAAGGATCTGGAGCGCGCCTACCGCACGACGGTCGATCCGCGCCTGAACTACGAGCAGGCGCTGGAAATCGCGATGCTGATCGTGCGCAAGCAGGCGCAGATCAACGCACCGGCTGCGTTCTGATCCGCCCATTGCCTGAATCATGAATCAGGCAAAAAGAAACCCGCGGAAACGCGGGTTTCTTTTTTTTCGGAAAGCAGGCTCGCTTACTGGCTCTGGGTTGCTTCCGTCGCGGCCGGCTTGGCTTCGGCGGCCTTGTTGACCAGGGTCTGGATTGCCGCGGGCAGTGCCACGGCGTCGGCAGCCGGCGGCGTGGCGTCGTAGGCCGTCAGGCTGATGACCTGGGTCATGCCGCCGACCTTCACGCGCGTCACCGTGGCCGTCGTGGCCGGGCCGAACGGCTTGTATTCGTGGAAGTGCGAGGTCTGCTTGAGCTCGCCCATCGGCGTGGTCACCGTGGATTCGGTGGACAGCAGCAGCTTGTCTTCGACGCCATAGCAGTCGGCGGTCTTCTTGCCGGATTTCCACGTGATTTCGACGCGGTGGCAGGGACGACCCTCGGAATCGGACAGGGCCGTGGTGGTCGCCGATTCGATGAGGCTGGCATCGCGCATCACGTACTTGGGTTCGAACGGTTCGACCTGGTCCTGACGCTCCTTGCCTTCGAGGATGCGCGGGCCGGTCATCGGGTCCATCGACCAGACCACGTCGCCGTGGCGTCCGCTGCGGAATTCGCCGACGCTCGGGATCGCCATCGTCATCGCGCGGTTCTTGCCCAGGCTGGCCATGCGCACCTCGGCCTTCATGCCGTTCTCGACGATCTCCATGGTGCCGGTGATGCTGCCGTCGCTTTCCTTCTCGATGGCCTTGCGGCCGCCGATGGCCTTGATATGGGCGTCGAACAGTGCCTGGGGCTTGGGCAAGTCGGCTGCGGTCGCGGCGAACGGCAGGGCGAGCGCGAGGGCTGCGAATGCGAAACGGTGGGTCATGTCGGTTCCTGTGCGTTTGGGGGGATCGATGTAGCGGATTGTGCGGGATTCGGGGGCGCTCGTCGTTCGTGGTTCAGCTGCCGGCCCCGGTCCAGGCGACGGCAGCGTCCAGCACCGGGTCGGCGCCCTTGGACAGGCTGGCCGGCGTCGGGGCGATCGGCTGGTCGGGCACCACGCCGACGCCTTCGATGCGGCGCTTCAGCGGGTCGACGAAATCGGCGGTGGGATACATCAGGCGATCGCCGGACGGCAGCGGCACTGCGGCGGCCGGCAGGGCCATGCCGGCGCTGGTGCTGCCGAAGATGCGGGCGCGGCCGACGGCCTGCAGGCTGGCGGGGAAGATGTCGGAGCAGCTGATCGAGCCGCGGTCGGTGAGGATCGCCAGCTTGCCGGTGTGGCGGCGGATCTCGCGGCCGTCATCGCTGACCTGGCGAGGCAGGGCCATCAACTGGAGCGATTGGCCGTCGCCGAGGGTCATCGTGCCCAGCGAGGTGGGCTTCTCGAAGAACAGCCCGCTCACCGCGGTCAGGCTGGGGATCAAGCCGCCGCTGTTGCCGCGCAGGTCCAGCACCACGCCGTCGCAACCGGGATGCTCGCGCAGCGCGTCGGACAATTCCTCGTACACCGGCATCGCCCACTGGTTGAATTCGAAATGCAGGGTGCAGCCGGCACCGGCGCGATCGATGCGCCGATAGGCGATGCGCAGCGGCATCGGCGGCAGGCCGGGCAGGGCGACGCTCTGCAATTGCGGGTCGGCGACTGCCGCCACTTCGACCTTCCGCGGCTTGCCGGCTGCATCGCGCAGGCGCAGCGCGATCCGCGCGTCGGCGGCGATGCCCATCACGTGCTTGTTCGCGCGCGAAAGCAGGATGGCTTCGCTCTGTCGACGCGCGTCGTCGTCGAGCTCGACCATCGCACCGAGCGCGGCGGTCGTGTCGATGTCGTCGATGCCGTCGACTGACCAGCCTGCGCGGATGCCGGCCTTGTCCGCGGCCGAGCCAGGCAATACGCGTTCGATCAGCAGTTGCTTGCCGGACAGGGCGAAGCGCAGGCCGGTGTCGCCAAGACCCGGCGACACGGTCTTGCCCGAGTCGGGCATGGCTTCGGACGGGATCAGGGCGAAATGCGAGGCTTTGAGGTCCTCCAGCAGTTCGTTGATCTCCTTGCGCAGCTGCTTGATGTCGGTGGACGCCTCGATCTCGGGCTGGTGTTCGGCCTTCAGCGCGGCCCAGTCCAGGCCCTCGTGTTCGCCCTTGAAGCCGCTGCTCTGCAGGCGCTCCCAGACGACGGCGAATGTGTCCTTCGGCTTGGGATCCGCCGTCTGGCCGGCGGCTGCGGTGGCCTGCGGGGCGAAGGCAAGGCAGGTCGCCGTGGCGAGCGAGGCTGCGAGGACGTGGACGACGGGGTATTTCATGTGGGGAACGACTCCTCGGGGATCGGGTGGCGCCGGGAAACTCCCGGAACCCATGCCGCCCAGACGAGGCGGGCATTGCATTTGTGACCGTGCCCGATGGCACGGGTGCCCATCATCGCCAACCGCTGCGGTGCGGCAAGCCCCACAGGTCACGCCCGATTGTTCCGTGCGTCAGGGTTGCGTCGCCAATTGCCAGGCCTGGCGCGCGATCAGGGACAGCACGATGACCAGGAAGACGGCGCGGACGAAGCCCTGGCCGCGCTTGATGGCCATGTGGCTGCCGATGTAGCTGCCGATGATGTTGCCGATGATCAGCGGGATGGCCAGCGTCCAGAGCACGAAGCCGCCGAGCGCGAGCACTGTCCACGAGCTCAGGTCGGCGGCGACGTTCGTCGTCTTCGACACTGCGGAGGACTTCAGGAAATCCAGGCCGAGGAAGCTGACGAAGGCGAAGACCATGATGGTGCCGGTACCGGGGCCGATCAGGCCGTTGTAGAAGCCGGTCGCCCCACCGATCGCCACGGCGGCGATGGTTTCGTGCTTCGGATGGAAGCGCCGGTCCTCGCGCAGGCCGAGGTCCTTGCGGAACACGGTGTAGATCGCGAGCACGACGCAGATCGCCAGCACGGTCCACTTCAGCACATCGCCATCGATGCGCTTGGCCAGTTGGACGCCGACCGCGGATGCGGACAGCGCGGCGATGCACGCCGGCACGAGGATGCGGCGTTCGACGCGGATGCGACGCAGGTAATTCCACGCAGCGACGCTGGTGCCGAAGATCGAGCTGGTGCGCTGCGTGCCGATGGCCTGCAGGATGTGCAGCTGCGGATGCAGGTTGAGCATCGCCGGTGTCAGCACCAGCCCGCCACCGCCGACGATGCTGTCGATGAGTCCGGCCGCGAATCCGGCGAGCGCGGTGAGCAGCCACAGGGTGGTATCGATTTCCAGGGACATGCGTGGCGCGACTTATTTCGACGACAGCGTCGCGCGGAACGTCGGCGGCTTGCGATGCCGCGTGGTGCGTTCGTAGTCGTAGGCGAGTGCGATCAATCGCGCTTCGCTCCAGGCGCCGCCGAGGAAGACGATGCCCACCGGCAGGCCTTCGACATCGCCCATCGGCACGGTCAGGCTGGGCGTGCCGGCGACCGCGGCCACGCCGTAGCCGGCACCGGTGAAGTGGTCGCCGTTGATCGGGTCGATCGGCCACGCAGGCGAGGTCGTCGGTGCCACGAGGGCATCGAATTCGCCTGCCGCGAGCGTGGCTTCGATGCCTTCGGTCGCGGCAAGCCTGCGTGCCTTGGCGCGTGCGGCGAGATAGGCCTTGTCCGTGAGCGGGCCTTTCTCCTGGGCCATGACGAACAACTCCTGCGCGAACCAGGGCATTTCCTGTCCGGAATGGATCTGGTTGTACTCGATCAGCGCGGACAGCGAGATCACCGGTGCGCCGCTGTCCACGAGGTAGCGATTGAGGCCGTCCTTGAATTCGTGCAGCAGGACTTCGAATTCGGCATCGCTCCAGGCCCCCGCATTCGCGATGCTGGCATCCTGGACGTCCGCGCCGGCGTCGCGAAGCGCTCGCAGCGCGCGTTCGAACGCGGCGTCCACACCGGGCTGGTAGCCGGCCGAGTCGCGCAGCACGCCGATGCGCGCGCCCTTCAGTGCGCCGGGTTTCAGCGCGGCGGCATAGCGCGTCACGCGGGCATTCGCCGTCGCGGCATCGGCCGGATCGGCGCCGGCGATCGCATCCAGCAGCTTCGCCGCGTCGGCGACGCTGCGCGCCATCGGCCCGGCGGTGTCCTGCGTGGCGGAAATCGGGATGATGCCGCTGCGACTGACCAGACCGACGGTGGGCTTCAAGCCGACTAGGCCATTCACCGCCGACGGACACAGGATGCTGCCGTCGGTCTCGGTACCGATGCCGACCGTCGCGAGATTCGCGGCGATCGCGCTGCCCGAGCCCGAACTGGAGCCGCAGGGCGAGCGATCGAGCACGTACGGATTCTTCGTCTGGCCGCCGCGCGCGCTCCAGCCGGAGGTCGATCGCGTGGAGCGGAAGTTCGCCCATTCGCTGAGATTGGTCTTGCCGAGGATCACTGCGCCGGCCGCGCGCAGGCGCGCGACCAGGAAGGCATCCTGCTTCGGACGATGTTCGGCCAATGCGAGCGAACCGGCGGAATTGACCATCGGCGTCGCGTCGATGTTGTCCTTCAGCAATATCGGGATGCCATGCAGCGGGCCGCGCGCCTTGCCGGCCTTGCGTTCGGTGTCGCGCGCTTCGGCGTCGCGCAGGGCGTCGGGATTGAGTTCGATCACCGCGCCGAGCGTCGGTCCAGCGTCGTCGAGCGCGGCGATGCGGTCGAGATAGGCACGGGTGAGCGTGGCGCTGTCGAGCGTGCCGGCCCGCATGCGTGCCTGCAGGTCGTCGACCGTGGCTTCCTCGAATGCGAAGGGCGCCGTGCGGCCAGCCGACGCCGAGTCGCCATCCGTGTTGCAGCCGGTGAGCGGGAGGAAGCAAAGCGACAGGACGAGCGGGGCGCGCCGGGACATGCGATTGCGACCAAGGATCGACGGGCACCCAGCATTGCCTGTCGGCGACGAGCGTACAAGCGCGGCGTTTGGCGCTCAGCCTGGTTCGGAGACGAGCTCTGCGCGGTGGCGGACCATGAGGTCGCGCGCAAGGATCCAGACGATGCTCAGGTTGATCGCGACCACGATCAGCGGCACCCAGCCCGGGTCGCGCAGCAGGGCGATGGCTTCGACCGGCAGGTAGATGGCGGCGCTGATGCAGCCGAGCCAGGAGGCCCAGCGGCGCCCGCGCCACAGGCCCCAGGCTTCGACCAGGTGCAGCAGGCCGTAGGCAGCGGCCACGGCAGCCGCCAGGTGCACGGATTCGGGATCGATCCTGCGCGCGAACGTCGCCAGCGCGCTGTGGTGGGCGTCGAAGCGGAAGACCTCGATCAGCCAATGGACGAAGCGCTGGATCGGCGCCGGTCCGAGCAGCTCCAGGCCGCTCGCGGCCAGCAGCGCGAACACGCTCTTGGCCAGTTCGATCAGCGCGATGGCGCGCGTGGCCCCTGCGCCGGAATGGGCTTCCGGCGCCGTGGGCGATTGCGCATCGGGCGTCATCGCGACGCGCCTGTCCGATGATGCGGAGGGCGAGTTACGCGGAACGCGAGGCGCGCTTGCGGTCGGTTTCGAGACGGAACTTCTTGCGCAGGCGGATCTGCTTCGGCGTGACTTCGACCAGTTCGTCGTCGTCGATGAATTCCAGCGCCTGCTCCAGCGAGAACTTGATCGCCGGGATCAGGCCTTCATCGTCGTCCTTGCCCGAGGCACGGAAGTTGGTCAGCTGCTTGCCGCGCAGGGCATTGACCGTGAGGTCGTTGTCCTTGCTGTTGATGCCGACGATCTGGCCTTCGTAGATTTCCTCGCCCGGCTCGATGAACAGGCGGCCACGTTCCTGCATGGCGATCTGCGCGTAGGCCGGCGACGGACCGGTGCCGTTGGAGATCAGCACGCCGTTCTGGCGCTGTCCGATCGCGCCATCGGCCTTCGGACCGTAGTGATCGAAGACGTGGAAGAGCAGGCCGGTACCGGCGGTGAGCGTGCGGAATTCGGTCTGGAAGCCGATCAGGCCGCGCGCCGGGATCAGGTAGTCGAGGCGCACGCGACCCTTGCCGTCGGGTTCCATGTTCTGCAGCAGCGCCTTGCGCTCGCCGAGACGGCCCATCACGCCGCCCTGGAACTGCTCTTCCATGTCGACGACCAGCGATTCGATCGGCTCCTGCATCACGCCGTCGATTTCCTTGATGATCACTTCCGGTCGCGACACGGCCAGTTCGTAGCCTTCGCGACGCATGGTTTCGATCAGGATCGACAGGTGCAGCTCGCCGCGGCCGCTGACCTTGAACTTGTCGGCATCCTGCGTGTCCTCGACCTTCAGCGCGACGTTGTGCTGCGTCTCGCGGGTGAGGCGGTCGCGCAGCTGGCGCGAGGTCAGGAACTTGCCGCCCGAACGATCCTTCACGCCGGCGAACGGCGAGTCGTTCACCTGGAAGGTCATCGAGATGGTGGGTTCGTCGACGGCGAGGACCGGCAGCTGTTCGACCGCATCGGGCGCGCACAGCGTGTCGGAAATGCCGATGCCTTCGATGCCGCTGAACGCGATGATGTCGCCGGCCTGCGCCTCGGGAACTTCGATGCGCTCCAGGCCCATGAAGCCGAGCACCTGCAGCACCTTGCCGTTGCGGGTCTTGCCTTCGCGATCGATCACGACCACCTGCTGGTTGGTCTTGACCTTGCCGCGCTGGATGCGGCCGACGCCGATGATGCCGACGTAGTTGTTGTAGTCCAGCGAGGTGACGCGCATCTGGAACGGGCCGTCCGGATCGACCGGCGGCGCGGGCACGTGCTCGCAGATGGTTTCGAACAGCGCGGTCATGTCGCCGTCGCGCACGTCTTCGGTCATGCCGGCGAAGCCCTGCAGGCCGGACGCGTAGACGGTGGTGAAGTCGAGCTGGTCGTCGTTCGCGCCGAGGCGGTCGAACAGGTCGAAGGTCTGGTCCAGCACCCAGCTCGGGCGCGCGCCCGGGCGGTCGACCTTGTTGATGACGACGATCGGCTTGAAGCCCATCGCGAACGCCTTCTGGGTCACGAAGCGCGTCTGCGGCATCGGGCCGTCCATCGCGTCGACCAGGATCAGCACGGAGTCGACCATCGACAGCACGCGTTCGACTTCGCCGCCGAAGTCGGCGTGTCCGGGGGTGTCGACGATGTTGATGCGCCAGTCTTCACCCGTCTTCGGGTTGGTCCAGCGGATCGCGGTGTTCTTGGAAAGGATCGTGATGCCGCGTTCCTTTTCCAGATCGTTGCTGTCCATCACGCGGTCGGGGACCACGGCGCGCTCGTTCAGGGTGCCGGACTGCTTGAGCAGCTGGTCGACGAGGGTGGTCTTGCCATGGTCGACGTGGGCGACGATGGCGATGTTGCGGAGGCGTTCGACGGAATTGGATGCGGACATGGCGATGGGCACCCGGGGAGGTCGGGCGCTGAGATTTTCGTGAAGGAAGCCGATTATTATAGCCGTCCGCCGCGAGCAATGGCTCCATCGGCCCGTTCAGGCTTCACCAAGCCCCGGTCGAGCCAGCCGATCGCCCGCGTCAGCCGCCCGCCCAGCCCAGCCCACGAGGTCCTCCGGATGTCCCGAACCCCCTGGAAACCGCCGATCTGGCTGATCGCCGCCGACCTGGCAGGTTGCGCCGCCCTGGTCATGGGGCTGGCGATGCAGTTCGAGCCCGATGGCCCGATCGCCGCCCATCTGCCGCCGACCCTGCGCCTGCCACTGTTGCTAGGCGGGGGACTGGTGGTCGCCATCTGCGGCCTGACCATGTTCCGCCAGATCCAGGTCGCCAAGGGGCGGGGTTGATCCGGGTGCGACGGCACCCATCTCGTCCTTCCGGCGCGCCCTGCCGCGCACCCACTCTTTCCTGACAGAGAACCACCATGAGCCTGATCGCCCATTTCGATACCGACCGCGGTCCGATCCGCATCGAGCTGCACGCCGACAAGGCGCCGCTGACCGTCGCCAACTTCGTCAACCTGGTCCAGCGCGGCTTCTACAACGGCCTGGTCTTCCACCGCGTGATCGCCGACTTCATGGTCCAGGGCGGCTGCCCGCAGGGCCGCGGCACCGGCGGTCCGGGCTACCGTTTCGAGGACGAGGCCAACAACGGCGTGCGCCACGAGCGCGGCGTCCTGTCCATGGCCAATGCCGGCCCGAACACCAACGGCAGCCAGTTCTTCATCACCCACGTCCCCTGCGGCTGGCTCGACGGCAAGCACACCGTCTTCGGCAAGGTGATCGAGGGCCTGGACGTGGTCGACAGCATCCGCCAGGGCGACACCATCACGTCGGTCAAGATCGAAGGCGACGCCCAGGCCGCGCTCGACGCCAAGGCCGACCGCGTGGCGGAGTGGAACAAGATCCTGGCGGCGTGAGCCTGCGAGGCGCCCGCCAGCGACATCCGGAACGCGGCCCCAGGCCGCGTTCTTCGTTTGACGCATTCGTCGTCGTGATGTGGGCCGTCGTGTTGGGAGCAGTCGTCCAGTTCGCGGCGCCGGCGCGGGCCGCCGACAGCGTCTGCCACGGCACGCCATCCGCCGGGAGTCTCGAACGCGGGATGCGGCTGCCGTCGAGCGGGGCGAATTTCCGCGCCTACAGCAGTGCCGGCGTAGCCATGGGGCGTACCCACGCCCATTCGCGCGTGGTCGCCGCGATCATCGATGCGTATGCCGAACTGGATCGGGATGCTCCCGGGACGACCTACGTCTACGGCGAAACCGGATTCGCGACGGGTGGATCGTTCAAGCCGCACCGGACGCATCGCAATGGCCTGTCGGTCGACTTCATGGTGCCTGTGCTGGATCGTCGCGGTCGTTCGGTGCCCTTGCCCGGCCATGCGAAGAACCGCTACGGCTACGATCTCGAGTTCGATGCGAACGGACGCCTGGGCGATCTGCGGATCGACTTCGAGGCGCTGGCCGCGCACCTGCACGCACTCGATCGCGCGGGTCGACGTCGCGGTGCGCCGATCGGTCGGGTGATCCTCGCGCCGGAATACCTGCCGGCGCTGTTCGCGACCTCGCGTGGTCGCGAACTGCGTGGGCGACTGCGTTTCGAGCGCGGGCGCGTGTGGTGGCGCCACGACGAGCACTATCACGTCGATTTCGTCGTGCCGTGCAAGCCCATGCGCTGATCGGGAATGTCGTCGACGAGGGCGGTGCATGCGTCGCTGATGGCGAATGTCGGTGCCGAGAGGCGATGTCTGGGTCAGCGGAACACGGCATGGGTGGCGTTGCTCTGTGACGACTCTCCGTGTCGGCAAGCCGGGGCAGCCGCCATGCCGAACAGCCAGAGGTGACCTGTTTCGCGACGACGGGCCCATGCCATGATGCCATCCCTACTGGAAAGGGCTCCCGCATGCGTCCTGCAACCGTTTTCGCCGGATTGGTCGGCTTGCTGTCGATCGCGTTGCTGGCCTCGGGGTACCTGGTGCCGGCGCTGCTTGCGGCGGTGTTCGCAGCGCTCGTCTTCGTCTCGCGCGCGATGTCGCCAGACAGGGGGCGGCATGACAGCGACGGTTATGTCCCGGATGCTTCGTCGGCAGCTTCGTCGACCGGTTGGTCGAGTGACTCGTCGACGTGGAGCGACGGTCGCGACGACAACGATCGCGACATGTCGAATCGGTGCGACGACCGCAGCGACGATGATGGCAGCAACGACTGCGATGCCGGCGGCGACAGCGGTGGGGACAGCGGTGGAGATGGTGGCGGCAGCGACTCAGTCGGCTGCCGCTCTGCATTCGGGATTCGGCTGCTTCCACTCGTCGCGTCCAATCGTCGAGGCCATGCAACGCCGTGGTTCCACGCAATGTCCGGCGGGTGTCGTTTGTTGCGAAGATGGACGGATGGTGGCCGTCCTCGACTGGCGGCGCGCATCGAGTGCAGAAACTCTGGAGAGACGGCGTTGATCGTGAAGTCGTGGGGAACGCGCGGAAGGATCGCGTTGTGCGTGGGAATGCTGGTGTTGTCCAGTGGTTGCGACAAGGCGCCCGGGCCGGGCGAGGCCGTGCACGGAACTGCCCCGGATGCAGTCGCCGCCGCGCCCGCGGTTTCACCGGATCGACAGCTGCTGATCGATGTGGAAGGCGTCTGGAGTACCCACGAAAGCGAGGGTACCGACGACAGCGAAGACATCTACATGCTGTGGCTGGAGGACGGCGTCCTGCGTGTCTTCCTCGACCAGGGCGGGATGGCGGAATGGACGTTCGACGTCGACGATATCGATGCCGGCAACGGCACGGTCACGCTGAAGCGTGCCGTGCAAGGGCTGGAGGAGATCATCACGCTCAGGCGCGTCATGGCCGATGAGCAGGAAGGTGGTGGCCACCGCCTGACGATCACCTATGGCAACGGGCAGCGCAGCGAGCTGGGTTTCGTGAGGCGCATTTCGCCTGCCGACATCGGAAAAATGCAGGCGGTGCGTCGTGACGAGAAGGCGGGTCTCGCTGCGGTCCAGGATGAACAGGATGGCCTGGCTTGCGCGTCACCCGAAGGTTTCTACGAATCCAGCGTGTGCCAGGACGCCGCGCTTCGGCAGGAGCATCGCAAGCTGACATCGATCTTCCAGGCATTGAAGGATCGGGGTCGGGCGGATATCGAAGCCACCGAAGCTGCGGCATGGAAACAGTTGCGTGCCTGCAAGGCGAAGCAGTGCATCCTGGACATCTATTCGGAATGGAATTCCTACATGATCGTCAACTACACGGACGTCTTCGTCGAGTAGTCGCGGATGTTGTCTTGCGCGTGCGGCTGCCTTAGCGCAGCCTCAGCGTGTCCAGCATCTTCGACACCTTCTCGGCATCGCGTGGATAGTAGTGTTCGGCGGGCGCAAGGAAGATCGCCAGCGCGAGGCCTTTTTCGTGTTCGAAGGCGGCGGCCATGCCGCGATAGCGCAGGCCTTCCTGGTTCGCGAGCGAGAACTCGAAGCGCAGGCCATCCCGGTTGCCGAAACGCGCGGGACGCAGGTCCGTCGCTTCCACATTCGCGGTGCCCGAGGCGCGCAGGCCGTCGAGGATCAGGTCGCGCAGTTCGTCGGCGCGCAGGCCGCGGTGGTAGAACGCACCATCGGGGCGACGTTTCGTCTGGCGCTGCCCGAGGAAGATGAATTCGCGCTCGCGTACGCGATGCACCAGGTACAGGCGGTTGAGCAGTTCGCCATCCATCGTCCACAACTGGTAGCGCGGCGCGCTCATCCGCGTCCACTCCATTCCGCTGTCGATCACGAGCCTGCCGCCGGCCTGGTTCGGGCCGGGTCTGACCAGTCGGCCTCCGCCGGCGGCACAGGCAGTCAGCGCCAGCACCAGCGTGATGAGCGCGAAGGTGCGCAGCATGCGGACGATCATGCTGTTGACGTTCGTGCTGTTGACGTTCGTGCTGCTGAGGATCGTGCTGCTGAGGATCGTGCTGCTGAGGATCATGGCGTGCCTCCGAGACGATCGAGTTCGCGTTGCACGAAGGCGCGATCGTCGGCCTGCGTGGCGGTGTCGAGGTAGCGGCGAAGCGAGGCTTCGGCGTCGGCCTTGCGCCCCGCGTCGCGCAACGCAAAGCCATGCTCGCGCCAGGCCGCTGCCGGCGCACCGGGCAGGGTCACGGCGCGCGCGTACAGTTCGGCGGCCTTCGCACGGTCCCCGGCGGCGTTGCGGCGGCGGTGCGTCTCGCCGAGATAGAAGGTCAGCAGCGCATGGTCTTCCTGCGGCGAATCCGCAAGCAGGTCGCCGATCACCAGCAGCGAGCTGGCATAGCGGCGACGCGAGACTTCCTCCGCGAGCCAGTGTTCGAGAAAGGGCCGCATGGCGGCGCGGTAGGCGTCGCGATTGCGATTCCGCGGCGGCGACGCCAGTGCTGCGGCGGCGCTGCGGATGTCTTCGAGCCGTTCGTCCGTGGCCGGATGGGTGGCGAAGATCACGCCGCGTCGTTCGTACTTGCGCGTCTCTTCCTCGCGCTTGAGACGGGCCCACAGGTCGCCACCGGCCGCAGGGTCGTAGCCGCGCGCGACAGCGGCTTCGAAGCCCAGCCGGTCGGCTTCGCGTTCCTGGTCGCGACTGAACTTGAAGATGCCGGCATACGCGCCGAGCGCGCCGAGCAGCGCGGCGTCGGGAACGCCCGCGCCGTACGCGACCAGTTGGAACGCGCTGAGCACTGCGCTGGTGTCCTTGAGCCGCCGCCATTGCCGGAGCGAATGCTGCGCGCGGAAATGGCCGGCTTCGTGGCCCAGCACGAAGCCCAGTTCGGCTTCGTCGCGGGCGCGGAGCAGGGCGCCGGTCCAGACCAGCATCATCCCGTTCGGCGCCATCGATGCGTTGAATTCGGGCACATCCATGATGTAGACGCGCAGGTCGCGGCAGTGCTCGGCGGCGACCTTGCAGCTGAGCTCGCGCACGTAGGCGTTGAGCGCGGGATCGCGCACGCGCTGCGGCGAACGCTGCAGCTCGGCCTCGGCGCGCTGCATCGCGTACCACAGCTCGTCTTCGTCGGTGCCTGCGACCGGCGCGTCGCCCGGGCGGTGTTCGCGCAGCGGCTGGCTGGTGGCGCAGCCGGCGAGGGCGGCGCATAACGCGATGTTCGCGGCAATCTGCAGGAGGGCGCGGAATGTCATTGCCGGGCTCCACGCTGCACGTTCAGTCCGCGCAGCAGGTCGTCTGCGGTCTCGCGCGCGCCGGCCGGATCGCGCAGGTCGCCGGCCTGGTCGAACAGCAGGTTGTGCCAGACCACCTGGCCGGTGCGCAGGTCGACCAGCGAGGCCACGCCGACCTGGTAGCCTCCGCCGATGTCGCCGCCCAGCAGCAGGAAGCCGATGACCCGCATCGCCACGCGGCCGCCGCTGGTGTAGCTGTCGCGGATGTAGGTGAACAGTGCGTAGTCGGCGCCGGTTGCCTCGCGCATCGCGGAGACACCGGGGCCCAGGGTCCAGTCGAAACGCCCGTGCTTGTTGCGCAGGCCGGCGTCGGGATTGGTGCTGGCGCGCGCGTACTGGAGGATGCTGATCGAAACGGCCTGGTTCAGCAGGTAAAGCTGGCGCAAACGGTCGTCGTTGCTGTCGGCAGGGGGCAGGGCGAAGTCCGGCGCCACCGCCAGTCCGCGCGCCGTCAGGATCTCTCGGGTCATCTGCGGATACAGGCGACGGGCCGTGTCGGTCCATGTCTTGCGTGGCTCCTGGGCGCCGCCAGCGAGGACTTCGTACAGCTCGATGTCCGGCTCGACCACGACCACGCTCCCCGACAGGCTGACGGGCCGTCCGCTGTCGTCCTTGACCGTACGGACCTGTGTGGACGTGCAGGCGCCGAGCAGCAGGCTCGCGAAGACCAGAAGCAGGAGCCTCGGCCATGGCACCGGTGCAGGCGAAGGCCGGCATCGCGGAGAGTCCGCCCATGACGAATGGGAATGCCGCGAAACCCGGGAAAACAGCGTTCCGGCGACGGCCTCGACGATGCCCTGTGTTAGCATTTCGTGCTCCCTCCCGACCTGTGTTCGACAGCCTTGTGACCGGTACCTACCGGGGCGTTTCGACGGGGATGTTGTACAGGTTCGTGCCGCGGGCATCCATCTCCTGCCCTGCAGGTTCCCGACCCCCCACTCCACAACGACAGGTTCCGCGATGCTGCAGCTTGCCCGGCGCGTTGGTCGCGCCAAGCCCAGTGCCATCATGGTTGTCGCCGAAAAGGCCAAGCGTCTCAAGGCCGAAGGGCGCGACATCATCAGTTTCTCGATCGGCGTCCCGAATTTCCTGCCCGGCGGCCACGTCTACGACGCGGTCCGCGAGGCCCTGAGCAAGGACTCGGGCCAGTACGGCAGCAACCGCGGCGCGGACGCGCTGCTGGATGCCTTCCTGAAACACATCGAAGCCATCGGGCTTACCGGCTACAAACGCGGCAACGTTGCCACCGGCATCGGCGCCAAGCACATCATCTACAACCTGGCCGAGGTTCTGCTGGACGAGGGCGACACCATCGCCTTCCCGACGCCGTACTGGACCAGCTACATGGACATCGCCGAGATCGTCGATGCCAAGGTCGACCTGCTGCCGTGCCCGGCGGAGCAGAATTACAAGTTGACGCCGGAACAGCTCGACGCCGCTCTGGCGAAGAAGCCGAAGGTCTTCCTGTTCAACAACCCGTCCAACCCGACGGGCATGGTGTACACGAAGGAAGAGATCGCGGTGCTGGCCGACGTGATCGCGAAGTATCCGGACACCTGGATCATCACCGACGACATCTACAACCGCATGGTGTTCGACGGCCTGGGCTACCACAACTTCGTGCACTTCCGCCCGGAACTGCGCGACCGCGTGATCTTCCTGGATTCGCTGTCGAAGACCTACGGTATGCCCGGCTGGCGCGTCGGCTTCATGGTCGGCCCGGAATCGGTGGCCAATGCCGTGGTGACGATGAACTCGAACCACATCACCAACATCCCCGAGCTGACCACCGCCGCCGCGATCGCGGCGCTGTCCGGCCCGCAGGACGTGCCGACGCAGAAGAACGAGGAGTTCCAGGCCAAGCGCGACCAGGTGATGGCGGCGATGACCTCGATCCCCGGCGTGGTCTGCCCGAAGCCGCAGGGCGCGTTCTACGTCTTCCCGGACGTGAGCGCCTACTTCGGCAAGACCCACGGCCCGACCGGCCAGAAGATCGCCAACGACATGGACCTGTGCAACGCGCTGCTCGACGCCAAGGGTGTCGCCTGCGTGCCGGGTTCGGCCTTCGGCGAGCCGCGCGCGCTGCGCATCAGCTACACCTGCCCGACGCCGCAGCTGGCGCCGGGCCTGCAGCGCATCGTCGAGTTCTTCGCCGAACTGCAGTGACCCCGCAAGTCCGCCGGGCGGCCTGTCCGCCCGGTGGGCCGGACCCCTTCCGATGAACCGACTCGTCTGGATCCTGCTTGCGCTGGCCCTCGTGGGTGGACTGCATCATCTGCTGTCCGCCTCGTGGACGCGCATGCCCGGGCTGGGCGACGACCAGATCGCCGCGATCCGCGCGGCCTCGGCGACCCGCGATGCCGGCGATCCGCAGCACCAGCGCAGCATCACGATGCTGCGCGCCGACTGGTGCGGCTACTGCAGGAAGCTGCAGGCAGAGTTCGATCGCAAGGGCGTGCGCTACCACGCCGTCGACGTCGACACCGAGGCTGGCGCGAACGCGATGATGGCGCTCAATGCGCGCGGCATTCCGGTGCTGGTGGTCGGACGGACGCCGCTCCACGGCTACGACGAGACCCGCACCCGCGAATTGCTCGCGCCGCTGGGCTATCGCGTGTTCTGAAGGTTTCCATGCGCATTTCCGCGGCGCGCGCAAACGCCGCGGTCCACGAACGATCCTCCAACGATCCACCCGCCAAGACATTTCCGTGAAGGACATCCCCATGAAAGCACCCGTTCGAGTCGCAGTCACCGGCGCCGCCGGCCAGATCGGCTACGCCCTCCTGTTCCGCATCGCCTCCGGCGAAATGCTCGGCAAGGACCAGCCGGTCATCCTGCAGATGCTGGAACTGCCGCTGGAGAAGGCGCAGGCCGCGCTGAAGGGCGTGATGATGGAGCTGGAAGACTGCGCTTTCCCGCTGCTCGCCGGCATGGTCGGCACCGATGATCCGAACGTCGCGTTCAAGGACGCCGACTACGCCCTGCTGGTCGGCGCGATGCCGCGCGGCCCGGGCATGGAGCGCAAGGACCTGCTGCTCAAGAACGCCGAGATCTTCACCGTGCAGGGCAAGGCGCTGAACGATGTCGCGTCGCGCAACGTGAAGGTGCTCGTGGTCGGCAATCCGGCCAACACCAATGCCTACATCGCCATGAAGTCGGCCCCGGACCTGCCGGCGAAGAACTTCACCGCGATGCTGCGCCTCGACCACAACCGCGCGCTGTCGCAGCTGGCCTCGAAGGCCGGCGTCGCCGTCGCCGACATCGAGAAACTGGTCGTGTGGGGCAACCACAGCCCGACCATGTACCCGGATTACCGCTTCGCCACCGTCGGCGGCCAGTCGCTGAAGGACAAGATCAACGACGCCGACTGGAACGCCAACGACTTCATCCCGAAGGTCGGCAAGCGCGGCGCGGCGATCATCGAAGCGCGCGGCCTGTCCTCGGCCGCCTCGGCCGCCAATGCCGCCATCGACCACATGCGCGACTGGGCGCTGGGCACCGACGGCAAGTGGGTGACGATGGGCGTGCCGTCCGACGGCAGCTACGGCATCCCGGAAACCGTGATGTACGGTGTGCCGGTGACCTGCGCCAACGGCGAGTACACCCGCGTCGAAGGCCTGCCGGTCGACGACTTCAGCCGTGCCGCGATGGACAAGACCCTCGCCGAGCTGGAAGAAGAGCGTGCCGGCGTGGCACACCTGCTCTGATCGCGATCTCATCGCCATTTGATCGGCGACCGATGCGCGAGAACGACGGGAAGGCTTCGGCCTTCCCGTTTTTGTTTGCGAGCGTTTCGTTGCGATGATGCTGCCCATGTCTTCCATCGCCATCCGCCACGCCGACGAGTACCTGCTTGTCGTGGAGAAGCCTGCCGGGCTGCTGTCGGTGCCGGGGCGTTCGCCGGAACTCGCCGATTGCCTGATCGCGCGCGTGCAAGCGGACCATCCCGATGCGCTGACCGTGCATCGCCTCGACCAGGTCACCAGCGGCCTGGTGGTGATCGCGCGTGGCGCCGTGATGCAGCGCGCGCTGTCGATGCAGTTCGAGCAGCGACAGGTGGCGAAGGGCTACGAGGCGCTGGTGGAAGGCCTGGTGTCCGGAGGCGATGCTGCGGACGATGCCGGCGAGATCGACCTCCCCCTGATCCGCGATTGGCCGAACCGTCCCCGCCAGAAGGTGGACCGCGATGTCGGCAAACCCTCGCTCACGCGCTGGCGGGTGCTGGCGCGCGACCCGGTTGCGCTGAGGACGCGGCTGGCGCTGGAGCCGGTGACCGGTCGTACCCATCAACTGCGCGTGCACCTGGCGAGCATCGGACACGCGATCGTCGGCGATGCGTTCTACGGCGCAGCGCCGGGCGAGCGCGTCTGCCTGCATGCCGCCCGATTGGGATTCTCACACCCCGCTACGGGGGCATGGCATGAATGGGTGTCGCCCGCGCCGTTCTGAGCGGAAAGCCGGGCGGATGTGGATGGACACGACACCCGACGCCAGATCGAGGCCCAGTCCCGGGCCTCATTCGACCGGCTCGCCTTGCGTGGCGGTTCTGGTGCGGTCGACGGCGTGGTCGATGAACTGCAGTCGTGCCAGCTCTTCGTACAGTCCGCCCTGCGCCATCAGGCCCTGGTGGGTGCCCTCGGCGACGATGCGCCCCCGGTCCATCACGACGATGCGATCGGCCTTGAGCACGGTCGCGAGGCGGTGCGCGATCACCAGCGTGGTGCGGCCGCGCATCAGCGACTCCAGTGCCTGTTGGACCGCGTGTTCGCTGTGCGCGTCCAGCGCACTCGTTGCTTCGTCGAGCAGCAGGATGGGCGCGTCCCTGAGCAGGGCGCGCGCGATCGCCACGCGCTGCTGCTGACCACCGGAAAGCCGGGCGCCGCGTTCGCCCAGGTCGGTGTCGGGTCCCTGTGGCAGGGCAGACAGGAACTCGGAGGCCTGCGCCGCCTGGATGGCGGCATCGAATGTGCCTTCGTCGGCCTCGAGGTTGCCGTAGCGAATGTTGTCCCGTGCCGAGACCGAGAACAGCGTGGGCTGTTGCGGCACCAGCGCCACCGCTGCGCGCAGCTCAGCCGGGTCCAGGCGCGTCAGCGGCGTGCCGTCGATGCGGATCGACCCCTGGTCCGGATCGTGAAAGCGCAGCAGCAGGGAGAACACGGTGCTTTTCCCGGCACCGGAGGGGCCGACCAGTGCGACGGTCTCGCCGGGGCGCACCCGCAGTTCGAAGTTCACCAGCGCCGGCACATCGGGGCGCTGCGGATAATGGAAGCCAACGTTCTCGAACACGATGTCGCCGTGGACCGGCTGCTGCAGCCTGTCAGGATTCTCCGGTGCGTGGATCGACGGGTGCTGGGCAAGCAGCTCGGTGATCCGGCTCATGCCGCCGGTGGCGCGCTGCAGATCGTTCCAGATTTCCGCCAGGCTGGTCGCCGTGTTGCCGCCCAGCAGCGCATACATCACGAATTGAGCCAATGTCCCCGGGCTCATGCGTCCAGCTGCGACATCGTGCGCGCCGTGCCACAGCAGGAACACGACGGCGCCGCCGCCCAGCACGACTGCGGTCGCGTTCAAGGTGGCCTGGGCCCGGATCCGGCGTCGCGCAGCGGCGAGCGCCGCGTCCAGCGCGGTCGTGAATCGGCGATGCTCGTGGGACTCGCGCACGTGCGCCTGCACCGTGCGCACTGCCGCCAGTGTTTCGTTGGCCAGCGCGTTGGCATCGGCAATGCGATCCTGTCCCGAGCGTGCGAGTGTGCGCAGGCGTCGCCCGCCCAGGACGCTGGGCAGCACGCCCAAGGGAATCGCCAGCAGGGCAAAGAATGCAAGCTGTGCATTGGTGACGAACAGCATCGTGATTGCGCCGATCGTCATCGTCACGCCGGACAGCAGGCCCGAGATCGCGTACGTGAGTGTGTAGCGCAGGAACTCGACGTCCGACGTCAGTCGGGACATCAACTCGCCGCTGCGATTGACGTCGTGGAAGGCAGCGTCCAGCGTGAGCAGTCGCAGGTAGAGACGCTCGCGAAGGTGGGCAACCACCCGTTCGCCGAGCAGTGCCGAAAAGACGTAGCGTGCTGCGCCGGCCACCGCGAGGAGCAGAGTGATACCGAGCAGGCCAAGGAAATCGCGATCGATCTGTGATGGATCGCCCTGTACGAAGCCGCCATCAATCAGCTTCGCCGTTGCCGTCGGCACGATCAGCGTCGCCGCGCTCGCAATGACGAACGAGATCAACCAGATCGTGAACAGCCAGGGATGCGCGCCGATCAGCGGCCAGAGTGCGCGCAGGCCGCTTTTCACCGCGGAGGTGGGCTTACGCGCCATATGGAGATCGTCGTTGGTCATCGCATCCAGCGCTGGCCATGGGAGATCGGAGTGTGGCTTGGTACGCGAAGGCATACAAGCGGCCGCCGGATGCATGCTGCCCTGCAGCAAGCATGAATGCCGTGACGCAGCGCCGATACGCGAAACAATCCGGTTGCCCTTCCCTGGGCTGCGTGCTATGTACGATCCGGTGTTGCCGGCGGCGGCAACGGCAACGGACCGCACGACAGGACTGTTTCTCGCCGCATCTTTCAACGTCATATCCACATCGACAAGGAACAAGGAACCATCGTCATGCAAAACAAGAAGACGTTCGCATTCCAGCTGGCCTCGACGCAGAAGACCGCCGCAAAGACCGAAGACAAGCAGTGGCAGGTGCGCGATGGCGTGGCCCTGGCGGGCTGCACCGATCCGACCCGTGAAGGCGACTATCGCGCCGACATCGATATCTGGGGCAATTACCGCGGTCGCGACAAGGGCTACTGGTGCTGATCCGGGCGACATCGCCCTGACAGTCGCCGCGTTCAGCGGCGAACTTCGTTCGCGCATGCTGCGCGATGATCCAGAGCTCGATGGAGTGGCACATGAAAACACCAGACAAGGCCAGATCGTTCGCATTCAAGCTGGCAACGGATGCGAAGAAGCAGGACGAGAAGAAACCCGCGTGGCAGGTGCGCGACGGCGTTGCGGTCGCAGGCTGCAGCGGTCCCGATGCCCGTGCCGACGCTTACACGCCGTTCTACCGTCGCGATGCGGGATTCTACTGCTGAGGCTGCGATTGCGATCCTGCAGTCGCCGCACGTCGACAACAGGCCCCGCTTCGCGGGGCCTGTACTTTTCCATCACGTCGTGATGACGCGCGCCGTCCTTCTGTCACGAGCCACATTCCCAAGCGCATGAAGAACCACATCCTGGTCGTCACCCACAGCGGCGATCTGCATGCCGACCTTGTCATCGAACGACTGCACGGGCGCGATGCGCGCGTCTTCCGCCTCGATCTCGATCGCTTCCCTGCACAGTATCGATTCGATGCCCGGCAGCACTGCGGCGCTCCCTCGGGAGTGTTGCATCACCTGCCTTCGCGGGCGGAAGTGTCGATCGAGGACATCGGTGCGGTGTGGACGCGCAAATCGGGCGATTTCCGTTTTCTCAGCGACGAAGAGCTCGGCCCGCAGGAGCGCGCCTATGCGATCGCGGAAACCCATCACATCCTGACTGGCCTGCTGCTGGCGATGGACGTGTACTGGATGAACCATCCCATGGCCACGAACAGCGCACGATGGAAGGGCGAGCAATTGCGACGGGCGGCGCGGATGGGCTTCCGCGTGCCGCCGTCGCTGGCAAGCAACGATGGCGATGTCGTACGTCGCTTTCGCGCCGAGCATGGCGGCGAAATCATCTTCAAGCCGCTCTCTTCGCCAAGCCTCGGGGCGGACGAGGTAGCGCCTGCCGATCGCATCGTGCCCAACCTGGCCACGACGCTGATCACCGACGCGCACGACGACATGCTCGATGCGGTGCGCGAACTCCCCGGCTTCTTCCAGAAGTACATCCCGAAGCGCCATGAAATCCGGGCGACCGTCGTCGATGGCTGCGTGTTCGCTGCCCGGATCGAATCCCAGGGCGACGAGCGCACGCGCGTCGATTACCGCGATTTTTCTGCAGAGATCGACTATCGCGCCGAACGCCTGCCGCAGGAGGTCGAACATCGCTGTCTTGAGTTCGTCCACAGTTACGGATTGAAGTTCGGTGCGCTGGACCTGATCTGTACGCCCGAAGGTGAGTACGTGTTCCTGGAGAACAATCCCGCCGGGCAATTCCTGTTCGTCGAGCAACTGGTGCCGGAGCTGCGCATGCTGGATGCGGTCGCCGACTGCCTGTTCGACGGCGCAAGCCGCAGAGGTTGACACGATGTCCGCATTTCCCGGTCTGCACCTGTTCGAGAGCGATGGACATTCCCGCGTCCTGGTGCTGGGCGCGACCCATCTGGAATGCGAGCTGCTGCCCGTGCTGCACGATGCGCTGCGGCGAATGGGGCGCGTGCAACGTCTCGATGTGATCGCGTACTGTCGCGGCGGCGAGGTGGCCGTTGCGCGCCGGATCGGCTTGCTGCTGCACCGGTTCGCTGAGCGCGTGCGCTTCATCGTCCCCCACCACTGCCAATCGGCGGGCACCGTGATGGCGCTGGCCGCGCACGAGATCGTCGCTGGGCCGCTGGCGATGTTCTCGCCGATCGATCCGCATCTCGCCGGCACCGATGCGAGCGGGGAGGCTGCTGCGATGTCGGCGCTGGACATCCGCATGTTCCCGAAGCTGGCGCAGGACTGGTTCGGCCTGGACGAAACCGCTGCGCGCGAACGCGCATTGCCCTTGCTGTGCGAGAGCATCGCACCTGCCGCGCTTACCGCGTTCTATCGCAGCACCCTCGCGGTGCGCCAGATCGGCGAGGAATTGCTGGCGTTGCACATGCCGGAGGCATCGCAGGACGCGCGCAGCACCATCGTCGAGACGCTGCTGTTCGGCTTCCATGCGCACGATTACACGCTGACCGGAGAAGATCTTCGCGCGATCGGGTTGAATGTGCAGGGCGATCCTGCCCTGGAAGACGCCGCATGGACGATCGTGGCGGAACTGCGCACGCGCATGGGCCCGGAGACGCGCAAGGCGAATCCACGCGGCTGGTGCGATGCCCTGGTCGCGACCCGCGACGGTGGGTTCGTGCGCACCCGCCAGCAGGACATGCTGCCGGGCGACTGGCATGCCTTCGACGTGGCGTCATGAGCATCGATGTCTATCTCGCTGAGGGTTGCCGGTGGTTCGTGCTCATCGCGCTGCTGGCCGCGGCGATCGGCAAGAGTGTGCACTTCCGCAGGTTTGGCGAAAGCCTCGATGAGGGTTTCCAGGGGCTGGGTCGCGGCAGTGCCGCCATCCTTGCATCGCTCGTGCTCGCTGGTGAATGGTCTGCCGCTGCACTGATGCTGGCCGGAGGTGGTCTGTCGCGCGCCGGATTGATGCTGTCGCTGGTCCTGTTCGTTTCGCTCACCCTGGTAGTGCTCGTCGTGCTTGCCAGGGATCTGACGGTTCGCTGCAACTGCTTCGGCGCAGGCCAGCAACGCATTTCCGGGTTCGATCTGGCGCGCAATCTGATGTTCATCGCGTCCGCCGGCATCGGCTTGCAGGGCGCTTCCGCCACGGGGGCGACCGGTATCCTGGGCGGCTTGCCGGCCATGTCCTCTGCGCCGATCGCCATCGTGGCGCTGATGTTGTTCCTCCTGTCCATCCACCTGCGCGATGTCGTCCATCTGATGCAGATACGCACGCAGGACCTGTAAGTCCCGTCTGCATGACTCGCTAACATGACCCGCGAACCGATTCCCACCCCATGACGCTCGATTCGACCCTGCTCGGCACGCTGGTCATCGCACTGACCGCCCTGGTCGCGTTCAACCTGTTCCTGAGCCTGCGCCTGACCCGGTTGGTGAATGCGCTGGCACAGGCGCGTCTTCCGGACACGGTGCCGATCGGCGCGCCATTGCCGCGATTCCAGGGAACCTTGCTGGATGGACGGAGTATCGGTGCCGGCGCGTTTCCGGACGGGCAGGCGGCGGTGCTGGTCTTCCTCAGCGCGGGTTGCCAGGCCTGCCAGCAACGTCTGCCGGAACTCGCACGGATGCTGCCTCTGATGGAGGAGTCCGGTGTTGCCCTGTGGGTGGTTGCCCAGGGTCGGCAGCGCGACCTGCACGCGTATTTCGAGACGACCGGTCTGCTGCATCGTCTCGTCCGCGTTGATCGTCGCAGCCTGCGCAGGCTGAATCCGAAATTCTCCGCGCCGTTCTACGTCTTCGTCGACGCCGATGGCATTGTGCAGGCCAGCAATCTCATCGGTGACGAGAACTGGCTGAGCTTCCGTGAACAGATCGGCGACAAGACTCTGATCATCGAATGACCGCAGCGGCCGGTGTTGGCCGCTGCGGGCAGTGCGGGGTCAGGCTTTCTTGCGCAGCGTGTTGATCTGGATGTGCGGCCAGCGCGTGGTCTGTCCGTTCGATCCGAACATGAATTCGAAGAAGATGATCTGCTCGTACTGCAGCTGAAGCACTTCGGTACCGTCTTCTTCCACGACCGTTTCCAGCCACATGTTCATGGTCATTTCGGTCGGCTTGGCGAACTGCGTCACGAACGGCGTGTTCAGGATGCCGCCCTGCGGCCCGCCGTCGTGTTTCGTCGTGAGCTGGATCAGGGTGTACTTGCTGATGTTCTGGTTCTTGATGACATCGCGCAGGCGCAGATCCGGGCGCACCGAGTACGGATAGTGCGGATCGGCGACGATGCGCTGGAAGTAGGTGAGATTGCCATCGGGATCGGTCACCGGCAGCGCCTTGTCGAAAGCCCAGGCCGGCGCCGACTCGTCCAGGTTCAGCGGCGCGGCGGTGGAGCTGCCGGGTGCCGTCAACAGCACCGTCGCGCCCATGCTGGGCGAGATCGCCAGCGGCGACGCTGCCAGGTTCGGCGCGTTCGCGACCTGCAGCGCCGGCCATGAGGTGACGAACGGATGCGTCCAGCTGTCCGGGCCGGTGGGAAACGGCGGCTTGCCGTCGACGTCCTGCGCGAAGCTGCCCATCAGCATGATCGTGCTGCCGTGCGGAATCGTGCCGCTGCGCGCGATCGGGTAGGGCGGCACGAAGTTCGGGCCATTGGCGCCTGCGCCGACCGAAATGCCGGGGTAGCCGTTGTCTTCGATCACCGACTGCTCGGTCGCCGCATGGTTGTACATCTGGTCGAACCACAGGTACATGCCAACTTCTTCGTGCAGGCCCACGCCGTCACTCGCGCGCTGGATGCTCTGCCGATACTCGACGGCGCCTGCGAACTGTTCGTTGGTGCCGCCGCGATTGCGCACCGAGCCCTCGACCGGCGCGAACGTCAGTTCCTCGACATAGTCTTCGCACAGGAAGTGGAAGATGCCGAAGATCGTTTCGGAATTGGTGCCCGGCGACGGCATGCAGGTCGTATGCAGCCCCAGGTTCGTGCTGCTGTTGCTCGGGTTGACATTGACCCATGTGCCGAACAACTGCTCCAGGATGCCGTAGTTCGCGGGCTGGGTCAGCACCGCGTCGGTATATTCCGGGTAGGGCGGCGTCGGAAAGGTGGGAATCTGCATCATCGAGCACTCCTTGCTGGGTTGGATGACCGGGCTGTCCATGGTGTGGCTTTGTTGATATCGGGCTCGCCATTGCGATCGACCTGAAGCCACTGCGCGTCGCGATATCTCCTCGTCCCTGCGGCGGTGAAGCACCTGTCCGCATGACGAAGGCTCTTCCCGAAAGGGTACGGAATCGATGCGGTGGGACGGGATCAGAACGGGATCAAAAAGCGCGAAGATGCCCGGAAATTTCCAGTGGGAGCGCATTGTCTTCGTTGACGGGTGCGTGCATGGCCGCTATGCCCATGCACATTTGCGTACCGTGTCCAGCGTCCGCGTGGTGATGGTCTTGCCGAAGGTGCGCTCCAGCAGGCTCATGAAGACGGAGCTTTTGGGGCCCGGGACATAGGTACACAGCGCCTCGCTGCCGTTGAAGCCGAGGATGCTGCCGTCGCCACGATGAGCCGGCAGATCAAGCGTCAACTCCGTCGGATTGCGAAGAAAGACGATCAACGGCTTGGTCGCCGGCGATATCTCGAACGCTGCGAAGGGCTCCGACTGCACCAGCGCCTGCAGGTCCTCGGCGCGCCGGACGATGGTGTCGAAACTGCGCCCGAGCCCGGGTGGCATCGCCTTCTCCGCGCGTTTCTCCAATGCGGACAGGGAGGATGCGCGAGCCGTGAATGCGACATTCCCGCTGGAGAGCAGGGTGCGCACATCCGTGAAACCCGCCGCCTCGAAACACGCCTTGAGCACCGGCATCCTGGCGTTCATCGGGCTGACGCCTCGGAGAAATGCGACGTAACGGGGCATGGGGTTGAAGGTCAGCGTGGAGGGTGCTGTGACGTTTGATGGTGTCGCATCGTAGCTCGGGTAGAGGCGAAGCCGACCCGGTGCGTTATATGACTTGCCCTCCTGAACCGGGCATCCCGCGGGTTTCGCTGCGCTCTATCCGGGCTACGTCACTATCGAGTATCTGTCCAATGCCGGAGCAAATGACCATAACCAGATCCAATCCATTCAGCGTGCTCAACTTTGTAATGGTGGTCCTTCATGAAATGGTACTCGAAAGCGAAGCCGCAACCGGGGCAAGAAAAGATCGGTTCTTGCGGCTTGAAGTGGTTCACTCCATCACGACTGCCTGAAATGAGCGTAAGGTCGGAATACAAGGTGTCACATTCATAACAAAAGACCATGAGTCGTTGGCATTTCGGGCAACCGAACGGGTACAGGTCTTCGTCGCCACAGCAGTTGAAATAGCTGAATTCGAGATCCTCTTCCTCTACCAGCATGATGCCTCCCGATATCGAAAATGAAATGTCTTCGGTTTGATTGAATCGTCAGGACAGCGCTCGGCTGGCGGTATCGTAACGGGACAGAGGCAAAACCGGCACCCGAGGCTGTTTGGCTCGGGTATGCATATCATGTGATGCCCCGGGTTTCGCTGCGCTCTCCCCGGGCTACGCCATTGGCATCAGCTTCCCCGGTGAGGGGGCAAACTCAGATTCCAGCGGATCGCCGCACCTCGCAACGCGAATCCGGCGATGACAGCAATCGCCGCAGGCCAGTGCCCGGGAAGCCCGATTTGTGTCAGGCCGACGTACAGTGCGGATGCCACGAGTGCGGCGGTCACATACAACTCGTGGCGCATCAGGATGGAGGGCACGCCGACCGTGATGTCGCGGATGACGCCGCCGATGCATGCGGTGATGACGCCGGCCGCGACTGCGGAGACGGGCGATACGCCGAAGCTCATGGCCTTGCTCGCGCCGTAGACGGCGTAGGCCGCGAGGCCAGCGGCATCGAACCATTCCAGCGCGCGCTCGGGCCACCAGCGCAAGGGGGCCAGCCATGCGACGAGCGCCACCGCCACGCAGAGGATGATCGGGGCCGGGTCTTCCATCCAGAACACCGGCGCGCCGATGAGGATGTCCGCAGCGTGCCACCGCCGACCGCCGTGACGATCGCGAAGAAGCACGCGCCGACGACATCGACATGCTTGCGTACCGCCACGAGCACGCCCGAGACCGCGAAGACCGAGAGTCCGGCGATGTCGAGCCAGGGAAGGAGCTGGCCTAGTTCATTCATCTGGCCTGCTCCTGCTGCGTACAAGCCTCAAAACCTCAAGCGCAAGGTATCCGTTCGACTTGCCGACCCCCGGAACATGTTGACTCACGGGCGTGGATGTCGTCACGTCCTCGATGCTTGTGTGCTCGAGGCGTCCCGAGGCGTCGAGCGGGCGGGCGCCATAGGCTTCTTCCGCAACGAAGCGGATGAAGCGCCCTTCTGCGGTCAGCCAGAGACCGTAGTGAACCCAGCAATCCTGATCCGGCACCGACCTCAATTCGACCAGGACGCCGTCATGCTGGTCGAGCGAATACATGGCAAGCATGGCACGCAGCCATTCGTATCGCTCGGGATGGCGCGAAAACGCCTGCGCATTCTCCAGCATGGTTTCCAGCCGACTGCTGGCTTGCTGCGGGACGTTCTGCTGTCGGCGCCTGCTCATGCCTCCGCCCCCGGCGCCACGCCGGTATACCTCGCCCTCGGCCGGATCAGCTTCCCTTCCGCCTGCTGTTCCAGCGCATGGGCGAGCCAGCCCGCGAGTCGTCCAGCTGCGAACATCACGAGTGCGGGTGTGGCAGGCAGCGCGTTCGCATGGCAGATCGCGGCGAGCATGAAGTCGATGTTCGGGTGCTGCCCACTCACGTTTTCGGTCGCGGTAACCAGGGCATCCAGTTCGTGCATGACGGGTTCGCCGGCATGGCGCGCGCGCAGTCGCACGAGCAGTTCTGCTGCGCGCGGATCGCCGTGCGGATACAGCGCGTGACCGAAGCCGGGCAGGTCGTCGCCGCGCTGCAGGCGAGATTCGATGAAATCGTGCGGCGATTCGGCGTCGCGCGCGTCGGCGATGAGTGCGTACGCGCGCGCGGTGGCGCCGCCGTGCCGTGGGCCGGACAGCGCGGCAAGGCCAGCGCAGACGGTCGCATGCA
Organism: Lysobacteraceae bacterium; assembly: GCA_016789405.1. Lineage (GTDB taxonomy): Bacteria > Pseudomonadota > Gammaproteobacteria > Xanthomonadales > Xanthomonadaceae > Lysobacter_I. Next base: position 36,346 of record JAEUPQ010000010.1, read on the forward strand.
GATGCGCCCCGGTGGATGCGACGACGCGCGCGGCAAATGCGGAGACGTTGAGTTCGTGATCTGCGCAGAGCACGAGGGCGGCGCGGACCAGATCGGCGAATCCAGTGTCTCCGGGCTTCCACACGTCGGCGAGCAGGATGTGCGCGGGCCCGTCGGGCGGCGCGCGACCGACCAGCAGCGCCGCGTTCTGGCGCAGCAGGGTCGCCGCGATCTCGTGCCGCGCCCGCTGGGTCGAGTTGAGCGCGCCGCGCGCGCCGAGGGCGAGCAGCGGGATGGCGGCCATCGCGCGTTCCAGCGGCGGCAGGGTGGCGTCGGCCGCGAGCCCTGCCACGTGCGCGGGCCAGTCGCCGCCGTGCAGGGCAGCGAAGGGGTCGTGGGGGCCGCAATCCCAGAGCAGCCGGGCGGCGTCCTCCAGGGTCGCGCCGTCGCGTACGGCCACGATCGCCGAGCGGCCGCGGTAATAGGGACCGTCAGGGCGGATGAGGGAGATCCGCGTCTCCAGCACCGGCAGGCCCCGGTCCAGGCTGTGCGCTGCAGCAGCAGCGGCGCTGCGCCCGACCTGCTTGCGCTGCGCCAGCCGCTCCACGTCGAGCCGGGCGTACAGGCGGGTGCGATGGTCGGGGCCGGGCCGGGATTCGATCAGGCCGCGGCTCACGTAGGCGTAGAGGGTGGCCTGGCTGATGCCAAGCAGCTTGCAGGTCTCGCGGGCGGTGAGCAGGTCGGCCATGCCGACAGATTGATCGATCCAATCAAGATTGATCAACCCCGGGCTTGGTGCGAGATTGGCGCCCCCGACGGCCCGTTGCCGTCGATCCCGGCGGGATGGCCCGCCGACGTGCCAGGAGCTCCACCATGTCCCACGCTTCCCCGGGCGCTCGCTTTCGCGCCGCCCTCGCCGAAGAAAGCCCATTGCAGGTGATCGGCGCCATCAACGCCAACCACGCCCTGCTGGCCAAGCGCGCCGGCTACCGCGCCATCTACCTGTCGGGCGGCGGCGTCGCCGCCGGCTCGCTCGGCCTGCCTGACCTCGGCATCAACACGCTCGAAGACGTGCTCATCGACGTCCGCCGCATCACCGATGTCTGCGACCTGCCGCTGCTGGTCGACATCGACACCGGCTTCGGCCCGAGCGCCTTCAACATCGAGCGCACCGTCAAGTCGCTGATCAAGGCCGGCGCCGCCGCCTGCCACATCGAGGACCAGGTCGGCGCCAAGCGCTGCGGCCATCGTCCGGGCAAGGAGATCGTGTCGCAGGGCGAGATGGTCGACCGTGTGAAGGCCGCCGCCGATGCGAAGACCGATGCTGATTTCTTCCTCATCGCGCGCACCGACGCCATCCAGGTCGACGGCGTGGACGCGGCGATCGAACGCGCCATCGCCTGCGTCGAGGCCGGCGCCGACGGCATCTTCGCCGAGGCCGCCTACGACCTCGACACCTATCGCCGCTTCGTCGATGCGGTGAAGGTGCCGGTGCTGGCCAACATCACCGAGTTCGGCAAGACCCCGCTGTTCTCGCGCGACGAACTGGCCTCGGCCGGCGTCGCCATCCAGCTGTTCCCGCTGTCCGCATTCCGCGCCATGAACAAGGCCGCAGAGAACGTGTACGCAAGCATCCGTCGCGATGGCCACCAGAAGGCCGTGGTCGATACGATGCAGACCCGCGAGGAACTGTACGACCGCATCGGCTACCACGCGTTCGAAGGGAAACTCGACGCGCTGTTCGCCGCGAAGAAATGATGACGAAGGACGACAAGACCATGAACGATTCCCAGCAAGTGCTTCCCAAGGCCAAGAAATCCGTCGCGCTGAGCGGTACCGCGGCCGGCAACACCGCGCTGTGCACCGTCGGCCGCAGCGGCAACGATCTGCATTACCGCGGTTACGACATCCACGACCTCGCCACGAAGTCGACTTTCGAGGAAGTCGCGCACCTGCTGGTGCACGGCAGCCTGCCGACAGCCTCGCAGCTGAAGGCGTACAGGACCAAGCTCAAGCGCCTGCGCGGCCTGCCCGCGCTCGTGCAGGAAGCCCTGGAGCTGGTGCCTGCGAATGCGCACCCGATGGACGTGATGCGCACCGGTTGCTCGGTGCTGGGTACGGTGCTGCCCGAGCGCGAAGGCCATCCGGCCAGCGAAGCGCGCGACCTCGCCGACAAGCTGATCGCAAGTTTCGGTTCGATGCTGCTGTACTGGTGGCACTTCACGCGCAATGGCCGCCGCATCGATGTCGAGACCGATGATGACAGCGTGGCTGCGCACTTCCTGCACCTGCTGCACGGCGAACCGCCGAGCGACCTGCATGCCGATTCGCTGGACAAGTCGCTGATCCTCTACGCTGAGCACGAATTCAACGCCTCGACGTTCACGGCGCGCGTGATCGCAGGTACCGGTTCCGACATGCATTCGTGCATCACCGGCGCCATTGGTGCGCTGCGTGGCCCGAAGCATGGCGGCGCCAATGAAGTCGCGATGGACATCATCAGCCGCTACGGTTCGGCCGACGAAGCGGAAGCCGACATCCGCGCGCGCATGGAGCGCAAGGAAATCATCATCGGCTTCGGTCATCCGGTCTACACCATCGGCGATCCGCGCAACCCGATCATCAAGGAACTCTCGCGCAAGCTCTGCAAGGATGGTGGCAACCAGACGCTGTTCGACGTCAGCGAGCGCATCGAGACGCTGATGATGGACACCAAGAAGATGTTCCCGAACCTCGACTGGTACAGCGCGTCGGCGTATCACATGATGGGCATCCCGACACCGATGTTCACGCCGCTGTTCGTGATCGCGCGCACCACCGGCTGGAGCGCGCACGTGATCGAGCAGCGCGAGGACGGCAAGATCATCCGCCCGAGCGCGAACTACACGGGCCCGGAAGATCGCGAGTACGTCGCGATCGACAAGCGCGGTTGATCGCAATCACCGCCATCGCGAGACGACATCGGGGCGCCTTCGGGCGCCTCGATGCGTTCGGGGCGGCCGCATGCGGTATCGTGCCGTGATCGAACCCCAGCACCATCGCAATGGATACTTCCTGGCTGATCCCCTCCGAGCAATGGGCCGAGCACGCGCTGGTCGCGTTCGTCGCCGCCGGCGTGACCGCGCTGGTCGTGGTGCTGCACTACGAGGGCCTGCACTGGCTGGCGAAACACTTTTCCGGCCGCGCGCCCAGCCGCAGTCGCGCGGTCATGCTGCGCATCATGTTCTCGCTGCTCGCGCTGCATATCGTCGAAATCTGGTGCTACGGCCTGGCTTACTGGACCCTGCTGAAGATTCCGGGCACCGGCTTCGTCCATGGCGAGCACGGTCTCGACAACCTGTTCGATGCGATCTATCTCTCCGCCACCACGTATTCGACGCTCGGCTTCGGTGACCTCGCGCCGGTCGGCGCGATCCGCCTGGTTGCAGGCCTTGAAGCGCTGACCGGCTTCCTGCTGGTCACGTGGTCCGCATCGTTCACGTATCTGGAAATGTCGCGGTATTGGCGACGGGATGCGTGATCGCCACAACGAAGAAGCCGCCCCCGGGCGGCTTCTTCGTTGGCATGTCTTGAAACGTGCGCAGAAGGCTGCGGGTCAGGACAGCCCCTCGTCCTTCAGCACCTTCTGCACGGCCGGATCTGCTTCGATGCGTGCGGCGAATGCCGCAAGGTTGTCGAGGCCCGACAGATCGACACCGGTGCCGCGCGCCCAGCGATACGTGACATAGAGATAAGGGTCGGCGATGGAGCGCGTGTCGCCGGCGATCCACTCGCGCGACTTCAGCTGTTCGTCGGCGCGTTCGTACAACTTGCGCACCTTCGAGCGCGCGGCGTCCTTGCTCTTGTCGATCAGCGCGGCCTCTTCGAGATACGCGGTGCTGCCGAAGATCGGATGGAACGCGGGATGCACGTCGGAATTCGCGAACGCCAGCCACTTGTTCACCTCCGCGCGGCTCTTCGCGCTGCCGTCGCCGCCGAGGCCCGATTCCGGATGGAGGTCGGCGAGATAGTTGAGGATCGCGGCGTTCTGCGTGAGCACCCAGCCGTCGTGCTCGAGCGCGGGCACCGCGCCGGCGGGATTGATCGCGAGGTATTCGGGCTGATAGCGCTCTTCGCGCGTCACGCGCACCGCTTCGTACGGCTTGCCGATCCATTCCAGCGCGATGTGGTCGGCGAGCGAGCATGCGCCGGGCGAGTAATAGAGTTTCATGTGCGACTCCGTTGTTGTGCGGGACAGCCCGCGATCATGGTCGTTGCGGACAGGATGCTCAACGACATGGCGTGGAACGCAGTGTCGTTGCGCGGAAGGATCCCGCAAAAAACGAAGGCCGCACATGGCGGCCCTGGAGTCTTGCGATGTTGCCTGGGTTTGTCGCGTTGCTCAGCCTTCCGCGCGCGCCTGCACGGGCTTGCGATCCTTCGGCTTGAGCGCCTGCACCTTGAGGAAGGTGTGGTCGCCGATCGTCGCGACCTGGTAGGCGTTGCGCCAGCTCGGCTGTGCGATCGACAGCGCAGCGAAGTGGCTGGCGCCGGGCACGATTTCCTTGCGCTCGCCATCGGGCAGCGCCCAGTTGCGCTCGGCTTCGAGGGCGATGGTGACGGCCTGCGACCAGGCTTCGGCGTTGCCCAGCTGCGTGCGCGGCGACACCAGGGTCGGTGCGAACTGCTTGCGGGCGGTGACGACTTCGCACATCGAGTCGCCCCACAGGCCGCTGTCCTCGCGACGGAGCGCGACTTCTGCGACGGCCTGCTGGCCGCGGACCGGCTGGTTGCGTGCTTCGAGGTAGAGGGTGGTGCTGAGACACAGGGAGTCGGCTGCCTGGGGCGGCAATACCGACGCGATCCAGAGGATCCATGCGAGTTTCATTGAGACTCCTTGCTCCGTTGCTTCGGGCCGTACGGGGGCGCTGTCGGATGGCGGGGGGCCTGACAGGGCTTCGTGATCGGCGGGACGAGTTGGCGTACTGGGGAGGGCGAGCGACTCTGTGGTCGCTTGGCGTCTGCCGGGCGCTCTCTGCGGAGCGGTGTTGCCGGAATCAGACCCTTGCCCGAACGTGGACCGTGTTCAGGGGCTTCACCTCTCTGGGTGGAGCGTCGCCTGTCGCGATCTCGCGCTGGTCCCGCACTGGCCAGGGCGGGAAAGCGGGCGCATCGTAGCCGGCGAAACATAATGCCAGCTGAATGCAAAATCAGAACTTCATGATTTGAATGGAGTTTTTGTTCAGAAGGCCACGTAAGCCTCTGTTCCCGCAGGCGTATCAGGCCGTGCTGAGTCATGCCACCGGCATCGCACTGCAGCACGGGAAGTCGCGATGAGGGTCACGGAATGCGCGGATTTTGGGGTCGAAAACTCCTGTGGAACATGATTTTCATGTTCCACGGACGCTCGGGAGGCGCGAATCACCTTTCCGAGGTTTTCGGATGCATCGGTTACAGCTCGGAGGCCAGCCGGCTGCCCTGGGCGATCGCGCGCTTGGCATCGAGTTCCGCCGCCACATCGGCGCCACCGATGAGATGAGAGCGGATGCCGAGCAACGACAGCGTGTCGTGCAGATCGCGTCGCGGTTCCTGGCCTGCGCAGACCACCACGTGATCGACGGGCAACAGCTGTTCCTTGCCGTCGACGCGAATGCGGAAGCCGTCGTCGTCGACGCCGAGGTATTCCACGCCGCCGAGCATCGTCACCTGGCGGGCCTTGAGCGTCGCGCGGTGGATCCAGCCGGTGGTCTTGCCCAGTTTGGCGCCGGGTTTGCCGGGGCTGCGCTGCAGCAGCCAGACCTGGCGCGCGGGCGCCTCGGGCTCCGGCTTGCGCAAGCCGCCAGGTGAGGAGAAGGTCGGGTCCACGCCCCATTCGGCCATCCAGCGTTGCGGATCGAGCACGGGCATGGCGTGTGCGTCGTCGGCGGGGCCGGGTGCGACTTCGAGCACGCCTGCGTCGACAAGCGGGTGGTGCACCAGCCATTCCGCGACGTCGAAGCCGATGCCGCCCGCGCCGACGATGGCCACGTTCGCACCCGGCTTCACGCGACCGCCAAGCACGTCGAGGTAGCCGATCACCTTCGCATGGTCCGACCCGGGAAAGCGTACGGTTCGCGGCACGATGCCCGTGGCCAGCACGACCTCGTCGAACCCCTTGAGGGTCTCCGCGTCCGCAGTCGTCGACAGCCTGACGTCGACGCCGGTGTCGCGCAGCTTGTGGTCGAAGTAGCGCAGGGTCTCGTGGAACTCTTCCTTGCCAGGAATCCGCTTGGCGATGTTGAACTGGCCGCCGATGCGGTCGCTGGCGTCGAAGAGGGTCACGCGGTGGCCGCGCTCGGCCGCCACGGTGGCGCATGCGAGTCCGGCCGGACCGGCGCCGACCACGGCGATGCGTTTCGGCGCTGCGACACGCTTATATATGAGTTCGGTTTCGGCGCAGGCGCGCGGGTTCACCAGGCAGCTCGCCTTCTTCTGCTCGAACACGTGGTCCAGGCAGGCCTGGTTGCAGGCGATGCAGGTATTGATCGTGTGCGCGCGGCCGGCGCGCGCCTTGTTCGGCCACTCGGGGTCGGCCAACAGCGGGCGCGCCATCGACACCAGGTCGGCGCCGCCCGACGCGAGGATGCCCTCGGCCACGTCCGGCATGTTGATGCGGTTGGTCGCCACCAGCGGCAGCTTCACCTCCGGGCGCAGCTTGGCGGTCACACCGGCGAAGGCTGCGCGCGGAACGGACGTCGCGATCGTCGGGACGCGCGCCTCGTGCCAGCCGATGCCGGTGTTCAGGATGGTGGCACCGGCGGCTTCGATGGCCTTGGCCTGGGTCACGATCTCGTCCCAGGACGAGCCGTCCGGCACCAGTTCCAGCATCGACAATCGGTACACGATGATGAAGTCCGGGCCGCAGGCTTCGCGCACGCGACGGACGATCTCGGTCGCGAAGCGCATGCGCTTCTGCAGGTCGCCGCCCCAGGCATCGGTGCGCCGGTTGGTCCTCGCGCTCAGGAACTGATTGATGAGGTAACCCTCGGAACCCATGATCTCGACGCCGTCGTAGCCGCCGTCCCGGGCCAGCTTCGCGGCGCCGGCATAGGCCGAGATCGTGCGCTCCACGCCGAAGCCGGTCAGCGCGCGCGGTGTGAACGGGTTGATCGGCGACTTGATCCGCGACGGCGCCACCTGCAGGGGGTGGTAGGCGTAGCGGCCGGCATGCAGCAACTGCAGGCAGATCTTGCCGCCATGGGCGTGGACCGCGTTGGTGACCTGGCGGTGCTTGCGCGCCTCCCAGGGCCAGCTGAGCTTGCTGCCGAAGGGCGCGAGCCAACCCATCATGTTCGGCGAGAACCCGCCGGTGACGATGAGGCCGACGCCGCCCGCCGCACGCTCTGCGAAATAGGCCGCCAGCTTGGGGAAGTCGCGGGCGCGGTCCTCGAGGCCGGTGTGCATCGAGCCCATCAGCACCCGGTTGCGCAGCGTGGTGAAGCCCAGGTCCAGCGGCGAGAAGAGGTGGGGGTAGGCGGGGGCGTGCTCGGCGGAGGCGGTGGCGGCCATGAGTCAATACGTCAGCGTATGGAATTGAGGGAGGATGCCGGGAAGGGGGCGCAGCTTCAAGCTTCGCGGGCGTCCGCATGCTACCCCGTGCTTCCGGTTGCCATCCGCTGCCGCATCGCCGACCATGGCCGCCCTTTGCCAGACGCCCGACCCGCCGCCGCCCTGATGGAGTCCAGCGACCACACCGACAGCGCGCCCCTGCGGGACTACCTCCGTGCGGGCATCGTCGCCAGGGACCTGCCCGAGCTCCATCCGCTGCTGGCCGCGCGCGATCTGCTCCGCGCATTCTCGACCCTGTTCCACGGCGGCGAGGAAAACGTGTTCGTCCGCCTGCTGGTGCTGCGCGCGATCGGCGAGCGCGGCGAGGCGCCCGACTGGTCTCCGCAGGAGCTGCGCGACACCTTCGCGTATCTCGATCCGGTCAAGTGCGACACCGTCCTGCAGCGTCTGCGCGACAACCACCTGCTGCTGTGGGACGGCGCGACCCAGCGATACCGGATCAGCCCGGTCGGCCGCCAGGCGCTGGCCGCCATCGGCATGCTGCTGCAGTTCAACCGGGAAGGCGATGAGCTCGCCTACGTCACCGCGCAGATCGCCGCCGGACAGGCCGTGGGCAAGGTGGGGGCCGAAGACCTGCAGCACCTGCTCTCTCGACTCAACGAGCTGCGCGCCGATTTCGACGAAGCCGTGCTCAGCGGTTCCGAGCACCGCATCCACCGCGCCGCGAACACGCTTCAATCGGTGTGGCAGTGGGTGGAGAAGGGCACCGAGATCGTCAACCGCATCGCCGCCGACGACATGCTCGATCCCGCGACGCATCGCGTCGCGCAGCAGATCGGCCGTGCGCAGAGCGCGATGCTTCGCCAGGCGAGCGTGTTCCAGCGCGCACTCAATCAATTGGACCGCCACCGCGTGCATCTCGGCGCCAGCGGCCTGTCCTCGTCCGACGTCAATCGCTACCTGCGCGCGATCGACGCCAAGGCCCTGCGCGCGCATGCCGACGACGCCCTGGCGACGGTGCCGGCGCCGGCGTTCGCGCTGTCGCCGATCGCGCTGGACATCGCCGAGTTCGAATTGATCGAGCGCGAACGCGAGTCCGCGGAAGACGAAAGCCTGCCCGATGCCCAGGCCGTGCCCAAGGACGCCGCGATCCCGCTGCCGGAATCCGACGAAACCGTCGCGCGCGACTGGCTGGGACAGCTGGGTGCGCTGATCGAAGGCGGCCGCCTGGCCGACCTCGTGCCGCACGGCGATTTCGTGCGCAGCGCCTACCGGTTTTCGCTGCTCGGCCTGCTCGGTGATCCCGGCGCCGAGAGCCGCAGCGGCGTGAGCGCGGAACTGGCGCGCATTCCGCTGCGCTGGCGCACCACGCGCGAACTCGAACCCGTCGGCCGCGCCGGTGTCGCAGCGATCAGCCGCAGCGAGCTGGTGCCCTTCGACGGCGACGAGCCCTCGCCCGAACCGCCCGACGACGCGTCCGACGCGCCCGGTGCCGCAGGCGATTCGCCCGACGCCGCGCCGCGTGCAAAGACGAAACGAACACGAACGGCAGCCGCGAAGCCTGCGGCCGCCAAACGCAAGAAGACCGCATGACGTCATCCGATCCCGTTGCATCGCTGATCGCGCGACTGCTGGCCGAACGCTGGCTGCCGCGCGAGGACCACGCCGTCCGCCAGATGCTGGTCGACGCCGGCCCGCGCGCCGAGCTCGATCGTCGCCTCGCCGAGTCCGGCCTGCGCCTGCTCGAACACCCGTATGCCGCGCACGTCGCGCTGGGCATCGCGAAAGCGCAGGAAACCGACGTGTTCGGCGGCGGACGCGCATGGGCCGCGAGCAACCTGCAGCTCGACCGTGATGCCATGGCGCTGCTGGTGGTGATCTGGGCGCAGTTGATCCTGCCCAAGCGCCAGCGCCAGCTCGACCGCCAGGAGAACGATCGCGCGCAGGACCAGTCGCAGATGTTCGCCGAGCTCAAGCCGGTGCCGGTCGGCGCCGAAATCGTCGAGCCCCTGAGCGAACGCACCCTGATCGCCGACTTCGGCGACAAGCTCGGCGGCAAGACGCGGATCAGCTTCAACCTCGGCATCCTCGCCCGCCACGGTTTCATCATCCGGCGCCGCGAGCGCGTGCAGGAAGGGCCGCTGCTCGACCTCGCGTTCGATTACGAGCGCATCGCCGGCCGCATCATGGGCGGCGCACTGGCCTTCGTGGTCGAGCGCGCGCGGGAGAACGTGATGCACGCGCGGAATGTCGACGAGGTGTACGTGGAAGACGACATCGTGTCCGAGGAAGGCGCGGTCGACGACCCGATCCAGGACGCGGACGGCCTGGCCGATGGCCTTGCCGACATCGCGGACACGACTGTCGACGACATGGCAGGCGACGACATGGAGGGCAACTGATGTTCGAGTTCCGCTCCCTCGAAGTCGTCCATTGGGACTACTGGCAGCGCTTCGAGCTGCCGCTCGACGGCACCATCGTCACCGTGGTCGGTCCGAACGGTTCGGGCAAGACCACGCTGCTCGATGCGCTGCGCACCATCCTCGCCATCGAGGACCGCGACACCGCGCGCGACTACAAGACCTACCTGCGCCACAACGGCAAGTCGCATGCCTGGCTGCGCGCCGTGGTCAGCAATCGCCAGGATCGTCGCGGTGGCCGTCCGTTCTTCCCGCTGAAGGACGAGACGGTCACGCTGTTCTGCCGCATCCGCAAGAAGGGCGGCGAATGGGTGCGCGACTACCGCATCGCCGGTGGCGACGTGCCGGTCGAGGAGAACGAGCAGGGCGGCGACTGGATGGGCGTGCGCGACTACCGCGTGCGACTGGCCGGCGCCGGCCTCACCCGCGCGATCTGCCGCGTGCTCACCCTGGAGCAGGGCGCCACCGACAAGCTCTGCCAGTATTCGCCGCGCGAGCTGCTGCAGCTGGTCTTCGACGTGTTCGAAGACAAGGCCGTGCTCGACGACTACCAGCGTGCGCGCAACGAGCAGTTCGATGTCGAACGCGAGATCGCGCAGCTGCGCCAGGATCTCGCCGGCCTGCACGTGCGTCTGGAAGCCGCGCGTGCCGACGTGCGTTCGTACGAAGAGGGCCGTTCGCTGCGCAACGAACTGCAGCGCCTGCAGGCGGAGATCGCGCCGAAGGTCGAGTTGGCCGAGCTGCGATCGGAATCGCTGGGCGCACGCGCGAGCCTGGTCGGCCTGCGTCGCGGCCTCTTCGAGCGCGCCGCGCTGCGCGACGCCGCGCGTGCCAAGCACGCCGAAGCACAGGTTGCGGTCGAGCAGTTGCGCGAGCAGCTGAAGCAGGATCGCAGCGACGCACGTCAGGCCGAAGCGCTGTTCCAGCAGGCACGCGACCTGGCGCGCGACGCCGAAAAACTCATCCAGCGTCACGACGAGCTGCTGGTGTCCGACGCCGAACGCGGCGCCGTGGACGCCGATGCCCTTGCCGCACGCATCGAGCAGACGCGCACGCGCCAGGCCGAACTGCATTTCGAAGAGAAGCGCGACCGCCAGCGTGCCGCCGAACTGACCGCCGAACTTGCCGCGCATGGCCGAGGCGAGAACCCGGTCCCCGCCGACGAACGCGCCTTCCGCAAGGCGCTTGACGACGCCGGGATTCCGCATCGCGCGCTGACCGAGCTGGTCGACATCCGCGATCCCGAATGGGCCGTCGCCGTCGAGGCCGTCCTGCGGCCCTATCGCCAGCTGATCGTGCTCGAGAATCCGAAGGACGCCCGTGATGCCTGGCGCCTCGGCGAACAGATGGAGTACCGCCACTTCGTCGTCGCGGACCGCGCACCGGCCGGCAAGGCCGGCGCCGGCACGCTGCTCGAAGTGGTGCGCTTCGCCGCCGAACCGCCCGCCTGGCTGCCGCGCCAGCTCGACCGCATCCGCCGCGTCGCCGACATCGAGCACGGCGCGAAGCTGCCGAAGGACCAGGACTGGATCACCCGCAACGGCTACCTGCGCGAGCATCGCGGCGGCCGCCATATCGGCGGTGGTCCGCAGGTGTTTGGCGCCGGTGCGAAAGAAGCGCGGGCCCAAACGCTGCGTGTCGAGCAGACGACCCTGATCCAGCGTGCCCAGGCCCGCGAAGTGGAACTGCACACGCTGCGCCAGCATCTGGCCGCCGACGAGGCCCGCTTGCGCGGCCTCGACGGCGCGCAGGAACTGGTCTCGCGCGCGGCCGAATTCGCCGAAGCCAAGGCGCGGTTCCCCGAGCTTTCGCAGGCCGCCGCCGATGCAGCGGAAGCCATGCAGGCAGCCAAGGCGCGTCTCGACGCGACCCTGCAGGAGGACAAGCGGACCGACACTGCGGTCGCCACCAGCGCCTACGAGGCCGAGCGCCTCGATCGCGAACTGCAGCAGGCCCGCACACAGATCGACCAGCAGCGTCGCCAACTCGCCCGCCGCATCGTCGAGTTCCGTGCGCGACGCGCGAAGATGCCGGCGGCCTGGCGTTCCTCCGAAGCCCTTGCGGCTGCGCGGGAGGAATACGAAAGCCTGCATGCCGTTCGCAAGGAAATCGAACGCATCGGCGAGCGCCTGGCCCGGGATCGCTATGTCGAGGACGACGCTTGCGTGGCCCTGCGCGACAAGATCGGCGCCGATCACCACGACATGGAGACCACGCTCGGGCGTCGCGAAGCCCACCTCGACCGTGCCAAGCGCCTGACCGAGGAAGCCCGTGGCGCCTACCTGAACGTGCTGCGCGCGACCGTCAGGCGCTATCGCAAGAACCTGATCGCGCTGGGCGAGCTTGCAGGCATCGCAGTCGACGCCGAGATGCCCGAGTTCGCCAACGACGACGTCGCGCTGGCACAGGCGGGCCTCTCCGTCCGCTTCGATTTCGACCGCAAGGGCTGGATCGGCCTCGACGACGGCGAGGCCTCGGGTGGCCAGCAGGTCATGAAGTCGCTGCTGCTCCTGGTGGCCCTGCTGCGCGACGAGGACCAGCCGGGCGGCTTCGTCTTCATCGACGAACCCTTCGCCCATCTCGACGTCTTCAACATCGAGAAGGTTGGCCGCTTCCTGCGAGCCACCGATGCGCAGTACATTCTCACTACGCCGATCACCCACAACCTCAACGTCTACGAACCGTCGGATCTGGTGCTGGCCACCAGCAAGCGTCGTCCGGGTGGTCAGTGGGCCGAACCCGTGGCTGTGATCAAGCGTCAGCGGGACTGAAGTGCAGGGGGGCTTGATGCCTGTTTTTCGCGGGCGAATCGCCGATGTTGCGATGCACCAGTCGCCACCAAACCGTGCTTGGCTTCCCAAAACTGTTATGCTAGTGTTAACAAGGCCATGACGCGGCCGGATGATAATGAACGAGATGCGTGCCAAGATGGTCACGATCGAGTTCGCTATTGAAACCACCGAGTCTTTCAATTCCTTCAAGGAGCATTGAGTAAATGAACAAGAAACTCCTCTGCGCTGCGCTGCTGAGCGGTCTGGCCGTGGCCCAGACTGCCTCCGCGCAGGACTACGATGACCGTTGGTACCTCACGCCGGGCGTGGGTTTCAACATGCAGGACAACCAGCGCGGCACCAACAATGCCCCGTTCGTCGCCCTCGGTTTCGGCAAGAACCTCAGTGCCGCCTGGTCGCTCGACGCCCAGCTGAACTACCAGAAGCCGACCTTCACCAACGAGCGCAACAACCTGCGTAACCCGAATGTCGCTGGTGCCATCAGCGGTTTCGCCCAGGACCAGAACTGGAGCCAGTACGGCATCTCGCTCGACGTCCGTCGTCATTTCCGTGCCGAAGGCCGCAACTGGCATCCGTACATCCTGGCGGGCATCGGTTACCAGCGTTCCGAAGAAGAATTCGATGCCTATCCGAGCCCGGTCTCCCCGGGTGAGCGCAAGGACGGCAACCTTGCCGCCAAGATCGGTGGTGGTCTCGAGGGTGAACTCGGCCCGGTCCGTACCCGTTTCGAACTGGCCTACCGCGCCGACTTCGACGACACCAGCGTTGCGAACCCCGATGAAAGCTGGTTCGGTGACGTGCTCGCTTCGGTCGGTTTCGTGATCCCGCTGGGTCCGGAAGCCGAAGAAGCCGCTCCGCCGCCGCCGCCGCCGCCGGCCCCGAACTGCGCTGACAAGGACAGCGACGGTGACGGCGTCAACGACTGCAACGACAAGTGCCCGAACTCGCAGGCTGGTGAAGCGATCGGTCCGGACGGCTGCAAGGTCGCCATCGCGATCGACCTGAAGGGCGTGAACTTCGACTTCGACAAGGCCACCCTGCGTCCGGACGCTGTTGCGATCCTGAACGAGGCCGTCGAAATCCTGAAGCGCTACCCCGATCTGAAGGTCGAAGTCGCCGGTCACACCGACCTGTGCGGCAATGACGGTTACAACCAGTCGCTGTCGCAGCGTCGTTCGCAGACCGTGTACGACTACCTGACCAGCAACGGCATCGACAGCAGCCGTCTGGCCGGCCCGAACGGTTACGGCGAGAGCCGTCCGCTGGTGCAGACCGAGCAGACCTCGCCGGCTTGCCGCAACGAGACCAACCGTCGTACCGAGCTGAACGTCCAGTAATACCGGTCGTTCCAAGTGCTCCTCGAAGCCCGGCCTCGTGCCGGGCTTCGTTTTTTGTGCGCGCGTCTGGAGTGATTCGCGAAATAGCGCCTGTGCGCAGGCGATTCCTGTCCGCGATCACGTTCCTTGGCACGCGTCGTCGAAGGCGGTTGTTACGCTGGGCGCGCGGGCCTACACTCCGGGCACGTTCGCCGAGGAGAGTCCGCATGCGCATCCGCCCCGTCGCCCCGAGCCTGTCGTCCGGAGGCGTCATGATGGCGTTGGCCGTGTCGGGCTTGCTGATGTCCGCGACCGCATCCGCCGCTGTCGATTGCGGGGTGCTCAAGCCGGTTGCGCCGGCGCAGACGAATGCATTGCAGCTCAATCCGATCGCCGAGGAACTGGCTGCGCCGAGTGCGCAGGTGGGAAGTGGCGTCGGTTTCTCGCAGCTCTTTTCCGACGGTGTGACGGTCGATCTCGCACTGTCGCGTGCTAAGCACCATGAATGCCGCGCGATGGTGGCTGCTGCGCAGCCCTTGCCGACGTCGGGTGGTTACCAGCCCAAGCCGGGCGATGCGAGTGCCTGGCGTTTCGACATGACCCAGAACGGCAAGCGCATGACCGCTGACGAGTTCGATGCGTGGATGAAGGCGCGTGGCGTTCGCGTGGTGCAAGGGCCGCCGAAGCCGGCGCAGCCCGCACCTGCCCCGGAGCCGGCGCCTGCTCCGCCGCCGAAGAAAAAGAAGCGTTGAGCCTGGGCGTCGCGCTCGCCTCGTGCCCTGAAGCAGGACGCCGCAGGTGCGTGCCGTGTTCCTGACCGCGTTTTTCGGCCTGTTCCTGCTGGTCGGCCTGGTGATGCTGGGGGCTGCCGGCCGATCCTGGTGGAAGTCGAACCAGGTCGAGGCCTGGCCGGTGGTCGATGGCGAAGTGATCGAACGCGACTTCAGCGTGGACAGCGACTCTGAGGGCACGTCGTATCGTGCGGTGGTTCGCTACCGCTACACCGTGGCGGGGCGCAGCTACGAATCCGATCGGATCGCATTCGGCTATGTCGGCAGCAGCGGTCGCGATTCGCATCAGGCGATCCACGATGCCTTGTCGCGCAGCGACCGGGTCGGCGTGCGCTACAACCCCGCTGATCCGGCCGAAGCCGCGCTCGCCTATGGCTTGAACAAGTCGACGGTGATGCTGATGGTGTTCGGCGTGGTCTGGACTTTCTTCACGCTGGGTCTCGCAAGCCTGTTCTGGCTCAGCGAGTCCCGCGACGCTGCGCTGGTCGAGCGCCTGATCCTGCGATGAGCAATGCCCCGCGCGGTCCGCGCCATGGCATCGCCCGTGTCCTGTCCAAGCGTGGCGTCTGTTCGCGGACGCAGGCCGCGGAGTGGGTGCGTGCCGGGCGCGTGAGCGTTGGCGGGCGCGTGGTGCGCGATCCGGAATTCCCGACGGCGCTGGACCGGGACGATATCCGCGTCGACGGCGAGCCGCTGCGGGCGACTGCGCCGCTGATCCTGATGTTGAACAAGCCGCGCGGGCTGGTGACGACCGCCAGCGACGAGCGCGGGCGCGACACGGTCTATCGCTGCTTCGACGGTGCGACACGTGATGGCGCGCCGCTGCCGTGGATCGCGCCGGTGGGTCGCCTCGACAAGGCCAGCGAAGGCCTTCTGCTGTTTTCCAGCGACCCGGCCTGGGCGGCGCGGATCACCGATCCGGCGACGGGACCGTCCAAGACCTACCACGTGCAGGTGGATCGCATCCCGGATGAGGGCCTGCTCGTGGCGCTGGTGTCCGGCGCGGTGATCGACGGCGAACGTCTTTCCGCCGTGTCGGCACGCCTGCTCCGTGCAGGTGAGCGCAATGCCTGGCTGGAGATCGTGCTTGACGAAGGCAGGAACCGGCAGATCCGGCGTCTGCTCGAGGCCTTCGACATCGGAACCCTGCGGCTGCTGCGGGTGGCCATCGGGGGCTTGGTCCTCGGGTCGCTAGCGAAGGGGGCATGGCGGATGCTCGAAGCAGAGGATCTCGAGGCGATCGGTCCCGGATTCGGGGTGAATTGAGACGAAATTCACGTGAATTTTCGGGTGGGTTCCAGTTCTGTGGCTGCGCTCACGCGCGCATTCAGATACATGAGAACGCCGTCTCAATAAACTGACGCCCGGGGAAAGGCCCTGTCCTTGAAGGTTCGAACACCATGCGTCTTGTCCTGTTGGCGTCGATGAGCGCCGCACTGCTCCTGTCCGCCGGTGGTCTGTCCGGCTGCGCCACGGATCGCGCACTCACGGCTCACGCGCCTCCGCCGCCCGCACCCGTGGTGAAGAAGCCGTCGGCCAAATCCAACCGGTTCGAGATGACCCAGAACGGGCGTCGGATGAGTGCGGCCGATTTCGACGCATGGATGAAGGCCCGTGGCATCCGCATCGCGAAGGGGCCGCAGCGCGTGCGCTCGCAGGTCCGTGCCGACGCACCGAAGCCCAGGGCGAAGCCGCAGCCGAAGCGCCGCTGAGCCGTCGTCTGTCCTGAAGCAGCGCCAGGTCGCGTACTGCTTCCATCGACGGCATGACCGCTGTCCGCAACGCCGCCCAAGAGGCGGCGTTGTCGTCCCCTACACTGACGACACGATGGAGATGGACCATGGAAACACGCGGAAAAAGCGTTCTCGAGGCCGGGATGCGCGTACGAGCTGCGCTGGTGGTGATGATGGCGGCGCTGGTGCTGCTGTTCGGCGCAACGGCGCAGGCCGAGCCGGGCGCGGCCAACCAGGCCCTGCAGGCGGCGAAGACACAGTTCCAGATCCTGTATCCGCAATACCAGGTGGGGCGCAATTACGCGCTCGCTGGCAACGCCAATGCCGCGCGGCCCTATTTCCAGGGCGCATTCTCGAGTGCGAACAACCTGTGCAACCAGGCGACGATCCTGCAGGCCCAGAACCGCGACACGCTCAATCGCGGCCTGTATCGCAGTCGCACCTACCAGCAGCTTGCGGTCAATCTCTCGGATTCGCTGCGCTCGCAGTGCATCACCGTGTACAGCAATCTCGGTGCTCTGGTGTCGAACCCACTGTTGCCGGGCCCGCGGGCGATGGTCGATGGAGCGCTGCCGCAGGTCAGCGGCACACTGTCCCAGCTTGAGCAGGCGATGACGCTCGCGCAGCGCTGAGTCAGTCCGACGCGGTTTCCGGCTCGCGCCAGCGCGCGAGCCGGCTGTCGAGCAGTTGCGACACCACTTCGAAGGCCCGCGCGTCACCGGGACCGCGCGCATCGTGGCTCACGCCCTTGCCGTGGTTGCAGGCCGCGCAGGCGATGGCGAGATTGCGCGGGTCGTTGGCGTCTTCGCCCACGCGCTGGCACAGGGGGACTGCCGTGCGTTTGCCGAACCACGCCTGGGGCACGACATGCTCCAGCGTGGCCTGGCCAAGGGCCTCGCCGTCTGCGCGCACCTGCAGTCGCTTGCGGCAATGCAGGCAGCGCGTTTCCCAGCGATCGTCGTGCAGCACCGCCGCACTGTCCGTGGACAGCGCGCGCAGGAACAGGCGACGCAGGGCAGGGCGCACGGTGCGTCGATCAGGGACCGCAGCGCCATTCGGCGGGCGGGCAGACAGTCCACTGCTCCGGCGGGATATGGCGTCGCGACAGCGGGTTGTCGCAGCGGACGACCAAAGCGCCGGTCGTCCTGTCGTAATAGGCCGGTGTGGCGTCAGGGATCTTGTTCAGATCGAATCTCACTTCGACCAGGCGACCGCAGTAGCGCGGTGGTGCAAGCTCGCCGAGCCTGATGGACTCCGCGTATTCGCGGGCGATGTCCGGGTGCAGCGGTGGTGGTGCACATGCGCAGATCGCCGTGGCGACACCCGTCAGCAGCACGAGCCGCCACGCGCCGCGATGCGGCGTGGAGGCAAATCCGGAACGCACATGCCGCATGGCGCGTGATCAGCCCTTGATCACACCCAGCTCGCGGCCGATGCGGGTGAAGGCATCGATCGCGCGGTCGAGGTGCTCGCGGGTGTGCGCCGCGCTCATCTGCGTGCGGATGCGCGCCTGGCCCTTGGCGACGACCGGGAAGAAGAAGCCGATGGCGTAGATGCCTTCCTCCAGCAGGCGCTCGGCGAATTTCTGTGCGAGCGGTGCGTCGTAGAGCATGACCGGGCTGATCGGGTGCACGCCAGGCTTGATGTCGAAGCCGGCGGCGGTCATGCGTTCGCGGAAATAGCGGGTGTTGTCCTGCAGGCGCTGGCGAAGGTCGTCGGCGGCGGCCAGCATGTCGAAGGCCTTGATGCCCGCGGCCACCACATGCGGCGGCAGCGAGTTCGAGAACAGGTACGGGCGCGAGCGCTGGCGCAACATCTCGATGACTTCGCGCTTGCCCGTGGTGAAGCCGCCCAGCGCGCCGCCCATGGCCTTGCCGAGGGTGCCGGTGAAGATATCGATGCGGTCCATCACGCCCTTCACTTCCGCCGAACCGCGACCGGTGGCGCCGAGGAAGCCGGTGGCGTGGCATTCGTCGATGTGCACGAGCGCGCCGTATTTCTCGGCGAGCGCGGTGATTTCATCCAGCGGTGCGATGAAGCCGTCCATCGAGAACACGCCGTCGCTGGTGATCATGATCGTGCGCGCGCCGTCGGCCTTCGCCTGCTGGAGTTGCTTTTCCAGATCCGTCATGTCGCAGTTGGCGTAGCGATAGCGCTTGGCCTTGCACAGGCGCACGCCGTCGATGATCGAGGCATGGTTGAGCGCGTCGGAGATGATCGCGTCGTGTTCGTCGAGGAGTGGCTCGAACAGGCCGCCATTGGCGTCGAAGCAGGCGGCGTAGAGGATGGTGTCCTCGGTGCCGAAGAAGTCGGCGATGGTCTTTTCCAACTTCTTGTGCAGGTCCTGGGTGCCGCAGATGAAGCGCACCGAGGCCATGCCGAAGCCGTGGCTGTCCAGCGCCTCCTTGGCGGCGGCGATGATGTCGGGATGGTCCGCCAGGCCCAGGTAGTTGTTGGCGCAGAAGTTCAGGACCTTGCGACCGTCGGACAGCTCGATCTCGGCCGACTGCGGGCTGGTGATGATGCGCTCGGACTTGAACAGCCCCTGGGTGCGGATCGCCTCCAGTTCGTCGGCATAGCGACGGGTGAGGTCGGCACGGGCGGGGGCGGCGGGCTGGGTCATGGCGGCATCGGGGCTGGTGGACGGGGCGCCTAGTGTAAGGCTTGGCCCGGAGCGGACTGGTTGGCGGCGAGGCGTCTGGATGGTCGGCAGGGCATTCGGCTGTTCAAGATATTCATCGGTATGTATCCTGAAACCGAATCACCGAAGGGGCTGCCGGGAGCGTCGTGGGCCCGAGGTGGCGCTTGAAATATCCGCGGGCGGGACGGGTGTCGGTCCTGGAGTATTCAAGGGTTAAAAATGAGTTAGCCTCGGGGGCGGTGCTGCATGGCGGCATCGACTCCCCCCCCCCCGAAAAACCCCACGTCCACATCACCGAGGAGGTTTCCGTGCGTAAACACATGATCGCGTTGGCTCTTCTGGCTCTGCTGCCTTTCACGGCACAGGCACAGGAGGAAGACGAATCCGGCTTCAACTGGAATGCAGCCATCACGTCCGAATACCTGTTCCGCGGCATTTCCCAGACCGACGACCAGCCCGCCATCCAGGCCAGCGCCGGATACAGCTGGAGCAATGGCCTGTACGTCGGCGCCTGGGCGTCGAACGTCGATTTCAATGAAGGCACCGACGCCGAGATCGATACCTTCGTCGGCTGGAACGGCGACCTCGGCGAAAACGTCAATCTCGACGTCCAGCTGGTCCGCTACAACTACGTCGGCGAACCCGACGACGTGGATTACGCCTACAACGAGCTCATCGGCAAGCTGACCTTCGCCGAGAACTACAGCGCAACCCTGGGATACACCAACGATTTCCTGGCGTCCGACACCGACAGCGTCTACTTCGGCGTCGGCGGCGACTGGGAGGTCGGCAAGGGCTACAACCTGACGGCGGGCGTCGGCTACACGACGATCGACGATGACCTGGGCGGCGTCGATGGTTACCTCGACTATTCCGTCGGCGTGAACCGCGACTTCGGTCCGGTCAACATCGCGCTGGGCTACTACGGCACGAATGCCGATGCCGAGGATTTCTTCGGTACCGACAATGCGGAAGACAAGTTCGTGCTGACGTTCTCGGTCGGCGGCTGAGAGCGTTCCGCAAGGCTGCAACGCAGAAGGGCGCCGCGAGGCGCCCTTCTGCTTGCCGGTGCTGCCGGATGCGGCACTGCCGGGCGATCAGTTCCAGCTCAGCACGACCTTGCCGGACTTGCCCGATTCCATCAGTTCGAAGCCCTTCTGGAAGTCGTTGATCGGCAGCTGGTGGGTCAGCACCTTCTGCAGCGGGAAGCCCGACAGCACCAGCTGGGTCATCTTGTACCAGGTCTCGTACATGCGGCGGCCGTAGATGCCGTGCAGGGTCAGGCCCTTGAAGATGATCTTGTCCCAGTCGGCGCCGGCGCCCTTGGGCATGATGCCCAGCATCGCGATCTTGCCGCCGTGGTACATGCAGTCGAGCATGTCGTTGAAGGCGCGCGGATTGCCGCTCATTTCCAGCGCCACGTCGAAGCCTTCCATGTGCAGGTCGGCCATCACGTCCTTGAGCGAGGTCTTGCTGACGTTGACCACGCGGGTCGCCCCCATGTCGGCGGCGAGCTTGAGGCGATAGTCGTTGACGTCGGTCACCACGACATTGCGCGCGCCGATGTGCTTGCAGATGCCCGCGGCGATGATGCCGATCGGGCCGGCGCCGGTGATCAGCACGTCTTCGCCGATCACGTCGAATTCCAGCGCGCAGTGCGCGGCGTTGCCGTAGGGGTCGAAGAACGCGGCCAGCTCGCTGGGGATCTGGTCGGGGATCGGCCACAAGTTGCTGGCCGGCATAACGATGTATTCGGCGAAGGCGCCGTCGCGATTCACGCCGATGCCCACGGTGTTGGGACACAGGTGCGGGCGGCCGGCGCGGCAGTTGCGGCAGTGGCCGCAGACGATGTGGCCTTCGGCCGAGACGCGCTGGCCGAGGCTGTAGCCGGTGACGCCGGGGCCGATCTCGACGATGCGGCCGACGAATTCGTGGCCGATCACCAGGCCCGGCTTGATCGTGCGCTGGCTCCACTCGTCCCAGAGGTAGATGTGCAGGTCGGTGCCGCAGATCGCGGTCTTTTCCAGCTTGATCAGGACTTCATTGGGCCCCGGCGCGGGCACGGGAACCTCTTCCATCCAGATCCCCTTGGTCGCTTCCCGCTTGACCAGGGCTTTCATCAACGTCGCGGCCATCGGGGCGCCTGCGGGGGGTAAGGGAGGGGAGGCGGATTATAAGCGCCCGGGCGCGCCGAGCCGAGAGCCGGGGCTGGCGGTTGGACCATGACCATCGGACATGGTGGTGGCTGCGGTGGACGCCTACACTCGCAGGCCATTGCGCCCCTGCGCTGCTCCCGAGAGAACGTCCATGCACCACCAGCCCCTCCGACCCGCCCGTCGCCTCGCTGCCGGCGGCGCCGCGTTCGCGTTCGCCACGCTTGCCGCCGCCATTTCCGTCGCCCATGCGGGTGAAGGCATGTGGGTGCCGCAGCAGTTGCCCGAGATTTCCGCGCCGCTGAAGGCCGCCGGCCTGAAGCTGCCTGCGAAGCAGTTGAGCGACCTCACCGGCGATCCGCTCGGCGCGGTGGTCTCGCTGGGCGGCTGCACCGCCAGCTTCGTGTCCCCGGAGGGTCTGGTCACCACCAACCACCACTGCGTCTACGGCGCCATCCAGCTGAACTCGACGCCCGAGCGCAACCTGATGAAGACCGGCTTCAGTGCCGCGAACCGGACCGACGAACTCAGCGCCGGCCCGAATGCCCGGATCTACGTCCTCGACCGCATCGACGATGTAACCACGCGCGTGCGCGCCGCGATCGACGCGGCACCGGATGCGCTCTCGCGCAGCCGCGCCCAGGACACCGTCGAGAAGCAGCTGGTGTCCGAGTGCGAGTCCGAGCCCGGCTACAACTGCCGCCTCTACAGTTTCTTCGGCGGGATCCAGTACCGCCTGTTCCGCAACATCGAGATCAAGGACGTGCGTCTGGTCTACGCGCCCCCGGGCAGCGTCGGCAACTACGGCGGCGAGGTCGACAACTGGATGTGGCCGCGCCACACCGGCGACTTCTCGTTCTACCGCGCCTATGTCGGTCCCGACGGCAAGCCAGCGGCATTTTCGAAGGACAACGTGCCCTACCGTCCCAAGCGCTGGCTGAAGATTGCCGACAAGCCCCTGGGCGCCGGCGATTTCGTGATGGTCGCAGGCTACCCTGGCTCGACCAACCGCTATGCGCTGGCCGACGACTTCCGCAACACGGTGGACTGGACCTATCCGACGATCAGCCGCCACAACAAGGCGATCGTTGCGATGGTCGATGCCGAGGGCAAGAAGGTGCCCGACATCGCGGTGAAGTACGCCAGCATCGTCCGCAGCCTCGAGAACGTGCTGAAGAACTACGACGGCCAGCTCGAAGGTTTCGAGCGCATGGGCGCCAGCGAGATCAAGGGCAAGCAGGAGCAGGCGGTGCTGGCGTGGCTGCGCAAGCGCGGCAAGGCCGGCACGGCCGCGCTCGAAGCGCACGAAACCCTGCGCAACCTGTCGGCGCAGACGGCGGCGACGCGCGAGCGCGACCTGGTGGTGGGCCGCTTCAACGGTGGCGGCGTGGTCGGTACCGCGCTGTCGCTGTACCGCCTGTCGATCGAACGTGCGAAAGCCGATGCCGACCGCGAGCCGGGCTATCAGGAACGCGATCTGCCGGCGTTCGAAGGCGCGATGAAGCAGATGGAGCGTCGCTACCATCCGACCATGGATCGCGAGCTGATGCGCTACTGGCTGCGCGAATACGTGGCCCTGCCCAAGCAGCAGCGCCTCCAGGCGATGGACAAGTGGCTCGGCGGCAGCGACGACAAGGCGATCGCAGCAGCGTTGAAGTCGCTGGGCGGGACCAAGCTGGGCGATACCGCCGAGCGCCTGCGCTGGCTCAAGGCCGATCGCAAGGAATTCGAGCGCAGCAAGGATCCTGCGATCCGCTACGCGGTGGCGATGATGCCGACCGTGCTGCAGCTCGAAGAAGCCCGCAAGATGCGCGTCGGGGACGCCCTGCGTGCACGTCCGATCTATCTGCAGGCCGTGATCGACTACAAGAAGAGCAAGGGCGAGGCCGTCTATCCGGATGCCAACAGCTCGCTGCGCATCACCTTCGGCAACGTCATGGGCTACAGCAAGCGTGACGGCAGCAAGCAGAAGCCCTTCACCCTGCTCGAGGAAGTGGCTGCGAAGGCGACTGGCCAGGAACCGTTCGACGCGCCGCAGTCGCTGCTCGACGCGATCCGCGCCAAGCGCTACGGCGGCCTGGTCGACAAGAAGCTGGGCACGGTGCCCGTGAACTTCCTGTCCGATCTGGACATCACCGGCGGCAATTCCGGTTCGCCGGTGCTCAACGCCGAAGGCAAGCTGGTTGGCCTCGCGTTCGACGGCAACTGGGAATCGGTGAGCTCGAACTGGGTGTTCGACGCATCGGTGACCCGCATGATCAGCGTCGACCAGCGCTACATGCGCTGGATCATGCAGGAAGTCTATCCGGCGCCGCAGTTGTTGCAGGAAATGGGCGTGTCGCCGAAGAAGTAATCGGCACGAGATGCTGTTCACGACAACGGCGGCCTTGGCCGCCGTTGTCGTTTGCGTGCATCGATCGCACGCTTCGGTGGTGCACGCCTCAGTCGTTCGCGGGCAGGCAGATCGCGTAACCGATGCTGTAGCTGTTCGTGCGCACGCCGGACTGGTGCAGGTTGCCCTGGCAATCGATCGATGCTTCACCGACGACCTGGCCGGCGGCGTTGAAATAGACGTAGAACTCGCCGATCGATTCCGGGCCCGGCGGACGGGCCAGCGCGGCACCGGCGTACAGGGCGATGCCGAGGGCGACGATGATCATCTTGCGCATGTGTTTCTCCTTTTTTGTCGTCGGAACAGGTGGGCACGGACCGCGACGACGCTCGGACCGTGCAGGGCAGGCGCTGGTGGCTCGATGCCGGAATGCGTCAAGCCTGGTGCGACGCGGGATCAGATCGGATCCGGGTCGCAGATGAAATAGCCGTCGGCGTAGTTCTTCGTGAACTTGCCCCACGAGCTGTAGTTGCCGTGGCAGTCGATGGCCTGGTAGCCGACGACCTTGCCGGTGCTGTCGTAGTAGTAATAGAACTGTCCCGGGCCGGTCGGGCCAATGGCCGCGAATGCGTAGCCGGCGACGGCGGCGGCGACCAGGCCGAGGGCGAATGCGGTCTTGCGCATGTATCACTCCTTGCGTGCGTGCGAGGCCGGCGTCATTGCCGGCGATGCGACGCTATCGCCTTCGCGTCTCGCGGACTGGGACGGCGGTGTGAAGAATGCGTGGATCCGTGACGGTGCTCGCGTCGCGCGCCTGCCTCCGCGCGAATCGGCACATCGCGCAAGGCGAACGGTTCATGTCGACGGGCGATCACTGCATGCGCGTGCGTGGATCAGGCCGATCTCATGCACGTCAGGCGGACAGCGAGTAGTCGAGGGTGTAGTAGTGCGTACCGTCGACGATGTCGATGGTCATCGTGCCGCGCAGGCCGGCGAGGGCATCGGTGCCGGAGCCCGGGATCACCTTGATCGACTGCAGTGGCGCGCCGTGGTCCATCAGGCTGCTGTGCTGGAGCATGAAGCTGCCGACATGGCCGTCCAGCGTGCCGACGATGCGCTCCAGTGCCACGTAGCCACCCGAGCCCGTGGCCGGGTCCATCACGCCGAGCATGTGTACCGTCGAGCGTGCATCCAGCGGGCCGTGGAAGGTCTTGTCGAAGCGCACGCGCATTGCATGGACGCCATCGCCGAAGTCGGCGGCGGGCTCCGGGCTGCGTTTGATGTCGAATGTTCCCTTGGCCTGGTGCATGGTGGTCCTTCCGTTCGTGAGCTGCCCCGAAGGATCGCGCGTTCCCCAGCGAGGCGCGAGTGCCTGTGCTTCGCCGGGGCGGGCGATCCGGGTTTTCCATCCCCGGGATGTCTGCTACGCTGGTGCCCGTCGCGGATTCCCATGCCAGCCGGCCCCGTCTCCCGACCCGCAGGTGAAGTCCCTCGTGCCCAGGCACGCAGGAGGCATCACCGGACCAGCGTCATCGGTCCATCCGAACTGCCCAGGGACAGTGTTTCAGCGTCAAGTCCCGATCCGGTTCGCGTTCTGTGCAGTGCCGGCCAGCCACACCGAGCATGGGCTCCGCGGGATCTCAATTCCCCACTCAGGAGCCGACGAAAATGAAAGTGCTGGCATGCGATGGTATCCACGAAGACGGTCTGGCGATGTTCCGTGACGCCGGTTGGACCGTCGAAATCTCCGATCCGATCAAGGACCCCGCGAAGCTCGCCGCCGCGCTCGAAGGCGTCGACGCGCTGCTCGTGCGCTCGGCCACCCAGGTCACCGCCGACGCCATCGAAGGCGCGAAGCAGCTGAAGGTGATCGGCCGTGCCGGTGCCGGCGTGGACACCATCGATGTCGATGCGGCCACGGCGCGCGGCATCGCGGTGATGAACGCCCCCGACGGCAACACCCTTGCCGCGGCGGAACACGCGATCTCGCTGCTGTTCTCGCTGGCGCGCCACGTGCCCCGTGCCGATGCGGGCATGAAGGCCGGGCAATGGCCGAAGGCCGGCCTCACCGGCTTCGAGCTCGAAGGCAAGAAGCTCGGCGTCATTGGTCTGGGCCGCATCGGCGGCACCGTGGCGCGCAAGGCGCAGGGCATCGGCATGGAGGTCGCCGCATTCGACCCCTTCCTGCCACCCAACGCTGCCGCAAAGGGCAGCGTGCCGCTGAAGTCGCTCGATGACCTGCTCGCCTGGGCCGACATCGTCACCCTGCACATCCCGCGCACCAAGGACACGACGAACCTGCTGTCCGAAGCGCGCATGCGCCAGATGAAGAAGGGCGCCTACCTCATCAACGCCGCACGCGGCGGCCTGGTCGACGAAGACGCGCTGCGCCTCCTGCTCGACGAAGGCCATCTCGCCGGTGCCGCGCTCGACACTTTCGCCACCGAGCCGCTGCAGGCCGACTCGCCGCTGCGCGCCCATCCCAAGCTGATCCTCACCCCGCATCTCGGTGCATCGACCAGCGAAGCGCAGCAGGCGGTCAGCACCATCCTTGCGCGCCAGATCATCGACTTCGCCGCCACCGGCGCGGTCGCGGGCTGCGTCAACCTGCCGCCGCTCAGCGCCGAGGCCGCGCGCGAAGTCGGGCCGTGGATGCCGCTGATGTCCGCACTCGGTCGTCTCGCAGTGCGCCTGGTGCAGGCACCGACGCGCCTGGAAATCACCTATGCAGGCCGCACCGACGCGCTCGACACCCGTCCGTTGACCCGCCTGCTCGTCGCGGCGCTGCTCGGCACCGCATCCGGTCGCGTCACTCCCGTGAACTCGCTGCAGGAGGCCGCCGCGCGCGGGCTCACGGTCGCCGAAACCGTGGGTGGCGATGGCGATGGTTTCGATCGCCTGCTCAAGGTGCGCGTGATCGGCGAAAACGCCGGTGGCATGGTCCGCACCCGCGAGATCGAAGCCACGCTGCATCGTGGCCCGCGCGTGGTGCGCCTCGACGGCGTCGAGATCGAATTCGATCCGCTGTCGCACGTGCTGCTGATGCGCAACGAAGACCGTCCGGGCATGATCGGTCGCGTCGGCACGCTGCTCGGCGAGGCCGGCGTCAACATCATCAACTTCGCACTCGGTGCGGCTGGCGATGGCCAGGCCCGAGCCGCGATCACCATCGACAAGCCCTTGACCGCCGAACAGGTCGCATCGATCAAGGCGGCGCCGGGCATCCTGTCGCTGCAGCAGGTCTGAGGAGACATCCATGCGCATCCTCCTCGCCCGCCACGGCGAAACGCCGTGGAACGCCGAAGGCCGCTACCAGGGCCAGATCGACATCCCGCTCTCGCCGGTCGGCGAAGGCCAGGCGCGCGCGCTCGGTGCGCGTCTCGCCGATGCGCGCATCGACCGCGCGGTCGCGTCGCCGCTCGCCCGCGCGCGCAGCACCGCCGAGTTCGCGCTCGGCGATGCCCGCCGCGACCTGCTCGCCACCGATGCCGGGCTGATGGAGATCGGCCACGGCGAATGGGAGGGCCTGCTCGCCAGCGAGATCCGCGAACGCGACCCCGATCGCCTGCAGGCCTGGCGCGACGCACCCGATACGGTGCTGATGCCCGGAGCCGGCGGCGAATCCTTGCAGACCGTGCTCGATCGCGCCTGGCCGGCCTTCGAGCGCGCGACTGCGGGACTCGGTGACGACGACACCTTGCTGGTGGTCGCCCACGACGCGGTGAATCGCGTGCTGCTGTGCCGGATCCTCGGCATTCCGCTGAACCGGCTGTGGAGCTTCCGCCAGGCGCCGGCCACGCTGAACCTGCTCGAAGGTCCGTCCGCCGATCGCGTCGAAGTGGTGCGTCTCAACGATTGCGCGCATCACACCGCGCTGTTCGGCGAAGCGGTGCACCGCGCGCTGTGATCGCCTGAAGCCGGCGCGGTCAGGGCACAGGATGCCCGCGCGCCGCTTCCCACAACGCGTACCACGCATCACGCGGCAGCGGCGTCGCGCAGGCTTCGACGCCTGCGTGCAGGCGATCGATGCGCGAGGTTCCCAGGACGACGCGCGTGCGCGGCAGGCTCGCGGCCCAGCGCAGCAGCAGTGCAGCGGGATCGAGGCCGAATTCGCCGGCCATCGATTGCAGCACCGGCGCCAGTCGTGCGCCGCGCGGCGTGGCGGGGTCCAGCAGGTCGCCGCCACCCAGCGGCGACCATGCCTGCACTTCGGCGCCACGTCGCGTGGTCGCGGCATGCGTGCCGTCTTCGAGGGTGGCCCAGTGCCCCAGCGACAACTCGATCTGGTGGGACGCGACCGGCAGCAAACCGTCGAACAGCGCGATGCCTTCCGGCCCGAAATTCGAGACACCGAATGCGCCGACGCGGCCGCGCGCCTGTTCGCCGCGGACCCAGTCTGCGACCGCCGCCGCGTCGATGCGCGGATCGAAGCGGTGCAGCATCAGCGTCTCGACATGGTTCACGCCCAGCGTGCGGAACGTTTCGTCGAGCGCACGCGTCAGATGCTCGACCGACAGGTCGTAGAACGGCACCTGGCGCACGTTGACCGGATTGGCCAGGGTCACGATGCCGATCTTCGCCACCAGCCCGAATCGCGCGCGCAGGCCGGGGCGCAGGGCGAACGCGGCGCCGACCAGCGCATTCGTGGTGTGGCCGCCGTAGATGTCGGCCAGGTCGAGGGTATCGATGCCCGCATCCAGTGCAGCGTCCAGCAGGCCGGCCACGGCCGCTGGCGACAGGCGCGCGCCCCAGTCGCCGAAACGCATGGAACCCAGCAGCGGTGCGGATGTCGACATGGGGCCTCGGAGTGGTCGGGCAGGGCGCAGCGCCGGATAATAGCGGGATGACCCCGCGCACGCTGTCCGACTGGCTCGATTACATCGAACGCCAGCATTCCAAGTCCATCGACATGAGCCTGGACCGCCTGCGGGCGGTCGCCGACCGGATGGCGCTGCCGAAGCCGGCGCGCCACGTCGTCACCGTCGGCGGCACCAATGGCAAGGGTTCGACGGTCGCCTTCATCGAGGCCATCGCGCGGGCCGCGGGTCTGTCCGTCGGTGCGTACACCTCGCCGCACCTGCTTCGCTACAACGAACGCGTCCGGATCGATGGCGTCGACGTCGACGACGCTTCGCTGGTCGCCGCGTTCGAGGCCGTCGAATCGGCGCGCGTGGATGCGTCCGGTGCCGTGGCGACCCTGACCTACTTCGAATACGGCACGCTGTCGGCCCTTTGGCTGTTCGCGCGTCGCGACCTCGACCTGGTCGTGCTCGAAGTCGGGCTCGGCGGTCGGCTGGACGCGGTGAACATCGTCGAACCGGACGTCGCGGTCATCACCACCGTCGACCTGGACCACCAGGCCTGGCTGGGCGACACGATCGAGGCGATCGGCGCCGAAAAGGCGCGGATCGCCCGGGCCTGGAAGCCGCTGGTGCTGGGCGACGACGACCCGCCGTCGAGCGTGCTCGGACATGCCTACGCCATCGGCGCATCGGCGGTCCGTATCGGCTGCGATTTCTTCTTCGCGCCGCCCGCCGAGGGCGAAGCGCACTGGACCTGGCGCGAGGTCGGCTGCGAACTCGAGCTGCCGATGCCGGCGCTGGTCGCCCCAGTGCAGTTGCGCAACGCCGCCGTCGCCATCGCCGCGATGCGGGCCCTGCCGATCGATCTGCCCGAGGCGGCGTTCGCCGAGGGCGTGGCGGTCGCGCACGTGCCGGCGCGCCTGCAGCGATTCGCCAGCGATGGCGTCGAGGTGGTGGTCGATGTGGGCCACAACCCGCAGGCCGCGCGCTCGCTGGTCGACTGGCTGGCTGCCGTGCCGATGAACGGCCCGACGCATGCCATCTTCGCCGCGCTGGGCGACAAGGACGTGGCCGGCGTGGTCGAGGCGCTGGCACCGGGTATCGACCGCTGGTGGCTTGCCGGGCTTGCCGACATGTCCCCGCGTGGACTGGATGTGGAGGGCTTCGCCGAGACCCTGCACGGCACCGCCGCGGCGTCGGGCGTGCGCTGCGCCACCGTCGATGCCGCGATCGGCGCTGCATTGCGCGAGATGCCGGCGGGGGGACGCATCCTGGTCTTCGGCTCGTTCCATACCGCCGCTGCCGCCCTGGCACGCTTCGGCGGCTGATCGGCCTTGCCCACTCGCTGAACCGGGCGCCCTTCGCGGACGGGGCACGCCGGTGCGGGGGTATAATCCGCCCGCCCCTCCAAGCAGCCTCCAAACCTCGGGATGTCGATGGACACTGGACTGAAGCAGCGCCTCATCGGCGCCGCCGTTCTGATCGCGCTGGCCGTGATCTTCCTGCCGATGCTGGTGAAGGGCCCGGCGCCCGACAGCGGCGTCTCCGATGTCTCCATCAAGATGCCCGACGCCCCCGAGGGCGAGACCGAAACCCGCGAGCTGCCCCTGGTGATGCCTGGCGACGTGCCCAAGGGCGGCGCCGTCGGCATGAACGCCACGCCGGTGGACCGCCCGGGCGCCCAGGCGCTGCCGACTTCGTCGGAGGGCGCCGTCACTGATCCCGCGACCGCCGCGACACCTGCCGATCCGGCCACCGGGCTGCCGGCCCCGACCGCTGGCGGCAATTACGCCGTGCACTTCGGCGCCTACGCCTCGCAGAAGGGCGCGGACACCGTGGTTGCGCTGGCCACGGCGGCACAGTTGCCGGCCTACGCGGAAGCGGCCACGATCAACGGCAAGCCCGCCTTCCGCGTCCGCATCGGGCCCTATGCCACCCGCGCCGATGCCGAAACCGCGCGCCTGAAGGCCCTCGAAGTGCGCAGCGACGTGCCGGTGCGCGTGGTCGCGCTGGATGCCGAGCCGGCGTCGACGGCACCGGCAGCCACCACGCCTGCTGCGTCGGCGACGACAGTGGCGACCGTCGAAACGCCGAAACCGGCACCGCCCAAGTCCGTCGAAACGAAACCCGAGTCGAAGCCCGAACCGAAACCGGAGGCCAAGCCCGCCGCGCCGAAGCCTGTCGCAGCGAAGCCGGCCGAGCCCAGGCCCACGGAAGCAAAGCCCGCTGAAGCAAAACCAACTGCGCCCAAGCCGGCTGCGCCTGCCGCGGCCAAGATCGGGTTCGCCGTGCAGGTCGGTGCGTTCAGCGACGCCACCGAAGCCGGTGCCATGCGCGAGCGCATGCGCGCGGCTGGTTTCACTGCCTTCACCGAAACGGTGACGACCGACCAGGGCAAGCTCACCCGCGTGCGCGTCGGCCCCGTGCTCGACCGCGCCGCCGCCGACCAGCTCAAGGCCCAGATCCAGTCGAAAGCCGGCGTGGACGGCATCGTCCGCCCGCATCCCTGATCCCATCCGCACGGCGCCCTGGTGGCGCCGCGCGGTTTCCTGCAACGTCCCGCGTCACTCGCGCACCACATTCGCGTCATCAAGCGCTTCACCGGAGTCACCATCATGTGCGGCATCATCGGCATCGTCGGCACCTCGGACGTCGCGGCCTCCCTCTACGACGGCCTGACCGTTCTCCAGCATCGCGGACAGGACGCCGCCGGCATCGCCACCGCCAACGGCACCCAGCTCCGCGTCGTGAAGGGGAATGGCCTTGTGCGCGACGCCTTCCGCGCGAGCGAGATGGCGCTGCTGCAGGGCCGCGTCGGCATCGGCCATTGCCGCTACCCGACGGCGGGCAGCGAAGGCAGCGACGAGGCGCAACCGTTCTACGTGAATTCGCCGTACGGCATCGCGCTGGCGCACAACGGCAACCTGATCAACACCGATACGCTGCGACGCGAGGTGTTCGAGCAGGACCGCCGCAACGTCAACACCGAATCCGACTCCGAAGTGCTGCTCAACGTGTTCGCGCACGAACTGGACAAGCAGCGCGTGCTGACCCCCGACGCGGCGTTCCGCGCGGTCGAGAACGTGGCCCGTCGTGCCAAGGGCGGGTATGCCGTGGTCACGCTGGTGCTGGGTCTGGGCCTGGTGGCCTTCCGCGACCCGCACGGCATCCGCCCGCTGGTGCTGGGCAAGCGCGACACCGACGCCGGCAGCGAATACATCATCGCTTCGGAATCGGCCGCGCTCGACGTGCTCGGCTTCGAGCGTTTGCGCGACATCGCGCCGGGCGAGGCCGTGGTCGTCACCCCGCGCGGTGAACTGCATTCGCGCCAGTGCATCGAAGGCGAGCTGCGTTCGTGCATCTTCGAGTTCGTGTATTTCGCACGTCCGGACTCGCTGATCGACGAGATCTCGGTGCACAAGGCGCGCATGCGCATGGGCGTGACCCTCGGCGAGAAGATCCTGCGCGAGCGCCCGGATCACGACATCGACGTGGTCATCCCGATCCCCGACACCTCGCGTGATGCCGCGCTGGAGATTGCGGCGGTGCTCGGCGTGAAGTACCGCGAAGGCTTCAACAAGAACCGTTACGTCGGCCGCACCTTCATCATGCCGGGGCAGGGCGAGCGCGCGAAATCCGTGCGCCGCAAGCTGAACCCGATTCCTCTGGAGTTCCGCAACCGCGTCGTGCTGCTGGTCGACGATTCGATCGTGCGCGGCACCACCTCGCAGCAGATCGTGCAGATGGCGCGCGACGCAGGTGCGAAGAAGGTCTATCTCGCTTCCGCCGCGCCGCCGGTGCGCCACCCGAACATCTACGGCATCGACATGCCCTCGCCCGAGGAACTGGTCGCCCATGGCCGCACCGAACAGGAAGTGCAGGAATTGCTGGGCTGCGACTGGCTGATCTACCAGGACCTCAAGGATCTGGAAGAGGCCGTCGCCGGTCCCAAGTTCCCGGGCCGCCAGTTCGATTCCTCCTGCTTCAACGGCGAATACGTCACCGGCATCGAACCGGGCTACTTCGAGCGCCTCAACCAGCTGCGCTCGGACGAAGCCAAGAAGAAGCGCCGGCTGGCGGGCTGAGGCGCGCGGCGATGTCGACGCTCGAGCGCGCGATCGAACTGGCGGCGCGCGCCCACGCCGGGCAGCGGGACAAGGGCGGACATCCCTACATCCTGCATCCGCTGCGCGTGATGCAGGCCGTGAGCGGCGAGGCCGAACGCATCGCCGCCGTGCTGCACGACATCGTCGAGGACACGCCAGTCACTTTCGACGACCTGCTCGCCGAAGGATTTTCCGTCGAGGTCGTCGATGCCGTGCGCGCCCTGACCAAGTTCGACGGCGAGACCCGCGAAGAGGCCGCACGGCGGATCGTCGGCAACCCGATCGCCCGCGCCGTGAAGCTGGCCGACATCGCGGACAACATGGACCTGTCGCGGATTCCGAACCCGACCGAACGCGATTTCAAGCGCCTGCGGGAGTACGAAGTCGCGCGCGGGATCCTGCTGGCGGGGCCGGGAAAGGTCTGACGCGAACAACCCCGATGTCCCAGCTCCCGTCGTTGTTCACCGCCGCCCACGCCTGCCTCCGCACCGCCGCGCCGGACGAGAAGGTCGCGCTGACCTTTGCGACCGCCGAGGCCTTCGCGCGCGGCGAGTTGTCGATCGATGACGACGCGCTGCCGCCGGAGCCGATCCGCATGCCCGGCCGTCCCGAGCGGCCGACACTCGTGCATCCGCGCGAGCTGCCGAAGCGCGGCTTCGGCAACGACGAGGGCCGCGCGGCCTTCATTCATTCGATCGCGCACATCGAGTTCAACGCCATCGATCTGGCCTGGGATGCTGCCTACCGTTTCCGCGGCATGCCGCATGCCTACTACGCCGACTGGGCGCAGGTCGCGCACGACGAGGCGCGGCATTTCACGATGCTGCGCGCGCGGCTGAAGGACTTCGGTCGCGACTACGGCGACTTCGACGCGCACAACGGCCTGTGGGAAATGACCGAGAAGACCGCGCACAGCGGCCTCGAACGCATGGCGCTGGTGCCGCGCGTGCTCGAAGCGCGCGGGCTGGACGTCACGCCGGGCATGATCGTGAAGCTGCGCCAGCTCAATGACCATGCGACCGCAGACATCCTCGACGTGATCCTCCGCGAGGAAATCGGCCACGTCGCCGCCGGCTCGCGCTGGTTCCGCTGGCATTGCGAACGCGAACGCCTCGAGCCAGAAACCACCTTCCGCCGCTTGCTCGTGCAATACGGGCGTGGCGTGCTGTACGGCCCGTTCAATCTCGAAGCGCGTGGCGCGGCGGGTTTCAGCGAGGAAGAGCTGCAGGCATTGCAGAGCGCGGTCGCCGAGCTCGGCTGACACGCACTTGTAGAGCGGAGCTTGCTCCGCTCGAACGTTCGCTGCGAGGCATGAGCGGAGCAAGCTCCGCTCTACAAAAAGCGATTGTCGGGAGAGGATCCAGCGTGGCTTCGCTCCGCTCCGCGATCGCGCGAGATCGAAACAATGTTTCGGCGTTGTCCGATGTCGAAACTTTCATTGCGAACAAACGCAACGTCGCTGCAACGCCGCGTACATACATGCGCCGCAGTATGTCGGACTGCCCCGACGGCCGTCGCGGGGCGCTTCCTCCGAACGGCGGCCCACTCCCACGGAATACCATTTCGATGACGAAGACGACGATCCTCGCCGCCTCCATCCTGCTGTGCCTGCATGCCGGTGCCGCATCCGCCCAGACCGCGCCCGACGGGGGCGATGACACCGAGGCCACCTCGCTCGACACCATCTCCGTCGTCGGTACCGGCCAGACCCGCCAGGTGCAGTCGTTGGGCAAGGACGATCTCGCGCGAGAAGCGGCCGGCGCCAGCCCGCTCAAGGCGGTGTCGAAGCTGCCCGGCGTGAATTTCCAGAGCTCCGACCCGTGGGGCAACTACGAGTGGTCGACGAAGCTGAGCATCCGTGGCTTCTCCCAGCAGCAGCTCGGTTTCACGCTCGACGGCATCCCGCTGGGCGACATGAGCTACGGCAACCACAACGGCCTGCACATCAGTCGCGCCGTCATCAGCGAGAACCTCAACGGCACCGAGCTGTCGCAGGGCAGCGGCGCGATCGACACGGCATCCACCGGCAACCTCGGCGGCACGCTGCGCTTCTTCACGTCGAATCCATCGTCCGACTTCGGTGTTCGCGTGGCGCAGACCATCGGCACGGAATCGACGACGCGCACCTTCGTGCGCATGGACAGCGGCCAGCAGGGCAATTTCTCGGCCTATGTCAGCGGTGCCTGGCATGACGGCGACAAGTGGAAGGGCGAAGGCCCGCAGCGCAACGGCCAGTTCAACGGCAAGGCCGTGTACGCCACCGATACCCTGGAGATCACCGGCTATGCCGCGACCTCGCGTCGTCGCGAGACCGACTACGCGGACCTGTCGCTCGAATCCGCGCGTCGCCTCGGCTACGACTGGGACAACTACGCGGGCGATTGGCAGCGTGCGATCGATGCGGCCAACGGCATCTACCGCGGCGGCGTGAACAGCCTCGACGATGCCTACTACATCGCGCGCGGCGTGCGCGACGACGACCTGCTGTCGCTCGCCGTGGAATGGCAGGCCAGCGACGACTTCGCACTGAACGCCACGGCCTACTACCACCGCAACGAAGGCCAGGGCCACTGGGCCACGCCGTACTCGGCCTCGCCGGACGTGCCGATCCGCCTGCGCACCACCGAGTACGACATCGAGCGCACCGGCATCATGCCCGGCTTCGACTGGCGCATCGGCGATCACCAGTTGCGCGCCGGCCTGTGGCTGGAGAAGAACGCGCACGGCGTGCAGCGCAATTTCTACGACCTGCGCCGCGACACGCCGCCGGACGACATCTTCTTCTATCGCAATCCCGACCAGCGCGTGTTCCGTCAGCGCTTCGATACCGATACCCGTCAGTTCTACGTGACGGATCACATGGAGTTCGTCGACGGCCGCCTCGCCATCGATGCCGGCTTCAAGGGCACGCGCGTCGAGATCGACGGACGCAGCATCATCGGCACCCGCGCCGGTGGCACGCTGGTCGCGCAGGACAACTTCCAGCCGCAGCTGGGTGCGCGCTGGCGCTTCAACGACTACGAGGAGATCTTCGGTTCGTTCGGCGAGACCATGTCGGCCTTCCGCAGCGGCGTCAATGGCCCGCATTCGACCACGCAGATCGCATTCGACGCGGTGAAGGACGGCCTCGAGCCTGAAACCTCGCGGACCTTCGAGATCGGCATGCGCAGCAGCCGCGACTGGTTCGACGCTTCGCTCGCCCTGTACCGCGTCGACTTCGAGAACCGCCTGCTCGCGATCGCGCAGTGCGCCGGCATCGTCGGTTGCGCGGCTGCGTTCGCCAACGTCGGCGACGTGGAGACGCGCGGTGCGGAAGCGGTGTTCCAGCTGAAGCCGATGGACGGGCTGGTCTGGTACAACTCGCTGTCGTGGAACGATTCGGAATACGCCTCGGACTACGTCGATGGCGTCAACGTGATCCGCACCTCGGGCAAGCAGGTCGTCGATGCGCCGAAGAAGCTGTTCGCCAGCGAGATCAGCTGGAATCGCAATGGCCTGAGCCTGCAGCTCGGCGCCAAGTACACCGATCGTCGCT
Source organism: Lysobacteraceae bacterium (assembly GCA_016789405.1). Taxonomy (GTDB): domain Bacteria; phylum Pseudomonadota; class Gammaproteobacteria; order Xanthomonadales; family Xanthomonadaceae; genus Lysobacter_I. The sequence goes on from JAEUPQ010000010.1 coordinate 72,473, forward strand.
ACATCAGCTTCCTCAACGATTCGTCCGTTCCGAGCTTCTGGGTTGCCGACGCGGGCGCATCCTACGAATGGACCTCGCTGGGCTGGGCGAAGTCGTTCAAGCTCAAGCTCGACGTGACCAACCTGTTCGACAAGGAATACTTCTCCAGCGTCGGCACGAACGGCTTCGTCGTCTCCGATCCCAACGGCCTGAACTACACGCTCAATGCCGGTGCGCCGCGCCAGGTGTTCCTGACCGCCGACATCCGGTTCTGACCGGTCGTTCCGATTCAACAAGTCGCATCCTGCCAGTCGCGCGCGGCCCGGGTTTCCGGGCCGCGTTGCGTGGAGTCTTCCATGCTCTCGTCCATGACTTTCCTGCCTCGCATTCTCGTCCTTTGCGCGTTCCTCGCAGCAACCGCCCCGGCCTTCGCCGCCACGCCGTTGCCTGCGCGTGACGCCGAACTCACGCGCATCGCCTTCGGCTCGTGTTCGAAGGAAACCCTGCCGCAGCCGATCTGGAGTGCGGTGCTGGCCACGAAGCCCGAACTGTTCGTGTTCCTCGGCGACAACATCTACGGCGACACCCGCGACATGGACGTCCTGCGCGGCAAGTACGCCAGGCTCGCCGCCATCGACGGCTTCCGTGCGCTGCGCGCGCAGGTGCCGGTGGTCGCCACCTGGGACGACCACGACTTCGGCGAGGACGATGCCGGTGGCGACTATCCGATGAAGGAACAGAGTCGCGGGATCTTCCTGGATTTCTGGGGCGAGCCGGCCGATTCTCAGCGTCGTGGGCGCGACGGCGTCTACACCAGCTACAGGAAGGCCGGCGCGTGCAGCTGATCCTGCTCGACCTGCGCTACAACCGCACGCCGATCGCGACTTCGCCGTTCCTCGCCGACGAAGCCGCCTATCGCAAGTGGGCCGAGCGCGAAGGCAAGGCCGGTCGCGACGTGCCGGGGCCGTATGCGCGCAATCCCGATCCCGCGGCCACCATGCTCGGCGAGCGCCAATGGCGCTGGTTCGAGGCGCAGTTGCGACAGCCGGCCGACGTTCGCATGATCGGCTCCAGCCTGCAGGTGTTGGCCGATTTCCCCGGCTGGGAAGCCTGGGTGAACTATCCGAACGACCAGCAACGCCTGTTCCGGCTGATCCGCGAAACGGACGCGCGCGGCGTGGTCATGCTCAGCGGCGACACGCACTACGGCGAGATCACCCGGCAGGCGGAGAACGTGCCGTATCCGCTGTACGACATCACCAGCAGCGGCCTGACCCAGGTCTGGCACGTGCCGGTGCCGAATGCGCTGCGCATCGACGGACGCTATTTCCGCCAGGCGAACTTCGGCATGGTCGAGATCGACTGGGTGAGCCGCAACGTCTCTCTGGTGCTGCGCGACGAGCGTGGTGGCGAATTGATGCGGCAGACCCTGGCGCTGGCCGATCTGGCGCCGCGTTGACAGAAGGTGTTGTAGAGCGGAGCTTGCTCCACTCGCTCTTCATGGGAATGCATGAGCGGAGCAAGCTCCGCTACGGAACGCAAAGATTCAGCGGAGCAAGCTCCGCTCTACGGAACGCAAAGATCGAGCGGAGCAATCTCCGCTCTACGTGGGCATCGTTACAGCGGCAATGCGTCGAGCATCATGCCGTCGGCATCCACGCGGAGCACCGAGCCCTGCGTGTACCAGTCGCCGAGCACCACGCGACGCGCGGGACGGCCATCGATGTCGAGGCTGTGGATCGCCGGGCGATGGGTGTGGCCGTGGATCAGGGTGTCGATGCCGTAGCGGGCCAGGGTCGCCTGCACCGTGGCCGGCGACACGTCGGTGACGGTTTCGAATTGCGCACGGTCGTCATGTTTCATCTCGCGCTGGCGCTGCAGGCTCGCGGCGCGCGCCTGCGCAGCGAAGGCGAGGCGCGCGGCCAGCGGCTGCGCCAGGAAGCCTGCGCGCCACGCCGGGTCGCGGGTCTGGGCGCGAAAGGCCTGGTAGCCGACGTCCTCGGTGCACAGGCTGTCGCCGTGCATCAGCAACGTCGGCCGGCCGTACAGCGTCACCACGGTCGATTCAGGCAGCAGGTTCACGCCCGCGCGCCGCGCGAAATCGTGGCTGACCAGGAAGTCGCGATTGCCATGCTGGAAATGCACCGGCACGCCGATCTTCGACAACCCACGCAGCTTTTCGGCGACGAAGGCGCCGATCTCGGCCGGATCGTCGTCGCCGACCCAGGCCTCGAACAGGTCGCCGAGGATGTACAGGGCGTCGGCGTCGCGGGCCTCGCCGTCGATGAAGTCGCCGAACAGGCGGGTGACCTCCGGGCGCTCGGGATCGAGGTGGAGGTCGGAGATGAAGAGGGTGGTCATGGGGCGCGATTGTAGGGGAGGGCGATGGCCTGCGGCCCGGCCCACGGAGCCACAATCGACCCGGCGACCCCGGCCGACCGGGTAAAATCGTCCCCTTTCCCGTGATCCGGCCCCGCGCATGACCATCCGTACCCGCTTCGCCCCCAGCCCCACCGGCTACCTGCACATCGGTGGCGCCCGCACCGCGCTCTACTGCTGGCTGGCCTCGCGCCACGCTGGTGGCCAGTTCGTGCTGCGCATCGAGGACACGGATCGCGAGCGCAGCACGCAGGGCGCGATCGACGCCATCCTGGAGGCGATGGACTGGCTGGGACTGGGCTACGACGAAGGCCCGATCTACCAGACCCAGCGCCTCGACCGTTACCGCGAAGTCGCCGAGCAGATGGTCGCCGCCGGCACCGCGTACTACGCCTACGAGACCAAGGAAGAGCTGCAGGCCGTGCGCGAGGCCGCGCTCGCCGCCAAGGAGAAGCCGCGCTACAACGGTGCCTATCGCGATGCCGGTGCCGGTTTCCGCGACGACCCGAATCGCGTCATCCGCTTCAGGAATCCGCTCGACGGCAAGGTTGCGTGGGAAGACAAGGTCAAGGGCCGCATCGAGTTCGACAACACCGAGCTCGACGACCTGGTGATCTTCCGCGCCGACGGCTATCCGACCTACAACTTCGCCGTCGTCGTCGACGATCTCGACATGGGCATCACCGATGTCGTGCGCGGCGACGACCACGTCAACAACACGCCGCGCCAGATCAACATCTACAAGGCGCTCGGGGCGCCGGTGCCGAACTTCGCGCACCTGCCGATGATTCTCGATGCCGAAGGCGCCAAGCTGTCCAAGCGCACCGGCGCCGCCGACGTGATGGGCTACCGCGATGCCGGCTACCTGCCGCACGCGCTGCTGAACTATCTGGTGCGCCTGGGCTGGTCGCACGGCGACCAGGAGATCTTCAGCATCGAGGAAATGGTGAAGCTCTTCGAACTGCACGACGTGAACCCGGCCGCCTCGCGCCTGGACATGGCCAAGCTCGGCTGGCTCAACCAGCAGTACCTCAAGAGCGATGCGCCGGAAGACGTGGCGAAGCACCTGGTCTGGCACCTGGAGAAGGCCGGCTACGACCTCGCGAACGGCCCGAAGCCGGTCGACCTCGTCATCGCCCTGCGCGAGCGCGCGCAGACATTGAAGGAAATGGCCGAGAAGTCCGCTGTGTGGTTCGGTCCGCTGACCAGCTACGACGAGGCCGCCGTGGCCAAGCACCTCAAGCCCGAGGCCGCCGCGCCGCTGGCCGACGCCCGCGATCGCCTGGCCGCGCTGCCGGCGTGGTCTGCCGAGACCGTGTCGGCCGCGCTGCACGCCACCGCCGAGGCGCTGGGCATCGGCATGGGCAAGGTCGCGCAGCCGATGCGCGTTGCGATCACCGGCACTCAGGTCAGCCCGGACATCTCGCACACGGTCTATCTGGCCGGGCAGGGCGAGGCCGTGGCGCGCATCGATGCCGCGCTGGCGAAGATCGGGTCGGCTTGAGTCCGGCCACCGACGGCGCCATCATCGAACCATGCCCCATACCTGCACCGACCCCACGCACCACGTCCACGACGCCGCGGGCTTCATCTCGGCGGTCGAGGCGGCCTGTCGCGAACGCGGGCTGCGCCTCACGCCGATCCGCGCGCGGGTGCTCGGCCTGATCGCAGGCCACGGCAAGCCGATCAAGGCCTACGACCTGCTCGACCACCTGCGCGCCGATCGCGAGGCGGACGAGGACGGCGCGGGCGCCGCCGCGCCGCCAACGGTGTACCGCGCGCTGGACTTCCTGCTCGCGAACGGTTTCATCCACAAGCTCGAATCGGTCAACGCCTTCGTCGCCTGCCATCATCCGAGCACCGCGCAGCACTCGGTGCCGTTCCTGATCTGCAATCGTTGCCACAGCGCGGTGGAGCTCGAAGACATGCAGATCGTCGCCGCACTGGACGCCCGCGCCCGTGCGCTGGGTTTCGTCCCGCAGGCGCAGACGCTGGAAGTGCACGGCCTCTGCGCGCGCTGCGCAGACGCCAGCTGAGTCGAAAGCCGCACCTCAACGCATGAATCGTCCGCCCCCGGCCATGCCGGGGTTTTTCGTTGCGCGTGTCCGATCACGCGGCGCGGGCGCGTTGCTTGCCATGCAGGCGCACCGACACGATGTTGCGCATCCCCCGGGCCTGCAGCGCGATGGAGTCGTGACGGAGAGTGACAAGGAGCGACACATGCCAGGCGACATCTTCCTCAACAGGAATCGATTCACCGAGATCGTTTTCAGGTATCCCTGCCCGCAGCGCGTGCTGATCGTGGCCGACGGCGGCCTCGGCTTCAATCCGGCGGACGACTTCGGCCTCACCGAATTCATTTCGGTCATCCAGGCCAGCGGCCACGCCATCAGCACCGCGCATCGCACGGGCGATCCCTTCGCGACGATACCGGGCAGTTTCAACTTCAATACCGCGGCGACCGCGGTGACCACGGCCAACTACGACCAGATCTGGATGTTCGGCATCAGCGGCACGCCGCTGCTCGCGGCCGAGCAGACACGCATTGAGGCCTTCATGCAGGCCGGAGGCGGCGTGTTCGCCACCGGCGACCATTCCAGCCTCGGCTTCGGCATGGGTGCGCACATCCCCCGTGCGCGGCACATGCGCAACTGGTCGACGATTCCGATGACGTCGCCGCAACGGCTCGACACCGTGATCGACCCGGGTACCAACAGCATCAAGGAATTCCAGGACCAGGCCGACGCGATCGCGCAGCGCATCTATCCGGTGTTCTTCTCGAACGGTGGTCCGGATTCGTCGCCGTCGAGCTGGGCCGTGCACCCCGTGCTGAGGCATGCATCCGGTGCGGTGGACTTCCTGCCCGACCATCCGCACGAAAGCGAATGCCTCGCGCCGACGCCGGGTCCGGGCAATTTCTCGGCATTCGAGGAATGGCCCGCGCCGATCGGCGGGGGCAGCCGCATCGCGCCGGTGGTGGCTGCTGTGTCGATGTCTGCGGGTCGTTTCGTGACAGACACCCTCAAGCCACCGGTGTACCCGCGCAGCTTCGGTGCGATCTCGGCCTACGACGGCGATCCCGCGCAGATCGGTCGCATCGTGTGCGATGCCACCTGGCACCACTTCGTGAACGTCAATCTCAATGGCACGGGTGCGGGCAACGACCCGCTGACCGGCCTGCCGCGCCAGGGACTCAAGCCCGGTGGCGTGCCGACGCCGGAATACCAGAAGATCCAGGCCTACTACCGCAACACCGTGCGCTGGCTGGCACCACGCAATCGCCGTTACTGCTGGCCATTCCTGATCGCGGCGATCGCGCGTTTCGACATGGAAGCGCTCGAGCTGCAGCTGCCGCATCCGCATCCGTGCCCGTGGGATCCGCTCATCAGGATCGGCAGGACGATGCAGGACGTGATCGACGGCCAGTTCGGCGTCGGCACCGTGGCCTCGGTGGTCGACGACATCCTCGCGACGCTGGGCGAAGGGTCCGGGCTCGCGGCCCTGCTCGACAGCCGCAAGCTCGCGCAGCGCAAGGAAGGTGTCGAAAGCCTGCTGCCGATCGCCGACATGCGCCGCGCCGTGTTCGCGAGCCTGGTGAACCTGCTTGCGGACAAGCTGCCGAGAAGCGAGCGCGAGCTCGAAGCGATCATGAAGGAGCACGATCGTGTCGCGCTCGAATTGATCGGCGAGAGCCTCAAGGCAGCGGAAGCCGCGATCGCGACGCAACTGGAGCGTGCGCTGAAGGACGCAGGCAACGACTTCTCGCTGCTCGGCAAGCGCCCTGCCGCGCAAAGCGTGGCGACGAACCGCAAGCTGCTTGCCGCACAGGCGATCAAGCTCCGGCCGCGTGCCGCGCCCAAGGCGAAGGCGCCTGCGAAGAAGAAGCCGCGCTGATCGCGCGTCGCTGTTGAAAGTTGCACGTGCCGCGCGGCCGCCAGGGAGAGTGAACGGCCGCGCGGCGCGTGCGGGGGCGCCGTGACGACACGCTGTCCAGCGTGTCAGAAGAGCATGAGGATCAGAAGAACATGCGGATCAGAAGAACATGCGTGTCAGAAGAACATGCGTGTCAGAAGAACATGCGTACGCCGAAGGAGACGCTGCGGCCCGGCAGCGGCGCGAGTTCCTTCAGGAACGAGGTGTGCGGGCGCGCCTCCTCGTCCAGCAGGTTGTTGGCGTTGAGGAACAGTTCCCAGGCATTGCCGTTCGCGCGGTCGATGTGCCAGGCCAGGTCGGCATTGACCAACGTGTAGCCGTCGGTGCTTTCCTCGAATTCGGCGACGCGATCCTGCTCGAAGTAGCGCACGGCGCCCAATCCGGCGCGCCAGTGCGTGTTCGACCAGCGCAGTTCCGTGCCGAAACGCGCCGGAGCGATGCGCGGCAGGTCGCCGCTCAGGGCGATGTCGGCTGCATAGTCATGGGTGTGGTCGTCATGCGGCACCGAGAAGGCCACGCTGCGCGTGCCGGAACCGGTCAGGCGACCGCGCACGATGTCGCCGAAGGCGTGCAGCATCCATTCGCCGCTGGCGTTTTCGAGGAAGGTCCACTTCAGGTCGAATTCGGCGCCGGTGAAGCGTGCATCGCCCTGGGTCCAGACGCGCGCGGGAATGTCGTCGTCGGACACGCCGGTGTCGGCGAGATAGACGTAGTCGTCGTAGCCGACGTGGTAGAGCGATGCGCCCAGCGACAGGCCGCCGCGATGCCAGTGCACGCCGGCTTCCACGCGGTTCGCGGTTTCCACGTCCAGGGTCGGGTCGCCGAACTCGAAGCTGTTCGTCGCCACGTGCAGGCCATACGAATACAATTCCTCGGCCGTCGGCGAACGTTGCGCGCGATCGAGGCCGAACGACAGATGGAAGTCGTCGCTGATGTTCCAGCGCAGCGCGGCCGAGAGGCTGGTGGCATCGAACGAGCGCGACGGGCCGATCGCCTCGCTGCTGCTCTCCCCCATGGTGTTCACGTCGATGGTGTTGCGATCGTAGCGCGCGCCGACTTCCAGCTTGATCGCACCGAACTCGCGTTCGCCGATCCAGAACAGGCCGGTGTCGCGCGACTTGGACGCCGGCACGAAGGCTTCATCGCCGATCGCCACGAAGTCGCGCTGCGATGCCTGCAAGCCGAACGCGCCATCCCAGCCAGCCCAATCCTGGTGCACCAGTTCGGCGCGCGCTTCGAGGGTGTCGCTCTCGAACACGGTGCCGACGTCGTCGCCTTCGTATTCGGTGTGGGTGTAGTCGCTGTTCGACACCTTCACGTTCAGGCTGTCGAACACGCCCAGGCCACGCAGGCCACCGCGCAGCTCGGTGCGGCGCTGGTCCATGCGGATGCTGACGCTTTCTTCGCCGTGTTCCTCGTCGCCGCCGTGATCGTCCTCGTGGGCGTGCGCGTGCCCCGGGATGCCGTAGCGCGTGTTGAACAGGCTGGCGGCCATGCCCAGGTGCCCGCGCTCGCCGACATACGACATGCCGAAGGCGCCCGCGTCGGTGCGCACGAAGCTGTTCGGCAGGCGGCCGCGCGCGCCAGGCTCGTGGTCTTCGTCGCCCTCGTGGGCATGCTCGGCGAAGCCCGGGATGTCGTAGTCGCCGGTCTCGCGATGCAGGCCGTCGATGTGGAAGACCAGCTTGCCGTTGGCGGCCGTGGCATCCATGCGCGCCATCGCGGTCTTCTCGTCGTTGCCGGTGCCGAAGCGGACTTCGGCGCGACCTTCCAGCGGCTCGGCGGTGACGGCAGAAGGCACGCGGCCTTCGACCACGTTGACCGCGCCGCCGATCGCGCCGCTGCCATACAACAAGGTGGCCGGACCCTTGAGCACTTCGATCTGGTCGGCTAGGAAGGGCTCGATGCTCACCGCATGGTCGACGCTGACCGTCGACACGTCGCCGGCGCTCAGGCCGTCGCTCAGCACCTGCACGCGCGCGCCATCAAGGCCGCGGATGATCGGTCGACCGACGCCCGGGCCGAAGTACGAGGCCTGGACGCCCGGCAGCCGACCGACGGTTTCGCCCAGTGAATTGGCCTTGGCGTTGTCCAGCGCCTCGCCGCCGAGCACTTCCACCGGACGGATCAGGTCCTCGGCATTGCGCTGCAACGGGCTGGCGCTGACCACGACGCGGTCGAGGTCCTTGGCCTCGTCGTGGCGGGGGTCCTGGCCGCCGTCCTGCGCGGAAGCGACGACCGGCAGGGCCAGGGCGAGCGCCAGGAAGAGGGGAGTGCGGAGGACAGGGGCGCGAAGTGCGAGCGGAGTCGGACGACGGGCGGCGCGAGGAGACAGCGGAAAGACCATGGCGGACGGGTTACACTGTTGGACGATTTGGAAATGTTATAATGTTCCAGAACAAAAGCCACCCCCCGGAAGTCATGCACACCCCCTCCATGACCCTGCACAAGGCCGATCGCGTCGGTTTCGCTGCGTCTTTCCTCTGCGCCATCCACTGCGCCCTGTGGCCGTGGCTGCTCGCGCTCGCCCCCGCCTTCGGCATGGAGCTCGGCGGCTGGATCGACCTGGACCAGGCCTTCGTCGTGTTCGCGAGCCTGCTTGGCGTGTCCACGCTCACCCTCGGCTGGCGCCGTCACCGCGCTTTCCATGCCTGGGCCTTGCTGGTGCCTGGCCTGGTGCTGGTCTGGGTCGGTGCGTTTTCACCCCTGCACAACCATTCCATGATCCACGCCGTGATCATGACCGTCGGCGGCCTGCTGCTGGCGCTGGCCCATCTGGTCAACCTGCGCCTGACCCACTCGGTTGCTGCCGCACAGGCGTGATCCGCAGCGGATCAGAGGCCCACGGAGCCGACGCGCGCTGGGGCGGCCCCGCGTGGTAGGATGCGCGTCCTCGCGGCCCTGCCGCGGCTCCACATCGCATACGATCGGCCGCTTTTCGCGGCCGGTTTCCAGAGAATCGATTCCTAGAGGATTTCCAACATGGGCAAGGGCGACCGCAAGACCGCCAAGGGCAAGCGCTACAACTCCAGCTACGGCAACGCCCGTCCGCAGGCCACCAAGAAGGCTGCCGGCACTGCCTCCGCAGCGGTGAAGAAGACCGCCAAGCCGGCTGCCAAGGCCGCGCCGGCCGCGAAGAAGACCGCCGTGAAGAAGGTTGCCGCGAAGGACTGATCGTCCTGCGTTGCAATGTTCGCAAAGCCCCGCGATTCGCGGGGCTTTCGCGTTCCAGGGGCGCCGTTTTACCGACGATCGCCTCGGCCGTGCCGATCAGGTCGCCGCGTGCGCCGGCACCCGTTCGAGCTGGCCGCCTGCATAGTCGACTGCGAACGGCAGGTCTTCCCGATGCACGTAGCCGATGAAGCAGTCGCAGGTGCGGTTCGGGCAGGGGCGTGGACCCAGCAGGGCTTCGAAGCTGCCGTCGTAGAGGTTGCCCAGCGGCTCCGCGACGAAATGGCAGCGACGCACGTCGCCATCGCCGTTCACCGACAGCACGCGCGTGCCGGTGGCGCAGGGTGCGCCGAGGCTGGGCGGTGGCGTCAGGTTCCAGATGAAATGCGGGTCGATGCGCGAAAGCCGCGCCACGTCGCCATCATCGTAGTAGTCGGCCGGACGCACGTCGTATGCGTTGAGCCACATCGGCACGTCGTCGGGCAGGGCATCGCGCATGCGTTCGATGTCGTCGAACAGTTCCCGCAGTGCCACCATGCCGACGCTGAAGCGGATGCCGCGCCGGTGCAGGTCCCGGCAGCGCGCGGCGAATGTCTCCAGCGAGACTTCGCTGGGATGCCAGGTGCACCACAGCGCGAAACTCCGCGGATCGACATCGTCCAGCCAGCGCGTGCCGATGCACAGGTTGGTCTGGATCGCGACCCGGCGCACGTGCGGGAGGTGGCTGAGTCGGGTCATCGCGTCGCGATAATGCCTGCGCACCAGTCCCTCGCCCCAGGGCGTGAACAGGATCGACAGGTCATGGTCGCGTTGCGAGGCCCAGTCGACGAAGCGCGACAGGTCTGCGGCATCGCGCTGCAGCGTCGCGCGGCTGTCGCGGGTCTTCGCGAACGGACAGTAGCTGCAGTCGTAGTTGCAGCTGCTGAGCCGGCCGCGGTACAGCAGCGACAGGTGGCGTGCAGGCGCCGTGCGGGCATCGGCATCGAGCGCGGCGATGGCGGCATGCGGCGCGTCCATGTCAGCGCAGGGTGTAGTCGGCCATGCGCGCGGCGACGGCCGGCGAGATCAGCCACGGACCCAGCGTGTCGGCGCGTGCGAAGCCTTCGTCGGTCAATGCGAGCAGATCGCCGTCGAGCCGTGCAAGGCCGGCGGGCTCGAGTTCCCTCAGCTGCGGCAGGTCGTCGAACAGCTCGCTGCCGAAGCGTGCATGCCAGGCGGACAGCGACAGTCCGGGTTTGACCAGCAGCGATTGCATCGCATGGCGCCGTCGCTGCTCGTCGCCATCGAGCGCGATGCCGTGGTCGACGCGCGCGAAATCCTCCGGCGACAGCGACAGGTAGTGGTCGAGGATATCGACGACCCCGCGCCGCGACACACCGTATTCGCTGGCGTAATGCAGACCGCGCGTGTACGAGCGCGCGCCGCAGCCGATGCCGACCATGCCGTCGTCCTGGCAGCAGTAGGCCGGGCCGTCATCGGTCGCGGGTGCGTGCGGCGCGCGGAACATGCGCATCGATACCTGCGTGTAACCGGCCGCGCGCAGGCGATCGCGGCCGGCGCGATACATCGCGAGGCGGTCGTCGACGGGTTCGGGCTGCAGCGCGAAGCGGCGCTTGCCGTCGCGACGGCCTTCCTGTCCGCTGTCGGCGATGCGGCCAAGCCCGGTGAGCGGGCGCACGTACAGCGGATACAGGTAGAGCTCTTCCGGTGAGAACGCCAGTGCGCTGTCGATCGAGGACACGAAACTGGCGACCGTCTGGCCTTCGATGCCGTAGATCAGGTCGAGGTTGAGCGTCGGAAAGCGCTGCGCGCGGATCGCATCGATCGCGCGTTCGACGACATCGCGCTGCTGCGGCCTGACCAGTGCGCGGACTTCCGCTTCGCTGAAACTCTGGATGCCCATGCTGATGCGATCGATGCCGGCCTCGCGGCACAGCGCCATCTTGTCGGCATCGACGGTCTCGGGCGACACCTCCATGCCGGCGGGGATCGCGCGCAGGTCGACGCCACCGGCGCGCAGCATGCCGAACAGGCGATCCAGCTGCGAGGCGTCGAGGTAGCTGGGCGTGCCGCCGCCGAGGGCGAAACGCGCGAACGCGTGGTCGCCGAGCGCGTCCAGCGTTGCGGCGAACTGCGCTTCCAGCTGGTCGAGGTAGCGGGACACCGTGTCGTCCGCCGGTCGCGCAAGCGCGAAGAGGTTGCAGAAGCCGCAGCGGTACGAGCAGAACGGGATGTGCAGGTAGAGGAACAGGGCGCGACGGTCTTCCCTGGACCAGGCATCGCGCAGCGTGCGCGAAACATCGAGCGCGCGATACGCGGTCTTGTGCGGATACGAATACGAGTACGCCTGGTAGGGCGGCAGGCGCAGCAGCGTTTCGAGGGAATGCGCGCTGGATGCGGCGCTGGTCGGGTCAGGAGAGGCGATCGCGTTCACGGTGAGAGCAGGAAGTGGGCGTAGGGCACGTGCATCACCACGTCATGGGCGATGCGATGGCCGTGGTATCCGTCCTCGCCATAGGCGGTGCCATGGTCGGAGCAGACGATGACGAAGGTCGGTGCGCGTCCGGCGGCGCAGTCGAACAGCGGTGCGAGCGCGCGATCGACGTGTTCGAGGGCGGCGCAGTGGCTGTCGAAGCTGTCCTCGGTGGCGCCGGGCAGGTAGTGGCGGTTCGGCTGGTGCAGGGCCGACACGTTGATGAAGGTGAAGCAGCGACGATCGTGAAGTTCGTCGCTGCGCAGGCGCTCGCAGGCCAGCGCGACCTGTGCTTCGATGGAATCCGCTGCGGTGACGCCGAATCCGGGCTGCCAGTGCGCTTCGTCGAACAGGCCGGGCAGCGCGCGACCGAGCGGATTGGCGAGGTTGAAGAAACCGACGCCACCGATGCAGATCGTCCGGTAACCGAGCGAGGCGAAGCCATGGACGATGTCCGCATGCGCATCGAACACGAAGGTGTTCGTATCGGTGGATTCGCTGCCGGCGAAGGCCAGGGCGAACAGGCGCGGATGCGGTCCGGGCCGCGCCGGCGTGGGCAGGAAGCCGGCGAAAAACGCCTGGTGCGCTGCATAGGTGAAGCTGGCCGGCGTGTGCCGCAGCTCCCAGCCGCCGGGCGGCAGGTGGCGAGAGAGGACGGGCAGCCGCCTGTCGCGGAAGCAGCGCTGCGCGGCGTCGTAACGCAGCGTGTCGAGGGTGATGAACAGCACGTCGTGGCTGCCGACGACGGCATGCATGTCCAGCGACATGGGTGTCTTCTCAGACATGCGCGTGGAACCCGCTTGGTGGTGCGGGCATCGATTGCCAGGAGGGCAGCGAATACGCCCAGTCCACCTGGTCGTCGCAGGCGTCACGTCCCTGCCAATGCACGTCCTGCAGGTCGTCGCCGAAGGCGTTGGCTTCGAGGAAGACGCAGCGATCGCGCAGCGGAACCAGGTCGAAGCCGATGCAGCGGCTGCGCGGGAACGCGGTCGACGCCTGGGCCACGGCGGCTTCCATGCTCGCGCTTGCGGCGTCATCGAGCAGATCATCACCCGCGACGCGCTGGTTCCCCAGGTGCAGGTTGGTCATCGGTCCGCTGGACACGCGCGCGACGCGTTGTCGTGCCTTGCCTGAGCAGGCAAGCACGCGCAGGTCGAAATGGCATGCGCGTTGCCCGGGCGCGCGCGGTTTCGTCACCCAGGCTTCCGTGTAGGCGCCCTGCGTCGCGAGGGTGTCGACCAATGCCGCGATCTGCCTGGCATCGGTGCGCCGCTGCAGCGTGAGTCGATTGAACAGGCGGGTGCGGCCATCGACATGGCGGACTTCGGCCGTGGTGCAGGCCACGGCGCGACCATCGCGATGGCGACGATAGGCGACCACGCCGGCGGCCGATGAGCCGAAGCGCGCCTTGATGAACACGCGATCGTGGCCACTGTCGTCCAGTTGCGATTGCAGGTGATCGTAGCCTTCGACCAGGCCGAGCATCCCGGGCGTCTGCACGCCGACCGCTGCCAGCATCTGCTGGCAGCGCCACTTGTCGCACATGCGCAGGATGTCGTCCGGTGCGTTGAGCCAACGCGCGTCGGGCAGCGCGTCCTGCAGCGATCGCAGCAGGTCGGCGAGGCCATGGAAGCGCAGATGGGCATCGACCAGTTCGCCGTGTTCGCGAGGCGAGGCACGCGCATCGTCGACCAGCGCGGCGCCTCGACGCACCAGCGCGTCGTGCACCGCGTCGTCGCCACCCGGGGCATCGAGCTTCACTGCGATGGCCTCACGGGCGGCTTCGAGGACGACATCGGGCGTGGACAGCAAGGTCGGATAGTCGAAGACGCGCGGCGCCGGCAGGCCTCGCCGGGCAAGCGCTTCACGCAATCGCTGCGTGCGGCGCCGCCCCGAGGGATGCTGCCCCGGCTGGCCGACCAGCACCATGCGCGACGACATCGCTTACTCGCCCACCTCGACGTAGCGGTCGCCGTCGTTGTCGTCGGCATCCTGCGGATCGTCGAGGACGACCTTGCACGGCAGCGCCTTCAGGCGCGCCTGCAGTTCCTCGCCGATGTAGTGATGGCTCAGGTCGAGCGTGCCGAGGCCCTGCAGATGGGGGCTGTCGCACAGCGCCTTCGCGCCTTCGTCGCCGATGGTGCCCATCGACAGGTCCAGCGTGTCGAGCTTGCCCAGCCACGGCTGCGCGGCCAGGTAGAGCGCGAGCGCGTCGCTGATCTGCGCATTGCGCAGCCCCAGGTATTGCAGGCGCGAGGCGTCGATGGCTTCGATCAGCTGCACGAACAGCGCGAGGTCGCCGTCGAAGCCGTAGTTGTCGTCGCCCAGCCACAGTTCGAGGCGCTTGAGCGCCGGCATGCGCGAGGTGGCGATGGCCTTGGTGATCTCGCTCGGCAGGCCGCCGCATTCGATCGCCAGGTTCTCGAGGGCGTCATGGGTGAACGGCGCCAGCGCCAGGCTGGTGCTGCCGCGCACGCGGAGCGACTGCAGCTGCGGGAAGGCATCGAGCAGTGGGTTGTAGTCGGCCTGGATGATCCACGAGATCTCGCATTCTTCGTAGGTCATGTCGCCGACGAACAGGTGGCGCAATGCAGGCAGCTCGGCGCGACGCTCGATCAGCCCGTCGAGGAAGTCCTTCGGGCTCTCGTCGTGCGCTTCGCTCCAGGCACCGATGATGAGGGTGTCGAGTGCGGTGGTGTCGACCTGGGCCAGGAAGGCGTCGAGCAGGTCGCGCTGGCTCTCTTCCGAATCGTAGTCCTGGGTGAGCCGGTAGGCCGTGGTGCGCACCGATGCCGGATCGGCGATGGTGTCGCCCATGCGGAATTCGACCACCGGTTTGCCGTGGTATTGCGCCTGGGTGTCGTTGACGGTCATGCGTGGTCCTTGTCTTGCGTCGAGTTCGGGTGGAAGGTGTGGTCGAAACGGGGAATTGTCGCTTGCATCGTTCTCGTATCCCGAGACCGGCGCCGTGAATTTCAGCGGGCGGCGAACGCGGCGAAGCCGGCGACGAAGTCCGCCAGGGCGCGTCGCGTGCCTTCGTCGGTCAGCTGGCCCTGCGCATCGAACAGACTGCCGGCGCGCGAGGCCATCAGGCGGCCGCCGCTCCACTGGCGCACCTTGAGCGTGCGCAGCACCGGCAGCCAGGCGTTCTGCGCGAGGATCGTGCCGAAGCCGCCGGGCGACGCGCCGATCACTGCGAATGGCTTGTCGCCGAAGACGCGGGCGATGTCGTCCGACGGACGCGACAGCCAGTCGATGGCATTCTTGAACACGCCGGGGATGCCGTTGTTGTACTCCGGCGTGGACAGCAGCACGGCGTCGCTGTCGACGATGCGCTGTTTCAGTGCGACCACGGCTGCGGGAATGCCTTCGCGCTGTTCGAGGTCGCCGTCGTACAGCGGGATGCCGTGCAGGGTGGCGATGTCGAGCTGGACGCCGTCGCCGGTGCTTGCCTGTGCAGCGCGGAGCAGGGCGGTGTTGAAGGAGCCCTGACGCAGGCTGCCGGAAATGCCGAGGATCTTCATGGGGGTGCCTCCTTGGGGGATGGGGCGAACGGTCTCAGCCGCGCGTGCTGGTGATGGTCGCACCCTCGCGCATCGCTTTCGTGACCGGTGTGTTGGCGACGATCTCCAGCAGGCGTGCCCATTGCGCGTCGTCGAGTCCACCATTCGCGTAGAGGGTGCGATGGATCCGGGGGCGGCCGTCGTCGCCGAAACTCAAGGCCAGATCGACGCGCAGTTCGCCGAGGTCCCAGCCCTTGCGTTCCGCATACATGCGCAGCGTGATCGCCGTGCAGGCCGACAGCGAGGCGAGGTAGTAGTCGAACGGCGCGGGCGCGCGGTCGCCGCCGCCCAGCGCAAGAGGCTCGTCGGCCTGCAACTCGAAGCGACCGACGCGGATGTCATGGAGATAGTGCGTATCGGTCGATACGACTGTGGCGATGCGGGTCTTGCTCATGCCTGGATCCTCGTCATCGGTGCGTATGCGGTCAGCGTGCGTTCGCGGCAGCTTCCGCCGCAGCCCACGCGCGGAGCAGGTTGCCGCCGAGGATCTTGCGGATGTCGGCATCCGAATACTTCCGCGCCTGCAGGCCGGCGACGAGGTTCGGGAAATCGGCGACAGTCTTGAGTCCTTGCGGCAGCGCGCCACCGACACCGTCGAAGTCCGAGCCGATGCCGATATGGTCGATGCCGACGAGCTTCACGCCGTAATCGATCTGGTCGAGCACGGCGTCGATGCCGACCGGCAGCGGCGGATGCGCCTGGTCCCATTCGGCGTCGAATTCGGCGACGGTCTTCGTGGTGCGGCCTGCGGCGCGTTCGCGTTCGAACTCGGCATAGGCGGCGAAATAGGCTTGCGTCTGCGCGGCCGAGGCCGGGTCGACGAAGGCATTGCCGAATGGAATCTGGATGACGCCGCCTTTCGCGGCGATGGCCTTTGCCAGTTCATCGCTGAGGTTGCGCTCGAAGCCGGGCGTGAAGTGGCGCAGCGCGGAATGGCTGGCGATCACCGGTGCGCGGCTGAGTTCGACCGTCTGCGCGACCGCGTCGTCGGACAGGTGAGAGACGTCGATCATCATGCCGAGGCGGTTCATTTCCGCGACGACCTGGCGGCCGAACGGGCTGAGGCCCTTCCAGCGTTTCTCGCGGGCATACGATGAGTCGGCGATGCGGTTGTTGGCGCTGTGGGCAAGGGTGATGTAGCGCACGCCGCGCTTGAAGAAGAAGCCGAGCCTGCCGAGGTCGTCGCCGATCGGTGCGCCATTCTCCATGCCCATCGGCAGCAGCACGCGGTCCCTGGCGCGCAGACGGTCCACGTCGCGCGGCGAGCCGAGGATCGCGAACTTGTCGGGATGCCGCAGTGCCAGCGAATCCACGGCGTCGATCATCCGGTTGGCGACGTTCCACGCGCTGCCATCGTCGTCCTGGCCGGGCGAGGTGTAGATCGACATGAAGGCCACGTCGAGGCCACCGGCGCGCGCCTTGGGGTAATCGAATTCGCCGGACTGCGCCTCGCCGAGGTCCTTCCACTCTTTCATCAGTTCGGTCGGCGAATCGATGTGGGTGTCGACGATCACCGCGTCCTGCGCGAGCTTGCGCGCAGCGGGCGTGGCGTCGGCCGCGCGTGTCGTCGAGGAGAGCAGCGCGAGGCCGAGGAGCGGCACGGAGAAGACCGGGGCGAGTGTCGTGCGCATGGGCCCTCCGGGCCTGTCTGGTTCGAGGGATTGTCCCGTGAAGCAGGGCGGGCGGGAAGTGGCGCCGCGTGTCCTGCTCCCGCAAGGCTTTCCGATTCGGCACACTACACGATCCCCTGCCCTCGACCTCATGGAGACTGGATGTTCACTCGTTCCGAAAAGATCCTCGGCGCCTATGCCGGCGTGCTCACCGTGACCCTCGTTGCGGTCATGCTGACCGGCGCACGTTCCGGCGCGCCCGCGAAGTTCGACACGCTCGACGTCCAGCGCATCAACATCCGCGAGCCCGATGGCACGCTGCGCATGGTGCTGTCGAGCAATGGCAGGTTTCCCGGCGCCATCATCGCCGGCAAGGAATATCCGCATCCGCGTACGCAGGCCGGCGTGCTGTTCTTCGACGACGAGGGCACCGAGAACGGCGGCCTGATCTTCGCGGGCAAGCAGGGCGCCGACGGCAAGGTCTCCAGTGGCGTGAGCCTCACCTTCGACCGCTACCGGCAGGACCAGCAGCTTCAGCTGATGGGACTGGACCAGGGCGGGCGTCATTTCGCGGGCCTGACCGTGAACGACGTGATCGACGGGACCAAGTACCCGGTGTTCGGCGGCGAGCACAAGCCGGGCGAGGCGCCGCAGGCGATCACGCGTCGTCTCTATGTCGGCAAGACGCCATCCGGCGACGCGGTGCTGCACCTCGGTGATGCCAGCGGCAAACCGCGCCTCGCGATCAAGGTCACGCCCGAAGGCGAGGGCGCGATCATGTTCCTGGACGAGAAAGGCCAGCCGACGAAGATGATCACGGCCGACGACATCGCAGCCGCGAAGCCCTGATCGGTCTCCGATGTCGTAGGTATCGAAGCGGACGGGCGGCTCAGCGCCGCTCGCCCGCCGACCACACGCCGCGCGAAAGATCGCCGCCGAGCCAGTAGCACAGCTCGGCCGGCCTGCGGATGTTCCACAGCGCGAAATCCGCGCGCAGGCCGGCGCGCAGCACGCCGCGATCCTGCAGGCCGAGGGCGTGCGCGGCGTGCTCGGTCGCGCCGCGCAGCGCTTCCTCGGGCGTGAGCCGGAAATGCGTGCAGGCCAGCGACATCGCCTCGCGCAGCGACAGCACGGGCGCGGTGCCGGGGTTGCAGTCGGTGGCCACGGCCATCGGCACGCCATGCGCGCGGAATGCGGCCAGCGGCGGCAGCTTCGTTTCGCGCAGGCAGTGGAAGGCGCCGGGCAGCAGCACCGCGACCGTGCCGGATGCGGCCATCGCGCGCACCGCGTCCTCGTTCGTGTATTCGACATGGTCGGCGGACAGTCCGCCGAATTCGGCCGCAAGCGCGGCGCCACCCAGGTCGCTCAACTGATCGGCGTGCAGCTTCACCGGCAGCGCCAGCGCGCGCGCAGCCTCGAACACGCGTCGCGTCTGCGCGGGCGAGAAGCCGATGCCTTCGCAGAACGCGTCGACGGCGTCGACCAGGCCTTCGGCATGCAACTTCGGCAGCCAGTCGACAACCGCATCGATGTAATCGTCGGCGCGGCCGGCCGGCTTAGGATCAGCGAATTCCGGCGGCAGTGCGTGCGCGCCGAGATAGGTGGTCCGCACCGTGATGCCCAGCGTCTGACCGATGCGGCGGGCGACGCGCAGCATCTTGCGTTCGTTCTCGAAGTCAAGGCCGTAGCCTGACTTGATCTCCAGCGTCGCCACGCCATCGCGGAGCAGCGCCGCCGCGCGCGGCAGCGACTGCGCCAGCAGTTCGTCTTCGCTCGCGGCGCGCACCGCGCGCACGGTCGAGACGATGCCGCCGCCGGCACGTGCGATCTCTTCGTAGCTCGCGCCCTGCAGCCGCAATTCGAACTCGTGCGCGCGGTCGCCTGCGAAGACGACGTGCGTGTGGCAATCGACCAGCGCCGGCGTGACCCAGCCGCCGTCGGTTTCGATCACTTCGCCGGCCTGCGCTTCGGCATCGGTGGGCAGTGCGGAACGGGCGCCGACGAACGTCAGAAATCCATCGCGCCAGCCGAGCGCGCCGTCCTCGATGACGCCGTAGTCGGGGCCGTCGAGCGTGGCGAGATGCGCGCCCAGCAGCAGGCCGTCGAAGGATGTCGTGTCTTTCATGGGTCTCGTGTGTCCGGTGTCATGGCATCGCGTTTTCGTAGAGGGAGCGAACCGCCGCTGCTCTTTGTAAAGCGGAGCTTGCTCCGCTGCTTTTTCCCGCACTCCCCGCATCGCTCGAAAAGCTGAGCGGAGCAAGCTCCGCTCTACGGGAGCTGGTGTCGATCATCGCAGCGCACCGTTCGCGCGCAGCGCAGCCGCATCGAAGCCCAGCGCCGCGCAGATCGCCTCCGTGTGCTCGCCCAGATGCGGCGGGCGGACAGGACCGGTCATCGGCGAGGCGCTCATCCGCAGCGGGCTGGCGACCATCGGCACGCCGTCGGCTTCGATGCGCAGGCCGCGCGCGGTGGCGAGTTCGCCGTGCAATGCGTCGCGGACGGAATTGACCGGCGCGGCGGGGATGCCGGCGGCTTCGAAGCGCGCCAGCCAGGCCACGGCGGTGTCGTTGGCGAACAGGCGTCCGAGTTCCGGGATCAGCCAGTCGCGATGCTGCACGCGCGCGGCATTCGTCGCGCAGCGCGGATCGTCGCGCCAGTCTTCTCGACCGACCAGACCGCACAGCCGCTGCCACAGCGCGTCGCTGCCGCAGGCCAGGGCGAAGGCGCCATCGGCCGCGTCGAAGGTCTGGTAGGGCACGATGCTGGCGTGAGCGTTGCCGTAGCGCTTCGCGTCCCTGTCGGTGAACAGCACGCTGCTCGACACGTTGGCCAGCGCCTGCACCTGCACGTCGAACAGGCTGAGTTCGATCGACTGACCTTCGCCGGTGACGCTGCGCTGGTGCAGCGCGGCGAGGATCGCGATGGTGGCGTTGAGGCCGGTGGTGAGGTCGACCGTCGCTACGCCGACCTTGCTGGCCTGGCCGTCGGCGGGACCCGTGATCGACATCAGGCCCGATTCGGCCTGCACCGCGAAGTCGTAGCCCGGTCGCAGCGCGCCGGGGCCGCTGCGGCCGTAGCCGGAGATCGCGCAGTGGATCAGGCGCGGGTTGATCGCGTGCAGGGCCGGATAATCCAGCCCCAGCGATTCCGCGACGCCGGTGCGGAAGTTCTCGATCAGCACGTCGGCGTCGCGGATCAGCGCTTCCAGCAGCGGCCTCGCCTCGGGATGGCGGAGGTCCATGGCGATCGAGCGCTTGCCGCGGTTGCAGCTGGCGAAATAGGCCGACAGCCTGGCATCGCCCTCGCCGAGGAAGGGCGGACCATACCCCCGGGTGTCGTCGCCCTCCAGCGGCTCGATCTTGATCACGTCCGCGCCGAGGTCGGCCAGCGTCATCCCGCACCACGGCCCGGCGAGCACGCGGGCGAGTTCGAGGACCTTCAAGCCGGTGAGAGCGGGCATGGCAGTGGGCAGGCGGGGGAGGACGGGAGTGTAGCGGGCCGGGATGGCGGGCGCAGTGATGCGCGTGCTGCAGTGAACGGGTTGGGGCGCGGGTTCCACGATGCGACAATCCGCCGATGACCTCCCAGATCACCCTCGTCGACGGCCGCTGGCAGCTGCCCGGCATCGTCAACCAGCATTCGCATGCGTTCCAGCGCGCCATGGCCGGCCTGGCCGAGCGCATGACGAACCCGACCGATTCCTTCTGGACCTGGCGCGAGACCATGTACCGCATGGCCGCGCGCTTCGATCCCGACCAGCTGCACGCGGTGGCCTCGCAGCTGTACGCCGAGATGCTCGAGGCCGGCTACACCACGGTCTGCGAGTTCCATTACCTGCATCACGCGCCGGATGGCCGCCCCTACAACGATCCGGCGACGATGTCGCGCGCCCTGATCGCCGCCGCGCGCGACACCGGCATCCGCCTGACCCTGCTGCCTGTGCTGTACATGACCGGCGGCTTCGACGCCCGTCCGCTGAACGAACGCCAGCGCCGCTTCGGGCACACCGCCGATGCCTATCTCAAGTTGTTCGAGACCCTGCATCGCGAACAGGACGACACCCTGCGCGTCGGCTGCGCTTTGCACAGTCTGCGCGCGGTGCAGCCGGACGCGATGAAGGCGGTGCTCGCAGCGCTGCCCGCCGACGCACGCATCCACATCCACATCGCCGAGCAGATCGGCGAAGTCCAGGACTGTCTCGCCATTCGCGGCGACCGCCCGGTGCGCTGGCTGCTCAATCATGTCGGCGTGGACGCGCGCTGGACCCTGGTCCACGCGACGCATCTCGACACCGACGAAGTGATGCGCGTCGCCGACAGCGGCGCCAACGTCGCGATCTGCACCACCACCGAAGCCAACCTCGGCGACGGCCTGTTCCCGGTGCGCGACTATTTCGATGCCGGTGGCGCCTGGGGCGTGGGTTCCGACTCGCACATCTCGGTGTCGCCGGTCGAAGAACTGCGCTGGCTGGAATACGGCCAGCGCCTGGTCACGAAGCACCGCAACATCGTCGCCACCGAGGCCATGCCCAGCGTCGGCGACGTGCTGCTGGCCGGCGTGCGCGCCAGCGCCGAGCGCAGCAGCGGCTTCGCCGATGCCGTGCTGGCGACGGACCGCATCGTCCTCGATGGCGATGCGCCGCACCTCATCGGTGCGACGCCGCAGGACATCGCCGACCGCTGGCTGTTCAGCGGCAATCGCAATCTCGTCGACCGCGTCGACGTCGCCGGCCGCGAGGTGGTGCGTGGCGGGCGGCATGTCGACCGCGAGGCCATCGCGGCGAGATATGCCGTCGCACTGAAGGCCCTGCTCGCCGGCTGATCGGCGGGCCCGGCTGCTTCATCCGCTGTAACCGGGGTTTCGTCGCATGCTTCGGCGACGAGACCGGCCTTGCCTCAACCTGAGTCTGTCGCCGCATGGTGCGGTCAGATCAAGGCAAGGAATTTCGCGATGAAGCGCAAGACGGTGTCCCCCAAGTCCACGACCCTCAAGACCCTGGCTGTCGCTGCGATGCTGGCGATGGTCGGCGCGGGCACGTTCGCCGCGCCCGCGTTCGCGGCAGACGCGCCGATCGCGGCGTCGACCGCGCCTTCGGCACACGTACCGCTGCTGTGGAAGGTGTCCGATGGCGACAACAGCCTCTATCTGCTCGGCTCGATCCATGTGCTGAAGAAGAGCGACTATCCGCTGTCGCCCGACGTGGATGCGGCGCTGCGCGATGCGAAGACGGTGATCTTCGAGCTGGACATGGATGACATGACCAAGCCGGAGAACCTGGCGAAGATGCAGCAGAGCTTCGCATTCGAGGATGGCCGCAAGCTCAGTGGCGTGTTGCCGCCAGCGACCTGGACCAAGCTCGAAGCGATGTTCGCCAAGACAGGCACGCCCGTGTCCGCAGTCGAAGGCGTCGAGCCGTGGGCGCTCAACCTGCAGCTGGTGATGGGCGTGATGATCGGCATGGGCTTCGATCCCCAGGCCGGCGTGGACCATCACCTGACCCGGGAGGCGAAGAAGGCCGGCAAGTCGCTGATGGCGCTGGAAACGCTGCAGGACCAGATCGACATGTTCGAAGCGCAGCCCGACGCCGAGCAGGTTCGCGGACTGGAACGGTTCTTCGACAACCCGAAGGAGACCGTGCAGTTGATGCAGGCCATGCATGCCGGATGGAAAACGGGCGATGTCGAAGCACTGGATCGCGACCTGCGCGGCGTGATGGCTGCCGGCGCGCCCGAAAGCTATCGGGTGGTCAATGTCGTGCGCAACGACAAGTGGCTGCCGAAGCTGCAGGCGCGACTGGATGGCCATGGCAAGGGCGACGACACGCTGGCCGTGGTCGGTGCGATGCACCTGCTCGGCGCCGATGGCGTGGTCGAGAAACTGCGCGCGAAGGGCTATCGCGTCGAGCGCGTGTGCTCTGCCTGCATCGCCCCGCGGAACTGATCCGATGAGGGCCGCGCCGGGCAAGCGCGAGGCGATGCGTGGCGAAGATGCGCACGCAGTCGAACCAGCGGAACCGCTGGTACCTCTTGCAGAACCATCGTGGATCTGGCGAGGACTGCTGTGCCTGGCGGTCGTCTGCGCGGTCATCGGCGTGACCATCGCCATCGCCCCCGAACTGTTCCTGCCGGACCGGCACGCGACCGTGGTGCGCGTGCGGCCCTGACACCCCATCCCCGCCCTGACACCCCCCTTTGATACCCCCTGGAGATACCGGACATGTTGATCGATCTGAAAGCACTCACGAAGTCGTCCACGGACCGTCAGTGGGATGGTGTCTGCGGCGGCCTGGGCGAACATACGCCGTGGCCGACCTGGCTGTGGCGTGCGCTGTTCGTGCTGTCGGCGCTCTGTTATGGCGCAGGCCTGGTGATCTATCTCGTCCTCGCTGCCTACATGCCTTCCGCAGCGGCGAAGCGGCCGTTGACGATGCCGTGACGCGGCCCGCCGCGAGGTCCCCGAACGGGCGCCCATGCCAATGGGCGCCCGTTGTCGTTGGCGGCCTGACATGTTCGCTGTGTGCTGCCGTGAGGCGCGCTGGCGAGGCGGCCCGTGGCGGCGCAGCGGCGGAATGGGCCGGCACGTCCTGCCCGGGACCCGGATGGATTCATCGCCGGAAAAAGCGGTTTCGTCGCAAACCCCGGCAGCGTCGTGGCCCCGCCGGCAATCTGGCCTCCTCATCCAACCCGGACGTCGCGGAGTCACCATGGCCATTCTTTCCTACCCGACCATCCTCGCCTCGCTGCTGTTCCTGGCGTTCGCGATGTCCTCCTCCAGCGATGACGTGGTCGCGCCCGGCGCCGATGGGGACGCCGCCGTCCTGCTCGATGGCACCGTCGACTTCGACGGGCGCTGGGCCCAGGTCTCGGGCAACGTCGCGGTGCGCGCCGCGCGTCCGCTCGCCACCTGGGATGCCGAGGTCGCCGTGCTGGGAATCCGCGCGGGATTTGCGCATGATGCGTCCGGCTTCCGGGCGCGGATCGACCCCCGGGAACTGCTGTCGACGCTGGTGGATGCGTCGCTCTCCTCCGTCCTTCCGTCCCAGCCTTGAGCCGCGCCGTGTCCGTCGACTACTCCCTGCACCAGCCTTTGCCGTTCCAGCTTCGTACCGGCGTCCACAATCGATTCACGCGATACAAGGACTACCCGGTCTTCAGCTTCGGATGGTGGTGGCGGCGGACGATGCTCATGGCGCTGCTGTGCTTCGTGCTGATCCTCGCGCCCACCTTTGCGCAATGGGTCAATGTCAGCGCGCCAAGGCCGGCATTCCTGGTCGCGCTGCTCACCATGCTGTCGTGCATGCTCTCCCTGAACCTGGGGCCGGGCATCGCGAGCATCGAGCGCCACGTGATTCCCAGCCAGCGATGGACCGGAATCCTGATCGTTCCCACGATCGTCGTGTGCACCGGCCTGTGCCTGGGCATCGACTACTGGCTGCGCGAAATCTGCTTCGAGATCATGCAGCCCTACCCGCAGACGCATGCGATGTCCAAGGCCCTCAGGAATTCGACCAACTCGTATTCGTACCTGGGCAGCGCCGTCTTCTTCGGCTTGTTCGGTGGCGGCTGGGCCATCTCGGGCTACTACGCCGAGTTGCAGCGCTCGCAGTACCTGAGCCGGATCCGCACCGAGGAAGTGCTGAAGAACCAGAAACTCCAGACCGACCTTCGCCTCAGCGTGCTGCAGGCGCAGGTCGAACCGCATTTCCTGTTCAACACGCTGGCCTCGATCCGTGCGCTGATCCGCCAGGCACCCGACCAGTCGGAAGCAACGCTCGATGCGCTGGTCGAATACCTCCGCGCGAGCATCCCGAAGCTGCGCGACAACGAGCGTTCGACATCGACCCTGGGACAGCAGCTGGACCTGTGCGCGAACTATCTCGAAGTCATGCGCCTGCGCACTTCGGGTCGCCTGCGCTATGCGATCGAGGCCGACGCCGCACTGCGCGCGCTGTCGTTTCCGCCGATGCTGCTCATCACGCTGGCCGAGAACGCGATCAAGCATGGCATCGAACCCAAGCGCGGCCCCGGGCAGGTCACCATCTCCGCCGCGCGCGATGGCGACAGCCTGCGTGTCAGCGTGATCGATGATGGCGTCGGCTTGCAGCTGGGCGTCGGTGGCGGACTGGGCCTGGCGAACGTGCGGGCGCAGCTCGACACCCTGTTCGACGGACGCGCCTCGTTCGATCTGCGCAACCTGCCGGCCGGCGGCGTGCGCGCCGAAATGACCGTGCCGGTCCAGGGGGACGCAGCATGATCGCCATCATCGCGGAAGACGAAAAGCCGCTGCGCGATGCGTTGCGCGCGATGCTGGGCATCGTCTGGCCGGAGCTCGATGTCGTGGCCGAATGTGAGGACGGCATCGCCGCGATGGAAGCCATCGCCGGCCATCGCCCCGATGTCTGCTTCCTCGACATCCGCATGCCCGGCGTGAGCGGGCTGGACGTGGCGCGCGCGGCGGTGGCGGCGAAATCGCAGGTGGTGTTCACCACGGCCTACGACGAGTACGCGGTGCGCGCCTTCGAAGCCGGCGCCGCCGACTACCTGCTCAAGCCGATCCAGCCCGAGCGTCTGGGCCGCGCCATCGAACGCCTGCGCGAGCGACTGGCCAGGCGCGGCGGTGGCGACGATGCCCTCGCGGAAGTCGATGCGCTCGAAGCCCGCCTGAAACCCACCGGATCGCGACTGATCCGCTGGATCAGCGCCGCGGTCGGCGACAGCGTGCGCATGCTCGGCATCGACGAAGTGCTGTATTTCCAGGCGCAGGACAAGTACGTGCGCGTGGTCACCGCCGATGGCGAGGCCATCATCCGCACGCCGATCAAGGACATCCTGGCGGGACTCGATCCGGAGACGTTCTGGCAGGTGCATCGCGGCACCGTGGTGCGCGTGTCGGCGATCGATCGCGTGCGCAAGGACGACCTCGGCAAGAGCGTGCTGACCCTGCGCGGGCGGCCGGATGCGCTGCCCGTGAGCGCGGCGTTCCTGCACCGCTTCAAGGGCATGTGAGGCGGGCGGGTTTCAGCGCAGTGCCGGCCGCGTCGATTCCAGCGTGCCGTCGTTCGGTGCCGGTTCGACGCCGAGCAGTTTCGCGAGCAGCGGATAGACGTCGACGTTGTCGAACGCGGGCAGCGTGACGCCGCGCTTGAACGACGGCCCGGCCGCCACGAAGACCGCACGCATCTCCGGTGCCTCCGGCGCGAAGCCGTGCTCGCCCTTCAGCGGGTTGGGCCACACCGGATTGCGACGTCCCTGCACGCGCCAGCCCACGTCGGACTGGCAAACGATCGGCGGAATGCGCGCATGCGTTCCGTAGCGCCACTGTCGCGGCAGGTCCTGCTTGCGCCAGCATTCGTAGACGTCGTGGCGACCGACGAACGCACGCTCGACCTCGGCTTCCCGTCCCGGCTTCGGCTGCAGGCCGGTGAACAGCCCCCACCAGACGATGTCGTAGGCCGATCCATCGAGCCGCTCGTCGAGCAGGCGCATGCGCGTGCTCGGCACGTCGGCCATGCCGTGGTCGGACAGCACGATCAGATCGGTGCCGTCGCCCAGTCCGCGCGCGCGCAGGCCGGCGCGCAGCCGCGCCAGCGCACGGTCGATCCTGTGCAGCGCGCTCAGCGATTGCGGCGCCGCAGCGCCGTGCTCGTGCGCGGTGGCGTCGTACTGGTCGAAATACAGTGTCAGCAGGCGTGGCCTGGCATCGGTCGGCAGATCCAGCCAGTCCAGCACCTGGTCCACGCGCGCATCGGGCGCGAGGCTCTTGTCGAAAGGCACGTAATGCGCGGGTCGCTGTCCTGCGATTTCCGCTTCGGAGCCCGGCCAGAACATCGTCGCGGCGATGCCGCCCTGGCGTTGCAGCGTGACCCAGATCGGTTCGCCGCCCCACCATCGCCCGTCCTTCGCGCTGTCCTGCTTGGACAGGAACACGCCGAGGTCCGCATCGCGCATGTTGTTGTGCACGATGCCGTGGCGGTCCGGGCGCAGGCCGGTCACGAGCGTGTAGTGGTTCGGGAAGGTCAGCGTGGGGTAGCTCGGCGTCAGCCACCGGGCGTGAACGCCTTCCCCGGACAGGGCATCCAGCGTGGGCAGGGTGCCATTGCCCAGCATCGAGGCCGGCAGGCCGTCGATCGACACCAGGATGACGTGGCGCGAGGCCGGCGTCGGCGAGCGGTCGCGCTGCGGGGCCGCGCAGGCGGACAACTGCACGACCAGTACAAGGAGGGCGAGGAGGGCGGTGCGTCGCGTGCTGCACGCGGCAAGGATCGCCGCCAAGGCACGCAAATTCGAATCGGCAGGCATGACCGATCATAGCCTCCAATCCATGTCATTTGATGCGCACCCGGAGGTGCAGGCATGACGTGCACAAGGCTGTGGTTGGTCGCGACGATCGGCGTGCTGGGCATGCAGCCCGTGCCGCAGTCGCGCGCGGGTGGTTTCTCCATCGACGAATGCGCGGTCTGGACCCGCGAGCTGAGTTTCGCGGCCACGGTGGCCCGCCACGATGCCGAAGCCTTCGCCGGACACCTCGAGCCCGACGCCGTGTTCGGCGCCGGCAGCCAGGCCCGCACCCGGGGGCGCGAGGCCATCGTCGAGCGCTGGCGGCGGATCATCGAAGGCAAGCAGGTGACCATCGAGTGGTACCCCACCCGCACCACCGTCGGCGGCGTGGACGGCATCGCCTGGTCGGAAGGCCCGGCGCTGGTGGTCACCGAACCGGGCACCCCGGACGAGGCCTATCGTCTCGGCCGCTTCCGGTCCGTGTGGCGCCGTGGCGACGATGGCACCTGGCGCGTGCTGTTCGACGATGGCGACGAGGCCCGGCCAGCCACCGCAGACGAGGCCCGAGCCTTCAGGGCAGGGCGCCGGGACAGCTGTCCATCGGACTGAGGCTCGCTTCCGCTGAACCCCGGTCCCGCTGAACCCGCGCGCCCGCTGAACCACCGCCGGCGTGTTCATGCACGTGGACCGGCCTCGCGTTATGGTGTCCGCATTCCACGTCAGGAGCTGCCGTCATGATCCGTTCCCTCGCCATCACGTCCGCATCCATCGCACTCCTGATCGCGTCCGCCGCCGCGTCGGCGCAGACCCCGGCCCCGGACGCCGCACCGCAGTCCCAGGCCCCCGACATGGTCGTCACTGGTCAGACCGACCAGTCCGAGAAGGCCGAGCAGGGTGACCGCGACATGCGTTCCCGCACCTGCCTGCGCAGCACCGGTTCGTTCATCGTGGCCTCGCACAACGCGCGTGCCAGCAAATCCGGCAAGCCGCAGCGTTGCGCTGGTTCCGGTCGTGTCTACACCCGCAGCGACCTCGACAGCACGGGGCATACCAATATCGTCGATGCCCTGCGCATGCTCGATACCTCGATCCGCTGACTCCCGCTTTCCTCGACACCGAACGCCCGGCCTCGCGCCGGGCGTTTCGTTTTTTGCTGGGCTCAGTCGAACAACCCCAGGGTCCGCTTCGACACCGGCAGTGCCCCTTCCAGCCGCAGCAGCGCTTCCTTGATCGGCAAGCCACCACCGAATCCCGTCAGGCTGCCGTCCGCACCGATCACCCGATGGCAGGGCAGCACGATCGGCAGCGGATTGCGGCCATTCGCCGCGCCCACCGCGCGCATCGCATCGGGCTTGCCGATCGCGCGCGCCAGTTCGCCGTAGCTCCAGGTCACGCCGAACGGAATCGTCGCAAGCGTCCGCCACACCTCGATCTGGAACGCCGTGCCGCGCGGCGCCAGCGGCAGGTCGAAATCGCGACGCGCGCCATCGAAGTATTCGCGCAGCTGCTGCGAGGTCATCGCCAGGATGTCCGCCGCCGCGCCTTCCGCGCCCGGCACCCAGCCCGCGCGATCCACGGGATGCCGGTTGCTCGGGAATTCGATGTGGCGCAGGCCCTCGGCATCGGCGGCCAGCACCAGCGTGCCGATCGGCGTGTCCAGCGTTTCCATGTAGAGCGTCTTCATGCGGCAACGTGTCCTGCAAGGTCGGCGGGAAGATGCCACAGGTGCAGCACCGCATACGCGCGCCACGGCCGCCACGCCTGCGAGCGCGCCTCGGTCGCGCGCTCGGTCAGGCGCGCCACGCCCTGCGCCACGCCGAGGCGCTGCTGCAGCACCAGGTCGCCGGCGGGGAAGGCATCGGGCATCGCCATGCCGCGCATCGCGATGTACTGCGCCGTCCACGGGCCGATGCCCGGCAGCGCGACCGCGCGTTCGACGAACTCCTCCAGCCGCTGCCCGCCCGCGAACGACAGCCGGCCCTCGGCCACGGCGGCGGACACCGTGCGGATCGTCGCCGCCCGCGCCTTCGGCAGGCCCACGTCTTCCAGCGTCGCATCGCGCAGCGTCTCGGGCGACGGGAACGCGCGATCCAATCCTTCCGGCGCGTCGGCCGGCATCCGCAGCGGCGTGCCCCAGCGCTCGACGATGCGCCGCGCGAACGTGGTCGCGCCGGCCACGCTGATCTGCTGGCCCAGCACCGCGCGCACCGCCAGCTCGAAGCCCTCCCAGCCGCAGGGCACGCGCAGGCCGGGGTGCAGATCCAGCGCGCGTGCGAGCAGCGGATCCTGCGCCAGCGTGTCGCGGATCGCACGCGGATCGGCATCGAGATCGAACAGCCGCCGCACGCGCCGCACCACATCAGGGATCATTTGCGGCGCCACGCCGCCGATCTCCAGCGACAGTTCCGGCTTGCCCTCGATCGCACACACGCGGATCCAGCCCGCGCTGCCATCCGCGCCTGTACCGGGATTGGGAATCGCGCGCTCGTAGCGATCCGCGCCCACATGCTCGATGCCCGGGATCGCGCGCTTCGCGATGAACGCGAGCAGCAGCGGGAAGTCCAGCGGCGGCCGATAGCCCAATCGCAGCCGCAGCGTGCCCAGCGGCAGGGCCTCAGCGGACTTCTGCCGGCGGATCGCGCTCGGCGCCATCCCGCAGCCCTCGCGGAACGCCGCATTGAAGCGGCGGATGCTGTTGTAACCCGCCGCCAGCGCCACATCGGTCACCGGCAGCACGGTTTCCGTCAGCAGTTGTTTCGCCAGCAGCAGGCGCCGCGTCGCATGCACCGCATGCGGCGTCGCGCCCACCTGGGCCACGAACACCCGCTGCAGCTGCCGCGCGCTCAGGCCCACCCGCGCCGCCAGCGCATCCACGCTCTCGTCCTGCAGCGCACCTTCCGCGATCAGCGCCAGCGCCCGCCGCACGCTGTCCTCGCGTACCTGCGCGAAGGCATCCGGCGACAGCTCCGGTCGGCAGCGCAGGCACGGCCGATACCCCGCCGCCGTCGCCGACGCCGCATTGGGGTGGAAGGTGATGTTCTCCCGCCTCGGCGGCGGCGCCGGGCACACCGGCCGGCAATAGATCCCCGTGCTGCGCACCGCGATGAAGAACACCCCGTCGAAGCGATGGTCCTTCGCCGCCATGGCGCGCAGGCAGACATCGCGGGGCGGCAGGGCAGGGTGGTGGTCGTGGGCGGTGATCATGGGGATAGCGTAGACCAGCGAGCCGGAGGTGACTGGCCGTTTTCGGACGTGGGTGTTGAGGGCTTTCCTGTATCCCTTCGTCCTGTCATCCCGAGCGCAGCGAGGGACCTGCTTTTGAAAGTCGAGGCTGGCTCGGTGGAATCAGATCGGGATCAGTTCGGGATCACTTGATGGCGAGCGTTGCACACGAAGCCGATCCGGGTGTTTCGTAGGGCGGGTCTTGGACCCGCCGCTGGCGGAGCGGGTGGAATGCGAGGTGTGGGGAGGGTGAAGGATTGGGGGCACGTCGACCCTGTCATTTCTGACAGATCATTCGTCTTCTATCCACGATCATCAGTCATCGGATAAACAGCCTGCATGCCTAGAAGCAGTCGGAATGGATATCGCGGCGAAGTGTCCTTCGTCGATCCGTGTTGTGGAGAAACGGCAGGCAATGGCTGCCATCCTGCAGTCAAGTCATCAGAGTCGCGAGAACTTGCATTCGTTCGATATCACGGCAATCTTGCGGCGATAAGAGATATCGGGGTGCCTGTGCCGGATATGCAGGCCACCTCATCTGGTGCGCGGCGATCTGACTCCTCCCATCTTGTTGATTTACCAGCGGCTCGAGAATTGACCGCTCCGGAAAAGCTATGGCAGCCTCGGTGTTATGCCCCAATTTGGGGTCTACTTGTAGTTAGCCCGCAGGAGCAAGCTTCGTGCACTTCTTCTACCTAGACGAATCAGGCGATACAGGCGCGAACCTGGCGGACCAGCATCAGCCGATATTTGTTCTTGGTGGAATCAGCGTGCGCGATGAGGGCTGGAACACCACTCAAGAGCATCTAGCCCAGATTGTCTCCGACTACTTCGGCGGCGACACGCCGGACGGCTTTGAGCTGCACTCGAAGGAACTTCTTTCCCCTGCGGGTGACGGGCCATTTGCCGGCCATGAGCTTCAACGGCGCTGCGACCTTGCCCTTCGCTTGCTCGGCCTTCTGTCGGAGCGCGCTCATGGGGTGCACTACCTCGCAATTGATAAACAGGCTCTTGCCGCGGCGAATCATGACGCACCGGTTCCATATGGCTCAGACCAGCCATACCCCATTGGCTTTGACTATTTGATTACCTATATCAACTGGTACGTCCGTGAGCGACTTGGAGTATCCGCGCGGGGCATGGTCATACTTGACCAGAAGGACCAACACCACGACCTGATTGAACAGCTAATGCACGAGCGTCGTTTCGGTGGGGCGGCAGCCCACCGCGTCAAGTGGGTAGTGGAGTTTAGCTACTCCGTGGACTCTCAGCGGAACCCGATGGTGCAACTTTCAGATCTTGTCATCTACTGCACCAAGCGGTTCATTGAGATCGAGAAGGGCCGCAGAGACAATTGGTCTCAGAACGCAAAGAACTTCTATGCACGTTGCTACTCAATCATTCGCGAGCGGGTCGCCCGTACCGCACTAGTTGAACGCAATGGCCGCAACATGGATCGGCTGAACGCCTTCATTACTACTATTAGGGCGGAGCCAAGAATGCAGTGGCGGAGGCACTATGACCTGGCCGCGGGCTAACAGTTCATTCAAGCCGACGCCGCTTCGCGGCGCGGCTTAATTCAAGCGTTAGCCCGCAGAGGAGATCACATGGCAACCGTTGTAATCCGCAACCCGAACGACGACCGCCAAATCGCTCTCTACGAGTTCGTGTATTCGCATGCGAGCTGTCCGTCCGGGGCCGAAGCCATGAAGTGGTCGCGCGAGCAAGTCAACGACATCGTGTCGCTTACCTGTGTGTGTGGCCTAGAGGTTTCCTTCCCACAGTTCGGGCCTGCGGCGAGCGCCATAGCAGACGTCTCAATCGACGGAGATAGTAGAGAACTCCCTGCTGGCTCCTTTGAGTCGTCGCTAAAAAAATCCGTTGTTATTGCAGCTGCTGCGGGCTAACAATTCGCCAAGCCGACGCCGCTGCGCGGCGCGGCTTAACTCAGGTGTTAGACGGCATGAGTGACACTACCGATAGCGTCCGACGTCAGGTCTTCGGGGAAACCATGAGGCGGCTGGCCGCCAACCACGAGCGATGCTATGCGCCAGGAGACACGTGTCGCAGTCCGCCGATTCGCGCGCACTCAGTACAGAACTCCCGCATCCTGGAAGCCATACAAGAGCACGGCCACGTTGTCATGCCGAGATTGCACCTCACATTCTCCTCCGCACCACAGCTTTCATTTCAGCGCGTCGGTCGAAACCATGCGACGACATTTCATGGAATGTGCAACGCGCACGACACTGAGTACTTCTCTCCTGTAGAAACAGCGGACATCGACCATAGCAATGAAAATCATCTGTTTCTACTCTCGTATCGCGCTGTGCTGAAAGAAGTGCATGCAACAGCAAAGACCGCAATCGACACGCAAAGTGCCTATCGTGCCGGCGTCGAGCGAGGGCTATATCCGGGCGATGTACCCTCGGCTCCCGGCATGCTTGCCGTAGAGCATATGATGCTTGCCTATATGACTCACATGCACAAGCTGACGTACGACGCGGCGCTCGTCTCTCAGAATTGGGGCGTCTTGCGCCACACAGTTCTGGATGTTGGCGCTCCGCCGTCATTGGTTGCAAACTCACTATTCTCTACCGGCGGCTGGAGCGAGGAAACAGACTCGATCACTTACGCAACCCTCAACGTTTACCCGAGCCAAGGCAATACGTGGGCGGTGTTGTCTTACCTTGCAGAGCACGAAAGTGCCGCTCTCGCATTTCTGCAGCCTGTGATCGGCGCGGAAAGCTTGCCTTCCGCGCTCTCGAAACTAGTCCTCAAAAAGTGTGAGAACTTTGCTCTGAAGCCTTCCCTGTACGAGTCGTTCCCCGCCGAAAAGCGACGTGTATGTGAAGAGTACTTCGTTCG
The DNA here is from genome assembly GCA_016789405.1 of Lysobacteraceae bacterium. Lineage (GTDB taxonomy): Bacteria > Pseudomonadota > Gammaproteobacteria > Xanthomonadales > Xanthomonadaceae > Lysobacter_I. The sequence continues at coordinate 105,948 of JAEUPQ010000010.1, forward strand.
GAACATGGGCGGCGAGGAGTTCGAGCCTCATGACACCTCTATGCTGTCGTTGTTTCAATAGAATGCCGTCTAACTATTCGTCCAAGCCGACGCCGCTTCGCGGCGCGGTTTAATTCAGTTGTTATGCGCCCATCAAAGGAACAATGAGAGTATGGAAAAACTGAAAGACAATTGGATTCGTTTTGCATACGTTTTCGTATCAGTGGCAGTCGCCATCGCGGCATCACGATATAAATCAGATGTATTGGCTAGCACGGACTCTTTAAATGAGTTCTCTTATGTTGGTACTGTGGCAACAGTAATCGGCTTAATAATTGCCGCTTCCGAGGTTGTTCATAGCCTGCGTGTTTCGATCGCAATTCGTAAAGAAGCGAACAAGCTATTCAGCGCTGCCAAAGCACTAGATGGCGCATCATCAATTAGTGAGTGCCTTTCATCACTAGACGAAGTTGGCCGTCTCATTTCAAGCGAGGACTATGAGTTCTCTCTCAGATGCTTTCAGCACTTTAGACGGACATACGCACGTGTTCCTGGAAATGGCGCAGAGATAGTCGCAATCGACACGCAGCTGAATGATATAGAGCTTGGCTTACACCAAGCCGTTCATACGCGGCCGCAAGCTCCGTTGGAAAAGAAGAAGAGAATCGCTCTTTCAAAAGGCATTCTAAGCATCAAGGAAAGTCTTGAAAAAATTAATCCAGTAAGGGGATCTGTATATGCTTCCAACTAATGTCAGGCAATTCCTGTCGAAGTTGCGTGAAAAGACCGAATCAGGTGAGTTCAAGTGGAATTACGACGACATGCAGTCGACCGTGTATGTTCAGGTTTCAGAATTTCAGGTAACCATCAGATACAGGTTTAATGAAAATGAAGAATTTGGCGAATTCAGCATCTTCTACTACGAGCTCCCTCATGGATCAGAATTTAGGTTTTACACAAACGAACAATATAACGACTATAGCTTAGTGAGGTCGTTGTTTGATGTTGCACAGGCTTCGAGTGCGAAGTTTCCATTCTAAGTGTAGCGTGCATAACAAGTCGTTCAAAGCTGTAAGGTGCATAAGCGAAGCGTCATGCACCATCTAAGCTTTTTTGTCCCGTCCTAGCGTAGTGGCGCATGACGCCTTCGGATTATGTGCTCTACGAAAGCCAAAACCCTGCATGGACAGTATGCCGACAGGTGTTCCCCGTTGTCGTCCCATCTTCGCATCGTGCTCGGCGCGTCAAGGTCGAGGTGAATTGCTGCGCAAACCTTGACGCGCCTGCGCGCGATGCGGCTCTGAATCGCCAACGGCGCCCACTCCGGGTGTCGGGCGAAACGGAGTTCAGCCATGTCCAAGCCGCAGCAGAAGTTCCAGCCCTCCAATGTCCTGCTGGTCGAAGTCCCGCCCCAGTTCATCGCCCTGTGCGAAGCCAGCGGCGCCAGCCCGCAAGCTGCGCTGCGCGGCATGGCCGCCATGGTCTGCGGCCTGCAGTACGACGACTGCAATCGGCTGGTGCCGCTGGAAGATGCGGCAGCACAATAGCGCTGCATCGACATCCCCGGGCCCCGTGTGTCGGGGTCCGGTATTCAAGGTAGAAATTCTGGCGTCAAGGCATGCCTATACGCATCCTTGCACTTTGTCATGCAGCGCTCGGTGGGAGTAGCATCCCTGACCGAAGCGCTCCGTTCGCGCAGCCGTGGAGTTTCAATGCTCGCCAGGGAAATCGTCGACAAGCTCGTGGGGCTCTCGCTGCATCCAACACTGAAAACGCGTGGCTTCAAGAAGTCCGGACGCCGGTTTTCCCGGCGCCACGGCTCGACCCAGCAGACGATTTGGCTGGAACTTTCGAGTTGGAATCGGGGTTCGGAGGGAAGTTTCAGCGTATGGGTGAGTGTCAAGTTCGACGAGATGGGGGCTGATAACCCGCACCCTGATTTCTTCAGCAGGATTGATGGTGTAACGGGATTGGCGCCACCAGCCTTCGATGTAAACGCAAGCATCCCTCTCGAGCATGCGGCTCAGCGCTTGAATGAGATCGTCGTGGAAGACGTGGTGGCCCCGCTGGACCCCGTGAAGTCGCTTGCAGACTTCGAATCACTGGGATGGGCGGATGCAATGCCATGGGGGTTCGCTGCGCGAATGGCGTACCACCTGGGGAAGGATGCAGAAGCCGCCTCCCTGATCGCGCGCGAAGCCGCATTCTTCTCTGACCGTGGCGTCACGGAGGATGGCCTCTTAGAGCGCTACCGTCTCTACAGGCTGCGGCGCTGACCATGCGCTGCTGCATCCAACGCCATACCCAGTTCATCGCCCTGTGCGAAGCCAGCGGCGCCAGCCCGCAAGCCGCGCTGCGCGGGATGGCCGCGATGGTCTGCGGCCTGCAGTACGACGAAGACAATCGGCTGGTGCCGCTGGAGGTCGAAGCCGCGTGACCGCCACCCGGGCGCGGGTCGCTCCCGCGCCCGGGTGATTGCACCAGCGAGGCCTCTGCCGGCACGATACGGGGCCGCCGGCTGGGGCATCGACTCCGCCATATGATTCATCGACAGTCGCTGGGTGAAGAGCACCCAGCCCACGGGCAACGAGCTTCACTACGCGGCTTGAGCTGATTATTTGTAATAACCGGAAATTTTCGTGCCTCTGCAAATCGATTCGATTGATGTGCTGCTTCTCTCGGGTCTTGTTCCCGCAGTCATGCTGTTTCGAAAACACAGGCGGATCTTCAGCCGCGCGCAAGACCTTGTCGTCAATCTCGCTGCAGGATTCGCAGCGCTGTTGCCGGTGGCTTTGACCAGGTTCGATGTCACGGAACAGCCGCTGGGCTTGTACGCAATCGCATACTTTCTTGCGTACTTCCCCGGTCTTCTTGTCTTCAACTGGCGCCAGTCCAGGCTTGCCCGTGGCAGTGATCAGCGCTGAGCGCCAACCATGCATTTTCAGCATCCATGGGAGATGCGCGTCCCCTGGTGTCAGCATCAGGATCAGGAGTGAAGTCAATGGTGTTTGAAGTATTGCCGGGGCTTCCTCCTTACGGCCCCCTGCCCAAACTGATCAGCCGGACCGGTTCCCCGGTGTATCGGGAAGGTTTTGTCGTGCGATTCCTGCCCGGCGCAGAGAGGGAGTGGGTGGGCAACTTCCAGCGCGGATTTGCCTCGTTGGATGACGTCTGCATGCATCCCGACGGGAAGCATGTACTCATCATCGCGGGTGGTGAAGCTTATGTGATCGATCCGGCCAGCCAATCCGTCATCCAATCCTTCGGCGGCGATTTCGAGTCGTGCACCCCACTTCCGGGCAGCTGCGTTTTGTTGCTTTCCAACGCGCTGTGGATCGAACTGATCGGTCCACAGGGGCGCGCCTGGCAGACCCGTCGGCTCGCCTGGGATGGATTGCGTGTCCTTGGTGTCAGCGCTGACGAGATGTTCGGTGAGGCCCGTCACTTTGATGATTCCTGGCATGCCTTCAGTGTCAGACTCTCTGACGGGAAAGCCAGCGGCGGCGCGTACGACGGGCCCTGAATCTGACAATTCATTCGTAGAGTTCATGAAGGCCATAACCCGCGCATTACCGCGCGCCAGGGTGCGCCCCGTGTCTTAGACCACACAGTCCATGCGCAAATCGATTTCCCTCCTGCTTCTCTTCTTGTCGGTATCCCTGCTGGGGCTGGGTCTGACGATTGCCTGGCGCGACACCCAACGCCAAAGACAGCTCACGCGCACCGATGGATGGGTGGCCGGCTATCGCGAGGTCGCGATCGGGCGCGGGCGCCCGCAGAGGAAAAAGTTCATTCCTCGCGTGGAATTCGCGACTTCGGATGGCTCTAGTCATGCGTTTGAATCCAATGTTGCCCTCAGCGCGATGAAATACGGCGTGGGCCAGCGCGTCACGGTCCTTTACGACAGCCGATCCGAGACACCCGGCGCACACGCGGAGATCGAAGGCGTCGGCCTGAAGATGCCATACGTCATCTACTACATCGCATTCGGCGTCGGTCTGATCGGTGCGTTAGGCGCTTATCGATCCACACGTCCCGCCCGGAAATTCAAGTCGCGCGCGTGAACGTTGGCAATGGCCTCCGCAGCATGGGCGCCATGGCCTGCCGCACGACGACGGCGATCGCTGGCGCTTCTGGACATCGATGCCGCGTGACCGCCACCCGGGCGCGGGTCGCTCACGCGCCGGGCGACCGGCAACGTCGTCCCCCGAACCGTCATCGATGGCCCTTCGACCGGCAGCGTCGGCGCTTCGAGCAGCAGGCTTGCGCGGTCACAGGCGCAACGCTGGCGCTTTTCTGGCCATCGATGCCCCTTCGACCGGCAACGCCGGCCCTGCGATGGGCGGCGTCGGCGCTCCGACCGGCAACGCTGCACCGGATTGGGGCAACGCCGGCCGTTTGACCGGCATCGTTGCCCCTTCGAGGGTCAGGGCCGTAGGCTAGGCCATCGACCCGGGCACCTGTTTGCATGATCCGTCTGGCAGAACTCAAAGCGAGTGCGCAGGTCATCGATGACCTGGCCTGGCCCTTTGACTTCGACCTCCATCGGGCTGATGCCGATGCCTCATGGATCACGCTGACGCCATCGGAGACGTTCCACGTGCTGGCGGGCGATGGTACCGGCGGGGTGTTCCTCGCCTACGGCGAAGGTTCGCCGGATCATCTGCCCGTGCTGCATGCCACATCCGAGGGGCAGGCGGGCAAGATCGCCAACAATCTCGGAGAAGCCGTGGCATTGCATCTCCAACTGCCGTACTGGAGGGATGTGCTCAAGTTCTCCGGCAATGGTGATCTGGCCCAGATGCGCCGCGCCGCAACTGTTCTTGAGGCTGATTACGCTGAAGACATGCCGGAGCTGCCCGATGTGAAGGCACGACTCCTGAGAGCGCTGCGCGTTCCCGTTCTCGATGACCCGATCGCCTGCCTTCATCAGCGCATCCGGGAAACGGATTGCACCTTGGTGGCAAGCGATGGTTACGTGTGGGAGTCGCTGTTCAATTCATTCACGATCGACCAGCTTAGAAGCCGGTAGTGCGGTAGTTCGATACATCGATCCAGTCGCCTGGTTGCTCCATAGCCACCAGGCCCGACACATCCAGCCTGCGCAGCAGCAGCGTGGTCTCGCGCGAAGGGCTGCGCTAAGCTCCGGTCACGACCTTGCCGTTCGCGGTGTGGCTCTATCTTTCCTCGACTCTTGCAGGGGACCTCATGCTCTCGACGAAACCGTTTCTTGCCGCAATCGTGCTTGCTTGTGCTTCATGGACCGCGCCTGCCATGGCTGGCCCGTATGGCGATGATCTCAGCAAATGCCTTGTCAATTCCTCCACGCAGGACGACAAGCAAGGACTCGTGCAGTGGATTTTCTTCGCCATTTCCCTGAACCCAAACACCGAGCCGTACGTCAAGGTGACCTCCGAGCAGCGGGCGCAGACCGACAAGCGCATGGCGCAATTGCTGGAAAAGCTGCTGACGGAATCGTGCGTCAAGGAGGCAAAGCTCGCGGTTCAGTACGAGGGCGATGGTGCGCTCAAGGAGGCCTTCGGAATCCTCGGGCGCGTCGCGACCACCGAAATTTTCAATAACCCTCAGGTCAGCGCAGGCGCAGAGAAGTTCGTGCAGTATCTCGATGTCGACAAGATCAACACCGCGATCGGCCTGCCGAAGGCGAAGGAGTAAGCGCTGCAGGGCTGAAAGAGTCCTCCGCTCCGCTGGGTGATGATGAAGATCAGAGACGAATCAATCCCGCTTGGCCTGATACACGCCACGATCCGTGCGGCCTGGGAGAAAGGCTGCCCCGTCGCGAATGCGGATGTGTTGGCTCCGGCGGTGCTGCGTCGTTGGGAGTCTTCTGCGTCGCGCGGATCGGATCAATGCGATCGCGATGCAAGGGTCCGCGACCTGGCGACTGGGTTGATCGAGGCGCTGGAATCGGACCCGCGTCGAGTGGGTCCATTGAAGCGCGACTATGAGTGGCTGGCCGCGGAGATCGCGGGTGCGATCCAGCAATTGCATCCCTGAGCGCCGCAGGCTGGGTCATCGACCCAGCAATTTGTCTGTCCGACAACCGCTGGGCGCGGAGCTCCGAGCCTGCCAGCCAGCTGGGCGCAACCTTGGAAGCCAGATCGCGACCGAAGTAGCATCCATGACGACGGACTCTGGCGGATCGGATTCCATTCCAGCATTCAGATAGCAGGACTCTCCATGGAAGCCTACGGCAAGCTCACGCGCGAACAGATTCTCGAAGACTTGGACAGTCTGACCGGGGTTCCGGGGTTTCTCGTCTTCCGAGGCGACTACATGAATAACGCGGTGCATTCGCTTGATCTAGAGCTGGCTGCAGCCATGCTGAGGCTTGGGGCGAGTCCGGATGCCCACGGAAGATATGGTGAGGGATACTTGCGGGATCTGTTCTACATGTTCCTGTCGGAACGCTCTTCCAGAGGGGAGGCCATCCTCGCCATGCTCAAGTTGCTCCTGGCCAACGGCGCCGATCCGAATCTCGTTGGTGGCTGCAATTACCGCGCGGTGGATCTGGCCATGGAAGCCGGCTTCGCGCCGATCGTCGATGTGCTGGTGGCCGCCGGGGCTGATCCGACTCCCAGGGAATTCATATAGCCCTTGAGCGAATGAATGAGTTGGAGGGCATGATGCAATTGAAATTCAGGGCCTTGGACAAGCGCAAGGATTGGATGTTCTTCGACGAATCGCTTTCGATCTCGATGGAAGATCGCGCGACGATCCAACCGCTGGAAGAGTCGTCGTCGCGAATGCTGTGGACGGAACTGGTCTCTGCGAATCCGCGCGAGCGCCACCCGATGCTGCTGCCGAGGGATCACTGGATCGGCAATATCGTCTCCGTCGGCCCTCCATGGCACGCAATCTGGAACGCCCCGGACATGCCGGACACCGTGGCGGACTTCCTGCGGTCACGAATCACTTGGCCAGAAACGACCGAGGTGGTCTTCTTCTGGTCAAGGGAGAACGCAGTACAGGTGCCGTGGGGTGTGTTTCTCCGCGTCTGGAAGGCGTTCCTCTTCGATGACGAAGGACCGTTCGTGGTGTGTCTTGAGCATCCCGAGTTTGTCTGCTTCGGGCCGACAGGTGGCATGGGAGTGGGTCAGCGCAGCAAGTCGCCGGGGTAAGGCCGAAGGCCGAACTCGGGATTTCAGAGAGGCATACGGTGGTCCTCTCGGGGGCGCGCGTTGCGCTTAGCCGGGCTACGAAACTGATCGCACCCGCAATGGTGGGCAGAATGCCCACCCTACGCATCCACCGCCAACCCCTCCAGTAACCGCCGCAACGCCCGGGCATGCAGGGCGCGGAATTCCTTGGCATCGCAGTTGAACCGCCCGGCGCGGTAGAGCGCGATCAGGCCGTGCGAGTGTGCCCACAGCGTGAGCGCGACTTCCCAGGGATCGTCCTGTTTTAGCGCGCCTGCTGATTGCGCGTCGGCGACGGCATCGGCGACTTCATTGAGCGTGGGCGAGCGGCGGGCGCGGAAGTCGTCGGGATAGCGGCGGGCGTCGTCGCGGCGGGCGCTGAAGGCGTGGTCGAAGAGGTGGGGGTAGGCGAGGGCGTAGTCGAGATAGATTTCCTGCAGCGCCACGATCCGGGTCATCACGTCGGGGCCGCTGTTGCGGGCGTGCCAGTGGTGGGCGATCTCCTGGAAGCTGTCGTCGCAGATGCGTTTGAGCAGGGCGTCGCGGTTCGGGAAGTGGCGGTAGATGGCCATCGGGGTGATCCCGACCTCCTGCGCGATGCGGCGCATGGTCATCGCGGCGGCGCCTTCGCGCTCGAACACGATGCGGGCGGCGTGGAGGATGCGGTCGGCGGTCGGCGGAGTCGGCATGTATACAGCGTACACAATCCGGCGCGGGCCGGGCGGGAATCAATGACTTGCGGGTGATCCGGCTCGTCGCGGCCGATCTTTCGATGATGGGCGAGCGAAGCGCGGCGGGATAATTTCCCCATCGCCACCGCGCCACGCCGCGCAAGGATTCCGACATGACCGCCTCGAACGCCCCCGGCTCCAACCGTCACGATCCTTCCCGCAAGATCCGCGCGCCGCGCGGCAGCGAGAAGACCTGCAAGAGCTGGCTCAGCGAAGCCGCCTACCGGATGATCCAGAACAACCTCGATGCCGAGGTCGCGGAGCGTCCGGAAGACCTGGTGGTGTACGGCGGCATCGGCCGCGCCGCGCGCGACTGGGAGAGCTACGACGCCATCCTCGAATCGCTGCGCAATCTCGAAGACAACGAAACCCTGCTGATCCAGTCGGGCAAGCCGGTCGGCATCTTCCCGACCCATGCCGATGCGCCGCGCGTCCTGCTCGCCAATTCCAACCTGGTGCCGCACTGGGCGACCTGGGAACACTTCAACGAGCTGGATAGGAAGGGCCTGATGATGTACGGCCAGATGACGGCCGGTTCGTGGATCTACATCGGGTCGCAGGGCATCGTGCAGGGCACCTACGAGACCTTCGTCGAGATGGGCCGCCAGCACTACAACGTCGATCTCACCGGCAAGTGGCTGCTCACCGCCGGCCTCGGCGGCATGGGCGGCGCGCAGCCGCTGGCCGCCGCGCTGGCGGGCATGAGTTCGCTCAACATCGAATGCCGCCAGAGCAGCATCGACATGCGCCTGCGCACGCGCTACGTCGACGAACAGGCGACCGATCTCGACGACGCGCTGGCCCGCATCGCGAAATACACCGCCGCCGGCGAAGCCAAGTCGATCGCGCTGCTCGGCAACGCCGCCGAGATCCTGCCGGAGCTCGTGCGTCGCGGCGTGCGTCCGGACTGCGTGACCGACCAGACCAGCGCGCACGATCCGGTGCACGGCTACCTGCCGATCGGCTGGACCGTGGACCAGTGGCTCGCCGAGCAGACGTCGAATCCGGAAGGCGTGCGCGATGCCGCGAAGCGCTCGATGCGCGTGCACGTCGAGGCGATGCTGGCGTTCCACGCGCAGGGCATCCCGACCGTCGACTACGGCAACAACATCCGCCAGATGGCGTTCGACGAAGGCTGCGCGAATGCCTTCGATTTCCCGGGTTTCGTGCCGGCCTACGTGCGTCCGCTGTTCTGTCGCGGCGTCGGCCCGTTCCGCTGGGTCGCGCTGAGCGGTGATCCCGAGGACATCGCGAAGACCGATGCGAAGGTGAAGGAGCTGATTCCCGACGACGCGCATCTGCACCGCTGGCTGGACATGGCCGCCGAGCGCATCAGTTTCCAGGGTCTGCCGGCGCGCATCTGCTGGGTCGGCCTGGGGCTTCGTCATAAATTGGGCCTCGCGTTCAACGAGATGGTGCGCAACGGCGAACTGAAGGCGCCGATCGTGATCGGCCGCGACCACCTCGACAGCGGCAGCGTGTCCTCGCCGAACCGCGAGACCGAGGCGATGAAGGATGGCAGCGACGCGGTCAGCGACTGGCCGCTGCTCAACGCGATGCTCAACGTCGCCGGCGGCGCGACCTGGGTGTCGCTGCACCATGGCGGCGGTGTCGGCATGGGCTTCAGCCAGCACAGCGGCGTGGTGATCGTGTGCGATGGTACGGAAGAAGCGGACAAGCGCATCGCCCGCGTGCTGTGGAACGATCCGGGCACCGGCGTCATGCGCCATGCCGACGCCGGCTACGAGATCGCGCAGCAGTGCGCGCGCGAGCAGGGCCTCAAGCTGCCGATGCAGCGCTGATCACCGGAGATATCGACACATGAACACGACTTTGACTCTGGTACCCGGTTCGGTTTCGCTCGCGCAGTGGCGCGCTGTCTGGAGCGGCGGCGTGACGATCGCGCTCGATGCTTCGGCATGGGGCCCGGTGCGCGCCTCCGCCGACGCCGTGGGCCGCATCGTCGCGGCCGGCAAGCCCGCGTACGGCATCAACACCGGTTTCGGCAAGCTCGCCAGCTCGCACATTCCCGAAGACCAGCTGGAGCGCCTGCAGGCGAACCTGATCCGCTCGCACTCGGTCGGCGTCGGCGCGCTGATGGACGATGCCGTGGTGCGCCTGATCCTTGCGATGAAGATCGCGAGCCTCGCGCGCGGCTGCTCGGGCGTGCGTCCGCAGCTGCTCGACACCATGATCGCCGCGTACAACGCCGGCATCCTGCCGTGCATCCCGGCGAAGGGTTCGGTCGGCGCATCCGGCGATCTCGCGCCGCTGTCGCACATGACGCTCGCGCTGATGGGCGAGGGCGAAGTGCGCGTGAACGGCGAAATCCGCGACGCTGCATCGGCGCTCGCCGCCGCCGGCATCGCGCCGATCGTGCTGGCCGCGAAGGAAGGTCTCGCACTCATCAACGGCACGCAGGCGTCCACCGCATTGGCGCTGCAGGGCCTGTTCCTCGCCGAGCACGTGTTCTCGGCCGCGATCGCCTCCGGTGCGCTGTCGGTCGACGCCGCGCGTGGTTCCGACGCGCCGTTCGACGCGCGCATCCACGCGGTGCGCGGCCAGCCCGGGCAGATCGCGGTCGCCGCACGCTATCGCGCGCTGCTCGAAGGCTCCGAGATCCGGCGCTCGCATCTGGTCGGCGACGACCGCGTGCAGGACCCGTATTCGCTGCGCTGCCAGCCGCAGGTCATGGGCGCGTGCCTCGACCTGATGCGCCAGGTGTCGGTCACGCTGTCGACCGAGGCCAATGCCGTCTCCGACAACCCGCTGCTGTTTGAGCAGGACGGCGAGTGGTCGGTGCTGTCCGGCGGCAATTTCCACGCCGAGCCCGTCGCGTTCGCCGCCGACACGCTGGCGCTGGCGATCGCCGAGATCGGCGCGCTGTCCGAACGCCGCATCGCGCTGCTGATCGACGCCTCGCTGTCGCGCCTGCCGGCCTTCCTCGTGCCCGAACCCGGCCTCAACTCCGGCTTCATGATCGCCCACGTCACCGCCGCCGCGCTGGCGTCGGAGAACAAGTCGCTGGCGCATCCGGCCAGCGTCGACAGCCTGCCGACCTCGGCCAACCAGGAAGACCATGTGAGCATGGCGACCTTCGCCGGCCGACGCCTCACCGAGATGGCGAAGAACACCGCGTACATCGTCGGCATCGAACTGCTCGCCGCCGCGCAGGGCATCGATTTCCACACGGGCTTGAAGACCTCTGCCACCCTCGCCGAGTACCACGCCGCCCTGCGCGAACGCGTGCCGTTCTACGCCGAGGACCGCTACCTCGCGCCCGACCTGCAGGCCGCGCAGGACCTGGTGCTGTCGGGGCGCTTCGATGCGGTAGCGGCGGAGCTGCTGTTTTCGTTGGGCGCTGCCTGACGATTGACCGTCGCTGCCGACATGGCATGCTTTGACGATGTCGAGGCATGCCAAACGAGATGTTCGCTGGATACCCGGGCGTGGCCCCGACGAAGCCGCGTTGGCCCGGCTTCGCAAGCGTTTCCCGCGCCCCGGATCGCCGATGGGCGAAGCATGGTTCATGGGCGACGAGCGGCGGATGTTCGATGCGCTGATGGCGCCGGATGTTTCCGCATGGCCTGTCGACGAGATCGAACAGGCGTTGTCGGAGTCGAGTTCCGGTCCCGTCTGCTTCGGTCACATGCGTGAATGGAGCGAATGGTTTCCTTACCTGCTGCACGCCTCCCTCGAGCACGTGGGCCCGTGGTCGCCAGCATCCATCTTCGGCGGACTGGTCACGAACATGATGGTGCATTGCCCGCAAAGGACCTCGTCACGCTACGGTGAGAAATTCGTCGATGATGTGCTGGCGACCCTGGGGCAATTGCCGATGGCCGCCAGGTTCTGGTCTGGCGACCATCTCGCGACCAGGACGGCATTCCAGCCATTGCAGCGTTGGCCTGTCGGCGTAAGGCTCGCGGATGACGGCGACCTCCACGCGGCCTTCTGGTTGGTGGCGAAGTACCTGCACCCCGATAACATCGAGGATTGGTTGGGCAGCGTCGTCGAGATCGACGATCCCGCATGGGGTGCGGGGTTGGTCTGCTGGTTGGCGCAAGCGGGGCCTGCGCTTGACGATCCGGTTTCGTGGCCAGGTAGCGATGAGGCGCGACAGGGAGCATGGAGCGGTTCGCACATCCTGCGAGGCGGGAAGATCGCGGACGAAGACGGGGTCGAGTTCGATTGCGGTCCATTCCTGGAGCCTGGCCGTGTTGCTGCCTTGTCTGCGGCCGTGGCGCGTGTACTCGATCGACGTCGATTGGATGAGTGGCGACAGCGCCTGTTGCTGCTTGGTCGCGATGAATCGCTCGATGCGGTGCTTGGTACATACGACACCCATTGCGCGGCCGTGTCGAAGAGGTATCGACTGTCCTGATCGCGTCATCGTTATCCCGGCATTCGCGCCAGTTTGGAAGATGCTGCGGTGCGGAAAATTCGAGCAAGTCGTTGACAGAGACTTTGCTGATCTTGCCTTCGCTGCGATCGACGTGATCTCTCGCAGCCTCATGTCGATCCGGCAATAAGCGACGCGGATGCGCGTCTGACCGCACGGACTCGCGCTGGACAATGCGTGATGGCCTTGTGCGCGCGCTGCCTGCGCGACTCATGACTTCCTGATATCCGTTCCGGTATGTCCGATCACGGACATCCGGGGCGCGCATGGTCATGTCGTTCGCGACATGAAGACCCAGCGGCTGTTCATTGGGCTGGAGGTTGCGCGACCCCTAGGGTCTGCGCCGCGAATCGGGCCGGCTTCCGCGATGCGGAACGCCGCGATTCGCGACACCCACCCAGGAGACATGTCATGTCGGTCGAGTCCAAGGAAAGACGCAAGGCCCTGCAATTGTTCGGTGCCACATCGCTGCTTGCATTGGCAGGCGGCGCGAAGTCGCAACAGTTGTGCCGCAATGGCGGCGAGAGCACGGCCGGGCCATATCCCGATACCGTACTGCGCAATCGCCGTGATCTGCGCACCAATTCCACCAGCACGATCCCCAAGCCCGGCGCCGCGCTCACACTTCGCGTGCGTGTGGTCGACATCCTCAACAACTGCGCACCGATCCGGAATGCCGTCGTGGACATCTGGTCCTGCGATGCCACCGGTCTGTACTCGGGCTATTCAGCGTTCAATACCGTGGGCCAGGATTTCTGCCGCGGCTACCAGGTCACCGATGCGAACGGCGTCGCCGAGTTCGTGACCCTGTTCCCGGGCAGCTACACCGGCCGCGCGATCCACATCCACGCGGCGGTGCAGAACGCCGCGCGCCGGGTCTCGCCGAACGCGCATGGTCGCAACCTGTCCAGCGTGTTCGTCTGCCAGTTCTATTTCGCCCGCAGCGTGGTCGACCAGGTGTTCAACACCAACCCGATCTACCGTCGCGGCGCGCCGATCACGCCCAACGAGAACGATTTCATCTACCGCAACGAAGGCGGCCCTTCGTACCTGACGAACGTGGTGGCCAGCGGTGGGGGCTATCTCGGCAATGTGCAGATCGGCACCACGCGCGCTGGCGTCGGCAATCCGGTCTGAATGGCGGCGACACCTGATCCCCTTGTGAGCCTTGCGACGCCTGTCCCCGGAATGCGTCGGTTCGGCGGGCCTGCGGGCCCGCCTTTTTTTCACGACGCAGGATCAGCCCTCTTGCGCAACAACCCTGCGATGTCGTCCAGCCGGTCGCGGATCTCTTCGAGCAGTTTCACATGCCGGTCGCTGGCATCGGATGGCAGGGGCTGCGGAGCACGCAGGCGGTCGCGACGACGCAGGATCTCGGCGCGCAGCGCATGCGCGTCGACGATGCCGACCAGCTGCATCGTGTGCGCCTGGCCCTGGCTCATGCCGGCGGTCTCGATGCGCAGCAGGCTGAGGTTGAATTGACGGAGCAGCGGGCCTTCGATGAAGGTGACGTCCTGGATGTTCTCGAGCGGAATGGTCTTCTCCACCTGGAACAGGATGCCCTTGCGGAAGCTCAGCACCTTGTCGTCGAGGACGCACTTGAGCTTTCGGAAGTACTCGGCGGCCCACCATTGCCCTGGTCCCAACACCCAGATGAGGATCAGCGGGCTGAAGACCACCGTGATCAGCAGCATCCAGGCGACATAGATGAGCATGTAGCGGCGGACCAGCGGGTTGAAGCTGGCGACGTAGGGGGCGTGCTCGGACATGCGGGGCTCGGGCGGGTGGCGGCATACGGGGGGCAGGATTGTGTCATGCGCCCCGAGGGCGCGGCACGGAAGCTGCATCCGGCCACGGGCGCGGCCCGTAGGCATTGACCGTGGATCGCCTGCAGAGGAGCCTGTGGGCGGACGAACCCGGAGTCGACCCATGCGCCTGAAACCGTTCGCCAAGCTGTACCTGATCGTACTGCCCGTTTTCTTCGCCCTCGACATGCTCTGGCTGGGTCTGCTGGCCAAGGACTTCTACGACGCGCAGATCGGCGCGCTGCTGAAGGCCGACGTGAACTGGACGGCGGCAGTCGTCTTCTATCTCGTCTTCATCGCCGGGATCGTGCATTTCGTGCTGATGCCGGCGGTGGAGAAGAACTCGCTGAAGCAGGCGGCGCTCAACGGCGCGGCGTTCGGCTTCGTGACCTACGCGACCTTCGACCTCACCAGCCTCGCGCTGATCCGCGACTGGCCGCTGGCGATCACGCTGCTGGACCTGGCTTGGGGCACGGTGCTGACGGCGAGCGTGTCCTCGATCGCCTTTGCCCTGCATCGCATGGGAGGGAAGGCCGCATGAATTTCGTCGGATTCGAGCACCTGGGCTGGCCGGCCGTCGCGATGGTCGCGCTGGCGGTGGGCATGTGGCTGCTCAGCGTGAAGCTGCGCGACGTGAGCATCGTCGACAGCGCGTGGTCGATCTTCTTCCTGCTGTTCGCGCTGGTCTTCGCATGGCGGCAGGGCGACGGGTCAGTCGCGACGCTGGCGATGCTGGCGCTGGTCGCGGCCTGGGCGCTGCGGCTGTCGATCTACATCACCTGGCGCAACCACGGCCATGGCGAGGACCGGCGCTACCAGGCGATCCGTGCGCGCAACCAGCCGAACTTCGCGTTCAAGAGTCTCTATCTCGTGTTCCTGCTGCAGGCGGTGCTGGCCTTCATCATCGCGATGCCGCTGGTGCCGGCGCTCAATGGTTCGCACGACGCGAACCTGGTGACGTGGCTGGGCATGGCAGTGGCTGCGTTCGGCCTGCTGTTCGAGACCGTCGGCGATGCGCAGATGGCGCGGTTCAAGGCCGATCCCGCATCAGCGGGGCTGGTGATGGATCGCGGCCTGTGGCGCTACACGCGGCATCCGAACTATTTCGGCGAATCGGTGTTCTGGTGGGGCGTGTGGATCGCGTCGGCCAGCCAGGGCGGTGCGTGGACGGTGTTCTCGCCGGTTCTGATGACCTTCCTGCTGCTGCGCGTCTCCGGCGTGCCTTTGCTCGAAGCGGACCTCAAGCAGCGACGCCCGGCCTATGCGGAGTACCTGCGCACCACGTCGTCGTTCGTGCCGTGGCCGCCGAAGCGCTGACAGCGCTCCGATGGCGGTCCTTCAGCCGCTCCACGCACGAATGAACGGCGCGAGTTGCGGCAGCAGGTCGACGGTGCCGTGCAGGGCGACTACCAGCCACAGCGAGCGCGTGCGTGCCCAGAGCACGCCGAAGGCGATGCCGGCGGGGGCGATCATCACCACCGAATAGGCGATGGCCCATGGCAGCGTGGCGTCGGCGACGCCTTCCATGGCGTGCGCGCCGCGCAGGTACAGGCCGGGCGCGTGCGCAAGGCCGAACAGCAGGGAGGCCCACAGCACTGCGGCGACCTGCGAGCGCGTGGCGTCGGCGATGCGCTGCTGCAGCACGCGCCGGAACAGCACCTCCTCGCACAGTCCGGCTTCGACGATCTGCCACAGCCAGCACAGCGGGATCGCCCAGCGTGCTTATGGCGGGCGCGAGCTCGCGCAGGGTGGTCAAGCCACGGCCGAACACGGCCTGGAAGGCAAGGAAGGCCACGGCCATGCCGACGAACACCCACCACAGCCGTGCGCTGCCGAATCGCGGGCGCAGCGTGCTGCCGCCCAGGAACAGCAGGACGGGCAGGACGACCATGGTCGCCAGCTTCAGCGCGGTCTGGGCGATGGACTGCGCGGGTTCCGCTGGCCATTGCGACTGCACAGCGGAGAAGCCCCAGCCCAGCACGAGGATGGCGAACAGGGCGAGGTAGACCAGCGGACCGGTCAGTCGTTTCGAGGGCGTCGACAATCGGGGGCGGTCGTCGTGGCCGCGGTGCCGGCCTCTCGTGAGCAGCCAGGCGATGGCGGGAAAGGCGCCGCCGAGCACGGCCAGCAGGAAAAGGGGTTCGACCAGGTTCGCGCCGGGCATGCGCGCCAGCGTGGCCAGCGACAGGGCATAGGCACCTGTCGCCACGATCGCTGCGACGAGGGCGGGACGTCCGGGCAGGTCGATGGCCATGGTCCTGCATCATGCGCCGATGTCACCCGGGCGCCGCGCGGCATTCGTCACCCAACCAACGACAGGGGTGCGCTGCATCAAGTCGAAAACGGCCTTTCGTCACGTGATGGAAGGCTCGCGGACGACATACCCGGGCGCATGCGGCGAAGCGTGATTGCTGTCGCGGTGGAGAGCGTCGAAAGGGCGTCTCATCGACCTGCATCCGGAGGTCGCATGAGCAGTACCCGTTCCTCGAACCGAGCCGAGAAGCTCGAACAGATCGCCCGCATCGTCCTGGGGGCAGCACTGGCAGCCGCGGTGTTCTGGGCGATGGCCGATGGCGGGATGCCCTGGTCGATGACCGGCGGCGGGCCCTGAGCCGGGACGAGCCCTGCGCTGTGCCTGCCGCGATATCCTGCGGCCATGACCGCGACACTCTCCGTCTGCCCATCTGATCGTCGTTCCGACCATCCACTGGACAACCCGTTCTGGACCGCGTTGCGCTCGCGTCACGCCGATCTCGCCCTGGGGCATGGCGACGTGGCCCGATATCCCGCCGACGTCGCGCCTTTCCTCGGGCTCGCGCATGCCGATGTGGAGATTGGCGCGGCCTGCGAGGCGCTCGTGCCGGCGGGAGACAGCGTCTATCTGCTGGGTGTCGCGCCCGCGCGCGTGCCGGCAGGTTGGCGGCTCGATGCGTTCGCGCCCTTGGCGCAGATGATCCGCGAGGCGCCGGTCGACGTACCGGAGGGCGCCTCCCATCGCCAGCTCGACGACGACGACCGCGACGATGTGCTGGCGCTGACCGCGCTGGTCTATCCGCACTACTTCCGGCCGCGCACCATGGCGCTGGGTCGCTACTTCGGCGTGCATGCCGACACGGCGCTCGCGGCGATCGCGGGCGAACGCCTCGCCACGGACGACTTCCAGGAAGTCAGCGCCATCTGCACGCATCCCGACCATCTCGGTCGTGGTCATGCGCACCGGCTCACCGCGATGCTCACCAACGACATCCTCGCGCAGGGGCGAACGCCCTACCTGCATGTCAGCCATGCGAACGTGCGCGCGAAGGCGCTGTACGAACGCATCGGCTATCGACTGCGGCGCGACATCGGCTTCTGGGCGCTGCGGCGCGCGACCTGATGCAGCGACAGGCCCCCTGCGGGCAGGGGGCGAGCGCCTGGGTTGCGACGTGGTCCGGGCGGCGTCCTTGCCGTCGTCCGGGCGCTAGCCAGCCTGGACGAAGTCCGCCGGATCCGCTTCTTCGGCGAGCAGCAGGCGGATGTCGTGGGTCGGCAGCAGCATCTTCAACTGCGCGGCCAGCGGCTTGAGCTGGTCGTGGCTGGTGCACAGCAGCCAGATGCGGTCGATCATGTCTTCGTAACTGGCTTCCGGGTCCCACTGCACGGCGCCACTCTGCGCGACGATCTGCAGCAGCTGCCGAGCGATGCCGCGTGCCTGTTCCACCTTGGCCGCGTGGGGCTGCAGTGCGAGCTGCACGCTCTGCTGCAGGTCGTGCAGCAGCAGCGCAGCGGCGGTGAGCTGCCGTCGGCGCAGGGTGCCGCGCTTCTCGTCGTCGAACATCGGTGCGAGCACCCGCGACTTGAAGCCGGCCACATCCGCCGCCGCCACCAGGCGATGCCCGGACAGGGTCTGCTCGGTGGCGTCGATCCACGCGAGCAGCTGCGGCAGCGCCTGCGGCGTCTTGCGTTCGAACGCGCGGACCAGCGCGGGGAACTGCAGCAGCGCGTCGGACAGTTGTCGTGTCAATTGCAGCGTCGATCTGAACATGGCGTCACTCCGGCAGCAGGCGGCGTTCGAGGGTGCCGTCGCTCTTCTCGAGCGTCTGCCATTCCATGCCGTCCTCGCTGATCTTCAGGCGGATGCGCAGGATGTCTTCCGGTCGCTGTTCGCGCAGGCGATGCGATTCGGCGACGACCTCGAGCTGGTCGAGCGTGGTCTTCTGCTCGATGCCGGTGATGAGCGTCCCGCAGCGCTTGTACAGGCGTTCGACCATGAGCTCGCGACGGAACTCGAGCGACGGCATGATCTTGAACAGGTCATGGCGCTCCGCGATCTCCGCGAAACGGTTCGTGGTCTTGTCGGCGAACACGTGGAAGCTCTTGTCCGACGGGTCGATGCGCATCAGCTCGACGAGCGATCGCGTTTCATCAGAAAGCGCAGAGACCACGTCGTTTGAAACGAGCAGTGGCAGTTCTGTGGCGCCGATGCTCGCGCAGACCTCGCGATAGGCTTCGGTGCGGAAGCGATCGTTGCCGACCGGTGCGAGCTGGTATTCGACGCGGTCGACCAGGCCTTCGATGGCGATCGGGATCGTCAGTTCGATGTCGCCGATGCGCATGCGCGGCACGGCGAAGTGCTTCAGCAGGTCGTGGCGGGCGTACTGCTCGGCGACTGCGACGGTCTGCGCATCGGCCATCACGCGCGCATTGGTGACGCTGGCGATGAGGCCGCCGAGGTATTCGTTGAGGGTGGGCATGTCGGTGTCCTGTGAACGAAGTGGTGCAGAGGGATGCGGGGCAGGGGGGCCGGCCCGAAGGCCGGCCCCGGTACTGCGGGTGATGCGTTTACTGCCCGGCGATGCTGTCTTCCAGCAGGGTCAGGATGCGATCGAGGCCGGCCGGCAGCTCGTCGTTGACCGCGCGGACGTGCACCCCGAGGGTGTAGGTACGCTCGGTGCTCGTGCCGCTGCTGGACGTGCGCTTGTACGACGCCGATGCCTTGAAGTTCACCTTCCAGAACCGGGCGCTCAGCTCGGCGCTGCCGGCGAATTCGCTGGACACGTTGCTGGTCTCGGTCGACGTGAGCTTGGCGTTGAAGTCGATGGTGACTTCCTCGATGCGCAGCGCCGGGATGGTCAGCATGGTCAGGAACGGCACCGAGATCAGCACTTCGGCTTCGTTGAACGGCAGGCTGTTCGGGCCGCTGGTCGCGGCGGGATCGTAGGTCGGGTTCGGGACCTTCTTGGTGTACTTGAAGTCGACGTAGCGCAGTTCCTTGCCACCGGCGCCGTCGTCCTTGAAGCCCACTTCCTGGATGAAGCTGACCTGGGACATCGATGCGGCATGCTGGGCACTCACGGCGGCCTGCAGCGGGCCGCCGATGTAGACGCTGAAGTCGAGGCTGTTGAGTTCCTGGACGAGGTTGGGCATGTGTTGCTCCTTGGGTATGTGCCTACTCGTGGTGTGCGGCTTTTCGGCAACCGCCGCTGCGTGTGGCGCCGTCCTCCGCCGCGCCGTCGCCTTCCGTGGCGACGGCGCCCGCTTCGGTTGCGTCCTTGCGGAATGCGGCGTCCTGCCGCATTCCCGGCGATTCGCGATGGCTCCGTGGGCACGCATCCCGACGGTCGCGAATGGGGTGTGTTCTTTGCGTGCAGTCCATTCTCCGGTTTCGCTTCGCACCGGTTGCGACCCGTGTCGACGGCCTGGCAACGCAGCGTTCGCCGAGCGGAAGCCTGCCGTCGCAGCGCATGCGCCATCGTCGTGCGACAAAAAAGAGAAGGCCCGGGGCATGCCCGGGCCTTCGTCATCGCGACCTGTCGGCCGGATGTCAGAACGTGATGCTCCAGCTGTTGATGTAGCCGGTGTCCGCGTTTGCGTTGTCGTTCACGCGCAGCTTCCACGTGCCGTTGATCGGCTCGCTCGACAGGTTGGTGGTGTAGGTCTGGTTGATGTTGTCCGCACTGCCGCCCGAGCGGTTGTGCAGCACGTAGACCGAGCCATCCGGTGCGACGAGGTCGACCTTCATGTCGCCGATGTAGGTGTGGACGATGTTGACGGCAACCGGCGTGTTCGATGGTGCGTTGCCCGTGCGGCCGGAGACCGTGATCGGGCTTTCGACCGTCGCGTTGTCGTTGATCGTGTAGTCGGCGCTGTTGGTGTAGGTCTGCGCGCCACCGCCGCTGGTGACCGTCACCGACTGCGTCCGCGTGTTGGTCAGCCCGCCGTTGTCCGTCACCGTCAGCGTCACCGTGTACGTGCCTGCCGCGGCATAGGTCTTGGTCGGGTTCGCCAACGTCGACGTGGTGCCGTCGCCGAAGTTCCAGCTGCGCGACGCGATGCTGCCGTCGCTGTCGGTGGACGTGTCGGTGAACGTCGCGGTCAGCGAGGAGGTGCTGACGTTGAAGTTCGCGACCGGTGCGACGTTGCCGCCGCCGCTGGTGATGTTGACCAGCACCGCGTTCGGTGCGCCGACCTTGCCGGAGGCATCGGTACCCTGCACATAGAAGATGTGGCGTCCTGCGCTCAGGCCGGTGGTCGACACGCTGGCCGTGACCGTCTCGCGCGTGCTGTTGAAGCTGCCGTCGCTGGCGGACATCGTGATGGCGCTCGCGCCGGATTCCCACGGCGGGGTGTCGATGTAGACGCGCGCCGACGCGATGGCCTGCGTGGCCTCGGTGCCGTTGGTCTGGTTGAACTGGCTGTCATCGAGCACGGCGCTGATCGTCACCGGCGTACCGGCGGAGACCGAGCTGCTCGACGTGGACACGCTCACCGTGTTCGGGCCTGCCGGATAGCGATAGGGCGCAGTGAGGTTGCGCGCGGCATACTTCAGCGCGTTGAGGTTGCGCGGCAGCGTGGTGCCTTCGAAGGTCGAGCACGACTCGAAGAACGCGACACCGAGCTCGATCGTGTACGAGGGCACGCCGAGCAGGCCGTACATCGTGTCGTCGGTCGTGCCGTCGGTCGGATACAGGCCCACGGACTGCTCGGGCTTGTAGTTGTTGAAATAGGCCATGCGCCGGCCCAGCGTCTGCAGCGCGGTGCTGTTCGGCGCCAGGCTGGTGGTGTCGCCCCAGGGCCACAGCACGAGCTGGGAATAGCTGTGGATGTCGAGGAACAGGCCCTGGTAGTCGTCCGGTGCCGCGCTGCTGGCCGAATCGCCGCGGCGATCGGGGAAGATGCCGCCGCTGTAGGTGCCGCCAGCGCCCGGTGTGCCGGCGACGAGGCGCACGAGGTTCTGCGTCTCCGGCTCGGACGATGCGCTCGGGCCGTGGTAGGTCTCGGCGCACGCGTTGCTGCTGGATCCACCGTTGGTGTTCCAGTGGAACGGGAAGTTGCGGTTGAGATCCACGCCGACGCTGCTCGCGCTGCAGCTGCCGTTGGTGTTGTTGACGTTCTTGCGCCACGACGACCCGGCTTCGGCTTTCTTGCGGCCATCGGGGTTGGCCTGCAGCACGAGGTGGAACACGTAGTTGTCCATCAGCCAGGTCGCTTCGGGATCGGTGCCGTAGCCGTTGACCAGCCACTCGGCGAAGCGCGTGGTCAGTTCGGCCGGGGTGTACTCGCGCGCGTGGATCGAACCGAACACGACCATCGCCGGCTTGTTCGGGCGGCTGGCATTGGTCGCCGAATTCGTCAGGCGCAGCACCTTCATGTCGTAACCGCCCTGGTTCCGCGACTTCAGCCAGGACGGCCCGATGTTGGTCACGGTGGCCAGCGCGGGCTTGCTGCTCGCGAGCTGGTTCATGCTCGTGTAGGTCTCTTCGACGGTGCGGTAGCACGCGTAGCCGCTGATGCTGCGCGTGCCGAACATGCCGGTGCGCATCGCGCGTTCCGCGCTGCGGATGCGCGCGGTGGCGGTACGGTCGATCGCGACA
This sequence comes from Lysobacteraceae bacterium, assembly GCA_016789405.1. Classification (GTDB taxonomy): domain Bacteria; phylum Pseudomonadota; class Gammaproteobacteria; order Xanthomonadales; family Xanthomonadaceae; genus Lysobacter_I. Next base: position 127,878 of record JAEUPQ010000010.1, read on the forward strand.
TGCGCGCCGAGTGCGCGCATCTGCGCGATCTCCGCGGCATTGGCCTCGACGCGTGCGGTCTTCGTCGCGGGGTCGACGATCAGATGCTGGAACATCGCGCCGAGCTTCCTGAGCTGGGCCTGGTCGCGATACTGGATGGTCACGAAGGACAGTTCGTCCTGCGTGGCCGGTGCGGTGTTGCCCGAGGCCTGGGATGAGGCGCCGGTGGTCTGGGTGATACTGAGTAACAGGGCCGCAGGCAGCGCGGCTCCAAGGAACAGGCGGGCTTTCATAACGTCTCCATTCGTTTGAATTGTCTGAAACGGTGCGACAACGGTGTGTGCGGAAAAGCCACGTGCGTGTGGCGAAGCGCCGGGGGTGCCGCGTGTTTGCCGTGAACACGGCCGATTTGCAAATCGCTGCGCATGTCCGATGGTCACGGCGAGCCCTCCCTGATCAGGCTTGCCGTTCGGCCTGCCGTCCCGGAATTCGCAAATGCCTTGATTGCGTGATGTTTTCTTCGCACGGCGCCTGCGTGGCGCATGCCTGCGCGGCATCTTCGACATCATGATCTGCCGACCGTATACGTCGATGCTGTTGCGTTGCAGCACCCGCTTGCGATGACGTGGATCGCAGGCGCAATGCGTCGCCCGGCAACGCATTGCGACAACGGTCTCGTTTGCTCATGCCGGCAGCGCATGAGCGTGCCGGCATCCTTCACGACGCGGACTCGTGATGACGTGTTCGATCGGTTAGCCTGCCCCGATGACAACGCTCCTTGTTCTCGGCGCCACCGGCCTGGTCGGCGGCCATCTCCTGCGACAGGCACTCGACGATCCCCGGGTCGAGCGCGTGGTCGCTCCCGTGCGCCGCGCATTGGACGCGCATCCGAAACTCGATGCGCCCGTGGTCGATTTCGACGCGTTGCCCGACGATGCATCCTGGTGGGACGTGGATGCGGTGGCCTGCGCGCTCGGCACGACGATCCGCGACGCGGGCAGCCGCGAGGCATTCCGGCGCGTGGATGTCGACTACGTCGTCGATGTCGCGCGTCGCGCGAGATCTGCCGGTGCACGCAGCTTCGTGCTCAACTCTTCCGCAGGCGCCAGCCGTTCCTCGTTCGGCTTCTACCTGCGCTGCAAGGCCGAGGCGGAAGATGCGGTCGCCGCCCTGGACTATCCCTCGTACACGATCGTGCGGCCGTCGATGATCGGCGGCGAGCGCGCGCGACGTCGTGCGCTTGAACATGCCGTGGTGCGCATCGCGCGCGCAGGTTCGGTGCTGATCCCTGCGCGCTGGCGCGTGGTCGAGGCCGAAGCCATCGCGCGCGGCATGCTCGACGCCGCCATCGTGGCGACGCCGGGCATGCATGTCGTGGAATCCGACGCGATCTGAGTGGCGCGGCTTCCTCCGCGCCACATGTGGATCAGCGCATCGGCAGGCGCAATTGCGACGGTGCCGAGGCGGGTGAGCTGAACTGCACGCTGCCCAGGCCCGAGGCGTCGCTGTAGCGCGGGTCGGTGGTGTCGATCACCAGCGCGAGCCGCCGTCCTGCCGGGATGTCCCAACTCGTCGCTTCCATCTCGAAGTCGATGGTGCGCGCCGTGTAGGGCATCGCATCGCGCAGCGTGTACGCCTTGTGCGTGATCAGTTGGCCGATGCCGAGACCGTCGACGCTGTAGAGATACGCGAACACGCTCACGTCGCTGCGACTGGGCGACAGGGTGATCCGCAGCGACGGCTTGCCGCTGATGTTGCGTGCGGTGCCCAGCCATGGCCCCTGCCAGACGACGGCGGCGCCGCGCGCGACCAGCGGAATCGATGCCGTGGTCTGCACGCCCAGGCCCTGCATGAGTCCGCTCAGCAGCACGGTGCCGGAATCGGCGATGGTCGGCACGCCGCTCGCGATGCCATGGCTCCAGCCGCTGCTGCTGCCACCCGACAGATCGCCGGTGGGGAGCAGCAATCCCGTCGGTCGCGTCAGTCCGTACACCGTGGGTGCTGACTGGACTGCCGACCAGCTCGGGAACGTGCGCAGTCCCTGTGCCTGCGAACGCAGGCGGACCAGCGGTTCGCGGCCGACGCCGTTGTCGATGCGCTTGAGGTGGAAGTCGAACCAGCGGCCGGCCTGGTCGTACACCTCGTTCGGCAGCCCGAGCGCGCCCGGCAGTTCGACCGTCGCATGGTCGCCTGGTGCGAACATCAGCCGTTTCGGCCCGGTCAGGCCTTCGAACAGGCGAACCAGCTGGTTCGGCGCGAAGATGCCGTCGTTCCAGGCGTTCGCCAGCAGCACCGCGGTGCCGTTGCGGTTGAGCGAGGCGACCTCGCCCTGGACGCCGCGGTTGCCCACCACCGGCAGCGTCACGCGCACTGCGCCTTCGTAATCGCCCCACACGGCGTATTCCGCTGCACGAGCCAGTTCGGGACCCGGACGCCCGGTGAAATAGCCGCTGGCGATCAGCAGGGCCAACGCCTGTCTGTTCGGCGTGCGGTGCGGGTACAGCGACGCTTCGAGATCCGCCCAGCCACTGAGGGCGGCGACGGCCTTGATGCGCGGGTCGCGCGCTGCGGCGAGCAGGCTGGTGCCGGCACCATACGAAATACCCGACACGCCGATCGCGTCGGCGCGCGACGGCGTGTTCGCCAGCGCCCAGTCGATCACCGCGCTGACGTCTTCGACCGTCGATGGCCCGGCGATGTCGATCTGCCCGCCGGATTCCCAGAAACCGCGCGAGGTATAGCTGATCACCACGTAACCCTGGTTCGCGAGCACGGTGCCGCGACCGACGTACTCCAGGCTGGGCAGGGCCCAGCTGGCCGGCATCACGACCAAGGGGAAAGGCCCGGCCCCCTGGCCCGTAGGCGTCATGACGACCGCGCCCAGCGGCGTGCCGTCCCAGCCGGGCAGGGTCCGATAGCTCAGGGATGCACCGGCGAATGCCGGGGCCGTGAAACCGCAGGCGAACAACGCGAACAACAGCCCCCACAACCATACGATCTTGCGCATAGTCTCGTTCCTTGGACAGGTTGGATTTCGCAGGATGCGAACGCACCGGATCCCGTGGGGGTGGGGCGGGGCGTGTACGACGGTCAATACCGTACGGTACGGAATGGACGCTAGCACCCGATCTGCGTGGCGACAAGCCCGCCAATGACGGTGCCTGTCACGGAATCGCGTGCATGGAACAGGGAGCGCGGAAATCGCGCAAGAAAATCGCGCAAGAAAAAAGCCGCCGGTTCGGGCCGGCGGCTTCGAGGCGACCGCGCAGGCGAACCGGCGCGGCGCGTGGCTTCGATCCAGCAGGATCAGAAGCGGTAGTTCAGGCCGATGCGGACGGTGGTGTAGTCCAGGTCCTGGTTGACCGATTCGGTGTAGGCGGGGTCGACGAAGGTGCTGCCCGGCTGGTACTCGGTCATGTAGTCGGTGTCTTCCAGATCGGTGCGCAGGACTTCGCCGCGCAGCGACCAGTTGTTGCCGAAGTCGTATTCGTAGCCGAAGCCCAGCTGCGCGCCGTGCAGGTTGTCGGCCTCGCTGTTGCGCTTGTTGTAGAGGCCGTTGCTGACGATGCCGGCGCTCATCGTGGCGTCGACGCGGACCATGCCCAGGGTGCCGTAGAAGGCATGGCGGTTGCTGGCATAGCCGAGCTTGATGCGAAGGGCCAGTTCGTCGTCGACTTCGACCTTGTTGTGCACGTCGTAGGTCAGCGACGGGAACGGGGTCGTCGCCTTCGGGCCGGTCTGGCGGGTGTCGTCCATGTTCATGCGGTTGTAGCTCAGCTCGCCGCCGAGCAGGAAGCCGTTGAAGCTGTGGTTGTAGCCGAGCTGCACGCCGAACTGAGCGCCGTCCGGTTCCAGGCTCGTCGACATTTCGTTCGCGACGTAGCTCTGCAGCGGGGCCGACTCGGTGCTCCACTGGCCGCCGAGGGTGGTCTCGGCATCGGAATTGCCGCGGCTGTAGCCGGCATTGCCACCGACGTACCAGCCGGTCCAGTTGTCCGAAGCCATGGCGGTGGTGCTGAGCAGGGAAGCGGCGATCAGGATGGAAAGGCGCTTGAACATGGTCTGTTTTCCTTGACGATGAAGTGTGTGGAGGAAGATGGCCTTCGCCACCTGATTTCCCCGAACGCGGGTGGTGCGCAAGACAGGACACACATGTGAAGATTCCGTTCAGGTGCCTGCTGCTCCCGGAGTGCGGGAGCAGCAGGCGCGCATAGTGTGCCGCGAAGTCTCGCGATCATCACGACCCGGGCCATGGCCGTGATCGCTTCCAGCGCTGTCCGTCGACGCCTGGTTTCTTCGCATCCTCATGATCCATATCGGTTTTTCTTGGTTTCGCCGGCCTGCCTGGCGCGCCGGTCGCAGGAGCCTGGCGGGACCATGCGTCCGAGTTAGAGCGACAAATCCAGCCCTGCCGTCCACAATGTTCGGTCCACTCCGCCGTACCGAGATCCGACATGTCGATCGAGACCCCCTCCCTGCGCTTCGCCGATCTGGGCCTTGCCGAGCCCGTGATGGCAGCGGTGGCCGAGGTCGGCTACGAAACCCCGTCGCCCATCCAGGCCGCGACCATCCCGGCACTGCTGGCCGGCCGTGACGTGCTGGGCCAGGCCCAGACCGGCACCGGCAAGACCGCGGCGTTCGCGCTGCCGCTGCTGTCGCGCCTGGAGCCCAGGGCCGGCAAGCCGCAGGTGCTGGTGCTCGCGCCGACGCGCGAACTCGCCATCCAGGTCGCCGAGGCGTTCCAGCGCTACGCCAACAAGATCCCGGGCTTCCAGGTGCTGCCGATCTACGGCGGCCAGAGCTACTACCCGCAGCTGCAGGCGCTCAAGCGCGGCGTGCACGTCGTCGTCGGTACGCCGGGCCGCGTGATCGACCATCTGGATCGCGGCACGCTCGACCTGTCGGAACTCAAGGCGCTGGTGCTCGACGAAGCCGACGAAATGCTGCGCATGGGCTTCATCGACGATGTCGAGACCGTGCTGAAGAAAGTGCCGGAAACGCGCCAGGTCGCGCTGTTCTCGGCGACGATGCCGTCGCAGATCCGCCGCATCGCCCAGACCTACCTGCGCGATCCCGCCGAAGTCACGATCGCCGCGAAGACGACCACCGCGACCAACATCCGCCAGCGCTACTGGTTCGTCAGCGGCCTGCACAAGCTCGATGCGCTGACCCGCATCCTCGAGGCCGAGCCCTACGACGCGATGATCATCTTCGCGCGCACCAAGTCCGCGACCGACGAACTGGCGGAAAAACTGCAGGCGCGCGGCCTTGCCGCAGCCGCGATCAACGGCGACGTGCAGCAGGCGCAGCGCGAGAAGACCATCCAGAACCTCAAGGACGGCAAGCTCGACATCCTCGTCGCCACCGACGTCGCCGCGCGTGGCCTCGACGTGGAGCGCATCAGCCATGTGCTGAACTACGACATCCCGTACGACACCGAAAGCTACGTCCACCGCATCGGCCGCACCGGACGTGCCGGCCGCAGCGGCGAGGCGATCCTGTTCGTCAGCCCGCGCGAGAAGAACATGCTGCGCGCGATCGAGCGCGCCACGCGCCAGCCGATCGCCGAGATGCAGCTGCCGACGGTGGAAAGCGTGAACGATGCGCGCGTCACCAAGTTCCTGTCGCGCATCAGCGACACGCTGGCGCTCGACGAGAGCAGCGGCGGCGAACTGGGCCTGTACCGCGAACTGGTCGAACGCTTCGAGCGCGAACGCAACGTGCCTGCGATCGAAGTCGCCGCCGCGCTGGCGAAGCTGCTGCAGGGCGATACGCCGCTGCTGCTGTCGCCGGAGCGCAAGCGCGAGCCGCAGGAATTCCAGCAGCGCCGCGAGTACGCCGAACGCGCCGAGCGCGGTGCCGAACACCGCGAGCGTCCCGCGCGCGAACCGCGTCCCGAGCGCGAAGGCTTCACGCCGCGTCCGAAGAAGGACGTCGGCCCGCGCCAGCCGCCCGAGGCGGGCATGGAAACCTTCCGCATCGAAGTCGGCCACATGCACGGCGTGAAGCCGGGCAACATCGTCGGCGCGATCGCCAACGAGGCCGAGCTGGACAGCAAGTACATCGGCCGCATCGACATCCACGACGACCACTCGATCCTCGACCTGCCGGAAGGCATGCCCAAGCCGCTGCTGATGCACCTCAAGAAGGTGCGTGTCGCCGGCCAGGCGCTGCGCCTGCAGAAGCTGGACGAGTACGACGGCAGCGGCGGTGCTTCGAAGCCGCGCGGGAACTTCCGTCCGTCGTCGCCGCGCCCGCACGGCGGCAAGCCCGGCGGGCCCGGCAGGAAGCCGCCGCACCGCAAGGGTCCGCCGCGCGGCGAGTGAGGTCGTCGCGAGGGCTCGCGGCGTCAGCGACGCGAGCCCTCGTCCTCCGCCGATTGCTTCGGCATCGCACGCATCGCCTCCGGATCCATGCTGATCCGTTCGCTGCGTGCGCCGACACCGCGCTCCTGCATCATCGGCACCTCGCTTGAACGCGACATCTTCGCGCCGGCGGCGCTGCTGCGCGCCGATTCGTCGTCGCGCGCGCGCATGACACGGGCCGTGGCGAGGCAGGGATTGGGGTTGTCGTAGAACAGCGACGAACTCAGGCCATCGGCCAGCTGCAGCGAATAGTCGACGCTGACCAGCGTCGCCGGCTGTGGCGCGGCGAGCGCACAGCCATCGCCATTGTTCGTCATCAGCCCGAAGGCCTGGCTGCCGGTGAGGTTGCGGAACCAGGTCATGTCCTGCGCGTCGGTGCACGAAGGCGGCGGGATCAACCGTGCGCCGCGGAATGCGCGGATCGGCGTGGCGCCCGGCGAGACCTGTGCCGTGGAATGGCAGCTGATGCAGGACGACACCGGATTGTCGACCGGACCGTTGAGCCGGCCGTGGCGGCCGAGCTTGCCCTGGAACGCGACCGGGATGCCCGGGCTGATCCAGGTTTCGTCGAGCGTGCCGACACCGTTCGCGGTCACGTCCGGATCGTTGCCCCACTGCAGTCCGATCGGCGCGAGCCTGCGCCAGGCCACGGGTTCGCCGGCCTTCGATTCATCGTAGACGTAGGTCGCGAACACCCAGCCGGTCTGCGTCGAACGCGGATCCTTCACGGCCACGTCGATCTGGATCAGGCGCACGTTCTTCAACGGCGCATTCGGCGCGGCGACATCCTGCACCTGCCACTGCGGTGCGCCGTCGAGCGGGTAGGTGGCGGCATCGACCTTCGCGGGATCGTGTTCGGCGAACAGCAGCTTGAACACGTAGGCGCCGTCGATGAACTGCGCCTTCGAAGGATCGGACAGCGACGGCTCGGGATCCTTGAACACCTGGCCGATCGTGTAGCCGCCCTGCGGGTTGTAGTAGCCGATCGCGAACGACTGCAACTGCTGACCCGGCAGGATCCAGCTGTGGTCGGTCGACGTCAGTGGCCGTTCCTTGGTCAGGCCGCGGTAGGGCTCGCGACGGCTGATGGGGTCGGTCGTCATCATCGGCACGTGGTACCAGCGCCGCGTGCGGTTCTTCTGCGCGACGAAGTCGACGTCGACCATGCCGGCGAGGAAATATTCCTTCAGCGCGTCGAGATAGGCCGGTCGCTGCGCTGCGACTCGGAAGTCGTGCGCGCTCCAGGGGCCGGTCGCCGGTGCCGGCGGATCCCAGCGGATGACGCGGGTCTGGCCCTCGACCTCGCCGAATACCGGGGTGCCCAGCGGATAGCCCTGCGACAGCTGGAATGCCGATGCGGAGGGTGGCGGGTTGCGCGCGATCCAGTCCGGGAACCAGCCGGAACACTGGGCGAGATAGCCGCTGCCGGCCTGTCCGAACTCGCCGGTGGTCGGCGTGCTGCCGACCGACGACGGGTCAGGGCGACAGGAAGTGAGGAAGATCGCGGCGCAGCATGCGGCAATCAGGGTACGGGCGCATCCGGTGGACGTGACCATGGCATCGTTCCTTCGAGGGTCCCGGGAATGACAACGCCCGTGCCCCCTGCGATCGGCCACGCGCAGCGCAAGTTTCCGACAGGCGCGCATTCCCGCGTTTCGGTAGGCTGTCGCCTCCATTCGCTGGTCGTGACGCCGTGATCATCCCCAACTACTGGGCCGAGGCCCGCCTGCAGCATCGCGAGGGACGGCGACGGGTCACCGTGCGCCGCTTTGGCTGGTCGGACGAGAGTGTCGACGCCGCGCAGGCGCATGCCGATGCGCGCGTGCGCGAGGCGATGGACCGCGTGCTCGCAGGCGAAGATCTGCCGCGTCTCGAACGACGTGCCGCGTACAACGGCGCGGATGGCGTGCCGATCCGCGAACAGATCGTCGACCGCCACGGCGACAACGTCATCACCCGCAACGGCTACGGCGCACTGTGCCTGAATACGCCCGACGTGCTGTTCGCGGACATGGATGTCGGCGAAGACGAGGACGATTTCCGGCATGGCTGCCTGGTGCTGATCGCAGGCACGATCGTCTTCACGGGCGCGTTGTGGCTGGCGGGCATGCAGAACCTGATGGCGGCGATCGTGATCGGATTCGTGTCCGCCTGGGCGCTGTGGTGGCTGGTGGACGAGTTGTACACGCGTCTGGTGGCGCGTCCGCGCGCGCATCTGCGGCGCGAACGCTGGGATGCGCTGGCACTGGCCCGCATCCGCGAATTCGCCGGCGCGAATCCGCACTGGCGCCTGCGCGTCTACCGCACGCCGGCCGGTTTCCGCCTGCTGGCGATGCATCGCACCTTCGATCCGCGCGATCCCGAGGTGCAGGCCTGCTTCGATGCGCTCGGCGTCGATTCGACCTATGCCCGCATGTGCCACAACCAGCGCTGCTTCCGCGCACGCATCAGTCCGAAGCCGTGGCGCATCGGACTGCAGCGGCTGCATGCGCCGTATGCCGCCGCATGGCAGGCCGGGCATGCCGAGTTGCCGGAGCGGCATCGCTGGATCAGTGCCTACGACGCGAAGGCCTCGCGGTTCGCATCGTGCCGGTTCGTCGAAACGCTCGGGCAGGGCGGCGAGGCGCCGGAGGCCGTTGCGGTGCGCGAGGTCCACGACCTGTTCTGTCGCGCCGACAGTGACCTGCCTCTGGCCTGATCCGTCCGGTCGGTAGCCGCGCATCGCGCGGCCAGGCCTCAGCCTTCGATGACCTGGATGCGCGTGTCGCCGATCTGCACGACCTGGCCGACGCGGATCTTGCAGGTCTTGCGCAGCTCGACTTCACCGTCGACGCGCACCGCGCCGCTGGCGACCAGGTGCTTGCCTGCGCCGCCGCTGTCGCAGATGCCGGCGAGCTTGAGCAGCTGGTTGAGTTCGACGAAGTCGCGATCGAGATCGAAGACGATATTGGGCATGATGATCGGGACGTGTAGCCGGGCAGGGCGGGAGACCTAGCATAGCCGCTGCAGCCTGCTGACATGCAGGTGTCAGCAGGCCCCCGTCATGCTGTCGGCGCGCCGGTGGAGCCGGCGCTTTCCCGTCACTCGAACCATTCACAGGACACGACCATGCTTGCCTACGCCACCCTCGGTACCGCCGATCTCCCGCGCGCCGCCGTCTTCTACGATGCCGTCCTCGCCGAACTGGGCGCGGCACGCATGATGGAAGAGCCCGACTACTTCATCGCGTGGGCCAACTCAGAGGAGGGTGCGGGCCTGGGCATCACCTATCCGTTCAACAAGGAAGCGGCGACCGTCGGCAACGGCACGATGGTCGCGCTGGCCGCGACCAGTCGCGAACAGGTCGATGCGGTGTACGCCAGGGCGATCGAACTCGGCGGCACCGACGAAGGCGCGCCGGGCCAGCGCTATCCGGGCTTCTACGCCGCGTACTTCCGCGACCTCGACGGCAACAAGCTCAACTGCTGCTACATGGGCGAATGATCCCGACCCGGTATCGCTGCAGGCTGCTGACGGCACGCTGTCAGCAGCCCGGCCGCAGGATGTGCACACCCGTCCTTGCAAGGAGACGCGCATGTTGCACAGCCGACACAATGCCGTGAACTGGTTCGAGATCCCCGTGGCCGATCTCGACCGTGCGCAGCGCTTCTACGAAACCCTGTTCGCGACGCCGCTGCAACGCGGACCTGCCGACGACGACGGTGCGCTCGTGGTGTTTCCGTTCGAGAAGTACGGCGTCGGCGGCTGCCTGCGTCGTGCTTCGGATGGCCCGAAACCCTCGTGCGACGGTGCCACCGTCTACCTCAACGCCGTGCCCTCGCTCGACACCGTGCTGGCGCGTGTGGAATCTGCGGGCGGTTCCGTCGCGCTGCCGCGCACGGAGCTGCCGGCCGGCATGGGCTGTTTCGCGCACGTGATCGACAGCGAAGGCAATCGCGTCGGGCTCCACGCGCTGCAGTGAGCAGCCGTGGCATAGTCGCGTCACCGAATCCCTGCCCGCCATGCGCCGCGCCGACCGCCTGTTCCAGATCGTCCAGCTGATCCGCGGTCGCCGCCTGACGACGGCCGCGTTCCTCGCCGATCGCCTCGAGATTTCCGCGCGCTCGGTTTATCGCGACATCGCCGCGCTGCAGGCGCAGGGCGTGCCGATCGAAGGCGAGGCCGGGGTCGGCTATCGCATGCGCCGCGGCTTCGACCTGCCGCCGCTGATGTTCGACAGCCGCGAGGCGCAGGCGCTGGTGGCCTGCGTGCGGCTGGCGCAGCCGCGACTGGACGATGATCTCGCGCGGCGCGCGGAAGATGCGCTCGCCAAGATCCTCGGTGTGCTGCCGGTGCTGGAGCGCACCGCGGCCGAAACCCTGTCGCTGTATGCGCCGCCGGTCGGACCGGATCCGGAGACGCGCGCGCGCCTGCAGACCTTGCGCCATGCCACCGAGCGTCGCGAAAAGCTGCGCATCGACTATCTCGACCTGAAGGACGCACGCAGCACGCGCACGCTGCGCCCGCTGGGCTGCTTCTTCTGGGGCAACGTGTGGACGTTGTCGGCTTGGTGCGAAACGCGCGAGGATTTCCGCAGTTTCCGGGTCGATCGCATCGTCGCGATCGAAGTCCTTCCCGAACGATTCCGCGACGAGCCCGGCCGCACGCTCGCGGACATGCTGCGCGGCTACGAGTGCGAAGGCGAGTGGTAACGGCCCGACGGTGACGCGTTCGCGCTTCAGCGCATGTCGATGCGCAGCCGCGCGCCCTGCCAGTTCAGGATCACGCCGTCGCGGGTGATCGATTCCACCTGCGCATCGCCGATCAGGTCGCCTTCGCCCAGGCGCTGTCCATCGAGGATGACGAAGCGGCGATCGCCGTCTTCGTTCCACATGTGCATGCTCATCTTGAGCGCGGGCAATTGCTTGCGCGATCCCGCATCCAGTTCCGACAGGGACATCGGGCGGCCATCGTTCGATGGGTGCGGTACGGCGGGCCGCTGGGCCGGTGGTGGCTCGGGAAGTGGCGCCGATGCCGCTGGCGCCGGCACTGGCGCGGTCGCCGAAGGCGGTGGTGCTGGCGGCTGCGACGCGGCTGCGACGGGTGGGGTCGGTGCGGTTTGCGGGACCGATGGCGACGATGGGGCGGGCTGTGCAGCGCTCGACAGCACGTCGTCGTCTCCGCCTGGTTGGCCCGGGGTGGATGCCGACCCGTTTGTCGCTTCGATGACGGCCACCTGCGTGCCTGATGCATCCGGCGTGGCATCGCGCTGCAGGACCAGCCAGGTCGCGACGCCCAGTGACAGCACGCCGACGACGCCGACGACGCCGACGATCCAGGCCGGTGCGTTGCTGCGTTCGCGCGCGGGCGCGGGTGCATCCTGCATCGTGCTGAAGAGGTCGGGCGCTTCGCTGCGGCGTCGTGCCGCCTCGGATTTGCGCAGGGCTTCGAGGATGAAGGACATGCGATCAGCCTCCCGTGCCCGCGCTTGCCACGGTGGCCGGTGCGGCCGACAGGCTTGGCCCGTTGCCGCGACTGGCGAGCACGAACAGCGTGTCGGCACCGAGTCCGACATCGCTGCGCAGGCCATGGCGCAGCTTGAAGGTGCGCAGCCCGACGACGGGATCGGCGGCATCGACGCCATCGTCGCGCAAGCGCGCACGCACCCACTCGATCGCGCGCGACTCGCCGGCATTGAATCGGGTTTCGACCGTGTCCGGCACCGGCCACAGCGCGAGGAATTCGCCGTTCCACAGGCTCGCCAGTGCGACGCGGTCTGCGTCGAAGGCCTGGCCGTCGATCGACAGGCGCACGCTGCCGGGATTGGCACCGGGATTGGCGCCGAGCAGGGATGCCCACGTCGCCTTCGGCTCCGCACGCAGGCGCAGCAGGACGGGGCGATCGACGCGCAGCAGCTGGTCGAGCGTGGCGCGGCTGCGCAGGCAGCGCCAGCCGGGCGCGGGCTGCACGGGGCAGGCGTCGGCGGAGACCTTGCGCACCGTCGCCGGGGATTTCCAGCGCGCGTTCAGTGCCTGCCATTCGCGCGAGGCATCCGGCGTGGCCTGCTGCACGCGCTGCAGCAGCGCTTCGCCATCGAGCGTGGTGCTTGATATTGCCGGCGCGGATTGTGCCGCGGCGACCGTCTGTGTCGCGGGTGTCGTCGTCGATGCCTGTGCCACTGTGCCGGTGGCCGGCGCGATCGCTTCCGGCGTCTCGCGACGCGACAGCAGGAAGGCGATCACCAGCGTCGCCAGCACGAGGCCGCCGCCGATCATCAAGGGCGTGCGGTCGCGGACATCGCGCGGACCGGCGCCGGCAGGTGCGAGGGCTTCGGATGCGGCGCGATCGACGGTCTTCGCGTCGATCGCCAGCAGGTCCTGCGCATAGCCGCCGAGCAGCGCGCGTTCGGCGATCACGTTGATCAGGCGCGGCACGCCGCCGCTGTGGCGATGGAGCCGTTTCACTGCGTCGGCAGTGAACGGGAAACGCTTGGCGCCTGCCGTGGTCAGGCGATGGCGCAGGTAGGCGCCGGTGCCGTGCGCATCGAGCGGCCGCAGGTGGTAACGGGCGGTGATGCGCTGCGCGAGCTGGCGCAGTTCGGGGCGCGCGAGCGAGTCGCGCAGCTCGGGCTGGCCGATCAGGATGATCTGCAGCAGCTTCTGGGTTTCGGTTTCGAGGTTGGTCAGCAGGCGCACCTGTTCCAGCGCGTCGGCGGACAGGTTCTGCGCTTCATCGATGATCAGCACCACGCGATCGCCCCTGGCGTACGCGTCGAGCAGGTAGGCGCTGAGCCGGTCGAACCACACCTTGCCGCCGCCGCTGCCTGCGTGCGTGGCGGGAGGCGCTGCAACGACGTCGACCGGTGCCGGCGAGGTCCCGGATTCCGCATCGCTCGGTGTTTCCGCCGCCGGCTCAGTGGCTGCGGCGTCTGTCGACGCCTCGTCCGCCGCGTCGACTGGCGACGGCGCCGCGGCGGTGAGGTGCAGCTCTTCGCAGATCGTCTGCAGCAGTTCGACCGGATCCAGGCGCGGGTTCAGCACCAGCGCCGCGTGGGTGTTCTCGGGCAACTGGTTCAGCAGCAGCCGGCTGAGCGTGGTCTTGCCGGTGCCCACCTCGCCGGTGAGCTGCACGAAACCGCCGCCGCCGCCCTGCTGGATGCCGTAGAGCAGGTGCGCCAGCGCATCCCGGTGGTGTTCGCTGAGGAACACGTAATGCGGGTCCGGGGTGATCGAGAACGGCGCCTGTTCGAGGCCGTAGTACTCCAGATACATGGCGGGCGTCGTCGCTGGGTCGGGGCGGCGGGGTCGTTAGACTGCCACAGCGCGGGCCGGGGCGACGACTAATCGAGGGTCTTGGACTCACTGACCGCCAGCAGCTCCGGATGTTCCGGCTCGGCAGCCGTGCCCTTGGCCTGCCGGGGCCGGGCCAGCAGCGGATAGACCAGCACCGAACCGAGGATGATCGCCACGCCGAGGTAGAACTGCGGCGTGAGTTCGCGCTGCTCGCCGAGGAACAGGATCGCCAGCAGGATGGCGTAGACCGGCTCCAGGCTGATCGCGAGTTGCGCGGCGAACGCGCTCATGTGGCGCATCGCGATCAGTGAGAGCACGAAGGGCAGCAGGGTACAGGCGATCGCGAGTACCAGCAGCAGGACGGCATCGCGCGCGCCGGGCAGTTCGAACGGATTGCCGCCCAGCGCCGGCAGGATCAATCCGGTCAGTGGCGCCAGCAGCATCAGCGTGACCGCGCCGCTGGCCATTTCCAGCGCCGTGACCGACAGCGGATCGGCGTGTTCGAGCAGGCGCTTGTTGAGCGACGCGAAGATCGCGACGAGCAGCGCCGACACGCCGCCCACCGCGATGCCGACCAGCATGCCCGGCGGCACGCCGTCGGTGACCAGCAGCACGCCCGGCAGGGCCACGACGCCCAGCGCCACCTCGCGCTTGGAGATGCGCTTGCCGGTGAACATCGGTTCGATCAGCGCGGTCATCACCGTGACCATCGCCATGCAGATCACGCCGACCGACGCGTTCGACAGCTTCACCGCTGCGTAGAACGTCAGCCAGTGCAGCGCGATCAGCGCACCGGCGCAGGCATAGCCCAGGCGCAGTTTCGGCGTCATGCCGCGCAGGCCGCGCCACACGCGCGGCACCAGCAGCAAGAGCGCGGTGACGATGGTCATGCGCCACCACACCAGCGGCATCGCGCCGAGCGTGATCAGTTTGCCGAGGATCGCGGTGAAGCCCCACAGCAGCACGCAGAAATGGATCTGGAACCAGACGGTGCGCTGGGTGCGGGCGGCGCTTGCCGTTGCGTGGGTCATGGGGAGGTGACGCGTGTCGGAGGAGAAAGGTCGTGGCGTTGGCGGTCGGCGGACCGAACGCACGCGGCATTATCGACGCTGCCGCTCTCCGGCGCTTGTCTCCAGCAGCCAATCCACGAACAGCCGCGCGACCGGCCGCAGAGGGCGGTGCGAGGGATAGACGATGTGGTAGCTCCAGCGTGTCGGCAGCACCGGGCCGGGCAGCTGGCGCAGGCGGCCGCTGTCGAACCAGGGCCCGACGATCTTCTCGCGCGACAGGGCCACGCCCAGGCCGCGCGCGGCGGCTTCCATGGCGTCGGTGCTGTCGCTGAAGCTGTGGCCGATGTCGAGTTGCGCGCCGTGCACGCCTGCCGCACGGAACCAGTCGGCCCAGCCCTGGCGCGCGTGGTCGCCGATCAGGGTCAGCTTCGCGATGTCGGCGGCGCAGCTCACGCGGGCGACGGTGGCCGGGTCGGCGACCGGAATCAGGGCGTCGTCCATGACGTGGTGCGTGGTGAGGCCTGGCCAGTGCCCGGGGCCATGGCGGATGCCGAGGTCGGGGCCGCCGTCGTCGAAACGGGTCAGTGTGACCTCGGTGTCGATCATCAGGCGCACGCCGGGGTGGCGCGAGGTGAAGTCGTGCAGGCGCGGCAGCAGCCAGGTGTGGGTCAGCGAATGCAGGGTGGTGATGCGCACACGCTGGTCGTCGTCGCGCCCCTTGCGCAGGGCCTGGAGCGTGCCTTCGACGTCGCTCAGCGCGCTGCCGGCGGCATCGGCCAGGCGACGGCCTTCGGCGGTGAGGATCACCCCGCGCGCATGGCGCTGGAACAAGGGCATGCCCAGTCGTTCCTCGAGCTTGCGGACATGGTGGCTGACTGCGCTGGCGGTCAGGTGCAGCTCTTCGGCGGCATGCGCGAAGTTCTGGTGCCGGGCTGCCGCCTCGAAGGCGGCCAGTGCCGGAAGCCAATCCGCTCTCAGGGTCATGTCGAGCCTCAAGTCTGGTTTGTGGCTGGGTCCAAAAGTATGCGCTTGCAAGGCCTCGGGCGCAGCCCATAATCGCCGGAAGACAAGGGTCAGATGATCGGCTGGCGCCGCGCCGGCCCTGAACCCGCGGGAGGATTCCCCATGCCAGCCCAGCCGCAACACGTGCCGAACCGTGCGACCAGGTCCTCTCTCGCCGCCAAACGCAGCACGATCGCCGAACCCGTCCGCCAGCGCGTGGCTGCAGTGACGCCGCTGCCTTCCCAGTCGGTGGACAGCGAGGCATTGCCACCGATGCTGCTGGGCAGTGGTTGCGTGCGTCGCGCCCTGCCGGCGCCGCCGGGCGCGCGCGCCTGGCTGGTCGACATGGCGCCCGGCAGCGAGTGGCCGTGGATCGACCGCGCCGAAACCGGGGAGGCCTATTTCGTCCTGCAGGGTGAAGTGATCGACGACGGCGTGCGGCATCCCGCGGGAACGCAGGTGGTGATCTCGCCGGGGGGGCGCCATCGTCCGCGCAGCGATACCGGCGCGCGCCTGGTCGGTTTCCATCTCGAACCCGAGGCTTACCTCGGTGCCGGCGGCAGCCCCGACGCACTGATCGGCCGGCTGCACCTGCAGCAAGGCTGATCTCTCTCTTTCCGAACCTCCCCCACGGAGTTCCGATGAACGCAGCGACCACCGACTGCGCTGGAGCGTGCCATGCACATTTTCATGCGTCACGAAGGCCCTCCCGGGGTGCGAGCCAAGACGCGTCCCGCCGCCAAGGC
>JAEUPQ010000026.1 GCA_016789405.1 Lysobacteraceae bacterium
CCGCCGCCGAGCCCCGGCCCGTGGCGCGGTTTGATGCCGGCCCGCCGGAACAGGGACAATACGCGCCCCCTGACAGCGCGCCTGTTCCTCCGGAGCCCCGAATGCCCATCGTCCGCATGACCGATCTCGACCTCGCCGGCAAGCGAGTGTTGATCCGCCAAGACCTCAACGTGCCCGTTTCCGACGGCAAGGTCACCTCCGACCAGCGCATCGTCGCGTCGCTGCCCACGCTGAAGCTGGCGCTGGAAAAGGGCGCTGCGGTGATGGTGACGTCGCACCTCGGGCGTCCGAAGGAAGGCACGTGGACCGAAGCCGATTCGCTGGCGCCGGTGGCCGCGCGCCTTGGCGAACTGCTCGGCCGCGACGTGCCGCTGGTGAAGGACTGGGTCGACGGCGTCGACGTCGCACCGGGCCAGCTCGTGCTGCTCGAGAACTGCCGCATGAACGTCGGCGAAGGCAAGGACGACGAAGCGCTGTCGAAGAAATACGCCGCACTGTGCGACGTGTTCGTGATGGATGCGTTCGGTACCGCGCATCGCGCGCAGGCATCCACGCATGGCGTCATCCGCTTCGCGGCGAAGGCCGCTGGCGGCCCGCTGCTGATGGCCGAGCTCGATGCACTCGCGAAGGCGCTGGAACATCCGGCGCGCCCGCTGCTCGCCATCGTCGCCGGCAGCAAGGTCAGCACCAAGCTCGAACTGCTGTCGTCGCTCGTGTCGAAGGTCGACCAGCTCATCGTCGGTGGCGGCATCGCCAACACCTTCATCGCCGCGATGGGCCACGGCGTCGGCAAGTCGCTGGTCGAGAATGATCTGATCGACACCGCGAAGAAGATCATGGCCGATGCGAAGGCGCGTGGCGCGGAGATCCCGGTGCCGACCGACGTCGTCGTCGCTCCGGCGTTCGCCGCCGATGCACCTGCGACCGTGAAGGCGGTCGATGCCGTGGATGCCGACGACATGATCCTCGACATCGGTCCGGACACCGCCGCGCGCTACGCCGAGCTCATCAAGGCTGCCGGCACGGTGGTGTGGAACGGTCCGGTCGGCGTGTTCGAGTTCGACGCCTTCGGCAAGGGGACGGAAACGCTGGCGCGCGCGATCGCCACGAGCAAGGCGTTCTCGATCGCCGGTGGCGGCGACACGCTCGCAGCGGTGGACAAGTACGGCATCGAAGACGACGTGTCCTACATCTCCACCGGCGGCGGCGCCTTCCTCGAATTCCTCGAAGGCAAGACCTTGCCGGCGGTGGCGGCGCTGCAGGCGCGTTCGGCCTGACCGTTTCGCGAACCTCTGGATGAACAGGCGCGGCACGCAGATCCCGATCGTTCGTCGGGATGCGCGCCGCGTCTCGCAACGCGCGACCTGAACTGGTTAGGCTTCCGGGGCGGCGATGTCGCCGTGCTTGCGAAGGAATGCAGTAATGAAGAAGTCTGTCATTGCATCGCGTCGCGTGATGCTGATGTGTGCCCTGGCGGGTTCGATGCTGGTCTCCGGCGTGGCGATCGCGGATGGCTGCCTGCAAGGGACCTGGCATTATTTCGATGCCAACGGCCGTCTTGTCGGCGGCCAGACCGTCGGTTGCGGCGAACTCGACGGCAGTTGGGGCGCGGTCACCACCAACAAGACCTTCACCCAGGGCTGTGCCTCCGCGGATTGATCCGCCATCCACGCAGTCGCATGCAGGTTCCGAAGGCCCGGCTTGTCCGGGCCTTCGCGCGTTCAGCATCGCCATCCATCGATCCGCGGTGGCTGCTCGCATGTATACGGTCCCCGGATGCCCTGCATCATGGCGCTTCGGCATGTGCAGGCCCGGGTCGCGGATCGCACGTTGATTGCTGCGCTGCGATTCTGATATCCCGTTCGACGCGCGGCAGCGTGTTTCGTGGGCGACATCTTCCACCCCTCGCTCGTTCCCCGACGATCCAGCGCGCGCCGGATGTCCGGATATTCCCGAATGGGGGGGCGGCATGCGCAATCAAACAACTTCAACCAATGATCCACGGGAGAGTCGATCCATGAAGTTCAAGTCGTTCGCAGCGATGTCCGCAGCCCTCGCATCCACGATCGTGATGGGCGCCGTCGTCGCCGCAGGACCCGGCAAGGCGACGCAGCTCGCATCCGCCAGGCCGGGCGCGCAGGCATCGCACAAATCCAGCGGCAACTGGCTGCGCGACCAGGTCGTGCTCCGCCAGATGCAGATGACGCTGAAGCATTCGGGCCGCCCCATGAGCGCGGCCGAAGCCGATCGCCTCCTCAATGCCAGGATCATCGGTGGCACCGTGGCCGGCGCTGGCGACAATCCGTTCCAGGTCGCGCTGCTCAGCCGCAGCATCGCCAACAACTTCGATGCGCAGTTCTGCGGCGGCTCGCTGGTCAAGGCGAATGTCGTGGTCACGGCCGCGCACTGCGTGCAGGGGGCGACCGCTGGCCAGATCGACATCCTCGCCGGCACGCGCAGCCTGAGCAGCGGCGGCACCCGCCATGCGGTGTCCAGCATCAGCATCCATCCGAGCTACAACAACAGCACGCTCGATTACGACGTGGCGGTGCTGACGCTGGCGACATCGGCCAGCGGCCTGCCGCTCGCCACGGTGATCGGTACGACAGACGTTGCGGACGGCACGAACCTGCTGGTCACCGGCTGGGGCAACACCAGCATCTCCGGCACCAGCTATCCGACCGAACTGCGCAAGGCCATCACGCCGCGCATCTCGACCAGCGTCTGCAACGGCAACAAGGTCTACCGCGGCGCGATCACCGACCGCATGTTCTGCGCGGGCTACCTGGCTGGTGGCATCGACAGCTGCCAGGGCGACTCCGGTGGCCCGATCGCCCAGGGCAATACCCTCGTTGGCGTAGTCAGCTGGGGTCGCGGCTGCGCCGGCAAGAACAAGCCGGGCGTGTACACCCGCCTCGCCAACGGCACGCTCAACAGCTACGTCCGCGCACGCGCCGGCCTGTAATCCGACGCCAGCGCAGCGACATTGCAGCCGCCGGAAGGCGGGCTGCGCAACACGGGCCCCCGCTTCGGCGGGGGCCTTTCATTGGTGTGAAAGTTTCGTTTGGCCTGCTGGCCGTTCGTCGGCGCGTGCGCCGGCCGGCGCTGGCAACTGCGACGGACGTCATGCGGTGCAGCGATTTCCGATCACCTGCGATTGACGCTGCCGAACGTCCGGTGCTAAGACCGAACAGCCTCGCGACATGGAACGTGCGGCAGGACGGGCGCAGGGACGCGGTTGGCCGACATGACACCCCTGTTCCGATTCCATCTGCTCCCCGGCGCTCCGACGCGCGTTCCGCGCAGGCAACCGCGACATCCATGCCCCGCGTCCCCCGACGCGGGGGTGGTGTCGTCCTCCAGGGACGCCAGGGAGTACAGACATGCGCCAGACGAGTTCATTCCATTCGACTTCGCGTCGCCGCGGCCTGCGCCGCGGACTGATCGCGAGCGGTTTCATCGCAGCCATCGCCATGCAGGCACCGGCCATGGCGCAACAGGTCAGGGGCAACTGGATGCGCGACTACGTGCAGATCCGCGTGGCCGCGAAGAATTTCGATGCCGGTGCGACGACCCCGGCGCAGATCGACCGATTGCTGTCCCGTCCCGTGTTCAACGCGCGCATCGTCGGCGGCACCGTTGCCGGCGCTGCGGACAATCCCTTCCAGGTGGCTCTGCTCAACAAGAGCGTCGCGAACAATTTCGACGCACAGTTCTGTGGCGGAACGCTGGTGAAGGCGAACGTGGTCGTCACGGCCGCGCATTGCAGCGATTTCGTCACGGCGGGGCAGGTGCAGGTGCTCACCGGAACGCGCAACCTCGACGGCACCGGCGTGCGCCGCAACGTCACCCGCATCGCGATCCATCCGAGCTGGAATTCCGGTACGTTCGATTACGACGTCGCGGTGTGGACCTTGTCTTCGTCCACGAGCGGCATTCCATTCGCGTCCCTGGCCAGTGCCGATCCGGCGGTCGGCACGAACCTGCTCGTGACCGGCTGGGGTGCGCTCAGTGAGGGCGGCAGCTTCCCGATCAACCTGCGCAAGGTGACCGTGCCGCTCGCCAGCCGCACCAACTGCAACGACACCAATTCCTACAATGGCCAGATCACTGCGCGCATGCTCTGCGCCGGTTTCGACGCGGGCGGCAAGGACAGCTGCCAGGGGGACTCCGGCGGGCCCCTGGCGCGAGGCAGCGTGCTCACCGGTATCGTCAGCTGGGGAACCGGCTGCGCACGTCGGAACAAGTTCGGGATCTACACCCGGGTGTCCAACAGCTCGGTGCGCAACTTCATCGTGAGCCAGGCAGGCCTCTGAGGCTGCAGCCGGGCCGCAGTTGTGGAGCCCCCCGCCCAGGCGGGGGGCTTGCGCTTCCGGCGCGCGGTCGGCATCGTGCCGCCGCGTGAGCACACTCTTTTTCGACCTCGACGGCACCCTCATCGATTCGGCAGTCGGCATCACCCGCTGCGTCGCCCATGCGCTCGACGGCATGGGCCATCCGGGGCTGCCCGACGCCGAGCTGCGACGCTGGATCGGCCCCGCGCTGCGCACCAGCTTCGGCACCCTGTTCGATCGTCCCGAGGACGTCGAGCGTGCGGTCGAACTGTACCGCGAGCGCTACGACGTGATCGGCTGGACCGAGCACGAGGTGTACGCCGGGATTGGCACTGCGGTCACGACGCTCCATGCCGCTGGTCATCGGCTCGCGGTGGTGACCGCCAAGAACGAGCCGCACGCGCGACGCATCGTCTCGACCCTGCCGTTCGGTCACTGCTTCGACGATGTCATCGGCGCCACGATCGACGGCAGCCTGAGCCACAAGCCGGAGCTCATCGCGGAAGCGTTGCGCAGGTTCGATCTGCCTGCGACGGACTGCACGATGATCGGTGACCGCCACCTCGACATCGACGGCGCGCGCCATCACGGCATGCGCGGCATCGGCGTGCTCTGGGGATTCGGTGACGAGGACGAACTGCGCAATGCGGGCGCGTATGCGCTCGCGCACGAGCCGCAGGCATTGATCGGTCTGTCATCCGGGATTCGTCCCGAGCATTGACCGGACGCATTGCGCATGTCCTTCGGGACATGCGCGGGACATGTACGCCGATTGCGAGGATGACGACGTATCCATCGCGAAAAGCGCCATCGGCCGTGGTAGGTTTGGGCGATCCGACGAGAGCCCGATGATGACCGAACAGCGCCGCCGCACGAAGATCCTTGCCACCCTTGGACCCGCCACTGACGCCCCCGGCGTGCTCGACGCGCTGCTGCGCGCGGGCGTTGACGTGGTCCGCCTGAATTTCTCGCACGGCGATCCGTCCGGCCAGGTCGCGCGCGCCGAAGCGGTGCGTGCCGCGGCCGCGCGCGTCGGCTGCGAAGTCGGCATCCTCGCCGACCTGCCGGGCCCGAAGATCCGCATCGAGAAGTTCGCGAACGACAAGGTGAAGTTGCGCACCGGCGAACGCTTCGACCTGCTTGCGTCCGCGGATGCGCCGCCGGGCGACGAGACCCAGGTCGGCGTGAGCTACCTCGGTCTGCCCGGAGATGTCGTGCCCGGCGACGTGCTGCTGCTCGACGATGGCGTGGTGCAGTTGCAGGTCACCGCGGTCGAAGGGCCGCGCATCATCACCACCGTGCTCAACGACAGTGAGCTTTCCAACCGCAAGGGCCTCAACAAGCTCGGCGGCGGCCTGTCGCTCGGTGCGATCACCGAGCGCGATCGCGAACTGATCCATGTCGCTGCGGAACTCGGCGCCGACTTCATCGCGGTGAGCTTCTGCCGCAACGCCGAGGACATGAACGAAGCGCGTCGCGTCGCGCGCGCCGCCGGCAGCGATGCCGCGCTGGTCGCGAAGGTCGAGCGTGCCGAAGCGATCGAGAACCTCGTCGAGATCGTCGACGCCAGCGACGTGGTGATGGTCGCGCGCGGCGACCTCGGCGTGGAAATCGGTGACGCCGAACTGCCAGGCCTGCAGAAGAAGATCATCCGCACCTCGCTGGAGCGCAACAAGGTCGTCATCACCGCGACGCAGATGCTGCAGTCGATGGTCAGCAGCCCGATCCCGACACGCGCCGAAGTGCTGGACGTGGCGAACGCGGTGATCGACGGTACCGACGCGGTGATGCTGTCGCAGGAAAGCGCCGCGGGTGCATATCCGGTGAAGGCGGTCGAGGCGATGGCGCGCATCTGCCTGGGCGCCGAGCGCCAGTTCGAGCACGACACCGACTTCGAGGCCGCGCCGCGCAACCTCGAGCGTGCCGACCAGGCCATCGCGATGGCGTCGATGTTCCTCACCGAGCACATCGGCGTGGGCGCGATCGTCGCGATGACCGAATCCGGCGGCACCGCGCGCTTCCTGTCGCGTTTCCGCGGCCGCGCACCGATCTTCGCCTTCGCCCGCCACGGCAGTGCGCGCCGGCGCATGGCGCTGATGCGCGACGTGTTCCCGATGGACTACGACAGTCGTGGCCAGACGCCGCGCCAGGCCGCGCGCGGCAGCATCGCCGCGCTCGTGCAGGCGGGCCTGCTCGGCACTGGCGACCGCGTGATCTTCACCAGCGGCGAGCACATGGAAACCCACGGCGCGACCAATACCCTGCGTCTGCTGGAAGTGGGCGAGGACGGCAAGGCCGAGGGGCTGGGCGAACTGTAGGGCCGGATTCGACACGGGATCCGGAACGATCATTCGACAATGACATCCGTGCGGTGTCTCCGCGCGAGGGGATGCGGAGATGCCGAGCATGCATGGAACACGGGTGGGGCTTGCTGTCGTCGTCGGCATGATGATGGCGATGTCGGCGATGGGTGCGAACGCGAGCCAGCCCATTGAGCGTGGCATCAGCTACGAAGACGCTGCCAGGGCGAGTTTCCCCGAGCTGCTCGAATTCCTCGCATTGCCCAACGATGCGATCGCACCTGCGGACATCCGTGCGAATGTCGCGTGGCTTGAACGCGCCTTCGCGAAGCGCGGATTCACCACGAAGCAACTGCCAAACGACGGCAAGCCGCTGCTCTTCGCCGAGTACGGCAAGCCGATGCCGGGTCGGAAAACCTTGCTGTTCTACATGCATTTCGACGGTCAGCCGGTCCTGCCCGAACAGTGGGCGCAACCGAGTCCGTGGCAGCCGGTGGTGAAGAAACGCAACGCGGCGGGCGCGTGGGAAATCGTCCCGACGACGCGACTGCAGGACACGCCGCTCGATCCGGAATTGCGCGTCTTCGCGCGCTCGGCGTCCGACGACAAGGGCCCGATCATGATGCTGCTGGCGGCCTTCGACACCTTGCGTTCGGCAGACGCCGAGCCGAGGAATCACATCAAGGTCATCCTCGACAGCGAGGAAGAAAAGGGTTCGCCCGGACTCGGCGCTGTCGCGAAGGCGCACGCAGACCTGCTGCGCTCCGACGGCCTGCTGATCTTCGATGGCCCGCGCCATGCCAGTGGCCGCCCGACGCTGGCGTTCGGCAATCGCGGCAACGCGCTGGCGACGCTGACCGTGTACGGCCCGCGCAATCCGCTGCACAGCGGCCACTACGGCAATTACGCGCCGAATCCGGCGCAGCGCCTCGCTGCCTTGCTGGCATCGATGAAGGACGATGATGGTCGGGTGACGATCGACGGTTACTACGATCGTGTCGTGCTCAGCGATGGGGAGCGCGCGATCCTGGCCGAGGTCGGCGACGACGAGGCTGCGATCCGCAAGCGCATCGGCATCGCCCGCGCCGAGGGCGTGGCGCCGAACTATCAGGAGGCGATGCAGTATCCGTCGCTCACGATTCGCGGCCTGCAGTCGGCCGTGGTGGGCGAGAAGGGCGCGAACATCGTGCCGCACAAGGCCGTGGCCGAACTCGATCTGAGGACTACGCCGGAAGCGGGTCCGGACCATCTGTTCGGATTGCTGCAGGCGCATGTGCGCAAGCAGGGCTGGCACCTGGTCGATGGCGAGCCGACGGAGGTCGATCGCGCCACGTACGATCGCATAGCTTCGCTGACTTATGAAGGCGGCGGCGGCGACGCCGCGCGCACGCCGATGGATGCACCGATCGGCGCCTGGGCGTACACGGTCCTGGGGCGCTCCTTCGGCGACGCGCCCGACATGCAGCCGGTGCGCATCCGCATGATGGGCGGCTCGTTGCCTACCGATGAGCTGGTGAGTGCGCTGAAGGTGCCGTTCGTGATCGTTCCGCTGGTCAACGGCGACAACAACCAGCACAGCTTCGACGAGAACCTGCGTGTCGGAAATTACGTCGATGGCGTCAAGACCATCGTCTTGTTGACGATGACGCTGATTGACAGGTGAACGTCTCGATTCCGGAGAAGCGCCCCGGCAGAAGCCGGGGCGCTGACGAGCATGTCGCTGTCGTGCACTGTGCGTCCGATCAGAACGTCACGCTCCAGTTGTCGATCCTGCCGGTGGCGCCGAAGCCGAAATCGTTCACGCGCAGACGCCAGGTGCCGTTGAGCGCTTCGCTCGACAGGTTGACCGTGTACGTGGCGTTGACGTTCGCAGCGGTGTCGAACATGTTGGACTGCTTGAGCGTGTAGACCGATCCGTCCGGTGCCACCAGCGAGACGGTCAGCTGGCCGCGGTTGGGATGGATGATGTTCACGCTGACTTTCGAATTCGCCGGTGCGTTGCCGGTTCTCCCGTTCACCGCGATGCTGCTGCTGCTGACCGTGGTGTTGTCGGGGATGGCGACGTCCGTTTCGTTCGCGTAGGTCTGCACGCCACCCGGCGCGGAGGTCACGGTGACGCTGCGGGTCGCGGTGTTGGTGGCGCCCTTGTCGTCGGTGACGGTGAGTCTTACCGAGTACGTGCCGGCAGTGGCGTAGGTGTGGCTCGGATTCGCAGCCGTCGAACTGGTGCCGTCGCCGAAGTCCCACGCGCGCGAGGCGATGCTGCCGTCGCTGTCGGTGGAGGTGTCGCTGAAGCTGGCGGTGAGGTTCGACGTGGACGCGGCGAAGCTCGCCACCGGTGCGACGTTGGCAGCGCTGCTGACCGTGACCTGGCGCGTCGCGGTGTTGGTGGCGCCCTTGTCGTCGGCGACCGTGAGCTTGACGGTGTAGCTGCCGGTGGTCGCGTAGGTGTGGCTCGGATTCGCCTGCGTCGAACTCACGCCGTCGCCGAAGTCCCACGTGCGCGACGCGATGCTGCCGTCGCTGTCGGTGGAGGTGTCGGTGAAGTTCGCGGTCAGCGCGGACGTGCTTGCGGTGAAGCTGGCGCTGGGCGGTGTGTTGGTGCTCGTGCCGCTGTCGTCGAGCAGAGTCACCCAGGTCACTTCCTGGCCGACGCCCGGCGATGAATGACTGAACTTGTTCTCGACCCACAGATAGACCTGCTGCTTGCCGGTCGTGTCGATCGAAAGTACGCCGTCCGCGTTCGACTGTGCGTCGAAGTTGAGCTCGTAGCGCCGCCCGGTCGAATGGATCAATCGATCGACTGTCGCCAGCAGGCGTGCCTTGTCCGCGCCCTGCAGCATGCGGACAGTGATGCGGCTGCGGCCGCTGACGGGCACGCGGTACATTGAAAAGCCGAAGCCTGCGACGACGGCCGGTTGCGCCACGTTGGGCACGAGCGCGGGCAGGTCGTTTTCCTTCGTGTTGTCGTCGATGAAGCCGCGTCCACCGTCGCGGCCGGCCTGCGAATCGTTCAGTGCATAGCCGTGCTTCGCGGTGAAGATGTAGCTCAGCGAGGACGGGCTGGATGCGCCGCTGTAGGTGGTGAACAGATCCTGCAGCGCCCAGGGCGAACTGCTGGACGAGACGTTGTGGTTGAAGGCGTTGGTGCTCTGCGTGGTGTTGGGCTTGAGGATGACCGCGGCATGCGTGCCGGAGCCGTTGTTCCCGCACTGGAATCCGTTCTTCTCCCAGCCGCCGCGATAGCTCAGGCCGTTGCACTTCTTGTATTCGTTGAGCAGGTAGTCGCCGAAGCCGTCGATGGCCAGCGGCGCGATGTTGCCCTCGATGTGCGCGATCTGGCTGGCGCTGGTGGTGTTGTACTGGCGGTTCGCATCGAACTTGTACCAGGTGCTCTTCCACCAGCCTTCCTCGCGCGGATGGATCGCCGGGCGATCGAGGAAGGCCTCGGCCCAGACATGGAACGAGTTCGGCCAGCCCGCGCCGTTCTGGGTGTACTGGGTGCGCGACGGGATGCCGATCGCGCGCAGCATCGCGCTGAGGTTGGTGCCGTAATTGAAGCACTGGCCGGCGGCGAAGACGTAGGACGAGGGCAGGCGATTGGTCCAGCCCATGCCGCGCGCGGCCTTCTCCGCAGCGACCACGTCCAGCTCCGTGCGGGTCAGCGTGCCGTTCGGCGCCTTGATCGTGCCGGAGAGCATCTTGTCGAACGAGTTGATGGTGCCGTTGTCGTTGCCGTAGTAGCCGTTGCCGGTGGTCCAGTGGATGCGCTGGCCGGTGACCTGGTAGGCATGGATCGCCGCGTCGAGCGTGCTGCGCGTGTCCGCGCCGTGGATGCTCATCGCGATCTCGACCATGCGCTGGCCGAACACGCCGCCGTTCGCGCCGCTCTCGGCAGTCGTATCGCCGCGATAGCCGTACACCGTGGTGCCGGACGGCCCTTCGTACGCCCAGTTGAGGTAGTCGCGGTTGTCGTCGATGGTCTTCCAGTCCTGATCGACGTAGGCGAAGGACTGCAGTTCCTGCGTGCTGAGGCTGCCGGTTGCGTACTCTTCGAACACCACATAGGCGGTGACGTAGTTGCCGCGCGTGGCACCGACCTGGATCTGGTAGTCGCCGACCGGCGCGTCGGCGGGGATGTCGATCGCGAACGCGCCGCGCTGGCTGTCGTAGCGCGTGGTCCAGGACGCGGTCGATCGCGCCTGGCCCGGCTCGGCCGGGGCGTGCACGGTGACGCGCTCCTGTCCGGAGGTGCCGGACTCGTCCTTCACGTACAGGGTCCTGCCGCGCCGCACGACGCCGGCGTTCTTGACGTTGTCGGCACCGGCGACGCCGTCGGTGATGCCGTCCCACGCCCCCGACTTGCCGTCGCTCCAGCACTTGTAGCGCTTGGTGCGGTAGCTGTCGTCGTACAGCAGCACGACCCTGGTGCCGTCGTCGGGCGTGGCGGCGCGGCTCAGCGGCGTGCCTCGCACCGTGGCCGGTGCGTCACTGCGAAGGCGGGTCTTCTCGTCGGCCTGCAGCAGCTTCAGCGTGCGGAAATCGATGGTGGTGGCGCGATCGAAGCGTGCGGCGTACACGATGCCGGGCAGCAGCGGTTGGTCGTCGAGCACCGGTCGGTTGTTGCCGTCGTCGTACACGCGCGAGATCGTGCCCATCAAGCCGCGCAGACCCATGCTGCGCAGCATGGCCGGGGTGACGCGCGGGTTGCCGTCGGCGATGACGAAATAGCCCACGGCGCCCGGCGCGAAGCGGATCGGGCGATTGCCGCGCTGGTTGCGTTTCATCGCCAGGGCCTGGTCGAGGCTCCTGGCGGCCTGCAGGTCCTGCGTGCCCGCCGGGGGCGCGCCGGCCGCGCCCGTCGCGCCGGCCGCGAACACGCAGCCGGCGGTGAGCATCATGGTCAAGAGCCGTTGTTGCATCGGATTCACTGCTTCTCTCCTCTCAATGGATGGTGGTGCCGATGCGCCAGCGCCAGTGGGCGTTTCGGGCGAGCGGCCGGTGGAACATCGATGGATCGATGGATGGTTGGAGCGGCGGATGGCTGGAGCGGCGGCGGTCGATGCGGGGGCGTACGGCGGATGCCGCAACGTCGGGGCCGGACTGCCAGCGGCCCGCGTGGATTCGCGTGCCCCGGGAACGCGGGACCGCGCGTGGTCGCCGAAAAAAGCCCCCGGCATCCGTGGCCACGGGCGCCGGGGGAACACACGCCCGCGTCCTGTCGGGAGTCGTTGGCCGCTGCGTGAACCAACACGCGGCGAGCCGGGCAAGTCATCGGATGCGGCCTTCTGCGAGCCGCGGAGACGGATCACGGCGAAGGGGCAGGGTCTGCGCAGCGGCACGACGCTGCTTCGTCGGTGCGCTCTCGATGCGCTCTTTTTTTCTCTCGCGCATCTCTCGCGTGGCGCGCATATCACCGATCGGCATGTCGTGGATGCGTCATTCGCCGAGCCATGTGACGCACGCAGCGCTTTGGTCGAAAGGGGCTTGCTACACTCCGCGCCCCCACGACATCGGCGAAGGCTCGCTGCGCGCGCCTGCGCGCGGAATCGACGAACGACAGTGGAGGGGCGATGAACGACACCGCGCAGTCTTCGGCGGTCCACGAGGCGCAGCGGATCCGCATCGGCGACCTTGAAGTCGACCTGCGATTCCGCCGCATCAAGCGTGGCGACGGCGGTGGCGACGACGAGGTCGAACTGCCTCACCGCGTCTTCGAGCTCTTGGTGCTGTTCGTCGCCGAACCCCATGTCCTGCACACACGCCAGCGCCTGCTGGAACGGGTGTGGTCCGGCCTGGTGGTCGAAGACGCCAACCTGTCGCAGAGCGTCTGGATGCTGCGCAAGGCGTTGGGCCCGGCCAGCAAGGACTGGATCCGTACCGTGTCGAAGAAGGGATACGTCTTCGAACCTTGCGAGCCGATCCAGTGCCTGCCTTCACCCGCATCGCAGTCCCCCATCGCGGTCGTGGCCGGCGCCGCAGGAGTGGAGGAGGCGGGCGACGCCGCATGGCGACATGTCGCTCCCGATCGTTCGTCGGCGCCTGCCGTCGCTGCGCGTTCCTTGCCCCGGACCTGGGCCATCGCGGCAGGACTGGCGCTGGTCTGCCTGCTGGGTACGTTCGCGGGTGTCGTGTCGTGGCGCGTGCCCTCGACGGCCGCCACGCACTACGTGCTGATCGACGCGACGCGAAGCGATCCCGATGCGCGCGCGCGGCTGCCGGCGCGCATGCTCGACGCGTGGCTGGGCTGGAAGCTGGCCGCGTGCCCGGAGACGCGTGCGGTGACGCCGTCCGAATGGGCGATGCCATCGAGGCAGCCCATCGCGATGGTCCTGCTCGGGAGCGGCGATGTCGCCGGTCGCAACGATCGGATCTTCGTGCAGGCGCGCATCGAGGTCGGCGACGTCCGCCATCGCATCCATCGCGAGGGCGCGCGCGATGAACTCGCGAGACTTGTCGACGAGGTGTCCGTCGAGGCGCTGAAGGCGCTGCTGCCCTCGCGATCGCGTGATCCCTGGCCGACGCTGCGCATCGAGACCGCGCTGGTTCCGCGCTATCTGGCCTTCCGCGACGCGCGCCTCGCGCACCGCTGGATCGACGCCGGTGTCATGGGCGAGCAGCTGCTTCGAGCCACCCCCGGCTTCGAACTCGCTCGGCTGGAGCTCGCGCAGGCGCACGCGGCGCGTGGACAGTTGCCGCAGGCGAATGCACTGCTCGATGCCGCGATCTCGCGCATGCGTCCCTTGCCCGACGATGTGCGCACGCAGTTGCGTGCCTATCGACTCGGTCTCTCTCCCGATCACGCGGGCGCAGCACAGGCTTATGCCGCATTGGCGCGCGCGCATCCGCACCGGCCGCAGTTCGCGATCCAGCAGGCGCGTGCACTCGCGCGCACCGGTCGATTCGCAGATGGTCTTGCGGTGCTGGACCGCATCCCGAATGCCGAACGCCTGGCGCCGGATCATGCGGTATCGCGCTGGATCAGCCTCGCTGGTATGCGGGCGGCCGCGGGCGATCACGCCGGCGCCCGTGCGAGCGCGCGCGCCGCCGCACGCGCCGCGGACACGCAGGGCTGGCCATACGAGCGCGGGCATGCGCTGATGGCGCTGGCAAACGCCGAGGTGTCGATGTCCGGCGGTCGTGATGGCGCTGCGCAATTCGATGCTGCGGCGCATGCCTTCGACGAAGCCGGGGATGCATTTTCCGCGCTGCACGCGCGTGCGATCGGCGAACTGCACGGCCCGGCCGTGGCGGGGGAGCCCAGGTATTTGGAGCCGTGGCTGGCGCGTGCGCGGGCTGCGGGCCAGCGCCAGCTCGAACTGGATGCCTTGCGGATCGCCGCGTATCACCATCATCGCGGAGGGGACATGGCGCGGTATCGCGAGCGCCTGCGCCAGGCGCAGGCGCTGTCGGAGGCCATGGGCGATCGCTGGGGCGCGGCGACGCTGGCCGTCGATCGGCTTGAGGACGATTTCGCGCGCGGCGAACCGGCGGCCATCGATCGCGGCCTCGCGCGCCTTGCGGGCAGTGGCCTGCAGGGCGAACCGATGCTGCGGGCAAGGCAGATCGATGCGCTGGCCTCGCTCGATCGCGGGGAGTTCGCCCGTGCGCTCGCTGCACTCGATCGCGGCGAACGCGACGCGCGGGGAACTGCCGCCGCAACGATGCGCGCTGCGGACCCGCTGGCCTGCACGCGTGCCGCTGCGCTGGTGCGCATGGGACGACCGGCGCCGGCACGCGCGCAGTACGCGCGCTGTCGGGATGCCGGCGAATACGGTGCACTGGCGGCGGCGACCGGGTTGGCGGAACTGGAGTGGATCAGCGGCGATCGCGAGGCTGCGCTGGCGCAGGCCCGCGCTGCACGCGCGCTGCTGCCGCGCATGCGCATCGAACCCGATCGCTGGTCGTCGAGCATCGATCTGGCGGGCGTGCTCGTCCGCATCGGTGAGTCGCGCACGGCGCAAGCGCTGCTGCAGGACGTGCTGCCGAAGGTCGAGGCAGGCGGCCTTCGGCGCGATGCTGTCAGGGCACGCATCGTGCTGGCGGAAGCCGCGCTCGCGGATGGCGATCCGGCGCGTGCCCGCGACCATGCGCGACGCGCACGCGCGGCGATGCTGCGCGATGCCTGGCAGCCGCGTTTGCAGCAGGTCGAAATCGCGCTCGCGCGCATGGCCGGGGACGATGTCGACGCCGGGCGACGCATGCTTGCGCTCCACGACCAGGCTCATCGGCGCGGCGACGCGATGCAGCAGGCGCTGGTGCATCGCTGGCTTTCCGACGATGTCGAGGATGGGGACTGCACGGCGCGCACGCGTGTGGCACTCGTCGCGCAAAGTGGTTTCCGCGGCGCCAGCCTCGATTGGCTGGCTGGCGCGAAACCGGCGGATGCACCAGTGGATGCGCCGCGTGGACGCGCGTTCTCGCGCGTCGATTGAATGCGGTTTTCAGGTCGAGAGGCTTGCTGCGGCGGGATTCACGCGAACGAAACGAGCCTGTCGCGAACCATGAGATGCCCGGGAAGGACAATGGACGTCGCACGGTGGTGACGCCGCGCGAGTCCCGTCGTCGCAATGGCGACGGTCGAAATGACATCCATGGGAAAAGGATCCTTCATGAAGAAAACGCTCCTGGTTGCGTTCGTCGCCCTGTTGTTCTCCGGCGCAGCATCCGCCTCAAGCTGGCAGTCGCTCGGTCGCGTCAACGCGCTGACCGCCACGCCCGACCCCCAGCTCTGCGAGCAACGCGTCATC
This sequence comes from Lysobacteraceae bacterium, assembly GCA_016789405.1. GTDB lineage: Bacteria > Pseudomonadota > Gammaproteobacteria > Xanthomonadales > Xanthomonadaceae > Lysobacter_I. The sequence goes on from JAEUPQ010000026.1 coordinate 15,385, forward strand.
AACCACTACTGGAGCTCCAAGCCGATCCATTACCCGGACGCCGTCAACGTCTACTGGGCGAACAACATCGAGTTCGTGTTCGATCGCAACGTGAGCGCACTGCGCAACCTCGTCAGCAATGCGCCGGCGAACTCGCGTTTCAAGACCGCCGTCGATGCGTACAACGCGCAGCCGGCCGGCGCCAAGAGCCTGTACGCGTCGGTGTCGGTGGGGCAGTACCCGGGCGTGAGCATCAAGATGTCCTACGTCGATGCGAACGGCCTCACCCAGGGATTGGGCTGGGGCGTCGTCTCGACGGAACTGCAGTACTACGAAGTGCAGCAGCGCTGTCCGAACTGACCCCGAGGGTCTGCTGCCACCGGCCGGGCGCCTTTGGGCGCCCGGTTCGGAAACGTGACGCGGTTCAATGACCTGCGCTGTCTTCCCGGGACACGCCGGGACCGACAAGGCTGGCCGGGTCAGGCGCGGCCAGGGGCCTTTTCCGAGTCAAGTCATTGATTTTTCATGCTCTAGTGCTTGGCTGGCCGGGGTATAATGGCCGACTTTCCCGCCGCCCCTTCCAGGACTCCCAATGAGCATCGAACAGCTTGCCGACATCGCCCGCGCCATGGTCGCGCCGGGCAAGGGCATCATCGCCATCGACGAATCCAATGCCACCATCGCCAAGCGTTTCGAGAGCGTCGGCATTCCGAACAGCGAAGAGAACCGCCGCGCCTACCGCGAAATGCTGCTGACCACGCCGAACCTCGGCGAGCACATCTCCGGCGCCATCCTGTTCGACGAAACCATCCGCCAGTCCACCAGGGACGGCGTGCCGTTCACCAAGGTGATGATGGACAACGGCATCATCCCGGGCATCAAGGTCGACAAGGGCACGCACGCGCTCGCCGGCTGCCCGGGCGAAGTGGTCACCGAAGGCCTCGACGGCCTGCGCGACCGCCTGAAGGAATACGCCCAGCTCGGCGCACGCTTCGCCAAGTGGCGCGCGGTGATCAACATCGGCGAAGACATTCCGTCCGGCACCTGCATCGAAGCCAACGCCCATGCGCTCGCCCGCTACGCCGCGCTGTGCCAGGAATGCGGCATCGTGCCGATGGTCGAGCCGGAAGTGATCATGGACGGCGACCACGACATCGAGACCTGCTACGAAGTCACCGAAGTCACGCTGCGCTCGCTGTTCGACGCGCTTTACCAGCACAACGTCATGCTCGAAGGCACCATCCTGAAGGCCTCGATGGTCATCTCCGGCAAGGACTGCGCCGAGCAGGCGTCGGTCGACGAAGTCGCAGAGAGCACCGTGATGTGTCTGAAGTCGGCGGTGCCGGCGATCCTGCCGGGCATCGTGTTCCTCTCCGGCGGCCAGAGCGACGACGCGGCGACCGCGCACCTCGACGCCATGAACAAGCTCGGCACGCACCCGTGGCCGCTGTCGTTCTCGTATGGCCGCGCCATGCAGTCCGCCGCGCTGAAGATCTGGTCGCAGGACCTGGTCGGCAATGTCGCGAAGGCGCAGGAAACCGTGTACGCCCGCGCCCGCGACAATGGCTTGGCTGCGCTCGGTCAGTGGAAAGGCTGAGGAAAGGCCGGGTTTCGCTGAACGGATGATCAGCCGAACCACCTGATTCGGCACAGCGATTTCGCAAGTTGCGCAAGACGAACGCCGGCCCCGTGCCGGCGTTCGTCGTTTCGCGCGTCGCGATGCCGCGCGACGTCCCGCCTCGCATGGCCGCGGACCCCTCGGAAGACGTGCATTTCGCACGATGGAATGTGCTTTTCGCGCGACGTTGACGTGCTGTCCGGAACGCATCGTTGCCGATCGAGGCAAGGCCTAGGCCATTGGTCATGGCGCGTATCCGTGGGCGTCTCGGCGCCACCACCTGCCGCTACAATCGGCCGGCATTGCACTCCGGGTTCCTCGATGTCGTCTTTCATGCCGCGCTCCGTTTCCATGCCTTCCCCGACACGCATCGGAGCCCTGCTCCTGTTGGCGTGCGCGCTCTCTGCCTGTGGCGACAAGGACGCGCCAGGTGGTGCAGGCAAGGGCGGTCCGGGCGGAGGGAAGGGCAGCGACCGGCCGGTTCCGGTCACCACGACGCGCGTCCAGACGCAGTCCTTCACCGACACCCTGACTGCCATCGGCACGGTGAAGGCGCGCGAATCGGTGACGGTGACCGCCAAGGTCAGCGAGATCGTGCAGACGGTGCATTTCGACAGTGGCCAGGACGTGCGCGTGGGTGCGCCGCTGATCACCCTGTCCGATCGCCAGCAGCAGGCCGCGCTGTCAGAAGCGCAGGCCAGCGCGAACGAAGCGGACCGTTTGCTGCGGCGACAGAGCGAACTGGTCCAGCAGCAGCTGATCGCGCGCGCCCAGGTCGACAACCAGCGCGCCGCGCGCGACGCCGCGCAGGCGCGCGTCGCGCAGATCCGCGCGCAGCTGGCCGATCGCGTGGTGCGTGCACCGTTCTCGGGCGTGCTCGGCCTGCGCCAGGTCAGTCCCGGTGCGCTGGTCACGCCGGGCACGCCGATCGCCACGCTCGACGACATCTCGCGCGTGTACGTCGATTTCCCGCTGCCGGAATCCCAGCTCTCGCGTGTCGGTGCGGGGCAGCGCGTGGATGCGCGCGCCGTCGCCTGGCCCGACCAGCGATTCGAAGGCATGGTGCAGACCGTCGACGCGCGCATCGATCCGGCCACGCGCGCGGTGCAGGTACGAGCCGACCTGCCCAATCCGCAGCGCCTGCTGCGTCCGGGCATGCTCATCAACATCGAGATCTCCGGTGCGACGCGCAGCGCCCTGCTGCTTCCGGAGATCGCGGTGACCCAGGTCGGCCGCGACAGTTACGTGTATCGCGTCGGCAAGGGCGATGCCGTCGAACAGGTGAAGGTCGTCGTGGCCTCGCGTCGCGACGGCAAGGCCGAGATCGTCGAAGGCCTCGCGGTCGGCGATCGCGTGGTGGTCGACGGTACGGGCAAGCTCAAGCCCGGCGACAGGATCAGCGAGGCGGACGCGAAGGCCGGTCCGGCCAGCGCGGGCGCACCCGCCGCGGCGAAGAAGGGATGAGGGGCTGAGCATGCGCATCTCCGACATTTCGATCGAACGGCCGGTGTTCGCCACCGTGCTCAGCCTGATGCTGATCGTGGTCGGCCTGATGTCGTACGCGCGGCTCACGCTGCGTGAGTTGCCCGCGATCGATCCACCCGTGGTGTCGGTCGACGTCACCTATCCCGGCGCCTCGGCCGGCGTCGTCGAAACCCGCGTCACCCAGGTGCTGGAGGATGCGCTGGCCGGCATCGAGGGCATCGAGACCCTGCAGTCGCGCAGCGTCAACGGTCGTTCGTCGGTGACCATCGAGTTCACCCTGGAGCGCGACATCGAAGCGGCCGCCAACGACGTGCGCGATGCGGTCAGCCGCGTGCTCGACCGCATGCCCGAGGAGGCCGATCCACCGGAAGTGGAGAAGGCCGACAGTGATTCCGAAGTCATCCTGTGGTTGAACATGAGTTCGACCGCGATGGACACGCTGCAGTTGACCGACTACGCCGAGCGCTACGTCGTCGATCGCCTGTCCGCGCTCAACGGCGTGTCGCAGATCCGCGTCGGCGGCCAGCAGCGCTACGCGATGCGGGTGTGGCTCAACCGCGACGCGCTGGCCGCGCGTGGCTTGACAGCAGCCGATGCCGAGGCCGCGCTGCGCCGCGAGAACATCGAACTGCCCGCCGGGCGCATCGAATCGCAGGACCGCGACTTCACCCTGCGCGTCGAACGCAGCTATCGCAAGCCCGAGGATTTCGCGCAGATCCCGCTGGGCAAGGGCAGCGACGGCTACGTCGTGCGCCTGGGCGACGTAGCGAAGGTCGAGCTGGCCTCGTCCGAGCGCCGCGCCTATTTCCGCAGCAACGGCGAACCGAACGTCGGCCTGGGCATCGTCAAGACATCCACCGCGAACAGCCTCGATGTCGCTCTGGCGGCGCGTGCCGAAGCCGAGCGCATCCAGGCCTCGCTGCCGAAGGGCACGCGCATCTTCGTCGCCTTCGACAGCACCGTGTTCATCGAATCGGCGGTCGAGCGCGTGTGGTCGACGCTGTTCGAAGCGATCGCGCTGGTGCTGATCGTGATCTGGCTGTTCCTGGGCAGCGCGCGCGCCGCGCTGATCCCGGCGGTGACCGTGCCGGTCTGCCTGATCGCCGCGTTCATCGCGCTGTACGCCTTCGATTTCTCGATCAACCTGCTCACATTGCTCGCGCTGGTGCTGTGCATCGGCCTGGTCGTCGACGACGCCATCGTGGTGCTGGAGAACATCCAGCGCCGCGCGGACCTCGGCGAGCCTGCGCTGGTCGCGGCCAAGCGTGGGACGAAGCAGGTTGCGTTCGCAGTGATTTCGACCACGGCGGTGCTGGTCGCGGTGTTCCTGCCGATCGGCCTGCTCGAAGGCAACACCGGGCGCCTGTTCCGCGAGCTGGCGGTCGCGCTGGCCGCAGCCGTGGCCATCTCGGCGCTGGTCGCGCTGACGCTCACGCCGATGATGTCGTCGAAGCTGGTGCGTCCGCACGACAGCGAAAAGCCGAACCGCTTCCACGCCGGCATCGCGCGCTTCCTCGATCGGGTTTCGAATGCCTACCGCCGGCTGCTCGAGCGCACGGTCGACCGCGTCTGGCTGTTCGGTGGCCTGATGGTCGCGACGCTCGTGGCCACCTTCTTCCTGTTCAAGCTGGTGCCCAGCGAACTGGCGCCGCCGGAGGACCGTGGCGTGTTCTTCGCGTCGATCGTCGGGCCGGAAGGTGCGGGCTTCGACTACACCGTCGGCCAGGTCCAGCAGGTCGAGCGTGCGCTGCTTGCGCAAGTGGGCGAGGGCAAGCCGTTGCAGCGCGTGAACACGCGCGTGCCCGGTGGTTTCGGCGCCAGCGAGGAAATGCATACCGGCCAGGCGATCGTGTTCCTCCACGATTGGCGAAACCGCGAGCTCAGCACCGACGACGTGGTGCAGCAGGTGCGCAAGGAAGTGGGCGCGCTGCCCGGCGTGCGCGTGAATCCGCAGGTGCGCACCGGCCTCACGCGCGGCGGCGGCCAGCCGTTCCAGCTCGTGCTGGGAGGGCCCGAATACGGCGAACTCGCGGCATGGCGCGATCGCGTGCTGGCGCGGATGGAGAAGAATCCGAATTTCTTCGCCGCGGATTCCGACTACAAGGAAACCCGGCCGCAGATGCGCGTGGTGATCGATCGCGCGCGCGCAGCGGACCTCGGCGTATCGGTCACCGAGATCGGACGCACCCTCGAAACCATGATGGGCAGCCGTCGCGTCACCACCTTCGTCGACAACGGCGAGGAGTACGACGTGATCCTGCAGGCCGACCGCGCGCTGCGCGCCGAGCCGGCGGACCTGGCCGCGATCCAGGTGCGTGGCGGCAACGGCGAGCTGATCCCGCTGTCGAACCTGGTCACGCTGAACGAGCTGGCCGAAGCCGGCAGCCTCAACCGCTTCAACCGCCTGCGTGCGATCACCATTTCCGCCGGCCTCGCGCCGGGCTATCGCATGGGCGACGCCATCGCCTGGGCCGAGCAGGTGGTGCGCGAGGAACTGCCGGGTACCGCGCAGGTCGACTGGAAGGGCGAATCGCGCGAATTCCAGAAGGCCGGCAGCGCGGTGCTGATCACCTTCGCGCTCGCGCTGCTGGTGGTGTATCTGGTGCTGGCCGCGCAGTTCGAGAGCTTCATCCATCCGATCGTGATCATGCTGACCGTGCCGCTGGGCGTGGGCGGTGCACTGCTGGGCCTGTGGATGGCGGGCAGTACGCTCAACCTCTTCAGCCAGATCGGCATCGTGATGCTGATCGGCCTCGCGGCGAAGAACGGCATCCTGATCGTCGAGTTCGCCAACCAGCTGCGCGATGAAGGCCGCGAGGTCCGCGACGCGATCATCGAATCCTGCGCGGTGCGCCTGCGCCCGATCCTGATGACTTCGGTCGCCACGGTCATGGGTGCCGTGCCGCTGGTGGTCGCGGGCGGCCCCGGTTCCGCCAGCCGCTTCACGATCGGTATCGTCGTTATCTTCGGCGTGACCTTCTCGACGCTGCTGTCGCTGTTCGTGGTGCCTGCGTTCTACCGTCGCCTCGCGCCGTACACGCGTTCGCCGGAGGCGGTGAAGCATCGGCTCGAGCAACTCGAATCGGAAACGCCGCCGGTGGGTGGGCATTGAGCGACAGCCGTTCGACGGCGCCGAGTCCTGCACGTATTCGTGTCACGCGTGTGGTCGGCTGGATCTACCTTGCGATCGGCGCGATGTTTCTGGCCGGGATGCTCACATCCTGGCTGTTGCCGGTCGATCGCACCGATGACGATCACCGCGGTGAATGGTTGCCCCTGGTGCTGCCGTTCCTGCTGCTGTTCCCGATCGCCTTCACCTTCGCCGGGTATCGCGTGCTGCGCCATCCGCCGCTGCATCGGCGCCGTACGTTGTTGCTCGGCTTCATCGCGCTGGTCGGCGCATGGCTCGCCTGGATGGCATTCAGGCAGAGCACATGATCCCTCGGGATGACGATGCAACATGATGCGGCGGCCGCGTCGGCGATGGATCGTGGCGATCAAAAAGCGGTGCGGTGAACCTCACCCTATTCCAGTGCGCGGCGATAACGCTCGGCCATCGCCGCATCGAACATGCAGAACACCACGCGCATGCCATCCGGTGCATGTGCACGCACGATGCGCACTGCGATATCGACGGCCTGGTCCGGCGGATAACCGAACACGCCGCAGCTGATCGCCGGGAAGGCGATCGAGGCGATGCCGTGCGCTTGCGCCAATGCGAGTGCGTTGCGATGGCAGGACGCCAGCAGCTCCGGCTCGCCTTCGCGTCCACCGGACCACACCGGACCGACGACATGGATGATCCAGCGCGCCGGGAGGTCGAAACCGGGTGTGATCCGGGCTTCGCCGGTCGGGCAGCGCACGAAGGGCCTGACCATCGGAATGGCCTTGCACGCAGCCGAAAGGGCGGGGCCCGCGGCGCGATGGATGGCCCCGTCCACGCCACCACCGCCGGAGAGCGCGGCATTGGCCGCATTGACGATGGCGTCCAGCCGAAGGCCGGTGATGTCGCCCTGGATGAGTTCGATCGGCATGGGAGGCGTCGGGACAGCTGTGGCGCGCTATGCTGCACCGGAACCGGGACGAGGGGAATGCGCATGGCCAGTGCGTCGAATGTGCCGCAGGCGGTGATGCAGGCGCTGCAACGCGGCGACAAGATGGAAGCCATCAAGCTGCTCCGCGAGGCGACCGGCGGCGACCTCAAGTCCGCGATGGCGATGATCCAGAACATCGCGGCCCAGATGGAGCAGGCCAGGCGCGGCGGTTCGCACAGCGGCCCGCACCACGAGCCCGAGACCCAGGGCCAGCGCGAGAACCGCGAGCGCACCGAGACCATCCTGGCCGGACATCGCACGCCGACCGTGATGCCCGGCGATCGCGGCGGGCTGGGGCTGGTCGTCTGGGTCCTGATCGCGGCGGCCCTCGCCGGTGCGTGGTTCTGGTTCAAGCCCTGATCCCCGGCGGACGACAGCGCCGCAGCGCGTAGAATGCCGCCCATGTCCGATCGCTCACCGTACGAACGTTTCAAGCCCGCGCCTTCCGGCGACGGCCCGCGCAACGCCCAGCGCAACGCGCCCCGAGAACAGCGCGATGCCGAACTGCGCATCCACGGGCTCAATGCCGTGCGCGCGGTGTTCGAGCATCGCCCGCAGGCGATCCGCAAGCTCTACCTGGCCGAGGCGCGCATCCCGCAGCTGCAGCCGCTGCTGAAGTGGTGCGTGGCGAATCGCGTGGGGTATCGCGTGGTCGATCCTGCGGACCTGCAGAAACTTGCGGCCAGCGCGCACCACGAAGGCGTGGTCGCCGAAGTGCTGCGCGAGGAGCCGGCCTCCCTGACCGCCTGGCTGCGCGAATTGCCGCAAGGTCCGTGCTGCGCGCTGTGGCTCGATGGCGTGGGGAATCCGCACAACCTCGGCGCGATCCTGCGCTCCGCTGCCCATTTCGGCGTGCGCGCGGTGCTGGTTCCGAAGCATTCGACCTTGGCCCTGTCCGGCGCCGCCGCACGCGTGGCCGAGGGTGGCGCCGAAGCGGTGCCCTTCGTGCGCCTCGGACGCGAAGACAACGCCATGGCGCAGCTGCGCGGGGCTGGTTTCTCGCTCGCCGCCACGGTGGTGCGCGGCGGCACCGATCTGTTCTCCGCAAAGCTGCCGCAGCGCCTGGTCTACGTGCTCGGCGCCGAAGGCGAGGGCATGGACGCCGAACTCGCGAAGGCCTGCGACATGCGCCTGTCGATCCCCGGCAGCGGCGCGGTGGAAAGCCTCAACGTCGCGGCAGCGACGGCGGTGCTGCTGGCGGCGTGGGCGCGGCGCTAGGGCGTCTGCTGAGACTCAGGTGCGTTTCTCGACGCATCGATGTTCCACCGGAAGAATGGTGCGCCGGGGTAGTGCTTGTCACCAGTTCGCCCAAACCACGACGCGCCATTGTGATGCCATGTTTTCATTGCGAATGGCACGTAGCGCTTCAATAGCGCGCAGTACTTGATTCCAGTTGGAGTCGCTCACGGCAGGCGCGTCGTGGAAGGCCAGCGCGCGCTCGATTTCTTCGAGCGTCGCGAACGTGTGGCCGAAGTTTCCTTCGCCGTGCTTCGCGAGGAATGCTTGATCTTCCTGGAAGCATCGCCACAATGCGTCGCCTGCGTCAGCCGGCACGCCGCGCTCCGGAAAGCATGCGTGCCCGGATGACCGCTTCGCCAGGCCGAAGAGATAATCGGAAACTTCGTCTCCGACGAGATTGAAACCATCGAGATGCAGAATGGCGAACCACAAGGCGCTGTCCGATGAAGGATCTCCGAATGTCGCTTCGACCATGCCCAGGACGAAGAATGGCATGGCTTATCCGCTCCCGTTCAGCCCAGTCGCCTGATCACCTGCAGCACCTCTTCGTATTCCTTCGCGCGCTGCGGTGCCTGCAGCATCGCCTTGAGCGTCGCTGTCATCGCCGCGTCGAGCAGGGTGCGGCGCAGCGCGGCTTCCTGGGCGTCCTGGATCTGCGTGATGGCGTGGACGAAGCTGTCCGTGCACTGCCGCAGCCCGCTGTTCAAGGTATCGGCATGACCGAGCACGGTGTCGTTGGTGAAACGCACCGCGTCCTTGATCTGGGCGTTCAAGTGCGGGTAGTCGTCGGCAGCCTTGACCGCGTCCGTCGCGTCGCCTGAAACCGCTTCCAGTGTCGCGGGGTCGACGGCATCGGTCTTGCTGGCCGGGGGCTGGAGGGCGTTGAGTACCGTCAGCAGGCTGGTCATGTGGTCGGGCATCGCGACCTGTTCGATCTTGTCCGTCGCAACTGACGTCGCGGCGGTATCGATGCTGTAGATCTGCATCACGCCCTGGTTGGTCGCGGCCTGCGCGATCGTGTTCATCTGCTGCTGCGCAGCGACGGCGTTCTCGAACAGGATGCCGGTCGATTGCGCGAGGCTCTGGTAGATCGCGCCCATGGCGAGAGCGGGCGCTTCGCCGACCACCTTCACGTTGCTCTGCGTGACGGCGTCGGTGATCTGGGAATTGACTGCGGTGGGGAAAGCCATCGTGCGCTCCTTGTCATGGTGGTGCCAGGTGTCGATCACGCAATCCGGATCGGCACCGGTCGTCCTGTCGATCGTAAGGCCATGGCAAGGCCACGGCATGGATCAGTTCGGCATCTCCGCCCGCTGCGCGTTGTCAGGGTTTCGTCGTCTCGGCCTTCGGCGCGCTTCCGAAGCCGCCTTCCGCCGATGCCGCCAGATACGCGAACGTCGCATACGCGGCGGTGTTCTGTGCCAGCGCGGCGGGATCGACCTTGTCGAGCGTGTCGTCGGGCGTGTGGTGCAGATCGAAGTAGTCGGTGCCGTCCTGTCCCAGCCAGGCCCATGCCGCGCCCAGCGCAGCGATCGGGCCGACGTCCGGTCCCGGGCCGCCCTTGGCCATCGGCTCGATGCCCAGCGGCTTCAGCGCTTCGGCGATGCGCGCAGCGGCGGTGGTCGCATGCGGCGCGGCGCCGGTGTTGAAGGCGTAGATGCGGCCTGCGCCGAAATCGCTTTCCGCGACGAGCTGGTGCTTCGCGACATCGGGTTTGTGCGCGTCGGCGTAGGCCTTGCCGCCATAGAGGCCCTGCTCCTCGTTGGCGAAGGCGATCACGCGGATCGTGCGCGCGGGACGCTGCGCCTTCGGCAGCTTCGCGATCAGGTGCCCGGCGCCCATGGTGATCGCCACGCCCGCGCCGTCGTCGACTGCGCCGGTGCCGAGATCCCACGAATCGAGGTGCCCGCCGATGACGACGACTTCATTGCGCAGCGTGCGATGGCTGCCGGTGACTTCGCCGATCACATTGTGCGATGTCGCCGTGCCGTCCCAGCCGCAGTCGAGCGCGACGCGCATGCGGATCGGCTTGTCCAGCGCGACAAGACGCGCGAGCTGCTCCGCATCGGGCACCGACAGCGCGGCCGACGGGATCGGCGCCAGGCCGTCGTCGAAGCGGGTGATGCCGGTGTGCGGGTTGCGATGGCTGTCGGTGCCGGCCGAGCGCATCACGAAGGCGGCTGCACCGGCACGGATCGCCGCGGACGGGCCACGGCTGCGCACCCGGCTGCCGGGGCCGTAGCCGCTGCCGTCGCGCGCACGTTCCATCCTGTAGTCGACGAACGCGATCTTGCCGGCCAGCGAACCTGCCGGTGCGGCTTCCAGTGCGGCCAGATCCGCGAAACGCACGACCTCGGCTTCGACCGTGCCGGCGGGGCTGCCCCCGAGCGCGGTCAGCGTGAGCGGCTGCGCATGGTCGCCGACGACGGCCGCGGATTCGCTGCGGCGCACCCACTTCGGGAACGTCACCGGCTGCAGCCACACCTTGTCGTAGCCGAGCGCCTTGAACTTCGCTTCGGCCCAGCGCACGGCGCGCGCGTCGGCCTCGCTGCCGGCGAGGCGCGGACCGACCTCGGTGGTCAGCGATTCGAGCACCTGCCACGAGGTGCGATCCTTCAGCGCGGCATCGCGCAGTGGGCCGGCATGCGCGAAGGCCGCATCGGGGATGCGCGTCTCCGGCGGCGTGGCGGCCGAAGCGATGGATGAGAGTGCCAACGCGATGGCGGCGACCAGCGACAGACTCGAACGCATGAGCGATTCCCGGCCCGGAAATGAGGAAGCCGCGAGCGTAGCAGCCCGCGGCTCCGTTTGTCGGTGGCCTGATCGCACACGGCGTTTCCCGCCGGAAACGATCAAGCCGGCCCGATCATGCGGGTGTGGTCATTTCTTCAGAGAATCGCGGATCTCGCGCAGCAACAGCACGTCTTCGGTCGGCTCCGCCGGAGCCGGCGCGGCGGCGGGCTCTTCGCGGCGCAGGCGATTGATCGCCTTGACCATCAGGAAGATCGCGAATGCCAGGATGATGAACTGGATGGAGGCGTTGAGGAATTCGCCGATGCCGATGACGACCGGCGGCACTTCCTTGCCTGCCGCATCCATCGAAGCCTCCTTCAGCGTGATGACCCATTTCGAGAAATCCACGCCGCCGATCATGAGGCCGATCGGCGGCATGATGACCTTGTCGACCAGCGCGGTGACGATCTTGCCGAAGGCGCCGCCGATGATGACGCCGACCGCGAGGTCGATGACATTGCCCTTGACCGCGAACTCTCTGAATTCACTCATGATGCCCATCGCTGGCTCTCCTCCGTTACGGTGTGCGGATCAGTCTGGTCGTTTGGTCGAAAAGGATGCGGGCGCTCAGCGTGGCGACGCGATGCGGCAGTCCAGTCGCAGCAGGTCGTCGAGTGCGCCTTCGCAGACATCGCCCGGCTGCAGCGCGGCCACGCCTGCGGGTGTGCCCATGAAGACCAGGTCGCCGGCCTTCAGCGCGTAGAGTTTCGACAGCTCGTGCAGGATGTCCGGCACGTCCCAGATCAGCATGTCGAGTTTCGACTGCTGGCGCAGTTCGCCGTTGACCCTCAGCGACAAGGTGCGCGATGCGAGGTCGCCGATGTCCTCGGCCGGAATCAGGGTGCTGATCGGCGCGGCGTCGTCGAAGGACTTGCCGGTATCCCAAGGCAGGCCCTTGGCCTTTGCGGCGGCCTGCAGGTCGCGGCGGGTGAGGTCCAGGCCGATGCCGTAGGCGAAGACGAGGCTGCCTGCATTTTCGGGCGCCAGCACGCCGGCGGGTGCGTCTGCGCCCAGCGCGACGACCAGTTCGATTTCGTGGTGGAGGTCCTGGGTGCCCGGTGGATAGGCGGCCACGCCATCCAGCACCAGGCTGTCGGTCGGTTTGAGGAAGAAGACCGGCGTGCCGCGCTCGGCCTTCGAAGTCGGCGCGGCGGCGCCCATTTCCCGGGCGTGATCGGCGAAATTCCGGCCGACGCAGTAGATGCGCCGCACCGGGAAGTGGCCGGAGACGGCGTTGCCAGCGACAGGCACCCGCACTGCGGCGGGCGCGGGGATCAGATCATGGGGTGTCGTGTTCATGCCCGCATGATCGCGTGCAGGCAGGTGCGCCGTCGAGGGTTCGCCTTGGCGGCGCAGACGATCGTGGCGCTGCGACCCGGAGGATCAGCGGCCAGCCGTCAGCGCGGGCTTGCGCAGCACGCGGTATTCGCCATCGAGCGTGCGTGCATCGCTGGCCTTCGCGACAGGCTTGCCGCGTTGGCGAAGCAGGCGCGACAGCACGGTGAAGCCCAGCATCGCTGCGCCGATCACCAGCCCGAACACCAGCAGCACTGCGAGCAGCCCGACGCCGACCAGGGTCAGCAGCACGCGCAGCGCGCGATGACGCGGCTTGCGGGGCGTGGTGAATTCGCGAAAGGCCTGCCGGCCGAAATTCAGGCCGCTGCGGGAGAAAAAGGCGCTGGAGAACGGGGACTTGCGGAAGAAACGGGGGATGCGCATGGGTCTGGATCGGTCGAACGGTGGCCAGGGGCCGACCGGATCAGTATCGGGCGGGGATCGGGTCGACGTGTGAGAAGTTCGTTAAGCCATAATGCCGCAGGTCACTCCTTCGCACTGTCGCCACCATGAGCCAAGCCAATACCGTCCTCGCACGCCTGAACGACTTGCCCGAAGGCGAACCGGTCGCGGTGGATGCGTCGATCGATGGCGAAACCGAATCGCTGATCCTGTTTCGCGACGGCGATGCCGTGCGCGCATGGCGCAACATCTGTCCGCATGCGGGGCGTCCGCTGGACTGGTCGCCCGGCAAGTTCCTGCGCTCGAAGGACGGCCTGTTGGTCTGCGCCGTGCACGGCGCGAGCTTCGAACTCGGCAAAGGCGAATGCGTCGCCGGGCCGTGCAGGGGGCAGTCCTTGAGTACGGTGGATGTGTCGGTGTACGAGGGCGCTGTCCTGCTGGGCCATCGGTGACGAAGGGCGCTTGAACCGTTCCAGACGTCGAGCGCGATGGCGATCGGATCGCCGACGCAGACGCAGCGCTGCAACGGACATGCCGTTGGCGTGATGCCGGCGTAACGCGCACCCATGCAAAGCGGCGCACGCTCCGCCGTTTCCATCATCCGGAGGAGATCAGCGGAGCAAGCTCCGCTCTACACGCGTGATCCAGATCGAGCGGACGATCAATCCCGCATCAGCGTCGACTTGCCGAACAGGCTTTCCACGAGGTCGACAGCGAGTTCGGCGGTCGCGTTGTGGTTGTCGAGCGCGGGGTTGAGTTCGACGATGTCCAGCGACGCCATGCGGCCGGTGTCGGCGATCATTTCCATCACCAGCTGCGCTTCGCGGTAGTTCGGGCCGCCGGGCACGGTCGTACCGACGCCGGGGGCGATGCTGGGATCGAGGAAGTCCACGTCGAAGCTGACGTGCAGGTGCGTGTCTTCGTCGACGCCTTCCAGCGCTTCTTCCATCGCGCGCTTCATGCCGACTTCGTCGATGTAGCGCATGTCGTAGATATCGAGGCCGTAATCCTTCACGAGGCGCTTTTCGCCGGCGTCGACCGAGCGGATCCCGATCTGGCGGATCTCGTCCGGGCGCATCGCCGGGACGCTGCCGCCCAGTTCGACCAGCGGCGCGGGGCCGAGGCCGCACAGGCAGGCCACGGGCATGCCGTGGACGTTGCCCGAGGGCGTGACCTGGCTGGTGTTGAAATCGGCATGGGCGTCGAGCCAGAGCACCCGGAGCTTCTTGCCGGTACGGCGGCAGTGGCGGGCGACGGCGGTGATCGAGCCCAGGCCCAGGCAGTGGTCGCCGCCGAGCACGATCGGCATGCGGCCAAGCGTCAGTTCGGCGTCCACCGCGTCCATCAGCGCCTTGTTCCAAGCGACGACTTCGTCCAGATGGCGGTAGCCGTCGACCGGCGGCAGCCAGGGATTGGCCGGGCCCGAGACGTTGCCGCGGTCGGCGACGTCGACGCTGCGCGCGACGAGGGCCTCGCCCAGGCCCGCGATGCGCAGGGCGTCTGGTCCCATCCGCGCACCCCGATGGCCGGCACCGATGTCGGTGGGCACGCCGATCAGGGACACGGGCGGGTACGAGCGCTGCATGGGAGCTCCGGGCTGGGATGTGGTGCCGACAGTCCGATTCGAACGGACGACCTACCGCTTACAAGGCGGTTGCTCTACCAACTGAGCTATGCCGGCGAAGACATGGGCCGTGGCGGCCCGGGCGAGCGGGGATTCTACGACAGGCCCGCGACTGACGTCAGCGCAGGACCGCGCAATCGGTACCGCGGAGGGCGCCACTGGCTGCGCGACGGGCCTGGTTGGCATCGAATCCCGGGCCGGCGACGAGGTCCAGCCAATAGCGGCTTCGTGTTTCACCCAGGGCCTCGGCCTTCGCGGCGAATCCCGCGGCCTGGAGCGCCTCTGCATGTGCGCGGGCACGGGCCTCGGTGCTGAACCGACCAAGCGCGACGCTGTTGGCCTCGGCGCCATCGGCCACGACCACGAGGTCGGTGAATCCAGCGCTCCGCAGGCGCTGGGCGTTGGCATCGGCAGCCGTGCGGTCGCCGGCGGCGGGCAGGTAGACGCGCCAGCCGCGGCCGCCGTTTTCGCGGATTTCGCGACTGCGCAGCCGGCTGGCCATGGGCGCCAAGCCGACGCGCGCGGCGTCGAGGCTGGCGGTGTCCGGGAACGGGCCCGCGCTGAAGCAACGCTCGGGTGCCGTCGGTGCGGGCGGCGGTGTCGTGGCCGTCGTGGCCGTCGTGGCCGTCGTGGCCGGCGCGGTCTCGGGCAGCGTTGTGCCCGCCTTTGCGTCCGTCGGGGCTGGCAACGAAGCGGTGCGCCGTTCCGGGCGCTCACTGAGCAGCTGCAGGCGCGCGATCCCCGACGGGGCCTCTTCGCCTGGCGCGGGCGGCGCATCGGAACGCAGCGCCCACCAGAGGGCGACGCCAAGGTTGAGAACCACCAGGAGGACGAGCGAGGCGCGCAGGGTCATGCGGTCATTCTACGGGACCATCCCGCCAACCCCTCCAGCACGAGATGCGGGGCGCGCAGTGCGGTTGGATCCAGGTGGTCCAGCGCATCGACGCCGCCGCCATGCAGGAGCAGGGTCGGACGCAGGCCGATGCGGGCCTCGGCATCGCGCAGGCCTTGTTCGATCAGCGCCAGTGCGGCGCCGTCGCAGCCGCTGCGCAGGGCGTCGAGGGTGTCGTCGGCGAATGCGGTGAACGCGCCGCCGTGTTCCGGCAACTGCGCGGCGCGACCGTGCAGGGCTTCGCGCATCAGTGCGGGCGAGGGCGCGATGCGCCCGCCGTGGTGCCTGCCGTCGACATCGAGCAGGTCCAGTGTGATGGCGGTGCCGATGCCGACGACCAGCCACGGGCCGGGGCCTCGACGACGCGCGCCGATCAGAGCGAGAAAGCGATCGACGCCGAGGTGTGCGGGAATGGGGTAGGCGATGCGCAGCCCGTCGAGCTGTGCGACCGTGCGCGCGATCGAGAGCCGTGCGCAGCGCGCGGTCAGTGCATCCAGCAACTGCGTGCGCAGCGCCATCGCGCCCACCATGGTCAGCGCCGCGGCCTCGAATCGCGGTGGCAATGCGGCATCCCAGCCCGCCGGGAGGTGCTCGCCGCCGTGTGCGATCGCGGACACGTTGCCGATGCCGCCGTCGTCGCGCAGTGGCGCGCACTTGAGGCGGGTGTTGCCGAGATCGAACAGCCAGGTGCCTGTGCTCATGCGCGCATCATGCCTGCGAAGCGCGCGGCTGCGAACCAGCGCGCCTGCGCACGCTCACCTCGCCGGCGTGCAATGCCTGCACGCCCGTGTCCGTGCGCAGCAGCAGCGCGCCGTCGGGGGCGAGGCCCATTGCCGTGCCGCTGGCCGCGTGGCCGGAGACGACCGCATCGATCTGCGCACCGCGCAGCGCGTCCAGCGCTTCGAAGCGCGACAGGAACGGTGCGAGGCCGTCGGCATCGAACCGCGCCAGCGCGTCCGCCAGTGACGCGAGCAGCGAGGCCGCCACGGATGCGCGCGAAGGCGCATCGCCGCCGAGCAGTTCGCGCAGGTCGATCCACGGCTGGTCGATCGCAGTCGCGGCATCTGCCGGCATGCAGACATTCAGCCCGATGCCGATCACCGCACGCGGCACGCCGTCCTGCACGCCGCCTTCGATGAGCACGCCGCCGAGCTTGCGCAGTCCGTCGTCGTCGACGACCAGATCGTTCGGCCATTTCACGCTGACGCCCGAGGCGCCCAGCGCGCGCATCGCTTCTGCGGCGGCGACGCCGACGACGAGGCTCAAGCCTCCCAGGCGCGCGAGATCGCCGGGAAAGCACCGGGCGAGCGAGACGTACAGATTGGCGCCCGGCGGCGATGCCCATGCGCGCCCCAGGCGCCCGCGCCCGCCAAGCTGGGTGTCGGCGAACAGTGCGACGACACCTGTTTCGGGCGTCCGGCGTCGCAGCAGTTCGCTGTTGGTCGAATCGATGGCGTCGACGACCTCGATCGATGCGAAGGCAGCGCGGTTGTCATCGTCCAGGAACGCATGGATCGATGCGGTGTCGAATGCATCCATCGCCGTCATTTCCTGCGCAGCAAGCGATGCAGCAGCCTCGCCTTCTCGAAGCGCGATTCGGTGCCCGCGCGCAGACGCGCAAGGTTGGCGCGATGCGTGTACACCAGCAGCAGCGCGATGGCGACGGTGAGCAGGTGCAGCGGCATCGCGACGCGCAGCACCATGCCGAGCACCGCCGCCGACAGTCCGGCCAGCACGGTCGCGAGCCCGACGTAGCCGGTCAGGACCAGCGTCACGATCCACACCGCGAGCAGCACCGGCACGGACATCGGCCACAGCACGATCAGCGCGCCCACTGCGGTCGCGGCACCCTTCCCACCGCGGAAGCCGTGCCACACCGGCCAGACATGCCCGACCATGGCTGCGAATGCGCAGGCGTGCGCCAGCCAGGTCGCGCTGGACGCCGGTGCGAAGCGCAGACCTAGCCACGCTGCCAATGCACCCTTGCCGATGTCGATCAGCACCACGCCCAGCGCGAACGCCAACCCCTGCGTGCGGAACGCGTTGGTACCACCCGCGTTGCCGCTGCCCATCGTGCGGATGTCCACGCCACGCAGCCTGCCGAGCAGCAGGCTGCCGGACAGCGAGCCGATCAGGTAGGCCGCAAGCGGCAGGACGAACGTGGGCAAGTGTCCGGTCAAGGCTCCACCTTCACGCAGCGCCCGAAGATCGAGTTCGGCCCGATCCAGCCGTTGATGTAGCCCTTGTTGTTTCCGATCTGGAAGCGCCGATCCTGGTCGGACCGGGTCTGGACCGCCTTCACCAGGTGCAGGTATTCGGCACCGTGGACCCTGCACAGCACGATGTCGTCGACCTGCAGCGTGGCGTGATCGGTCACGGGCTCGACCGTGCACAGTTGGCCGGATTCGATGCGCCCGGTCATCGATCCGCCGCGCGGCCGGAAGGAGACGGTTTCGCCCTGTTTCAGTCGTTCGATATGTCCGCTGGCCCAGCCCATGCGTTGCCCGTGTCGTGTTCGAAGATCGGCATCATCCCGCGAACGGCTGCACGGACGCCACCAGCGCGCCGCGCCCGGCATGGGCGCCGATCGCGGGTCCGGTTTCGACCAGATGCGCTTCGACCAGATCGAGTCGGTTGCGCAGTGCGGCCAGCAGGCGCTCGCCGTCTTCGCGTGCATCGCAGTGCCCGATGATCGCGCGCAGGCGGATCCGTGCGCCGAGCGCCTTGCGGACGTGTTTCGCGAGGTAGCCTGCGAACGCTTCCGGCGCCTTCTCCTTCGCGAACAGCCCGCCGGCGACGCCGAGCTTGCCTTCCGGCTTCATCTTCGCCACCGGCGTCAATCCGGTGAAGCGCACCGCCGGCTCCGCCCATGCGGGGATGCGTCCACCACGCACGGCATGGCGGATGTCGCGCGCCATCGCCCAGGTGAGAGTGAGCGGGCGCAGGCGCTCGAGCTCGCGCAGGATCGTCGCGACATCCGCGCCGGCATCGGCCATTTCCGCCGCGCGCCACGCCAGCAAGGCCTGGCCGCCGGCCGCGTTGATGCTGTCGAACACCTGCACCTTCGAGGCATCGCCGCGCGCAGCGGCATGCTCGGCCGATTGCAGCGTGCCCGAAACCGCGCGCGACAGACCCACGTACACGACCTGCGGGTGGTGCGCGACAAGGAAATCGAAGCTGCGCCGGAAATCGCCCGGTGGTGGCTGGCTGGTGCGCGGCAACTGCTGCGATGCGGCCATCCGCCGGTAGAACTCGGCCGTGCTGAGGCCGACCTTGTCGAGGTAGTCGCGGCCATCGAGGTTCACGCGCACCGGCACCACGTGCAGCGCATGACGTTCGACGATGGCCTCGGGCACGTCGGCGGCGCTGTCGGTCACCACCGCGACCTTGTGCGCTCGCTCGCTGCTGCGGGACTGCAGCAGCATGTCGTCGGCTTTCATGCCTTCGACCGTGGCGAAGCCTGCACAGGCATCGAACAACAGCTGCGGTGCACCGACATGCGCGTGCACGCGCATCCGCGTGCCGCCGCCGGCCAGGACCATGGAATCGGCACCGATGGCCTCCAGCGCAGCGCGGATCTCGGCGCGGTCGATGGCTTTTCGTTCGCCAGAATCGATCGCCGCGCGATCGACGATCAGCAGGCATTCCGTGCACCAGCGACGCTCTGGATCCACGTCGTCGTGCGGTGGATGTGTGTCTTCGTCGTGTCCGTCGTGGTGTTCGTTGGCGGCCTGCAGCGGCGCGCGCAGGCGCATCGCGCGCGGGCCGCCATCGGCGAATTCGGCGATGCCTTCGAGCAGGTCGACGAATCCCTGGGCCCCCGCATCGACGACGCCGGCTTTTTGCAGAAGCGCCATCTGCTGTGGCGTGCGCGCCAGCGCGGCACGCGCTTGCGCAAGCGCGCGGGAGAAACGGCCACGCGGATCGTCACGCGTCGCGAGCGCGGCATTCTGGTCGGCGGCCTCCTGCATCGCATCCGCGAAGCTGTCGATCACGCTCAGGATCGTGCCCTCCACCGGTTGCGCAAGCGCGCTGCGCGCCGCATCGGCGCCATGGCGAACGGCCGCGGCCAGCGTGGCCGCATCGAGTTCGGGCTGGCTGCGCGCGTGTTCCGCCACGCCGTGGAGGAACTGGGCGAGGATCGCGCCGGAATTGCCGCGCGCGCCGTCGATGGCGTCGTCGCCGATCCGGCGCAGCAATTCGCCGATGTGCCTGCTGCGGCGGCTCAGGGCGCCATTGAGCACGCTGCCCAGCGTGGAGGCGAGGTTGTTGCCGGTATCTCCGTCGGCGACCGGGAAGACGTTGATCCGGTTGAGGCCGTCCCGGGCCGCGATGACCCGTCGTGCGCCGGCGATGAGGGCCCGGCGCAGGGCGGGCGCGGTCAGGGTGCCCGCAGTGCGGGGGCGAATGTCGGGTGTTCCGGGCATGTCGGGAACGGACGTGTTCACGTGCCGAGTCTGCCCGAAAGTCGGGGAACGATGATGCTGCATCGCAACATCGACCGTTAACGATTCTGTCACTTCGATCGTGTCACATCCGCGCTATAGTCGCCGTCTTGTCAGCGACTCCATGATGGAAGCCGCCATGCGCACCGCACGATCCGCCCTCTCGGTCCTGTTCGCCCTCGCCCTGATCGGCGTGCCGGCGATGTCGCTGGCTGCGCCCCTGGCGTCGTCCAACAGCGATCCGGTCGCGTGTCCCGACCAGGCTGCCGAGGCAGCCGAGCCTGACGCGGTCCCGCAGCAGAAGTCGGTTGCCACCAAGCGCGGAGGGGCTCGTGACGCGGGCAAATCCCGCCAGACGACCCCTTACCGCAGCGGCGACACGCCGTCACGCGGTGCGCCGCGCTGGCATCGATTCCTGCCCGGCATGTTCCGCTGACCCGTTGCCCCGGTCTTGCTGGGCTGGTTCCGCGGGCGGCGTGCCCGTCCCGATCCCCTGATTGAAGCCGATCGCTGGCGTCGCGTCGCCGTCGGCCTGCCGTGGGTCGCCGCACTCGACGCCGAACGCAGCGCCCGCTTGTCCTCCCTCGCCGCGAGATTTCTTGCCAGCAAGACGATCACTCCGGTCGACGGCCTCGAACTCGGAGACGACCAGCGCTGTGCATTGGCCGCCGTGTGTTGCCTGCCGCTGCTGGAATTCGGCGTCGAAGGCCTGCACGGCTGGTCGGAATTGATCGTGTATCCCACGGCGTTCCGCGTCGAACGGCGCCACACCGACGCAGGCGACATCGCGGAACTGGAGGTCGTGCACGAAGGCGACGACGAATTGATCGGCGAAGCCTGGGACTACGGTCCGCTGGTGCTGTCCTGGGCGGACATCCAGGCCGATATCGCGGATCCGACCGCCGGGTTCTGCGTTGCTGCGCACGAAATGGCGCACAAGCTCGACATCCTCGACGGCGCGATGGACGGCACGCCACCGCTGCCTCGCGCGTGGCAACGCGCCTGGGCGCGGGATTTCCAGCGGGAGTACGACGCGTTCGTCGAAGTCGTCGATGCGGGCACGGACACGACGATCGATCCGTATGCCGCGCAGTCGCCGGAAGAATTCTTCGCCGTCTGTACCGAATATCATTTCGGTGCGCCGGACGTGCTGCGTGAAGCCTTTCCCGATGTCGCGGCACATCTTGCGCGCTTCTACGGGCCTTCGCCGCTGGCCGCAGCCGCCTGACTCACAGCCCTGGCGGCAAGACGACTTCGAAACTCGCGCCGCCCAGTTCGTCGGAGTCGCCGACGTTGAGTTCGCCGCGATAGCTGCGCACGATGTCCTGCACGATCGCCAGGCCGATGCCATGGCCCTGCACGCGTTCGTCGCCGCGCACGCCGCGCTGCAGCACCAGTGCGATGCGGTCCACCGGAATGCCGGGACCGTCGTCCTCGACCATCAGCACCAGTCCCGGCCTGCGATTCGGCGCAGGCGCGCCGGCACGGGCCGTCAGCAGGACGCGCGATCGCGCCCATTTGAAGGCATTTTCCAGCAGGTTGCCGAGCAACTCCTGCAGGTCGCCCTTTTCTCCGTAGAAGCGTGCATCGGGATCGATCTCGAACTCGCATAGCACGCCCTTCGACGCGTACACCTTTTCCAGACCGCGCACGATCTCTTCCGCGTTCTCTTCGATCGGCAGCGGTGCTGCGAACAACTTGTGCCCGCCTGAAGCCGCGCGGCTGAGCTGGTAACCCACCAGGTCGTTCATGCGCTTGAGCTGCTCGCCCAGTTCCGCACGCAATTCTGGACCATCGGCGCCGTTGTCGAGGCGCGTGCGCAGCACGGCGAGCGGCGTTTTCAGGCTGTGCGCCAGGTCGGCGAGGATGTTGCGTTGCCGTTCGAGGTTTTCGCGCTCGCTTTCGATGAAGGCGTTGATGCTTTCGGTCAGCGGTTCGAGCTCTCGCGGATGTCGTTCGCTCATGCGGGTGGCGATACCGCGCTGCACGCGTTTGAGTTCCTCGATCACGCGACGCAAGGGATGCAGGCTCCAGCGCAGGATCACCATCTGCAGCAGCAGCAGGATCGAGGCCGCACCGCCGAGATAGCCCCAGAGCGCGCGGCGGAACACCGTCAGCTGGTTCTGCAGCCGTGCGGTGTCTTCGAGTACATAGATCGTGTAGGGCACTTCGTCCGACATGTCGTCGCCCGGCCAGACCATGCCATAGCCGTACCGATAGGCCTGGCTGACTTCGCCGTTCGGCCTCACCAAGGTCAGCGGCCCCTCGAAGGTCTGCTCACCTGCACCGAGCATGCGCACCTCGGGCAGTTCCGGGCCTTGCGCGGAATCCGATTCCCAGAGGACGAAGGGCAACACGATCTGGGCATATAGGCCGCTGCCCGGGCGCTTGAGGCGCGGATCAGGCAGTTTGTCGTCGAACGGTGGCACGAGATCGCCACCGCGGCTGAATTCGGTTTCGCGCGCGAAGTCGAGCGCGTAATCGCGCAGGCGGTCGCTCAGGACATTCTCGGCGGTGCTCAGGAATGCGCGATCCAGCGCGTAACCCGCGAGCGCGAGGAATGCGACCAGGCCCAGGCTGGCAGCAAGCAACTGCCGGGTCTGCAGCGACCGCGGGCGCCAGCGGGAGAGTCGATCACGCGAGGGCATGGCGAGGCGTCGAGCAGGGGCGGGCAGCTTCGGAAAGGTGTGCGCCAGAACGGAAGGCGCCGGCTCGCAGTCGCGGCCGGCGCCGGAGGGTCAGAGCCGAGGCGGCGATCAGGCGTCCCCGGTCCGTGCGATCGCAAAGCGGTAGCCACGACCGCGCACCGTTTCGATGGGCTTGAGCGAGCCCTCGGGATCGAGCTTCTTGCGCAGGCGGCCGATGAAGACTTCCAGCACGTTGGAGTCGCGATCGAAATCCTGCTGATAGATGTGCTCGGTGAGATCGGCTTTCGATACGAGTTCGCCGGCGTGCATCATCAGGTACTCGAGCACCTTGTACTCGTAACTCGTGAGGTCGACGTTCGTGCCGTGCACGCTCACAGTCTGCGCAGCCAGATCCAGCGTCACAGGGCCGCATTCGAGTGCCGGCTTGCTCCAGCCGGCCGCGCGACGCACCAGCGCGTTGATGCGGGCCAGCAGTTCCTCCACGTGGAAGGGCTTGACCAGGTAGTCGTCGGCGCCCTGCTTGAGGCCTTCGACCTTGTCCTGCCAGCTCGAGCGTGCGGTGAGGATCAGCACCGGGAACTGCTTGCCCTCGTTGCGCAGGGCCTGGATCAGCTCCATGCCGGACATTTTCGGCAGGCCCAGGTCGATGATGGCCAGGTCGAACGGAACTTCGCGACCAAGGTAGAGGCCCTCTTCGCCATCCTGGGCGGCATCCACTGCAAAACCTTCGCGCTTGAGACGCGCGGCCAGGGTTTCGCGCAGCGGGGCTTCGTCTTCGACCAGAAGGATTCGCATCGATCACTCCATCGCCGACAGGGGGCCGGCTTTCTTGTTCAGGAATGCAGGATAGCCGCGAGCGACGCCGCGTCGGGCATCTGCGGGGCGGCTCGTTCATATTTCGCTTAATCGCTGTCGGATCAGCAACATCCGCGTGCCTGAAGGGCGCCGGAACGAAAACAGGCGAGCCCTTGGGCTCGCCTGTCGGTCAGGTGTCGAAGCGCGGTACGAGTCAGTCGTCGTCGCGCCGGCGCGGCGGGCGTTCGTCGTTGCGCCGCTGCGGCGCGGGCTCGTCCATGTAGATGCGCACGCGGCCTTCGTCGTCCAGCACCTTGATGCGGTTCACGTCGCGACCGTCGTACTGCATGCGTTCGGCGCTGAGCACCTGGCCACGATTGGAGCGCTCGATGCGGCGAACGGCGTCGGAGAGGTGTCGGCTTTCCTCGGAGCGGGTGCGATCCGGCGGCGACGGACGTTCGTCGTGATCACGATCGCGATCACGATGCTGGGCCATGGCGGCTGGGGCAGCGATGGTGCCGACCGCGACGGCAATCGCGATGGCGAGGGCATTCGACAGCGGGAAACGGCGGACAAGCGACATATCGGAGGCTCTGCAGCGTAGGCACGACGTGGCGGAGGGCTGGCCGTGCTCTGGGATGGGCATTCTCGACAGGGGGGGGTGAATCCGTCCTTAACTTTTTTTTACACCCCGGGATCAGTTCAGACGCAGACGCCGCGTGGCGCTGGCCCGGGCCGTCAGTAGATCTCCCCGACGCAGCACCTCAGGGAACCGCCAGCGGCCTCGATCGCATCCAGTTCGACGCTGTGGACCGCGAAGCCGGCCTCGGCGAGGGCCTTGCGCGAGGCTTCGGAAAGACCGGCCGCGGCGGTGGCGCTCATCCAGACGCTGTCGGAGGACAGGGAGATGGCGTTGCCGGCATAGGCAGCGCGTTCGGCCGGATCGAGCCGGATTGCATGCGGGGCGTAGCAATTGGCGATGGCATCCACCGCCGCCGGGTCGGCGAAGCCATCCGGACAGATCAGCGCGGCGCGACCGGCGAGGATCGCGAGCACGACGTTGGTGTGGTACTCGCTCGGAGCGAGGTCGAACATGAGCGTCGCGCGCAGGCCGAAGGCCTCGTGCATCAGCGCCGCGCCAGCCTGGTCGCAGCGCTCCGAGAGACCGCAGAAACCCAGTCCGCGTGCCCGGTCGATGACCAGTGCGCCCGTGAGTTCGCAGGGGTGTTCCTGATGCGACAGGTCCACTTCCGCATAGCCGAGGGTGTCGCCGAAGAACTGGCGGATGTCCGAACGCCCGGCTTCGCGCTGGCGCACGGCGTGGCGCATGCGCCCGACGACAAGGCGGCCTGCAGCGGTGCCGAAGACGTTGTTGGGGAAGACCGCGTCCGGCATCGCGGGATCGCCCGAGAAACAGATCGTCGGCAGCACGTCGGACAGCGCGCGCTGGAGTTCGCGATGCTGGGTGGATGCGCGGACGGCGTCGAACGCACCGGCATCGGCCATGTAGTGGTTGTCGGACGCCGATTCGATGGCGCGACCGAAGCCGTCGGGGGCCACGAGGAAGGCGGCATTGGCCGTGGCAGGGCCGAAATCGGGCGCGCAATGACGCGCGAAATCGAGGAATGCGTTGAAGTCGCGGGTCAGCATGGCAGGTGTCGTTCGAGGGTCAGGCCGCGGGTGGGAAGAGGACGAAATCGTGCATGGACGTTGCGGCGAGCGCCTGTTCGACGAGCGACCAGTCCGCGCCGGGACGGTGTGCGCCTTCGCTGAGGATCTGGCGAAACGCGCGGCCGCCGCGCTCGCCATGGAACAGGCCGAGGATGTGGCGGGCCATGTGCTTGAGGTAGACGCCGCGCGCGAGCTGGCCTTCGACGTAGGGCCGCCATGCGCGAAGCAGTTCCGCGCGCGTGCGCGATTCGCCGCCGAACCAGCGGGTGTCCAGGCGGTGGAGCAGGTACGGGTCGTGATAGGCCGCGCGGCCGAGCATCGCGCCATCGGCATGGTCGAGGTGCGCGGTGGCTTCGTCGGCGTCGGCGATGCCGCCATTGACGATGACCTGCAGGTCGGGCCGCTCGTGCTTGAGCCGGTACGCCCAGTCGTAGCGCAGCGGCGGCACTTCGCGGTTCTCCTTCGGCGAGAGGCCCTTCAGCCAGGCGTTCCGCGCGTGGACGACGAACAGGTTGCAGCCGGCATCGGCGATGGCATCGATGAACGCGCGGAAGCGGTCCCACTCGTGGTCGTCGTCGACGCCCAGCCGGCATTTCACCGTGATCGGGGTGGTCGGCGTGGCCTCGATCATGGCGGCGACGCACTCGGCGACCAGCGTCGGCTCGCGCATCAGGCAGGCGCCGAAGCGCCCGGCCTGCACGCGGTCGGACGGGCAGCCGCAATTGAGGTTGATCTCGTCGAATCCGTGCTCCGCGCCGATCCGCGCCGCCTGCGCGAGGAGATGCGGATCGCTGCCGCCGAGCTGCAGCGCGACCGGATGCTGGGTCTCGTCCTTGCCCAGCAGCTTGTCGCGGCCCTTTTCGGTCGAGGCGCCGTGGATCACTGCGTTGGCGTGCACCATCTCGGTGTACAGCCGCGCGTGCGGCGCCAGCAGGCGATGGAAGTTGCGGCAGTGGCTGTCGGTCCAGTCCATCATCGGCGCTACGGACAGGCGCAGGGGTTCGGCGGCGATGCTGGCGGAGCGGACGGGCATCCGGGCATTCTAACCGCCAAGCCGCGCCCCGATTCGCGCGTGGACGGTATACCAAGCGGCGGCGGCATGCCGCGCAACAGGCAGTGGCATCGAGATGAACGAAATCCAGTATCGCAATATCACGGTTTGGCTGGTCGAGCAGATCAGCGCGGGACAACCCACGCAGGTGCTGCTGCAGGCGATGTGCGATCGCGGCTGGCGGCGCGACGTGGCCATGGGCCTGATCGCGCAGGCGATGGGCGAGCGTACCGATCCGGGGGCGGTGGCGATGCCGACGACGGGCGCTTCGCCGCAGACGGAGGTGATCACGATCAACGGCGACGCCTCCGCAGCCGTGAAACCGATGCCGGCCCCGGCCATCGACGACGGCGTGCTGTACCTCGATGTCGGCGATCGTCGCGTCCCGGTGCTGATGCATCTGCCACGGCCGCGGGTCGTGCTGTTCGGCGACTTCCTCAGCAAGCAGGAGTGCGATCGCCTGGTCGAGACCGCGCGGCCGCGCATGCAGCGTTCGATGACCGCCGATCCGCGCACCGGCGAGACGATGGTGGACACGGTGCGCACCAGCCGCGGCATGTTCTTCCATCGCGACGAGACACCCCTGGTGCGCACGATCGAAGCGCGCATCGCCAAGCTGCTGCAATGGCCGGTGTCGCACGGCGAGCACCTGCAGGTACTGCATTACCGGCCTGGCGACCGCTACGAGCCGCACTACGATTATTTCGATCCCACGCAGCCCGGCGCGGCGCCGCTGCTGGCGCGCGGTGGGCAGCGCGTCGCGACGTTCCTGATGTACCTGCGCGAACCCGAGCGAGGTGGCGATACGACGTTTCCCGACCTCGGCCTGAGTTTCGCGCCGAAGCGCGGCAGTGCGCTGTTCTTCAGCTACCCGGAACCCGATCCTTCGTCGAAGAGCCTGCACGGTGGTGCGCCGGTGCAGGCGGGCGAGAAGTGGGTGGCGACCAAGTGGCTGCGGGAGGGCGTGTTCGAGTGATGCTTGCGATGCGCGCTGCGGCCGGGCCTCAGCGCCTGAGCTTCCAGAAGGTCGCACCGGTTGCATCGCTTGTGGATTTCAGCCGCGCTGCAGTGACCTTGGCCTTGCCGTGCAGCATCAGTTCGCGCATGTGGTAAAGCAGCGACTCGGCCTGCGAGAAGTACGAGTGGCCGAGCAGGTCCAGATCGAAATCCGGAACCGCGATGGTGTCCACGCCCGGTGCGATGGTGTAGGGCTCGAAGTAGCCTGCTCGCGCGGCCTTGTGCAGTTTCGAGGATACATGCACGGGCAGATCGGCATCGGAGGCGTAGAGCGTGGTGCGCACCGCGTGTTCGCCGTAGAGCTCTGCCAGGTCGAGGAACAGGTCACGGTCCACGTCCGGCGCGGCCAGCAGGATCTGGTCGAACTTCACCTTGCCGCGCGTCTGCGCATTCGCCGCGATGCGCTGCAATGCGCGCAGCAGGCCGCGATTGCCCATGCTG
Organism: Lysobacteraceae bacterium; assembly: GCA_016789405.1. Taxonomy (GTDB): domain Bacteria; phylum Pseudomonadota; class Gammaproteobacteria; order Xanthomonadales; family Xanthomonadaceae; genus Lysobacter_I. Next base: position 42,914 of record JAEUPQ010000026.1, read on the forward strand.
TGCGCGATCAGATGCAGCTTCTGCGCACCGACCTGCGCGGCGAAGTCCAACAGGAAATCGGTGATCGCACGTTCGCTGGCCTCGATGCAGGCCTCGTCCACCGGGTAATCGATGACATTGCCGCGCGATGGCCAGCTGAAGAAGGCGGTGGCGCCCGGTAGACCGAGGTCCACGCCGATCTGTGCGGCACGGATGGCGGCTTCCTCGAAGCTGACGTTGAAGCCGTGTATGAAGACCAGCGCATGCGATTCTTCACCGGCTGCGACGGCATCGCGCAGGGTCTGTCGCATTTCCTCCAACCAGGCCTGGTGCGACAAGGTGGAGGTGCGCTGGATCCGCAAGGTGTCGTCGCGCAGGTCGAGGCGCAGCAGTTTCTTCCAGAAGGGCGTGCCCGTTTCGCCGAAACGATGCGCCTCTGGCACGAACACGTCCACACGCCCTCGAATGGTGCGATTGTTGCGCTGTGCGCCGAATCGTCCGTCGGCTTCCTGCTTGCGATTGGTCCCGAACCACACGGGATAGACGATGTCCTCGTTCTGCGTCTTTGCAGGCGCGTGCACGGAATTGCGCGGCAGCGACTTGATGCCATCCTTGATGGCCTTGATGTCCCGCTCCAGTTGGTCACGATCGTCGCGGCTACCCTGCGCGGCTTGCAGTTCCGTCAGCAAGGCCCGGACCTGGCGTTCCACCGCAGCGCGCTCCTGCTCGGCTTCGACCAGACGTTGCTGGATCTCGCGCGCCAGTTCCAGTGCGCGAACACGGTCGTTGACGCGCACGGCGGTTTCGAGTTGCGAGAGAAGTTCAGCGAATGTGCTCATTCGGATTCACCTGAAGAAAAGGCGGCCTGGCGGGCTTGCTCGAGGAATTCGTCGACGGCGGTCTGCAGGGTGTCTATTGAGACTTGTTGTTGGCGCAGCCACTGGTCTAGCGCCGCAAAGGCTGGGTCTGCGATTAGGTTGGTAATGCGGGGAGGGATGAAATCGATGCCGCTGGATTGGGCGTGGCGGAAATCTAGGACGTAATTGTGCGCTGTGATCTGCAAGTACTGCCAATGGCCGACGACGATAGAGTAGAGTAGGGCCGCAAGCTGATGGTGTCTCGATTCGGCGAGGGCGGCTTCAGTTTCACGCTTTTCAAGGAAATTTGCCAGATTGTTGTGCGATGTTGCACGTTCAATTGGGTCGGGCAGTTGTTCTCGTACTGAGAGTGCTCGACGTTGTTGTGTGATGGCTTGATCGAGATCCTGTTGCCTGTCAAGCAATTCGGCGAGCGAGCTGAGTACCGTGGCGTGTCTTTGAGGGTCGTTGCGAAACAACAACAGGCAAGCTTCCAGCTCTGTTTTGGCTTCATCCAGTTTCCCTGGAATCTTCATCAAAGCAATGGCCCGGTTGACTCTGGTAGAGCCGATGTCCTCTTCAGTTCGCTGAACTGAGCGTTGGATTTCCAGCATCGATTCCAATCGAGACAAGGCTGATTCCCATCGATCGCGTGCGAAATCGAAATCTTTGGCAATATCGAGTGCGGAGATTGATACGCGCGCTAGAAACTCAGCGTCCGGTGCATCTGTTATTTTTTGTCCTGCTCGGTGTTGTTTCCACCAAGTCTGTGTTTGTGCTAGCCGGAGCTCGATTTCAGGCATGGCAGAATCTAGTTTGTTTTCCTTGATATCTATACGCAGCACTTCGAGTTCTCTGGCGATGACTTCGATTGATGGGCCCTCAGCCCTCCTCGCGGCCTCGGCAGACTCAAGCAACCGTAAGCGTGCTTCATCAAGGTTGCCAATAGAGGTGAGCGCGTTCGCCCAATTGCCAGTTATAGCAGCGAGGTCCGACCATGAGCTTTTGGAATGGTCGCCTCCCGCTTCTGCCGCACAACGTGCGAGGCACGCAGCCTGCTGGTAGATCGGCAGACTCATGTCAACTCGAAATCCATTTCGAAGTGCGTCTGCTAGATAGCACAGGCAAGACCAACGAAGTTTCCCCTCAGGCACAGCCTCGACAGCAGTTTGCAAGTGCGGCACCAGTGATTGCAGTAGCTGCGAGTTCTTCGTTCCGGTGACAATGCTGCTAGCGAATCCATCCAATCTTTCCCAAGCTTCTGACTGGACGTAATAAATTAGGGCCTGGGTACCTGCCTGAAGTGCAATGCTCAGATTTTGATGTTGGAATACTTCGAAAAATATGTGCAGCCGATCTGCATAGGCTAAGCGGATGGTTTTATCAGTGAATGTGCCCTGATCCTCTGGTTGCCGCGACATCCATGCATGGATGCGCTCGCGAACCATTTCGTGGCAAGACAGGGCTCGATTGGTGTCGTCCGGCCCGATGAATTCTTCATTGACAAGTCCAGCGCTGACGATTTGGGCGAGTAATAACCGGATATCCGGTGCGGGGGAGGGAGCGGGTGGCAACTTGTCCAGCATGGAACGGAGATCTGGCGGTATCGACTGCAGTTCTGCCTGAATCTCGGCAGGGAGAGAAGGCATGACATCCAGCATCTGCTTGATTTGCCGCAGTTGCTGCTGTTCATGGCTTTCGCCGCTCCACACGGCAGCGAGTAATCCCAGCGCGACGGGCTCGTTCGCCACTGCGATCATCCACAGCAGGCGCCTGGCGTCCGGGCCTGCGTTGCGTATCAGTTGGTCGATCGACGCGGCGAGTGCGTCGTTCAGGTAGGCCAGTTCGGTGTCATCGGCGGAACGGGTCGCGAACAGTTCTGGAAGCCGCGCGAAATCCCCAGTGCTTTCCAGCGTGTCCAGGGCCTGCAGCAGTTGCGGGCGCAATTGCGGTTCTGCGGTCAGCCGCGCCAGGCGATCCATCAGCAAGGGGTGGAAGCGGCTGGCCTTCAGCAGTCGCATCGCCAGTTCGCATTCCGCCTTGTCGGCGCCGAACATCATCCCGCTCAGGGTGGGATGCGCGCGAAGATAGAGCGCAGCTTCCGACGAGGGCAATGGGCCGAGTGCGACCGGATGGGCGATATCGCCGGGCAGGGCGGTCAGCGGCCGGCGGCACGTGACGAGCACGCGTGAGGGCGTGCCGACGAGTCCACGCGCAAGCATGTCGAGGCACTGGTCCCAGGCCGGGTCCTGGCAGGCACTGGCGGGTTCGCCTTCATGCTGCGATTTGAGGTTGGTCTCGAAGTTGTCGAGCACCAGCAGGATCGGCTCATCCGCAAGTGCGCGCAGGAGATTGCGAATCAAACGTTCCTGTCGCTCCGTGCCGCTGAAGCTGGCATCGGCGTCGCGATGGATGGCGTCTGCAGGGCGTCGCTTGACATGGTCGTGATACCGGCCGAGTTCGCCCGTCAGTTGGAGGTGCGCATCGCGCAGGAAGGCATCGAAGCCCAACGGATGCGGTTTGGCCTGATACAACAGCACCCATTCGAAGCGCGATTCCCAAAGCATCAGGGCTTCGGCGACCAGAGCGGTCTTGCCCATGCCGCCCAGCCCGGTGATGACGGCGACGGGTTTGATCTCGTCACCGGTGCTGGCACCGATGAAATCCGCGCCCATTCCGGCGAGCTCCCAGGTGCGCCCGACGAAGTGTTCGTGGCCCGCTGTCGTCAGTTCGACGATTTGATGCAGGCGCGGATTTCTCGGATGGATCTCGGGGCTGAGGCCCTTGGGAGGTACCAGACGAGGGTCATCGTCGCCGTAGAGTACAGGGGTGGCGTGATCGCAGGCAGCGAAGCGTGCGGCATGCGGACGTGTACCGTTCTGCATTGCCTTGCGTGCGAGGGTGAGCGCGGCGGCAGCGGTCTTCGTCTGGGCGTGCGCGAGCAAGGCACGATAGAACTCGACGGCCAGTTCGCGAGCATAGTCGTCGCCGACGGCATACCGCATCGCAACGACCGAGGGCACGCCACCCTGCAGCAGGGCGTGGGCGGTGCCGGTGTAGCCGGGCTGATCCTGCAGGTCGAGCTTCCTGGTGTCCGCATCCGTGGGCGTGGCTCGCGTGCCGAGCTGCCTGCCCTGCGCGACCGCCATGAAATCTTTCCAGTCGGAGATGCGCAGGATGTCGCCGGAATGGCAGGCGCTCAGGAAGAACAACCTGGGCAGGAAGCCGCCGGCACTGGTGAAGAGATCCAGCAATTCCTCGCCGGAGAGCAGGTCCTTGCTGCCCCCGGGTCTGCACAGTTCCAGCAGGTTGAGGTGCCCGTGGCCGCTCCAGTGGACGATGTGATACCCACCGTTTTCGACGATCTGGGCATGCAGCCGTTCGCGGGTGACGCCGTGGCTGAGGAAGTGCGCGACCACGCGGCGATTCGGATACACCTCCTTCTTCAGCATCTGCAGCAGGGCGCGCCGTTCCTCGCGCGCGCCGAGCGGATGCGAACCGCGCGCTTCGGCGAAGACGAACAGCACGCGCAGCGCTTCGTCTGTTGCCAATGCCAGAGGCTGCGAGGCTGCCGGCTTGGCATCATGGACGACGCGGATCAGCAGATTGCGCTCGCCAAGGGTCTGTTGTCCGAGGCTCGGCCGGGCGATCTCCCACGGCACCCTGGCCAGGGCGGCTGCGAGCAGGTTGCCGGTCTCGTTCGCACCCGGCAGTTTGATACGCAGCGTGCGCTGTGTTTGCGAACGCCAGAGCGTTCCGAAAATCTCCTGTCCAAGCACCTCTTCCGCGATGTACACGCCGATCTCGGCGATGGCGTCGGCTTCCTTGCCTTCTTCGACGTAGAGGCGCAGGTAGTTGCGCAGATCGAAGAGACCTTGTTGGCGGCCAACCGGGATCTCGTCGAAGCGTGTCTGGCGGAAGGCGAGCTGGATGCCGTTCGCGTCGCAGAGCCTGAACTCTGCGGAACGCCTCGCCGTATCCGCGTCCACGATCAGATCGAACCCTGCGGACATGCCATCCTCCCTGTGAGCAGCCTGCGTTGCGTGCGGCGGTTCGGGATGACCCTGTCGATGATGGGTCTGTGCCAGCGTCCAGGTTGCCCGATCCCCCTGCGGCCGAGCATACACAAGGGGGATGGGCGATTGTAGAGGCGGCGCCCGCGGCTACGGGTGACGCAACGATCAGCGCTTCAACGCACGCAAGGCGTCGGCCATCGCGGTGTTCGCGGGCGGCGCGGACTGTCCTTGGCGCGGCTTCTGCGCCGCGCCGCGCGCATCGCGCGACTGCGGACGACCCGAGCCGCTGTTGCGCGCGTCCTCGCGTTGTCCACCGCGCGCGTCCTTGCGGGTTTCGCCGGGCACGTCGTCGAGGCGGCAGCTCAGGCCGATGCGCTTGCGCGGCACGTCGACTTCCATGACCTTCACCTTCACGACATCGCCGACCTTCACCACGCTGCGCGGATCCTTGACGAACTTGTCCGACAACGCGGAGATGTGCACCAGTCCGTCCTGGTGGACGCCGATATCGACGAACGCGCCGAATGCGGCCACGTTCGTCACGACGCCTTCCAGCACCATGCCGGGCTGGAGGTCGGCGATGGTTTCGACGCCGTCCGCGAAACGCGCGGCCTTGAACTCGGGGCGCGGATCGCGACCGGGCTTCTCAAGTTCCTTCACGATGTCGCGCACGGTCGGCAGGCCGAAGCGCTCGTCGGTGAAGTCCTCGAGCTTGAGGTTGCGCAGGGTCGATGCATCGCCGATCAGCTGGGCGACCGGGCGGCCGCAGGCCTTCACGATGCGTTCGACCACCGGATACGCTTCGGGATGGACCGAGGACGCATCAAGCGGCTGGTCGCCATCGGCGATGCGCAGGAAGCCGGCGCACTGTTCGAAGGTCTTCTCGCCCAGGCGCGGCACCTTCAGGAGTTCGCGTCGTGATTTGAACGCGCCGTTCTGGTCGCGATAGCTCACGATGTTCTCGGCGACCGTCGACGACAGGCCCGAGACGCGCGCCAGCAGCGGTGCCGATGCGGTGTTGACGAACACACCCACTGCGTTCACACAGTCCTCGACCTTGGCGTCGAGCGAGCGCGCCAGCGCGTACGGGTTCACGTCGTGCTGGTACTGGCCGACGCCGATCGCCTTGGGTTCGATCTTCACCAGTTCCGCGAGCGGATCCTGCAGGCGGCGTGCGATCGACACGGCGCCGCGCAGGCTGACGTCGAGGTTCGGGAATTCCTTTGCGGCCAGTTCCGAGGCCGAATACACCGATGCGCCGGCTTCGCTGACCATGATCTTGGTGAGCTTGAGTTCCGGATGCTTCGACATCAGTTCGCCGGCGAGCTTGTCGGTCTCGCGCGAGGCGGTGCCGTTGCCGATCGCGACCAGTTCGACGTTGTGTGCGGCGCAGAGCTTCTTCAGCGAAGCGATCGACGCATCCCACTGTCGCTTCGGTTCGTGCGGATAGATGGTGTCGGTGGCGACCAGCTTGCCGGTCGCATCCACCACCGCGACCTTCACGCCGGTGCGCAGGCCGGGATCGAGACCCAGCACCGAACGCGGGCCGGCCGGTGCGGCCAGCAGCAGGTCCTTGAGGTTGTCGCCGAACACCGCGATCGCCTCGGCCTCTGCCTTCTCGCGCGCGGCGGCGACCAGTTCAAGGGACAGCGTCATCAGCAGGCGACCGCGCCAGGCAAGGCGGCAGGTGTCGGTCAGCCACTTGTCCGCCGGGCGACCGCGTGCGGCGATGCCGGCGGCCAGCGTGACGCGTCCTTCCGCGTAGGCATTGCCCTGTTCGACATCGGTCGTGGGTTCGAGGTCGACGGACAGCATCTCCTCGCGACGCCCGCGCAGCAGCGCGAGCATGCGGTGCGACGGAATCGTAGACAGCGGTTCGCTGTGGTCGAAGTAGTCGCGATACTTCGCGCCATCGTGTTCCTTGCCTGCCATGACCCTGGCGCGCAGCACGCCCTTCTGCTGCAGCCAGGTGCGCAGCTCGCCGACCAGCGCGGCGTCTTCGCCGAAGCGTTCGATCAGGATCGCGCGCGCGCCGTCGAGCGCGGCGGCAGCATCGGCGACGCCCTTGTCGGCATCGACGAAACCCGCAGCGCGTTCGGACGGATCCACCGACGGGTCGGCGAGGATCGCATCGGCCAGCGGCTCCAGCCCTGCCTCGCGCGCGATCTGCGCCTTGGTGCGGCGCTTGGGCTTGTAGGGCAGGTAGAGGTCTTCCAGACGCGACTTGCTGTCGGCGGCGAGCAGGTCGCCCAGCAGCGATTTCGTCAACTTGCCCTGTTCGGCAATCGACGCGAGGATCGCGTCGCGGCGATCTTCCATTTCGCGCAGATAGACCAGGCGTGTTTCCAGGTTGCGCAGCTGCGTGTCGTCGAGTCCGCCGGTGACTTCCTTGCGGTAGCGCGCGATGAACGGCACGGTCGCACCTTCGTCCAGCAGTTCGACCGCCGCGCGCACCTGCGCCGGCTTGGCCTCGATCTCGGTGGCGATGGTCTCCGCGATGACGGCCGCGATGTTGGCGGCGGAGCGGGTCGGGGCGGAAAGGGTGTCGGGTGCAGCGCTGGTGCTGGACATCGGGACTTCGTGGTTGGACGACTGAGGTCCGATTGTCACCGCCCATGCCGCACCCGTACAGGCTGGCGCAGGGCCGGGGGATGTGCTGTGCACCCGGGAAGGAGAATGTCCAGCGTCATCCTCGCGCAAGCGAGGACCCAAATATCAGTGGCGATCAGGCATGGGTCCTCGCTTGCGCGAGGATGACGATGCTTTTGATGCTTCGTCGACACGCGTTTGATCGAAGAACTTGATCGGAGAAAACGATACGGGCCGCATTCGCGGCCCGTATCGGTCATCCATCGGTGGCTGCGGAAAGCATCAATCGCCCAGCGTCAGCAGCGACGCGTTGCCGCCGGCCGCCGTGGTGTTCACGGTGACGGTCTTCTCGGTGGCGAAGCGCGGCAGGTAGTGCGGGCCGCCGGCCTTCGGGCCGGTGCCCGAGAGGTTCTGGCCGCCGAAGGGCTGCACGCCGACGACCGCGCCGATCTGGTTGCGATTGACGTAGATGTTGCCGACCTTGGCGCGCTGGACGATGCGGTCGATGGTTTCGTCGATGCGCGAATGGATGCCCAGGGTCAGGCCGAATCCGGTGGCGTTGATGGTGTCGACGACCTGGTCGATCTGGTCTGCCTTCCAGCGGATCACGTGCAGGGCCGGGCCGAAGTTCTCGCGCGTCAGCTGCGACAGCGAGCTCAGTTCCCAGGCACGCGGGGCGAAGAAGCTGCCGTGCGCGACGGATTCGTCGGTGGTGGCGGTGGCGATGTGCTTCGCGCTGTTCGCCATCTTCGCTGCGTGGTCTTCGAGCAGCGCCAGCGCGTCGGCGTCGATCACTGGGCCGACATCGGTCGACAGAAGTCCCGGGTCGCCGACCTTCAGTTCGGCCATCGCGCCGGCGAGCATGTGCACGACCTTGTCGGCGATGTCGTCCTGCACGAACAGCACGCGCGCGGCCGAGCATCGCTGGCCGGCGGAGGTGAAGGCCGAGGAGATCGCGTCCTTGACGAGCTGTTCCGGCAGCGACGAGGAGTCGGCGATCAGCGCGTTCTGGCCGCCGGTTTCGGCGATCAGCACGCCGATCGCGGCATCGCGTGCGGCCATGGCGCGGTTGATCGCGCGGGCGGTGTCGGTCGATCCGGTGAAGGCCACGCCGGCCACGCGCGGGTCGCGGGTGAGCGCGGCACCGACGGTGGCGCCGTCGCCGGGCAGGAACTGCAGCACGTCCTGCGGGATGCCGGCCTCATGCATCAGTTTCACCGCGGCGTAGCCGATCAGGTTGGTCTGCTCGGCCGGCTTGGCGATCACGGTGTTGCCTGCGGCCAGCGCGGCGGCGACCTGGCCCATGAAGATCGCCAGCGGGAAGTTCCACGGCGAGATGCACACGAACACGCCGCGGCCGGCGAGCTGCAGGGTGTTGGATTCGCCGGTCGGGCCGGGCAGGGCTTCTGGCGCGAAATGCTTGCGCGCCTGGCCGGCGTAGTAGCGCAGGAAATCCACGGCTTCGCGTACTTCGGCGACGCCGTCGGAAATGGTCTTGCCCGCCTCCTTGGTGCATAGCGCGATGTACTGCGCCATGCGCGATTCCAGCACCTGCGCGGCGTGTTCGAGGATCGCGGCGCGGCTGGCGGCCGGCGTGGCGTCCCAGGCGGGCTGCGCGGCGACCGCGTTCTGCAGGGCCTTTTCGACGGCAGCACTGTCCGCAGCCTGCCAGTGACCGACGACCTGGCGACGGTCCGCCGGATTGGTCACGGCGATCCTGTCGCCGGAGACGGTGGCGCCCGGCACCAGCGGCGCGGCGAACCAGTCGCCGGTGACGGCGGCGTTGATCTGCTCGGCGAGCGCCTGCAGCTGCGAATCTTTGGCGAGGTTGATGCCCATGGAATTGTCTCTGTCGTTGCTGGCATCCAGCGCGAGGTAGCTGCGATACAGGTCGACAGGCAGCGGGATGCGCGGATGCGGGATGGTGTCGAACGCGGACACGGTTTCCACCGGGTCGCGGATGAGGTCGTCGATCGCGACGGACTCGTCGGTGATGCGATTCACGAAGCTGGAGTTCGCGCCGTTCTCGAGCAGGCGACGCACCAGGTAGGGCAGCAGGTCCTCGTGCGAACCCACCGGCGCATACACGCGGCAGGGCACGTTCAGGCGGTCGGCCGGTATGACCTCGGCGTAGAGATCGTCGCCCATGCCGTGCAGCTTTTGGAATTCGTACTTCGATCCGTTCGGCCCGGACGCGGCGCCAGCGCCCAGTTCGGTCGAGGCCATGCGATGGATCGCGGCGATGGTCTGCGCGTTGTGCGTCGCGAACATCGGATAGATCGCGTCGGTGGCCTTGAGAAGCCGGCGCGCGCAGGCCTGGTACGACACGTCGGTATTGGGCTTGCGCGTGAACACCGGATAGCCGGCCTGGCCGTCGACCTGGGCGCGCTTGACCTCGCTGTCCCAGTAGGCGCCTTTCACCAGGCGCACCGGGATCATGCGGCCTAGGCGTCGCGCCTGGTCGGCGATGTAGTCGATCACGAACGGCGCACGCTTCTGGTAGGCCTGCACGACGATGCCGAAGCCGTTCCAGCCCTGCAGCGAGGTGTCGCCGAGCACCTGGAAGATCAGGTCGAGCGACATCTCGAGGCGGTCGGTTTCTTCCGCGTCGATGGTCAGGCCGATGCCGTAGTACTTAGCGAGCTGCGACAGTTCGAGCAGGCGCGGACCGAGTTCGGCGAACACCCGGGCGCGCTTGGCGTGCTCGTAGCGCGGATGCAGGGCGGACAGCTTGACCGAGATGCTCGGTGCGCCGAAGACGTCGGCCTTCGCGAACGTGCCATCGGGGCCGCTCTTGCCGATGGCATGGATCGCCATGCGGTAGGCATCGAGGTAGCGCAGCGCGTCCCTGGTCGTCAGCGCGCCTTCGCCGAGCATGTCGAACGAATAGCGGTAGCGTGCGCTGTCGCCCTTGCGGCTGCGGGACAGTGCTTCGTCGATGGTGCGGCCCATCACGAACTGGTGGCCCATGATCCGCATGGCCTGGCGCACCGCAAGGCGGATCACCGGCTCGCCGACGCGGCCGATCAGGCGCTTGAAGGCGTTGTGGACGTCGCGCTTGGTGTCGTCGGCCAGGTCGACCAGCGTGCCGGTCAGCATCAGGCCCCAGGTCGAGGCGTTCACCAGCACCGAATCGGACTGGCCGAGGTGCTTCTTCCAGTCCGCGTCGCCCAGCTTGTCGCGGATGAGCTTGTCGGCGGTGTCCTGGTCCGGAATGCGCAGCAGGGCTTCGGCGACGCACATCAGCAGCACGCCTTCCTCGCTGCCGAGGTCGTACTGGCGCATGAAGGCTTCGATCGCGCCCTGGTCCTGGGCGCGGGTGCGGACCCGTCGGACCAGGTCGGCGGCAGTGGCCTGGATGGCGGCGCGGTCTGCGTCGGGCTGGCGAGCGTCGGCGAGCAGTTCGCGGACGTGCTCGGCTTCGTCGCGGACCCAGGCGGCGGTGATCGCCGCGCGCAGGGGATCCGGCCGAGCCGGAAGTTCGGTGGACAGGATCGGATCGGGGGTCACGTTCGCGGACGTCCGGCGTGCGGAAGGAAGCCACCAATTCTAGCAGCGGCCCAGCGCCTTTCCGTACCCCCGGGCTTATGACGGTATGGCAGATCGAAGGGGTTCGGCCGGGGCTTTGCTTGCCGGTGCGGGGCGCGAGCGGATACCATTCTTCGGTTCCCCGGGGCCGAAACGCGGCTTGCATGGCTTACACCTGCTTCTGCCGCCCGGCGTCCCTCGTACCTAAATACTTGAGCAGTCAGACTTTGGGGTTTTGGGCCATGGTGCAAACGCGTGCGTGTTGGACAACGTGGGGTCGGGCGATGACCGCCCTGGCTTCGCTCCTGATGCCGGTGGCGGCGATGGCCCAGTCGGCCGATCCCAAGCCCTGGCAGCTGAACATGGGGCAGGGCGTCACCGAATCGTCGAAGCACGCCTATGAAGCGCACATGCTTGCGCTGTGGATCTGCGTGGTCATCGGCGTGATCGTGTTCGGCGCCATGGCCTATGCCATGTTCAAGTTCCGCAAGTCCAAGGGCGCCAAGCCCGACGTGGACTTCACGCACAGCACCAAGCTCGAGATCGTCTGGACCGCCGTGCCGGTCCTGCTGCTGGTGGCGATGGCCTTCCCGGCCACCCAGAAGCTGATCGCGATGTACGACACCCGCGATGCCGCGATGACCATCAAGGTCACGGGCTACCAGTGGCTCTGGAAGTACGAATATCCGGGCACCAAGCCGGGCGAGACCTTCGGCTTCACCAGTCGCCTCGACCGCAAGAGCGACGAGATCCGCCAGAGCAAGGTCGACGCCCGCACCGCGAACCATCCGCACTACCTGCTCGACGTGGACAACCCGCTGGTGGTCCCGGTCGACACCAAGATCCATTTCCTGATCCAGGCCGATGACGTCATCCACGCGTGGTGGGTGCCGGCCCTGGGCTGGAAGCAGGACGCGATCCCGGGCATCACCAACGAAGCCTGGACCGAGATCAAGACCCCGGGCATCTATCGCGGCCAGTGCGCCGAACTCTGCGGCAAGGACCACGGCTTCATGCCGATCGTGGTCAAGGCCGTGAGCAAGGCCGAATTCGAACAGTGGGCCGCCGAGCAGCGCGCGAAGAACGCACCGGCAGCGCCCGCCGCGCCGGCACAGCCCGCCGAAGCGCCGGCCACCGAGGCCGCGCCGGCTGTCGAAGCCGCCGCGCCGGTGACCGCCGCCGCCGAACAGAACGCCCCCGCAGTCGCCGCCAAGTCGGCCGGCTGATCGCATCACATTCGAGGTAAGTCATGGCCACCACTCACGCCGATCACGCCGCTGACCATCACGACGAACACGGTCACAAGCAGGGCTTCATCGATCGTTGGTTCTTCTCGACCAACCACAAGGACATCGGCACGCTGTACCTCGTGTTCAGCTTCGTGATGTTCATCATCGGCGCCGCGATGTCGGTGTACATCCGGTTCGAGCTGACCATTCCGGGTTTGCAGGGCGTCAGCCCCGAGTTCTTCAACTCGATGACCACCATGCACGCGCTGGTGATGATCTTCGGCGGCGTGATGCCGGCCTTCGTCGGCCTGGCCAACTGGATGGTGCCGCTGCAGATCGGCGCGCCGGACATGGCGCTGCCGCGCATGAACAACTGGTCCTTCTGGATCATGCCCTTCGCCTTCGCGCTGCTGCTGATGACGTTCTTCCTGCCGGGCGGCGCGCCTGCCGGCGGCTGGACGCTGTACCCGCCGCTGTCGCTCCAGGGTGGCTACAACCTCTCGTTCGCGATCTTCGCCATCCACATGATGGGCATCAGCTCGATCATGGGCGCGATCAACATCATCGCCACCATCCTCAACATGCGCGCCCCGGGCGTCGACCTGCTGAAGATGCCGATCTTCTGCTGGACCTGGCTCATCACCGCGTTCCTGCTGATCGCGGTCATGCCGGTGCTCGCCGGCGCGGTGACCATGCTGCTCACCGACAAGTTCTTCCTGACCAGCTTCTTCAGCGCGGCCGGTGGCGGTGACCCGGTGATGTTCCAGCACATCTTCTGGTTCTTCGGCCACCCCGAGGTCTACATCATGATCCTGCCGGCCTTCGGCGTGGTGTCGGAAATCATCCCGACCTTCAGCCGCAAGCCGCTGTTCGGTTACCAGGCGATGGTGTACGCCACCGCGTCGATCGCCTTCCTCTCGTTCATCGTGTGGGCGCACCACATGTTCACCGTCGGCATGCCGCTCGGTGGCGAGATCTACTTCATGTTCGCGACCATGCTGATCGCGGTCCCGACCGGCGTGAAGGTGTTCAACTGGGTCACCACGATGTGGCGCGGCTCGATCAGCTTCGAATCGCCGATGCTGTGGGCGATCGCCTTCGTCATCCTGTTCACCATCGGCGGCTTCTCGGGCCTGATGCTCGCGATCGTGCCGGCCGACTTCCAGTACCACGACACCTACTTCGTCGTTGCGCACTTCCACTACGTGCTCGTCACCGGCGCGCTCTTCGGCATCATCGCTGCGGTGTACTACTGGTGGCCGAAGTGGACGGGCCGCATGTACAGCGAGAAGCTGGCGAAGATCCATTTCTGGTGGTCGATGATCTTCGTGAACCTGCTGTTCTTCCCGCAGCACTTCCTGGGCCTGGCCGGCATGCCGCGCCGCATCCCGGACTACAACGTCGTGTTCGCCGACTGGAACCTGATCAGCTCGATCGGCGCCTTCGGCATGTTCGCCACGCCGTTCATCATGGCGTTCGTGCTGTGGCACTCGCTGAAGCACGGTGCCAAGGCCGAAGCGCGTGCCTGGGAAGGCGCGAAGGGCCTGGAATGGACCGTGCCTTCGCCGGCGCCGCACCACACCTTCACCACGCCGCCGGTGATCAAGGACGGTGACCTCGCCCACGGCGACATCACCCACTGATCCGTTCCATCGAATTCGCCAGACGATCGCGACGATGACCCCGCATTCTCCCAGCCCGCAGCCTGCTCATCGGCACGTTCCGCAGGAGCAGATGGCCGCCCGTCGCGCTTCTGCGCGGCGGACCGCGCTGGTGTTCGCTGGCGTTGCGTTCGTGGTCTACGTGGGCTTCATCGTGCTGAACGCGGTGTCGAAATGAGTGCGAAACGGCATCGGGTCGGCATCGGCGGCATGATCGCCGTGACCTTGCTGGCCTTCGGTTTCAGCTTCGCGCTGGTGCCGCTCTATCGCATCGCCTGCGAGAAGGTGTTCGGTATCCGCCTCGAGCGCGGTCCCAGCGGGCAGGGCGATGCCGTTGCGGCCGTGCGCGATGATCGCGTCGTGACGGTGGTGTTCGATGCGAACGTCAACTCGAAACTGCCGTGGGAATTCCGCCCCCATGCGCTGACGATGCAGGTGCGTCCGGGCGAGCCGTACGAGACCACCTATGTCGCACGCAACCGCAGCGATCGCGACATCGTGGGCAGTGCCACGCCGTCGGTGGCGCCAGCGCGCGCGTCGCAGTATTTCAACAAGACCGAATGTTTCTGCTTCACCGCGCAGACCCTCGCCGCAGGCGAATCGCGCGACATGCCGGTGCGCTTCATCGTCGATCCGGACCTGCCGGACGACGTGAAGACGCTGACCTTGTCCTACACCTTCTTCAAGAACGACGTGCTGACCGCCAGGCTCTCCGAGCCGGCGAATGGTGCGGCAAGCGGCGCGCCGCGCAGCGCGCCCTGACTCGCGCGATCGACGCATCGAACCCCCAACTTCATTTCCGACAGCCCCACGCGAGACGACCGACATGGCTCAAGCTCACGCCGACCACCACGATTCCGCGATCTACTTCGTGCCGCACAGCAGCAAGTGGCCGGTCTTCGCCTCGGTCTTCCTGTTCACGACCATGCTCGGCCTGGCCAGCTGGCTGAACCACGTCAGCTGGGGCAAGCCGGTCTTCTACGTAGGCCTGCTGGGCCTCGCGGGCATCCTGTTCAAGTGGTTCGCCGACGTGATCCTCGAGTCGGTCAGCGGCTTCTACAACAAGCAGGTCGACGTGTCCTTCCGCATGGGTATGGTCTGGTTCATCTTCTCCGAAGTGATGTTCTTCGCTGCGTTCTTCGGCGCGCTGTTCTACGCCCGCCAGTTCGCGTTGCCGTGGCTGGGTGGCGAAGGCGACGGCGCGATGACCAACGCGACCCTGTGGCCGAACTTCTCCGCCGCATGGCCGAGCAGTGGCCCGGGCAACGTCGGTGGCACCTTCCAGACGATTCCGGCCTGGGGCCTGCCGCTGATCAACACCCTGATTCTGCTGACCTCGGGCGTGACCGTGACCCTCGCGCACCACGCGCTGAAGGCCGCGCACCGCAAGGCGCTGCTGTTCTGGCTGGGTTTCACCGTCGCGCTGGGCTGCGTGTTCCTCGTCCTGCAGGCCGAGGAGTACATCCACGCCTACAACGAGCTGAACCTGACGCTGGGTTCGGGCATCTACGGTTCCACGTTCTTCATGCTCACCGGCTTCCACGGCGCGCACGTGACCCTCGGCACGCTGATGCTGGCGATCATGTGGTTCCGCTGCGCCAAGGGCCATTTCACCAAGGAAAACCATTTCGCGTTCGAAGCGGTGGCCTGGTACTGGCACTTCGTGGACGTGGTCTGGCTCGGCCTGTTCCTGTTCGTCTACGTGCTGTGATTCCGCGCCCTTCCGGCTTCGGGCCGGAAGGGTGTCTTCCGAACGGAAATGCGAAAGGCCGGCATTGCGCCGGCCTTCGTGTCTTCGATATCGGAGAAGGGTTCGGTGGCTGCTGCCTGTTGGAGGCGCGCCGCGATCGAATCCGCAACCCGCCGCGAATCGTATCGGATTCGCAGGCGGGTACGATCAGGCCGATCGGTTGTTCAGCCAGCCGGGTTGCGGCCCACGCCGTGCGGTTCGATCCAGCCCATGTAGATCGCCAGGATCAGCAGGAGGATCAGTGCCACGGACAGTGCGATGCGCTTGGTCAGGGCATTGACCGTGCGCTTGGTCTGCCCCTTGTCGACGAGCATGTAGTACAGCCCGGCGCCCAGGTTCCACAGAATCAGGATCAGAAACCCGACGATGAGCAGGGTCTTCAACGAATCGCTCATGAGCTTCTCCGCTGGCGCGCGGTTGCGCCTGTTGTGTCGCGCATTATCGCAGGCGACGGAGGCGAGGGGGTGATGGCAGGCATGCATCGACACCCCGTGTTGTTGTGGGCGTTCGCGCTGCTCGCGATCGCGGGCTTTTCCTCGCTGGGCGTCTGGCAGCTCGGTCGCGCCGAACTCAAGCGCGAGATGCTCGCGGAGGCGCAGCGTGCGCTGGCCGCACGGACACCGCAGCCGGCCACCGTTCTTGGTGACGACGCGCGGTCCGGTGCCTACGATTGGGTCGAGCTCACGGGCCGTTTCGTGGACGTCCCTGCGGTGCTGCTCGACAACCAGCAACACGCTGGCCGTGTCGGCGTACGCGCCTATCGAGTGTTCGAGACGACCGCTGGCGTGCGCCTGCTCGTCGACCTGGGCTGGGTGGCCTTGCCGCCTGACCGCACCTTGCCGCAAGTGCCGCGCGACGCCTCCCGCAACGTGCTCAGAGGCCTGCTGCTGCCGCCACCTGGCAGTGGTCTGCGTCTCGGCGAACCGCAGCCCCAAACCGACGGTACGCTGCTGACGATGCGGGTCGAACCCGCTGCGATCGCCAGCGCGCTGCGTTTGCCTGCGCTGGCCCCGCGCGTGCTGCGGCCGGAACCCGAGGCAGGCTTCGGATACCAGCGCGATTTCGACATCCTGCCCAATACGCTGCCACCCGAGAAACACATCGGCTACGCCGTGCAATGGTTCGCACTGGCCCTGGCCGTGCTGGTGACTTCCGTACTGCTGACCGTCCGTCGCGCACGGCGGCTTCGCTCCACCCATGGACCCACGCATTGAGTAATGCAGCAATGACCACGCCCGATCCATCCCGACGCAACCGCAATCGCTTCGCCCTCATCGCGATCTTTGCCATGTTCTTCGGCGGTTTCCTCGTCGCGGGCATCCTGCGGTTTTCCGGCTGGCGCCCGGACGGCATGAAGAACCATGGCGAACTGCTCGATCCTCCCGGCGACCTGCGCCAGATCGTGCCGCAACTCGCGAGTGGCGGCGAATACCGCTGGAACCCGGGCGAACGCATGTGGCGCATCGTCGTTGCAGCGCCCGCAGGCTGCGATGCGCCCTGCGTCAAATTGACCCAGGACCTCGAACTGGTGCGCGAGTTGTTCGCGCAGCGCGCCGACCACGTGCATCTGCTCTGGATCGGGGAATTCCCGGCCAAGGGCCTGCGTTCGCCGGCCCTGCGCCACCTGCGCGACACGCCCGAGCTGCGCGCCGGGCTTCCGCGACTGGACGACCCCAAGGGCGTTCCGGTCTACGTCATCGATCCCAACGGCTTCGTCATTCTGCGCTACGCTCCCGGCTTCGATCCGGGACATCTGCGCACCGACGTGGCCAGGCTGCTGAAACTCAAATGACCGACTCTGCTGTTTCCACTGACGCGTCTGCGTCTACCCGGTCTGCCGCCCTGCGGCCTGCCGTGCATCGTCACTTCCACCGCATCGCCTGGCTCGCGGTCGCGCTCGCGCTCGGCGTGATCGTCTTCGGCGCGTTCGTGCGCCTGTCGAACGCGGGCCTGAGCTGCCCCGACTGGCCGACCTGCTATGGCCGCGCGACCTGGCCCCAGGCCGTGTCCGAAGCCGCATCGCACGCTGCCAGCGAGATCCGCCCATTCGAAACCCACAAGGCATGGCGCGAGCAGGTGCATCGCCACGCCGCCGCCACCCTCGGCTTGCTGGTGCTGATCCTCAGCCTGATGGCGGCCCGTCGACGCAAGCTCGGCATCGCGCAGATCCTGGTGGCCTCCGCGTTCGTCGCGGCCGGGATTCCGCTGTACATGCACGGACACATTGCGGCGGCGCTGGTTTCCGCGGGCATCGGTGAGCTGATCCTGCTGGTCGCTGCGCTGCGCTGGAGCAATGACGACCTCGCGCGCGCGGCAGCGTTCACGCTGATGCTGATCGTGTTCCAGGCCTTGCTCGGCAAGTGGACCGTGACGATGCTGCTCAAGCCGATCATCGTCATGGGGCATCTGCTGGGCGGCATGACGACGCTGGCGATGCTGTCGTGGATGGCATGGCGTGCGACCGACCGACCTGTGCGCATCGCCGGGGCCACCGCGATGCGCTGGTGGCTGATCGGTGCGGTGTTCGTGGTCGGCGTGCAGATCGGACTGGGCGGCTGGGTCAGCGCCAACTATGCCGCGCTTTCCTGCGGCAACGACTTCCCGACCTGCGTGGGCCAGTGGGTGCCGCCCGCCGACTTCCGCGAAGGCTTCGTGCTGTGGCGTGGCGTCGGCGTGGACTACGAAGGCGGCGTGCTCGATGGCGCGTCGCGCATCGCGATCCAGCTCGCACACCGCATCATGGCCGTCGTGGTGTTCGCGTATCTGATCGCGCTCGCGGTGAAACTGATCCGGACCCCTGGCCTGTGGCTGACGGGCGTCGTCCTTGCCGCGCTGACGCTTGCGCAGGTCGGCCTCGGCATCGCCAACGTCAAGCTCGGCCTGCCGCTGGTCGTGGCCACGCTGCACAACGCGGGCGCTGCGCTGTTGCTGCTCCTGCTGGTCAGCCTGCTTGCCCGTCTTCGCAGGCCGACGGAGTAATCGCGCGCCATGGCCTTCCCGATGCGCGAATACTGGGCGTTGACCAAGCCGAGGGTGGTGGCGCTGATCGTCTTTACTGCCTTCGTCGGCATGTTCCTGGCCGTGCCGGGACTGCCGCCGCTGCGCGAAAGCGTGTTCGGCTTCATCGGCATCTGGCTGGCGGCGTCCAGTGCCGCAGCGATCAACCACCTGATCGACCAGCGCATCGATCGCCTCATGGCGCGGACGCAGCATCGGCCGCTGGCGACCGGCGCGCTCAAGCCAGCGCAGGTGCTGGCGTTCGCGGTGTTCCTCGGTGCGCTGTCGATGGCGATGCTGATCTCGATGGTGAATCCGATCACCGCCGCGCTGACCTTCGCGTCGCTGATCGGCTATGCGATCGTCTACACCGCATGGCTCAAGCGCGCCACGCCGCAGAACATCGTCATCGGCGGCATCGCCGGCGCCGCGCCGCCCTTGCTGGGCTGGGCTGCCGTCACCGGCATGCGCAACGAGTGGGACTGGGCGCACGCGCTGTTGCTCGTACTCATCATCTTCGTCTGGACGCCGCCGCATTTCTGGGCGCTGGCGATCTTCCGTCGCGACGACTACGCCCGCGCGCTGGTGCCGATGCTGCCCGTCACGCATGGCGTGCAGTACACGCGCTGGCAGATCCTGCTGTACACGGTGCTGCTGGTGATCGTGACCGTGCTGCCGTATGCAGTGAAGATGAGCGGCCTATTCTATCTCGGCGGGGCGCTGGTGCTTGGCGCCGTGTTCCTCTGGTACGCCTGGCGCCTGCTCGATCCGCCGGACGAATTCTTCGCGATGCGCACGTTCAATTATTCGATCGTGTACCTCATGGCCCTGTTCGCCTTCCTGCTGGTCGACCACTGGCTGATGCCATGGCTGGCACCCGCGCCCGCATTCGAGCTGCAACCGGCCGGCTGATCCAGCGACCTCCCTGCGGTTGACCGCGATTGCCCGTGTACGGAAGGTCACTCGACCCACCCCGGCCACGGCGCTACGCTTGGACGATCCAATGTCGAGGGTCGTTCCATGCGCCGTACGTGCCTGTCGCTGCTGTGTGCCGCCGTTCTGTCCGTGAGCTTCACCGCCTCCGCCCAGGCTGCGCCCGAGACACGCGGCAGTGTCGTCACTGCTGCGCGCATGCTCGATGTGCGCAGCGGGCGCATGCTGCGGAACGTGCAGATCCTTGTCGAGAATGGCCGCATCAAGCAGGTCGCCAGCGATGGTCGCGCCGTGGATGGGGCTGCAGGGCTGCCGCGGCATGATCTCGGCGACATGACCGTGTTGCCGGGCCTGATCGACATGCATGTGCACATCGACAGCGACCCGACCTTCAGCGGCTACTCCTATCTGCAATTCAACGACCGCTTCTGGTCCGCCGTGTCCGTGGCGCATGCCGAAAAGACGCTGATGGCGGGCTTCACCACCATCCGCAATCTCGGCGCGGACGACTGGAACGATGTCGGACTGCAGCAGGCCATCGATCAGGGACGCGTGATCGGTCCGCGCATCGTGCCTGCCGCGTATGCCTTCGGCGCGACGGGTGGCCACTGCGATTCGACGTACTTCCCGCCATCGATGCGCGATCGCAACGAATACAACGCCGACAATCCCGAAGAAGCGCGCCACTCCGTGCGCGAAGTGCGCAAGTACGGCGCGCAGGTCATCAAGATCTGCGCGACGGGTGGCGTGTTCTCGCGCAACACCGAGCCGGGCCAGCAGCAGATGACCCATGCCGAAATGAAGGCCGTGGCCGATGAAGCGCACATGTGGGGACTGAAGGTCGCCGCGCACGCGCATGGCGCCGCAGGCATCCGCGAAGCCATCCGCGCAGGGATCGACACCATCGAGCATGCCAGCCTGCTCGACGACGAAGGCATCCGTCTCGCGAAACAGCACGGCGCCTGGCTGTCGATGGACATCTACAACACCGACTACACGCAATCCGAAGGCCGCAAGAACGGCGTGCTCGAAGACAACCTGCGCAAGGATCGCGAAATCGGCGAGATCCAGCGCGAGAACTTCCGCCGCGCGCACCAGGCAGGCGTGAAGATGGTCTACGGCACCGATGCCGGCATCTACCCGCACGGCGACAACGCGAAGCAATTCGCTGTCATGGTGCGCTATGGCATGACGCCGGTTCAGGCTATCCAGACGGCCACGATCAATGCCGCGGAAGCACTCGGTCGCAACGACATCGGCGTGATCGAAAGCGGGCGCCACGCGGATCTGGTCGCGGTGTCGGGTGATCCTTCGATGGATGTCACGAAACTGGAGCAGATCGGTTTCGTGATGAAGGGTGGGGCGGTGGTGAGGCGTTGATCGCTCTTTATCGCAGATCGATTTCGTCGGGAATCCATCCCGAAAGATTCAGTCCATCGGTGCATGTGATGCTGCGCCATGCCGTTCATGCCGTTCAGCTGAACGGCTTGATGCGATTTCTTCATAACGTTCAGATTCAAGAATTCGTCGATGGTCGTCACGAATCCAATCGCACCGAATTGCGCTACCTGTCGTGCTGATCGGCAGCGCACTATGTCCATCGCGCCTTCGGTGATATGTGAAATGGTGCATCGACGTGTCATTTACATTCCGCAGACGTCCGCCAATAATGCGTTCCGCTGGAGAGGCGTTCGGCGTTCAGCATGTTTGCGCGCAGGCTTGTGACGGCCGTGCGGCGTGAGACAGGGATCGTCGAAGCTGCCCTCTGATCATCAGACATCGGGCCAAGGAAGAGTCATGCGGAACCTCAAGCGATTGCAGAAGACGTCGATCTTTGGCTGGGCACTGGCCGCTCTCGCGGTGTGGA
Organism: Lysobacteraceae bacterium; assembly: GCA_016789405.1. Lineage (GTDB taxonomy): Bacteria > Pseudomonadota > Gammaproteobacteria > Xanthomonadales > Xanthomonadaceae > Lysobacter_I. The sequence continues at coordinate 64,320 of JAEUPQ010000026.1, forward strand.
CCCCGGGAAGGGACGCTACGGCGCAGGCCGGTGATTTCGACTATTGCTACGCGGGAACCTGCCACTCGACGTTGGCGGCCGCCGAAGCTGCCATGAATGCGGCGCATCCGAACTATGCGGGTTACTTCGTTCCGACAAAGGGCGCCAGGGTCGGTACCGGCTATTCCGTGCTGCGTCCGCTTTACATCACATACACGGTGCCTGATCAGCCGGCGCTCGCTCTCGAAGCTGCCGCATACAACGCGTCTGCCGCACCCAATCCAGCGCCCAGTATGTGTTCGCCATCGGCGAATCCACGCTATCCGACCATGTGTGCGAATGAGTCAGATCTGGTCGCAGGCGTGGCGGCAAGCTATCAGAATGCGCATGGTGGCACGGTGACATCCGAATTGCGGGGTGGGTATGGCAACCCCTATTTTTCATCTTCCGGACTTGGCTCGCCGCCGGCAGGCCAGCAGCCCTACGGCCAGTTGACACACAACTTGCAGAACACCGCTTCGGGGGACCCACGGCGCTGGCTGAAGATCCGCGTCTTCAACTCCGAGGGTGTCAACACTTGGACGTTCGACATCCAGTTGTTCAAGATCAGCTCCTATGTATGCCGTGCGGGATTCGTCGGCATCACTGGCAGACATCCCAACTATCTCGACGGCACGCAGACGACCGTGCTCGATCCGCCGAACTTGTGCCGAGCCACGATTGCCGAACAGACCATCACCACGCGACTTCGCCAGTCTTCCTGCCCTTCCACGCAGGCCGGCAATCCGCCATTCGGCATCAATCCCTGCTATCCGGCGACTGGCGACAAGGCTCGTTTCGAAACCGACTTCGAGTTTGCGGGTCGCCCATTCTCGCGCACCTATCATTCCTTGCGTCAGTTGGGGCAGGAGCCACAATTCGCGCCGGGCTGGGTGCATGCATATTCTGATCGGATCTCGGGTAACCCAAGCGGTCTGTACGATCCGATGATGTGGACCAACGACAGCGGCTATCTGGAGGTGTTCAAGCGCGTTGGCAACAGCAACCGCTTCGTTGCCGAAGGTAATGCCAAGCACCTGCTCGACGTCGAGCCGACCAACACGCTGCCGCACAAGTACATCATCACCTCTGGCGACGGGAACACCCTGCGTTACTTCAATCAGGCTGGCCGTCTCATCCGGATCGAAGGTCGTGACAACGCCTGGAAGATCGAGTTCGCTTACGGCAATGGCCGACTGATCGCGGCGACTGACCAATTCGGTAGTGTGTTGACCTTCGAGTACCAGAACAATCGTCTGTCGACGATCCGCTTGCCAGATGGCAATACGGTCTCTTACGGCTACGACGCAACCAGCAACTTGCAGTCTGTCGTCTATCAAGATGGCTCGAACAAGACCTACCACTACAACGAGACCGGCCTCTCGGATGCGAACGATCCGCATGCACTGACCGGCATCACCGACAATGGTGTGCGTTATGCGACCTACGGCTATGACAACAAGGGGCGGGTGCGGTTGAGTCACTTTCACGCGCCAAGCGGCCAAGTCGAGAAGACCGAGCTGAGCTACACCGGAAACAATCAGGTGCAGGTCACGGATCGCCACGGTGGTGTTCATAACCTGATGTTGTCCAACGACAGTGGCTATCGTCGTGTGTTGTCCACGACATCCTCGAATGGAACGACTTCGAACACCTACAACGGTGCTCTGGCGCTGCAGACCACAGATCGTCTCGGCCACGTCACGCGATATGAATACGACACCAATCGAGCCTATGTCAGCGCCCGTTATGACGGGTATGGCACCAACGTCGAGCGCAAGACGGTCACCACGCGAGATGCGCTGTATCGGGCCACATCGATCCTCACCCAGGAGAAATCGGGTTCGAACTACGTCACCAAGCAGCAGCAGTCGTTTACCTACAACAGTTCAGGCCAGGTCCTGACCCGCACCACGATCGATCCGGCGACTTCGCAATCGCGGACGGTGACGACGAATTACTGCACACAAGCGGATGTGGATGCTGCCGTGTGTCCGCGTGTCGGTCTGGTGAAATCCGTTGATGGCGCAAGGACCGATGTCGCCGACATCACGACGTACACCTACCGCAATGCCGATCACCCGGATTGCGCAGCCTCGCCGACGACGTGCCAGTACCGCAAGGGTCAACTGTGGAAGGTGACCAATGCCGCAGGCCAGGTCAGCGAGATCCTGAGTCACGACGGCGCTGGTCGTGTCCTGTCGGCCAAGGATGCCAATGGCGTCGTGACCGATCTGGAATACGACGCGCGTGGTCGCATGCTCGCCAGCAAGGTGCGGGGCGCGAACGATGCGTCTGAAACCGACGACCGCATCACTCGAGTTGAGTACTGGCCGACTGGCCTCGTCAAGAAGGTCGCCCAGCCGGACGGCAGCTTCACCAGCTACGGCTACGACAGTGCGCACCGTTTGACGTCGATCGCGGATGCAGAAGGCAATTCCATCACCTACACGCTGGATGGTGCTGATAACCGCATCGGCGAGCAGGTCAAGGACGATCAGGGCGCGTTGATGCGCAGCCTCACCCGCACCTACAACACGCTGGGGCAACTGCAGTCGCAGACCGATGCGTACGGCCGGGTGACCAGCTTCACTTACGACGCTGATGGGAATCTGGACCAATCCACGGACGCCTTGACGCGCGTGGCCGACAACAACACCGATCCCCTGGGGCGCCTCAGCCGCACCCTGCAGGACATGAACGGCATCGCCGCCGAGACGAAGTTCACTTATGACGCGCTCGACAATCTGACACAGGTCAACGATCCGAAGGGGCTGAACACCACCTACACCTACAACGGTCTCGGCGACCAGACCCAGCTGCAGAGCCCGGACACCGGCACGACCACCTATGCCTACGACAGCGCGGGCAACCGTGCGTCGCAGACCGATGCGCGCAGCGTCGCCACGACCTACGGTTACGACGCGCTGAACCGGCTGACCTCGGTGTCGGTGCCGACCTCGTCGCTCAACATCGGCTACGTCTACGACAGCACGCAGACGGCCTGCCAGTCGGGTGAGGGCTACAGTGTCGGCCGCCTGACCCGCATCAACGACGGCAGCGGCAGTACGGTCTACTGCTACAACCGCTTCGGCGATCTGGTCCGCAAGGTGCAGACCACCAACGGGCAGAGCTTCACCCTGCGCTACCAGTACAACGCTGCTGGCCAGTTGACGGGCATGGTGTATCCGGATGGCGCGTCGGTCGACTATGCCTACGATGCGCTGGGTCGCGTCAGCGAAATCGGCGCCACGCCGACCGGCGGCACCCGACAGGTCGTGCTGACCAATGCCACGTACTACCCCTTCGGCCCGGTGGCCGAGTGGAGCTACGGCAACGGCCGCCTGATGAAGCGCTCGCTCAACCAGAACTACCAGCCCGGCTTCGTCGAGGTGGTGGGCGCGGGTGGCCTCAGTCTCGGCTACGAGTTCGACCAGGTCGGCAATCTCAAGCGTCTGCGCGGTGCCGACCAGGCCGATCCGCCGCGTCGCGTCTTCGGCTACGACGGCCTGAACCACCTGACCGAGAACCGCGACGGCGTCAGCAACGCGCTGCTGGAAGGCTATGCCTACGACAAGACCGGCAACCGCATCAGCGCGACCGTCGGCGCGACCACCACACCGTATAGCTATCCCGCCGGTAGCCACCGTCTCGACAGTGTCGGCGCCACCGCGCGCAGCTACGACAATGTCGGCAATACCACGCAGATCGGCGGCACGGCGAAGGAGTTCGTCTACAACGACCTGAACCGGATGAGCCAGTACCGCGAATCCGGCGTGGCGAAGATGAATTACGTCTACAACGGTCGCGGCGAGCAGGTGCGCAAGCATCTGGGCAGCAGCGACACCTACAGCGTCTACGATGAAGCCGGTCGCTGGGTCGGCGATTACAACGGCAGCGGCGCACCGGTGCAGCAGGTTGTCTGGTTCAGCGATCTGCCGGTCGCGGTGCTGGAGGGCGCGTCCACCGCGCAGAAGCTGTATTACGTCGAAGCCGACATGCTCGGCACCCCGCGCGTGGTCGTGGACCCTGTGCGCGGCGCGACCGGCACAGCGGTGTGGACCTGGGATCTCGCAGGCGAAGCCTTCGGCAACACGGCGCCGAATCAGGATCCGGACGGTGACTCCACCGCGTTCGTATTCAACATGCGCTTCCCGGGGCAGCGGTATGACGCGGCGAGCGGGTTGAATTACAACTACTTCCGGGATTATGAGGCGGCGACCGGGCGGTATGTGGAGAGTGATCCCCAGGGGGTCTTTGGTGGTACCGCTACGTTCTCTTACGCGCATGGCTTGCCGATGAACCTAATTGACCCGTTTGGGCTGAGGCCGTGTCCTCCTGGAATGGTCCAGAATTCTATGCTTAGTACCCCTGTGCCCTGTTGGATAGACGACGGCGATGGTCGTGGAAGCGGTTATCCAAATGAAGGGCGTTGCGCCACTGCCGAGTGCGCTGCAGGAATTCTCCCGAATCCAATTTATTCGCCGAACACACTTTGTCAGATTGATTGCAACGTCAGATTTCAGTGGGTATGCACCGGAGGGACCGTTATTGGCGGCTCATTGGGCACGCCTGCGACAGGTTATGTCGTTGGTGGAGGTTGCGTGTTGGCCAAATATTTTATTTGTCGCTGGTCCTGTAAAGACAAGGACGGCGACAGGTGCGAGATGATCAGGGATGAATAGTTTGTTGGGGTACTTGTTTTATAGTTTTGTTCTATTGGCGTTGATCGTCTTGTCTCTGGTCTTTCATCTTCCGGCCTGGCTGTTTGTGGTTTTGACTTGCATTGTCATTCTGATTTTTGCATGGAAGGCTAAAAATTCTCGTGACGATAATGGTTCTTAAAGGCCGTAAGGCGTAAGGCCGTAAGGCGCAATCGTAGGGCGGCACCCGCGTAGCGGATGCCGCCGAATTCTGATGCCGCGAAACTCCGATGAGATATGCGTGTTGTCATGGCGGGATCACCTTCGGTGATCCCGCCCTACGCATGCCTTCTCGGTTGTCGGGGTTTTCTGACGGTGGTGCGGGATATTGCCTGATGTATTGGGTGCCGTATCGCGGGCGTAAGCGTGTACAAGTTGGGTAATTACCCGACACCCGGGCCTCGGCAGGAGCGGTTACGCGGCGAGTGTGTCGGGTTCGTTTTCGGTTGTCACTTCGTGTTCGGGAACGATGGGTGGCAAAGGCCATAACCCGCACATAGGGCGCGCCCCGGCGCGCCCGAATGCGAGCGATGCAAAACCATACCCGCACAAAGCGGCGCGCTTGAGCGCGCCCTATGTGCCAAAGAGTTGAGCATAGGGTGCGCCCCGGCGCACCTTTTGAGGTAGCGACAAACGGTTCGCGGAAATCTGACGTGACGTCGCGGCATTGCCTGACATCGGCGATGGTGGGGTGACGCCATGATGGGGTATGCCTCGATATCGCCGCGAACCTGTGCCGGGCGGCACCTTCTTCTTCACCGTGAACCTGCTGGAACGGCGTCGACGACTGTTGATCGATCATGTCGATGACTTGCGTGCATCGTTTCGCGCCGCGCGGATCGCACAGCCGTTCGAGATGATCGCGATCGTCATCCTGCCGGATCACCTGCACTGTCTCTGGCGGTTGCCGGATGGCGATGCCGATAACCCAGGGCGTTGGGCCCGGATCAAATCAGGATTCTGCCGCCGTCTGCCTGCATCCGAATACCGTTCTATTGTGCGGATTTCACGGCGCGAACGCGGCATCTGGCAACGTCGATTCTGGGAGCATCGGATCGAGGATGACGACGATCTGCGGTATCACGTCGACTACATCCACTTCAACCCGGTCAAACGTGGCCATGTGGCCGTGGTACGCGACTGGCCGTTTTCCTCGTTCCATCGTTACGTGAGGCGAGGGGAGTTGCCGTTGGATTGGGCGGGGCCTTGAGACACAAGGCCAGGCATCGCACAAAACGGCGCGCTTGAGCGCGCCCTATACGCAATGAAGTTGGGCGTATCGCCGATACTGCGCGTCGAGCATGGCCACATGCCGCTGCAGATCCTCCAGCGATCCCGCATTGACGATGACATCATCCGCGATCGTGAGCCGCTGCTCGCGCGTCACCTGCGCGGCGATCATGCGCTCCGCGAGCGCGGCATCGATGCCGTCGCGCTGGACCAGTCGCTGCCGTTGCGTTTCGACCGGCACGTCGACGACGAGAATTCGCTGCAGCCAGGGATAGACCGCGCGTCCGCCGACTTCAGTGAGCAGCGGGATAGCGGCGATAACGTACGGACTGGTGGCGGCTTCGCACTGCCGGATGAGCAGTTCACGCACGCGCGGATGAATGATGCCCTCGAGCTGCCGACGTGCATCGGCGTCGTCGAAGACGCGCTTGCGCATGGCGGCACGATCGAGTTTGCCGTCGGCATCGAGCACATCGTGGCCGAATGTCGCGACGATCTCGGCCAGACCCGGGCTGCCCGGTGCGACGGCATCGCGCGCGGCGATGTCGGCATCGGCGACCACGATGCCGAGGGCTTCGAATGCACGCGTGACCGCGGTCTTGCCCGAGGCGATGCCGCCGGTCAGCCCGATGCAGTACGTCGCCATGGGCGAATCAGTAGGGCAACAGGCGCTGGTACAGGGCGAGCAGGTCGCCGCCCCAGAGGAACACGATCCAGCCGGCTGCGGCGAGGTAGGGGCCGAAGGGGATCGGGATGTTGTGGTCCCGGCCCTTCGCGAACAGCCAGATCGAGCCGATGATGGCGCCGACGAACGAGGCCACCAGCACGATGGGCAGCAGCGCCTTGTAGCCGGCCCACGCGCCCAAGGCGGCGAGCAGCTTGAAGTCGCCGTAGCCCATGCCGTCCTTGTTCGTGACGAACTTGTGCGCCTTGTAGACCAGCCAGAGCGACACGTAACCGAGAACGGCGCCAGCGATGGCGGCCTTGGCGGGCACGAAGAGGTTGTCGACGCTGGCGATCAGACCGAGCCAGAGCAGGGGCAGGGTGATCTCGTCAGGCAGCAACTGCTTGCGCACATCAATGCCCGCGCCCGCCACCAGGAAACAGCTCAGCAGCGAGGCACCGAAGCCCTGCCAGCCGAAGCCGAAGCGCCAGACGCTGGCCACGACCAGCAGCATCGTCAGCAGTTCGACGGCCGGATACTGGAACGAGATCGGCGTCCTGCAATTGCGGCACTTGCCGCCGAGCGCCAGCCAGCTGAAGACCGGGATGTTCTCGTACCACGACAGCTTGTGCTGGCAATGCGGGCAGTGCGATGGCTCGACCACGATCCCCGGCGGTGGCGGATCGTACATGTCGTTGGGCAGTTCCAGTTCGTCGCGGGCGTCCCGCTTCCAACGCCATTCGAGCTTGCGCGGCAGGCGGAGGATGACGACGTTGAGGAAACTGCCCACGAGGAGGCCGAGCCCGGCCGCGATCGGATAACCGAGGGCCGGGTTCTGGTCGAGGAATGCCATCGATGCGTGGGTCCGGTCTTGTTCGATCAGCCGATTGTGGCGGCGAGCTTGAAGATCGGCAGGTACATGCCAACGACCATGCCGCCTACGAGCACGCCGATGACGACCATGATGAGCGGTTCCAGCAGGCTGGTCAGGGCGTCGACGGCGTTGTTCACTTCCTGCTCGTAGAACTCGGCGACCTTGAACAGCATGGTGTCGAGTGCGCCGGCTTCTTCACCGATCGCTGCCATCTGGATGACCATGTGCGGGAAGAGGTTGGCCTGCTTCATCGCCATGTTGACTGGATATCCGACCGACACGTCGTCGCGGATACGCCACACCGCCTTTTCGTACACGGCATTGCCGGTTGCGCCGGCGACGCTTTCCAGCGCCTCAACCAATGGCACGCCTGCACGGAATGTCACCGCAAGCGTGCGCGAGAAACGTGCGATCGCCGAGTTGTGCATGATCAAGCCGATCACCGGCACTTTCAGGATCAACTTGTCGAGGGTATGGCGGAAATTCGCGGATCGCTTGTAGGCGAAAATGAACGAGATCAGCGAGCCGACGACGACGAGGAGCATGGCCCACCACCAGGACACCAGCAGTCTGGACATGCTCACGATCATCTGCGTGAAGGCGGGCAGGTCCGCGCCAAAGCCCTTGAACACGGACTCGAATTGCGGGACGACATAGATCAGCATCACGGCGCTGACCAGGATGGCGACGACGACGGTCATTGCCGGGTAGAACAGCGCCTTCTTGATCTTGCCCTTCAGGGTCTCGAGGTTTTCCTTGTAGGTCGCGATCGTGTCGAGCACGGTTTCGAGCACGCCTGCCGATTCGCCGGCGCGCACGAGGTTGCGATACAGCTCGTCGAAGTAGATCGGGTGCTTGCACATCGCCTCGTAGATCGACGAGCCGCCCTCGATGTCAGTTCTCACTGCATCGACCAGATTCTTCATGCGGACATTCTTCTGGCCGTTGCCGATGATTTCCAGCGACTGCACCAGCGGCACGCCGGACTTCATCATCGTCGCGATCTGTCGACTGAAGATCGCGATGTCGCGCGCACTGATCTTCTTGCCGGCTGCGCCGAAAAGCGGCTTGGGCTTGGGCTTGACCACCGTCGGCGTGATGCCGATCCGGCGCAGTTCGGCGCGCAGCATGTTGGTGTTCTTCGCCTGCTGCTCACCCTTCATCTTCACGCCGCGCTTGTCGGTGCCCTCCCAGACATACAGGGGCATCGTGTTGCCGGCGCGTTCGGTGGGGGCGTTCTTGGCGACGGTGCGTGAGGCGGCCATGGCTTATTCCTTGGTGACGCGGTTGATTTCGGCGAGGCTGGTGAGCCCGTTGCGGACCTTCAGCAGTGCGGATTGACGCAGGCTGTTCACACCGGTGGCACGTGCGACTTCGGCAATCTGCATCGCGTTGCCGCCCTGCAGGATGATCGCTTGGATCTGCTCGGTCATCGGCATGACTTCATAGATGCCGGTACGGCCCTTGTATCCGCCCGTGCAATCACTGCAACCGACGGCTTCGTACAGGGTGAAGCCCGTGCGGACCTCATCGCTCGTGAAGCCTTCGGCCAGCAGTGCGTGCTCCGGCAGGTGCTGTTCGCGCTTGCAGTTCGGGCACAGGCGACGTGCGAGGCGCTGCGCGATGACGAGCGATACGGACGAAGTGATGTTGAAGGGCGCGATGCCCATGTTCATCAGGCGCGAAATGGTTTGCGGTGCATCGTTGGTGTGCAGCGTGGACAGCACCATGTGGCCTGTCTGAGCGGCCTTGACCGCGATTTCGGCAGTCTCGAGGTCGCGGATTTCGCCGACCATGATCACGTCCGGATCCTGGCGCAGGAAGCTGCGCAATGCTGCGGCGAAGGTCATGCCGCGCTTCGCGTTCTGCTGCACCTGGTTGATGCCGGGCAGTCGGATTTCGACGGGGTCCTCGACGGTGGAGACGTTGCGCTCTTCCTCGTTGAGGATGCCCAGGGCGGTGTAGAGCGAAACGGTCTTGCCCGAGCCGGTGGGCCCGGTGACCAGGACCATGCCGTAGGGTTTCTTGATGGCGTCAAGGAACAGCTTCTGCTGTTCCGCTTCGTAACCGAGTTTCTCGATGCCGAGCTTCGCCGCGCTGCCGTCAAGGATACGCAGCACGATCTTCTCGCCGAACAGCGTTGGCAGCGTGCTGACGCGGAAGTCGATCTGCTTGGTCTTGGACAGGTTCAGCTTGATGCGTCCGTCCTGGGGAACGCGTTTCTCGGCGATGTCGAGCTGGGACATGACCTTCAAACGCGCAGCGATGCGCTGACTCAGCTTGACGGGTGCCTTGGCGACCTGGCGGAGGATGCCGTCGATGCGGAGGCGAACGCGATAGTCGGTTTCGTACGGTTCGAAGTGGATGTCCGATGCGCCGCGCTTGATTGCATCGACCAGGACCTTGTTGACGAACTTGACGACGGGTGTGTCGTCGCCCTTGGCATCGACGCCGCTGTCCCCGCCTGCGTCGTCATCACCGGTGGAGACGTCGAGGTTGTCGAGGCCTTCGGCGTCATCCATGTCGCCGATCGAGTCGTTGGCGCTGAGCCAGGACTCCATGGTGCGCTTGATCGTTTCTTCGTCGACGAGGATCGGTTCGACCGCAAGATTGGTGTGGAACTTGACTTCGTCGAGCGCTGCGGTGTTCGTGGGATCGGAGACGCCGACGAAGAGCCTGCCGCCGCGCTTGAACAAGGGCAGCACGAGATGCTTCTGCAGCAGCTCGTCCTTCACCAGGCGAATCGCGCTCTGATTCCCGTCCATCACGGACGGATCGAAGAGCGGCATGCCGAACTCGATCGAGTTCGCGGCAGCCAGTTGCGAAGGCGTGACCAGTTTCTGTTCACGCAGGTAAAGCGTGATCGATTTGCGCTCGCGCGTGGCGGCATCCAGCGCTTCGCGGGCGACGCTCTCTTCAAGCGCTCCGTCCAGCACCAGTCTCCGGGCAATACCGGTGATGCCGATCAGATTTGAAGTGTGCGCGACGTTCACTTTCGATGGCCCCTCGCCAGCGGATCCACGGTCGGATCATGCATTTACGACGATATCATCGAAAAGCTTGCAGGTGGAGGGCGTCGGCGGTCTCAGTGTGGCCATTCGAGACTTGGCGCACAGCCCCGGCAAGGCAGTGGTCTCAGCAACCGTTGGGGCGATAGATGGCCGCGACGGTCGAACTGCAGTCCCAGCGGCCCTCGCTGCTGCGGGTCAGCACCAGGTTCTCGCCGGCGACGTTCGGATTGCCGGCCAAGAGGCAGGTGATGGTCTGGCCGTTGGTGGCTGTCCAGCTCCCACCGGGAGTGATGCTGCTGCATCGATCGGTACTGGTGTTCAGTCCAATATCGGTGGCGCTGAGCGGGCTGCCAGTATTGGTGCCGTTCTGGATGCCTTCCTCGAAGATCACGACCCCCCCGCGCAAATCCGCCAGACCGGCGGTGACTTGGGACTTTGCGACATAGATCTGGTAGGCGGGAAGCGCGATCGAGGCCAGTATTGCAATGATCGCAACGACGATCATCAGTTCGATGAGGGTAAAGCCGTTCTGCGTACGCGTGGTGATGGGCATCATGGTATGCCTCGGCGGATCAGAGGGGCTTGGGGGCTGGAATGAAAAGGGGGTGCGTGAGCACCCCCTTTCCCACGAGCTGTCATACGACAAAGGCTTGATTAGCAGCCGTTCGGGGTGTGCTCGGGAGCCAGGCCGCCGCCGGCAGCGCACGGCCACTGGCCATCATTGGTGCGGGTCAGGGTGATGGTCTTGCCGGTGACGTTCGGATTGCCACGCAGGGTGCATTCGATGCCCTGGCCTGCGAGAGCGGCCCAGGTGCCGATGACCTTGATGTTGCTGCAGCGCGAATCGGCGGTCGGCGTGTAGAGGCCGAGCTGGGTCAGCGACGGGGCACCGGCGCCATTGTCACCGCTCTGGATGCCTTCTTCATAGGCGGTGACGCCGCCACGAATGTCGGCCAGACCAGTCGTGGCCTGAGACTTCGCGACATAGTTCTGGTAAGCCGGCAGGGCGATGGCGGCCAGGATGGCGATGATCGCGACCACGATCATGAGTTCGATCAGGGTGAAACCTTGCTGCTTCTTCATGGGAGATCCCTCGGGAGTGTTGGTGTTGCGAAGTATTCACGTGCCCTTGGCCAGTTCATTTCCGGGTCCTTGGGCGCCCGTGCTGCCGAGCACGTGCAGGCCAAGCTTACGCACAACCCATGCCAAATGATGTGACGCGACTCCCGTCCCGGAGTGCGTCTCCGTATGCGAACTACTGCACACTTTTGCGGTGGTCACAATATGACAAAAAACGTCAGATTGCGGCGAGGCTGACCACAACAGTCATTCGCGTGCCGATGGTCACATTATTTCGCGGTTTGGCACTGCTGCAGGCGAGATGTGATCGCAGTAGTGTTTGCTGCATAGCAGCATGCATGGCGCCTGGCGATGGCGCGGGAACGGTCCGGCCTTTCGGCTATCCTTCACATCGCATTTAAATAGATGAGTGGAGTTTGTACATGCAGATGCCTGTCGCCCGCCTGGAGCGAATGCTGCTTCTCCTGTTCGTCGCGTCCGGCTTCGCGGGGCTGGTGTACCAGGCCATCTGGTCTCATTACCTCGGACTGGTGCTGGGGCATGCGGCCTATGCCCAGACCCTGGTGCTGGCGATCTTCATGGGCGGCATGGCGCTGGGGGCGTGGCTTGTCAGTGCCAGGGGGGGGCGGTGGACGGGGCTCATCCGAACCTACGCGATCGTCGAGCTGATCATCGGCGTGACGGCACTGGTGTTCCATCCCATGTTCGTCGGCTACATGTCCCTGTCGCAGGAGACGGTTCTGCCCGCGCTCGAAGGGGAGGCGACGATCCGCCTGTGGCAATGGGGCACCGCAGCGCTGATGATCGCGCCGCAGAGCATCATGCTCGGCATGACGTTCCCGCTGATGAGCGGGGGCTACCTGCGCGTGGCGCCCGGGCAGGACGGCCAGATCCTCGGTGGCCTGTATTTCACCAACAGCATCGGCGCCGCCGTGGGTGCGCTGGTCGCGACCTTCCTGCTGCTCCCCTGGATCGGCATGCCGGGCGCGATCATCGTCGCTGGTGTCATCAACGTGCTGGTGGGACTGTTGGCATGGCGGATTTCCCTGCGCGCTGAAGTGACCGGGTCGATGCCGGGCGTTTCGCCATCGATCATGGTGTCGGAGAAGCCGGCTGCGGAAAACGATCCGGGATCATTGGGGCGGTTGTCGATGCTCATGCTCTTCGGCGCGGGCATCACCGGGGCGAGTTCATTCGTCTACGAGATCGGCTGGATCCGGATGCTCAACCAGGCGCTGGGTACCACCGTGCATTCGTTCGAATTGATGCTGTCGGCCTTCATCCTGGGCTTGGCGTTCGGTGGTCTTTGGATCCGCAAGCGAAGCGCTCGCATCGTGGATCCGGTCAATGCTGCCGGTCTTGCCCAGGTGCTGATGGGCCTTGCAGCGCTGATCTCGCTCCCGCTGTTCGCCAATAGTTTCGCCTGGGTGGGCTGGCTGATGGAGCATTTGCCGAAGTCGGATGCCGGTTACAGCCTGTATGGTGTGGGCAGTGCGACCATCGCATTGCTCATCATGTTTCCCGCCGCGTTCTTCGCGGGCATGACGTTGCCCCTGTTCACGATGATCCTGCTGCGGCGTGGCGCGGGTGAGCGCAGCATCGGCCGCATCTACGCAGCAAACACGCTTGGCGCCATCGTCGGCGTGATGCTTGCGGTGCACGTGCTGATACCCATGGTGGGTTTGCGCCTTGCGGTCACGTTTGCGGCTCTTGCGGACATCCTCCTGGGCCTGGTGTTGTTGCGCGGCTTTGCCGCAGAGTTCAGGCCGCGCTGGTACTTTGGTGCGCTGGCGGCGACCTTGCTGATCACGGCGGGCAGCCTGCTGCTGGGGAATGTGGATCCGCGTGCGCTGGCGTCCGGCGTGTTCCGGCATGGGTATGCAGAACTGGATTCGGCTGTGCGCGTGCGTTACCTGCGCGACGGCAAGACGGCGACGGTGTCCTACTACGAGGACGCTCATGGACTCGGGATCATCGCGACCAACGGCAAGCCCGATGCATCGATCCAGTTGCGTCCCGAAGGCGTGCCGACCGACGACGAGTACACCATGGTGATGGCGGCGACCCTGCCGCTTGCCTTGCATCCGGATCCGAAGCGGATCGCGATCATCGGCTGGGGTTCGGGCCTGAGTACGCACACCATTCTGGGCAGCGCCCATCCGGAAGTCGTGGATACGATCGAGATCGAGCCGGCCATGGTGCAGGGCGCGCGTCTTTACGGCGATCATGTTTCGCGCGGCTATTCGGACCCGCGTTCGAACCTTCGGCTGGACGATGCGCGTACGTTCTTCTCGTCGGGCGGCAAGCGCTACGACGTGATCGTGTCCGAGCCGTCCAATCCCTGGGTCAGCGGCGTGTCCAGCCTGTTCACGCGCGAGTTCTATGGCTTCCTCAGCGCGCATCTCGACGACGACGGGGTGCTCGTGCAATGGATGCAGACGTACGAACTCAACGATCCGCTGTTCTACTCGATGGTCGCCGCGTTGATCGGCGAGTATCCGCATGTGCAGGCATACCTCACGAACAGCGCCGACGTGATCTTCATTGCATCGCACAAGCCGATCAGAAGCTTCGACGCCGGGCGACTGCGGGATCCGGCGCTCGTGCCGGGGCTCGAGCGGCTCGGCTTGACCAAGGCCGAGGAGCATGGTGTGCGTCGTTTTGCCGATCGCAGCGTGCTGGCAGCGCTCGTTGAGCTGTATTCCGCACCCGTGCATACCGACTACCTCCCCAGTGTGGCCCTCAATGCGCCGCGTTCGCGATTCAAGGGCGAATCGGTGCAAAGCATTCGAACGCTGATGGCGGCAGGCATGCCCGTGCTGGAGCTCACCGGTGGGCGCACTCCCGTCCCGGTAGCGGCTGCCATCCGTGCCCCGCTGGGTAGCCTGGGGGCGACGGATCACGCCAACGCGGGCCGCATCCGGGAGTTGATGCTGGGCGAAGGCGAGGGCGCCGGTCTCGACCCGGCCATCCGTGCCAAGGTCGACCTGCTGCTTGCGCCGACGACCCCGGTCGGACAGTGGCTGGATGCCGCCACCGTCGTAGCAGATTTCACTATCGGCTACCTGCCGCCGGAAGACCTGCGCGGGGTGTGGACAAGCCCTGCGTGGGTGGGGTCACGGGCATCCGATCCGCAGGTGTCAGCCCTGCTTGCGGCGTATGCCGCTGTATCCGACCGCGATGGTGCGGCCATGCACGCTGCGGGCCTCGCCGGGCTCAAGGTGCTGCAGGCAGGCAATTCGCCTCTGCTGGCGCGCGATCATCTTCTGGTGATTGCGATGCTGGGCGCATTGCAGCAGAAGCGATTCGATGATGCGCGCGCTGTCGAAACGACACATGGCGCATCGGTGCGGGTCAGCAATGCGTACTACGGCATGGCCCGCGGTTATCTGTCGGCCTGGTTGGCGACAAAAGGTGCGAGGCCCGAGGCGCCTGCTGGGAAATAGGTAGCGGCGCCGCCCTCCCCGTTTTGGAGGGGGGCTGTTTCGGTTTGCCTTCGGCTCAGCGCACCTTTGCGTCCGTGTCGGCCTTCTCGGCAGCCGTGAAGACCGGCCACGGGTTGAGTGCGACATAGCCAAGGATTCGTCCGTCCGCACGATCGACCAGGACGCTTGCGCTGCCTCTGCTCGACTGGAGCGGCAGGAGGCCCGGGTCCGGCGTGTCTCGATATCGCTCGAAGGCGTTCTGCCACGCGGTTCGTTCGGCAGGCGGCGCTGACGAGATGACTTCGCGGGCCGTGAGTGCGTTTTTTACCGGCTCGCGATTGTCGGACGGATATGCGACGTATTTCGACGGGTCGAACTGGATTTCCAGGCCGGTCATCGCCGCGATCATGGCTTCGAAGCGTGCCTTGCCGTCCTTCGGAAGCGGTGCAGACACGATTTCAGGGCCCAGCCATGGTGCGCGGCGGTATTCGGCTTGCGCCTTCTTGGCGCTCGCCGGATCGATCTCGTTCGCGAAGACCAGATGGAAGCGATCGCTTGTTCCGACAATATAGGCCGGGCGTGATTCCCAGACGGTGTGAAGGCCGAAGACCAGTGCTGCGATCTGCACGATCGCGATGAAGAGCAGGTCGAACTTCAGTCCCTTCTTGCCATGTCGATAGATGATCAGCGTCAGCAGAGGGCCAAGCACCAGATCCACGCCGGCCAGCACCGACAGCAGTGTGCGCGCCTTGGCCATCTCGAACAATTCAGGCGGATACCAGCGCCAGACCACAAAGGCAAAGACGCTTGCGAGGACGACGAAACTGATGGCGAAATGGATTCCGGAGGCTTTCCAGCGGGTCATGGCGGCACAATGACAAGAGGGCTGCGCATGATTATGCGCAGCCCCCGGATTCCCGCAAGATCGTCCGCCCGGCTTACTCGATGCCCAGCTTCTTCAGCTTGTAGCGCAGGGCGCGGAAGGTGATGCCGAGCGCCGCGGCGGTCTTGGTCTTGTTGTAGCGGTGTTCCTGCAATGCCTGCTGGATCGCGTTGCGCTCGATTTCCTCGATGAACGAGGGCAGGGCCGCTGTGCCAGCGGTGTCCCGCGGCGGCAGGCCTGCAGGTGCAGCTGCAGCGGGAATGGCCGCTGCGGGCACGCTGGCCGGCATCGGCGGGGGTGTTGCAGCAAGGGCCGGCGCGGGCTGGCTGGCTGCCTGGCTTGGGGCGGCATGCGGCAGGCGCAGGTCGCGCGCGTCGATCGTTTCGCCGTCGGCCATGGCCAGGGCACGCTCGAGGATGTTCTCGAGCTCGCGGACATTGCCCGGGAACGGGTAGGTCTCGAGTGCGGCGCTGGCCTCGCGGGACAGCACCGGGGCGCGGCGCTTCATGGCATAGGCCAGGCGCTTGAGGATGGCATCCGACAGGAGCGGCAGGTCGCCGGTGCGCTCGCGCAGCGGCGGCACGTCCAGCTCGATGACGTTGATGCGGTAGAACAGGTCGTGGCGGAACTTGCCCTCGGCGACGAGGACGTCGAGATCCTTGTGCGTGGCCGACAGGATGCGCACGTCGACCGCAGCCTCGGCGTTGGCGCCGACCGGGCGGACGGTCTTTTCCTGGATCGCACGCAGCAGCTTGACCTGCATCGACAGCGGCAGTTCGGCGACTTCGTCGAGGAACAGGGTGCCGCCGTCGGCGACCTGGAACAGGCCGAGCTTGTCGGTATGCGCGCCGGTGAAGCTGCCCTTCTTGTGGCCGAAGAATTCGCTTTCCATCAGCTCGGAGGGGATGGCGCCGCAGTTGACCGGAATGAAGGGTCCGGCCGCGCGGGAACCCTGCGCATGGATCGTGCGGGCGACCAGTTCCTTGCCGGTGCCCGATTCGCCGCTGATGTGGACCGGGGCCTGGCTGCGGGCGACCTTGGCGATGGTGTCGCGCAGACCGACCATGGCCGGCGAATCGCCGAGCAGCAGGGTCGTGCCTTCGGGGTTGGCCTGGCGACGGGTGTTCAGGTCGAGTGCCTGGCGGACAAGGCCGCGCAGCACGGTCAGGTCCACCGGCTTGGTGACGAAGTCGAATGCGCCGCTCTTGAGGGCCTCCACGGCGGCTTCGACGTTGCCGTAGGCCGTGATCACGGCGACCGGCGTGGTCGGGAACCGGGTCGCGATCTCCGACACCAGATCCAGGCCTGAGCCATCGGGCAGGCGCATGTCCGTCAGGCACAGGTCGTAGGCGACCGTGCTCAGCATTTCCCTTGCCACGGCGAGATTCGGGGCGGTGTCGGTCCGCAATCCCATGCGACCCAGCGTCACCACCAGAAGCTCGCGGATGTCGTGTTCATCGTCGACGATCAGCGCGCTGCGTTGCTCAGACATAGTGCCCTCCTGCGTCAACTTTAGCCCATTTGCGGCAGTCGCGACAGCCACTCATCCGGGACCGGATGCGCAAAGGGGCTTCAGGCGGGCAGGAGCGAGTGCTGGCCGGGCATCGTGATGCGGAAGCAGCAGCCCCCGCCCGGCAGCGGTACATGGTCCAGCGAGGCGCCATTGGCGCGGCACAGCTCCCGTGCGATGTACAGGCCGAGGCCGGTGCCGTGCTCGGAGGTCGTGAAGAACGGCCGGAACAGCTGTGGGACCACCGATTCCGGGATGCCGGGCCCCCGGTCGATCACGTCGATGACCGGCGTGTCGTCCAGGCGGTAGGCATGCAGGGTGATGCGTGCGGCCTGCCCCGGCATGTGTCCGTGGCGAAGCGCATTCTGCACCATCGCCATCAGGACCTGGTGCAGGTGGCGTGGATCGACCAGGGCGGAGACCAGTGGCTGGCTGACCGCGAGCGAGATGTTGTTGGTCTCGTCCGGCACGCTCTGCTTGAATTCCTCGATGAAGTTGCGCAGGAACGCGACCAGTTCCAGGTGCTCCGCCGTGGC
The DNA here is from genome assembly GCA_016789405.1 of Lysobacteraceae bacterium. Taxonomy (GTDB): domain Bacteria; phylum Pseudomonadota; class Gammaproteobacteria; order Xanthomonadales; family Xanthomonadaceae; genus Lysobacter_I. The sequence goes on from JAEUPQ010000026.1 coordinate 82,254, forward strand.
GCGTTCACGACGCGCGAGGCCCAGCACGCTTTCCACGATGGTGTTGGTGCGCTGGCATTGCTTGAGGATGATCTGCACCATCTGCCGGTCGACGTCGGGCAGGTCCTTCGACTCCTCCAGCAACTGCGCGGCGTAGCTGATCGCCGCCAGCGGGTTGCGGATTTCGTGCGCGAGGCTCGCGGAGAATCGGCCCATCGCCGCGAGCGTGAGCGATTCGGCGCGCCGCGACACCAGTGACGTGTCGTCGAGGAAGATCAGGGTGTTGTCGCTGTTGGCCAGCAGGCGCGCGAACCGCGGCACCACCTCGAACTGGTCGCCGCCGAGTCTCAGGGGGGTGTCGTTGGCGAGGCCGTTGCGCAGCCATTCGCTCAGTCGCAGGGCGAGTTCCGGTGCTGCTTCGGCGAGATTGCTGGTGCCTACGGCGCCTTCGCCCAGCAGCAGCATCGCCGCTTCGTTCGCCAGCTTGATCTGCGCCTCCCGGTCGACCAGCAATACGCCTGTGCGCATGCGCCGGATGATCAGTTCGTTGATTTCCGCGAGACGGATGGCTTCGGCGCCGCGCTGTTCCGCCAGCGCCTCGGTCGCCCGCATCTGGTTGCGCAACTGGTGGGTCAGCGCTGCGATCGCGAGATAGCTGACGGTGAACATCATCAGTTCGGCGAACGGCCGCGGCGTCTGCTGTTCGACCAGCAGCGTCCACAGGAACGCTGCCGTCAGGCCGGCGCCCGCCAGAACGGCGACCCCCAGTGCCGCGCGAAGGGGCAGCAGCAGGGATGTCGCGCCGACATGGAACAGCAGCATCAATGCGACACCGGCGGTCGCGCTCGGCGACGCGTGCGCGACGAGCGAGGCGACGAGCACGTCGATGCAGATGCCGACGACCGTCGGGGTGGTCAGTCCGCGGGCGCGCCGGGCCATGACGAACAGCCCGATCGAGGTGACGAGATAGATGATGGCGACGACCGCCAACTGCCCTTCGTGCCCAGGCTTCGGAACGAGAGCGGCGACCGGACCGAAGGTCAGCGTCACCAGCACGCCTGCCTGGAGGACCCGATACAGCGAGAACAGGGACAGTTCCCGGTGCTGGTAGTCGGGCCTGTCCGGACGGGTCTGGGGGCTGCGGCTCAATCGGCGGATCCGGCGGGGGTTGGAGCCAGTATAGGCGCGCATCTGCCCTTCGCGCGCGGCTCCGACCAAGGTCCGGGGTAGCCCCCGGCCGATCCATGGGCGACAATATCGGCCTGTCCGCGGCGATCCGGGTCCTTCCGGCGCCGAGGCTCCCTGCGCCTGGTGAAGCACGTCCGGGTGTGGCACGTCTTTATCCCGTATGGAACCCACATGAATTTCCACGAATACCAGGCGAAGCAGTTGTTTGCCGACTACGGCATTGCGGTACCGGCCGGGCGCGTCGCGCGCACCCCGGAAGAGGCGGTCGATGCCGCCAAGGCCATCGGCGGCGACTTCTGGGTGGTCAAGGCCCAGATCCACGCGGGCGGACGCGGCAAGGCCGGCGGCGTCAAGCTGTCGAAGACTTACGACGAAGTGCGCGAGTACGCCAAGGGCATGCTCGGCACGAAGATGGCCACCTACCAGACCGCCGGCGTCGAGCTGCCGGTCGACAGCGTGCTGATCACGCAGGCCACCGACATCGCCAAGGAACTGTACCTGTCGGTGCTCGTGGATCGCAGCAGCAAGTCCATCACCTTCATCGCCTCGGCCGAAGGCGGCATGGACATCGAGCAGGTCGCGCACGAGAAGCCCGAAGCGATCCACGCGCTGCACGTCAACTACGTGCAGGGCCTGCAGCCCTACCAGTGCCGCGACCTCGGCTTCGCGATGGGCCTCGACGCCAAGCAGGTCGGCCAGCTGAGCAAGATCATGCTGGGCCTGTACAAGCTGTTCAACGAGAAGGACCTGGCGCTGGTCGAACTGAACCCGCTGGCGATCCTCACCGACGGCAACCTCGCCGTCCTCGACGGCAAGATCAACTCGGACGACAACGCGACCTTCCGTCATCCGGAACTGGCCGCGATGCGCGACATCCGCCAGGAAGACGAGACCGAGGTCAAGGCGAGCCAGCACGACCTCAACTACGTCACGATGGACGGCAACATCGGCTGCATGGTCAACGGCGCCGGCCTGGCGATGGCGACCATGGACGTGATCTCGCTCAACGGCGGTTCGCCGGCGAACTTCCTCGACGTCGGCGGCGGCGCCACCAAGGAACGCGTGACCGAAGCCTTCAAGCTCATCCTGTCGAGCGACAAGGTGAAGGCGATCTTCGTGAACATCTTCGGCGGCATCGTCCGCTGCGACATGATCGCCGAGGGCATCATCGCCGCGGTGAAGGAAGTCGACGTGAAGGTCCCGGTGATCGTGCGCCTCGAAGGCACGAACGTCGAAGCCGGCAAGGAACTCCTGAAGAATTCCGGCCTCGCGATCACGCCGGCCGACGACATCAACGACGGCGCCAAGAAGGCCGTCGCGGCCGTGGCCGCCTGATCCAGGACGAGAGGAAAGACAACGTGAGCGTTTTGGTCAACAAGAACACCAAGGTCATCGTCCAGGGCTTCACCGGCCAGCAGGGCACCTTCCACGCACAGCAGATGCTCGACTACGGCACCCAGGTCGTGGGCGGCGTCACCCCGGGCAAGGGCGGCACGCAGCACATCGGCCTGCCGGTCTTCAACACCGTCGCCGACGCCGTGAAGACCACGGGCGCCGATGCGTCGGTCATCTACGTCCCGCCGCCGTTCGCGGCCGATGCGATCCTCGAAGCCGCCGATGCCGGTATCAAGGTCATCGTGTGCATCACCGAAGGCATCCCGGTGCTGGACATGCTGCGCGTGAAGAACACGCTGAAGGGCTACGCGGACACCGTGCTGATCGGCCCGAACTGCCCCGGCGTGATCACCCCCGGCGAGTGCAAGATCGGCATCATGCCGGGGCACATCCACATGCCGGGCAAGATCGGCATCGTGTCGCGTTCGGGCACGCTCACGTATGAAGCCGTGAAGCAGACCACCGACGCCGGCCTCGGCCAGTCGACCTGCATCGGCATCGGTGGCGACCCGATCAACGGCACCAACTTCATCGACGCTCTGACCCTGTTCCAGAACGATCCGCAGACCGAAGGCATCATCATGGTCGGCGAGATCGGCGGCTCGGCCGAAGAAGAAGCGGCCGAGTTCATCGCCAAGCACGTCACCAAGCCCGTCGTCGGCTTCATCGCCGGCGCCTCGGCGCCGGCCGGCAAGCGCATGGGCCATGCCGGTGCGATCGCGTCGGGCGGCCAGGGCACGGCCGAAGGCAAGTTCGCCGCGATGGAGAAGGCCGGTGTCACCACCGTGCGTTCGCCGGGCGACCTCGGCGCCGCGATCGCGAAGCGTCTCGCGAAGTAATCCTCGCGACATCGCAGTGACAGGACGAAAGGCCGCGCAAGCGGCCTTTCGTCGTTTCGGGGCACCGCGTCAGGCGGGAACTCCCGTTGCTGCCTGCATCGGCTGCGCTTCGGCACGCAACCCGCGGGCCACCCCGACCATGATCTCCAGCGCGGCGCGCGTTTCAGGCCACTGGCGTGTCTTCAGGCCGCAGTCCGGGTTCACCCACAGCTGTGCGGCGGGCACCACGTCGCGAGCGCGGTCGACGAGGGCACGCATCTCCTCGCCGTCGGGGACGCGCGGCGAGTGGATGTCGTACACGCCGGGACCGATGTCGTTCGGATATCGGAATTTCGCGAAGGCATCCAGCAGTTCCATGCGCGAACGCGAGGTCTCGATCGAGATCACGTCGGCGTCCATGGCGGCGATGGCGTCGATGATGTCGTTGAACTCGGAATAGCACATGTGGGTGTGGATCTGGGTGTCCGCGGCGACCTCAGCGCAGGTCAGGCGGAAGCAGTCGACGGCCCAGCGCAGGTAATCGTCCCAGGCGTCGCGTCGCAGCGGCAGGCCTTCGCGGAACGCCGGCTCGTCGATCTGGATCGCGCGGATCCCGGCCTTCTCGAGATCGAGCACTTCGTCTGCGAGTACGAGGGCGAGCTGGCGGCAGACATCCTCGTGCGGCAGGTCGTCGCGCACGAAGGACCAGCGCAGGATGGTCACCGGGCCTGTCAGCATGCCCTTCACTGGTTTGTCGGTGAGCGACTGCGCATGCGCGGACCAGCGCACCGTCATCGGTTCCGGACGCACCACGTCGCCGAACAGGATCGGCGGCTTCACGCAGCGCGTGCCGTAGCTCTGCACCCAGCCCGAGCGCGTGAAGACGAAGCCGTCGAGCAGTTCGCCGAAGTACTCGACCATGTCGTTGCGCTCGAATTCGCCGTGGACCAGCATGTCGAGCCCGACTTCTTCCTGGAATCGGATGCAGGCCTCGGTTTCCGCGGCGATGAACGTGTCGTAGGCGTCCCGGGCGACCTTGCCTGACTTGAACTTCGCGCGCATCTCGCGGACGTCGGGCGTCTGCGGGAACGAACCGATCGTCGTGGTCGGGAACGACGGCAGGCCCAGTGCCGATGACTGCAGCGGCTTGCGTTCGGTGTACGCATGGTGGCGCGTGGAAATGCGCTCGCGGCTTCCTGCGACCCGCGCCGCGACTTCGGGGCGATGTACCTTCGGCGACGCGCGGCGCGAGGCCTGCGCTTCGCGCGCGCGCTGGAGCGCGTCCGCCGCCTGCGGCAGGTCATCCAGTGCGTCGACGAGCGTGCGCAGTTCGCCGATCTTCTGCAGCGCGAAAGCGAGCCAGCCGACGATGTCTTCGGGCAGCCCGCGTTCCACGCGCAGATCGATCGGCACGTGCAGCAGCGAGCACGACGGCGCGATCTGCACGCGGTCGCGGCCGAGCGCGGTCGCTGCGTATTTCGCCAGCACCAGTGCATCGTCGAGATTCGCGCGCCAGATATTGCGGCCGTCCACCAGGCCGAGGCTGAGCACGCGTCCGTCGCCGGCCTGCGAGAAACCGGCGCGCAGCACGCGGTCGAGCTGCGCCTTGCCGCGCACGAGGTCCAGGTGCAGCCCGTCCACGGGCAGGCGCGCCACCAGTTCGGTGTTCTCGCCCAGCGATTCGAACCAGGCGGTCAGCATCAGCTTCGGCCGGCGCGCGTCGCGCAGCACCCGATACGCACGCTCGTACGCGGCCTGCACCTCGGGCGTGGCGTCGAGCGCGAGGCAGGGCTCGTCGACCTGCACCCATTCGGCGCCGGCGTCGCGCAGGCGTTCCAGCAGCGCGGCATACGCCGGCAGCAGGCGATCGAGCAGGGCGAGGCGGTCGCTGCCGTCGACGGTCTTCGACAGCAGCAGGAAACTCACCGGGCCGAGCAGCACCGGCCGCGCATCGTGGCCGGCTTTCTTCGCTTCGAGGAATTCGGCGACGGGCTTGTCGCCGCGCAGCGCGAAACGCTGGTCGCGATGCAGTTCCGGCACGAGGTAGTGGTAATTCGTGTCGAACCACTTGGTCATTTCCAGCGCGCGCAGGTCGTGGCCGTCGCGCTGCAGGCCGCGCGCCAGCGCGAAATAGCCGGCCAGCGGGTCGGCATCGGCCAACGCGCGATAGGCGTCGGGAATCGCGTCGAACAGGAAGGCGGTGTCGAGCACGTGGTCGTACAGCGAGAAGTCGTTGCAGGGCACGACGTCGGCACCGGCGTCGCGCTGTTGCTGCCAGTGGCGGTGGCGCAGCGCGAGCGCGGTGTCGAGCACGGCCTGCCGGTCGCTGCGACCCTGCCAGTAGGCTTCCAGGGTCTGCTTCAGTTCGCGACGGATCCCGATGCGCGGGAATCCGAGCGTGGTCACGGTGGTCATTGGTGTTGTCCTCATCAGTCTTGCGGATTGGATGAGGAACGAAGGCGGTGCGCGCGCACCTCCCTTGCGGGCGGCGTACGTGCGGGCGACCTTCGCCCCCTCGGGCGAGCCGGCCGTGCACGGGATGCGCACGGTCCAGGTCAGTCGACGCGCATGGGCGCGCCGGCCGGGGCAGGTCTTCGGGCTGATGGGCTCGCGACCGTGGTCGCACCTACTGCGCGTCGCTTCCCGGCCGTCCCGTTGCGGGCGAAGCCAGTGCCAATGACGCGGGTCGTTCCCAATCACCGCTGCGGGGCAGCGCCGGAATGACGTCCGAAGACGCGCACCGGCTTCCCTTTTAATTTCATCTCTCCATGTGGATGAAGAGATGAAAACCTTCGGCGAGCGAACGATAGGCGCCCCGGGACGGCGCGTCAAGGCGCTGGAAAGCCGGGGTACGGCGGGATCCGGCGTGCTTGTCAAGCCTGCCGACAACAATATTTAGTGTTGACCATGTGAGTCGTGCACATTATGTTGTGCCCGTCGATGGTGCCTGCTCCTCGCCTGGAGCGGGCTGAAATGGGAATCCGGTAAGACTGGGGGGCCTCGGAGGCCATCCCGTCGAATCCGGAGCTGCCCCGCAGCGGTAGTTGGGAACGACCTGCGTCAATGGCACTGGCTTCGCCCGCAACGGGACGGCCGGGAAGCGACGCACAGTAGGAGCGGCTTAGCCGCATGCCCATGAGCCCGAAGACCTGCCTCGACCCTCGCCAATCCGGCGTTGACAGGCCAACCGTCTCCGCGGGGAGCGAAGGTCGATGCGTCACGAAGACGGCCCGTCCGGGTCGCCGTGTCGTCGTCGGTCCTTCCATCCGCGTCGACGCAGGCTCGCCCGAGGGGGCGAGGGCCGGTGACGTCGCGAATGCCCCAACCGGCCCACGTGGACCGGCGGTCGTGCGATCCACCGCCTTCGCTTTCTCTCCATTCGCCACCGGGAGAGACCCATGACCACCGAAACCACCCTCCATTCCGCCGTCGACAGCTCGACGCGCGCCCCCGTCGCCATGCCCGCGTCTTCCCCCGACGCCGCACAGACCGGCTTCGCCCTGACCCCGCCGCACGCGCCGAACACGATGACCATCACCAAGCGCGATGGTCGTCGCGAGCCGGTCGACGTCGGCAAGATCGTCCGTGCGGTGCAGCGCTGCTGCGAAGGACTGGACGACATCGATCCGATGCGCGTCGCGCTGAAGACCATCGCCGGCATCTACGACGGTGCGACCACGCGCGAACTGGACGAGCTGTCGATCCGTACTTCGGCCGCGTTCACCGCCGACGAGCCGCAGTACGCGCGCCTTGCCGCGCGCCTGCTCGCGGCCTACGTCGACAAGGAAGTGACCGGGCAGGGCGTGCACTCGTTCTCGCAGTCGATCGCGCTGGGCGCGGAGCTGGGGCTCATCAACGATCGCGTGCGCCAGGCGGTGGAAACCCATGCGCGCAAGTTCAATGATGCGATCGACGTCGCGCAGACGCGGCGCTTCGAATACTTCGGCCTGCGCACGCTCTACGATCGCTACCTGCTGCGCCATCCCGTGCGCCGGCACGTGATCGAGACCCCGCAGCACTTCTTCATGCGCATCGCGGTGTCGCTGACCGAGACGCCCGGCGATGCGCTCGAACTCTACCGGCTGATGTCCTCGCTGGACTACATCCCCAGCTCGCCGACGATGTTCAACGCCGGCACGCGCCACGAGCAGCTGTCTTCGTGTTTCCTGCTGGATTCGCCGAAGGATTCGCTGGCCGACATCTACGCGCGCTACGGCGACGTCGCGCAGCTGTCGAAGTTCTCAGGCGGCATCGGCCAGTCCTACTCGCGCATCCGTTCGCGCGGCGCGCTGATCCGGTCGACGAATGGCCGCAGCAACGGCATCGTGCCCTGGCTGAAGACGCTGGATGCCTCGGTCGCCGCGGTGAACCAGGGCGGCAAGCGCAAGGGCGCGGCCTGCATCTACCTCGAAACCTGGCATGCCGACATCGAGGAGTTCCTCGAACTGCGCGACAACACCGGCGACGAGATGCGCCGTACGCACAACCTGAATCTCGCCAACTGGGTGCCGGACCTGTTCATGCGCCGCGTCGAGAGCGACGGTGACTGGTCGCTGTTCGATCCGAACGTGGTGCCGGAATTCGTCGACCTGTGGGGTGAAGCCTTCGAGCAGGCCTATGTGCAGGCCGAACAGCAAGGGCTCGCTTCGCGTACGGTCAAGGCACGGGACCTCTACGCACGGATGATGAAAGTGCTTGGCGAGACCGGCAACGGCTGGATGACCTTCAAGGACGCCTCGAACCGCGCCTGCAACCAGGTGGGTCCCGGTCGCACGGTGCACCTGTCGAACCTGTGCACCGAGATCATCGAAGTCACGTCGGCGGAAGAGACCGCGGTCTGCAACCTCGGTTCGGTGAACCTGGCGCAGCACCTCGTCGAGGACGAACGCGGCGGCTACGCCTTCGACTTCGACAAGCTCGCCGAAACCGTACGTGTGGCCGTGCGCCAGCTCGACCGCGTCATCGACCTCAACTTCTATCCGATCGAATCCACGCGCCGCTCGAACCTGCGCTGGCGCCCGGTCGGTCTCGGCGTGATGGGCCTGCAGGACGTGTTCTTCCGCATGCGCCTGCCGTTCGATTCCGCAGAGGCACTGGCGCTGTCGACGCGCATCGCCGAGCGCATCTACCTGCACGCGCTGGAAACCTCGTGCGAGCTGGCAGAGCGCAACGGCGCGCATCCGGCCTACGCCGAGACCCGCGCGGCGATGGGCGCGCTGCAGTTCGATCTGTGGGGCGTGAAGCCTTCGGACCCGGAGGCCTGGGCTGCGTTGAAGCCGCGCATCGCCGCGCATGGCTTGCGCAACTCGCTGCTGATCGCGATCGCGCCCACGGCGACCATCGCATCGATCGCGGGCTGCTACGAATGCATCGAGCCGCAGGTCAGCAACCTGTTCAAGCGCGAGACGCTGTCGGGCGACTTCCTGCAGATCAACCGTTATCTGGTGTGGGAGCTGAAGCGCCTTGGCCTGTGGACCGATGCGACACGCGACGCGATCAAGCTCGCCGAAGGCTCGGTGCAGGGCATCGACGGGATTCCGGAGGTGCTCAAGTCCGTCTATCGCACCGCATGGGAATTGCCGCAGAAGGCGCTGATCGACCTCGCCGCCGCACGCGGCCCGTACATCGACCAGTCGCAGTCGCTCAACCTCTTCATGGAAAGCCCCAACATCGGCCGACTGTCCTCGATGTACATGTACGCGTGGAAGTCGGGGCTGAAGACGACCTACTACCTGCGTTCGCGTCCGGCCACGCGCATCGCCAAGGCCACGGTGGCGGCCCAGCCGACCTACACGCCGCAGGAAGCCCTGGCCTGCTCGCTTGAAAATCCCGAAGCCTGCGAGGCGTGCCAGTAACGCGGGCTCAATCCCGCCAACACATTCACCGCCACCGTAGAGCGGAGCTTGCTCCGCTCGAAAATGTCCGAAATACAGCGGAGCTTGCTCTGCTCGAAAATGTCCGAAATGCAGCGGAGCTTGCTCCGCTCGAACGTGTCGAAGACCAAGCGGAGCAAGCTCCGCTCTACGAAAAGCCACCCAACCTTCTCCCGCACGGGGGAGGCAGGAACCAAGTCATGACCATGCAACACCTGCTCGATCCCGGCTTCGCGCTCACACTGCGGCCGATGCGCTATCCGGCGTTCTACGAGATGTATCGCGACGCCATCCGCAACACCTGGACGGTGGAGGAGATCGATTTCGGTATCGACCTCAACGACCTCCAGCACAAGCTCTCGCCATCCGACCGACATCTGATCGAGCGTCTGGTCGCGTTCTTTGCGACCGGCGACAGCATCGTTTCCAACAACCTCGTGCTGAATCTGTACAAGCACATCAACGCGCCGGAAGCGCGGATGTACCTGTCGCGCCAACTCTACGAGGAGGCGCTGCACGTGCAGTTCTACCTCACGCTGCTCGACGCCTACATTCCCGACCCGCAGCGCCGGAACGAGGCCTTCGCGGCAATCGAGAACATTCCCTCGATCCGCGCGAAGGCCGACTTCTGCTTCCGCTGGATGGATTCGGTGCAGTCGCTCGACCGGCTGGAAACCCGCGACCAGCGTCGGCAGTTCCTGCTCAACCTGATCTGTTTCGCCTGCTGCATCGAGGGCCTGTTCTTCTTCGCCGCGTTCGCCTACGTCTGGTTCCTGCGCTCGCGCGGCCTGCTGCCCGGTCTCGCGGCGGGCACCAACTGGGTGTTCCGCGACGAATCCGGCCACATGGCCTTCGCCTTCGAAGTGATCCGCACCGCGCGACAGGAAGATCCGGGCCTGTTCGACGCCGGATTGGAGGGCGATGTTCGCCGGATGATGCACGAGGCGATCGAGGTGGAAGCCGCCTTCGCCGAAGACGTGCTGTCCGGCGGGGTGAATGGCCTCTCGCCGGGCGAGATGAAGCAGTACCTGCGCTATGTCGCCGACCAGCGCCTCGCGGCGCTCGGCCTTGCGCCGGAGTTCGGCGCGAAGAACCCGTTCCCGTTCCTGGACCTGCAGGACGTGCAGGAGCTGACCAATTTCTTCGAGCGCCGGGTCTCGGCGTACCAGGTCGGCATCAGCGGCGCGGTGGCGTTCGACGATGCGTTCTGAGCAGGTCGACGCACCTTGCCGGGACGCTCCTCGCGAAGCGCGGTTCTGGGAAATCGTCTTTCCCGATCATGCCAATCACCTGGGCACGCTGTTCGGCGGCCAGGCGCTGGCCTGGATGGACAAGGCGGCCTTCGTTGCCGCGACCCGCTACGCGCGGCACACGGTGGTGACGGCGCGCTCCGAGCAGGTCGACTTCCACATCCCCGTGCGACAGGGGCAACTGGTCGAGCTGGTCGCGCGCGTCGCCGAGGTGGGGCGCAGTTCGATGCAGGTCGACGTCGAGCTGCACACCGAGGACGCGCTCGCGGGAACCCGCCGGCTTTGTACCCGCGGCCGTTTCACGATGATCGCGCTGGACGGCGAGGGCAGGCCTGCCGCGATCGCCGGGTGAACCGGCCGGTGAGCCGGCGGGCGAGGCGGCGGGTGACGGGAGCGGACGCTACACTGTGCGCCATCGCACAGTGGAGCCGCGCATGACCCTCCGGATCGCCCTCGCCCAATTCGATTTCCCCGTCGGCGCGGTGCGCGCCAATGCCGAGCGGATCGCAATGATGATCGCGGAAGCCCGGGACGAACATGGCGCGGATATCGTGATGTTCCCGGAGCTGGCCCTGTGCGGTTATCCGCCGGAAGACCTGCTGATGCGTCCGGGGTTCCTGCGCGATTGCGCGCTGGCGATCGAGGATGTGGCCAAGGCCGCGACCGGGGGCATCGTTGCTGTCGTCGGCTGGCCGGAGGCCGCGGGCAGCATCGTCTACAACGCGGCCAGCGTGCTGCGCGACGGTCGCGTCGAGCATACCTACCGCAAGCGCGAGTTGCCCAACTATGCGGTGTTCGACGAGCGCCGCTATTTCGATGTCGACCCGGACCGCGAGGATTGCGTGTTCGAGGTCAAGGGCGTGCCGGTCGGCCTGATCATCTGCGAAGACCTCTGGTTCGCCGAGCCCATCGCGAGCACGGTCCGCAACGGCGCGCAGTTGGTGCTGGTGCCGAACGCCTCGCCGTTCGAGCGCGACAAGCATGCGCAGCGCGATGCCCTGCTCGCGCAGCGCACCCGGGAAACCGGTGCGGCGATCGCCTACCTCAATGTGGTCGGCGGTCAGGACGCGCTGGTGTTCGACGGCGCGTCGGTCGTCGCCAACGGCGATGGCAGCGTGCATCCGGCGGCGGCAGCGTTCACCGACCAGTGGCTGGTCGTCGATTACGACAGCGAGGAGCGGAGTTTCCTGCCGGTGCAATGGGTCGACGACGGCGACGAAAGCCGCGATGCCCTGGCCTGGCGCGCGATCGTCCGCGGCATCCAGGACTACTGCCGCAAGAACGGCTTCACGAAGACCTGGCTGGGCCTGTCCGGCGGCATCGACTCGTCGATCGTGCTGGCGCTGGCCGTCGATGCGCTGGGTGCGGACAACGTCACCGCCGTGCGCCTGCCGTCGCGCTACACGGCCGAGCTGTCGAACGACCTCGCCGACGAGCAGTGCCGCGCGCTGGGCGTGAAGTTGCTGACGGTGCCGATCGAGAAACCGTTCCAGGGGTACCTCGATGCGCTGTCGCAGGCGTTCGAGGGCAAGGCCGTCGACGTCACCGAGGAGAACCTGCAGTCGCGCACGCGCGGCGCGATCCTGATGGCGCTGGCGAACAAGCTGGGCGGGCTGCTGTTGACCACCGGCAACAAGAGCGAATATGCGGTCGGCTACGCCACGATCTACGGCGACATGTGCGGCGGCTACGCGCCGATCAAGGACCTGTACAAGACCGAGGTCTTCTCGCTGTCGAGGTGGCGCAACACCGTCGGCGGCGCGCCGGTCATCCCGCCCGCCGTCATTTCTCGACCGCCGACCGCGGAGCTGCGCGAGAACCAGAAGGACGAGGATTCGCTGCCGCCCTATGACGTCCTCGACGCGATCCTGCTGCGGCACGTCGACCAGGAGCAGTCGCGGGACGAAATCGTGCATGCCGGCTTCGACGCGGCCACCGTCGACCGCGTGCTGAAACTCGTGCGCATCTCCGAATGGAAGCGCCACCAGGCGGCGCCCGGGCCGAAGGTCTCGCGGCGCGCGTTCGGTCGCGAGCGGCGCTATCCGATCACCAACGGTTACATCGCCTGATCGCGGCGCGGAACCGTGCGCTGGCATACCGCCGACTTCGATGCGTTGTCCTGGCACGACGTGCATGTGCATGGATTCCGCATGGTCGAGAACGGTGATGGCACCGCCGAGTTGCAGCTCGACATCGATTTCATCCTGGAACGCATCCACGACGGGAATGGCGGGATCCGCTTCCGCATCGCCCAGGCGATGCTGCAGTTCCACGAGGTGTTCGGGCTGCGCTTCGCGCTGGATTACGTCGCCTGCAGCGCCGGGATGAGTGCGTTCGCGATCGGTGGCATCACGCGCGTCCCGTTACGCGAGGTTGAAGACGACGCGGGCGAACGCGAAGACACCGGTCCGTGGCGCTGGCGCATCGACGTGAACTGGCCCGAGGGCTTCCTGGAGTTCGAGGCGACGGGTTTCAGCCAGTGGCTGGTCGGCGAGATCCTCAAGCTGGATGGACAGAGCCTGCGGCCGGCCGATCGCATGTGATGCGGGCTCGGACCCACGACGCGCGGCCATGAAAAAAGCCGCCGGTTTGCACCGGCGGCTTTCGTGTTCATCGGTCCACGCGGGTGGCGGCGGCGTCAGTCGCCCTTGCGCTTCTTGCGGTCGCGATCGAGCGCCGACTTCTCGCTGGCGAACGGATTGAGCTTGCGCAGGTTCGACGGGTGGTTGGGCCACTTGTCGCCATCCGTCAGCCAAGGATGCCGGGGCGCGCTCTGGCGCAGCTGTTCGCGTGCGCTGTTGGCCAGTGCGGTGTTGCCCAGTTCCGTGTAGGCCACGCCCTTCACCGCGATGCCGTCGGCATCGTATTCGCTCTGCGGGTAGGTTTCGGCCATGTATTCGGCGCGTTCGATCGCCGCGACCCAGGCGCCACGGCGCAGGTAGTACAGGGCGGTTTCGATCTCGTGTCGCGCGAACAGGTCGCGCAGGTCGCTCATGCGCTTGGTCGCGTCGGCGGCATAGCGCGAGTTCGGATAGCGCTCGACCACCAGCTTGAAGTCGTTGTAGGCCTGCTGCGGCGTGGCCAGGTCGCGACGGCTGGCGTCGAGCTTCCACACGCGCTGCAGGAACACGGTGTCGCGGCTGGAGTTGACCAGGCCGCGCAGGTAATAGAGGTAGGCCGCGTTGCGGTGCGTCGGATAGGTGCGCAGGAAGCGGTCGATCGTGGAGATCGCGTCCTCGTTGTTGCCCATCTTGTACTGCGAGTAGGCGGTTTCAATCAGTGCCTGCTCGGTGTACGCGCCGTACGGGTACTGCGCGATGAGGCGCTTGAAGGTGCGCACGGCCGCGTCGTAGTTGCGGTTGGCGACCGAACGCTGGGCCTTGGTGTAGAGCTCGGTGACCGGCACACCCTCGTTTTCCTTGTCGTCCTTGAAGGCGCCCTTGAGCTTGGCGCAACCGGAGGTGCCCACGGCGAGGGCCAGGACCAGCAGCAGGGAAGGACGCAGGAGGGCGGACAGGGACAGGCGGAGGTGGGGCATGCGGGCTGCTGCTGGACGGATGAGCGGGCGATAATACCAGTCCCGGCGGGCGTGCCCCGTTAACCCGGCCCAACCGGCCGACCGGTCCCCGCCCCGAACGCCGCAGTCCGACCGCGGCGTCCCGCTTGCTGCTCGCCTGGAGTCCCGATGACCACCTCCCCCCGTCCTGCCGCCGCCCCGGAATCCGCGCCGCGGACGGCCGTCGTGCCCGATGGCGCGTCCGGCCGCCGTTTCGACGCCGTGCTGGCCGAGCTCTTCCCCGAATACTCCCGGTCGCGGCTGGCCGAATGGATCAAGTCCGGCGACGCCCTGCTGGACGGGCGCGAGGTCCGGCCGCGCGATCCGGTGCGCGGCGGCGAGACCGTCACCCTGACCGTGGTGCTGGAGATCCAGACCCGTTCCGAGCCCGAGGACATCGCGCTGGACATCCTGTACGAGGACGCCGACGTCTTCGTGCTGAACAAGCCGGCCGGTCTGGTGGTGCATCCCGGCGCCGGCAACCCGGCGGGCACCCTCGTCAACGCGCTGCTGCATCGCGACCCGGCGCTGGCCGCGCTGCCGCGAGCGGGCATCGTCCACCGCCTCGACAAGGACACCTCCGGCGTCATGGTGGTCGCACGCACGCTGCCGGCGCACACCGCGCTGGTCGAGCAGCTGTCGGCGCGCGAGGTCCATCGGCAGTACCTCGCCGCGGTGCTGGGCGCGCTGGTCTCCGGTGGCACGGTCAACGCGCCGATCGACCGTCACCCGCGCGACCGCCTGCGCCAGGCCGTGCGCGAGGACGGCCGCGAGGCGATCACCCACTACCGGCTCCGCGAGCGCTTCCGTGCCCATACGCTCCTGGAATGCAGGCTCGAGACCGGGCGCACCCACCAGATCCGCGTGCACATGGCGCACACCAAGCATCCGATCGTCGGCGACCCGCTCTACGGCGGGCCGCTGAAGCTGCCCAAGGGCGCGACCACCGAACTGGTCGAGTCGCTGCGCGGCTTCAAGCGCCAGGCGCTGCATGCCGAGACCCTGGAATTCGCGCATCCGGTCAGTGGCGAACCGATCCGCTGTTCGGCGCCGATGCCGGCCGACATGCAGGCCCTGGTCGCGACCCTGCGCCAGGACACCGCGGAGGCCGAGGAGCGCGCCCGATGAGTCACGCGCTGCTGCAGGCCGATTGGCCCGCGCCGCCCGGCGTGCATGCGTTCACGACGCTGCGCCACGGTGCGGGTGCCTCGCAGGCACCCTTCGACCACTTCAACCTGGGCAACCGTTACGCCGCCGATGGCGATGACCCGATGGTGGTCGAGCGTAATCGCGCCGAGCTGCTGCGGGTCGCCGGTCTGCCCGCCGAGCCGCACTGGCTGCGGCAGGTGCACGGGATCGATGTAGTGCGTGTCGACGGCCCCGGGCTGGGCGCCGAGCCTGCCGCGGATGCGTCAGTCACCTCGACCCCTGGCACCGTGCTCGCCATCCTCACCGCCGACTGCCTGCCGGTGATGTTCGCCGCGGACGACGGCAGCGAAGTCGCTGCAGCACACGCGGGCTGGCCGGGACTGTCCGCCGGGATGCTGGAAGCCACCGTCGCAGCGATGCGCACCCCGCCGGCGCGCGTGATGGCGTGGATCGGCCCCGCCGCCGGGCCGGAGCGCTACGAGATCGGCGCAGAAGTCCGCGATCGTTTCCTGGCCTGGGACACCTGCGTGGAGACCGCGTTCGTCCCGACCCGCCCGGGTCACTGGCGCGTCGACCTGTTCGCGATCGCGCGCGCGCGCCTTGCTCGCGCCGGGGTGTCGCGGGTGCATGGCGGCGGCGTGTGCACGCTCTCTGACCCGCAGCGCTTCTTCTCGCATCGTCGCGATGCCCGTACCGGGCGCATGGCGACGCTGGTGTGGATCGAGCCGTCCGCGGATTCGACTCCGGCGTGATCACGCTACGGCGCGCGCCCCGTCGATGCGATCGTTCGCCGGCGCGCTGAGCGCTTCGAGGAAGCGCCGGCGCCAATGGGTGATGTCGTGGCGCTCCAGCGTGTCCATCATCGACCGCCAGCGCTCGATGCGCTCGGCGAGCGGCATGCCCAGGCCTGCATCGATCGCGTCGGCCACGCCGTCGTAGTCGTAGGGGTTCACGATCAGGGCTTCGGGCAACTCGTGTGCCGCGCCTGCGAAGCGGGAGAGCACGAGGACTCCAGGATCCGCGGGATCCTGTGAGGCGACGAATTCCTTCGCCACCAGGTTCATGCCGTCGCGCAGTGGCGTGACCAGGCCGAGACGCGCGATGCGGTAGTAGCCCGTCAGGACGTCGTGGGCGAAGTTCCGGTTGACGTAGCGAAGGGGCGTCCAGTCCGGTTCGGCGTGGCGACCGTTGATGTGGCCGGTCAGCTCGGCCAGTTCGCGGCGCAGGGTCTGGTACTCGGGCACGTCGCTGCGCGACGCGGGCGCGATCTGCAGGTAGGTGAGCCGGCCACGATGCCGAGGGTGGCGCTCCAGCAGTCGCGACACGGCGCGGAAGCGGTCGGGCAGGCCCTTTGAGTAATCCAGTCGATCCACGCCGATCGCGAGCGCGCGATCGCCCATGCTGGCGCGCAGGCGGCGCATGCTGGTGCGCCGCACGCCCTCGGCCGACTGCCTGGCGATCTGCGCGGTATCGATGCTGATCGGGTAGTGCTGCGTGCGGAAGCGGCGGCCGTCCTGGTTTTCCAGCCAGTCGCCTTCCAGTGCGCGACCTTCTCCGAACAGGCGCACGTAGTCGCGGAACCGCTCCACGTCGCGCCGGGTCTGGAAGCCGACCAGGTCGTAGGCGCCCAGCGCACCGAAGAGTTCGCGATGGCCCGGAAGCGACGAGACCAGGTCCGGCGAAGGCAGCGGCACGTGCAGGAAGAAGCCCATCCGGCAGCCGATGCCGCGCTCGCGCAGGTGCCGGCCCAACGGGATCAGGTGGTAGTCGTGCACCCAGACCGTGTCGTCCTCGCGCAGCAAGGGCGCCAGGCGTTCCGCGAACAGCGCGTTCACGCGCTGGTAGCCGGCATGCGTTTCGCGCGTGTAGTCGACCAGGTCGGGCCTGAAATGCAGCATCGGCCAGAGGCTGCGGTTCGCGAAATTGTTGTAGTACGCATCATGGTCTTCGTTCGAGAGGTCCATGGTGACGAAGCGCAGGTCCCCGTCGCGCACTTCATGCAGTGCACCGGATGCCTCGCGCACGCGCTTGCCGCTCCAGCCGAACCACAGGCCGCCGTGTTCGCGCAGCGCCGCGCTCAATGCCACAGCCAGTCCGCCGGCGCGGGCTTCCTGCGGCAGGGCAACGCGGTTCGAGACGATGACGAGGCGGCTCATACCATTTCCCGCCAGGGTCGGCTCAGGCGCATCGCGGCGACGATCAGGCCGACATGCGAATAGGTCTGCGGGAAATTCCCCCAGGCCTCGCCGTCCTCGAACGACTGGTCCTCGGAAAGCAGGCCCAGCGGGTTGCGGCGCTCCAGCACGCGCTCGAAGAGCGCGCGTGCCTCGTCCATGCGGCCGATCGCAGCGAGGGCGTCGATGTACCAGAAGATGCAGATGGTGAAGCTGGTCTCCGGCGTCCCGAAATCGTCCGGCGCCACGTAACGGAACAGCGCGTCGCCACGCCTGAGTTCGCGGCCGATGGCTTCGACCGTCGCGACGTATCGCGGATCGTCGCCGGTGACCATTCCGATGTCCTCGAGCAACAGCAGGCACGCGTCGAGACGCTCGCCGTCCAGCACGTCGACGAAGTGGCCGCGGGTCGCGTTCCAGCCGCGATCCATCACGAGTGCGCGGATCGCGTCGGCGCGTGCGCGCCAATGCGCTTGGCGATCATCCAGGCCAAGGCGGACCGCGATCTTCGCGAGGCGGTCGCAGGCAGCCCAGCACATCGCCGTCGAATAGGTGTGCACCTCCGCGCGGCCGCGGAACTCCCACAGGCCAGCGTCAGGCTGGTCGTGCAGCGCCCAGGCGCGGTCGCCCAGGCGTTCGAGCCGCACGAACATCGTCTCGTCGCCCGGTGCGCTCAACCGCTGGTCGAAGAACAACTGCGTCGAGGTCATCGCGACGCTGCCGTAGGCATCGTGCTGGGGCTGGATCCAGGCCAGGTTGCCGCGCCGCACCGGTCCCATGCCGCGATAGCCCGCCATCGCCTCGACGACGTGCTCGTGGAGTTCGCGCTCGAATGCGATGCCATACACCGGCTGCAGGTTGCCGGCATCGTCGACGGGCAGGTTCGAGATATAGCGCAGGTAATCTTCCATGGTGCGGGTGGCGCCCAGCCGGTTGAGTGCGCGCACGACGAACGCGGCATCGCGCAGCCAGCAGTGGCGGTAGTCCCAGTTCCGTCCGCTGTCGGGCGCTTCCGGGATCGAGGTCGTCATCGCGGCGACGATGCCGCCGGTGTCTTCGTACTGGCACAGCTTCAGGGTGATCGCGCTGCGGATCACCGCATCCTGCCATTCGAAGGGGATCGACAGGGTGCGGGTCCATTCGTGCCAGTAGTCGCGCGTGCGCTGCTCGGCATCCTTCGCGAAGCGCGCGATCGGCTGCGCGAGCGTTTCGTCCGGGCCAAGGACCAGGTTCAGTTCGCGATCCAGCACGAACGGCAGCGCGTCCAGCAGCATGCGCACGGGTGCGTCGCTGGTCAGCCGCAGCACCATGTCGTCGAGCAGGAAACGCAGGTGGTTGCTGCCCCAGGTACGCTCGGGCACGCGTTCGCCCCAGCCGGCCAGAGGCTCGACGCAGACGCGGATCCGCGGGCGGCCTTGCAGCGGGCGGATGCGTCGCACCAGCATGACCGGGCGATAGAAGCGCTCGTGGTCGCGCCAGCGCGGCGCGAAGTCGACGATCTCGACCGCACCGCCGTCGTGATCGTGCAATACGGTGCGCAGCACCGCGGTATTGCCGAGGTAAGCCTGTTCCGCGTGCGAGAAGCGCTCGATCTCGATGGTGTGCACGCCGCCGCCGATGCGTGGCGACAGCAGGTCGCAGAAGACGGGGTCCCCGTCGAATGCCGGCAGGCACGACCAGACCACGCGCGCCCGTGGATCGATCAGCGCGCTGATGCTGCAGTTGCCGATGATGCCGAGATCGAGCGTGGCGCGGTCGTGGAGTGCTTCGGTCATGCGAGTCCTTCGTCCAGTGGCAGGGCGAGCCAGGCGTGCACGGACCCCGGATCGCGGAGGGAGAAGCGCGCTGCGCTGTCGGCACGCGTACCGACCAGCACGCTGGTGCCGCCGCGTGCGTTGACTTCGAGGAAGCCCGGCTCATCGGTCAGGTCGTCGCCGAGGAAGACCGGCTGGCGACCGCGGAATGGCGGATGTTCGAGCAGGGCTGCGATCGCGCTGCCCTTGTCGCGGCCGGCAGGGAGCAGTTCGATGACGCAGTGCCCGGGTTGCAGGCGATAACCGGGCAGTCGATCGAGCGCGTGTACCGCAAAGGCGTGCAGTGATGGCGCGGCTTCAGGCGCATTGCGCCAATGCAATGCGATGGTCACGCCCTTGTCCTCGATCAGTGCGCCCGGATGTCGGTCGCACAGGGCGCGTGCCGCTTCGATGACCACCGCCATGCCGGGGGGCGCTTCGATGCTTCGATGCGTGTGCTGTCCGATGCGGAGTTCGTGCCCGTGCAATCCGGCGACCGGAAGCGACAGCGGATCGAACAGCGCATCGATCGAACGCGTTGCCCGCCCGCTCACGAGTGCCAACGCGCCTTCGAGCCACGTGCTCAGCCTGTGCAGCCGGAACCGAAGCGCATCCGGAACGATCACGCGTTCGGGCGATGATGCGAATTCGATCAGGGTTCCGTCGATGTCGAGGAACAGTGCGCAGTCGGCGCGCAGCACAAGCGGAGGTGGTCGGATTGAATCCAGGCCATCCATGGGCCAAGCATAGTCCTCGCGACGTTACGGAAACGTCAATGCAGGCGCGCGTCACGTTCCGTGCACGATGCCAGCGCGTCGATCGTGGGCGTACAATTCCGTCGTCGCGACGGAACTCCGGTGGTACGCGCGTCGTGCGATCTGCATCGCGCGGCATCGGCCCCGGGCACTGTCGATGCGGCATGTGTCATTGAAAAGAGGGATTCCAGGCATGTCGACGAAGACAGATTCGCAAGCACCGCTTTTCCCGGTACTGCTGGGGGATGCGTTCGATGCCTTGCCGGCGCCGTTGCGGATCCTGCATCTGCGCGAAGGCCGCGCCCTGTGGCGCGGCGAAGTCGAAGTCGCGCGGGGGCGCAGCCTGTTGTCGCGCTTCTGTGCATGCGTCACGCGCCTGCCGCCGCCCGGTACGGGACCGATCGAGGTGGAGATCATCAGCGACGGCGGTCGCGAACAATGGATCCGTCACGTTGCCGGACACGCGATGCGTTCGCGGCTGTGGGCCGGCGACGGCTTGCTCAACGAGCGCCTGGGCCTGGTCGATTTCCGTTTCCGGCTGTCCAGCGTCGATCGTGACATCGTGTGGACCGTCGCCGGCGTGCGCGTGTTCGGCCTGCTGCCGCTGCCGGTCGGCTGGTTCTCCGAAGTGCGCGCGCGCGAGTCGGCCGAAGACGGCCGCTATCGATTCGAAGTCGTCGCCGCGCTGCCACTGGCCGGGCCGCTGGTGCACTACCGTGGCTGGCTGGAGGTCGAATGAACGGAGCGCAGCATCCTTCGCCCGCGACGGGCGCGGTCATCGTCTTCGACGGCGTCTGCGTGCTGTGCAATGGCTGGGTGCGTTTCTTGCTGAAGCATGATCGTCGCAAGCGCTATCGCTTTGCCGCGATGCAGGATGCGGCGGGCCGCCGGCTGCTCGCCGAGAACGGGCTCGACCCCGACGATCCGGTTTCGTTCCTGCTGATCGAATACGACATCGAGAGCGATCACGGCGCATCTCCGCGCGTGTCCACCGACACCACCGCCATCCGGCGCGTGATCGCCGGTCTGGGCGGCCTCTGGCGCGTCGCGCGCCTCGCCGCGTTGTTGCCGGGTTTCGTGCGCGACCCGCTGTATCGCCTCGTTGCGCGCAATCGCTATCGCCTGTTCGGCAAGCACGACGCGTGCATGGTGCCGGCGCCGGAGGAACGCGTGCGGTTCCTCTGAGGGTCAGGCTTCGCGCAGCGTTGCTGTCATCGCGAACCCGTCCAGCGCCGCCATGAATTCCTCCAGCGTGAACAGGTCCAGGCAGGGGCGCGCGCCACCGCCGGACAGTTCGCCGCGTGCGAGCTTGCGCGCCAGCACGATCGCGGCGGTGGCGGGGATCTGCGGGCCGTCGCCTTCGCGCGCGACGAGGGTCCAGTCGAGCGCGAGCGGCCTGCCGTCGGTGCCGATGCCGCGCATCGTGACCTGCATGAATCCGGTGTCGCTGCCGATGTCCTGCCAGAACTCGCTCATCGCGAACAGCGGTCTCGCCAGCGGCACCATGCTGGGCAGCAGGCGGGCGCGCACGGCCCAACTGGCCAGCCACAGGCCGAAATGCATGCGTCGAAGTTCGAGTCCGGCACGGAAGTCCAGCGTGCGCAGGTTCGGGTAACGCACGGGCAGCACGTCGAGATCGGGTACTTCGCAGCGCGCCACCCAGCGTGCGCCGACGCCGGGGACCTTGATCCGCTTCAGCGACTGCCAGCCATGCGCGGTGCGCCACGCGCCGTCGCGCAGGATGCGGAACGGGTGCCCGACGTAGCCGAGGATCGACAGCGTCGTCGCCCAGCCGCGCGGCGTGCGGTTGCCGGGCGCGATGGCGGTCTCGACGTGCTCCAGTCGCGAGAAGCGATCGAGATGCGCGGCGATGACGGCCGCATGCAGGCCGGGGACGCTGCTCGCGCCCGAGACCACCCAGCGGTTCGCTGCGTGCGCCTGTTCGTCCAGTGCGCCGATGCCGCCCACGAAGGCGCGACCGTCCGCCAGGTCGACGCAGTGCGCGCCGATGGCCAGCGCGGCTTCCGCGACGCGATAGTCGCGGCCCTGGAACGGCCCGGCGGTGTCGATCACGAGGTCTGGACGCAGCGCGGCGAGGCGTTCGTCGAACTCCGTGGCGGCGGTGTCGATTGCGGCCGTCTCGAGTTGCGCGAGCGGGCCATCGATGCCGGCCACCAGGCGCTCGGCGCGCGCGCGGTCGCGACCGGCGACGATCACGGTCAGGCCGGCGTCGCGGGCGAGCGTGCGTGACAGGCGACTGCCGAACAGGCCATAGCCGCCGAGGACGAGGATGCGCATGTGGCGATGATAGCCGGGCATCGCCGTGCGGGGGCGTCGTGAACCGGGTTTGATCCGGGTCAAGCCCGGGAAGGCGCCCAGGGCTTGGAATTGTCGTGCAGGCCCCTATGTCATGGACATCGCGGCCCGGCCGCCCTTCATTTCTTCGCGGAGTCCCGCCATGCGCATGGACAAACTCACCTCGCGGTTCCAGCAGGCCATCGCCGACGCCCAGTCGCTGGCCGTCGGTCGCGACCACAACGTCATCGAGCCGGTGCATCTGCTCGCCGCGCTGCTCGACCAGCAGGGCGGCGGCACGCGTCCGCTGCTGGCGCAGGCCGGCGTCAACGTGCCCGTGCTGCGCGAGCGCGTCGGCGAAGCGATGGAGAAGCTGCCGAAGGTCTCCGGGCAGGCCGGCAGCGTCGGCGTCGGCAACGACCTGGCGCGCATGCTCAACCTCACCGACAAGCTGGCGCAGCAGCGCGGCGATGCCTTCATCGCCAGCGAACTGTTCCTGCTCGCGCTGCTGGACGACGGCAGCGAGGCTGGACGCGCGTTCAAGGCCGCCGGCGCGAACAAGGCGAAGCTCGAAGCCGCCATCGACGCCGTGCGCGGCGGCGAGAAGGTGCAGAGTGAGAACGCCGAGGAACAGCGCCAGGCGCTGGAGAAATACTGCATCGACCTGACCGCGCGCGCCGAATCGGGCAAGCTCGATCCGGTGATCGGCCGCGACGAGGAGATCCGCCGCACCATCCAGGTGCTGCAGCGGCGCACCAAGAACAACCCCGTGCTGATCGGCGAGCCCGGCGTCGGCAAGACCGCCATCGTCGAAGGTCTCGCGCAGCGCATCGTCAACGGCGAAGTGCCCGAAGGCCTGCGCGGCAAGCGCGTGCTCTCGCTCGACATGGGCGCATTGATCGCCGGTGCGAAGTTCCGCGGCGAATTCGAGGAGCGGCTCAAGGCCGTGCTCAGCGACCTGTCCAAGAACGAAGGCCAGATCATCCTGTTCATCGACGAGTTGCACACGATGGTCGGCGCAGGCAAGGCCGAAGGTTCGATGGATGCGGGCAACATGCTGAAACCTGCATTGGCCCGCGGCGAACTGCACTGCATCGGCGCGACCACGCTGGACGAATACCGCAAGTACGTCGAGAAGGACGCCGCGCTCGAGCGCCGATTCCAGAAGGTGTTCGTCGGCGAGCCGAGCGTCGAGGACACGATCGCGATCCTGCGCGGCCTGAAGGAGAAGTACGCCGTGCACCATGGCGTCGAGATCACCGATCCGGCAATCGTCGCTGCAGCGACGCTGTCGCATCGCTACATCGCGGATCGCCAGTTGCCGGACAAGGCCATCGACCTGATGGATGAGGCGGCATCGCGCATCCGCATGGAGATCGACAGCAAGCCCGAGGAACTCGACCGAAAGGAACGTCGCCTCATCCAGCTCAAGATCCAGCGCGAGGCGCTGAAGAAGGAGAAGGACGACGCCTCGAAGCAGCGCCTGGCCGATCTCGAAGCAGAGATCGCCACGCTCGAACGTGCGTTCAATGATCTGGAAGAGATCTGGAAGGCCGAGAAGGCGGCGGTGCAGGGCACCACCAAGGTCAAGGAACAGATCGAGGCAGCGAAGCAGGAGCTCGAATCCGCGCAGCGCCGGCAGGACTACGCGAAGATGAGCGAGATCCAGTACGGCCGCATCCCGGAGCTGGAAAAGCAGCTGCATGCCGCGCAGCAGGCCGAGACGCAAGGCTTCCAGCTGCTGCAGGACAAGGTCACCGACGAGGAGATCGCGGAAGTCGTGTCGCGCTGGACCGGTATCCCGGTGAGCAAGATGCTCGAGGGCGAGCGCGAGAAGCTGCTCAAGATGGAGCAGGCGCTGCACGGCCGTGTCGTCGGCCAGGAAGAGGCGATCCGCGTGGTGTCGGACGCGGTGCGCCGTTCTCGCGCCGGACTGAGCGACCCGAACCGGCCCAGCGGTTCGTTCCTGTTCCTCGGTCCGACCGGCGTGGGCAAGACCGAGCTGTGCAAGGCGCTCGCCGAGTTCCTGTTCGATTCAAGCGACGCCATGATCCGCATCGACATGAGCGAGTTCATGGAGAAGCACGCGGTGAGCCGCCTCGTCGGCGCGCCTCCGGGTTATGTCGGCTACGAGGAAGGCGGCTATCTCACCGAAGCGGTGCGTCGCCGTCCCTACAGCGTGATCCTGCTCGATGAAGTCGAGAAGGCGCATCCGGACGTGTTCAACATCCTGTTGCAGGTGCTCGATGACGGCCGCCTCACCGATGGACAGGGCCGCACCGTCGACTTCCGCAACACCGTGATCGTGATGACCTCGAACCTGGGCTCGCAGATGATCCAGGAGCTGTCCGACAACGACACGCCGGAGGGCTACACCAAGATGAAGGCGGCGGTGATGGGGGTGGTGCAGGCGCACTTCCGGCCCGAGTTCATCAATCGTCTCGACGACATCGTGGTGTTCCATCCGCTCGACAAGGCACAGATCCGCGAGATCGCGAAGATCCAGCTGCGCGGACTGGAAAAGCGGCTGGGCGAGCGCGGCATCCGCCTGTCGCTGGCCGAGGCGGCGCTGGATTTCCTCGGCAATGTCGGCTTCGATCCGGTCTACGGCGCCCGCCCGCTGAAGCGCGCGATCCAGCAGCAGATCGAGAACCCGCTTGCGCAGAAGATCCTCGGCGGCGACTACGGGCAGGGCGATACCGTGCGCGTGGATGCCGAAGGCGGGCGCCTGGTGTTCGGCACGGCCTGACGCCAGCATCGACAGCAGCCGGGATGCGTAGGCTGAGCCGCGCATCCCGGCCATGTGGCATCAGTGGCCCGTGACGAGGGGCCTGCCGTTCCTCGGCAGGACCGGCCTGCGGTTGCCTCCCGGGAACGCGTGTCCCGAGAAGCGCGCACCGAAGGCCGCCAACTGCGAGAGCGATGCGGTCTTGCGTAGGCTGACGACATGCCAGGCGACGTCCTCGCTGCAGGGCGGCGTGGTCGGCGAGCCGGCGAACTGGTGGATCGCCCTCGCTGACACCGTTCGTCGGCTCGCGCATGGGACAGCGGGATCGGAGGTGGGGATGCCACTGCCCTGCAAGCCCCGTCGCCTCTCGGGGCGCGGCGCCCAGCCCTCGGATTTCTGGCAGGATATGGGCCGGACCGCCACCGGCGGCCCTGTTCCGGGGGACCCATGCACGAATTCTGGCGCAGCTGGCGAGGCAGAGTTCTGGGGCTCGGCGGACTTGCGCTGGCCCTGCAGCAAGTCCCGGTGCCTTACGAGCTGAGTTTCCCGGGCTCCAGCACCGCGCCGGCGGCCGCCTCCCTCGTCCATCTGCATGCCGGCCTGCTGCTGGCGGTCGCGCTGCTCGATCGCGACCGTCGCGTGCTGCTCGGTTGCAGCCTGGTCGCGCTGGCGGGCTGGTTCGTCCGTGCATGGTGGCTGGAATACGAGAGCGGATTTTTCGCCCTGGGCGCCGTGAATGCGGTTGCGGTCTACCTGTGGACGCTGCTGTGCGCGCACTGGATGGGCTGGCCGCGGGCCGCCTGGGACCAGCGGGTCAGGCGCGAGGACCTGCCGCGCATGCTCCTGATCGGACTGTTCGTGTATCCGACCGGGATGGTGCTCAGCTGGGGCGTGATCAACGTCGTCGAAAGCGCTCCGGTGCAATGGCTCAATGCGGTGCAGATCCTGTTCGCCAAGCATTTCGGCGTGGCGATCATCACCTTCCCGCTGGTGTTGGCCTGGACGGAGCGGCACCGGGCTGCGGAACGCCTGTCGCCCCAGCACCTGCGGTGGGCCGTGGTGTTCGGCGTGTTCCTGGTGGCCAGCCTGTGGATCGGCGTGACGATGCGCACCCAGCACCCGGATGCCGGGGCGCGCGGCATCGTGCTGATGGACTACCGCTTCACCCTGTTCGCAGCGCTGGCGTGGTGCATGCTGCGCCTGCGTCCGCTGTTCGCGATGCCGCTGCTCTCGGCCACGTTGTTCGCGCTGGTGTATTCGCTGTCGGGAACGGCAGTGTCGGGCGCGACGCCCTTCGGCTTCCTCAACCTGCTGCACCTTGCCGTCGAGCTGAACATCCTGCTGGTGGCGATGCTCTACTTCAACCTGGTCGATCGCGATGCCCGCGACCTGTCCGCGCAGCTCATCGCCGAGTCGCGACGCGATGCGACGACGCGCCTGCCCAATCTCAACGCGCTGTCCCACCGACTCCTGTCCACGCCGACGCCGCGATGCGAGATCGGATGCCTGGTGCTCGACCAGGCGGACGAACTGGTGCACGGCATCGGACTCGCCAGCCAGACCCGGTTGATGAACATCGTGGCCGGCGGCATGGCCGATCTGGTCGAGGCCTACTGCATCGGCACCGGGCAATTCGCGCTGCTGCCGCTGAATCCCGACGGCGACGGCGGCATCTGGGCGCGCGTCATCGCCAGGGTCGAACAACTCGAACTGGAAAACGACCGCCAGCCGATCCGCTTGCTGCCCTACGTCGGCGTGGCCGAATGCAGGCCCGACGACCAGGAGGCCATCGATTCCGCGCTGATGCGCGCATCGCACCTCGCGCACGAGGCGCGGCGCCGAAACGAGCTGCAGCCGCTGTATGCGAGCGACGACGCGGCGGTGGTCGGCGAACGTCTGCACGAGGCTGCCGAGGCGTTGTCCTGCCTGCGCGGCGAACGCGTGGTCCTGCACGTGCAATCGATCGTGCCGCTCTGTGCGAAAGAGACCGTCCCGCCGGGCGAACTGCATGGAGAGGTGCTGTGCAGGCTGCGCCGCAGCGACGGCACGCTGCTGATGCCGGATCGGTTCATGCGCGCCATCGAGGGCGCGGGGCGCGGCGTCGAACTCGATCTTGCTGTGATCCGGACGCTGTTCTCGTGGTTGCGCATGCATCCCCAGGAAGCGGCGCGGATCGGTCGCCTGGCCGTGAATCTCACCGGACAGAGCCTGGCGTCCTCCGGTTTCCGCGCGCAGTTGCTGGAAATGCTGGCATCCCCTCCGATTCCGCTGTCGCGCCTGTGTTTCGAGATCATCGAAACCGCGGCGATCTCCAGCCCCGCGGAAACCTACGCATTCCTCGGCGCGCTGCGCGCCCGCGGCTGCCTGATCGCAGTCGACGACTTCGGCGTGGGCATGCAGAGCTTCGGCAGGCTGAAGGAACTGCCGGTCGACCTGATCAAGATCGACGGCTCCTTCGTCCGCAATGTCACGCAGCGCGGCAAGGACCACGCGATGGTCGAGGCCACGGTCGTGGTGGCACGTGCCTTCGGTGCGATGACCGTGGCCGAATACGTCGAGGACGAGGCCACGATGCGTTGCCTGCGCGAGCTAGGCGTCGATTGGGTGCAGGGCTACCTCATCGGCCGGCCGGTGCCGATCGATGAGGCGTTTCCGCGCGAGGTCGTGACCTCGCGTTGAGGATCAGTCCGCCGTGTCCCGTGCTAAGGATTCCAGCGCCGCCACGCGGTTTTCCAGTGCTTCGATCCGCGCCAGCAACGCATCCTGCGCCTGTGCGTCGTGGATTCGCGCCGCAGGCGTGTCGTCGTCGCGTTCCGGCATCACCGGTTCGCCGCACAGCAGGTGTGCGTAGCGATCTTCGCGCTGCCCCGGGCCGCGCGGCATGCGACGGACCATGGGCGTTTCGCGCTCCGCCAGTCGATCGAGGGCGTGGCGCACATCGTCCGTTCCGGCGAAGCGATGCATGCGTTCGCTGCGCGACAGCAGTTCATGCAGCGTCTGCGGACCACGCAGGAACAGCAGGGCCATCAGGCTGCCTTGTGCGGGCGTGAGGTCGAACACGCGGTCGATGCGATGGTAGTAGCGCTCCGCGCGCGCACCATATTCGGACTTGACGAGGCCGCGGGGTTCGAGCTGGCGCAGCGCGTGCCCGATCTCGCCGGCGGACAGGTTGGTCACCGGCTCGCGCGCGGTTTTCTGGTTGCAGGCCAGGACGAGGTTGTTCAGCGTCAGCGGGTAGACGTCGGGTGTCGTCGCGGCCTTTTCGGCCAGGCTGCCGAGGATGCGGGCCTCGACCTGCGTCAGCGTGGGGGCGGCGGGGGCGGTGTCCTGGGGGGTATCCATGCGGGGTCATCCGGGGCCGGGGGAGATTGGCCGGGGATTCTAGCGGCTTGATGAACGATTCATCCCCGATCCGGCAAGCTCCCCCCGTCGCGGGACGCTCCCGCCCCACAGGAGACACTTCCATGCGCCATGCATTCCCCCGAGGCCTCGCGCTGTGCGCGGCCCTGATCCTCAGCCCGGCCGCGATGGCCGGCGGCGACCTGACCTGCAAGATGAATTACAACCTCTCCGGATGGTCGGCGTTCTACAAGACTGCGTCGGGCACGGGCACCGTGCACTGCAGCAACGGCCAGAGCCTGTCCGTGCGGATCAAGACGAAGGGCGGCGGCGTGACCTTCGGCAAGTACAAGGTGGTCAATGGCTTCGGCGAGTTCGCCAACGTCGGCGATATCCGCGAAGTCCTGGGCAGCTACGCCACTGCCGAAGCGCATGCATCGGCCGAAAAGAGCGCGTCCGCACAGGCGATGACCAACGGCGAGGTGTCGCTGGCGTTGTCCGGCAAGGGCAAGGGCTGGTCGCTGGGCGTGGCCTTCAGCAAGTTCACCATCGAAGCGAACTGATCCGCTTCAATTGCGCGGCGCCGCCTGCATCCGCCGGTACGGCGGCGCCGCCATCACCATTTCGCTCAGCGAATGCGCCAGCGCATGCTCGGCGAGGATCGCGGCATCGGCGCCGCGTTCCAGCAGGTGCTTCACGGCGGCATCGCTGTGCGCACGTGCCAGCACGGGAATGGGCGTCGAACCGGACTTGAGGCGCTGAACGACCTTGCCGGCCTCGAGCGGATCGGGCAGCGTCAGGACCGCCAATGCAGCGTGTTCCGGCGACGCTTCGGACAGCACGTCGTCGTCCGCGGCATTGCCCCGGACCGCCTGGTGCCCGGCGCTGCGCGCGGATTCGATGCGATCCGGGTCGGTATCGACCACGACGAAAGGCACGCCATCGCGGGCCAGCAGTTCGGCGAGCTTGATGCCGACGCGCCCGTATCCGATGAGCAACACGTATTCGAGAGGCGGAGGCGCATCGATCGTCGATGCCTGCGGTACGACGACTTTTCGTTGCTGGCGGCGTGCCAGCAGCGCGAACAGCAGCGGATTGAGCATGATCGACAGGATCGCGCCGGCAAGCACCAGGTCGCGGACCTGTTCATCCATCACCTCGAGCGACACGCCCAGTCCGACCAGGATGAAGGAGAACTCGCCGATCTGCGCCAGGCTCGCGGCGATGGTCAGCGCGATCTCGTTCGATTTGCCCAGCAGGCGCACCACGGCCCAGGCCGCCAGCGATTTGCCGACGATGATGATGGCGAGGGTCTCCAGCACCTGCAGCGGCTGTTCGACCAGGATCATCGGATCGAACAGCATGCCGACCGAGACGAAGAACAGCACGGCGAAGGCATCGCGCAGCGGCAGCGAATCCTCGGCGGCCTTGTGTCCGAACGGCGACTCGTTCAGCAGCATGCCGGCGAAGAAGGCGCCGAGCGCGAACGACACGCCGAACAATTCGGCCGCGCCGAAGGCCACGCCCATCGCGCAAGCCAGCACGAACAGGGTGAACAGTTCGCGCGAGCCGGTGCCGGCCACGCGTTCCAGCATCCAGGGCAGCACGCGGCGCCCGACGATGAGCATCAAGGCGATGAAACCGCCGACCTTCAGCAGCGTCGTGAGCAGCGCGGCGCCGAGGCTGCCGTTTCCGTCGTCGCCGCCATTGCTGGCCAGGGCGGGCACGAGGACCAGCGCAAGCACCATCGCAAGATCCTCGACCACCAGCCAGCCGACCGCGATCCGTCCGCGTTCGCTGTCGAGCAGTCGCGCGCTTTCCAGTGCGCGCAGCAGCACGACCGTGCTGGCCACCGACAGCGACAGGCCGAACAGCAGGCCCTCGGCATCGGACCAGCCCAGGCGCGTGCCGAGGAACCAGCCCATCACGGTAGCCGCGCCCATCTGCACGAGGGCGCCGGGAACGGCGAGCTTGCGCACCGAGATCAGGTCGCGCATCGAGAAATGCAGGCCCACGCCGAACATCAGCAGGATCACGCCGATCTCGGCCAACTGCGGCGCCAGGGTCTGGTCGCCGACGAAGCCGGGCGTGTACGGGCCGACGAGGACGCCGGCGAGCAGGTAGCCGACGATCGGCGATAGGCGAAGGCGGATGGCCAGGAGGCCGAAAACGAACGCGAGCACGAAGCCCACGCACAACATGGCGATGAGTGAGGTGTGGTGCGGCATCCCCGCAATATACGCGATGGCCTGCGCCGATCCTGTCCCCGGGTTCAGGTAGGCGCCGAAAATCCGCAAACGAACGGGGCGCCGTCACCGACGGCGCCCCGGGTCGCATCACTGGTCCGTCACCGTGTCGTTACCGGCGCGTCACCAGGCATAGCCGATGCGCGCATAGACGTACGCGCCGTTGAAGCCGTTCGGCGATGACGCGCTGTAGGGCAGCTGGCCGTTCGTCGAGTTGGCGAACAGCACTTCGTCGGGATACGAATCCAGCACGTTGTCGGCGCCGAGCGTGAAGTCCCAGTTGCCCATGGCATAGCTGCCGGACAGATCCAGCGTCCACTGCGCGTCGAAGGTCTGGTCGCGCGAGGTGTCGGCGGGATTGTTGCCGAACAGCACGCTGAACTCGCCGTAGCGCGTGCCGTTCGCAGCGAAGCGCCAGTTGCCGTGCTGGTAGTTGCCGCCGAGCTGGAACTTGTCGCGCGGCGCACCGACGGTGAGGCGACCCACCTCGACGCGACCGATGCGCACTGCGGTCGGATCGATGGCGGAGAGCGCGGCCGGGTTCGGCGCGATGCGTTCGACCGTGGTCTTGTTCCAGTTGTAGCCGAGCGTCAGGTCGAGGCGGCCGTCGCCGATGTCCCAGCGGTAGGTGCCGATCAGGTCGATGCCCTTGGTGCGGGTGTCGATGGCGTTGGTGAAGTAGCGGCCGCCGCCCAGCGCCGGATCGACGGTGGCGTTGAGGAAGTTGCGCACAGCCGTCGACGTGAGGTTTTCGGACAGCATGATGCGGTCGTCGATGTCGATGCGATACGCATCGAACGTGACGTACAGGTTCTCGATCGGCTGCAGCACCAGGCCCAGGCTGAGGTTGGTGGACTCTTCGGCCTTCAGCGGCTCCGCGCCAAGCGCGATCGCGGCGGTGTCGTTGACGCGGAAGGTGCGGATGTCGAAAGGCACGCCGCCGATGAAGTTGGTCGCGGTCGAGCGGAAGAACTGCTGCTGCAGCGACGGCGCGCGGAAGCCTGTGGCGACGGTGCCGCGCAGCGCGACCTTGTCGCTGAAGGCGAAGCGCGCGGAGACCTTGCCGGAGGTGGTGCTGCCGAAGTCGCTGTATTCCTCGCTGCGCACGGCGACGCCGAGGTTGAAGCGATCGGTGATGTCGGCTTCGAGGTCGAGGTAGCCCGCGTAGCTTTCGCGGTTGAAATCGCCGCCATCGGCGGGGCGGAAGCCCGGGAAGACCTGCGAACCCGAGGGTGCGGGCGTGCCGCCCGGCAGCAGCGCGCCGCCGTTCACCCAGGACGCGGTTTCGCCGGCGCGCTGGCGGAAATTCTCGCCGCGCCATTCGAGGCCCCAGGCGACGTTGAGCGGGGATGCCAGCCAACCCACGTCGAACGATCGCGTGACGTCGACGTTGAGCACGTGCTGCGAGATTTCCAGTGCGCCGGCGTGGAAGTCGCGCTGCGAGGTCGGGCCGAGGCTGCGGTTGAGGCTGTTCTCGACATCGAAGCTGAGGTCGTTGCCGCCGTAGTTGTAGCTGAGGTCGACGTCCCACTTGAGTACGGTCAGGCCACGCAGGCCGGCGACCAGCGCGCGGTCCTCGGCGATGTTGCGGATCTGCGGCAGGAAGCCGTCGGGATAGATCGCCTGGATGTTGCGGGTGTCGAGGGCGGTGCGATAGAAACCGTTGGACAGCGCATCGCGACGGCTGGCGTTGGCGAAGCCGTAGAACGTCAGCGATTCGTTGACCTCGAAGGACGCGTTCGCCGACAGGGCGTATTGTTCGATCTCGGGATCGCCGTAGCGCTGCACGACCTGGCCCGGCGGCGGCGCGGTGGCCGGGCGCACGGTCGTGCCGGGCGTCAGGACGTAGGGCTGCGCGCGATCGGTCTGGTCCTGGTTCCGGCCTTCCGCGGCGAGATGCACTGCGCCGCGCTCGCCGAGCGCGAAGCCGACATCGCCGGAGGCCTGCACCGTGCGGCCATCGCCTGCGCTGTACTGGCCGCCGGTCAGCGACACCGAGCCGCCGCTGTCGCTGCCCTTGAGCACGATGTTGATGACGCCGGCGATGGCGTCGGAGCCGTATTGCGCCGATGCGCCGTCACGCAGCACTTCGACGCGCTGGATGGCCGAGATCGGAATCGCATTGAGGTCCACCGGTGAGGCGCCGCGACCCTGGCTGCCGTTGAGATTGATCAGGGCGGTGGTATGGCGGCGCTTGCCGTTGACCAGCACCAGCACCTGGTCCGGTGCGAGGCCGCGCAGCTGGGCCGGCCGCACGGCGTCGGTGCCGTCGGTGATGGCCGGGCGCGGGAAGTTCAGGGAAGGCAGGGCGCGGGACAGGGCGGTGGCCAGTTCCGGCGTGCCGGTGGCTTCCAGTGCCTGCGGGGTGATGACGTCGATCGGCGAACTGGATTCGGCGACCGTGCGGTTCGATGTGCGGGTGCCGGTGACGACGATGGTGTCGAGGGCGCCAGCGTCCTCGTCGGTTTCGGAGGGCGGTGGGGTCTGGGCGAGGGCGGGGGCGGCCGCGAGGGCCAGCAGCAGGCCGAGCGAGAGCGGGTGTCGTTTCATCAGCAATGCATCCATGTGTGGGGGGAGGGTCCTGACCGTCCGGGTGTAGCACGCACCCCGGAGGGGGTCAATCCAACCATCCGCATGAAGCGATGCCGGTCACGGCGCCGGCCAGGTCCGTGTCGCCAGCCGATTCCCCGCTGCCCCGGCGAGCAGCGTAAAATCGCCGACCGGCCGGCTTTCCCGGCAGCGCACTTCGCCATCCCCATGATTTCCTTCCGCAATTTCGCCCTTCGCCGGGGCGAGCGCCTGCTCCTGTCCGATGTCGACCTCGCCCTGCATGCCGGATGGCGCGTGGGCGTGGTGGGCCGCAACGGCACCGGCAAGTCCTCCCTGTTCGCCGCGCTGATGCGCGACATCGAGCCTGACAAGGGGGACCTGGACCTGCCCGGCAAGGCGCGCATCGCCAGCGTGGCCCAGGAAACGCCGTCGCTGCCCGATCCGGCGCTGGACTTCGTGCTCAGCGGCGACGCCGAAGTGCACGCAGCGGTGCAGGCCGAGGCGAATGCCTTCGCCGCCGAGGATTGGGAAGCGGTGGCCGAGGCCCACCAGCGGCTGGAGGAGGTCAACGGCTACGACGCCAGTGCGCGCGCCGGACGCCTGCTACATGGCCTGGGCTTCCCGGCCGAGACCCATCCCAAGGCCGTGTCGGACTTCTCCGGCGGCTGGCGCGTGCGCCTGAACGTGGCGCGCGCGCTGATGACGCCCAGCGACCTGCTGCTGCTCGACGAACCCACCAACCACCTCGATCTCGATGCCGTGGTCTGGATGGAAGAATGGCTGCGCCGCTACCCCGGCACGCTACTGGTGATCTCGCACGATCGCGAGTTCCTCGACAACGTCACCACCCACACGCTGCACCTGCACGACGGCAAGGCCAAGCTCTACGCCGGCAACTACACGCAGTTCGAGCGCCAGCGCGCCGAGCACCTGCGACAGCAGAACATCGCGTTCGAGAAGGAACAGGCCGAGCGCGCGCACCTGCAGAAGTTCATCGACCGTTTCAAGGCCAAGGCCAGCAAGGCCAAGCAGGCGCAGTCGCGCATGAAGCGCCTGGAAAAGCTGGCCGGCACCGAAGCGGTGCGCGCCGAGCGCGAGTTCCGCATCGAATTCCCGGCGCCGGCGAGGATGCCGTTCGCGCTCATGCGCCTCAACGACGCGAATTGCGGCTACGGTGCCGACGCCACGATCCTGCACGACGTGGGCTTCGGGCTGGAGGCCGGCGACCGCATCGGCCTGCTCGGTCCGAACGGCGCAGGCAAGTCGACGCTGGTCAAATCGCTGGTCGGCGAGCTGTCGCTGCTCTCGGGCGAGCGCTATGCGCACCCCGATCTGCGCATCGGCTACTTCGCGCAGCACACCGTCGAATCGCTGGTCGAAGGCACGTCGCCGATCGACCACCTGCGCGAGCTGTCGCCTGATTCGCCGACCCAGGCGTTCCGCGACTTCCTCGGCAAGTGGTATTTCCCCGGCGATCGCGCGTTCGAGGTGATCGACGGTTTCTCCGGCGGCGAGAAGGCGCGCCTCGCGCTGGCGCTGATCGCTTGGCGCCAGCCGAACGTGCTGCTGCTCGACGAACCGACCAACCATCTCGACCTGGACATGCGCGAGGCCCTGGCCGAAGCGTTGAGCGACTTCGACGGGGCGATCGTCATGGTGTCGCATGACCGGCACCTCATCGGCCTGGTCTGCGACAAGTTCGTGCGCGTCGCCGACGGCGTGGTCGAACCCTTCGACGGCGACCTCGACGAATACGCCGCGTGGTTGCGCACGCGCAGCGGCAGCGAGCAGAAGAAGGCCGAAAGCAAGGCGACGAAGCCGGTCGAGGTTGCACCGCCGGCGCCGCCCGCGCCACCCGCGAAGAAGATCAACCCGCACAAGCTCGCAAAGGCCGAGGCGCGCGTCGCCGAAATCGAAGCGAAGCTCGCGGACATCGAGACATCCCTGGCGGA
The DNA here is from genome assembly GCA_016789405.1 of Lysobacteraceae bacterium. Lineage (GTDB taxonomy): Bacteria > Pseudomonadota > Gammaproteobacteria > Xanthomonadales > Xanthomonadaceae > Lysobacter_I. The sequence continues at coordinate 117,294 of JAEUPQ010000026.1, forward strand.
TCCTGCCGCCTACGCCGATGGCGGCAAGCGCGCCAACGACCTCGGTCGAGAGCAGCAGGCGCTGCGCGCGCAGCTGGAATCTGCCGAAGCGGAGTTGCTGTCGCTCTACGAATGACCCCTGGATGCCGGGTGCCCGGGCGTCAGTCCGGTGCGCATTCCAGGTGGGCCAGGCATTCCTCGTCGGGGAGCTGCAGGGCGCGGTAGGGCGACTGATAGAGCGCGTAGAGGGTCTTCTCCTCCAGGTCGATGCGGTCGCCCAGCAACGAAGCGATCACGTCGAGGTCGCGGATGAAGGCGTCCCGATTGGCGGCGGTCACCGGAATCTCGGTGTAGTGCCTCGTGAAGAGGGTGACGAGCCGTGCGATGCCTGCCATCCGCGCGCTGGTACGGTCCAGTCGCTCGGCGATGAGTGGATCTTCACGGAAGGCATGGGCGACATAGGCGTAGAAGTGCAGGTTCTCTTCTTCGATATGCCGGTGCAGGTCGTTGCGGAAGCGGGCGAGGGTGCCGGGGATCTTGGCGAACTGACGGTGCTGCGCGTGGTCTTCCAGCCGGCCCAGGGAGTCCTGCAGGCTGGCGTGGTCGGACGTCAGGTGCTTGATGAGAGTCGGGTCGTAGGTGGCGGGAGCCCGGGCGTCGGTGCCGGCTATGCAGGCCATGCCGTACCCGCGGGCAGTGCGATCGTCGGTGTCGCGGAGTTCGAGGGAGAACATGGGCTCCGTCCCTTGGGCGACTGCATGCCCAGCTGGCTGTGCGCATCGATGCTTTCGACTCGTCCACGGCCTCGATGCGCAATCGTCCGTGTTGTCCTGAACGACGTCGTCGGACGCGTTCCGGATGCAAAGACAGCAAGAGCAGTGCCAGTGTGCTGCGTGGAATTGCAGGCGTCGTCGCATATCCGGATGTTCATGACACCTGCATCGAACAGGCTGCGGCGCGTGTGGACACCATACCTCGGCCCCGCATGAATTGCCTGAAAGATACGGAAACTGGGTGATTCCACTGGTCTGCATGAGTGTTTTCCCGCAGCCCGGCATCGCGCTTCCGACACGTTGCGGACCTGCATATCGATGCCAGGGGGAATCCCGGCTGGGCACGGTGCGCTGGATGTGGCGCGCGGTGACGCGCAGCGGCAGATTGCGTCCGGATCCACGCGAGGTCTTGCCGCGTCGTGGAAATCGAAGGACGCGAAGGGACATTCGCGTCAGTTCGATAGCGGGACTGTATCGTTGCGTGAAATCGAATCGATGTTCCATTGCCACGTTCAGGCTGGATGTTGGCGCCTGCGGATCTCGCCGAGGGGCCTCCACGGAGCAGTCAGAGGTTGCCAGCGCGAATGGGCCCTGGCGTGGCCGTCGGGTTATCATTCGCGGCCAGATTTTCCGGGATGGTCCTGCCTCGGTCGCGAGGACCGGACGCCATGCGTCCGTCGCCGGTTTCGCGTTGTCGCCGCAGCCGGAAACCATCGATATGAGCCTGTTTTCCACGAATAGAGTCGGGGGTTTGATGCGCAAGCTTGTTGTCGGGGGACTGGTGATCGGTTTGGCGGCTGTCGTGTGGGCGTCGTCGGGGCCAATGTCCGTGCCGGGCGCGTCTTCCCCGTCGTGGACTGGGTCGAGCAAGTCGGATGAGCGTTCGAAACTTCCCCGCCCGCGTCCCATCGGGAGGCCTTCGCATGTTTCTGCATCCCAGGCACTGAACGAGAATTCCCTGCCTGCGAATGGCTCCGCGCCGAGGCTGCCTCCGCTGTCGGTGCGCCTGGCCGGCAGTATCGACCCCGTCGGCGGGAACGCTTCAGCGGTTGTGGTCCGCGTCGACGGGCAGTCCGTCCCGGTCACGCTTTCGGGCGACGGCTTCATCGCGAACCTCGACCGTGTGTCCCGGCATGCGATGGTGGATATCCAGGTCTCGAAGTCCGGCGCTGCATTCACTGCGTTGGCCGGAAGCGTGCTGCAATTGAAGAGACAGGCGGGTCCAGATGGCACCGTGGTGCCTTCCGAGAATCCGTCGTTGCGCGTATCGCCGCTGAGTACGGCCGTCCGTTTCTTCGTGATGCGCGAATTGGGTGGACGCCTGCCCATCACGGACCGCGAACTGGATTCCGCATTGCATGCGATCTTTCCCGACGATCTTGGTCCCGCCATGAACATGCTGCATCTGACCGCTGCGGGTCAGATCGCATTGCCGGCTGGTTATTCGAACGGGCATGCCTTGCTCGCCAACCAGACCGATTATCGCATTTGGGTGGATCTGAACCGGAATCTCGTTCGTTCATTCGAAACGAGGCTCCGCGAGCAACCCGGCGCACCATTCGCGCCTGTGGACACGGAGCGGAGCTGGTTGTCGCTAGGCCGAATCCCCCTGGGGGGCGCGTTGAACTTTGCGACGACTTCCGAGGCGCTGCTCAAGACGCCGTCCGGCTATGAGGCCCATTCATTCCCGGGACGCCGCAATGCGTCGTTCAGTCGACAGCTGTTGTCGGATGGAGACCTCGAACTCACGCCGATCGGTGCCGTCTACCGGGATACGGTCGTATCGAAGCCCTTCTTGGCGGGCAACTATATCGATGTGATCCAGCGAAGAACGGTCGCCTCCGAGCGTTATCGACGCATCTTCATTGGTGATCGAAGCGCCTTGTGGTTGCGTACCCGGGTCGAGTCCGTGGGTTACCCGGACTATCCCTCGCAATTGCCCGAATACGTGACAACGACCGTAGTCATCGCAATGGCCGATTTCGACAGGACGCTGATTCCCTTCGAGCCTGCGCAGTTGTCCGGCCGACGCGGCATGCAGATGTTCTGCCCGGGGCCGATCAGCTTGGCGGGGCAACGTCCCGACCTGTTGCCATGCCAGTACGCAGTCCACGTGATGGGGGCATCCGGCAGCGGTACGATCGAAGGGGTTGGCAGCACCGTCGATGAGTTGTTTCGACCAATCGTGCCCACGGCCACTGCAGCGTTCCAGTGGACGCTGGAGGCAGACGGCGGTCTTCGCGTTTCCGGACCGGGCTATTCGTTCAAGGCCTGGCGGCTCGGGCTCGGCGATGGACTGATCGAGCCCATCATGTATGTGGCAACCGCCCAGGATGCGAACGGGTCTTACAGCCATGCTGGCCGCAGTCTGATTCTGGATTCCTCCGGGCAGACGGGCTTTTCGCAGGACGACCCGCTCGGGCAATGGAAATATGCGTCGTTTGGCGACGAGCGGGGCGAATATGCCTATCACGAAAACTCGCCCTTGGTTTCAACGACTTTCGAGCGAGCCGCTGACGGCAATGGCTGGCGGCGCGATACCTTGTCGGACGGGAATGCAGTTTCCGTCATCACGTATCGTTCGAGCTGGCAATTGTGGAGTGGCCAACTATACGAAACGCGTTATCAGGCCAACATTCCAACCGGAATTCCGGGCACGAGCGGTTTCCATACTTGCGAGCAGGCCTTCGCCCAGGGGGCGACCGTTTGTGCTCCACTGCGTGTTCGGCATTTTCGCCCGTTCGCCAAGGTCGGAAATCGCTGGTATGGCATTGAGGATGACTACCTGCGGACCAGCGGCCTTGGTGCAACGCCCATCACCTTCACGCGGCTTTCACGCGCGAACGTCTACCGACCGATCTGACAGCCATGCCCATCTACGCATTCGAATGTGAAGCTTGCGGTCACGCCTTCGACCGTCTCCAGAAAATGTCCGACCCTGATCCGACCGAGTGCCCGTCCTGCGGTGAGCCGCGGGTCAAGCGCCAGTTGACCGCGCCGTCGTTCCGACTTGCCGGCGGTGGCTGGTACGAGACCGATTTCAAGAAGGACGGCGACAAGAAGCGCAACCTTGCCGAGTCGTCGGCCGGTGGTGCGAAACAGGAATCGTCGGCGCCGGCAGCGCCCCCGCCTGCGCCTTCCTCGTCGTCGTCGACATGAGCCTTCGCGACCTGCGTTGCGCGGTTGCGCTTTCGTTGTTGCTGGGAACCCTGGCCGGTTGTTCGGCCATGCCTGCCCGCAAGAGCGGGGATGTCGATGCACGCACGTCACCACGGGCGCTGCCGGAAGCGGCAGACGCCCTGCTGGCAGGCCTGGCCCGCCACTGCGGGCGGGCCTATGCCGGCACGGTGGAAACCGACGTGCCTGAAACCGCCGACTCGCCATTCGCAGGCAAGTCGCTGGTGATGCATGTCCGTGAATGCGGGCGCGACGTGGCGCGCGTGCCGTTCCACGTCGGCGAGGATCGTTCAAGGACGTGGGTCTTCACGCGCAACGCCAGCGGGTTGCGTCTCAAGCACGATCACCGTCATGCAGACGGCAGTGCCGATGCCCTGACGATGTACGGCGGGGATGCCGCGTCCGCCAGCGTGCCGGGCGAACCCGTGTCGAGGATCGCGTTCCCGGCGGACGCCGAGTCGATCGCGATGTTCAGGGCGAGTGGGCGCGAGGTGTCGGTGACCAATGTCTGGGCCGTCGAGTTGTCCGACCATCGTTTCGTGTACGAGTTATCGCGTCCCGGCGGGCGACTGTTCCGCGTGGTCTTCGATCTCGACCGGCCGGTGGCTGCGCCGCCGCCGCCATGGGGCGCGACCGACGCCGCGCAATGATCAGCCGCCTCAAACGACAAGCCCCGCCGAAGCGGGGCTTGTGCGTTTTGAGCGAGCGATGCGTCCGCGCGTGGTCAACGCGCGCCGAAGCGGGCCCGACAGCCTCGATTGACCCACAGGCCATTGCGCCAGTCGTAGCCCCAGCTGCTGCCTTCGATGCAGGGGCTGTCCGACAACTGCTGGATCAAGCGCGGCATGCCGCGGTTCCGGTCCCAGGCGCAGGTGGTGTAGCGGTTGTTCTCGCTGGTGCAGGTCACGCTGTAGTCGCTGTCGCCACCGCCGTTGCGGTTGACGCGGAAGATGCCGCGGCATCCGTTGTCGACCCAGAGATAGCCGTTGCGCAGGCCCCAGTTCTGGCCCTGGCGGCAGGCGGTGTCCGACAACTGCCGCACCAGCACGGCATTGCCGTAGAGGTTGCTGCCGCACTGCCGATAGCGGCCGTCGGCACTCTCGCAGCGGATGTCCTGGCCCGGGCCGCCGCCGTTGTCCCAGCGCGCTTCGCGGAATTCGGCACGGCAGCCGCCGCGGACCCAGACCTGTCCGTTCGAGCTGGACCAGTTCTGTCCTTCATTGCAGGGGGTTCCGGAGAGCTGGCGCACCAGCTCGGAGCGGCCGCGCCAGGGCGTACGGCAGGTCTGCTGGCGCTTGTCCTGGCTCTCGCAGCGGACCGTCTGGCCATTGCTTTGGCCGGGTGGATAACCGCCGCCGTCGTAGCCGAGCGATTCTGCGATGTCGGCCTTCACGCGGCTGAAGGTCCAGCGCGAGAGGCGCACCTGGTCGAGATAGAACCGCATCTGGTCTTCCGGAATGCGGCGCCCGTTGGACTGCTCGGAATATTCGAGCGAGATCACGCGACGCTGCTCGCCGGGAGACAGCTCCCACAGCCGCTCCGGCGCGTAGGCGCGGGTTCCGACCTGGGCGTGTATGGCGGTGGTCGGCAGGGCCGCGAGCGCGGCACCCGCCAGGGTTGCAGACAGCAACAACGGGATCGTGAACCTCGTCATGCGTGCATCTCCCATCGGTGGAGCGGAAGGAAGCGTCCCTGCGGTCGTCGGGGACGCGGGTAGGGGTCAGCGTACCCCGAAACGGCCACGGCAGCCTTCGTCGACCCAGAGGCCGGCTTTCTTGTCATAGCCCCAGCTGCGGCCCTGGATGCAGGGCGATTTCGACAGCGTCTCGAGCAGGCTCGGCTTGCCCTTGCGCGCATCCCAGGCGCAACTGGCGCGACGCCCGCTCTCGCTGGCGCAGGTCAGGCTGTACTTGCCGCTGCTCTCGCCGATCCGGAATTCGCCGCGGCACCCCTTGTCGACCCAGATCGAGCCGTTCCGCAGGCCCCAGCTGACGCCCTGCTGGCAGGGCGTGCCCGAGAACTGGCGGATGAGGTCGGGGTTGCCGTAGAGATTGCTGCCGCAGGTCTTGTACTTGCCGTCGTTGCTCTCGCACTTGATGGTCTTGCCGCTGAACTTCGGGCCGAATTCGGCGCGGCAGCCGCCCGAGACCCAGACCTTGCCGGGTGTCTCGCCCCAGGTGCTGCCCTTGACGCAGCGCGTGTCCGAGAGCTGCCGGGTCAGGTCGCTCTGGCCGGGCCACTTGGTGTCGCAGCTCTCGCGGCGGTTGTCCTTGCTCTCGCAGCGCACGTTGTCCTTGCTGCCGAACTGGGCATGGACCTCGGGCGAGGCCGACCAGCCGAGGGCGCCGATCGCGCAGAGGGACAGGATCCGGAAGATGGCGTGCATGGGGAAATCCTCGGTTGGTTGGGGGAGCGCGCCCGGCAGGCGGGGCGCCAAAGCACTCGGACGGCGCAACCGCTAAAATGGCGGGTCCTTCCGGCCTTCGCCGGGCGATCCTACCCCGGAGCTTCCCCCATGCGCACCCATTTCTGCGGTCTCGTTCATGAGACCCTCATCGGCCAGACCGTCACCGTTTGCGGCTGGGTCAACAAGGCCCGCGTGCAGAGCCATCAGGCCTTCGTCGACGTGCGCGACCATGAAGGCATCGTGCAGGTGCTGGTGGAAAGCGACCAGCCCGAACTGTTCGCCGCGGCGGGTGCCCTGGGCGCGGAAGACGCCATTCGCGTGACTGGCGTGGTCCGTGCGCGCTATGCGCCGAACGACAAGATCAGGAGCGGCAAGGTCGAGATCGTGCCGACCGCGATCGAGGTGTTGAACAAGGCCGAGGCGCTGCCGTTCCACGCGCACGAGAATCCGGGCGAGGAAGTGCGCCTGAAGTATCGCTACCTCGACCTGCGTCGTCCGGAAATGCAGCACGCCATGCGCACGCGCATCCGCCTGGTGCAGTCGCTGCGCCGCTGGCTGGACGAGCGCGGCTTCCAGGACGTCGAGACGCCGATCCTGACCAAGGCCACGCCCGAAGGCGCACGCGACTTCCTGGTGCCGGCGCGCATGCATCCGGGCGAGTTCTATGCGCTGCCGCAGTCGCCGCAGCTGTTCAAGCAGATCCTGATGATGGCGGGCTTCGACCGCTATTACCAGATCGCGCGCTGCTTCCGCGACGAGGCCCTGCGCGCCGATCGCCAGCTCGAATTCACCCAGCTCGACATGGAGTTCGCCTGGGTGTCCGAGCGCGAGGTGCAGGACACCACCGAAGAGATGATCCGCACGGTGTTCCGCGAAACCATCGGTGTCGAACTCGATGCGGAATTCCCGCGCATGACCTACGCCGAGGCGATGCGCCGCTACGGTTCCGACAAGCCCGACCTGCGCATCGCGCTGGAGTTCGTCGACGTCGCCGACCTGGTCAAGGGATGCGAATTCAAGGTCTTCACCGATTGGGCGAACCACGAGGACGGCCGCGTCATCGCGCTGCGCGCGCCGGGCGCTGCCGCGCTCAGTCGCAAGCAGATCGACGACTGCGGTGCGCATGCTGCCAAGTACGGCGCGAAGGGCCTGGCGTGGATGAAGATCGACGACGCGGCCAAGGGCCGCGAAGGCATCACCTCGCCGATCGCCAAGTTCCTCGACGACGCCACCCTCGCGGCCATCGTGCAGGCGACGGGTGCGCAGACCGGCGATGCGATCTTCTTCGGCGCGGCGGACTACAAGACCGCCAGCGACTTCATGGGCGCCCTGCGCCTGAAGCTGGGCAAGGACCTGAACCTCGTCGAGGACGGCTGGCGCCCGCTGTGGGTCGTCGACTTCCCGATGTTCGAATGGGACGCCGAAGCGCAGCGCTACGTCGCCCTGCATCATCCCTTCACCGCGCCCGCCGTCGATGACATCGGCGACCTGCGCGCGAACGCGAAGACGGCGGTGTCGCGCGGCTACGACATGGTGCTCAACGGCAACGAGATCGGTGGCGGCTCGATCCGCATCCACAACTCGGCGATGCAGAGCGCGGTGTTCGACCTGCTGGGCATCGGCAGGGAAGAAGCGGAGCTCAAGTTCGGCTTCCTGCTCGACGCGCTGAAGTACGGCGCGCCGCCGCATGGCGGCATCGCCTTCGGCATCGATCGTATCGCCGCGCTGATGGCCGGCACCGAATCGATCCGCGACGTGATCGCCTTCCCGAAGACCACCACTGCGCAGTGCCTGATGACCGGTGCGCCGTCGCCGATCCCCGACGCGCAGCTGGCCGAAGTGCACGTGCAGGTCCGCCCGGTCGAATCCTGAGGCAGGTCCGTTTCGCGTGACGCTTCCCGTGCCTGCGCTCGGCCAGGAAGCGCGGACGTCGCGCGTGCCGTGATGTCCGCAACCTGCGGGCTTCGGCGAATCCATGAGGCCATCCCTCGTTCGGATGGCAGCCTTCGCACGCGGCGTCGCCGTCACGGCGATGCCGCGTGCGCCAAGACATGGATCTCAAGGAGTCAAGTACGATGTCGAAAGCAAGAAAGCACTGGAAGAAGCTCTTCGTCGCAATGGCAGGCATGGCTGTGGTGGGCGCTGCGGTTGCAGCGATCCCGGCGCCGGGCACCTACTGGCAGGAACGGACGTTCTACAACAGCAGCGGCACGGCGATCGGAGGCGTGTACTACGAGTGCAGCGGCCACGTGTCGCGCTGGGGCAACACGAGTGGCTCCGGCTACATGAAAGTGCAGCAGGGTCCCTGTTCGGACGACTGAAGCAAGCTGTAAGTGATGCCATGTCGTTCGCGTCCGCCGAGAGGGCCGACGCGAATGACTCGATGTGCGGTGATGCGATCGGACGCGTCGCAATTCGCGTGGCGCGACCGATTGCGCGTTGCTTCCGATTGTCGGGTCGACATTTTTCTGGGAAGGTGGCCACTTGTCCCCTGGATACCGGCGCCTGCCGCACCGCATGTCACTTCGAATCCGCCGCGCCACCCCCGTGGATGCCGTCCGAGTCGCCGATCTCGCGCGCCGCTGCTTCACCGAGACCTTCGGTCATCTCTATCCGCCGGAAGACCTCGCGTACTTCCTGGATGTCAGCTACACGCCGGATACCCAGCGCGAGGCGCTGGAGGATCCGCGTTCTGCAATCTGGCTGCTGGAGGAGGGCGACGACGCCATCGGGCATGTCTATGTCGGCCCGTGCGGCTTGCCGCATCCGGAGGCGGACGTGGCGGATGGCGAGATCAAGCGGCTCTACATCCTCAGCCACGCACACAACGGAGGCTGGGGCGCGCGGCTGATGCAGTCCGCGATGGACTGGCTGCTGCGCGAGGGGCCGCGCACGCTGTGGGTGGGCGTGTGGAGCGAGAACTTCGGCGCGCAGCGTTTCTACGGCCGCTACGGCTTCGAGAAGGTTGGCGAGTACCTGTTCCCGGTCGGTGCGACGCGCGACCATGAATTCATCATGCGTCGAGACATTCCGTCGATCTGACGTCGGAAAAAACGAATGCCGGGCAGTGCCCGGCATCGTTTCGAGAAGTCCGGCACGTCCGTGTGCCGTTGGGGGGGCGCATGAGCGACGCCCGGGGAAGCGTTCGCGCTCAGTCCTCGGCGCTGCGATAGGCCACGTCGAAGCGACCCGCGGCGACCGCATAGGCGCCACGCGTGACCACGACGCCGGGATCGAACCACGCGTGCAGCGTCGGCTGCAGGTCGAACGGGCCCTGGACGACGGTGAAGCGCGCATTGATCAGGCCGCGATCCAGCGCGGCCTGGACGTAGCCGCGCAGCGAGGCCGGGACGTAGGCCGCGTCTTCGATCGGAACGCGCTTGCCGTCGTGGAATACGGTGAGCGAACCGGTGAAGGCCTGCGCTTCGTCCTGCAGGCCCATCGCCTGCACCAGCGAATATGCGAGGCTGACGCGGGTGACATAGTCGTTCGGCCGGAAGGCGCCGTTGAGGCGTCCCATCACGCCCGCGTCGTTGTGGCCGAGATCGCGCAGCGGGCCGCCGGTGGCGACGGCCGATTCGATGAAGGCGTACGACGGATGGCTGGTGCTGACGTCGCTCAGCGTGCTGGCGCCGTTGAACGGCAGTTGCTGGCGGACGCTGGCGCCCATCATCAGGTACTCGGCCAGCTCGGCGCGCCTGAGGTACTGGTCCGGCTTGAACTGGCCATTGGCGAAGCCGTCCATCAGGCGGTTCGCGACGGCGTATTCGATCGCCGTGCGCGCCGGGTGGCCGGCGATATCGCTGAGGCCGGTATAGCCGCCGCTGCGCAGGAAGCTGATCTCTCCGCTGACCGTGCCGGGCAGGCCGATGCCGTTGGTCACGCCGAGCGGATCGACGCTGGTGCCGGACACCGAGCCGATGCCGCGCACCTGCAGGCGCCAGACGCCCGGTTTGCCCGGGGCGCCGGTGGTGACGGTATCGCCCAGCACCGGCAGCGCGATGGATGAGCCGTAGCGGTTGCCGTCGGGATCGACCAGGGCGATCGCCAGGGTGTTCTCGCCGATCACTGCGCGGGCAGAGACGAAGGCGATGTCGCTGCCGACCGAGAAGGTGTAGTCCTGCAGCGTGCCGACCGGCGAGAAGCTGAGCTGGAACGGCAGGTTCGGCACGCCGCCGCTCAGCAGGGCATTGGCGTTGAAGCTGCGCAGTGCGTTGACCGTCGCGCCCCAGCCGTTGCGAACGCCGCTGGCTTCGGCGACGGCGGCGTAGGCATTCACGTGGCCGTAACCGGCTTCCCAGGACAGACGCGCGGTCATGTTGGTCGCGGTGCGCGCGAGGATGTCCTTGACCTGCGCCGGGGTGAGGTTGGGGTTGGCTTCCAGCATCAGCGCGACGATGCCGGCGACATGCGGCGTCGCCATCGAGGTGCCGCTGGAGTGGGTATAGAAGGGGAGGTGGGCAGGTGCGAGATTCTCCGCGTCCTGCTGCGCGGCCAGCGCGGGCAGTGCGCCGGTCAGCGTGCGGGTGGACACGATGTCGACGCCCGTGGCGACGACGGTCGGCTGGTTGATGTAGGTCCAGGTGCTGCCGTCGGCCATCGTGAAGGTGCCGGTCTCGCCGCGCTTGCCGCGCGAGGAGAAGGCGGTGAGCACCCCGTCTTTTTCGCCTGCGCCGACCGAGATCACCCAGGGTGCCTGCGCGTACGGGTTGTGGGTGTCTTCGCCGGCGCCATCGTTGCCGGCCGCGAACACGCTGACGATGCCGCGCTTGTACAGGTTGTAGGTGGCGATGTTGACCGGGTTGGCTGGATCGAACGGGCCGCTGCTGCCCCATGAATTGCTGGTCACGCGGATCGGGTCGCCGTAACTGAACTGGTTGGTGGCGGCATAGTCGAGGCCGCCGACGGCGTCGAGGATGGTGATGACCGCGCCCGAGCCGTAGCCGACGAGGCTCGCGCCCGGTGCGACGCCGCGGTACAGGCCGTTCGAGCGCGCGCCGGTTCCGCCGATCGTGCCGGCGCAGTGCGTGCCGTGGCCCGAGCTGATGTCGGTGTTGGGAATGCCTTCGAGGTAGGTGATCGGCAGCAGGCTGTCGACGGCGGCGAGGTTGGTCAGGCCGGTCGTGTTCTGCACCAGGTGCGGCCCGAATTTCAGGTCGTCATGCGTGCCGTCGACGCCCGAGTCGTTGACCAGCACGCCGACGCCCCGGCCACTGAAGGGAATGGCGCGATGGAAGTTGCCGGGATTGTCGACGGTGCGCGCGGCGCCGGACATCTCCCGCTGTTCCTTGTTGAAGTAGCGCAGCGGCGCATTCAAGTAGATCGAGACCACGTCGTCGCGGCGGGCGAGCGCCTGGATCTCGGCGGGCGTGGCCAGCGCGCCGGCGATCGGCAGAGAGCGCATCGAGATGCCGCGATCGATGCCCAGCGTGCGCAGGATGGACAACTGGCCGGAGGTGACCGGGCCGGACTGGCGATAGCTCACCACGATCTCGAGCTGGTCGGCGGCGCCGGAGGCGGCCATGCGCGAGAGCAGTTCGGGGTCGAGGCGGGCATCGGCGAGCGCGACGCCACTGGCGAGCAGGCCGAAGGCGAGGGCGGAGATGCGGAGGTTGCGGCGGGTGCGGACGGGCGAAGCAGCGAACATGCGAAGGGCTCCACTGGGAAAAGACCCGCGGATCGCGGGGCGGCTGCAGTATTCGCATCCATACGGTCGGGGTGCATCGGGAATGGGTCCCAGCCATGGCAAGTGAAAACCCCCAGCGACGACGGTCGCCGGGGGCACGGTGCATCACAGGCCTCGAGCGACCTGCACGGCTTCGAGGGCGTCGACGTGGCCGCTGCCCACTTCATGCGGCTGGCGGCCCGGCATCGCATTCGCGGTGGCTTCCAGCACCTGCTTCACCTGCATCGGCGAGAGCGACGGTCTGGCCTCGAACATCAGCGCGACGATGCCGGCGACGTGCGGCGTGGCCATCGAGGTGCCGCTCATGTGGGTATAGAACGCCGCGCGTTCGCCCAGCGCGAGATCCTGCGTTGTCGCCAGCAGGGGCAGGGCGCCGGTGAGCGCGCGGGTGGACACGATGTCCACGCCCGTGGCGACGACGCTCGGCCGGTTGACGTAGGTCCAGCTGCTGCCGTCGGGCATGGTGAAGCTGCCGCTCTCGCCGGGATTGCCGCGCGAGGAGAATTCGGCGAGCGAGCCGTCCTTGTTGCCCGCGCCGACCGAAATCACCCAGGGCGCCTGCGCGTACGGGTTGTGGGTGTTGTCGGTCGGTCCGTCGTTGCCCGCGGCGAACACGCTGACGATGCCTTTCCGGTAGGCCGCATGGCTGGCGATGTTCACCGGATCGGTCGGGTCGAATGCGCCGCTGGTGCCCCAGGAATTGGAGATCACGCGGATCGGCGAATTGAAGGCGTATTGCTTCGCGATGGCGTAGTCGTAGCCGCCGACCGCATCGAGGATCGAAATGACCGCGCCCGAGCCGTACCCGACGATGTCGGCGCCGGGCGCGACACCGCGATGCAGTCCGCCGGAACGTGCGCCGCTGCCGCCGACGCTGCCGGCGCAGTGCGTGCCGTGTCCGGAACCGATGTCGGTGTTGAGCTGGTTTTCGAGCACCGTCACCGGCAGGAAGTCGAGCAGGGCGTGCACGTTGCCCAGCGCCTGCACGTTCTGCACCACGTGGCTGCCGTATTGCAGGTCCGCGTGGGTGGCGTCGATGCCCGAGTCGTTCACCATCACGGTGACGCCACGGCCGGTGAAGCCCAGGCCTGGATCGGCCTGCACGGCATCCACGCCGGACAAGCGACGCGCGTCGTGGTTGTAGTAGCGAAGGTTGCGGTTGAGGTGGATCGACGCCACGTCCGAGCGCCGCGCGATGGCGGCGATCTGGCCCGGCGTGGCCATCATCCCGGCCATCGGCAGCGCCCGCATCCAGCGACCCTGCTGGATGCCGAGCAGGCGCAGCGCGGTGATCTGCCCGACGGTCGGCGCGCCCCCCTGGCGGAAGCTGACGATCACCTCCAGCCGGTCGCCGGGTGCGGCGGCCGCGAGCGCGCGATCGAGCGTTTCGCCCAGATCGGCAGCGGCGAGGCTGACCCCGCTGGCGAGCAGGCCGAGGGACAGGGCGGTCAGCTTCAGCATGGTGCGGCGCAGCATGGTGTTTCTCCTTGGCAGGAATGAATGGGCGCCCGGAACGGCCCGGGGGCAGGTCGATGCTCGCCAAGGCCGCTCGGTCGGGACCATCCGGTCAAACCCCCGCGCGGGGTGGGGGAATTCCCTTACAGACGCTCGCGGCGCAGTCGATGTAATGTGCCGTCGAGGGTGACCATGGACGGGAGCCTCGTCGGCATGGCGCCTGCCGGGCGGCTTCGGCCCGGGTCTCGGCGCGACAGGGGGAGGGCTCCATGAGCCGCTTGCGTACATGTCTGGTCGTGCTGGCCCTGCTGTTCTCCGTGCAGGCACCGTGGGCCGCCGCGCTGAATCTGCCGGTGCAGGTGAACGTGAGCGGCGACGTCGCCACCGCGAACATCGGCAACCCGCTGCTGCCTCCCTTGGCCGACATGACCTTCGATTTCGAAGATGTGTCGGGCCTCAACACGAGCAGCCTCGGCCTGACCGCGACGCTGGTCTCGCCGCTCGACACCGGACTGCTCGCGCGGCTTCCGGGCGGCCTCCTCAACACGATCCCCAACACGCTGCCCTTGCTCGTCACCGTGGAGCCGCCACTGACCGGCGGGCTGTCGTTCCGCACGGTGCGCGTCGAGGTGCATACCCACCTGCTGCCGTACACCGCCGGCAGTTCCCTGCGCCTGTTCAAGGCCTCGCTGGGTGGAGCCTTCGTCGACATCACCGACGAAATCGCGCCCGGCAGCGTCCGCGCCCGTGGCACCACGGGCGGCTTCTCGCAGTTCCTGATCCTGGTCGACCTGCGCTACACCAGCACCGTCGTCGCGGCGAAGATCACGGCCCTGCGCAACCGCGTGAACACCCTGCCGTGGAGCGAGCGACAGCCGTTCCACGCCCTCATCGACCGTGCCGAAGCGGCCGTGGCCGTGGAAGACTTCGTCGATGCCCTCGATGCGACCCAGGACATCGCCGACCGCGCGCTGGCCCGCGCCGGCACGCACCTGCTCGACGAATGGCGCGCCGCACGCAACGGCGACAACCAGGCCGGCGACCTCATCGCCGGGGCTGCGACGCTGAAATTCTCGATCGCCTACCTGCGCGACTACGGGGACTAGCGGCTCGCCAACAGGAGTTTCCGGCCCGGTGCGGTCGCGCGCCGGGTTTGCGTACGCCGCGCATGAAAAAGTGAATGACTCGCTCTAAGATCGGGCGATGCAGGCACGGATCACAGCTCATCCGCCGGTGCACGCCGCGATCGTCCGTTCCCTGCGGGCGGGCGAAGGGCTTCGCATCGGACGCGGCGATGGCTGCGACCTGAAGATCGACCACCCCTCCATTTCGCGCGCACACGCCGAGCTGGTGCCGATGGCGCAGGGCTGGCGGCTGTGCGACCTGGGCAGCAAGAACGGCAGCTTCCTCGATGGCCGGCCCGTCCATGACGACGTGCTGCCGCCCACCGTCTGGCTGCGTTTCGGCGATGTCTACTGCGAGTTCCGGATGCTCGACGCCGCCGAAGCCGCGGCTGCCGACGACGGCGCGCGCGCGCAGCGTGTCGCTGCGACCGCGCACACGGCCCGTCTCGACGCGGTGTCCGGCCTGGACGAACTGCTCGACGCCAGCCTGCGCGGCGCGCTGGAGCTGGCGCAGTGCGAACGCGGCTTCGTGCTGCTGGCGCGCGATGACGGCTTCGAGGTGCGGGCGAGCCTGGCCATGGATGCCGCCAGCCTGCGCCGGCGCGAGTTCTCCGGCAGCGTCGGTGCGGTGCGTCGCGCGCTGGCCGAACGCCGCACCGTGGTCGCCAACGACATCGGCCGCGAGGCCTGGCTGTCGTCGCGGGCGTCGGTCGTGGCGGCCGGACTCAGCGCCCTCGTCTGCCTGCCGCTGCACGATGGCGAGCGCGCCCTGGGTGCGATCTACGCCGATCGTGTCCGCCCGGGGTCGCCGATCACCATGCTCGACCAGGAACTGCTCGAAGCCTTCGCCGAACGCGCCGCGCTCTGGCTCGTGGCGCGCAGGGCGACCGAATTGCTGGACGCGCATGCCGCCGCGGACCTCGATGCGCGGCGATGGGATGGCATCGTCGCCGCGCACGCGGGTGACGAGAGGTGAGCGACCTCGACGCCACCGCCACCGGCCTCCACACCCACGACGACTTGCCGCCGGGCACCCTCCTCGGCGACCGCTACCGCATCGACGGCCTGCTCGGCGTCGGTGGCATGGGCGTGGTCCACCGCGCGACCGATCTCACCCTGCAGGTCCAGGTGGCGCTGAAGCTGCTGCGTCCTGAGCTCGCCCATCGCGGCGACGCCTTCGAGCGCTTCCGCCAGGAACTGCTGCTCGCGCGCCAGGTGTCCAGCCCGCGGGTCGTGCGCATCCATGACCTCGCGCGCCACGACGGACGCTGGTTGATCAGCATGGATCTCGTCGACGGCGAGGCGCTCGACCGTCGCCTCGATCGAGAAGGCGCGCTCCCGGTCGAGGACGCGGTGCGGATCGCGAAACAGATCGCCGAGGGGCTTTCCGCCGCGCATGCGCAGGGCGTGGTCCATCGCGACCTCAAGCCGGCGAACATCCTGCTCGATCGCGCGGGCAACGCGCGCATCAGCGACTTCGGCGTCGCTCGCTCGCTGGCGACCAGCGGCGGAACGCGCACGGGCAGCGTGGTCGGCACACCGGATTACCTCTCGCCCGAACAGGCGCGCGGCGAGGTCGTCGATGCGCGCAGCGATCTGTACGCGCTCGGACTGATCCTCCACGAGATGCTGGCGGGCGCATTGCCTTTCCCCGGCGGCACGTTCGCCGAAACGATGGCGCAGCGCATGCTCCGCGCGCCCACGCCGGTGACCGATGCGCGTCCCGATACGCCTGAGTGGCTCGCGCGCCTCGTCGCGCGCCTGCTGCGCCAGCGGCCCGCGCATCGACCGCAAAGCGCTGGAGCCGTGGTCGAGATCCTCTCGCGTCGGACACTGCCGCGTGATGCGCGCGACGCCTGGGCAGGCGCACGGCGTTCACGTCTTGCCTGGATTGGCATCGGCGCGCTGCTGCTCGCGATCGGTGCCGGTGGGTGGTGGTGGCTGTCGACACGCGCGCCACAGCCCACCGTGGCCGCAGCGCCAGCGTCGACGGCGCTCGACCGCCTGCTCGTGCTGCCGCTGCGCGGCGAGGGCATCCCGGCAGATCCCGCGCGCGACGCTGCGCTGACCGCGCGACTGCGCGACGCGCTGTCGACCGTGCCCGGCGCGGCTGTCGTCGATGCCGAAAGGACGCGGCAGGCGCTGCGCGTGCGAGATCCGGGTGACCAGGCCGTGCCGGATCCCCTGCGGCTGGCGGTCACCGCAGCGGCGCGCCGCGTGCTGGAGACGCGCTGGGTCGAAGAGGCGGGCGGCGTGCGTCTCAAGGCTCGAATGCTGGCGATCGGTCAGCCGGCCATCGTCATCGACGGCCCGGTCGCGGCCGACCCGGTCGCGGCGCTGCGCGCGTGGCTGACTGCGCCGGCGACCGCCAGCGCACTGGGACTTCCCGGACGCGTGCCTGCGTTTCGACTGCCGCCTGCCGCAGCGCTGACGGCGCATGGCGAAGGTTTGCGCGCACGCGACGACGGTCGTCTCGACGTCGCGACCACGCGACTCGAAGCGGCGGTGGCAGTGGCGCCGGACGATGCTGCGTCCTGGGCTGCACTCGCGCTTGTCGCCATGGAGGCAGGAGAGCGCAGCAAGGCCGCCGATGCGATTGTCCAGGCGCAACATGCGGCGGATCCGGGGATGGCGCCGCGCCTGTCCGCGCTGCGCGCCACCATCGAGGACGATCCGGCTGCCGTCGTGCAATGGGCCGCACTCTCTCGTGCCACGCCGGACGACACGCAGGCTGCATTGCAGTGGGCGCGTGCGCAGGCAGCAGCAGGCGAAGTCGATGCCGCCGCTGCCGCGTTGCGGAGGATCTCGGCACGCGACCCCGACGATCCGCGCATCTGGTTCGAGCGAGGCAAGCTCGCGATCCTCAGCGGCAATGCGCGCGTCGCCGTCGACGATCACCTGGTGCGCGCGCTGGTCGCTTTCAAGCGTGGGCGCGATGCCTACGGCGAGGCGGAAACCGTCAATGCGCTCGGCGTGGGCTATGGCCGGCTCGGCCAGACCGCGGATGCCGCCGAACAATATCGACGCGCCATCGAACTGCGGCGCGCGCTCGGCAATCGTCGCGGCCTTGCCACCAGCCTGCGCAACCTCGCCAACGTACTGTCGCTCACCGGCGACTACGCCGGCGCGGACCGCGCGTTGCGCGAGGCCGCCGACATCAATGCCTCGCTCGGCGATCGCGAGGCGCATGCCGCTGTCGACAACGAACTGGGGCTGCTTGCCGAAGAGCGCGGCGACCATCGGGCTGCGCTGGAGGCGTTCAAGCGCGCGCTGCGCACCTGGCAGGACATGGACGATCGCCATGGTGCCGCGGAAGCCCTCAACAACATCGGCTTCGCGCATTTCCAGCTGGGTGCCTATGGCGATGCCGAGGTGTACTGGCGCCAGGCCGCCGATGCATATGAAGCGCTGGGCGAACGCACCGGGCGCGTGCGTACCCTGCAGAACCTCGGCCTGCTTGCGGTCGCGCGCGGGCGATGGCGCGACGCGCGTCGCCTGCTCGACGACGCGCTGCGCGAATCGGAGCAGCAGCAGATGCTGGAGGAAGCGGCCGTGAGCCGTCGCAACCTCGCCGAACTCGAGCTCCAGCAAGGGCACCTGCGCGCGGCCATCGACCAGGCCAGCAAAGCCGAAGCCGCGTTCCGGCAGCGCGAGGACCTGCGCGGCGTCAGCGATGCCGGCCTGCTCCGCGCCGAGGCGCTGCTGGTCGGCGGCGACAGCACGGCTGCGGCGAAGGTACTGGATGCGCTGTCGGCCGACATCGCCGCGGCATCCACCGAACAGCAGGGCATCGCCGAATGGCTGCGCGCGCGGATCGCCCTGCAG
The DNA here is from genome assembly GCA_016789405.1 of Lysobacteraceae bacterium. Taxonomy (GTDB): domain Bacteria; phylum Pseudomonadota; class Gammaproteobacteria; order Xanthomonadales; family Xanthomonadaceae; genus Lysobacter_I. The sequence goes on from JAEUPQ010000026.1 coordinate 135,720, forward strand.
CACAACGACGCGCCGGCATTCGTCGATCACCTGCGGCGCGCGCGGACGCTGGCCGAGACCTCGGGCGTGCGCCTGCTGCAGCTGCGCGTGGAGCTGCTGGCCGCGCGCGATCGTGCGGACGCGCTGGCCGCGCTGGACGCGCCGACCGCTGCGCTCGGCCATGTCGGGCTGCGCATGGACTGGCTGGCGCAGGCACTGTCTGCGGCCGTCGCGCGACGCGACGCTGCGACTGCGCGTTCGACCTATGACGAAGTGCTGACTCGCACGCGGGCGGGTGATGTCGCCCAGGCGGAAGCCTTGCACAGGCTCGGCGCCCGCGCTCGCGCGCTTGCCGGCGACGAGGCGGGTTCGCGGGCCGCGCTCGCGCGTGCGGACGAGGCTGCACGAATCGCGGCGATGCCATCGCCCGCTGCCGTGTCGCGCAGGCAATGAGCGATTCGCGGCCACCGTTCGACGCGGCCGATCCGCTCGCGACGATGCGTGCGCAATACCAGCGCCTGCTCGATCGACTCGAAGCCAACGAGCGCGAATTCCGTCGCCTCGGTCGCGCTGTGTGGAACGTGCAGGAAGACGAGCGCCGTCGGCTCGCGCGCGAACTGCACGACGGCCTCGGCCAGAACCTCACCGCGCTCAAGCAATTGCTGGCCCGCCTGCACGACGACCTCCCGGCCGAACTCGTCGCGGTGCGCGAACGTCTCGCCGAGGCGGTTGCGCTCTGCGGCGGCACGCTCGAAGACACCCGCGAACTTTCGCGCCTGCTGCGCCCGCCCATCCTCGACGACCTCGGCCTGGAGCCCGCTCTGCGCTGGCTCGCGCGCAGCCTCGAAGGCGGCCGGATGCATGTGGTGGTCGAGATCGAGCCGCTGCCGACGCTCGACGGGGAGCTGCAGACCCTGTTGTTCCGCGTGGCGCAGGAAGGCCTGAACAATGCGGCGCGGCACGCCGATGCAAGCAGTGCCTTGCTGCGCCTGGTCGCGCGCGGCGACGAATTGCAACTGCAGGTGATCGACGACGGCCACGGCTGCGATCCCGAGGTGGCGATGCGCTCGGGCGGCAGCGGATTGGGCGGCATGCGCGAACGCCTGCGGCTGTACGGCGGCCGGATGGAGCTGCGTTCGGCGCCGGGGCAGGGCGCACGCTTGCGCGCGGTGGTGCCGCTCGCCCCGGTTTCCAAGGCTTGACGCTGTCCGGGGCTGCGCGCAAGTTACCGGCATGCGCGTCCTCATCGTCGACGATCACACCATGCTCCGCGAAAGCCTGGCCGGCGCCCTGCAGGCCGAGGGCGACATCGAGATCGTGGGACAGGCGGCGGATGGCGTCGAAGCGCTGGAGCTGGCCGAACGCGTCCACCCGGACATCGTGGTCACCGACCTCAGCATGCCGCGGCTGGGTGGCCTGGAAGTGGTGCGTCGCCTGCGCGAGCGCCTGCCGGAGGCCCAGATCCTCGTGTTGACCATGCACCAGGAAGACGAATACGTGTTGCAGGCCGTCCGTGCCGGCGCCACCGGCTACCTCGTGAAGGACAGCGCGACCCGCGAAGTGCTGCAGGCCGTCCGCAGCCTGCAGGCGGGGCGGGGCTATTTCGGTCCGCAGGCGTCGCGCGCGCTCGCGGAACAGGTTCGCCACCCCGAGCGGGTCGCCGAAGACCCGTACGGCCAGCTGACGTCGCGCGAACGCGAGGTGTTCCATCTCATCGCCGAAGGTTCCACGACCAAGGAAGTGGCGCGGAAGCTCGGCATCAGCGTGAAGACGGCCGAGAACCATCGTGGACGCGTGCTGGACAAGCTGGACATGCGCAACACCGCCGAACTGGTGCGCTACGCGCTGCGAAAAGGCCTGATCGACTGATGGCATCGGCGGACGTTCTGCTGGTCCATGGCATCTGGAACGCCCGGCACTGGCTGGCGCCGTTCGCCGCGCGCCTGCGTCGTCATGGCATGGTCCCGAAGCTGTTCGGCTACGCCAGCGTCGTCGCGGGCCCCGAGGCCGGGGCCGAGCGATTGATCGACCTCCTCTCCCGCCGCCCGACGCCGCTCCTGGTCGGGCACAGCCTGGGGGGGCTGGTGATCCTCGAAGCCCTGCGTCGTGCCCCGGACCTGCCGGTCGATCGGGTCGTCTGCCTTGGATCTCCGCTCAACGGCAGCGCAGTGGCGGCAGCCCTGGGCGAACGTCGCGGTCTGTCCTGGGCGCTGGGTCGCAGCCGCGACCTGCTGGTGCGGGGCTGTCCGCCCTGGACGGGCCGCGCCGAAGTCGGGGTGGTCGCGGGCGACCATGCCCGGGGCGTGGGCGGGCTGTTCACGCGGATGGACGGGCCCTCCGACGGAACCGTGGCGCTGTCCGAGACCCGGCTGCCGGGCATCGCCGACCACTGCGTGGTGCCGGCCAGCCATACCGGGCTGGTCCTGTCGGACGAGGCTGCCCGGCGGGCGGCGAATTTCCTCCGCCACGGCCGATTCTCGGACTGACCGGAGATGGCCCGGCGCGAGACGGATCGGCCCGAGGTGGCGGCCGACGCCAGCGCTTGGGGTAAAATGCCGGGCTTGGCATTCGCAACAGGTCCACAGGTGCGGCATGGGTAGAGGTCCTTCCATCGAAGCCCGCAAGAACGCGGTCGACGCGCAGCGCGGCAAGATCTTCACCAAGATCATCCGCGAGATCGGCGTGGCCGCCCGTGCCGGCGGCGGCGATCCCGGCGGCAATCCGCGCCTGCGCAGCGCCGTCGACAAGGCGCTCTCGGTCAACATGTCCAAGGACGTGATCGAGCGCGCCATCAAGAAGGCGACCGGCGAACTCGAAGGCGTGGTCTACGAGGAAGTGCGCTACGAGGGCTACGCGCCCGGCGGCGTCGCGGTGATCGTCGACTGCCTGACCGACAACAAGGTGCGCACCGTCGCCGACGTGCGCCATGCCTTCAGCAAGTTCGGCGGCAACCTCGGCACCGAGGGCTCCGTGTCCTTCATGTTCCGCAAGCTCGGCGTGCTGTCCTTCGCGGGTGGTGCGGACGAAGAGAAGGTGACCGAGGTGGCCATCGAAGCCGGTGCCGACGACGTCGTGGTGTACCCCGAGGACGGCGCCATCGACGTGCTGACCGCGCCCGACGCCTTCGCCGACGTGAAGGCCGCGATGGATGCCGCCGGCCTCAAGGCCGACATCGCCGAAGTGACCTACCGCGCCGACAACGACAGCCCGGTGAGTGGCGACACCGCGCAGCAGGTGGTCAAGCTGCTGCGCTGGCTGGAGGATCTGGACGACGTGCAGAACGTGTATTCGAACGCCGAGCTCGGCGCGGACGCTTATGCGTGAGGTCGCATGCGGGAGCAGGGAAGCGGACGCCATGCGCCCGCCACCATGTTCCCGGATCGCCTCCCGCCACTGAATCGCTGAGCCCAGCCCTTGGCCACGCTCGTTGCACGATTCACCGATTCCGGCGCCGGACAGGCCACCGGTCCGGGCACCGTGCGCATCCTGGGCATCGACCCGGGCTCGCAGCGCACCGGCGTGGGCATCATCGATGTCGACCCCTCCGGTCGCACTACCCATGTCTTCCACGCGCCGCTCAACCTGCTTGCCGCCGACGAGACGAAGGAACAGTTCCCGCTGCGGTTGAAGCGTTTGCTCGACGCGCTGGGGGATATCCTCGACACCCACCGTCCCGACGAAGTGGCGATCGAGACAGTGTTCATGGCGCGCAATCCGGACTCCGCGCTCAAACTCGGCCAGGCCCGCGGCGCCGCGCTGTGCGCGGTGGTGCTGCGCGACCTGCCGGTGCACGAGTACGCCGCCAAGGAAATCAAGCTGGCGGTGGTCGGCACCGGCGGCGCAGAGAAATCCCAGATCCAGCACATGGTCGGGATGATGCTCAACCTCAAGGGCAAGCTGCAGTCCGACGCCGCGGATGCGCTGGCCGTCGCCATCACCCACGCGCACGTCCGCGCAACCGCGAAGCGCCTGGGCGTCAGCGCGCGCCAGGCGTGGAGGAAGTGAACGCATGATCGGTCGCCTCAAAGGCATCCTCGTCCACAAGCAGCCGCCTTGGCTGGTCGTCGACGTCCACGGCGTCGGCTACGAACTGGAGGCGCCGATGAGCACCTTCTACGACCTGCCCGACGTCGGCCGCGAAGTCGTGCTGTTCACGCATTACGCGCAGAAGGAAGACAGCGTGTCGCTGTACGGCTTCCTGCGCGACGGCGAGCGCCGCCTGTTCCGCGACGTGCAGAAGGTCAGCGGCATCGGCGCGAAGATCGCGCTGGCCGTGCTGTCCGGTGCGAGCGTCGACGAGTTCGCGCGTCTCGTGCAGAGCGGCGACATCACCGCGCTCACCCGCATTCCCGGGATCGGCAAGAAGACCGCCGAGCGCATGGTGGTCGAGTTGCGCGACCGTGCCGCCGACTTCGCGACCGGCACCAGCACGCCGATCTCCGGCATGCCCGCCGATGCGCAGTCGGAAGCCGTGATCGCACTCCAGCAGCTCGGCTACAAGCCCGCCGAGGCGACGCGCATGGCGCGCGACGCCACCGTCGCCGGCGACGATGCCGCCACCATCATCCGCAAGGCGCTGCAGTCCGCGCTGCGCTGACGCCCACCGCATTCCATCCTGACCGAGGGCCTTCCGGCTTTCTTCGATGAGCACTTCTTCCTCCCACGAAACCGCCAATGCAGGTCATGGTCATGGCGGCCATGGCGCGGCAGGCATGGCCGCGCTTGTGGCCGGCGCGGTCGGCGTCGTCTTCGGCGACATCGGTACCAGCCCGCTCTACACCATCAAGGAAATGTTCCATCCGCACTTCGGGCTGACGCCCGATGCGGCGACGGTCAAGGGGCTGCTGTCACTGGGTTTCTGGTCGCTGCTGCTGGTGGTGACATTGAAATACGTCATCGTGATCATGCGCGCCGACAACGAAGGCGAGGGCGGTATCATGGCCCTGACCGCGCTCGCGCAGCGCAGCCTGAAGGCCGGTTCGAGGCTCAGCTACACGGTGGGCATCCTCGGCATCTTCGGCGCGGCGCTGTTCTTCGGTGACGGCATGATCACGCCGCCGATCACCGTGCTGGGCGCGGTCGAAGGCCTCGAGGTCATCTCGCCGGTGTTCAAGGACTGGGTGCTGCCGATCAGCGTGGTCATTCTCACCGGCCTGTTCGCGTTCCAGCGCTTCGGCACGGCGAAGGTGGGCAAGGCCTTCGGACCGATCATGATCACCTGGTTCGTGGTCATCGCCGCGTTCGGCGTATGGAACATCGCGCAGAACCCCATCGTGCTCAAGGCGATGAACCCCTACTGGGCCTGGCATTTCTTCGCCACGCACAACTGGCATGCAGTGCTGATCCTCGGTGCGGTGGTGCTCACGGTGACCGGTGGCGAGGCGTTGTACGCCGACCTCGGCCATTTCGGCAAGGCGCCGATCCGCTGGGGCTGGTTCGGTTTCGTGCTGCCCGCGCTGACGCTGAACTACTTCGGGCAGGGCGCGCTGCTGCTGGTCAATCCGTCCGCGGTGGCCAACCCCTTCTACATGTCGATCCCGGCCTGGGCGCAGATCCCGATGCTCGTCCTCGCCACCACCGCGGCTGCCGTGGCATCCCAGGCGGTGATCACCGGCGCGTTCTCGGTCACGCGCCAGGCCATCCAGCTCGGCTACGTGCCGCGCCTGGCGATCAAGTACACCTCCAAGGACACGATCGGCCAGATCTACGTGCCTTCGATCAACTGGATGCTGTTCGGCGCGGTCATCCTGCTGGTCTTCAGCTTCCGCAGCTCGACCGCGCTGGCCACCGCCTACGGCCTGTCGGTGACCGGCACGATGCTGATCGACACCCTGCTGCTGGCGATCGTCGCCTACACGCGCTGGCCGGACACGCGGCGCTGGGTGCTGCCGCTGTGCGCGATGTTCCTGTTCATCGACCTGGCCTTCCTGTTCGCCAACGGCGCCAAGCTGATGACCGGCATCGGTGCCTGGGTACCGCTGTTCATCGGCATCGTCGCCTTCACGATGATGCGCACCTGGCGCCGTGGCCGCGAACTGCTCCATGCCGAGATCCGCAAGGAAGGCATCCAGCTCGACAGCTTCCTGCCCGGCCTGATGCTGGCGCCGCCGGTGCGGGTGCCCGGCACGGCGGTGTTCATGACCGCCGACAAGACCGTGGTGCCGCATGCGCTGATGCACAACCTCAAGCACAACAAGGTGCTGCACGACCGCAACGTGTTCCTGACCGTCGACACGCTCAACGTGCCGTACGCGCCGAAGGACAAGCGGCTGAAGATCGAATCGATCGGCAACGATTTCTACCGCGTGATCATCCGCTTCGGCTTCATGGAGACGCCGGACGTGCCGCTGGCGCTGATGCGCAGCTGCGACAAGGGCGGGATCCACTTCGACCCGATGGACACGACCTATTTCGCCAGTCGCGAAACCATCGTCGCGAGCGCCCACCGTGGCATGCCGGTCTGGCGCGACAAGCTGTTCGCGCTGATGCATCGCAACGCCGCGCCGGCGACCGGATTCTTCCGCATCCCGGGCAACCGGCTGGTCGAACTGGGCGCACAGGTCCAGATCTGAGCCCGTCCCCCGCCATCGATCGCGTGCGCCCGGCGCAGCGATCGATGGCGCGAAGTCGCCGGAGCGTACCCGCGCGGCAGCCTGGCGACGCATCGGTGGGGCAGCGCTGCGATCCGGAGGTCGGGGTGTCGTCAGGCAAGGCATAATGCCGGGATGAGCACAGACCGCATCATCGCCTCCGGCGCCACCCGCGAAGACGACGTCGTCGACGCCAGCATCCGCCCGAAGCGCCTCGACGAATACCTCGGCCAGGTGCCGGTGCGCGAGCAGATGTCGATCTACATCGAAGCCGCGAAGCGCCGAGGCGAAGCGCTCGACCACGTGCTGATCTTCGGGCCGCCCGGGCTGGGCAAGACCACGCTCAGCCACGTCATCGCCAACGAGCTGGGCGTGAACCTTCGCGTCACTTCGGGCCCGGTGATCGAGAAGGCCGGCGACCTCGCCGCGCTGCTCACCAACCTGCAGCCGCATGACGTGCTGTTCGTCGACGAGATCCACCGCCTCTCGCCGATGGTCGAGGAAGTGCTGTATCCGGCGATGGAAGATTTCCAGATCGACATCATGATCGGCGAAGGCCCGGCCGCGCGCTCGATCAAGCTCGACCTGCCGCCCTTCACCCTGATCGGCGCCACCACGCGCGCCGGCTTGCTCACCGCGCCGCTGCGCGACCGCTTCGGCATCGTCCAGCGCCTCGAGTTCTACAGCGCCGAGGAACTCACCCGCATCGTGCGCCGGTCCGCGCAGATCCTCGGCATCGCCTGCGAGCCCGAGGGCGCCTCCGAGATCGCGCGCCGCGCACGCGGCACGCCGCGCATCGCCAACCGCCTGCTGCGCCGCGTCCGCGACTTCGCACAGGTCAAGGCCGACGGCCGCATCGATCGCGACGTTGCGGCAGCGTCGATGAAGATGCTCAAGGTCGATCCGGAGGGCTTCGACGATCTGGATCGTCGACTGCTCAATCTCATCATCGAGAACTTCGACGGTGGTCCGGTCGGCGTGGAGTCGATGGCCGCGGCGCTCAGCGAAGAGCGCGGCACGCTCGAGGACGTCATCGAGCCCTACCTGATCCAGCAGGGTTACCTCGTGCGCACCGCGCGCGGTCGCATGGCGACGAAGAAGGCCTACCTGCACCTGGGGCTCAAGCCGAAGCCCGGCACCAGCGGCCCGGCCGATCTCTTCGCGGATGCACCGGATGCATGATCGCGACCTGCGCGTCCGGACCGGACTCGCCGAATCTGACGTGCCGAATGGATCGAACTGAATGGACCAGGGAGTGCGAGCCTCAAGATGAATGCCATGTTCACCCATCCTGTCCGGGTTTACTGGGAAGATACCGACGCTGGTGGAGTGGTCTACCACGCGCAGTACCTGGCGTTCCTCGAACGCGCGCGCACCGAATGGCTGCGCGACCTCGGCTACGGTCAGGAACGGCTGCGCCATGAGCACGACCTCGTGTTCGCGGTGCGCGCGATGACCATCGACTTCCGCCGGCCGGCGCGACTGGACGACGCGCTGACCGTATCGGTCGCCCTGCGCGCATGTCGCGGCGCCAGCCTGGTGCTGGCGCAGTCCATCGAGCGCGACGGCGAGCGTCTGCTGGATGCCGAAGTCCGCTGCGCCGCGTTGCGCGCCGCCGACTTCCGGCCCCGGCCGATGCCCGATGCGATGTATTCCCGGCTGAAGGCGCTCGAAGTACGCGCGCCGTCGCCTCAACCAGACTCGAACGCGGAGTAACCGGATGTCCCTTCAGCCCATGCTCCTGCAGACCATGTCCATGCAGGCCACCGCCATCGAACCCTTGCCCGAAGCCGCGGATGTCGCTTCGGCCGCGACCGCTGCAGCGGCACCTGCCGCGCACGGCGGCGGCCTGAACTACCTGCAGCTGGTCCTCGATGCCAGCCTGCCCGTCCAGGCGGTGATGCTGCTCCTGCTGCTGGCATCGGTGGCGTCGTGGATCATCATCTTCCGCAAGAAGCGCGTGCTCGATCGCGCCCAGCGCGAAGCCGACCTCTTCGAGGAGCGCTTCTGGGCAGGCGGCGATCTCGGCCGCCTCTACAACGAGGCAGCCGCACGCAAGCAGGACATCAGCGGCCTGGAAGCGATCTTCGAAGGCGGCCTGCGCGAGTTCAACCGCGTGCGCCAGCGTCGCGGCATCGATGCCCGCTCGCAGCTCGAAGGCGCCCAGCGCGCGATGCGCGCCGCCTCGTCCCGCGAACTCGACGGCCTCGAGCACAACCTCGAATTCCTCGCGAACGTCGGTTCCATCAGCCCCTACGTCGGCCTGTTCGGCACGGTGCTCGGCATCCTGATGTCGTTCCACGGCCTGGCCAGCATGAAGGAAGCCACCATCGCCACCGTCGCGCCGGGCATCTCCGAAGCGCTGCTGGCCACCGCGATGGGCCTGTTCGCCGCGATCCCCGCCGTGTGGGCCTACAACCGCTTCGCGACCCGGGTCGAACGCATCGCATCGCGCTACGACACCTTCGCCGAAGAGTTCTCGTCGATCCTGCAGCGCCAGGCCCACGTCGACGACGCCTGATCCGACGCGACCCCGCGCCCGCCGACCACGCGTTGAAGCCCGAAACACCGAGACCCGACCATGGCACTCACCACCGCGCGCCGCCACCGAAAGCGCAAGCTGAAGGCCGAGATCAACGTCGTGCCTTACATCGACGTGATGCTGGTGCTGCTGATCATCTTCATGGTCACGGCGCCGCTGCTGAATCTCGGCACCGACATCAACCTGCCGCAGTCGCGCGCCAAGTCGCTCGAAACGCCGAAGGACCCGATCGTGGTCAGCATCTATGCCGATGGCCGCTACGCGCTGATGCTCGAACGCGGCAAGAATCGCGAGATGTCCGCCTCCGACGTGGTCGCCGAGCTGAAGGCGATCCATGCGCAGAACAAGGAGGCCGTGGTGCTGGTCAACGGTGCGCGCGACGCCAGCTACCAGACCGTGATGTCCGGCATCGACCTCATCAAGGATGCAGGCATCGCCAAGGTCAGCCTGGTCAGCCTGCCGAAGGAAGGCACGTAAATGCGGGAGAACCGCGCCGACACCACCATCGCGGTCGTCCTGGCCCTGCTGTTGCATGCGGTGCCGGTGCTGTTGCTGTTGCTTGCGTCGCTGTTCCGCGCACCGTCGTCTGCCGCCGCAGGCGAGCCGATCAGTGCCGATGTCGTCGATCTCAACGCATTGTCGGCCGCAGCGCGTGCTGCATTGCGCGCCGATCCGGTGCCGCAGCCCGATCCCGTGCCGCCGGAGCCCGTCGAAGAACCGGTTCCGGAAGAGCCCCTTCCCGACGCGCTGCCCGAGGACGTGGTCGAGCCGCAGCCCGAGCCGCAGGAGCAGTTGCCGGATCCCGATACCGTCGATCAGCAGGAAGTGAAGCCGGATGCGACCTCGGCCGACATCGCGCAGCGCGAACAGGAAGCGAAACGTCGCCAGGGCCAGGTCGACCTGACCGAACGCGCGCGCCAGGAACAGGCGCAGCAGCGCGAAAAGAACGAAATGCAGCGGCAGCGCGAGCAGCAGCTTGAGGACATCCGCCGCCAGCGTGCGCAGGCGCAGCGCGAAGCACAGTTGGCCGAAGCCAAGCTGCAGCAACTGGCCGACGCGCGGGCGCGCAGCGCGTCCGAGGCCGCCGCCGCCAGCGATGCCGCCGCCAGCCCGCCACCGGGGCAGGGCGGCCAGTCGCGCAACCTTCTGGCCGCCTATGAACGCGCCCTCCAGCAGGCGATCCTCGCCAACTGGACCCGTCCCGACAGCGTGCCGCTCGGCCAGCGCTGCAAGATCGTGATCCGGCAGATCCCGGGCGGGAAGGTCATCGAAGCCCAGGTGGATCCCAGCTGCCCCTACGACGAACCTGGCCGGCGGTCCGTGGAGCGCGCGGTCCTGCTCGCCCAGCCCTTGCCATACGCCGGGTTCGAGAGCGTGTTCAATCGCACCATCACCTTGAATTTCCAGGGTGAAGACCGCTGAGACAGCGCGCCCGGCGCCCTCCGAGTCCGCGTCCGTTCATCTTTCTGACCACGTTCGCGGCCAAGCTGTGCCCTCGTCGGGCGTCCGAGGCACGGGCTCCGACGAGTCCTCCGAATGACCGTTCGATTGCGTATTCCGCTTCGCCAGGACCCATGATGACCCGATCCCTGTCCGCGCTCCGTCCCGCCTTCCCGGCCGCCCTCCTCGCGCTGCTGTGCCTGCTGGCTCCGCTGTTCGCCTTCGCCCAGCAAAAGGGCCTGGAGATCGACATCGTCGGCGGCAATGCGGCGGCCCTGCCGATCGCGGTGGTCCCCATGCCGTACCAGGGCAGTGCCACCGCGCCGCAGACCGATATCGCCGACGTCGTCGCCGCCGACCTGGCGCGCTCCGGTCAGTTCCGCACGCTGACCGGCTCCGGCCTCGGCGCCCAGCGCCCGACCCGGGGCAGCGAAATCGACTTCGGCTTCTTCCAGCAGGCCAAGCAGAGCTACATCGTCGTCGGCCGCGTGCTGGATTCCGCCGACGGTGGCTACCGCGTCGAATACGAGCTGTACGACATCGCGAAGAACCGCATGCTGGCCTTCGCGCTGACCGCGCGTGCGAATGCGATGCGCGATGTCGCCCATCAGATCGCTGATGCGATCTACGAAAAGATCACCGGCGTGCGTGGCGCCTTCTGGACCCGCATCGCGTACGTGGTGCAGACCGGCGTCGGCAAGGGCGCGCAGTACGCGCTGTACGTCGCCGACGCCGATGGCTACAACCCGCAGACCGTGGTGCGTTCCGACAAGCCGCTGATGTCGCCGGCCTGGAGTCCCGACGGCCGCAAGCTGGCCTACGTCAGCTTCGAGCGCGGCAATTCGTCGATCGTCCTGCAGGACATCGCGACCGGTGCGCGCGAAACCGTGGCCAGCTTCAAGGGCATCAACGGTGCGCCGAGTTTTTCGCCGGATGGCCGCAGGCTGGCGATGGCGCTGTCGAAGGGCGGCAACCTCGAGATCTACGTGATGGATCTCGGCAGCCGCGCGCTGACCCAGGTCACCAACCAGTTCGGCATCGATACCGAACCGACCTGGAGCGCCGACGGCAGCCGTCTCTACTTCACCTCCGATCGTGGTGGTCGCCCGCAGATCTACCAGGTTGCATCGTCGGGTGGCGCGGCCACGCGCGTGAGCTTCCAGGGCAGTTACAACGCACGGCCCACGGTGTCGTTCGATGGCAAGAAGATCGCCGTGGCGCAGGGTGCCGGCAATACTTACCGCATCGCATTGATGGACAGCAGCCTCGGTTCTCCGCGCTGGTCGATGCTCTCGCCGGGCAGCCAGGACGAGTCCCCGAGCTTCGCGCCGAACGCTGCAATGGTCCTGTATGCTGCCAGCGAAGGCGGGCGAGGAGTGCTCTATGCGGTGTCCGCCGACGCGCGCGTCAGGCAGCGCCTCGTGGTCTCCGGCGGCGATGTCCGCGAGCCCGCCTGGGGGCCCTACCGCCTGCCACGCTGATCGCATCGAATCTTCTTCTGCGACATCCGCTCCAGCGCCATCCACTTCCGCTCCATCCCCATTGACCGTCCCAACGCGACGACTGAAAGAGAGGACTCCATGAACTCGACGACCAAAGTGCTGATCACCGCGATCCTCTGCGTGACCGCCGCCGCCTGTTCGAAGAAAGTGAAGGAAAACGTCGACACCGGTACGCCGAGCAGCGGCCCGTCGACCACCACCGGTCCCGTGCGCGACACCGGTCCGACCGCCAGTGGCGCCTATGGCCCGGGCGACCTCGATACCGATGCCTGCCTGCGCCAGCGCGTCGTCTACTTCGATCTCGACCAGGACGCACTGAAGCCGGAATTCCAGAACATCGTCGCCTGCCACGCCAAGTACCTGCGCGATCGCCCGAGCGCGCGCATGACCCTGGAAGGCAACGCCGACGAACGCGGCAGCCGTGAATACAACCTGGGCCTTGGCGAGCGTCGCGGCAATGCCGTGTCCTCGGCCGTGCAGGCCAATGGTGGTTCGGGCAGCCAGATGACCGTGGTCAGCTACGGTGAAGAGCGTCCGACCTGCACCGACTCCAATGAAGACTGCTGGGGCCGCAATCGCCGCGTCGAGATCGTCTACACCGCGAAGTGATGCGCCTCGCGGGGGCGTCGGTGACGATGCCCCCGCGATTCGCGAGACGCCCGCAATCCCCGCTTTCTCTCGCATCGAGCCGTGCCCGACGTGAATTTCCGACGCCTTCCACTCTTCGCTTCCCTGCTGCTGGCCTGCGCGTTCGTCGTGCCTGCGCATGCGCAGCGTGTCAGCACTGCCGACCGCCTCACCGCGCTGGAACAGCAGTTGTCCGCGATGCGCTCCGGCAACCTGGACCTGCTCAACCAGATCGGCGAGTTGAAGACGGAAGTGCAGGCGCAGCGCGCGCAGATCGAAGAGCTGCAGCAGAAGCTCGAACAGCAGGACCAGAGCGGACGTTCGCAGTATCTCGACCTCGACAGCCGCCTCGAGCGCCTGGAGAGCGGTGCGGCAGCGGCTTCGGCACCTGCCTCCGCGTCGCCGGCAGTGCCCTCGACCACTCCGGCACCTGTTGTGGGCGGTGCAAGGCCCGCGCCGGCCGCGACGACGCCTGCGCCGACTTTCCAGGACACGCCGCCGCGGGTCTACGGCGATGCCGCCACGCTGGGTACGGGTGCCGGTGAGCGCAATGCCTACAACGCGGCGTTCGAGACCCTGAAGTCCGGTCGCTACGCCGAAGCCGCGCGGATGTTCCAGGGCTTCCTCGATGCGCATCCCTCCGGTACCTACGCGCCGAACGCGATGTACTGGCTGGGCGAGAGCTACTACGTCACCCAGAACTACGCGCTGGCCCAGGAACAGTTCCAGGGCCTGATCGACCGCTACCCGACCCACGACAAGGCGGCCGGTGCGCTGTTGAAGGTCGGTCTCTGCCAGCAGGGCCTTCGCCAGCTCGATGCGGCCGAGGCCACGTACAACCAGGTCCTCGGGCGCTACCCGGGCAGCGAGGCGGCCCGCGTCGCCGACGATCGCCTGCGCGCCATCCAGTTGCTGCGGGTCCGCTGATCCCGACGACAGGTTTCCCGGTTGTTCGATGCATTGCCCGGGCGAAGTTCCGGCGCAATGCGGTGGCGAACGGTAAAATGCGCCGATGAACGACGCGCCCGCCGCGCCCGCCGTGCCGGCGGACCGCCTCAAGATCACCGAAGTCTTCCTTTCGCTGCAGGGCGAGGCCCGCGACGCCGGCTGGCCGACGGTCTTCGTCCGCCTGACCGGCTGTCCGCTGCGCTGCCAGTACTGCGACACCACCTATTCCTTCTTCGGCGGCGAGTGGCGGTCGATCGACGACCTGCTCGCTGAAGTCGCCTCCCATGGCGTGCGCCACGTCTGCGTGACCGGCGGAGAACCCTTGTCGCAGAAGCGCTGCCTGGACCTGCTGCGCCGGCTCTGCGATGCCGGCTATGTGGTGTCGCTGGAAACCTCGGGCGCCATCGACATCGCCGACGTCGATCCGCGCGTGTCGCGCGTGCTCGACATCAAGACGCCAGGATCCGCCGAAGTCGCGCGCAACCGCTGGGAGAACCTTGCGTTGCTCACCGCGCACGACCAGATCAAGTTCGTCATCTGCGGGCGCGAAGACTACGAATGGTCGCGCGAAGTACTTCGCGAACATCGCCTGCACGAACGCTGCGACGTGCTGTTCTCGCCGAGCAAGAGCGAAGTCTCCGCGCGCGATCTCGCCGACTGGATCATCGCGGACCGGCTGCCGGTGAAGTTCCAGATGCAATTGCACAAGATCCTGTGGAACGACGAGCCCGGTCGTTGAAGGAAAGAAGAGGAAAGTCCGCATGAAACCCGCCGTCGTTCTCGTCTCCGGAGGCATGGACTCCGCTGTCGTGCTCGCCATCGCCCGCGAACAGGGCTTTGCGCCGCATGCCCTCAGCGTGCGCTACGGGCAGCGCCACACCTCGGAGCTGGATGCCGCCGCGCGCGTCGCGCAGGCGCTTGGCGCCGCCGCGCACAAGACGGTGCATGTCGACCTGCGCAGCATCGGCGGTTCGGCACTGACCGACGAACACATCGACGTGCCGGTGGATTCCGACGGCCATGTCATCGGTGCCGATATCCCGGTGACCTACGTCCCGGCACGCAACACGATCATGCTCTCGGTCGCGCTGGGTTGGGCGGAAGTGCTGGGCGCGACCGATCTGTTCTGCGGCGTCAACGCAGTCGACTATTCGGGCTATCCCGATTGCCGGCCGGAGTTCATCGAAGGCTTCCAGTCGCTGGCCAACCTCGCGACCAAAGCCGGCGTGGAGGGTGCGGGCTTCCGCGTCCACGCGCCGCTGCTGCGCATGAGCAAGGCCGACATCGTTCGCGAAGGCCTGCGGCTGGGTGTCGACTTCAGCCAGACCGTGTCCTGCTACCAGGCCGACGACGCGGGCCGTGCCTGCGGACATTGCGATGCCTGTCGTCTGCGCGCGGAAGGTTTCGAGGCCGCCGGCGTGATCGATCCGACCCGATATGCCTGAATGGAATGGATGGGCTGACCATCCGTCGTGTTTGAGCTAGAATGCGCGCCCCGGTGCAAGGCCGGGCCGGCATGTCCGGAACAAAGGGCCGTTAGCTCAGTCGGTAGAGCAGAAGACTTTTAATCTTTTGGTCGTAGGTTCGAATCCTACACGGCCCACCATTCTCCCCAGCGATCGCTCTCGTCCCGCCGCATGTCGCGGCTCGGCCGCCGTGCGCGCATGGCCGGAGAAGGCGCGAGTACGGGTGCCTGCATCGTCGACGCGCCCGCGCCATTCGACGCCGCCCGGTGATGCTGCATTGCGGCAGGACTGCCTCATCCGGGTCCGAAAACCACCGCCTTTGCAGGGATTTCGAGACCTTGCATGACGAATGCGAACACAGCGCTTGCAAAGGAATGGATCGTCGTATAGAAAATATATCGTATACGATTGTTCAGGGTCATCGTGATGACAGCGGCAACCTCCCATGTCCATTCCGACGCGCAGCGACTGTTGTCGGACCTTCGCCCCTGGGGCGAGCGGGCTGCGCGCATCGGCGTGGCGGAACGCGAAGCTCGTCTTACCCACGCCAGGCGGACGATGGGTGCCTCGGGCGTCGATGCGCTGCTGGTGCATGCCGGTGCCAGCCTGCGCTACTTCACGGGGATCCCTTGGGGCGCCACCGAACGACTGGTCGCGCTGCTCGTCCCGCAGAGCGGCGAGCCCTTCCTGATCGGGCCGGAATTCGAGCGTGGATCGCTGCGCGCGGCCAGCCAGTTGCCGCTGTTCCAGATCGGCTGGGAAGAGCACGAAGATCCCTGTGCGGTGTTGGCCGAGGCGCTGCGCGAGGTGGGCGTCAAGACACTTGCCCTCGACCCCGAACTTCCTTGGCGCCTGGTCCAGGGGCTGCAGCGCAACCACGTCGCGACGCGACTGGTCGATGGCGCGCCGCTGATCGATGGCGGTCGCATGCACAAGTCGGAGGCCGAGCTTGCGCTGATCCGCCAGGCGATGGCGATGACACTGGAGGTGCATCGACAGGCGGCGATGCTGCTGCGGCCAGGCATCACCACCGGCGAAGTGCGGCGCTTCATCGATGAGGCGCATCGTGCGCTGGGCGCGGACGGCGGCAGCACGTTCTGTGCCGTGCAGTTCGGCGTGGCGACTGCGTATCCGCATGGTTTGCCGGGCGATCAGGTACTGCAGGCCGACGACCTCGTGCTGATCGACACCGGTTGCCAGGTCGATGGCTACCACTCCGACATCACGCGCACCTATGCCTTCGGTCGGCCGGATCCTGCGCAGGCCGAGGCCTGGCACCACGAGCGCGATGCGCAGCAGGCCGCGTTCGACGCGGTGCGCCCGGGCGTGCCCTGCGAAGAGATCGATGCGGTCGCAAGACGTTCGCTTTCGCGCAATGGCTATGGTCCGGCCTATCGATTGCCGGGATTGCCGCATCGCACCGGCCACGGTCTCGGCCTGTCGATCCACGAGCCGGCCTATCTCGTGCAGGGCGACACGCGCCCGCTGGCGCGCGGCATGTGTTTCAGCAACGAACCGATGATCGTCGTGCCGGAGCGATTCGGCATCCGGCTCGAAGACCACTTCCATGTCACCGACGACGGCGCGCGCTGGTTCACGCCGCCAGCGACGTCGTTCGTGGATCCATTCGGACTGCAGGGGTGACGCGAAGCAACGATTGATGCAACGCCGCCACGCACATGCGCGAATGCCGACAGAGCAAGCGCGTGACGCAAGGCGGGGCAGGGGGAAAAGCGAATAGATCAGGCCGTCGCACGGGGCTGGGGGCAGCCGTTGCGTCGACGACCGCAGGAATGGGGCCTCACGGCCTCGTGCCGACGCATCGGGTCGTGTGGAAACGCACGGACCGATGCGGCAGTCGCGGAACCCGGCAACGGGTTCCGTTCATCGACGTCGACAACCCGTGCACCACGCCATGCCGGCGCGCTTCGCGCACCGGACCACACAAGAAGAGGGCGCGCTTGCAGCGCAGCTCCGGATGCATCGGGTGCATCGACGTCTCTCGTTGTTCCACTTTTCGACAGCAAAGAGGGGAGACAGATGTCTTTCGCACACAAGAAACGCAAGGCGCTTCTGGCAGGGGCTTCGGCCGCCGCCGTGGCGGTACTGAGTTATGCCGCGACCACCGGGCACTGGTTCCAGCATCCGGGCCATGCCGGCGCTGCGGGCACGACCGGCGTATCCCGTCCGGGCCTGCCGTCCGGTGCATCCGCATCGCAGTCGTCCGACCGCATGCAGGGCGCGGGCGCACCGTTCGTCCCGCTGGCATCGCGGCGCATGCCGAGCCTGGAAAACCAGATCTTCGGCGGCCACATCCAGACGTCGACGCTCAACCCGACCGCACGCCTGCCCAGGCAACCGTCGGTCGCGCGTGAGCACACCAGCTACGACCATGGCCACTCCCGCACGGACATGCTGCGTCGTCCGTCGTTCCGCATGCCCAATGCGTATCGGCTGCGCACGGGGCGCGCGGTCTCGGCGGCCGCCGCCTGCGATGCGAACGCGTTCCAGAGCCTCAGCGGCGCGTCGCTGGTATCGGCGGTGAAATCCGCAGATGTCAGCTGCATCAACGACCTGTTCGGCCTGACCGGCAGCACGGCCTACAACACCTTCCGCGAAGCGCAGATGGTGACGATCGCCAACGCCCTGCGCACCTCGGCCAGCGCCTACAACGGCACCAATGCCGACAGCACCCTGCAACTGGTGCTCTTCCTGCGTGCCGGCTACTACGTGCAGTTCTACGATCCGGCGGTCGGCAGCTATGGCCAGCCCTTGAAGAGCGCCATCGGTCCCGCACTGGATGCCTTCTACAACAATGCGAACTTCGGTCTGGTCAACGATGTCCACGGCGAAACCCTCGCCGAGTACGTCACCCTGATCGACAGCTCAGGCGAGAACGCGCGCATGCTGCCGGCGGTCAAGCGCCTGCTGTCGTCCTACGGCAGCGGCCACAATGCGTACTTCTGGATGAAGTCCGCGGTGAACAACACCTTCACGGTGATGTTCCGCGGCCACCAGAATGCGGATTTCCGCACGCTGGTGCAGAGCGACACCTCCATCGTCGACAGCCTCTACAACTTCGCCAACGCCAATTTCTCGCGCCTGGGCACGGCCGAGGACTACATGGTGGTGAATGCAGGGCGCGAGACCGCGCGGTTCCTGCAGTACACCGGTTCGGTGAAGTCGCTGGCCAGCTCGCGCGTGAAGGCGCTGGGTGATCGCTCGTCGATCACAGGCACCAGCGCGCCGCTGTGGGTCGGGCTGGGCGACATGGTCGACTACTACGACCGGGCGAACTGCAGCTACTACAACATGTGCAACTTCAAGGCCCGCGTCGAAGCCGCAGCACTGCCGATCAGCCACACCTGCAGCTCGACCCTGAAGATCCGCGCGCAGTCGATGACGGCCTCCGAACTGGCGAACACCTGCACCGTCGTCGCCGGACAGGAGACCTTCTTCCACGACAAGCTGGTCACGTCGAACACGCCGGTCGCCAACGACAACAACGCAGCGCTGGAAATGGTGGTGTTCAACAGCAGCACCGACTACGGCACGTATGCCGGTGCGATCTTCGGCATCGACACCAACAACGGCGGCATGTACCTCGAAGGCAATCCCGCCACCGTCGGCAACCAAGCGCGCTTCATCGCCTACGAGGCCGAGTGGGTGCTGCCGAGCTTCGAGATCTGGAACCTGACCCACGAGTACGTGCATTACCTCGATGGTCGATTCAATCTCTATGGGGACTTCGGTGCGTCGATCGCCAAGAAGACCGTGTGGTGGATCGAAGGCCTGGCCGAATACATGTCCTACTCGTATCGCAACCTGGCCTACGCCGCGGCGCAGCAGGAAGCGGCCAAGGGGACGTACCCGATCAGCACGATCCTGCAGAACGACTACAACAGCGGCCAGACCCGGATCTACAACTGGGGCTACCTCGCAGTGCGCTACATGTTCGAGAAGCGTCGCCCGCAGGTGACGTCGATCCTCGGCTACGTGCGTCCGGGCAATTACGCCGGCTACGAGACCTTCATGAACGGGATCGGCACGCAGTACGACGCCGATTTCAAGGCCTGGTTGCCCTGCGTGGCCAATCCGAACGCCAGCGGCTGCGGTGGCACGACCAACACTCCGCCCACGGCGAACTTCACCGTCGCCACCAGCGGCCTGGTGGCCAGCTTCACCGACGGTTCCACCGATCCGGACGGCAGCATCGCGTCGCGTTCGTGGAACTTCGGTGACGGCACCACCTCCACTGCGACCAGCCCGAGCAAGACCTACGCCACGGCCGGCACCTACACGGTCGTGCTCACGGTGACCGACAACCGCGGCGCGACCGCGACCCGCACGCAATCGGTCACGGTCACCAGCGTGACGCCGCCGGCCGACAACACCCTGGCCAATGGCGTGGCGCGGACCGGCCTCGCTGCGCAGACCGGGCAGAAGCTGGCCTATGTGATGGACGTGCCGGCCGGTGCGACCAACCTGAAGTTCACGATGAGCGGCGGCAGCGGTGATGCCGACCTCTACGTGCGCTTCGGTTCGGCGCCGACCACCACGGCCTACGACTGCCGTCCGTACCTCGGTGGCAACGCCGAGACCTGCACCATCGCCAATGTGCAGGCAGGCCGCTACTACGTGATGGTCAATGCGTACAGCAGCTTCTCGGGCGTCAGCCTGACCGGCAGCTACACCGCAAGCACCTCGCTTCCGGAATGCGGCGCATCGCGCGCCGACGAACTGGGCAAGAACTGCTCGCGCAGCAACCTGTCGGCCACGCAGGGCAACTACGTCTACATGTACGTCCTCGTTCCCCCGGGCACGCCGCAGCTGCGCATCACCTCGTCGGGCGGCACCGGCAACGCCGACCTGTACGCGAGCACGGTGTCCTGGGCGACGACCTCGTCCAGCTACGTCTCGCGCAACGCGGGCAATGGCGAGTCGATCGTCATCGCCAATCCGCCCTCGGGCTACATGTACGTGTCGCTGCACGCAGCCACGAACTTCAGCGGTGTGAAGGTGAGCACCGAGTACTGATCCTCCGGCAGTACTCCCGTGCCGGCGGGGTGGCGCCCGCCGGCCTTGCCGCCATGTGTTGCCGGCCACCCGCCCCCGGGGCGCCGGATTCGCGGCCGGGGCGGATGCGCATGACGCGTCCGCCCCGTTTTTGCGTCGTACGCCGGCATCGCGCCGGCGCCTTGCATGATCGAAGACCCGCGCGCTACGGTGCGGCGGGTCGTCCTGGAAGAATGAGTCCGTGATGCGTCGATTGATCCTTGCGTTCGTTTGTTCCGCCTGCCTTGCCCTGGCCTTGCCGGTCCTCGCTGCACAACCTGCCGCGCCTGCCGTCGCGCAGCGGTCGAGTGCATTCGTCGCCACCGATGTCGATCGTGCCAGCGGGCGCGTGCGCATCGATCTGGCTTCGCTGCCCGGACAATTCCTGATGTTCGCCACGCTCGAACGCGCCATCGGTTCCAACGACATCGGCCTGGACCGCGCGCAGAACGTCGATCCGGTGCTGGTCGAATTCCGGCGCGCCGGCAAGCGCGCGCTGCTGGTGCAGAAGAACATGCGCTACGTCGCACGATCGAACGACCCGGATGAGTCGGCCGCCACGCGCGATGCCTTCGCCGAGTCCGTGCTGTGGGCCGGTGATGTCGCCACCGATGCGTCCGGGCGCGCGTGGATCGATCTCGATGGCCTGCTGACCAGCGACCTGATCGGCGTGGTCGAACGCCTCGACGGCACGAAACAGGGCAAGTACGCACTCGCTGCGGAGCGAAGCGCCGTGCTCGCCGATGACACCCGCGTGTTTCCCGACAATGCCGAATTCGCTGCATTGCTCACCTTCGCGGGTGACGGGCAGGGCGCGTTCGCGCGCCAGGCCGCGGCCGATGCGAAGCGCATCACCGTCAAACAGCGCGTGAGCTTCGTCCGCCTGCCCGATGCCGGCTATCGGCCACGCGCCTACCACCCGGGTTCCGGTGCCTACAGTCTCGCGTTCTTCGATTTCGCACGGCCGATCGACCGCAATCTCGAAGTGCGCCTGCAGCCGCGTTTCCGTCTCGAAAAGATCGATCCTGCTGCCGCGCGCAGCCGGGTGAAGAAGCCGATCGTGTTCTACCTCGATCGCGGCACGCCCGAGCCGATCCGCAGTGCGCTGCTGGAAGGCGCGAACTGGTGGAAGGCCGCGTTCGAATCCGCCGGTTTCATCGACGCGTTCCGCGCCGAAATCGCACCCGAAGGCATGTCGATGAGCGACGTGCGCTACAACACCATCACCTGGACGCACCGCGCCACGCGCGGCTGGTCCTACGGTGGCGGCCTCGTCGATCCGCGCACCGGCGAGATCATCAAGGGCTACGTCAATCTCGGCTCGCAGCGCGTGCGCCAGGACCTGCTGATCGCGGAAGGCCTGCTCGCGCCGCATCGTCCCGGCGCCGATCCGGCGCTGATGGAAGAAGCCAAGCGCATGGCGCTGGATCGCCTCAAGCAGCTGTCCGCGCACGAGGTCGGGCATGCGCTCGGCTTCGCGCACAATTTTGCCGCCAGCCGCACCAGCGAGGGTTCGGTGCTGGACTATCCGCATCCGATGATCACGCTCGGCGCCGATGGCCAGCCACGCCTTGCATCCGCATACCGCACCGGCGCCAGCGAGTGGGATCGCTTCCTCGTCGCGCATGGTTACGGTGTATTCCCCGAGGCCGATGAAGCCGACGCGCTGGCGCGCCTGCGTGCCGGAATCGCCGCGAAGGGCTATGCCTACGTGTCCGACCCCGATGCGCGCGTCGGTGGCGACCTGCATGCCGAAGGCGTGCTCTGGGACATCCCGGGCGATCCGCTCGATGCCCTCGATCACCTGCTGCGCACGCGCAAGGCCGCCCTCTCCCGATTCGCCGAAGGTGCGCTGCCGCCGGATCGCCAGAACGGCGATGCCGAGCGCCGTCTGGTGCCGATCTACCTGCTGCATCGCTACCAGACCGATGCCGCGATGCGCTTGCTCGGCGGCGGCGACTACCGCTACGGCCTGATCGGCGACGGCGCAGGCGGCGTGCGTGCCGTCGACGGCGCGCGCCAATCCCGTGCGCTGGATGCCGCATCGCGGCTGCTCTCGCTCGACGTGCTGTCGCTGCCGCCATCGGTGCTGGCGGTGCTGTCGCCGCCGTCGAACGAATACGTGCGCGGCCCCGAGTACATCGGCACGCGCATGGCACCGGCTTTCGATCCCGTGCAGGCGGCCGCGGTGGCCTCCGCGTTGGTCGCAGAGCAGGGCTTCCATCCTGCGCGGCTCAACCGGCTCGCGTGGCAGCACGGGCAGGATGGCGGCGTGCCGTCGCCTGCGGACGTGTTCGATGCGCTGGTCGCACGACCGTGGCGCGAAGCACCTGCAGCGGGGCAGGGCGCCTTGCTGCAGTCCTCGCGCAACTGGACGATGCTCGATGCCGCGCTGCTTGCGCTCGATGGCGGCGAACTGCACGCCGGCGTCGCCGCGCAGTGGCGCGCATCGCTGCGCGCGTTCGCCGATGCGCATGCGGGTGCGAAGGATGCGGATCGACAGGCCGCCGCCGCGCAGGTGAGGCGCTATCTCGACAACCCCGCCTCGGTGAAGCTGCGCCCGCTGCCGACGATTCCGCCGGGTGCGCCGATCTGATGATCCGATCGGGCGCGCATCTGCTGTCATGCCGAACGCAATCCGGCATGACAGCAGGAAGGTTGGCGTGGACTACGGCTGCACTTCCCGACAGAACTTCTTCCGGTATTCCATCGCCTTCGGCATCAGCGCCTGCAGGTTCTGGATGCGCGTGCCCGGGTTCGGATGCGTCGACGAAAACTCCGGCGGCGCCTGCCCGCCGCTTGCCTGGCTCATGCGTTCCCACAGCGGCACCGATTCCTGCGGATCGAAGCACGCGGCGGCGGCCAGCATCAGGCCTACCTCATCCGCCTGCGTCTCGTGCTTGCGTGCGTAAGGCAGCAGGTAGCCGTAGCCCATTGCTGCCTGGATCATCTGCTGCTGCTGCGGGTCCATGCCGCTCATGCTGCCGGCCATCTGGCCGATCTGGCTGAGCTTCTGCTGCGACATGCGCTGCGCGCCATGGCGGAGCAGGGCATGCGCGATCTCGTGACCCATCACCACTGCCACGGCGTCGGCGTTCTGCGCCACCGGCAGCAGGCCGGTATAGACCGCCATCTTGCCGCCGGGCAGGCAGAACGCGTTCGCCTGGTCGGACTCGATCACGTTCACGTCCCACTCGAATTCGCGCCAGAAGCCGTTCGGCTGCTTGCCGTTCTCCGCTGCCATCGCGGCTTCCACTTCCGGCACTTTGGCGATCAGTCGTTGCGCGATCGCGCGCACCTGCCGCGCCACCTGCGAGTTCGGATCGACCGGGCGCTCCTTCGACAGGATGTCTTCGTAGGCCTGCAGGCCCAGCGCCTTCTCGTCATCGGCCGAAATGCTGCTGTCGATCAGCACCTGCTCGCCCGTGTACGGGTCTTCGGTGCGGTTGGAGAACCAGTAGTACGCGCCGTACAGCGCGAAGCCGATGAGGATGATGAAGCGGGGATTGATGCCTCGCCGGCGTTGTCCGCCATGCTGCTGGTCGCCGCCGAAGGGATTCTGTCGCATCGTTTCGTCCTCTGGTTCGGATCTCGCAGGCCCGGAAGCGTGGTGCCGGGATGTTGCCGCTTCTGGATGTTGCCCTTTCAGGATGTTGCCGTTCGTGTATCGCTTGCCAGGCTGTCGCTTCTTCAGATCTCGCGTACCACGCGGAACCCGACCACCGCATTGGTGCTGTCGTATTCCGCCTGGCGCCGCCACGCGGCGCGCGCCTGCGCCGGGGCGTTCGACCACGCGCCGCCGCGCACCACGCGCGTGCGGCAACCCGGGTTGACCCATGCTTCTCCGTTGGTCGGTGCGCGACGGTAGCCATCATGCCAGCAATCGGCGACCCACTCGCTCACGTTGCCTTCCATGTCGTGCGCGCCGAACGCGTTCGCGCGGAAGCGCGCCACCGGCGCCGGCCCCCAGAATCCATCGCGATATCCCACGAACGCGTTGCCCCAGCTGCGCCCCGCCGGTGAGCGATCGCCGCCGCCGGTGAGGTTGCCGGTCCCTTGCGTGGGCGGCTGGTCGCCCCACGGATAGCGGCCGGGCTGCCCGGCGCGCAGCACGTATTCGAACTCGGCTTCGCTCGGCAGTCGATAGCGCTGGCCGCTGCGTTCGGACAGCCAGCGCGCGTAGGCTTCGGCGTCCTTCGCGCTGACGTGCAGCACAGGCATGTCGTCCGCAGCCGGCCGACCCATGTGATCGTGCCGCCAGTCCACGCCGCTTCGGCGCACGAAGGTGCCGCCGCGCTCGTCGTACACCAGCGAATGCCCGCGTCGCTCCGCGCGAGGCGTATGGCCGGTGGCCTTCAGGAAGCGCCTGAATTCGCCCACCGTCACTTCGGTGACCGAGATCGCGAAACCGCGGTCGAAGCGCACGTAGCGGGAGGGTCGCTCCGAACCAGTCGCATCCGGTTCGGTGTCGCGTGCGCCCATGCGGAAACCACCATGCGGCACCACCACCATCCTCGGCCCGCGACTGCCGCTGTCCAGCGCATCGGTGAAGCGTTGCCCCGGCTGCATCAGGCCGTAGTGCGTGGCCAGGTCGATGCGCGTGCGCAGCTCCTTCGCCGATGCGTCGCCGGGCAGGGCGATGCGCAGCATCACCGCCAGCAGTTCGCGCGCTTTCTCCAGATTGTTGCGATGCCCCGGCTGCGACAGCAGCGCCAGGCCTTCGTCGCGCAGCAGTGCGATCTGGAAGCGGCGGATTTCCTCGACCTGCTCGCGTCCGGCGGCCACAGCGCCGAACCCCGGCCGCACCTTGTCCGCTTCGCCCAGCCAGCGCTCGGCGGTCGCGAAGTCGGCGCGGATCGCAGCCTCTTCCGCGCGCCGGATCAGCGCGCTTTCCACCGCCGCCACGCCCTGCATTGCGCGGGGCTGGCCCGGCTGCAGCGCGAGCGCCTTGCGGAACAGCGGCAGCGCACCGTCGCCCCCCTGTTCGCCCAGCCTGTCGTCCGCAAGCGCGCGCTCGCCGGCCTCGTTCAGGGCCCACAGTTCGTCGGCCAGGTCCAGGCGTTTCAGATAGGCCGCGCCATCTTCGGTGCGGTGCATCTCCACCGCGCGCATCACCGACGCGATGGCGTGCGCGCGCCGCAGCGCCGTCTCCTCGTCGCCCGCATCGGACAGCGCCTCGTCCCCGGCCTCGCGCAGGCGCTGGAGCGAGCGGTCGAGGCCCAGCGCGGCCTGGCCATCCTCGCGATTGAAATCGAGCAGGGCGAGGTAGAGGGGGATGGCCGCTTCGCCGTCCTCGAACAGGTGGTCGCGGGCCAATGCGGCGGCGGCGCGGCGGTGGGCGGCCTGCGGATTGGCCGGGTCGAACACCGCGATCGGCCGGCGCCAGGTCAGCTGCTCGGCGATCGCGTGGTCGCCACCGATCGTCACCTCGCCCTCGCTGCGCGCCTTGCCGTCCGGTGTCGCGGTCCCGTCGTCGCGGTCGCCACCGCAGGCGCCCAGCAGCGCCAGCGCGGCCGACAACGCCAGCCACCGCCACGCCACTGCCTTTGCCCGTCGATTCGTGCCCGCGTCCACTCGTCGCTCCCGTGCCCGGCGGTCACCGTAGCGGGTCGCGCCTGACCCGGACCGCACTCCGGTAGCATAACGGCCCCTCACTTCCGGACCGAGCCCGTGCCGCGCTGGATCGACACCCCCGCACCGCTGAACGCGCTGCACGAGACGCTCATCGCCGCCGCGTCCGCCGAAAACGCACCTGTGATCGGCCTCGACACCGAATTCGTCCGCGAGCGCACCTACTGGCCGCAGCTCGCCCTGGTGCAGATCAGTACCGGCCAGATTGGCACCGACGATGACGGCATCCTCCTCGTCGACCCCCTGTGCCCCGGCGTGCCCGAGGCCCTGGCCGCCATCCTCGCCGACACCCGCATCCTCAAGGTCATGCACAGCGCCGGCGAAGACCTCGTCGCCTTCGGCCACACCTGCAAGGCCCTGCCCGAACCCCTGTTCGACACCCAGGTCGCCGCCGCCCTTACCGGCGTCGGGGCCGGGCTGGGCTACCAGCGCATCCTGCTCGAACTGCTGGGCGTGAACGTCGACAAGGGCGAGACCCGCTCCGACTGGCTGCGTCGCCCGCTGTCCGACTCGCAGCTGCACTACGCCGCCGACGACGTGCGCCACCTCCACGCCCTGCATCGCGAACTCGTCGACAAGCTCGAACTCTTCGATCGCACCGAATGGCTGCAGGAAGACTGCGCCCGCATGATCGCCAATGCCGCCCAGGACGACGGCGACCGCTGGCCGCACCTCGGCATGCGCACCGCCCAGTTCCTCGACCGCGACGGCCAGGTCCGCCTGCTGCGCCTGCTGCGCTGGCGCGACGCCTATGCCCGCGACCACGACCGCCCGCGCAGCTGGATCCTCGACAACGAACTCGCCGCCGGCCTCGCCCGAACCCCACCGCGTGACCTCGCCGACCTGCAGCGCGCCTTCGACGCCTCGCCCAAGGCGCCGCGCAAGCTCGCCGCGCAGATCCTCGCCGCCGTGCAGACCCCGCTGCCCGACGAAGCCGACATGCCGCCGGCCAAGAGCGACGACCGCGACCGCGCCACCTACAAGCAGCTGCAGCAGGCCGTCGCCGCCCGCAGCGCCGAACTGGGCCTCCCCGACGGCGTCCTCGCCTCCCGCCGCTGGCTTGAAGCCCTGCAGGACGGCGAAGACTGGCCCGGCGCGCTCTCCGGCTGGCGCCGCACCCAGCTCGAATCCGCCCTGGCCCCCGTCCTCGCCACGATTGGCAAGCGCTGAGGCACGGGCTTATACTTCGCCCGTCGCGGGCCACGGCCCGCAGCCGCCGGAGAACCCACCTCCCGCAGCCAGTTTCACGGGGTCATAGCTCAGCTGGGAGAGCGCGTCGTTCGCAATGACGAGGTCGGGAGTTCGATCCTCCCTGGCTCCACCAAATCGAAAAAAGCCAGCCTGTTAAGGGCTGGCTTTTTTTCGTTTTGGCGGCCGTATGCATCGCGTGGAGTTGAACCGTCGAAGACGATTCCGCCGATGATCATTCCGTAAGACCAAAGGTGGCTTAAATAGCGAAACTTGTCATCGCACTCGGCGGTTCTGTCTTGATCACCCGGGAAAAGAAAATGCTGCGTAAGCCCACTAGGACGACTGATCTTCCAAAAACTTTGCCAAAATGGCGGCAGATGGGTAGCTCGACATGGACGCGATGCCGTTGGCGAGCTCCACGGGGAAAAGTGCCCCCTCAAATTTATGGCTAACAATCGACGGCAAGGTGGCTAGGATTCGTTTAAGCCCAATCAGGTCTTGAGGGGCCGGTCGGTCACCTGCATCGATATAGTCGCCTGTGGGGACATTCAGGACCATAGACATTCCCGGGTCGAGTTTGACGAACAACTTCTCCCCCCAGTTGGTGCGCTTGCCATAAGGGTTGGATAGGTCCGGGGAGCGGTAGACCTCACGACGGACGTAGTTGTGATCCAAGGCGGCATAGCTGCCCAGCTCTCCTCGCTCGTGCGGAGAAGCAAAATGCACAATTGACTGCAGGTGATCGACGAAAGCACCGCTCTTTTCCTGTCCGATGATGTGCACACCCCGCCCTTGCGCCACGGCAAAGGCCAGGAACTCGCGGATGTTTGGGACCAATTTGGAATATTGGCTGCGAAGCGAGAGCGGGCCGTCCTTGATAAACAAGGTCTCGCTTACCAGTGATTTGTCCGTGTGCCCCCAAGCCAACCGTATGGCCGTAAAGAGCATCAAATGCTCCATGACCAGCATGTAAGACGACGCGACTGAATCAGGCGCACTGTCCTCATCCATGTCCAGATGAAAGCCGATCAGGTCCGACACAAAGATGATCTGCTTGCAATGACCGCAGGTGCCCTCGTCCGCATCGTGCGGCAAGCCATCGATCAGGGTATGGCAGTGCGGACATTCAAAGGCGGGCGACGATGATGCGCCATCGGCCCACTTCTTGTAGACCAACCACTTGAGGGTATCGAAGAACGCCCCGTCCTGATCGATCCTGAACGAGTCACGGACAATGTGTCTAACGGCATCGTAGTTACTACCCAACGGGGTGCGCACATTCTTAAGCGGAAAAACCGTAGAGTGGTAAATCGCGCTTCCTCTGAGCACATCCCGCAAAAGGAGCGGATGCGGATTCTCCTTGTCGATGGAATCGAGCTTAGCGCGATCAACTAACAATAGCGCAGTCTTTACGAATGCGACTTCCTTAGGCGGCTTTCCTTCCGATCGCACCGCGACAAAGGACCCATCCACTGCCCAGACGCTACGCAGGGGCAGTGCGTTCTGGGTGTCGATGGTCTGCCATAGCGTGCCGGAGGTATCGGTTTTCGGAGGCTTTGCCTGCTCGAAATCCTTGACTAGCTCCTTGACCCACGAGCTTTGCACCACCGATAGATGGCCAAGCTTGGACGCCGACTCGAAGGGTAACCGTGTCCCAGCATCGTAGGGCATGTCAGATGGCCTCGAATTTATTGGCTTGGACGGGAATGACGAACCGATGAGACATGGTCAACATGCGCATATACCCTGGGGTCTTGGCCCTGAGAATGTCCTGCTCGATTCCTTCAAAGGCTATTTGCACTCGCCCTAAAGCGCGAGCCTCATCCTGACTGGATAGGTGGCCAACAAAAAAGTTCTCTGTCTGGGCCAGCAAGTCCTTGTTGATCGTGGACGGGGACTGCGTCGAATACACCATGCCGATGTGGAACTTTGCACCCTCCTTGGCAAAGCGCGCATAAACGCCTGTCAGATCGCGCGCATCGGGAGGAAACAGATTGTGGGCTTCCTCGAAATACAGCTGAACAAAGCGCCCGCCCAACGTATTGCTGACAAATTTCTGTTCCTGATGCGCGAAGACAGCCTTGGACAACATGTCGGCGAAATAGCGTCTGATTTGATCAGTCGCATTACCAAGGTCGAGAATGACCGTGAAGCCTTCGTCCAACAGGTTCAGTATCTCATTGATAAAATCGCCTGCGTGCGGGGAGTGAAATTGTTTGTAGGCACGCAGCATGCCCGGGCCGGTGCGCCCCGCACCTGGATTGAGGAACTCTAGCAAGGCAATGTCGTCAGGATCGAACATGGCCTTCTTCGATGACTTTGACGTCAGGTTGGGGTCGGACGGATTGTCTCGACGGAATTGGGCCATCACCTCGAGTTCTGTCTTGAGAATATCAATAGAGTCGATGACGGTAGGAGGCGTGCCAGCACCTGTGGCCGAATAGGCCGCCGCACGCAGATCCTTGTTGAAATGCGGATCAAAGTGTTTTGCATGACGGGACACCAGCCCCAATGCTCGAAGCCGCTTTTCGTCAATATCAAAGCCTGCCTTGCTCAGGATGGCCCAGAACATCTGGACCTTGCGGATGGGCCGCGCTTTGTCTTCCTCGGGAAGTGATTTTATCCCGTCGATCGATGGCAGTGTCGCACTCGCAAAACTTTTGACGTAATGAGCCGTATTGTTATCCTGCGCCAACATCGACCCAAGAATCTGAATAGCAGATTCGGTCTGCTCGTAGAAATTAACCCGCAAGGGCTTGGAGGGCGTCTCCGGACGCAGCGTCAGGGCATAGACTTCGCATCGGTCTGCATTTGCTGACCGAATGGATTTGTTCCCATCTTGCGGATTGTCATTGGCATATTCTCCGTTTACATCAAAGATCAGCTGGCCAACCGACTTGTCTTCTGCCGTTGCATCCAGCATTCCTTTAGCGATGAGCTTGACCACATTAGACTTGCCAAGTCGGGTCTTGCCGAACATCGCAGTCCGGCAGCCTTTGAAATCCCGCATCGAGATCGAAACGGGAATCCGGCTTGTGCTCGCGCTGGACAGGCTGCACTCCATCGTTCTCAGCGCACCAATCTCGATCTGACTCTCCGGCTTGACCATGCCGTTGACGATCACTCTCAGCAGAGCATCGTCCGGTGCGAACACTTTGTATCGGTGGGCGCTCACCACATTGTTCACGTCGCCCGAGTAGGCCAGCCGCTGCATCGCGGCAGGGTCGGCGTAGAACATTCCCAGCACATCGCAATCCAGCGCCCCCCACTGCAGTTCACTTTGTGTCCACACGTCTAGTTCGGGCATGGATTTCTTGTGCAGTTCGAAATACGTCTGCTGAACTTGGTTGCTCAGCGGCGTGGGCGATACGCCGGTTACACGGAGCAGGGTGAAGTGCGGAGGTGCCGCTGCTGTATTAACCGGCGTCATGATCAGGAAGGAACCTCGTGGGATGCCTCCCACTGCCAACTTGTAAGGGTCGCTGGTGATGATCTTTGCAGAGTCAAAACCTAACTCTAATACATAGCCTACAAAACGCATCTTGCTAGTCAGCTTAGCTGCTTCATTTCGTTCTTCAGACTCTAGAAAGTTGCGCAATGCATCTATCGGATTGCCTTGCGTGGCTGAGGTCTGAATCAAGCTTCCAAGCGTGGACATAGCGACTCCTTTAGATGTTGCAGGTGATGATGAGTTCTTCAAACTGTTTTCGACTTGCGCCGTCGGCTGATATTTGCGAGAACCGACTTGCCGAACGTGTCAGGAAATCCCAGCTTTCATACAGAGACCGCACGGAATGATGATTGGCGTTAGTGGCCACAACTTTCGCCCCGCGTGCACCTGCGCGCTTGAGCGCCCTTGCTAATCGCTCTTGATCAGCCCATGAGAAGAGGACTTCGTTATATTTGATGAAGCCGTTGAGATTGTGTCGAATCGTATAGGGAGGATCGGCGAAAACTAGATCGCCCTCGCCGGCCTCATTGATGACATCTTCGAAATCACCCGCTCGGAGATCGGCCGTGGCCAGCAGGGCAGCCATAGACTTGAAGTCATCGCTTTCCATCAGAACAGTGTCTTTGCTACCCCGAGGCACATTGAACTCGCCTTGGCGATTGACGCGATAGATCCCGTTAAAGCATGTCCTGTTGAGGTAGATCATCCGCGAGGCTTGCTGAACTAGCGTTTTGGGCGTTCGTGCGCGCACAGAATAATAGTAGTCATCGTCAGCGTCGTGATAGCGCTGATGGTGGGCTAAGCTTCTCTTGAGACCGATCCAATGTTCTTTGATGGCCTGGTAAGCGGCGATCACATCAGGGTTCAAGTCATTGAGCACGGCCCGCTGTGGTCGCAGATGGAAGTAGACGGCACCGCCACCCAAAAACGGTTCAAAATACCGATTGAAGGTTTTTGGGAAAAGGGACGAATGATGCCGTACAAACCAGCGCTTACCACCAGCCCATTTCAGGAATGGGATGAGCGCTTCTTGGGAACCATCGACTGCTTCCATGTTCCTCAATCTATCCCCTCCGGTATGCCAGTGGGCACTGCACCGCTTTCGCGAAATATAGCAAAAATAGGCCTTTCGGCATTCTACCTGACGATCGCCTCACCTCAAGCGGATGGACTAACCCAACCTACGCGTGCTGCGGGTATGTCGAGGATGTGCCCACCGTTGTCGTCCCAGTGTCGCACCGTGCTCGGCGCGTCAAGGTCGGGGCGAGTTGCGGCGCAAACCTTGACGCGCCTGCGCGCGATGCGATTTGGACTCGCCAACGGCGCCCACTCCGGGCGTCGGGCGAAACGGAGTTCAGTCATGTCCAAAGCCAGCGCCAAGTCGAAGCTGCAAGTGCCCTGCGTTCTGCTTGTCGAAGTCCCGCCCCAGTTCATCGCCCTCTGCGAAGACAGCGGCGCCAGCCCGCAGGCCGCCCTGCGCGGCATGGCCGCCATGGTCTGCGGCCTGCGCTACGACGAAGACAACCGCCTCCACCCGCTTCCCCAGACAGCCGCATGACCGCCGCCCGGGCGCAGGTGTTCCCTGCGCCCGGGGGATTGCGACACGGCAAGGTTGGCCTGACGCCCCGGGCATCGGCGGGGCAGGCGGCCCGCCTACCGCGTCGTGCGTTGCCGGTCGAAGGGCCGGCCTTGCCCCTTTTTGGGGCAGCGTTGCCGGTCAGAGGGGCGACGCTGCCCCTCGCAGTGCCAGCGTTGCCGGTTGAAGGGGCAGCGATGGCCAAAAAAGCGCCATCGTCGGTCGTCGGAGGGGCTCGCGTGCGCCTCTAAGGGCCGACGTTGCCGGTTCGAGGGCCGGCGTTGCCGCTCGAAGGGCCATGCATGCCCCAAATTGGGGCAACGTCGGCGGTTGAAGGGGCAACGCTGCCGGTCAAAGGCCCGACGATGCCCCTCCGAGGGCCATCGTTGCGGGTCGAAGGGGCAGCGATGGCCAAAAAATCGCCATGAATGGCGGTTGGAGGGGCAACTTGTTGGTCGCAGACCCGGCCGATGCTGATCGCAGTGGGGACGGTGCTGTGGCGAGTGGCAATCAATGACAAGGGCCGCGGCCTTTGCCGAAGGCCATCGCGATGGCGCTGCCGAGGGTGCCTGCGGCACTTGAGATCCAGAGCCAATACCCAGCGTCCAGCGAGACGATCCTGCCGATGTTGCCTGCTTCGTTGACCAAGATCTTGTCCCGGAACGCGAATGCGAATGCGATGGCGCAGGCGGCGAGTGCGAATGGGATGGCATGGCGCGGCTTCCTGACCCACAGGCAGATCCACGCCATCAGCAACAGGGGATTCGCGATCCATTCGAAGTAACCCATGAGGACCCCGAGCCAGCCGACAAGCAACAATCCGAAGCCGTTCTGTGAACTCTCGCCGTGCCACGCCGTGGTGTATGCGTCGAACGGCAGGCTGCACGCGAAGATCGCCGCGTTCCACAGCACGAGCTGCCGCGCGTGCTTGCGCAGTGCGATGTCTGCATCGCGCGCTTCTTCGATCTGTGTTTCCATGCTCATGCCAATCGCGGCCGGCCTGCGCCTTGGGCTTCCTGTGCCTGAATACCCTGCTGCTGGGCCGGGTGGATGCCTTGCTGCAGGTTGATGTCCGCCACCTTCTCGCTGCTGGCCTGCAGATCCTGGCGCACGGCGGTCGCGATGTCGCTGGCTGCCGTCTTGGCCCAGGGCGTGCTCGGGTCCGGTGTATCGGCCATGTAGGCACGCGTGCCGTCGTCGCTCATGCGGAAGAATCCCACCGTCTGCAGGCCGCGCGCCTTGGCGTCCGCGGTCAGGCCTGCGGCCAGCCGTTCGCTGATGTCGTCCGGCTCGCGCCCGCGCTTGCGATCCTCCGTCTGCACGTGATGCAGGATCGACTGGTACATGCGCGCATCGGGATGCGTGGGCGCGTTGATCAACGGCGTGCGCTGCTCGCGCCCCGCAGGTTCGACCGGTTCGTGCGGGGCGCGAATGCGGATCGTCGATTCATCTGTGGGCGGGATGTGCTCGCCGCGCACGTGTGCCCGCACGTCGGCCAGCGCACGTGCGATGTCCTCCGGCGTGGTGATGGCGGCAATGCGGACGGCGCCATCGGCGTCCATGCGCAGGTGATGGATCGGGCTGTCCGGAGTGAATCGCCCGCTGGCATCCTGACCCAGCACCAGTGACGTGGTGGCGGCCGTGACGCCGGTGTCGGCGCGCGTGCGTTGCACGGCGAGATAACTTGCGTCGAAGTACTCCTGGCGTGTCTCGCGATCGATGCCGTGGTGGAGGTACGCCTCGCGCAGCATGGCCTTGTCCTGCGCTTCCGGCGTCGGCGGCTGCCACTGGGGCATGCGGTCGAGCTGCTGCCGATGGTCTTCCAGCGCCGGCAGCAGGCGGTCGCGGGTGAGTTCGAGTTCCAGTGCGCGCGTAGTGTCTGCAGTCTTGCCTTCATGCGCCCACGCGCCCTGCGCGTCGCGGCGGTAGTGCTTGCCATCCGAGGCTTGCAGCAGGTCGGGATTCAATGCGGGGGCAACCGCATCGGGCATTGCGCCGGCAGGAGTCTGGTCGTAGCCATGGGCCTTGTGGCCTTGCTGGTAGCGCGCGGCGATCTCCGCCGGGCCGGCGGCCAGATTCCGGTCGATGATCCGCATCGCCTCCGCGCTCAACTGCGCGGCCTGCTCGCCCTTCGCTTCCACGGTCTCCCTGGCGCTCGGCTGGTCGTTGACGTCGTAGGCCGTCACGACCTCGCGCGCCCACGCGCCGCGATCGGGTTGATAGCGCCAAGGCTCGCCGCCATCGCCTGCCGGCTGCACGAAGGGATCGCGCGGCACGGGCACCTGGCCCAGTGCGCGTTCCACCGCCACGGCGCTCGCCATCGCGCTCAATTCGCGCGCCTTGTCCGGCAGCGCCGCGAAATCCTGCTGCCGTGGTAGATCGCGCGCATCGTTGACCATGTCGGCGCGCAGATCTTCACGGATCCACTGTTTGCCGTTGAACGCCCAGTCCACGCCCTCGCTCTTGATGTTATAGATGCCGTGCTGTTGCCACAGCTCGACACCGCGCTCGGCAGCCTTCCCGAAGAAATAAGCTTCGCCCGTCACCAGCAATGCCGTGCCCGCCGTGCCGGTGCCCAGCGCCGCAGCCGTCACGCCGCCCGCAGCCGTTCCCACCAGCGCGCCCGTGGTCTGCGCGCCCTGCTGCATGTACGCATCCGTCGCCGCCGTGTCGTTGCGCAGGGTGTCGCGGAAGACCTGCGCACGTTGACGGGTTTCGTTCCATTCATGGGCGGTGATTGCCGCTTCCAGAAGGGCGCCGCCGACAACGCCCCTGAGGCGTGCACGCTGGTTCGCATCGATCTCCGGCGATGAAAAATCGTACTGGAACGAATTCAGGCGCGGGCTGTCGATGAAGGCGCGTTGGACCTGATAACCGGCACGGTACTTATCGTAATCGGCGGCATCGATGAATTTCTGGTCGTAGGCTTCGCCCAGCAACTCCCAGCTCATGGAGCGATGGGCGTCTGGATTCTTCCTGATGAGCTGAGGGGAGTCGAAAAATACGTCGTCCGCCCAGATGCGGGTGGCGCGTCCTGCGTTGCCTTCCTTCTCGGCGATTTCCAGCATGGAATACTCGCCGGCACTAGTGGTTGTGATCTTTCCGGAGTCGATCAGTTCCTGCGTGCGTGGATTGGGCAGGATCGTGATATTTCTGTCTGCGATATACGGCAGCAACTCGCGTCTAAGTGGGCCGTCGTCAATTTCCTTGAAAACTCTTTCGGTGATAGCAAGCTTCCGGCCGGTTTCCTTTGCTGAATCGAGGTGTATGTCAAGAAGTTCGGGGCCTCCTGCGCGATAGGCGTAGACGAGGCTATTCGTATCTGCGAGTAAATAGCCTTTGCTCATGACTCACCATTTCGAGTGGTATGCAAATTTTCTTGAATGTAGCTGCGTAATTTTCCTAGAAGCAAGATGTAGTCGATCGAAGCAAGGCCAGGGTGCCATTTCATTGAAAGCTGCTCAACTTTCCATGAAAGATTGCTGTCTATCTCATTTTTGCCGATCTCTTGCTTAAGGTATTCGGAGTATTCGTTCGGCAACTCATTCTTGAAGTATTCTGAAAAAGCAATAACTTCTTCTTCGCTCCATTTCCGCCACTTTGCGCGCTGCTCCATGACCTCTTCATGCTCGGCCACCATCTCGTCGAATATCTCCTCGTTAGACTTCGTGCGACTCCATGGTCGAGTCAGGAATCGCACAATGTTCAACTTCAGTTTCTCGTCCTTTAGTGCATCAATCCTGGCTTGGAGTTCGGAGCTGATGGGGGCTGGTGTCGTCATGGTTGGCGTATATGGGATGTGTGATGAGGAAATTCGTACTTAAGGGGGGGCGGGATCTAGTGATCAGAGTTCACCTGATTGCCTGCATTCGGTCGCGAACCTTCCCAAGCAATAGAATGTAGTCAATAGAAGCTAGGCCTGTGATCCACTTATGGGAAAGT
Organism: Lysobacteraceae bacterium; assembly: GCA_016789405.1. Classification (GTDB taxonomy): domain Bacteria; phylum Pseudomonadota; class Gammaproteobacteria; order Xanthomonadales; family Xanthomonadaceae; genus Lysobacter_I. The sequence goes on from JAEUPQ010000026.1 coordinate 171,660, forward strand.
TTCTCGACTTTCCATGAAAGGTCACTGTCAATCTCGCCGTTATCACGTTCCTGGCGTAGGTATTCGGCGTAGGTTTCTGGGGCTTCTTTCTCAAAATGCTGGACAAACGCCTCTACTTCATCATCGCGCCATTGACGCCACATTGCGCGTTCCGACGCAACTCTGGCGTGACGCGCCACCATGTTCTCGAATATCTGTTCGTTGGTGATCGACTGGTTGCCCGGGCTGTTCAGTACTCTCAGGATGTTGGCTTTCAGCCGATCGTCGGTCAGCGCATCGATCCTGGCCCGGAGTTTCGGGCTGATGGGTTGTTGTGGCGTCATGGGACTTGTCTCTGGCATGGGGGCGGACGTGTTCGATGGGGGCTGAGGCGGCGATTGGTCACAGCGCTCCATCTACAGTCTGAGGGCCACGCGATCCTGTGCGGCCGTCGTGGGTTGCTCATCCGTTTTTCGCGATTCTAACCAGTACCGATCCATACGGTGTCGTATGAACAAGAACACCGGCCGCTTGCGCGGCCGGTGCCTGTATTGCGACGTGGGTTGCTGCGGCAGATCAACTCCCCGACAGCGCCGGTTCCGGTGCACGGCTGCCCTTGGCGAAGCGACCGGATAGTTCGCGGCGCAGGCCTTCGAGGCCTTGGTTCTTGCCGGACACTTTCAGCAATGCATAGCCCTCCAGTGCGAAGCTCATGACGTCGCTGCCCAGAACTTCATCCGTGACCTCGGCACGCTCGGTGAGGCGCTGCAGGCGCGCCAGACGTGGGCGAAGGGCGTCGATCGTGCCCAGGTCCGCCTGCGCTTCGGTCAAGGACAGACTGGGCGGAATGACCTGCGGGTTCTGGCCGAGTACGGTGACTGTCTGGCGGCAGAAGGCCTCCGACTTCTGCCCCATCCGCACCAGCCCGCGACGCTGCTCGGGCGTGAGTGCGATCAGGCCTTCCAGCGCGTTCTCCAGCGCGGTCAGCGCGGCGTCCACCTGGGCCAATTGCGCGGCATCGAACTGCAAGGACAACAGGTTCTGACTCATACATCCTCATGTGTGTGGAATGCGCCTGCTTGGCGCCGGCGCATTGGACGCAGTCGTGCGTGTGGTGAGCGTGAACAACGCAGTGATATCGCGCCGTCGTTTAACTGCCGGATACGACACGTCGGCGTATCGATTCGGTAGCGTATCGCGCGCATCGCGCTGGCGTGGCCCGCATTCGAGCGCCTACCATATCGGGCAACGATCCAGGGCAGGAATGCGTCATGACGGAGAGCAGTCGCAGCCACGCGCATCACCCGCTGCGTCCGAATGTGGGCGATCGGTCGCACGACCAGCAACTGCAGCAGGCGGTGCAATCGGCCAATGAGCACACGCAGCGCGAACTGGGGCCGTTGCCGGTCGGTGGTGTGCCCGTGCAGGCCAAGCGGAAACCCGACTTGCCCAAGCCGGCTCGCCCTGCGCCGGAAACGGTTGTCATACACGCGTCGCGTTCGATCAGCTCGGAACTGCAGGCGAGGATCGATGCCTTGCGGGATGCGGACCTGAAGGCGCACATCCTGTTCATCCTTGCAGACCCGGAGCCGCGATACAGCACCGACGAGCAGATCGTCGAGAAGATGGTCGTCGATCAAGAAGAGGCGATCGAACGTCGACGCGAGCAGGGTCCGCCGCCGCCTTCGCTGTGGCACCCATGGAGCGACGGCGAGGTCTTCGGCTTCATCGAACACGTCAGGCAGGTCGCGCCGCAGGACTACGCCGAGCTCGTGCGGCTGGCGCACGACAAGGCCGAAGCCGGCGAGCCGCTATCGCAGCGGATCAGGGCGCTCGGCGAGCAATGGCGCCCCGGCCTGAAATCGCTGGACTACCTGTTCCTGCTCGACAAGGTGCAATTGCACACGCGCGTCGATCCGGACTTGCTCGCCCGTGTCGAAGCGCTGCCCCATGCGCCATTGAGGGCGCACATCCTGCGCATTCTGGGCCGGTCACTGGGCCACCCGATCACGCACGAACAGGTCGTGGACGCGATGGTGCGCAATCACGTCGATGGCATCGTCAAGAGCGCCACGTCCTACAACTGGCGCAAGCGGGACGAGACCGAATTCGTCGAGATCCTCAGGACGCAGGCGCCCGAAGATTACGCCGGTCTGCTCAGTCAGGAAGTCGAGGATGCCGACATCGACGATGATCTCCTGGGCCGCGTGTTCGCGCGTATGGAGCAATGGCGACCCGGTCTTGAGGGATATGACTACTCGCGTTTCCTGTGGTGGGTGCAGGGTCGTATTGCGTCCGACGCGAGGAAGGGCGAATGAGTAGCCGCGAAGACAACGCAAAGACCATCAGTCCCGAGCTCATGGCGAGGATCGAGGCGCTGGAGGATGAGCGGCTAAGGGTGTCAGTGCTGAGAGTGCTATCGAGTCCGGGCCGACAGACCGTGACTGATGAAGAGATTTTTGACAACAAGGTGGCGAGTTGGAATATGGCAAAAATCCAGCGAACCACGCTGTATCCTTGGCATGATGATGAGGCTCTGGCTTTCGTCGAACACTTCATGAGCGAAATGCCAAAAGACTATGTCGAGTTTTTGAGGCAGGAGCGAAAGTGCAATGAGATAGATTCCGAGCTGTCATGGAAGGTTCGCCATCTCGCTATGAGATGGATGTCTGATCTTGATTTCAGTGACTACACGTTCCTGTCAGGAAGGGTTCGCGACCATGCTCGGTCAGTCGCACAAGCGAGCGGTTGACTCCATTCGCTTCAATGTTCTTACATAGAAGATTCAGCAAAATTTTCAGGTTGATGGAGAAATGAAAGATGACTGCACCTGAGCCGATCAGTAAGGAGCTGCAGGCGAAGATTGATGCGCTTGACGATGACGTATTGAGAAAGAACATCATCATGGTTCTGAGTGGTTCTGGTGTGCGAAAAATAACTAACGAAAAGATATTCGACAACATGATTCGAAATCACGAAGAAGTGCGGCTCCAGCGCGCGCTTTGGCGTGTGTGGCGTGACGATGAAGTTCTTGATTTTGTCGAGTTCATGAAGAAAGAGGCTCCTGACCAGTACGCCGAGTTCGCAAGGCAGGAGCGAGATTCCGGTGAGATTGACGACGATCTCTGGTGGAAGATTCGTGAGCTTTCAAGTCGCTGGATTTCGGATCTTGACTTTCACGATTGCAGTCTTCTTCTTGGCAAGGTGCGTGATCATTTCCGTGCGAAATTGAAGTGACTTTCGAGGTGTTGGCGTGAGTAACGGATACTTTTTGATCGATGCCAATACTTTTGTCTACGCTTATCGTGCGGGCGGGGCTGAGCTACTGGATAAGTATGTCCGCATGGCAATCATGGATGATCGGAAGCTGGCCATCACGCGGACCGTCTGGGGAGAAATAGAGAAGGGACCTCTAGGACCGGACATATTGAGCTATGTGAGTGAGAGAGGTCTTCAAGTTCTCGAGGCAAAAGGGACGGAGGCAGAGGTATTGGCCGATCCCAGAAAACGAAAGAACGCAGGCGAGCGATCCTTGCTGGAAGTGGCGAAAGAGGAATACAGCCAAGGCCGCTATACGCGGCTCTGGGCGGACGATAGATACTTCGACTCGCCCCAGATCATGCCTGGGCATCCCGGCGCAAAGCGTGTCATGAGCTCTGCCTTGCTTGACGAAGCGTATGAGCAGGGCGTTGTCGATGCTGCCGAATACCGGAAATTCCGAGCCGGATATGAGGCGCAGGCCGTGTTCGAGCCAGGCAAGAGCCCTCGATTGAACAAGTTCCGTTATGCATTTCCAGAGCTGGATGCGGCGGAAATCGACGAGAAATCATTGGCTGCGCCTGCCAGTGATGCCCGCCACAAGGTGCCAGATAGCAGTGTGCCGGAATTGCCGGACCATCCTGATCGTCCTGCGCTTATTGCCGCTGAAGACATGGACGCCACCCGCAGCGCAACGTCTGTCGAAGCGTCCGGGGCAGAGATTTCAGCAACACCGCCCGCGCGCGATGCTGCGGCTAGCGATGCTCCGGAAGGGGCGCGAAGTGTTTCCCAGGCGGGCAACGTTGCAATCGATTCCGCGCAGCCTGGGGCGGCGCTTCGGGACGTTGCGACAGAGAGTCTGGACAGCCCACGCCTTGCTTCCTCGGGCGATGCTGTCATCGATCTCGGCGCCGTGAGCCCTGACGATGCGCCGCGCGGCCATCCGCACGTGCGCGCCCTCGGTGCCGGTCTCGCGTTCGAAGCGGCGGTCACCGCCTACGAATGGAACGAGACCCGCCAGCGCGCGCAGGTGTTCCTCGAGACGCTCGACAATGAGGGCGCGGCGTTTGATGCCTATGCACGACAAAGTGCGCAGACCGCGGGCACGACGGTCGGCACGGTCGCTGGTGGGCTCACGGCCACGGCCTTGGGCGCAGGCAGTGGGGGCACGTTCCTGCTGGTGGCCGGTGATGCGTATCTGTTCGGAAAGGCGGCGGATCGACTGGTGGACCTCTGGGAGCAGGATCGCGTCCGGACACAGAAGGACAGCGAGAGTGTGCCGTGGGAATTCAATGGCCGGCAGTGGCTTCGCGGCGATCTGCGCGCGGACTTGGCGGACGACGGGCGTGACATGGCGCAGGCGCAGTCGTTAGCTGCGCTGCCTGACAAGGCGCGCGAGTTGAGCGCACGTGCGAGCGCCGTGTCCGTGGAACAGGTGCTGGGGCGCGTGCCCGTGCCGCGCGGTCCGTTCGTGCAGCCTGCCGGTGGCAGCCCCGATTCGGGGCGATGGGAATACGCAGCCGGTCGTGGGGTATGGGAGCGCGAGGTGATCACGGCCTACGACACGAACGATCGGCCCAGCGCCATCGCGCGCGTGCAGGCGGATCCCGAAATGGCCGCGCGGCTCAACGCACAGGCGATGCAGGTCGTCGAAGCCAATCTGCGGGCGGGTCCGGCGGTGATCGCGGCGCAGTACGAGATCGGCCACAAGGCGCGCGGTTACGAGCAGACGGTTGCGGGCGCGCAGCCGCCTGCAGTCGCCAAGGCGCTGGATCCGGATCTGCTGCAGGCCTCCGATGGCAAGCACTATCGTCGTGATGCGGAAGGCACATGGATGCACGAGGGCGTTGCCGCAGCGCCCAATCGAGCGCTGGAGCTGGAGTTGGGGCGCGAACGCCTGCTCCCCGCGCTGGAGCAGCACCGCGTGCAGATTGCCGGCATGCCGACATGGCAGCCGCCGACACCGGAGCAGCAGGATCGCGACATGCTGCGCCACGCCTATCTCGACAAGGGATGGAATCGCGAGGCCTTGCCGGAGATGTTCGAGGCGAGCTATCGGGCCGTGCAGCGCACGCGCGCGGAAACAGACGTGACGGCCGCGACGACGTCGCTGGTGCTCGGGCAGGATGCGAACGGACAGTATTCGCTGGAGAGTCCGATCCATCATCTCCGTCGCGATGCCGACGGCGTCGTGCGCATCGCGGCGGTGACGACACCCGATGACATCGCATTGGCACGGGCCGATGTGCGGGGGCATGATCGTGTCGAGGATGCGCGGCAGCAGGCAATGCCCGAGCGAACACTGTCGAATCAGGTGGCCGCGCAGGCATCTCGCGATCCGGATGCATTGCGGCCGGGTGACCAGGGCGATGCGGTTGAACTCCTGCAATACCGTCTTGATCGTCAGGGCTATCGTGGCGCGGACGGTGCGCCGATCCCGCAGACTGGTCGATACGATGCGGCGACCGAACACGCCGTGCGCCAGTTCCAGGCCATGCATGGCCTTCCCGCCACCGGCATAGCCGACGCAGGCACGCGAGAAGCCGTCGATACGTCACTTGTTGCGCAGCGTGAACGTGAGCGGGCAGGGTCGGGAGTGCGTGCCTATCCCCATCGCCGGAGACAGCCGTGCGCGCGGCGCCGACGCTTTCGCTGGTCACCGATGTCGCACACGCGGGGCATGGCATGTACCTGAGAGCAGACGCGGCCTTGTCGCGGGCCGATGCGGCACCTGGCATGGCGGGGTTCAGTCCGCAGGAACGACAGGCGCTGGGCGCTTCGGCCGTTGCCATCTCGCTGTCCGCCCAGGGCTGGAACATGACGGGTTTCGATCATGCCGTGCCCGGCAAGATCAATCCGCAGACCGGGCGGCCCGAGACGATCTTCTTCGTCCAGGGGGCACTGGATGATCCGGCGCACCGACGGATTCCCGTCAACGTGGAGCAGGCTTTGTCGCAATCGATCGATCGATCGTCCGAGGTCGTGCAGGCCGCGTTGCAGGTGAGCGAAAACACCAAGGTTCAGGAGCAGGCGCGTTTCGAACAACACGGGCTGGGAGGGCAGGGCGGATCGCGTGCGCTGCAATGAAGCGCATGGGATGGGTGCTGCGCTCGTCAGAAGCACTGTCCATCGGCCGCAAGCAGGCGCAGCAATGGCGAAAGACGCTGTAGCACGTGGTGCGCCATGTTCCCAGTTCTACCGGTTTCCCGGTTCTCGTGATCGATTCTGTGCGTGCATCGCGGGTCTGAATTGAAATCGTCGGTTGTGCGCCGCTATGCATGGCATCATGGTCTGAAAGGTGGTGTCTTCGGAGTTCTACGTCCGCCCATGATGATTCAGCTGTCTTGGGCGTCAGGGTTGTTGGGCTATGCGCTTCATAGGACGTCGCACGAATCAAGTCACGAATTTCGGGGGGCGAGCAATGGGAAGGCTGTCTTTCGGCAAGGGCCAGTCGCGAAGCGAAAGCGATGTGGCAAAGCTTGAGTTCGGTGCGGATACCGATCTTGGCCGTGTCGAACGCATCATTTCCAAGCTCTCCGAATTGCCGCTGCAATCGAAGGGGCTGTCGTGTTACGTCCTCGGAGATGGCGGCATGCCGGCGGGAACCTATGACAGGTTGTCCGCAATGGTTGGCGTCACCGTGGTGAAGCAGGGAAGCCTCATCCCGTGGTACTGCTTCTTCCTGCGAGGTATCGTCGCAAGCGAGTGGGGGATCGTCAGGGTCGACGATGTTTCCGTCTTGCCCGATGTGTTCGGCACGCTGATCGAGCAGTCCATGGCGATCGTCTTCGTAATGCCTTCGGATCAAGTCGAGCCATTCGTCGCCAGGGCTGCGAAACGTGATGGGAACGACGGCTTCGATCATGGTGTCAGGAAAATCGAAAGCCATCTGGTCTATCTGGTCGATGCCGACAACCATGAATCGAAGACCGGCGTCGTGGAATACGTGTCGTGCGGCATCGCCTGTGGCGATGACTTCGTTGGGATCTTCGATTGGGCGGATGGTGAGCGGCACGCGTCCATCGCGACATGAGGCGCCAAAGCATCAAGCTGCCATCCCGGGCCCCGGATCCATGAGGCTTGGCGCGAATGAAAAACCGAGGATATCGGGCCGTTTCGGTCGAACAGTAAAGCGATAGGCATGCATGAATGCCGGCCCTCACCCTCCGCACGCTGCAACTGCTGCTTAAGTGCCTCCTTGAGTGCGTCGTCGAACTTCCGCGGATGGGCATGTCCCATGAGGATCTGCTCGTTGATGGTGTGCGGGCCATGGGTGTGATCAGGAAGCAGGCTCGTGCGGACGGGGGAACTTCCCGGGGTTTCCTGAAGTCCATCGAGTGGGATTTCTTGGGCTTCGACATGATGGCTTCGCAGGGCCGAGTTGTAATCTTCATCGAGGGCTTCGTGATCGCGGTGTGGCGTCACGTCCCAAGCATCGGGCTTGCGAAGCCGTGAAGATCGAAATCCGATCGCGCTTCGAAGGCGCGCTTCTCGGCCTGGCCTTGGGAGACGCCTGCGGCGCTCCGTACGAAGGCGGGGTACTCGAGCGTCTCGCGTGGCGCTTGATCACGATCCGTGCGGGAGGCGAGTTGCGCTGGACGGACGACACGCAGCTTTCCCTGTGCACGGCCGAGTCGATCCTCGCCATGGGCAGGATCGATCCTGACGATCTGGCGAAGCGGTTTTCCCGAGCCTACCGATGGTCGCGTGGTTATGGCCCCGGGATGGCGAAGGTCCTGAAGAGGATCGCGCGGGGAGAGCATTGGGAGCGCGCAAGCGTGTCCGTGTATTCCGGTGGCTCCTTCGGCAATGGCGGTGCGATGCGGTCTCCGGTCGTCGGACTGTATTGCTGGCAGCGCCCGGAAACGCTCCGGGACTCCATCGTGGCCTCCGTGCGGACCACGCATGCGCATCCCCTGGCGATCGAGGGTGCCTTGATCGTCGCGACGGCAACGATGATGGCGGTGTCAGGCGCGACGACGGATGCGATCCGTGACGAAGTCGCGAAGTGCTGCGTGTCCGGACCGTTTTCGACACGGATGCAGATCGTGCGGAGATGGCTGTCAGAGGGACACGACACTCATCCGCGCGAGGTCGTGCGCAGGCTCGGCAACGGCATTTCGGCGATGGAGTCCTGCATGACCGCAGTGTACCTGGCCCTGAGATTCATGGATTCGCCCTTCCAGGACATGCTCGGTTTCGCGAAGAACTGTGGCGGTGACGTCGACACGATCTCCGCGATGTCCGGTGCCATCTGGGGTGCGGGAAATGGTGTCGATGGGCTTCCTTCGGCCGACCTTGATCGCCTTGAGGAGAGAGATGTGATCGTCGGCCTGTCGCGGGATCTCTGCACCCTGTCGATGATGGCGCAAGCCTGATCCATCCCCGTGCAAGGTATCGCATGGCAGAGACATGATGAAAAAACAGCCGGGCAGTGCCGGCTGTTCGATGAGGGAGGAATCGCGAGTGGAGCTCAGCCCTCACCCTCCGCATCCCGCAACTGCTGCTCCAGTTTCGCCTTCAGCGAGTCGTCGATCTTCAGCTGGCGAGCGAGTTCGTCGAGGTAGGCGCGTTCCATGAAATTCTGTTCGTCGGCGGCGAGCAGGCTGGCGAGGTACATCTCCGATGCCAGTGCGGGGGTGGTAGCGGCGCGGGCGATCTCGGCGGGGTCGAGCGGTTTCTGCAGTTCGGCGTGCAGCCACTGCTGGGTCTGCGGGTCGGCGTCGATGCGACGGAATTCGCCTTCGATCAGTTCGCGTTCGCGGTCGTCGACATGGCCGTCGGCCTTTGCTGCGGCGATCAGCGCCTTGAGGATGGCCTGGCTGTGGCTTTCGACATCCGGCGGCGGCAGCGCAGCGGGTGAGCTTGCAGGCGAGGCGCCGACCGTGCCGGTGCTGCCGCCCTTCTGCTTCTGGTATTCGCCGTAGGCCTTGTAGGCCATCACGCCGAGCGCAGCGAGTCCGCCGTAGACCGCGACCTTGCCGCCCATCTTGCGTGCCTTGCGGTTGCCGAGCAGCAGGCCCAGCGCGCCGCCGACCAGGGCGCCCTTGCCGAAGGGGCCGCCGACGGCGCCCTTCACGTCCTTGCTGCCGGTCAGGCTCTCCATGCCGCCGCCGAGGCTCTGCTGGGCGGTCTTCATGAGTTGATCGAGAAAGCCGTGGGTCTTCATGCGGATGAGGCTCCGGGTCGGGGACTGTGAGTGCATGGAATGTAGCCGAGAGTGGGTGCCTTCAATGTCCCGGAAGTCATGTCGGATATCAGTGGCCGTTCAGGCAGCGGGCAGGCTTCTGGCGCAGGATGGCGATTCGGGCCTGCCAAGCCGGTCACGGCAGGCGTCACGGCGTTTCGGTTACAACGCCCTTCACCCGATCACGAGGCAGCCCCCGATGCCCACGACGTTCCCGGCGCTCATGCGCACATCCGTGTTCTTCCTGTCCTGCGCGCTGGTGTCCTGCAGCGGCACTGTCGGCGCCGATGGCGCCAAGATCGAGGCCGACAAGCGACGCCCGGACAAGACGCGTCCGCAGACCACTGCGCCCGCGCCGACCGCGCCTGCGGCCGACAAGCCGCGGATCACCGGTGGTCCGAACAGGCCCGTGCCAGAGCCGAATCCGCCGTTCACCAGCACCTCGTTCGGCACCTTCAACGAGCCTTGGGCGATGACCTTCCTGCCTGATGGCCGCCTGCTGGTCACCGAGAAGGCCGGCCAGTTGCGGTTGTTCAACACGGCGACGAAGACCACCGGCACCATCACCGGCGTACCGGCGGTCGCCTATGGCGGTCAGGGTGGTTTCGGCGACGTGGTGCTGCATCCGCAATTCGCCAGCAATCGCTATGTCTACCTGAGCTATGCCGAAGCCGGCGCGAACAGCACGCGCGGCGCGACGGTGGTGCGCGCGCAGCTCACGCTGGACGCCAACGGCGGCGGCAGCCTGGGCACGCCGCAGGTGATCTGGCGGCAGACGCCGAAGGTCAGCGGCGAGGGCCATTACGGTCACCGCATCGCGTTCGGTGCGGACGGCAAGCTGTGGATCACGTCGAGCGATCGCCAGCAGATGACGCCCGCGCAGGACATGGCCAGCAGCCTGGGCAAACTGATCCGCATCAACGACGATGGCACCACGCCGAGCGACAACCCGTTCTTCGCGCAGGGCGGTGCGGCCGCGCAGACGTGGACGCTGGGTCATCGCAACATGCTGGGTATCGCCTTCGATGGCAGCGGCAAGCTGTGGGTGCACGAGATGGGCCCGCAAGGTGGTGACGAGCTCAATCTCATCGAGCGCGGCACGAACTACGGTTGGCCTGTGGTCTCGAACGGCAGTCACTATGGCGGTGGCGACATTCCCGACCACGACACACGGCCGGATCTCAATGCGCCCGAAGCGTGGTGGACGCCGGTGATCGCGCCGGCCGGTTTCATCATCTACTCGGGCAACCTGTTCCCGTATTTCCGGGGCGACGGTTTCATCGGTGGCTTGGCATCGCAGGCGTTGATCCGCATCCGCTTCAATGGCAACAGCGCGCGCGAAGTCCAGCGCTATTCGATGGGACGTCGCATCCGTGAAGTGGAGCAGGGGCCGGATGGCGCGATCTGGGTGCTGGAGGACGGCTCTGGCGCGCGCCTGCTGAAGCTGACGCCTGTGCCGTATTGAACGCAGCCCTCAGGCTTTCACGCGGCTGAGGATGTAGGCGGTCCGCTGCCGGTCGAACACGATCCACGACGTCTTGCCCTGAAGCACGAAGCCGAAGTACTCCGGGGGCAGTTTCAAGACCATCCCGAGGAGGTCTTCCCACTGCATGTCGACATGGCCTGACGCCAGCATCGCGGCTTCAAGGTGGGTTGCCGCCATCGCGATAGGCCGGCCGTCGGGCAGGTTGCTGGATCTCATCATGATCCGGTCGCTGCTCGTCGTCTGGTATGCCTGCCCGGGTGGGATATGCGCGGGCAACGTCGATGTATCTATCGGAACGTGCAGTTCCCGCCCCCTCAAGTGCAGGTAGAGCAGCTCGAAGTCCGAGTCCCGCTGATGCTCGGCAATGTCGAAGATCAACTGCTCGAGATCGCGGGTGTCCGACGTTTTCTTGCGGAAGAAACCGAACATGCGTCCCCTGAATGCAACAGGTTGGCGATCGCCCTGGAACAGGCGTCAGAGCCAGGTGAACAGCGTCGCTGCGATCAGGATCAGGAACGCGATCATCACCAGCAGGAAGGCGTGCGGCGCAGCCACTGCGAGAAAACCGTACTTGCCGGCGATGCCGGCGGCGCCGAACAGCACGGCGAACAGCCAGGAGGGGAAGCTGGGGGGCGTGAGTTTCATGGCAGGCGGCCCTTGTGCGTGCGAAGAATGAAGTGCGAAGAACGGTTGTACGCGGAACGACTGCGGAATGATCGTCGGTTCAGAAGCCGATGAACAGTCCGCCATTGACCGGGATGTTCGCGCCGGTGATGAAGCCGGCGTCGTCGTTGGTCAGGAATTCCACAGTGCGCGCGATCTCCGACGGCTTGCCGAGGCGGCCTACCGGCACCTTGTCGACGATGCCGGCGCGGATGTCGTCGGGGATGGCCATCACCATCGCGGTCTCGCAGTAGCCGGGCGACACGGAATTCACGGTCACGCCCTTGCGCGCGACTTCGCGGGCCAGCGCCATCGTGAAGCCATGCATGCCGGCCTTCGCCGCGGAGTAGTTGGCCTGGCCGAACTGGCCGGTCTGGCCGTTCACCGAGCTGATGTTGACGATGCGCCCGAAGCCGCGTGCGGTCATGCCGTCGACGACATGCCGGCAGAGGTTGAAGACGCTGTCGAGGTTCACGCGCATCACCGCATCCCACTGCGACGGTTCCATCTTGCGCAGCGTGGTGTCGCGGGTGATGCCGGCGGCATTGATGAGGATGTCGACCGGGCCGAGCTCGGCCTCGACCTTCTGCACAAGCGCGCCGCAGGACTCGAAATCGGTGACGTCGACCGCTTCGAAACGGATGTCCAGGCCTTCGGTTTCCCGCTGGAACTCGGCGATCCGCTCGCTACGCGTGCCCAGGTCGGCGGCGACGACGCGACGACCGCTGTTCGCCAGTGCAATGCAGATGGCGGTGCCGAGCCCGCCGATGCCGCCGGTGACGACGGCGATGCGTTGATTCATGTGGATCCCCCGGCGCCCTGGGCGTTGCCGAACTCATCCGGCCGCTGGCGCCATGCACGGCGATGCCGCGCGGTCGGGCCGCGCGGCATCGTGAAGTGGAAAGTCAGTCTTCCTGCCCGCCGGTACCGGTCTTGTCGCGGGGGCGGGTGGTCGGGCTGCGGCCGAGGCCGCCCGTGAGGTTGTGCTGGAATTCGCGCCACATTTCCAGGTTGCGCTCGGTCAGCTGGTTCATCATCGTCCAGGGCGTCTGGCCGATGAGTCCCCCCATCTGCTGCCGGAACTGCTGCTGCTGGTCGAGGAACACCTGCATCGAGCGTTCGAGGTAGTTGCCCATGAAGCCCTGCAGCGAATCCCCGTAGAACCGGATGATCTGGCTCAACAGCTGGGTGGACAGCATGGGTTCGCCGTCCTGCTCGTGCTCGGCGATGATCTGCAACAGCACCTGACGCGTCAGGTCTTCCCCCGATTTTGCATCGCGAACCTCGAAATCCTCGCCGTCGACGATCAGCTGGCGTACGTCTTCGATCGTGATGTAGCTGGAAATCTTGGTGTCGTACAGGCGGCGGTTCGGGTATTTCTTGATGATCCGCGAAGCTGCCATGGAGCCCTTGCTCTAATTGGAGTTATGTCGCCTGAGCATGGCCCAGGCGATGTCCACTTGCAACTCGTCGGCCAGAGGCCACCGTTCGGCGGCCTTGCTTGTGATGCCTGCACGGGGCCCAAGTGACTGATATCGCGGAATTTGCCCCGAAGCGGACACGGCCCGGCGCGAAGGCCGGGCCGCGGTGGTGCAAGGGCGTCGAGATCGCCGACCTGCGACGGATCCGGCCGGCGTGCGTGGATCACCGGTTCCGGAACGGCTGGATCACCAGCCCATGTGATGGCCGCCGTTGATGTCGAGGTTCGAGCCGGTGATCCACCCGGCTTCCTCGGCAGCCAGGAAGGCCACGCCGTAGGCGATCTCTGCCGGCGTGCCGAGACGGCCGGTCGGGATGTCGGCGACGATCTTGGCGCGCACTTCCTCAGGCACGGCCATGACCATGTCGGTGGCGATGTAGCCGGGCGAGATGGTGTTGACGGTGACGCCGAGCTTGGCGTTCTCGCGGGCCAGCGAAATGGTGAAGCCGTGCATGCCGGCCTTCGCGGCGGCGTAGTTGGCCTGGCCGTACTGGCCCTTGAGGCCGTTGATCGAGCTGATCTGGATGACGCGGCCCCACTTGCGGTCGCGCATGCCTTCGATGACCGGACGGGTGACGTTGAACACCGAGTTGAGGTTGGTGTTGATGACGTCCTGCCACTGCTGGGCACTCATCTTGTGGAAGGTGCCGTCGCGGGTGATGCCGGCATTGTTCACCAGGATCTCGATCGGGCCGAGCGCACGTTCGACTTCACGCACCATGGCTTCGGCTTCCTCGGCCGAGGTCACGTCGCCCTTGGCCAGCGCGATGTCGTAGCCCTGCGACTTGAGCTGGGCCTGCCACGCCTTCGCTTTCTCCTCGTTGCGGTAGTTGGTGGCGACCTTGTGGCCCATGTCGGCCAGGCGCTTGCAGATGGCGGTGCCGATGCCGCCGGTACCGCCGGTGACGAGTGCGACGCGTGAAGTCATGTAGGGTTCTCCGTCCGGTGAAGGGCAGGCGCCGCGCGTCGATGACGATCCGGCGACCTGTTCGAGTCGATTCTATGCACGTTATGTTGCAGCGCAATTGTGCAGTGCGGCGACCGATGTTGGCTTGCTCTCGATCAAGCTGGGATCGAATTCCGCGACAGCCTGCGCGAGCGCCCGCTCGATGCTGTCGATACCGTGCAGTATGTGCGCAGGCTGGTGCAACGCGCGCCATGCCAGGCGCAGCGCCGGCAAGGGATCGCTGGCGTCCACCGGCAGCGCGGCCAGCGATTTCGAGAGCTTCTGGCCGGCGTCGTCGACGATCAGTGGCAGGTGCGCATAGCGGGGCGTCGGCAGCCCGAGTGCGCGTTGCAGCAGGATCTGGCGCGGCGTGGAATCGAGCAGGTCGGCGCCGCGCACCACGTCGGTGACGTCCTGGTCGGCGTCATCCACGACCACGGCGAGCTGATAGGCCCAGAAGCCGTCCGCGCGTCGCAGCACCACGTCGCCGACGTCCCGGCCGACATCCTGTTCGTACCGGCCGTGGATCCCATCGTCGAAGGCGATGCGCGCGTCGTCGGGCGCGCGCAGGCGAACCGCTGGCGTCTCGCGTCGTGCGCCCGGTCGACAGGTGCGATGGATGCCGCCGCTGGCTGCGAGGTCGTTGCGGCTGCAGTGGCAGTGGAATGCGAAGCCCGTGTCGAGCAGGTGCGCGAGCGCGGCTTCGTAGAGCGCGTGTCGATCGCTCTGGCGGACGATCGGACCATCGGAGACCAGTCCGAAGGCCGACAGCGTGCGCAATTGCGCATCCGCAGCACCCGCCACTTCGCGCGGCGGATCCAGGTCTTCGACGCGCACCCACCATTCGCCACCGACACGGCGGGCCATGAGCCAGCTGCCGAAGGCGGCGACCAGCGATCCCAGGTGCAGCGGGCCGGTCGGCGAGGGTGCGAAGCGGCCCCGGTAGCGGGACGCTGGCGTGTTCATGTCGTTATCCGTGGGCTGAACGGTCTGCTGAACGGAGCCGGTTTCGTGCGTATCGGTCGCTTGAAAGTCCGGGCCCGCGCCATAGCTTAACGGTCAAGCCGCGCGTTCCGTGCGCGACACTCCGGGTTCCGTCATGTTCAAGCGCATCGCCCTTTTTCTCGCCACGAACCTCGCCGTCCTGCTGCTGCTCAGCGTGGTGATGTCGGTGTTCGGCATCGATCCACGTACCAATTCCGGGCTGCTGGTGATGGCTGTCATCCTCGGTTTCGGCGGCTCGATCATTTCGCTGCTGATGTCGAAATGGATCGCGAAGAAGACCACGGGTGCCTATGTCATCACCCAGCCGCGCAACGAGGTCGAACGCTGGCTGCTGTCGACCGTGCAGCGCCAGGCGCAGGTGGCCGGCATCGGCATGCCCGAGGTGGCGATCTACGAGGCACCTGAAATCAACGCTTTCGCGACCGGTGCGAACCGCAACAATGCGCTGGTCGCGGTGTCCACGGGCTTGCTGCGCGCGATGGATCGGGACGAGGCCGAGGCCGTGCTTGCGCATGAAGTCAGCCACGTCGCCAATGGCGACATGGTGACGATGGCGCTGATCCAGGGCGTGCTGAATACCTTCGTCATCGTGCTGGCGCGCATCGTCGGACGCGTCGTCGACGGCTTACTGAATCCCGATCGCGAGGAAGGCAGTGGTGGCCTCGGCTACTTCGCCACCGTCTTTGTCCTGGAAATGGTCTTCGGCCTGTTCGCCAGCATGATCGCGATGTGGTTCTCGCGCTGGCGCGAGTTCCGTGCCGATGCCGGCGGCGCGCAGCTGGCCGGTCGCGGCAAGATGATCGCCGCCCTGCAGCGGTTGTCGCATACGTATGGCGCAAGCACGTTGCCCAAACAGGTGCAGGCCTTCGGCATCTCCGGCGGCGTCGGCCACGGGCTGCGCAAGCTGTTCCTCAGCCACCCGCCGCTGGAGGAGCGCATCGATGCCCTCCGCAGGCTCGAGGGTGCACCGCAGGGTGTGCCGCAGCGGATGTTCTGACCTGCCTGCCCGCATCATGGAAACGAAGAAGCCCGCCGAAAGGCGGGCTTCTTCGTTGAGGTCGCGCCAAATCGGGGCGACCCGGGGCGATCACTCGAAGTCGTAGTTCATCTCCGGGCCCGCCGTGGCCAGGAAGTGGCCCTCGACGTAATCCACGCCGGCGGAGAACAGGATCGACATGCTGGCCGCGTCCTGCACGAACTCCGCGATGGTGAGGATGTCGAGGTCGCGCGCCTTCTGGGCGATCTCGCGCACGCGCTGCTGGCTGTCGTTGTTCTTCGGCAGGTCCTCGATGAAGCTGCGGTCGATCTTGACCAGCTGCGGCTGCACGTGGGTGAGCAGCTGGAACGAATCCAGGCCAGCGCCGAACTGCTCCAGGCCGAGGCGGCAGCCGAAGCCGTTGATGGTCGCGGCGAACTGCTGCACGGCGTGCAGGTGGGTGAACACCTTCGCTTCCTGCAATTGCAAGGCGAGGTATTCGCCGGAAGCGCCACGCATCGCGAGCTGTTCGCTGATCATGGTGGTCAGCGCGTCGTTCTGCAGCGATGCCTGCGAGACCTTCACCAGCAGGGTGACGGGCTTGCCGGCATGTTCGCGCTGGGCGATCAGCTCGATCGCGCGCGCGACCACGTAGCGGTCGATTTCCTCCAGCATGCCGTGCTCTTCGGCGATCTGGATGAAGGCCACCGGCGAGACCAGCTCGCCGTCGCCGCCGTCCAGGCGCAGGAAGGTGTCGTACACCGGGTGGTTGTCGCCCTGCAGGTTGATGACCGGCTGGAAATGCAGGACGAAGCGCTTGTGGTCCAGGGCGTCGCGCAGGCGCTCCACCCAGGCCTGGATGCGTTCGGCCTCGGCACGATCCATCGCGTTGGGATCGAACAGTTCGAAGCGGTTGCCGCCGACGCCGGCCGCGGACTGCACGCCCGAGGTGGCCTTGGCGAGGATCTGGCTGACGCTGGCGTTCTTCTGGCTGATCTGCACGCCGCCGATGCTGGCGGTGATCACGCCGGAACGCTCGCCGATGGCGAACACTTCGGCGGCGAAGGTATTGCAGATGCGGGTCGCGAGCGTCTCGGTCGCGGCGTGGTCGCTGTTGCGCACCAGCACGGCCAGGGTGTGCTCGGAGAAGCGCGCGGCGATGGCGTTGTCGCCGACCTCGCTGCGCAGGCGTTCGGCGATCGTGGCCATGATGGTGTCGGCCGAATGCAGGCCGATCTCGTTGAGCAGGCGCTGGTAATGGTCCGGTTCGATCATCAGCAGGCCGTGCTGCGTGCCGTTCTGCGCTGCGTCGGCCACGGCGTCTTCCAGCGCATGCAGGAAGGTCGGGCGGTTGAGCAGGCCGGTGGCCTGGTCGAGCTGGCGCAGTTCCTCGACCTTGCGCGCAAGCTCCGGATCCACGGCCGTTTCCTGGCGGCGGAAGATCACCTGCTGGCAGGCTTCGCCCTCGTATTGGGCCAGGGTGAATTCCATGACCGCCGGGAACGCGTTGCCCTCGATGTCGCGGGCTTCCAGTTCGTAGCGCGCCGGCGGCGGTTCGCCCTTGCTCATGCTCTTGAGCAGTTGCTTGAAGCCGTCGACGTGCCTCGGTGCGACGAGGTCGAGCAGCGACATGCCTTCGATGTCCTCGAACGATTCGTAGCCGAACATGTCGAGGTAGGCGGCGTTCGCGCGGATGTGCATGCCTTCGTGCACGTAGGCGATGGGGTCGCGAGAGGATTCGATCAGCGCGTCGCAGCGGCGTTCGGTTTCGCGGACCTGGGTTTCGAGCCGGCGCTGTGCGCGGCGGGCTTCGAGGTCGGCCCATTCGCGGCGAACGGTCGCCAGGATCTGCGGCGGCTTGTGGCGCAGCGCCAGCGCGCGCACGGTGCCGTCCAGCAATTCGGAGAAGCTGTCGGTGTCGACGTGCTCGACCACGGCCACCAGCGGGATGTCCTTGCCGGACGCGGTGACCTGCTGTTCGACGGACTTCAGCGGCACGGACGTGCAGGGATGGCCGGCGAGGATCAGGTCCACCGGCTGGCTCATCAGGGCCGCGCCCAGCTCGTCGGTGCTCAGGGGGCGCACAGGCCGCACGGCGATGCCGGCGTTGCGCAGGCCGCTCACGATGCCTTCCGCCTCCTCGGCACTGTCATCGACCAGCATCAGACGCAGTGCGGGGTCCTGGCGTTTCGACATGCGGGAATCTCCGGAGGGGCAAAGAAGGACAGCGGTGGTGGTGCGGGTGGCCAACCGTATGGTCGACCGGCAACGGGTGGCGCGGTGGTGCATGGCGCCGACGGACATCCCCCCATGCCCGCAGCGCCGGTCTCTAAGCTTGCGGCAACGGTGGGGTCCCCGACAACGGTCGCTTGCCCGGGTCGCCGGCGACTTCGCGCACCAGCTTCGGGACCAGATAGCCTGACACGCGACCCATTAACCCGGCATGCAGCTGGATGGCATCCTCGTCCGGCACTTCGAAATGGGCCGCGCCCTGCACGCGGTCGAGCTGGTGCAGGTAGTACGGCAATACCCCGGCGGCGAAACCGCGCTCCGACAGCGCGGCCAGGGCTTCGACGCTGTCATTGACGCCACGCAGCAGCACGGCCTGGTTGAGCAGGGTCGCCCCCGCAGCGCGCAGCCGGGCGAGGGCGGCGTCGACCGTCGCGTCGAACTCGTTCGCGTGATTGGCATGCAGGACGACGACCACTGGCCAGGGCAGGTCGCGCAGCCATGCGGTAAAGCCTGCATCCACGCGCTCGGGCAGCACCACCGGCAGGCGGGTGTGGATGCGCAGCCTGCGCAGGTGCGGGATCGTGGCGAGCCGGTCGGTCAGCTCGGCCAGTTTCTCGTTCGACAGCGACAGCGGATCGCCGCCGGAAAGGATGACCTCGTCCAGGCTGGTGTCGGTGCGGATCGCGTCGACCGCTTCGGCCCACTGCCCGGCGGCGGCGGTTTCCTCGCCATAGGGGAAGTGACGGCGGAAGCAGTAGCGGCAGTTCACCGCGCAGCTACCCGTGGCGATCAGCAGCGCCCGGCCGCGATACTTGTGGATCATCCCGCGTGCCGCCTTGGCGGCTGCGTCGCCCACGGCATCCAGGCCGAACCCGGGCATCGGTCGCAGTTCCTCGTCGAGCGGCAGCACCTGGCGGAGCAGGGGGTCGTGCGGATCGCCATGGCGCATCCGGGCCACGAAGCCGCGCGGCACGCGCAGGGCGAACTGCCCGGCGGCTTCGGCCGAGACCCCGGGCACCTGGCCGTCGAGCCCGAGCAGGGCCAGCAATTCGGCAGGGTCCCGGACGGCATCGCGCCACAGGCGCTTCCAGTCGACCCCGGCATGGGGGGCGGGCTGCGTCGGGAGGGGGGCTGCGGGTATCATAGGGAGTTCAGTCGGGCCGTTCGTTGGGACGCACCGGCGTTCCCGGGGCCAAGGCCCCATAGTCTAGCGTCCGGTGGCCTTGCCGCTCCGGGCGGACCCTCAGAAGACCTCATCAGGAGCATTCCATGGCCAGCCTGGGCATGAACGACGTCAAGACCGGACAGAAGATCCTGGTCAACAACGACCCCTGCGTCATCACCGAAACCGAATACGTCAAGCCGGGCAAGGGCCAGGCCTTCACGCGCATCAAGTACCGCAACATCAAGTCCGGCCGCGTGGTCGAACTGACGATGAAGGCGACCGACTCGCTCGAAGTGGCCGACGTCGTCGACACCGACATGCAGTACCTCTACAGCGACGGCGAGTACTGGCACTTCATGAACCAGGAGTCGTTCGAGCAGGTGCAGGCCGACAAGGCCGGCATGGGCGGCGCCGAAAAGTGGCTCAAGGGCGAGGAAGCCTGCGTGGTCACCCTGTGGAATGGTTCGCCGATCAACGTGCAGCCGCCGAACTTCGTGGAACTGAAGATCGTCGAGACCGACCCGGGCGTGAAGGGCGATACCGCCGGCACCGGCGGCAAGCCGGCGACCCTCGAAACCGGCGCAGTGGTCCGCGTGCCGCTGTTCGTGGCCCAGGAAGAGACCATCAAGGTCGACACCCGCTCCGGCGAATACGTCTCCCGCGTGAAGTGATTGATTCGCAGAACGCGGCATCGCCGCGTTCGTCGCGAATCAATCACCCTCGCGAACGCGAGGGTCCAGCCTTCCCGAAGCCCGCCCAAATGGCGGGTTTCGGCGTTTTTGATTGCTTGGATACGACGCACCGATCCGGGAACCGACATGCCCCAGAATCTCTACTGCTGGCGTTGCGACATGGAACTTCCGATGCTCGACGAGGAGGAGTGGGCGCAGTTGGCGCCGTTGTTGAAAGTCGCAGTGTCCGAATTCATGGAAGAGCACCGTAAGACGGGCGTCAGCCTTCGCGAAGCGCAGGACGCCGGCGTTCTCGGCAGGCGCGCACTCGCGTTCTATCGCGACCTGACTGGTTTCGAGGAAACAAACCTCAACGCGCTTTGGCACCATCAGATTGCCCAGTACGGCCCACCCTGCGCCCACTGCGGCAAGCCGCTCCGTACACCCCGGGCCAAGCTGTGCGCCGCCTGCGGCCGGGACCGAGTCCTGCCAGCCGACTGAAGCCCACGGGCCCGCCGGGAATGCGACAATGTCGCCATGACCGACGAGACCATGACCGGGATGGCCCGGCCCACCGATTCCTCCGCCCCCGAACCCTGCCACCTGCTGATCGAGGCCGGCCACGTGGTCCCGATGGACCGCCCCGGCGTCGTGCTGGAAGACCACGCGGTGGCGATCCGCGACGACGCGATCGTCGCCGTGCTGCCGATCGCCGAGGCCCGCGCCCGCTTCGCGCCGAAGGAGACCGTGTCGCGGCCCGACGGGGCACTGATCCCCGGCCTGGTCAACGCCCACGTCCACAACCCGATGACCCTGATGCGCGGCGTCGCAGACGACATGCCGCTGATGCGCTGGCTGCAGGAGCACATCTGGCCGGTCGAGGGCGCGATCATGGGGCCGGAGTACGTCGCCGACGGCGTGACCTTGGCCATCGCCGAGATGCTGCGCGGCGGCACCACCTGCTGCAACGAGAACTACTTCTTCCCCGACGTGCAGGCCGCGACCTACCGGCGCCACGGCTTCCGCGCCCGCGTCGGCCTGCCGGTGATCGATTTCCCGACGGCCTGGGCGAAGAGCGACGACGAATACTTCGACCGCGCCTGCGAGGTCTTCGACCAGTGGCGCCACGACGCGCTGGTGTCGACGACCTTCGCGCCGCATGCGCCGTACACGGTGTCCGATGCCAGCTTCGAACGCATCCGCATGCTCGCCGACCAGCTCGACATCCCGGTACACCTGCATACCCACGAGACCGCGCAGGAAGTGGTCGAGTCGCAGAAGAAATACGGTCAGCGCCCGATCGCGCGGCTCGACCGTCTCGGACTGGTCAACGACCGCCTGATCGCGGTGCACATGACCCAGCTCACCGACGCCGAGATCGCGCTGTGCGCGGAGCGCGGCGTCAGCGTGGCGCACTGCCCGGAATCCAACCTCAAGCTCGCCTCGGGCTTCTGCCTGGTCGGCAAGCTGCAGAAGGCCGGCGTCAACGTCGCCATCGGCACCGATGGCTGCGCCAGCAACAACGATCTCGACATGTTCGGCGAGATGCGCACCGCCGCGCTGCTGGCGAAAGCCGTATCCGAGGATGCCGCTGCGCTCGACGCCTTCAGTGCGCTGCGCGCGGCGACGCTGGGCGGCGCGAAGGCAATGGGCCTGGACGACCGCATCGGCTCGATCGAGCCCGGCAAGCAGGCCGACCTCGTCGTCGTCGATCTCTCTGCGCTCGAAACCCAGCCGCTGCACCACGTGCTGTCGCAACTGGTCTACGCCACCGGCCGCCACCAGGTGAGCGACGTGTGGATCGCCGGCAAGGCGAAGCTGCGCGAACGCCTCCTCGTCGACATGGATCTCGATGCGATCCTCGCCAATGCGAAGCAGTGGCGGGCGCGGATCGGTGGAATTTCACATTAGTCCTGGCATCCCTCGCGGCACTCGGGATGAGAGGGCATCAGAATCAACGGTGATCGCATGACGACCGCAACGCACTCCGACAACTTCAGCCAGCTCGAACTCGACAAGTTCAACGCTTTGGCCAACCGCTGGTGGGACCCCGAAGGTCCGCAGAAGCCGCTGCATGCGCTGAACCCTGCACGCCTCGGCTACGTGCGCGACCGCGTGACCCTGCGCGGCGCGCGCGCGCTCGACGTGGGCTGCGGCGCGGGTCTGCTCAGCGAGGCGCTGGCGCGCGAGGAAGCGGACGTGACCGCGATCGACCTGGCGCCGGACCTGATCAAGGTCGCGAAGCTGCACGGGCTCGAATCCGGCGTGAAGGTCGACTATCGCCTGAGTGCGGTCGAAGCGCTCGCGGCCGAAGCGCCGGGCAGTTTCGATGTAGTCACCTGCATGGAAATGCTGGAGCACGTGCCCGATCCCGGTTCGATCATCGCCGCCTGCGCGACCCTGCTCAAGCCCGGTGGCCGGCTGTTCGTGTCCACGCTCAATCGCACACCCGCCGCGTTCGCGATGGCGATCGTCGGCGCAGAGTACATCGCGCGCATGCTGCCGAAAGGCACGCATCAGTACCGCGATTTCATCAAGCCGTCCGAACTGGCGGCATGGCTGCGCGAAGCCGGTTTCACGCTGGAGGACGTGAGCGGGCTGTACTACGACCCGCTGCGCCACAGCGCGCGCGTCGGCAAGCGCACCGACGTGAACTACCTGGCGTGCGCGTTGAAGCCCTGAGCATTGTTGCCGAGGCGCTCGCGTAGCGCGGAGCTCGCTCCGCTGCGCAGGACTCGCGGGAAAGCACAAGCGGAGCAAGCTCCGCTCTACATCAAATCCATGAGGCATTTCGCTTGATCCAGACCCGTTTCCCCCGCGGCGTGCTCTTCGACCTCGACGGCACCCTGCTCGACAGCGCGCCGGACATGGTCGCGGCGATCAACCTGATGCGCGCCGAACGCGGCGAAGCGCCGATGCCGCTGGCGGAACTGCGTCCACATGTCTCGAAGGGCGCGCGCGCGATGATCCGCGCGTCCTGGGGGCATCTCGACGAGGCCACCCGCGAGGCGATGGTCAAACCCTTCCTCGACACCTACGAAGGCGAACTCGGCAAGCATTGCGTGCTGTTCGACGGCATCGCCGAGATGCTCGATGCGCTGGAAGCCGATGGCGTGCGCTGGGGCATCGTCACCAACAAGCCGTACTACCTCGCCGAGCCGCTGGTCCCGATGCTTGGCTGGGGCGACCGCTGCGCCGTGCTGATCGGCGGCGATTCGCTGGCCGAACGCAAACCGCACCCGCTGCCGCTGCTGCATTCGGCCGAGGTGATCGGCATCGCGCCGGAATCGATCGTGTACGTGGGCGACGACGAGCGCGACATCGTCGCCGCGCGCGCGGCCGGCATGCCCTCGATCGTGGCGCTCTGGGGCTATCGCCTCGCCGAAGACGACCCGATCGCGTGGAACGGCGACGTGATGGTCGAAGATCCGAAATCGCTGCTCGATCCGGCCCTGTGGCCGGTCGCGCGCGCCACCGCGCTGCCATGAGCGACACGACCGACCTCGACGATTTCCTCGACAAGTGGCGCGGGCGCTGGCCGGAGTGGCGCATCGCCCAGGTCTTCGTGCCGGAGGCGCATCGCCCGGTCGTCGAAGCCTGGTTCGCGCTGCTGCAGGAGTGGACGGACGCTGCGTGGGCGGGCGACGACCCGACGCCGGGCGCAGCCAAGCTGGGCTGGTGGTCGGAGGAACTGCGCGGATGGTCGAAGGGGCTGCGAAGGCATCCGCTGGGCCGCGTGCTGCAGAAGACCCCGGCGCCATGGACAACCGTGGCCGATGCCCTGCCGATCCTGCGCGAGGTCCGCGAGCCGTTGCGCGCGTGGTCGTCCCCGGACGACGCGCGCGCGGCACTGAAGGCGCTGGCGGAGGCGTTGTCCGCCTGTGAGGCGGCCCTGTTCGCAGGGCCTGCGGACGAGGGCGACGCATTCGCGTTGCTCGCCGCGCATGCGCTGTGGCATCGGGACGAGGACGGCACGGCGGGTCGTGCCCGCGCATGGGCCGCGCTGCTCGCAGCGCTGGGGCCGACGCGGGCTGCGACGCGTCCACGTCGCATCCACGACGCACTGACTGCTGGCCGGCTGGCGCGACTGGCCCGGTCCGGTGATGTCATGGCGCTGCCTCCCATGGCCGCGCTGTGGCGCGGCTGGCGCGCGGCCTGAGGTCTGGTCGCTGACCGGATCAAAACAGACCGTTCCGGTCCTGATTCCCGGTCTCGACGGGAGGGCGCGGGTACAATGGCAGTCCTTTCCGTAGTCCGGACCCCAGCCGTGACGCCGCGACCGCAACACCACACCCTGCCTGACGTGGCCGGCGATGCCGCCGCCGCCGCCCGCCCCCTCGACTGGGTCGGCATGCGCCGGATCGCTCTGCCGCTACGCATCCGTGGCGAAGCCGGCGACAGCCTGCAGGTGCCCGCATCGGTCGACGTCTTCGTCGACCTGCGCGATGCCGATGCCCGTGGCATCCACATGTCCCGTCTCTACCTGCGCCTCCAGGACAGTCTGGTCGAAGAGGTGCTGACGCCGGCACGACTGCGACGCGTGCTGCAGGAATGCCTCGAGTCGCAGGGCGCCCTGTCCTCCTCGGCACGGCTGGTGCTGCGTTTCGACCAGATGCTCAAGCGTCGGGCCCTCGCGACCGACAACGCCGGCTGGAAACGCTATCCGGTGGAAATCGATGCGCTGCTGGCCGATGGCCACATGACCCTGGCGCTGTCGTATGCAGTGGACTATTCCAGTACGTGCCCGGCGTCCGCCGCGCTGTCGCGCCAGCTCAACGCCGAGCGCTTCGCCGACGATTTCGCCGCCGCGCATCCGCTGTCCACCCAGGTGGTGCGCGATTGGCTGGCGTCCGAGCGGGGCCTTGCGGCCACGCCGCACGCGCAGCGCAGCACGGCAGAGATCCGCCTCGAGCTGCAGCCTTCGTTCGACGAACTGCCGATCGGCGACCTGATCGACCACGCCGAAGCCGCGCTGGGCACGCCGGTGCAGACTGCGGTCAAGCGCGAGGATGAGCAGGCCTTCGCACGGCTCAATGCCGAGAACCTGATGTTCTGCGAGGACGCCGCGCGCCGTGTCGCCGCCATGCTCGCCGACGACGACCGCGTGCAGCGTTTCGATGTCCGCGTGTCGCATTTCGAAAGCCTGCACCCGCATGACGCGGTGGCGCAGGTGTCGGGCAAGGGCCGCGCAGGCGCCTGACCCACAGTCGGAAATCGCGAGTCAAGCTGCGGCTTATCCCGCGAACTGCCGCAGCCATGCGACGAAGGCCTTGTCTTCCCCGATCGCGTCGAGGATCGGCAGCACCGCCTGCGGGCCGTTGCTGCTGTTGGTGAAGATCAGCGTCCCGCTGCGGGTGTCCGGCGAGAAATAGCCGAGCGTGAACGTGCCTTCGTCCATCCCGGTGTGCATCAGATAGCGCTGCTCGCCGAACCGGAACGCTTCCCAGCCCAGCCCGAAACCGACCTCGTCCGGGCAGGTCGCATCGCGCGGCGGTGCACACAGCTCCGCGCGACGATCGGTCTGGATGCGCGAGCGTTCCGAGACCAATGCAGCGTCAACGCCTTGCCCTTCGATCAGGCCGATCACGAAGCGCGCGTAATCCCGCGGCGTCGAGAAGACGTCGTCGGACGCGATGAAGTGCGTGGCGACCTGCGGCGCCAGCGGCTTGCCTTCGCGGTCGTGCGGTCGCGCGATGCGGTTTTCGAACCACGGCCGACGGGTGTAGGCGGTTTCGGTCATGCGGCTCGGATCGAACACCCGTCGTTGTGCGAGGACTTCGAACGGCGTGCCGGTCTTCTTCTCGACGAAACGCGCCATGTATTCGAAGCCTTCGCCGGAGTAGCCGAAGGTTTCGCCCGGCGCGTGCTCGAAACGCAGGGGGCCGTCGCGCCAGTTCGGGAAGCCGGTGCGGTGGCTCAGGGCGATGCGCGGCGTGAGCAGGTTTCGCCGTGGATCACCGGCGAGATCCGGGTCGACCCAGTATTTCGCCATCGATTCGTCCAGCGACACGTCGCCATTGGCGACCAGCCGCATCACGACCTCCGCGGAGACGGGCTTCGCCATCGAGGCGATGTTGTAGAGCGTGGCCGGGGTCGCCGGCATGCCCGGCGCGGCTTCGCCCCAGGCGCCGGTGAACGACAGTCGTCCGTCTTCGATCCGCGCGATCGAGACGCTGGCGATGCGTTTGTCGATCAGCAGGGCGGGGACGAGGGCGTCGAGCCGCTGCAGGGCAGTTGGCCTGGTCGGGGCCTGTGCCTGTGCATGCGAGCTCGCGGAAGCGGCAGGACGCGTCTCCGCGCAGGCGTGCATGGCGAGTGCGCCCAGCACGAAGCCGAAGAGAGTGGGCAGGTAGGCGCTCGTGGTTCTCATGAAGGCTCCGAAGGTGTGCCGGAGGGTTTCCGGACAAGGCGAGGGCGTCCGGCGCCAAGCGCCGGTGCATCCCGATCGAGCAGGTCGCCGCGCGTCAGCGACGGTCGCGGGTGATCGCGAAATAGAGCAGTTGGCTCAGGCCGGTGGCCGCAAGCAGGATGCCGATCGCACCGGGCGTCACTTCGCGCACGCCGAACAGGTCGATGATCGCGAAGGCGATCGCGAGGAAAGTGGCGAGCAGGCCCCAGCGCAGCGAGGACAGGCGGCGTTCGGCCTGCTCTCCCTGCAGGATCGACCGCAGCAGGTCCTCGGTGCCGGGTTCGCGCAGCATGCGGTAGCGCATGACCGCGTCCACCAGCACCCGGAAGGCGTAGGTGATGCACACGAACAGGGCCAGCGGGACGATGATCTGCTTCAGTTCCATGAGGATGTGCTCACGAGGGGCTTCGTTGGACAGGAGACGCGGGCGTGCAGCGCGGTTGCAGGCGGGGTGTCAGGGCGCGGCGCGATGGCCGTAGCTGAGCACGCGCGTGATCCGCCAGCCGTCCGCGTCGCGGCGCCAGACGATGAGGAAGTCGGCTTCGCCCTCGCACTGGTCATCGGTTCTGCAGAAGCGATGCACGCCCTGCTCGATTGCCCCGAAGTCCTTGATCGGAAAGATCTTCAGCGTGCCCGCCACGCGTTCGCGCGTGTAATGCCCGCAAGCATGGCGACGCGTGTTGTCCAGCATCGTGTCCCGGTTCCACGTCACCCCGCCCGTGTCGTGGTAGAACTCCACGTCGTCGGCGAAGTAGGAGGCATGGCGCGTGAGCTGTGCGGGATCCGCGCACCGGTTGAAGGCGTCGAAGACCGCGTCGTCGAGTTGGGCAATGGTTGTCTCCAGCGAGGCGTCGTCGGGGACGGGGGGCGTGGCAGACGCCGAAGCGGGCGATGCGAAGGAAATGATGCCGAGCAGGCAGAGCAGGGGCAGTGTGTTCATGGAAGCGGGGTCCAGGCGGGCATGGAGCATGCGTATGCCCACCATGGACACGCGAAGGCGCGGTCCGGTTGCAACACCAGCGCCGAAGCGCCAATGCAACCGTTCGGCGCCCTCGCGTCTCCATGATCGCCAACGATCCTTCCGATCCTTCCGATCCTGCCAGTCCTGACCAGGATGACCACCGACCGCGCCCTCGTCGATGCCGTGCTTGCCGGAGCGCCGGGTGCGTTCGAACGCCTCGTGGGCGAGTACCAGGGGCTGTGCTGGCATATCGTCCATCGACTGGTGCGTGACGCCGACGATGCCCGCGACCTGTGCCAGGACACCTTCCTGCGCGTGTACCAGAATCTGCACCAGTACCGGCACGACTGTCCGCTGAAGCACTGGATCGGCCGGGTGGCGTATTCGATCGCGCTGCGCCACCTCGAACGGCGCAAGGTGGCTCTGTGCGCGGAACTGCGCAGCGACGAAGCCCTGCTGACGGTCGAGGACGAGGTCGAAACCTTCGACTACGCAGCGGCCTGCGACGATGCGGCGGCCGCACGACGCCTGCACGACGCCATCGAGATCCTGCCGCCGCTGCCGCGCATGCTGCTGACGCTGCACCATCTCGATGACGTGCCGATTCCGGAGATCGCGCAGATCACCGGGCTGCCGGCCGGCACCATCAAGAGCCATCTGTTCCGCGCGCGCCTCAAGCTCCGCGAGCGGCTCGAAACCGGAGAACCACGATGAACCAGCGGCCCGACGATCCGACGATCGATGCCCGCGACGCCGACGCGTTGCGCGAACGCGAATGGCGCCTCCAGGAAGCGGCGCGCGATGCCCATCGGCGCGACGATGCGGCCGAAGGCAGCGCGCGCGGACTTCGTTACCGGATGATCGCTCGTGCGCTGGACCGCGAACCCGAGGCGTCGCTGCCGAGCAATTTCGCCTTCGTGCAGGCGCAGCGGGTCGAAGCGCTGGTGGCGGAACGTCGACGCGCCGATGCGCGCTTCATCCGCAGGCTGCGCTGGGGCTTCGCGCTCGGCTACGGGGGGGCGATCGCGGTGGCCGCGCTGGCCTTCCGTCGCGAACTGTCCACATGGCTGGATTCCCCGGTGATCGCCGACATCCTCGGCAGCCCGTGGGCACCATGGTTGCTCGGCTGTGCCGTTGTCGTGTCCGTGCTGCAGATGCGGCCGTGGCGCGGCGGCCTGCGGCGCCATTCCGATTGAGGCGTCAGGGCGCCGACCGAACGTCCGCGCCCGATGCTTCCAGCACCAGTAGCGGGTCCACGCGCGTGCCGAACCAGTTCATGCCCCAGTGGAGGTGCGGCCCGGTCGCGCGCCCGGTCGCACCGACGGCGCCGAAGACCTGGCCCTGTTCGACGCGATCGCCCACCTTCACGTCGATGCGCGAGAGATGCAGGAAATTCGAGCTCACGCCCGCACCGTGGTCGATCAGCACGGTGCCGCCGGTGAGATAGAGGTCCGGTGCGGCGAACGTGACGATGCCGGCCGCCGGCGCCTTCACCGGCGTGCCGCTGGCCGCAGCGATATCCATCCCCGAATGCGGTGCTTTCGGCGATCCGTTGTAGACACGCTGGTTGCCGAACCGACCGCTGATGCGGCCTTCGACCGGCCACACGAATGCTGCCGCGAAATCCTCGCGCGCATCATCGCGGCCACGCGCGGCGGACACCGCTGCCTGTTCGCGTTCGATGCGTGCCGCGATCGCCGGAGGCGGGTCGACGGTCGATGGCGGCACGCCGTCGATGCGTTCCACGGGCCATTCGCGCGGATCGATGGCGATGCGGCGTTCGCGCGGTTCGAAGCCCGGTGAGCGGATCGCGACCACGGCATCGCCCGTGGCGTCGCGGCCAATGCCGAACACGAAACGCCCGTTCGGCGAGACCCGCAGCGTGCGGCCGGCGTATTCGACCGTGGCAGCTGGATCGGTCTGGCCGATCACCAGTGCGCCCTGCTGGGCGCGCTGCGGCAGGCGCACGGCGACTGGCTGCATGCTGCCGGCGAGCGAGGCGGTCGGAACCTCGCGAGTCGATGTCGATGTGCCGCAGGCGGCGAGCGCGAATGGAACGAGGAGCAGGGCGAGACGACGCATCAGCGATCGAACGCCAGGCGCATGCCGCGCGGCTCACCGACAAGCTGCGTGCCGTCCCAGGCGAGGTGGCCATTGACCCAGGTCGAGGCGATCCGCGAGCGGAAGGTCCGGCCTTCGAACGGCGACCAGCCGCACTTCGACAGCACCTGAGAGCGCTCGACGGTGAATGGCGTGTCGTCGATCAGCACCAAGTCGGCGAAATAGCCTTCGCGGAGGAAGCCGCGCTCCTTCACGTCGAACAGCTGCGCTGGCGCATGCGCGAACTTCTGCACGACCTGCGCGGTGGAGAAATGGCCCTCGTGCACGCATTCCAGCGCTGCGTTCAGCGCGAACTGCACCAGTGGCAGGCCGCTCGGCGCCTTCAGGTAGGGGTTCTGCTTCTCTTCCAGCGTGTGCGGCGCGTGATCGGTGGCCAGCACGTCGATCACGTCGTCGGCAAGCGCGCGCAGCAGCGCTTCGCGGTCCGAGGGGTCCTTGATCGCGGGATTGCACTTGATGAAGTTGCCCAGCGTGGCGTAATCGCGGCTGTCGAAACGCAGGAAATGCACGCAGGTCTCGGCGGTGATGCGCTTGCGGCTGCCGTCCGGGCGGATCAGCGGGCCGCGCTCGAACAGCGCCAGTTCGTCGGCGGTGGAAATGTGCAGTACGTGCAGGCGCGAGTCGTGCTTCCTCGCCAGGGAGATCGCCAGTTGCGTCGACTTGATGCAGGCCGCGCGGTTGCGGATCTCGCCGTGGAACTCGACCGGCACGTCGTCGCCGTACTTCTCGCGGTACTTCGCCATCTCCGCGTCGATCATCGGCGTGTCTTCGCAATGCGTGATGATCGGCGTCGGCGCGTCGCGGAACACGGCGTCGAGCACTTCGGGGTCGTCGACCAGCATGTTGCCGGTCGAGGCGCCCATGAAGACCTTCACGCCGGGCGCGGCCTTCGGATCGAGCGCGCGGATGGCATCGATGTTCCCGGTGCTGGTGCCCATGTAGAAGGCATAGTTGGCCCGGGCACGGCCGGCGGCGCGACGGTACTTGTCCTCCAGCGCCTCGGCGTCGAGCGTCGGCGGGCTGGTGTTGGGCATCTCCATGAAACTGGTCAGCCCGCCGGCCACGGCGGCTGCGGCCTCGGTGGCGATGTCGGCTTTGTACTCGAGGCCCGGTTCGCGGAAATGCACCTGGTCATCGATCATGCCCGGCAGCAGGCGTCGACCAGCGGCATCGACCACGGTCTCGCCGGGACGGGCGGACAGGCCGCTGCCGATGGCCTGGATGCGGCCGTCGGCGAAGCGCAGGTCGCCGTCGAACTCGCGGCCCTCGTTGACGAGGCGGGCGTTGACGATCAGGGTGGGGGCGTGGGTGGTCATGGGGGCCTCGATGGGACATGGGGGCGGGCGACGGTCATCCGGGGCGGCGTGTTGCCGGCCGGCGTCTGGTCGGTCAGTCCGGGTCGGATCTCTCGGGGACCGGGTCGTGCCCGCCGGGGCAGAGAGGGTGGCAGCGGGACAGGCGCCGGACCGTCAGCCAGCTTCCGTGAACCGCACCGAAGCGTTCGATGGCTGTCATCGAGTACTCTGAGCAGGTCGGTACGAAGCGGCAGCGCTGGCCCAGCATGGGACTCACCCAGCGTTTGTAGAAGCGGAGTGCGGCGATCAGCAGACGGTCGATCAAGGATTTGATCCAACGGGAAGCAAGCGGGACTGCCAGTGGGACAGCACGTGGATGCCCATGCGTCATCCTCGCGTGAAAACGAGGTTGCCGCTGCAGTCTTGGCAGGGTATAACAGCCCGCTTTCCCGCCTCAAGGGAAGATACGAAGGATTCTCCGACGTGGCAGTGAAAAAACCCGTGAAGAAGGCCGCGAAGGCCACCAAGCAACCCGCCAAGGCGGCCGCGAAGAAGACTGTGGCCAAGCCCGCTGCCAAACCGGCCGCGAAGGCTCCGGCCAAGGCTGCCAAGCCCGTCGCGAAGCCGGCGGCGAAGAAGGCCCCGGCCAAGCCGGCAGCGAAGCCTGTCGCCAAGCCCGCCGCGAAGACCGTGGCGAAACCGGCCGCCAAGAAGGCGGTCGCCAAGCCCGCAGCAGCCAAGCCGGCATCGAAGCCCGCAGCGAAGCCCGTGCCGGTCGCCAAGGCGCCCGCCAAGGTGGAATCGAAGGCGAAGGCACCCGCGAAAGCCCCGGCCCCGACGCCCGCGAAGGCCCCGGCCATGAAATCTCCCGCGCCAAAGCCGCCGAGCAAGGTCGAGGCCAAGCCTGCGGCCGCGCCCAAGGCCGAAGCGCCCAAGGCCTCCGCGAAGCCTGCCGCGCCTGTGAAGGCGGAGGCACCGAAGGCCGCAGTGAAGGCGTCAGCGCCGAGCAAGCCGACCCAGACGGCGGCTCCCGTGGCCGTGACGCCCCGTCCGGCTGCCGGCAAGGTCGCCGTGGCCGTGGCCTCGCGCCCGACTTCGCCGACCCCGAAGACGGAGTACAAGGTCGTGCCTTACAAGACTGACGAAGCCACCGGCCGTCCCATCGTTCCCCAGGGCTACAAGCCCGGTCCGGACGAGGAGTACATGAGTCCCCTCCAGCTCGAGTATTTCCGCCAGCGCCTGCTGCAGTGGCGTGCCGAGCTGATCGAAGAGTCGAAGCAGACCATCGAGAACCTCAAGGACGAAGTGCGCGACGTCGGCGACGACGCGGAACGCGCCACCCGCGAGACCGAGAATTCGCTCGAACTGCGCACCCGTGACCGCTACCGCAAGCTGATCGGCAAGATCGACAGCACGCTCAAGCGCGTCGACTCCGGCGAATACGGCTACAGCGTCGACTCCGGCGAGGAAATCGGCCTGCACCGTCTGGAAGCCCGCCTCACCGCGGAGCGCACCATCGACGAACAGGAGCGTTGGGAACACCTGCAGAAGCAGCAGGGCGATTGACCCGGCTCCCGAAGCTCACGAAAAACCCCGCGGAAACGCGGGGTTTTTCTTTGCGTCTGATTCAGTCGCCGAGGCTCAATGCAGGTCCTTCAGGTTCAGCCTGCGCAACGTCGGCGCCCTGAGCGCCGTGAACGCGACCACGCTCAGTGTGACGAAACCGCCCAGCACCACGGCATGGGCCAGGCCGAGCAGGCGCGCCATCGAGCCGGCGTAGAAGGCGCCGAGTTCGTTCGACGAGCTGATGAAGATGCTGTTGATCGACGACACCCGGCCGCGCATGTGGTCCGGCGTGGCCAACTGCATGATCGTCGAGCGCAGCACCACCGAGACGCCGTCGAACATGCCCGACAGCAGCATCAGCAACACCGAGAGCCAGAGCGTCTTCGACAGGCCGAAGCCGATGATGCACAGGCCGAAGCCGGCGACGGAGCCGAGCAGGAAGCGTCCGGCATGCTGCTGGATCGGCCTGCGCGCCAGCCACAGGCCGACCAGCACGGCGCCGGCGGCGGGCGCGCTGCGCAGCAGGCCCAGACCCATCTCGCCGGCATGCAGGATGTCCTTGCTGAAGGCCGGGGCGAGTGACACCGCACCGCCGAACAGCACCGCGAACATGTCCAGCGCCATCGCGCCCAGCATCACGGGCGTGCGGAACACGAAACGCAGGCCCTCGCCGATGCTTGCGAAGATCGGCGTGCGCTCGTGCGCCAGCGCCGGTTCGGTGGTGCGCAGCGTCGCCATCGCGACCGCGGCGGCCAGCGCCGCGATCGCGCCCAGCGCATAGGACCAGGCGTTCGGACCAGCCGAACCTTCGCCGTAACCGCCGACATGCTTCGCCAGCCAGATCGCACCCGTGCCGATCACCGGGCCCAGCACCAGTGCGCCCTGGAACACGACGGCGCCGACGCTGGATGCGCGCGCGAACTGGTCGCGCGGCAGCACGCAGGCGAACAGGGTGTTGTAGACCGGGCCGAGGAAGGCGCGGACCATGCCGGTGAAGACGATCGCGGCGTAGATCAGCACCAGTCGCGCCCCGCTGTCGCTGGCATCGCCGAACAGCCAGCCGGCCGCGATCGGAACCAGCAACAGAGGCGTGATCGCCAGTCCGAGGCAGGCGATGGTGCCCAGGCGCCGCTTCGGCAGGTGGTCGACGAGATAGCCGGCGAACGGGGCGACGCAGAAGAACGGCAGCACTTCGGCCAAGCCGAGCAGGCCGAGCTTCCACGGGTCGCCGGTCAGGGTGTAGACGTGCCAGCCGACCGTCACCGCGACGATCTGGTACGACACCACCGTGAGCAGCCGATAGGCCATCAGCCGCACGACGGCGGGATGGCGCAGCGGCGAAGCGGTGGGAGTGTCGCCGGCGTCGCTCGCGTGCATGGGCGCGGTGGCTCAGTGCGCGACGCGCGCGCGCAGGGCGTCCCCGGCCCGTGCCTTGATGAAGGCCAGCAGCGCGGCCAGGCCGTTGCTGCGCGTGGGCGAGAGGTGCTTGGCCAGGCCGATGTCGGCGATGTAGGTGGTTTCGGTGGCGAGGATCTCGTCGGCGCTGCGGCCCGAGTAGACCCGTAACGCGAGGTAGACCAGGCCGGAGACGATGGCCGAGTCGCTGGCCGCCATGAAGTCGAGCTTCGCCGCATCACCGGACGCGACGATCCACACCATCGACTGGCAGCCGTGCAGCCGGTGTTCCTCGGTCTTCAGTGCCTCGTCCATCGGCGGCAGCTTGCGGCCGAGGTCGATCAGGTACTGGTAACGCTCGGACCAGTCGCCGAAGAACGCGAATTCCTCGCGGATGGCGTCCTGGGCGGCGATGGCGGTGGGTTCGAGGGGGAAGGTGGTCATCGGTCGCTTATTGTAGGAGCTGCGCGAGCCATGATGCTATTTTGGAGCAAAGCGCCGGCTATGCGGCAGCTGGCGGCTCGTCGCCGGGGTCTCGAAGTCGCGACAGCGCGCGTCGCTCGATGTCACGAATGTGCTCCCTCAGGATGTTGAATTGCTCCGCAATGCTTTGCGTGCCTTGATCCGGGTCGATTCCGATCCCGAATCGTTCGCGCAAGACTTCCTTTTCGCGCTCGGTCAGTCCCTCAAGAAGCCCGCGCAGCTCTTTTTCGAAGTCTTCGCTCATGGCTTCATCCGGTGACCGGTATGCAGCCGACGCCATCGATCGTCGGCGGCACGGGAGACATCGATCAGGCGCGCTTCCAGCGCACCCCTTGCGGCGTGTCTTCCAGCAGCACGCCTTCATCGGCGAGCTGCTTGCGGATGGCGTCGGAGCGGGCGAAGTCGCGGTTCTTCTTCGCTTCGTTGCGCTCGTCGACCAGCGCCTGGATGCGTGCGTCGTCGTCGCCGGACGTACCACGCGCGAACCAGGCTTCGTGCGACTGCTGCAGCAGCGCGAGCGCAAGGCCTGCGCCGAGCAATTCGGACTTCAGTCGGCGGCGTTCGTTGGCATCCGTCGCCTTGCGCGCTTCGCCGGCGATACGGGCGAGTTCGGCCAGCGCCTGCGGCGTGTTGAGGTCGTCGCCGAGGCAGTCCTCGATGCTGGCCGGGATCACCGGTGTCGCATCGGCATCAGCAAGGTCGCGCAGTGTGCCGTACAGGCGGTCGAGCGTGCGGATCGACTGCTCGATCAGCGCATCCGACCACTCCAGCGGCTGCCGGTAGTGCGCGGAGAGCAGAGCGTAGCGCAGGGCTTCCGGCGGCTGCTCGCGCACCAGGTCGTGCACGCGCTGGATGTTGCCGACCGACTTCGCCATCTTGGCGCCGCCGAAGTTCAGCATGCCGTTGTGCATCCACCAGCGCGCGAAGGTCTTGTGGCTGCCGTCGGCGTGCTTGTGCGTGCACTCGCTCTGCGCGACTTCGTTCTCGTGGTGCGGGAACTGCAGGTCGACGCCGCCGGCATGGATGTCGATGGTCTCGCCCAGATGGGCCTCGGCCATCGCCGAGCATTCGATGTGCCAGCCCGGGCGGCCGACGCTCCAGGGCGACTCCCAACCCGGCAGGCCTTCGGTCGAGGGCTTCCACAGCACGAAATCGCCCGGGTTGCGCTTGTACGGCGCCACTTCCACGCGCGCGCCGGCGAGCATTTCCTCGGGATCGCGACGCGAGAGCTTGCCGTAGTCCGGGAAACTATCCACCGCGAAGAGCACGTGGCCCTCGGCAGCGTAGGCGTGACCCTGGTCGATCAGGCGCTGGATCATCGCGATCATGTGCGGGATGTGCGCGGTCGCGGCTGGCTCGATGTCCGGCGCGAAGTCGCCGCTCACGCCGAGTGCCGCCATGTCGTCGCGATAGGCGGACGCGAACTTGTCGGTGATCGTCGAGATCGGCACGCCCTGTTCGAGGGCGGCGGCATTGATCTTGTCGTCAACGTCGGTGATGTTGCGGGCGTAGCGCAGCTTTCCGTAGCGGCGACGCAGCAGGGCGGCCAGGACGCCGAACACCACCGGACCGCGTGCGTTGCCGATGTGCACGTAGTTGTAGACCGTGGGTCCGCAGACGTACAGCGTCGGGCCGGCCGCGGGGTCGAGGGGTTCGAACGCCTCGACCCGTCGGGTCAGGCTGTTGTAGAGATGCAGGCTCATCGTGAACGCGTGCGAGGGGGTGGGCCGATTCTAGCCGTTGCATCCCCCGCACGACAGCGCGCATTCAGCGTGGCGGCGACATCGGTCGGCTCGAAGCTCTACACTGGCCCGCTCATGCGACCGATTCCTTCCGCCATCCTCCGCAGCGTCTGCCTGTCGTCGCTCATCGCGCTGTCCGCGGCGCACGCCGAGGACAAAGCCGGCCAGCAGGCGTCCAACGTCCGCACCGAATATGCCCAGGTCCTGCGCGTGCAGCCGGTCTACCAGACCCTGCGCGCCCAAGCCGTGGAGGAGCGCTGCGAAACGCCCTCCGAAGTCGGTGCCGCGGCCCGCCTCTGTCGTCCGGTGCGGGTGAGGAAGGAATTCCAGCGTCCAGTGGCCTACGACGTGGATTACATCCATCGCGGCGTGACTTACCGCTCGCGCCTGCCCATCGACCCCGGCAAGCGCCTGCGGGTGCGGATCACCGTCACACCCGATATCCCGCCCGGCGAACGGCGCTGATCCTCGCGGCCAGGCAGGCTGCATGGCGACATGAGTGATCGTCATGAGGCCCATGGTCGGTCGTCCCCGAGGAACGGCAGGTCTCGGGAAGCGCGTGTCCCGACAGCGAATGCGATGGATTTCGCGGATTCCGGGCTGGGCATGCAGCGCTTGCACGCTTGTCGCCCGGAGCTTGCGATGCGGGACCTCCCGTGCGAGCATGCGCGCCCTATGAACACGTCCCCTTACCTCGGCGCCCAGCCGCTTGCGACGACCAGTGCCCGGATGGCCTCCGGCATGACCTCGCGCGCGCGCCGACCGGAACCCCACACGCCAGCTGGGTGATCCGGAGCTTCGTCGTTGCCAGAAAACGACCACAAGAATCCACCGATCAGGCCCGGCTCCCCGCCGGGCCTTTTCTTTTGCGCCTTTCTTCTTCCCGAAACGCTTCCCCGCCATCCTCGCGCAGACCGCGCCCCCACCGAGACCTTCCATGAAGCACTTCTTGAACACCCAGGACTGGAGCCGCGCCGAACTCGACGCCGTACTCGTGGAGGCCGCCCGCTTCAAGCGCGAGAAACTGGGCGACCAGCTCAAGGGCAAGAGCATCGCGCTGGTGTTCTTCAATCCGTCGATGCGCACCCGCACCAGCTTCGAACTGGGTGCGTTCCACCTCGGCGGCCATGCCGTGGTGCTGGCGCCGGGCAAGGACGCGTGGCCGATCGAGTTCGAACTGGGCACGGTGATGGACGGCGACACCGAGGAGCACATCGCCGAAGTCGCGAAGGTGTTGAGTCGCTATGTCGACCTGATCGGCGTGCGCGCGTTCCCGAAGTTCGTCGATTGGGCCAATGACCGCCAGGACAAGGTGCTTGCCGCTTTCGCGAAGTATTCGACGGTGCCGGTGATCAACATGGAAACGATCACCCATCCCTGCCAGGAGCTGGCGCATGCGCTGGCGTTGCAGGAACACTTCGGCACCAGTGATCTGCGCGGCAAGAAGTACGTGCTCACCTGGGCCTACCACCCGAAGGCGCTGAACACCGCCGTGGCGAATTCCGCGCTGACCATCGCGACGCGGATGGGCATGGACGTCACACTGCTGTGCCCGACGCCGGACTACATCCTCGACGAGCGCTACATGGGCTGGGCCGAGCAGAACGTCGCCGAGAACGGCGGTTCGTTGACCGTCAGCCACGACATCGACAGCGCCTATGCCGGCGCCGACATCGTCTACGCGAAGAGCTGGGGCGCGCTGCCGTTCTTCGGCAACTGGGAGCCCGAAAAGCCCATCCGCGACCAGTTCAAGCACTTCATCGTCGACGAGCGCAAGATGGCGCTGACCAACAACGGCGTGTTCTCGCATTGCCTGCCGCTGCGCCGCAACGTGAAGGCCACCGACGCGGTGATGGATGCGCCCTACTGCATCGCGGTGAACGAGGCCGAGAACCGCCTTCACGTGCAGAAGGCCGTGATGGCCGCTCTGGCGAAGCAATGATTTCCCTTCCCCACGGAACGTCTTCCATGAACCAGTCCAACGACATCGTCCTCGCCTTTTCCGGCGGCCTCGATACCAGCTTCTGCGTGCCCTACCTCAAGGAGAAGGGCTGGAACGTCCACACCGTGTTCGCCGACACCGGCGGCGTCGACGCCGACGAGCGCGCCTACATCGAAGCGCGCGCGCAGGAACTGGGTGTCGCTTCGCACGTCACCATCGATGGTGGTCCGGCGCTGTGGGACGGCTTCGTCAAGCCGTTCGTGCGCGCGGGCGAGGCCTACCAGGGCCAGTATCCGCTGCTGGTGTCCGACCGCTACCTGATCGTCGACGCCACGCTGGCGCGCGCGAAGGAGCTGGGCACGAACGCCATTGCCCACGGTTGCACCGGCATGGGCAACGACCAGGTGCGTTTCGACCTGGCGGTGAAGGCGAGCGGCGATTACCGCATCGTTGCGCCGATCCGCGAGATCCAGAAGGAGCACACCCAGACCCGCGCCTACGAGCAGGCCTATCTGGAAGCGCGCGGCTTCGGCGTGCGCGCCAAGCAGAAGAGCTACACGATCAACGAGAACCTGCTGGGCGTGACCCTGTCCGGCGGCGAGATCGACAAGTGGGAAGCCCCGGGCGAGGGCGCGCGCGGCTGGTGCGCGCCGCGCGCCGAGTGGCCGGAGCAGGCGCTGCAGGTGTCGGTGCGTTTCGTCGAAGGCGAAGCCGTGGCCATCGACGGCGTGGCGCTTCCCGGTGCGCAGATCCTCGCCAGGTTGAACGCGCTGTTCGCGCCGTACGGCGTCGGCCGTGGCCTGTACACGGGCGACACCACCATCGGTCTCAAGGGCCGCATCGTGTACGAAGCGCCGGGTCTGGTCGCGCTGCTGGCCGCGCATCGTGCGCTCGAGGAAGCGGTGCTGACCAAGCAGCAGAACCGCTTCAAGCCCGAAGTCGCGCGCAAGTGGGTCGAACTTGTGTACGAAGGTTTCTGGCACGATCCGCTGAAGACCGACCTCGAAGCCTTCCTGGCGTCGTCGCAGTCGACCGTCAACGGCGAAGTGGTGCTGGAAACCCGCGGCGCCCGCGTCGATGCCGTGGTCGTGCGTTCGCCGCATATCCTCAATGCCAAGGGCGCGACCTACGCGCAGTCGGCGGACTGGGGCGTCGAGGAAGCCGAAGGCTTCATCAAGCTGTTCGGCATGAGCAGCACGCTCTGGGCTGAAGTCAATGGTGGCGCCCATGGCGGCAAGTAAGCCCGAGGCGACCAGGATGCTCGACGACATCCTCAAGCACCTCGAAGCCCTGGTGTCCTTCGACACCCGCAATCCGCCGCGCGAGATTTCGCCGGCGGGCGGCATCTTCGACTACCTCCGCGCCGAACTGCCCGGCTTCGAGTGCACGGTCACCGATCACGGCGCCGGCGCTGTGTCGCTGCTGGCCGTGCGCGGCACGCCGACGCGCGTGTTCAACGTTCATCTCGACACCGTGCCTTCGTCGGAAGCCTGGAGCGCCGATCCGCTGGCGCTGCGCGTGGCGGACGACAGGGCGATCGGCCTCGGTGCCTGCGACATCAAGGGCGCGGCGGCGGGCCTGATCGTCGCTGCGCGGCGCACGACCGGCGATGCGGCCTTCCTGTTCACCACCGACGAGGAAGCGAACGATCCGCGCTGCATCGCCGCGTTCCTCGCCAGCGACCACGGATTCAGCGAAGCGATCATCGCCGAGCCGACGCAGTGCGAAGCCGTCCTCGCGCACCGTGGCATCAGTTCGGTGCTGATGAAGTTCCGTGGCGCAGCTGGCCATGCTTCCGGGGCGAACGCGCTGCAGAGCAACGCGCTGCATCACGCGATGCGCTGGGGCGCCAGGGCGCTGGAGCTGGTGGAAGGCGAGTCGCACCGTCGCTTCGGTGGCCTCACCGGCCTGCGCTTCAATATCGGCAAGGTCGAAGGCGGCATCAAGGCGAATGTCATCGCACCCAGCGCCGAGGTGCGCTTCGGGTTCCGGCCGCTGCCCTCGCATGCCATCGACGAACTCCACGCGCGCTTCGGCGACTGTGCCGCCGCGGGTACGCTGGAGTCGTACCAGGAAACCTTCCGCGGTCCGTCGCTGCCGGCCGGCGATGTCGCCGATGCCGAGTCGCGGCGTCTGATGGCGCGAGACCTGGCCGACGAGCTCGGCCTGTCGATCGGCAATGCCGTGGATTTCTGGACCGAGGCCTCGCTGTTCTCGGCCGCCGGCCTGACCGCCTTCGTCTACGGCCCGGGCGACATCGCCCAGGCGCATACAGCCGACGAATGGGTGGCGCTCGACCAGCTCGAGCGCTACACCGCGTCGATCGTCCGCATCCTTGACGGAACCGCTTCGAAATGACGCCGCTGCTTGACCAGAAAGTCCACGATCCCCAGACCCGGCAGACCATCGTCCGCCTGCTGTCGAGCATGGCCGGCGCGAAGGAGATCTCGCAGTACCTCAAGCGCTTCTCGCAGCTCGATGCGGCGCGTTTCGCAGTCGTGAAGGTCGGCGGCGCGGTGCTGCGCGACGATCTCGATGCGCTGACCTCGTCGCTGGCGTTCCTGCAGGACGTGGGCCTGACGCCCATCGTCATCCATGGCGCAGGTCCGCAGCTCGACGAAGAGTTGTCCGCCGCCGGCATCGTCAAGCAGACCGTCAACGGCCTGCGCGTGACCACGCCGGAAGCGCTCGCGATCGTGCGCCGGGTGTTCCATGCGCAGAACCTCAAGCTGGTCGAGGCGCTGCAGGCGCAGGATGCGCGCGCGACATCGATCGTCAGCGGCGTGTTCGAGGCGGACTATCTCGATCGCGACACCTACGGCCTGGTCGGCGAGGTCAAGCGCGTCGAGTTCGCACCGATCCACGCCAGCCTGCAGGCCGGCTCGATCCCGGTGATCGCCAGCCTCGGCGAAACCGTCGGCGGGCAGATCCTCAACGTCAACGCCGATTTCGCCGCGAACGAACTGGTGCAGATGCTGCAGCCGTACAAGATCGTGTTCCTGACCGGGACCGGCGGACTGCTCGATGGCGATGGCAAGGTGATCGATTCGATCAACCTGTCGACCGAATACGACACCCTGATGGACCAGCCGTGGATCAACGGCGGCATGCGCGTGAAGATCGAGCAGATCAAGTCGCTGCTCGACGCACTTCCGCTGGCATCGTCGGTCTCGATCACCCGGCCGGACGAACTGGCGAAGGAACTGTTCACGCACAAGGGCTCGGGCACGCTGGTGCGTCGCGGCGAGCGCGTGCTGCAGGCCGCGTCCTGGGACGAGATCGATCGCGAGCGCCTGCGCGGGCTGATCGAATCGGCCTTCGGCCGCAAGCTGGTCGGCGACTACTTCGAACGCACTCGGCTGCATCGCGCTTACGTCAGCGAGAACTATCGTGCAGCGGTGATCCTCACCGAGGAAGGTGGCGTGCCGTACCTCGACAAGTTCGCCGTCCTCGACGAAGCACAGGGCGAGGGCCTCGGCCGCGCCGTCTGGCAATTGATGCGCGATGCGCAGCCGCGCCTGTTCTGGCGTTCGCGCCTGGGCAATCCGATCAACAGCTTCTACGACGGCGAAGCCGATGGCAGCGTGCGCCAGACCACCTGGCGCGCGTACTGGTACGGGCTGGGCGATCTCGACGGCAGCG
This sequence comes from Lysobacteraceae bacterium, assembly GCA_016789405.1. GTDB lineage: Bacteria > Pseudomonadota > Gammaproteobacteria > Xanthomonadales > Xanthomonadaceae > Lysobacter_I. The sequence continues at coordinate 213,264 of JAEUPQ010000026.1, forward strand.
GCAACGATCTGATCCGCCCCTGTCTCGAACACTGCCGGCAGCGCCCGGCCACGCTGGAAGGCTGAACGTGTCGCGCTGGGATACGCCCACGCTGGCGGGACGCCACGTGTCGCTGGCGCCGCTCGACGCGGCGCATGCGGATGGCCTGCGTGCGGCCGCGGCCGACGGTGCGCTGTGGACGCTGCGCTATACCAGCGTGCCCGGTCCGGATCCCGGTGAAGCCGAGGCCTACATCGCCGAGGCGCTGGTCCAGCGCGACGCGGGCCAATCCCGGCCTTTCGTGGTCCGTGATGCTGCCGGCGACATCGTCGGCAGCACGCGCTTCTACGATATCGATCGCGGCATCCCGCGCGCGAGCATCGGCTACACCTGGTACGCGACGCGCACGCAGCGCACCGGCCTGAACACGGAAGCCAAGCTGCTGCTGGTCGACCATGCCTTCGATGCCTGGGGCTGCGAAGCCGTGGCGTTCGAAACCAGCCACGAGAACATCCGTTCGCAGACCGCCATCCTGCGCCTCGGCGCGAAGCGCGACGGCGTGCTGCGCGCGCATCGTCGCCATCGCGACGGCACGCTTCGCGATACCCATGTCTTTTCGATCCTGCGGCACGAATGGCCGGCGCTGGCGGATGTCCTCCGGCGCAAACTCGAGAACCCTCCGAATGTCTGAGTCATCCTCCATCCGCGTCGGCATCGTCGGTGCGCGCGGCCACGTCGGCGCCGAGCTGATCCGTCTGTTCGCGGCGCATCCGCGCTTCGAGCTGGCCTACGTCGGTTCGCGCGAACTCGCGGGCCAGCGTGTCGCCGATCACAGCGATGCCTATCAGGGCGAACTTCGCTACACCTCGCCGACGAATGCCGAGCTGCCGTCGCTCGGCGCCGATGCCGTCGTGCTGGCCCTGCCCAACGGCAAGGCCGCCGACTGCGTGGCGTCGTTCGACGCCGTCGGTGCGAACCCGGTCATCATCGATCTCTCAGCGGACTACCGCTTCGACGCCGCCTGGTACTACGGCCTGCCCGAACTGACGCGCGACCGTTACGCAGGCCAGCGCCGCATCAGCAATCCGGGCTGCTACGCCACCGCGATGCAACTCGCGGTCGCACCGATGCGCGACCTGCTGGCCGGTCCCGCGCAGTGCTTCGGTGTGTCGGGCTATTCGGGTGCGGGCACCACGCCGTCGGACAAGAACGACCCGGAAAAACTGCGTGACAACCTGATGCCGTACGCGCTCACCGGGCACATCCACGAGCGCGAGGTCACGCGACACCTCGGGCATGCGGTCGAGTTCATGCCGCACGTCGCGCCGCATTTCCGTGGCCTCACGATCACCGCGAACCTGCACCTGTCCGCGTCCCTGACGCGCGAACAGGTCATCGCGGCCTATCGCGACACCTATCGCGACGAGCCGCTGGTGCGCGTGCTCGATGAAGCGCCGTGGGTCAGCCGCATCGCCGGACGCCACCACGTCGAGATCGGCGGCTTCGCGCTGTCGGACGACGGGCGTCGCCTGGTCGTGGTCGCGACCGAAGACAACCTCCTCAAGGGCGCGGCGACACAGGCGCTGCAGAACCTCAACCTGGCCTTCGGCCTGGCCGAGACGACGGGCATCCCGTCGGTCGACGCGACCTGACGCAAGGAATCCACCATGTCCGAACTCCTCTGGCAGAAACCCGGCGTCAAGGTCGACGCACGGATCCAGCATTTCCTCGCAGGCGAGGACGTGATCCTCGATCGCGAATTCTTCCTGTTCGACATCCAGGCCAGCCTCGCGCATGCCGAGGGCCTGCTGCGCATCGGCATCCTCGGTGCGGATGAACTCGCAGGCATCCGCGTCGAGCTGGATGCGCTCGCCGAGGACTGGCGCAGCGGTGCCTTCGTGCTTGATGAGCGCTACGAGGATTGCCATTCCGCGATCGAAGCGCGCCTGGTCGAGCGCCTCGGCGATGCCGGTCGCAGGATCCATACCGGACGCAGCCGCAACGACCAGATCCTGGTCGCGACGCGCCTGTGGCTGAAGGATCGTCTCGCGCGCGTGCAGGCGCTGTGCGCCGAGAGCGCCGAAGTCGCGCTGGCGCGCGCCGAAGCGGAGGCGTCGGTGCCGCTGCCGGGCTACACGCACCTGCAGCGCGCGGTGGTCTCGTCGCTGGGCATGTGGTGGGCGGCGTGGGCCGAAGGTTTCATCGACGACGCGCAGCGCGCGCGCGATACGCTGGCCTGGGTCGACGCCAATCCGCTCGGCAGCGCCGCCGGTTATGGCGTGAACCTGCCGCTGGATCGCGACCACACCACGCATGTGCTCGGCTTCGGCCGGCTGCAGGTGTCGGCGACGTACGCGCAGCTGTCGCGCGGCAAGTTCGAGATGGCGGCGATCGAGGCGCTGTCGTCGGCGCTGCTGGACCTGCGTCGCCTGGCCTGGGACCTCAGCCTGTTCACCAGCGCCGAATACGGCTTCGTCGCGCTGCCGTCGCAATACACCACCGGCAGTTCGATCATGCCGAACAAGCGCAATCCCGACGTGATCGAGCTGATGCGCGCCACCTACGCCAGCACTGCGGCCGCGCGCACGGAGATCGAGCAATTGCTCTCGCTGCCGTCGGGATATCACCGCGACCTGCAGTTCAGCAAGGGCGCGATCTTCCACGCCTTCGGTCGGGGGCTCGGCGCGCTGGAACTGCTGCCCGACCTGCTGCGCAACCTCGAATGGAAGACCGACGCGATGCGCGCTGCGCTCGATCCGTCGATGTACGCGACCGATCTCGCCGTCGATCTGGCCCGTGATGGCATGCCGTTCCGCGAGGCATACAAGCAGGCTGCCGATCCCGCGCGCTGGGCCGAGGGCGATCCCGAGGCCAGTTTGCAGGCGCGCGTCTCGCCCGGCGCCGCCGCAGACCTGCGCCTCGATGCGCTGCGCACGCGTTTGCGAAGCCTGTAACGGACACCACCGGAAGACATCATGAGCTCGCGCGCTGCATTCGAGGAACAAATCGTCCCCGCCTGGAAGCGGGCCGTGCTGAAGGTCGGCAGCAGCCTGCTGTCCGGTGCGGGCGGCCTGTCGCCGCACCATGCCGTGCATCTGGCCGCTTTCGTGCATGCCTGCCATGCGCAGGGGCGCGAAGTGGTGATCGTGTCTTCGGGTGCGGTCGCGGCTGGGCGCGGCGTGCTGCATGCCAAGCCGCATCCCGGCGCGGCGATGGCCGAACGCCAGGCGCTGGCGGCGCTGGGACAGGCCAGGCTGATGGGCTTCTGGCAGGGGCTGTTCGCCCGGCCGGTGGCGCAGGTGCTGCTGACCCACGACGACGTGCGTGACCGACGACGTTACCTCAACGCGCGCGCCACGCTCGACGAACTGCTGCGCTGCGGTGCGCTGCCGATCGTGAACGAAAACGACACCGTCTCGGTCGACGAACTCAAGCTCGGCGACAACGACACCCTCGGCGCGATCGTCGCCGCGCTGATCGATGCCGACATGCTGTTCCTCGCCACCGACATCGATGGCCTCTACGATAGCGATCCACGCAGCAATCCGCATGCGAATCCGATGCCGCTCGTCGTCGCTCCCGGTGACGACATCCTGGCGATGGCCGGCGGCGCCGGTTCCAGCGTCGGCACTGGCGGGATGCGCACCAAGATCCTCGCTGCGCAGCGTGCAGGCGCAGCAGGCATCGACACGGTTCTTTTCAACGGCACGCGCGCGCATGTCGCACATGCGCTGGGCGAGGATCGCCTGATCGGCACGCGACTGGTCGCCGGTCGCAGCCGCATCGCCGCACGCAAGCACTGGCTGCGCCATGCGCCGGCGCAGCCCGGTTCGATCCTGATCGATGCCGGCGCGGCGAGCGCGCTGCGCGACAAGGGCGCCTCGCTGCTGCCGATCGGCGTCATCGGCGCCGAGGGCGAATTCCGTCGTGGCGACCTGGTCGAGGTGCGCGCGGTCGGTGCTTCGCGCGCGGTCGCGCGCGGCGTCACGCAGTATTCGTCGGCCGACATCCGTCGCCTCGCGCGCAAACGCTCGCACGAGATCGACGACGTCCTCGGCTACAACTACGGCGATTCCATCATCCATCGCGACGACCTGTCGCTGATCGACACCCACGCGCAGGAAAGCACCGATGTCTGAGACCGCCACCGAATCCACGACCGTATCAGCGACGACCGGATCAGCGACGACCGACATCCGCCAACAGGCGCTGGCCTGCCGCGAAGCCGCGCAAGCGGTCGCGCTCCTGTCGACCGAAGCGAAGAACGCGCTGCTGCGCGCGATGGGCGATGCCCTGCATGCGGACGCCGACGTCATCCTTGCCGCGAATGCAGAAGACCTGCGTGTCGCGGAGTCGAAGGGTACGACCGGCGCGATGCTCGATCGCCTGAAGCTCGACCCGCAGCGCCTTGCTGCGATCGCCGGTGCGCTGCGCGAAGTTGCGGCGCTGCCCGACCCGGTCGGCATGGTCACGCGTCGCGAGACTCGGCCGAACGGCATCGACATCGCACGCGTGCGCGTGCCGCTGGGCGTGGTGGCGATGATCTACGAGGCCCGGCCGAACGTGACCGCGGATGCCGCTGCGCTGTGCCTCAAGGCCGGCAACGGCGTGATCCTGCGTGGCGGGTCGGAGGCGATCCGCAGCAATACGGCGATTGCTGGTGCGCTGAAACGCACGCTCCGCGAGCACGGCATTCCCGAGGCTGCATTGACCCTGGTCGAAGACCTGCGACGCGAGACGATGGTCCAGCTCCTGCAGCTCAACGACATCGTCGACCTGGCCATCCCGCGTGGTGGGGAAGGGCTGATCCGCTTCGTCGCCGAGCACGCGCGCGTTCCGGTGATCAAGCACTACAAGGGCGTCTGCCATTTGTATGTCGATGCCGCCGCAGACCTCGATCTCGCGCTCGACCTGCTGCTCGACGGCAAGGTCTCGCGTCCGGGCGTGTGCAACGCGCTGGAAACGCTGGTCGTGCATGCCGATGTGGCCGATGTCTTCCTGCCGCGCGCGGCGGCCATGCTGTCCACGCATGGCGTGCAGTTGCGTGCAGACGATCGCGCGCTGCCGCGCATGCCCGGCGCCGTGCCAGCCAGCGATGAGGACTGGGATGCGGAATTCCTCGACCTGATCCTCGCGGTGCGCGTCGTCGATTCGCTCGACGACGCGATCGCGCACATCCGTCGTCACGGCTCGGATCACACCGAGGTGATCGTGACGCGCGATGAAACCGCTGCCGCGCGTTTCGTCCACGCCCTGCGCAGCGCCGTCATCATGGTGAACGCATCCTCGCGATTCTCCGATGGTGGCGAACTCGGACTAGGCGCGGAAATCGGTATCTCGACCACGCGCCTGCATGCCTACGGCCCGATGGGCGCGGAATCATTGACGATCGAGCGTTTCGTCGTGCATGGCACCGGCCAGACGCGCAACCTGCGCAACTGACGACCGTTCATATGCGTATGTGGATGCCGGAAGATCCGGCGTGTATACGTCCGATCGCATCGCAACATCCTGTTACACTAGCCCCCGCCTGAGGTGACCGCCGGCCTGGCCGGTGGTTGAAACGGGAATCCGGTGCGTCGCGACATGTCCCAATGGACCATGCCGACGACAATTCCGGAGCTGCCCCCGCAACGGTAGGCGAGTTGGGGTTCCGCATCAGCCACTGTGCTTCGTGCATGGGAAGGCGCGGTACCGGAAGCGCACTGCGCTTCGCTCGCGAGCCCGGAGACCGGCCTTGGAGCGACGTGACATGCGGCGGGCGATGTCATGGCGATCGTGTGGCGCGGGTACCGCGTGCGCGATGGCCAGAGATGCCCCTGTCCGTGTGTCGGTTTCCACGGGTCCGCGCGGGTAGGCGCGGTCAAGGAGTCATCCAGTGCGTTTCCCCATGTCCGAAAACCGCCATCTCCTGGCGGTGTCCCTGCTGTCGTCCGCGTTGTTGTCCGTCCTGTTCGTGTCCTCTGCCTCGGCTGCCGAATCCGGCCATGACGAGGAGGATGAAGAAGCGCTCGACCGGATCGTCGTCACCGCATCGCGCACCGCGCGCACGCAAGACCAGACGCTTGCGGCGATCACCGTGATCGATCGCACCGAGATCGACCGGCTGCAGCCACAATCCCTGCAGGCCCTGCTCTCTGGCCGCGAAGGCGTGTCGATGGCCAACAACGGCGGGCCCGGCAAGGCGACCTCGTTCTTCCTGCGCGGCACCGAATCCGACCACACGCTGGTGCTGGTCGATGGCATCAAGCTCGGTTCCGCCACCAGCGGCAGTGCTGCGCTGCAGGACATCCCCACCGAGCAGATCGAACGCATCGAGATCGTGCGCGGTCCGTTCTCCAGTCTCTACGGCTCCGAGGCCCTCGGCGGCGTGATCCAGATCTTCACGCGTCGCCCGCAGGGGGCGTTCGCGCCGAGCGCTTCGGTGTCGATCGGCAGCGAAGGCACGCGCCGCGCGTCGGCCGGCGTCGGTGGGCGTTCCAGCGATGCGACGCAGGGCGGCTGGTATTCGGTGAATGCGGCGCACGGCAGCACCGATGGCATCAATGCCTATCGCGACACCCGTTCGCGCAGCTTCAATCCCGACCTCGACGGTTATCGCAACGACTCGCTGGTGCTGCAGGGCGGCTATCGCTTCAACGAACGCTGGTACGCCGAAGCGCGCGTGTTCCGCGCCGAAGGCGAGAACGCGTACGACGGATCGGTGAACAACGAATCCGACAGCGTGCAGCAGGTGATCGGTGGTCGCGTGCGCTACGCGCCGACGGACACGCTGAAGTTCACGCTGAACCTCGGCGCGAGCGCCGACCTCAGCGACAACTACCTCAACGGCCGCTACTCGTCGACGTTCAATACGCGGCGCCGGATGGGCGGGCTGCAGGCGGACATCGGCGCCGGCGAAGGCCTGGTCACGGTGGGCTTCGACTGGCAGGCCGATCACGTCTACGGCAGCACGCGCTATCGGCGCGACGATCGCACCAATCGCGCCGTGTTCGCGCAGTGGCAACAGGACTTCGGCAGCCAGTCATTGCAGGCCAGCCTGCGTCGCGACGACGACAGCCAGTTCGGTGGCGTGACCACGGGCAGCGCACTGTGGGGCTGGAACCTCGGCGACACCCTGCGATTCGCGGCAAGCTACGGCACCGCGTACAAGGCGCCGACCTTCAACGAACTGTATTTCCCGGGGTACGGCAATCCCGAGCTGCAGCCCGAGCGTTCGCGCAGCCTGGAATTGAGCCTGCGTGGCGACCACAGCACGGCCGGTTGGTCGATCAGTGGCTACGAGACGCGCGTCGACGATCTCATCGCATACAACTCGGATCGTCGTCCGCCCGGCCCGGACAACATCGACCGTGCGCGCATCCGCGGTTTCGAAGCGAGCGGCCATATTCGCCTGGCCGATTGGGATCTGCGCGCCAGCGCTACCTGGCTCGATCCACGCGCCGATGGCGACAACGCCAGTCATGGCAACACCTTGCCGCGACGCGCCACGCGCAGTGGTCGCCTCGACGTCGATCGCCGTTTCGGCGATTTCAGCATCGGCCTGAGTGCGATCGGCGCAAACGCGCGTTACGAGAACCTGGCCAATACCCGTCGCATGCACGGCTACGGCCTCGTCGACCTGCGCGTCGGCTACGCGTTTGCATCGGACTGGTCGTTGCAGCTCAGTGCGAGCAACGTCTTCGACCGCCGTTACGAGACCGCAGAGTTCTACAACCAGCCTGGCCGCCAATGGCTGCTCACGCTGCGCTACCAACCCGGTGCCCGCTGAGCGGGTACCTCCACTTTCTTCCTGACACGAGGTCATCGATGAACGTCCTGCCAAGCCCCGCGCGCAATGCGCTGTTCGCCGTCTTCGCCGCGTTCATGGTCGCGACCCGCTACCACCATTTTGGAGATGTGCTGCACCTGCCGGATGCATCGATGGCCCTGTTCTTCCTCGGCGGCCTGTTCCTGAGCGCGCGCACCAGGGCGGACCACCTGCGCTTCGCGGCGTTCATGGCGCTGGCCGTGGGCATCGATGTCGTGTCGGTCGGCTTCGCTGGCGCGAGCGACTTCTGCGTCACGCCCTCGTACGTCGCGCTGCTGCCGGCGTATGCCGTGCTGTGGTACGGCGGCCGGATGATCGCGCCGCATCACGCGCTGGAAACTAAGCCGGTGCTGCTCACCGTCGCGGCTGCGCTGGCCAGTGCGTCGCTGTCGTTCGCGATCTCCAATGGCGCGTTCTACTGGTTCGGTGGTCGCTACGAAAACCCGCATTTTGCCGAATATCTTGCCCGTGCCTGGCAGTGGGGTCCGCTGTTCGTGCGTACGACCATGATCTACATCGTCGTCGCGCTGGCCCTGCATGCCGTGGCGGCGCGCACGCTCGGCGCGCGCGGCACGCAGTCGGCCAGTCGCTGACCTGATCGGGAAACGCCATATGTCCACTTCTTCGTCGCATCCCGTCGCTGCCCTCGCGTCCACCGCGCCACGTGCGCAGGCGGCCATCGCCGTGGCGCTTGCCGCGCTGATGATCTGCACGCGCGGACAGCATTTCGCCAGCGTCGACGCGCTGCCCAGCGCATCGTGGGCGGTGTTCTTCCTCGTCGGCGCGCTGCTGCGGCCGGCCTGGGCCTTGCCGCTGTTCTTTGGCTTGTCGACGTCGCTCGACCTGCTCAGTCTCGCCAGCGGCACGATCAGTGACTGGTGCCTGTCGCCCGCGTACTGGGCACTCGCGCTGGCCTACACGGTGCTGTGGTTCGGTGGCCGCACGTACGCGCGCGTGCACCGCGAAGACTGGCGTGCAGTGCCGAGGCTGGCGCTGGTCCTGCTGGTGACGGCGAGCGTGGCCTACCTGGTGTCGAAAGGCGGTTTCCATTTCTTCTCCGGCCGCCATCCCGATCCGAGCTTCGCGAATTTCGTCGCGCGCATTCCGCGCTACTACCCGCCGGCGCTCGGTACGCTGGCCGGCTACGTCGGTGTCGCCATGGTGGTGCGACTGCTGTGCCGCGCGGCGGTTTCTCGCATCGACGTCGACAGGCAGGCACGCGCATGAGCCGCGGGTCCGAACGCCTCGGCCTCACCGAGGATGAACACTACCGCGAACGCGCCCAGCGCAAGAAGGAACTGGTCGATCGGCGCATCGAGCGCGCCGTCATCGATCGCGGCGTGGTCGTGGTCAACACCGGCAACGGCAAGGGCAAGAGCTCCTCCGGCTTCGGCATGCTCGCACGTTCGCTCGGCCACGGCTTCCGCTGCGGGGTCGTGCAGTTCATCAAGGGCAGCTTTTCCACTGGCGAAGAGGCCTTTTTCCGTCGTTTCACCGACGGCGACGATGCGGTGCTGGACTATCACGTGATGGGCGAGGGCTTCACCTGGGAAACGCAGGATCGCGGGCGCGACATCGCTGCGGCATCGGCCGCGTGGGATGTCGCAGCGCGCATGCTGTCGGATCCGGGCTACGACTTCGTCCTGCTCGATGAACTCAACATCGCGCTGAACAAGGATTACGTGTCCGTCGACGCGGTCGTTGCCGCACTCGTCGCGCGTCCGGAGCGCCAGCACGTGGTCATCACCGGACGCGGTGCGCCGGACGTGCTCGTCGAGGCCGCAGACACGGTGACCGAGATGCGCCTCGTGAAGCATGCGTTCAAAGCCGGCATCAAGGCGCAGAAGGGCATCGAGCTATGAGCGCCGCCATCCGCCACTGCCCGGCACTGCTGGTGTCCGCGCCGGCGTCAGGGCAGGGCAAGACCAGCGTCACCGCCGCGCTGGCGCGCTGGCACACACGACAGGGGCGCCGCGTGCGCGTCTTCAAGACCGGGCCGGATTTCCTCGATCCGATGATCCTCGAACGCGCCAGCGGCGCGCCGGTCTACCAGCTCGACCTGTGGATGACCGGCGACGCCGATGTGCGTGCCCGACTGTACGACGCAGCGGGCGAGGCCGACCTGATCCTCGTCGAAGGCGTGATGGGTCTGTTCGATGGCGCCCCGTCCAGCGCCGATCTCGCGCAGGCGCTGGGCGTGCCGGTGCTCGCGGTGATCGACGGCTCGGCGATGGCGCAGACCTTCGGCGCGCTGGCGACCGGGCTGGCGCGGCATCGCGAGGGTCTCGCCGTGCATGGCGTGGCCGCGAACCGCATCGGCAGCGCGCATCACGCCATGCTGCTGCGCGACAGCGTGTCCAGCGACCTGCAATGGTTGGGCGCCCTGCCGCGCGATGCGCAGCTGAACTTGCCCGAGCGGCATCTGGGTCTCGTCGCTGCTGCCGAACTTTCCGATCTCGATGCGCGCCTCGATGCCCTGGCCGACGCCTGGGCTGCGCATGCATCAACCGAACTGCCGCCACCGGTCGCGTTCGCCCATGCTGAGTGCCTGCCAGTGCCGAGATCGCTGCAGGGGCGGCGCATCGCGATTGCCCGCGACGCGGCGTTCTGCTTCCTCTATCCCGCGAACCTCGCGCTCCTGCGCGAGGCGGGCGCCGAGCTTGCGTTCTTCTCGCCGATCGCGGGCGATGCATTGCCTGATTGCGATGCAGTCTGGTTGCCGGGTGGCTACCCGGAACTGCATCTCGACACGCTGTCGCAGCGCAAGGATCTGCACGCGGCGCTGCATGCGCATCGCGATGCCGGAAAACCGCTGCTCGCCGAATGCGGCGGCTTGCTGTTCTTGCTGGATTCGCTGGCCGATCGCGAAGGCGTGCGTGCGCCCATGGCCGGGCTGCTGCGCGGCGATGCTGCGATGCAGTCGCGACTTGCGGCGCTGGGGCTGCAGGAAGTCGACCTGCCCGAAGGCACGCTGCGCGGCCACACCTTCCACTATGGCCAGGCCACGGTGGAGGCCGAGCCGCTGGCGACGGCGCGCAATCCCAACAGCGGTCGCAGCGCGGAAGCGGTGTATCGCGACCGGCGGATGACCGCGAGCTTCGTGCATTTCTATTTCCCTTCCGCGCCGGACGCGGCCGTGCAGCTGTTCCTGCCGTGAGTGTCCTGACATGAGTGTCCTGCCATGAGTGGTCGGCCTTGAGCCTCGCGATTGCCATGCTCGCCGGAATGGGCCTCGACGCGATGCTGGGCGAGCCACGCCGCGCGCATCCGCTGGTCGGCTTCGGACGCATGGCGCAGGCGATCGAACGCCGGCTGCACCGCGACGCGCGTGCCAGCGGAATCGTCGCCTGGTGCGTTGCCGTGCTGCCGGCGGTTGCGCTGACCGCGGGCATCGCGCATCTGCTCGCGCAGTGGTCGACGTGGGCCGCGACAGTCTTTTCCGCGGCGATGCTCTATCTCGCGGTGGGCCATCGCAGTCTCGGCGAGCACGCGCGTGCCGTCGAAATGCCGTTGCGCGCGGGCGATCTCGATGCCGCGCGTGGCGCGGTCGGTCGCATGGTGAGTCGCGATACGCAGGCGCTGGATGGCGCGCAGGTCGCGGCGGCAGCCACCGAATCCGTTCTGGAGAACGGCGCGGATGCGGTGTTCGGTGCCTTGTTCTGGTTCGCCCTGCTCGGTGCGCCAGGCGTGGTGCTGTACCGGCTGGCGAACACGCTCGATGCGATGTGGGGCTACCGCACCGAACGCTACGAACGCTTCGGCTGGGCGGCCGCGCGCATCGACGATGGCCTCAACTACATTCCCGCACGACTGACCGCGCTGACCTATGCCGTGCTCGGCGACGCGCGTCGCGGGCTGCGCTGCTGGCGGACGCAGGCGCCGCAGTGGGACAGCCCGAATGCGGGCCCGGTGATGTCGACGGGTGCGGGCGCGCTGGGTGTGCGCCTGGGCGGCCCTGCGCCTTACCACGGTGTCTGGGAAGATCGGCCCACGCTCGGTGACGGGATTGCGCCGGATGCCGATGCGATCGCCGCCGCGCTGCACCTGGTGCGTCGCGGTGTCTGGCTCTGGTTGTGCATCACCGTGGCCGTGGCACTTGCGGCATGGCGAATCGGAGGTGGGTGGCATGCTTGAACATGGTGGACGCCTGCTGCGCGCGGCGCGGCACTACGGCATTCCCGCTGCGGACTGGCTCGACTTGTCGACGGGAGTGAGTCCATTCGCATGGCCTGCACCGCCGATTCCCGCCTCCGCATGGCATCGCCTGCCCGAGGACGAGGACGGTCTGATCGAGGTGGCGCGTGACTACTTCGGCGCGCCGCACCTGCTGCCCGTCGCGGGCACGCAGGCGGCGATCCAGGCATTGCCGCAGCTGCGGCCGCGCTCGCGTGTCGGCGTGATCGCACCGAGCTATGCAGAGCACGCGCACGCGTGGCGACGCGAAGGCCACGTCGTCGACACGCTGCCTGCCGATGTCCTGCTGGGTTCGTTGGATCGGTTCGACGTGATCGTGCTGATCCATCCGAACAATCCCGGCGGCGAGCGCTTCGATGGCACGGACCTGCTCGATGTGCATGCCACGCTTGCGTCGCGAGGTGGCTGGCTGGTCGTGGACGAAGCCTTCATCGATGTCGAGCCGCACCGCAGCCTGTGCGCGCACAGCGATCGTGAAGGACTCGTCGTTCTGCGTTCCGTCGGCAAGTTCTTCGGCCTTGCCGGCGCGCGCGCGGGTTTCGTCTGCGGCGCGCCAGCGCTGCTCGAAGCGATGCGCGAACGACTCGGCCCGTGGACGCTCGGTGGGCCGACCCGCCATGTCCTGCGCGCCGCGCTGGCGGATGTCGACTGGCAGGCGAGGGCGCGGGACTGGCTGCTCGCGGCTGGTGCGCGCCTGCACGACACGCTGGTGGCACGCGGCATCACGCCGACCGCAGGCTGCGCGTTCTTCCAGTGGTGGCGTCATCCGGATGCACACGCCATCCACGAATCGCTCGCGATGCGCGGCATCCTCACGCGTCGCTTCGACGATCCCGTGAGCCTGCGTTTCGGTCTTCCGCCGGACGATGCGGGTTTCGCGAGACTCGGTTCCGCGCTGGCGGAGGTGCTGCGATGAGCGCGCGCGTCCTGATGGTTCAGGGCTGTACCTCCGATGCCGGCAAGAGCACGGTCGTGGCCGCGCTGTGCCGCTGGCTGAGGCGGCGCGGCGTGCGCGTGGCGCCGTTCAAGCCGCAGAACATGGCGCTGAATTCGGCCGTGACCATCGATGGCGGCGAGATCGGTCGCGCGCAGGCGGTGCAGGCGCAGGCCTGCGGTCTGCCGCCGCACACCGACTTCAATCCGATCCTGCTCAAGCCGAGCAGCGACATCGGTGCGCAGGTCATCGTCCATGGCCGTGCCGTGGCCCAGCTCGACGCCACGGCCTATCACGATTACAAGCGCGTCGCGATGGACGCCGTGCTGGCCTCGCATGCCCGCCTCTGTGCGCAGTACGACGTGGTGGTGGTGGAAGGTGCCGGCAGTCCGGCAGAGATCAACCTGCGTGCGAACGACATCGCGAACATGGGCTATGCGGAAGCCGTGGACTGCCCCGTCATCCTCGTGGTCGACATCGACCGTGGCGGCTCCTTCGCCCATCTCGTCGGCACGCTCGCGCTGTTGTCCGAGAGCGAGCAGGCGCGCGTACAGGGCTTCGTCGTCAACCGTTTCCGTGGCGACATCGCACTCCTGCAGCCGGGTCTGGACTGGCTGGAAACGCATACCGGCAAGCCGGTGCTCGGCGTGCTGCCGTATCTGCACGGCCTGTGCCTCGAAGCCGAGGATGCGCTGCCGCGAGGTCGCGATGACAAACGTGGCGCGCGCCTGCGCGTGGCCGTGCCGGCGCTGCCGCGCATCAGCAACCACACCGATTTCGATGCCTTGCGACAGCATCCGCAGGTCGAATGCACCTACGTCGGTCCCGGCGAAACACCGCCGTCCTGCGATCTGATCGTGCTGCCCGGCAGCAAGTCCACCCGCGCCGATCTCGCCTGGCTGCGCGCGAACGGTTGGGACGCGGCGCTGTCGCGGCACCTGCGCTACGGCGGGAAACTCATCGGCATCTGCGGCGGCCTGCAGATGCTCGGCCGCGCCGTGCACGATCCCGACGGCATCGAAGGCCCGGCGGGATCGAGCGAGGGCTTCGGCTGGCTCGACTTCGAGACCACGCTCGCGCCGCGCAAGCAGCTGCGCAATGTCGAAGGCCGGCTGGCGGATACCCTGGGGGGCGCACCTGTACGCGGCTACGAGATCCACTGCGGTGTCAGCACCGGGCTCGCGTTGATGCAGCCTTCGAGTCTGGTCGACGACGATCGCGCGGATGGTGCGATCTCGCACGACGGGCAGATCATCGCCACCTATCTGCATGGCGTGTTCGACGACCCGCAGGCGCAGGCGGCGCTGCTGCGCTGGGCCGGCCTCCGCGATGCCGAAGCGATCGACGTGCACGCGCTGCGCGAGGCCTCGATCGAACGCCTCGCGGATGCCGTCGATGCGCATCTGCGCCACGATCTACTGGAACAGTACTTCGGACTGGAGACTGCCGCCTTGGAAAACGCATGCGAACCCTGATCCTCGGTGGTGCCCGCTCGGGCAAGAGCGCGCTGGCCGAACGGCTGGCCGGCGATTCGGGACGCGACGTGGTCTATGTCGCCACCGCGCAGGCGCACGACGACGAAATGCACGAACGCATCGTGCATCATCGCGCGCGCCGTCCTGCGCACTGGCGCAGCGTGGAGGAGCCGCTGGCCCTGGCCGAAACCTTGCGCCTGCATGCGCGCGAGGATCGCTGCCTGCTGGTCGATTGCCTGACGCTGTGGCTGAGCAACCTGCTCATCGATCCGCAACCCGCGCGCTTCGAACACGAACGCGACGCGCTGCTCGACGCCCTGCCGGGCTTGCCCGGTGAACTGCTGCTGGTCAGCAACGAAGTCGGTCTCGGCATCGTTCCGATGGGCGCGCTCAGCCGCCGCTTCGTCGATGAAGCCGGGCGCCTGCACCAGACCATCGCGACGCAGTGCGAGCGCGTGCTGTTCGTCACTGCCGGATTGCCCATCGTACTCAAGGGCTCACTCAAGGACGCACTCAACGGAGTTTCCGCATGAACACCGCCTGGTGGGCGCAGCCCGCTGCCGCGCTCGATCGAAACGCTGCCCGAACCGCGCATGCGCGCCAGCAGACACTGACCAAGCCGCCCGGTTCGCTGGGACGGCTGGAAGCACTGGTCGAGCATCTCGCAGGCTGCCAGGGGGTGGCCTGTCCGAAGCTCGACACGGTCTGGATCAGCGTGTTCGCCGCCGACCATGGCGTCGCCGAGGAAGGCGTCTCTGCGTTCCCCCAGGTGGTCACCGGCGAGATGGTGCGCAATTTCGCCAGTGGCGGCGCGGCGATCAGCGTGCTCGCGCGCACGCTGGGCGCGACGCTCGACGTGGTCAATCTCGGCACGGTCAACGACCCGGGCGAGATCGACGGCGTGCTGCGCGCGATCATCGCGCCGTCGACCGCGAATTTCTGCCGTTCGCCAGCGATGACCCATGCGCAATGCGAGGACGCACTGCGCATCGGCGCCGAGCGCGTCGCACGGGCGCGTGCCGCCGGCGCCGACCTGTTCATCGGTGGCGAGATGGGCATCGCCAACACGACGGCCGCGACCGCGCTGGCCTGTGCGCTGCTCGATGAATCGCCCGGTGTGCTGGCGGGTGCGGGGACCGGTCTCGACGATGCGGGCATCGCGCGCAAGGTCGCGGTGATCGAACGTGCGCTGCAACTGCATGCCGGCGCAGTCGACCCGTTCGATCGCCTGCGTTGCCTCGGCGGTTTCGAGATCGCCGCGTTGGCCGGCGCATGCATCGCCGCCGCGCAGGCGCGCATGCCGGTGCTGGTCGACGGGTTCATCGTCACTGCGGCCGCGCTGGCTGCCGTGCGCATGAATCCCGGCGTGCGCGACTGGCTGCTGTTCTCGCATCGCTCGCGCGAACGCGGGCACGCGCGCCTGCTCGATGCGCTCGGCGCAGAACCTCTGCTCGACCTCGGCATGCGCCTCGGCGAAGGCAGCGGCGCGGCTGTTGCGGTGCCGCTGCTGCGATCGGCCTGTGCATTGCATGCCGGCATGGCGACCTTCGCGCAGGCCGGTGTGTCGGAGAAGTCGTCGTCCGGGTCGGCGTCGACCGCCGATGCAGGCGCGGTGATCGCGTGATGTCGGCGCGCACCATCGACCTGCTGCGTCATGGCGATACCGGGCAGCGCAGCTATCGCGGCCAGCTCGACGATGCGCTCACCGATCCGGGTTGGGCGCAACTGCGCGCCTCGGTCGAGGGCGGCGAATGGGATGTCGTGGTCACGTCGGCCCTGCAGCGCTGCGCCGCGTTCGCGCAGGAACTCTCGGCTCAGCGCGGCTTGCCGCTGCACGAGGACGTGCGACTGGTCGAATACCACTTCGGTCGCTGGCAAGGCGTGCCGATGGAGACGCTGGCCGAGACCGATGGCGACGCACTCGGACGCTTCTGGCAGGACCCGGTCGCCAATCCGCCGCCGGGCGGCGAGACCTTCGACGCCTTTCGCGCTCGGCTGTGCGCGGCGATCGACGACATCGCGAAGAACTTCCCGGCGAAACGCGTACTGGTCGTGACCCACGGCGGTGCGATCCGCCTGCTGCGCTGCATTGTCGAACAGCGCGATTTTGGCGACATGGCCGGGATCGATGTCGCGCATGCATCGCTGCATCGCCTGCCATGGCCGGTGTGCACGCACGCGATGGCGCCGGCCTGATGCGTGGCCTGCTGGTCGCGCTGGGTTTCCTGACCCGCATCCCGGTGCCGGTGCGCGTCTTCGACGATGCCTGCGCGCAGCGCACATCGCTGGCGTGGTACCCGATGGTCGGACTGATCGTCGGCGCGCTGCTGACGGGCGTCTTCATTGCGCTGCCGCGCGAACATGCGCTGTTGTCCGCAGCGTTGACGTTGCTTGCCTGGGTGGCGCTGACCGGCGGCCTGCACCTCGACGGTCTTGCCGACAGCGCGGACGCGTGGGTCGGCGGTTTCGGCGATCGCGCGCGCACGCTGGAAATCATGAAGGATCCGCGCAGCGGTCCGGCGGGTGTGACTGCCGTCGTGCTGCTGCTGTTGCTGAAATTCGCCGCGCTGGCGAGCCTGCAGGTCGAAAACGCGTGGCTCTTGTGGCTGTCGCCGCTGCTGGCGCGCGCCGCGCTGACGGCTGCGTTCGTCGCCACGCCCTATGTGCGAAGCGGGGGGCTTGGCACTGTGTTGAAGGATGCGCCGCGCGCGGCCTGCATCCTTGCCGTACTGTTCGGCATCGCCGCCTGTCTCGTCTGCGGTCTGCGTGGCGCGATCGCGGTCGGCGCCGCGACGCTCGTGTTCGTCCTGTGGCGTCGCACCTGCATGCGCCGCATCGGCGGTTTCACCGGAGACACCGCCGGCGCGCTCGCCGAGATGGTGGAAGTGACTGTGCTGGTGGCGCTGGTGTACGCCTGAAGCGGCGTGGTGAGGCTGACCGTCTCGTGCGGGCAAACAAAAAGGCCACCCTTGCGGGTGGCCTTTTCGCGGAATCATTTGGTCGGGGAGACAGGATTCGAACCTGCGACCTCTACGTCCCGAACGTAGCGCTCTACCAGACTGAGCTACACCCCGATGCCGAGCCGCGCATTGTAAGGAGGGTGCCGGGCTTAGGCAAGAGGGGCGGGGGCATGGCTTGCGGAGGCCTGGCACGGAGCCGGTCCGGCCGGGCTCCGGCTACACTGATGGCATCCGCTTCAAGCTCCGGAGTCACCCTTGATCAAGCCGCGTACCCCGCCCGGCGTCCTCGAACTGCTGCCGCGCGAACAGATCGCCTTCCAGCGCATGCTCGACACCATCCGCCGCACCTTCGAACGGTACGGTTTCCTGCCGGTCGAAACGCCGGTGATGGAGCTGACCGAGGTCCTGCTGACCAAGACCGGCGGCGAGACCGAGCGCCAGGTCTATTTCATGCAGTCGACCGGTTCCCTCGAAAAGGCCAGCGACGGTCTGCCCGAAATGGCGATGCGCTTCGACCTGACCGTTCCGCTCGCGCGTTACGTCGCCGAACACGAGCACGACCTGGTGTTCCCGTTCCGCCGCTACCAGATGCAGCGCGTCTATCGCGGCGAACGTGCGCAGCGCGGGCGGTTCCGCGAGTTCTACCAGTGCGATATCGACGTGATCGGCAAGGATGCGCTGTCGCCGCGCTACGACGCCGAACTGCCGGCGGTGATCGCATCCGTGTTCGAAGCGCTCGCGATCGGCGAATTCACCATCCAGTTCAACCACCGCAAGCTGCTGCGCGGCTTCTTCGAGGGGCAGGGCATCGGCGAGGGCGAGCGCCAGGTCGCGGTGCTGCGCGAGATCGACAAGCTCGACAAGCGGGGCGAAGCGGCGGTGCGAGAGACCCTGGTCGGCGAAGGTTTCGGCCTGTCGGGCGAGGTCGCGGACACCCTGCTCGCGTTCTCGCGGGTGCGCGCGGTTGGCCACGACGCCGCGCAGGCCGCGCTGGACGCGCTGGGCGAGGGGACGCCGCTGTTCGAGGAAGGCCGGGCCGAGCTGCGCGAAGTGCTGCGCCAGCTCCGCGCGCTGGGCGTGTCCGACAGCCGGTTCGCGCTGAACCTGTCGATCGCGCGCGGCCTGGATTACTACACCGGCATCGTCTACGAGACCACGCTGAACGCGAACCCGGAGATCGGTTCGATCTGCTCCGGCGGTCGTTACGAGAACCTCGCCAGCCATTACACCAAGTCGAAGCTGCCAGGCGTGGGCATCTCGATCGGCCTGACCCGCCTGTTCTGGCAGCTGCGTGAGGCCGGGCTGGTCGAGACCGCCGAAAGTTCGGTCGACGTGCTGGTGTCGTTGATGGACGAAGCCGGCCTGGACGCCGCGCTGTCGCTGTCGCAACGCCTGCGTGCGGCTGGCCTGAACGTCGAAACCCAGCTGGAAGCGCGCAAGTTCGCCAAGCAGATGCAGTACGCCGACAAGGCCGGCATCCGCTTCGTCGTGATCCGCGGCGAAAACGAGGCGGCGAAGGGCGTGGTCGCGGTGAAGGACCTGCGCCGGGGCGAGCAGTTCGAGGTGGCCGAGGCCGATCTGGCCCGGACCCTGCTGATCGAACGCGAGCAGCTGCGCGCCCTGTCCTGATCCCGGCGGCCCCGCCGGGCCGCCTTCATCACCCGAAACGCCCCGCCGGCCGGTCCTGCGGGGCGTTTTTCTTTTCCCGTCCGTCGACATGGGCCGCCCTGACGGGTTGACCAAGGCTGGCTCAATGAATTAATGTGATAGCGCGTTAATACATTCAAGCCGACAGGACCTCGTCACGCCCATGAAGCAGCGTACCCAGCCCGTTTCCGACAACGCCGCCGAGGCCAGCCTCGACGCGCTGGCGGCTGCGTTCGCGGGGCTGGCGTCTGCGGCGGACGTGCGCGCCTTCCTCGAAGACCTGTGCACTCCGGCCGAGCTGGAAGCCATGTCCGATCGCTGGAAGGTCGTGCCGCTGATCGCCGAGGGCGTGCCTTACCGCGAAATCCACGACCGCACCCTGGTCAGCGTGACCACCATCGGCCGCGTCGCGCGCACGCTCGAACGCGGGACCGGCGGCTATGGCCGCGCACTCGACACCCTGACGCGTCCCGTCGACGCGCACTGAGGACACATCCCATGCAACGACATGCTGCCGCGAACGCTCGCGACCAGTTGCGCGATCGCCTGCGCATCGCGATCCAGAAGAGCGGGCGACTCAGCGAGCCCGCGCTGGCGCTGCTCGCCGCTGCCGGCCTGAGCTGGCAGGAAAGCCGCGACAAGCTGTTCTACTACGGCGAATCGCTGCCGATCGACCTGCTGCTGGTGCGCGACGACGACATCCCGGGACTGATCGCCGACGGCGTGTGCGATCTCGGATTCGTCGGCCGCAACGTGCTGGTCGAACAGGACTACGACCGTCAGACCAAGGGGCTGGCGCCGGCGTTCCGCGAACTGCGCGGCCTCGGCTTCGGTCGCTGCAAGCTGATGTTCGGCATTCCCGACGAATGGGACTGGAATCCGCAGGTCCAGCTGCCCGGCACGCGGATCGCGACCAGCTATCCCGCGCTGCTGTCGCGCTGGCTGGCCGACCGCAATATCGATGCCAGCGTGGTGACGATGTCCGGCTCGGTCGAACTCGCGCCGCGCCTGGGTCAGGCCGACCTGGTCTGCGACCTGGTGTCCAGCGGCGCCACGCTGGCCTCGAACCGCTTGAAGCCGGTGGAAGTGGTGCTCGACAGCGAAGCGGTGCTGGCCGGACCTTCCGGCCCGATCGCCGATGCGCGCGCCGGCATCGCAGAACTGCTGATGCGCCGGCTCGACGGCGTGCTGAAGCTGCGCGACAGCAAGCTGCTGATGTTCCAGGCGCCGCGCGCGATCCTGCCGCACCTGATGCAATTGCTGCCCGATGCCGAGCCGCCGACCGTGATGTCGCTGGACGGCGGCAGCCAGCCGCGTACCGATGGCGATGTCGCGCTGCAGGCGCTGTGCCACGGCGCGATGACCTGGCAACGCCTCGAAGAACTCAAGCGGGCCGGTGCCCGCGGCCTGATGGTCCTGCCCGTGGAGAGATTGCTCGCATGAACGCCTCGCTCGCGACCCGCATCGATCTGAACCTGTTGAACTGGAATGCGCTGGACGAACAGGGGCGCCGCGATGCGCTCCGGCGTGCGACCCAGGATTCCGCCGCTGCCGTGCGCCTCGGAGTGGGCAAGATCATCGCCCGCGTTCGCCTCGAGGGCGATGCGGCGTTGCGCAAATACTCGCGCTTGCTCGACCGTGCCGCATTGGATGTCTTTTCGGTCGGCGAGGCCGAGTTCGACGCCGCCGACGCGTCGCTCGATCCCGCATTGAAGGCAGCGATCATCGACGCGGCCGAACGCATCGAGGCCTTCCACCGCGACAGCGGCATGCTCGAATACGCGGTCGAAACCGCCGAAGGCGTCGAATGCCGGCGCATCGTGCGTCCGATCGAGCGCGTCGGCCTGTACATTCCGGCGGGCAGCGCGCCCCTGCCGTCGACGATGCTGATGCTGGGCGTGCCCGCGCGCATCGCGGGGTGTCGCGAAGTCGTGGTGTGCACGCCGCCGCGCGCCGATGGCACCGCCGATCCCACCGTGCTGTTCGCGGCACGTCGCTGCGGCGCGACCCGCGTGTTCAAGCTTGGCGGGGCGCAGGCCATCGCCGCGATGGCGATCGGCACCGACAGCGTGCCGGCCTGCGACAAGCTGTTCGGACCGGGCAATGCCTGGGTCACCGAAGCCAAGCGCCAGGTGTCCACGGTCGAAGGTGGTCCGGCCATCGACATGCCGGCCGGTCCGTCGGAAGTCCTGGTGATCGCCGACAGCGGCGCCAACCCGGCGTTCGTCGCCGCCGACCTGCTGTCGCAGGCGGAACATGGCCCGGATTCCCAGGTGATCCTGCTGAGCGACTGTCCGACGCTGATCGCGCGCACCGCCGCCGAACTGGCCGCGCAGCTGTCGCGCCTGCCGCGCGAGGCCATCGCACGCGAGGCGCTGTCGCGTTCGCGCCTGATCCGCGTTGCGTCGATCGACGAAGCGTTCGACGTGAGCAATCGCTACGCACCGGAGCACCTCATCCTCGCGCTGCGCGAGCCGGATCCGTGGCTGGATCGCGTGCAGGCCGCAGGCTCCGTGTTCCTCGGCGATTACGCCGCGGAAGCCTTGGGCGATTACTGCAGCGGCACCAACCACGTGCTGCCGACCGGCGGCGCATCGCGCGCGTGGAGCGGCCTGTCGGTCTCGAGCTTCCAGACCGCGATCAGCGTGCAGAAGGTCTCGCGCGCCGGCCTGCGCCGCATCGGCCCGAGCGCGGTGCGCATCGCCGAAGCCGAAGGCCTGCAGGCGCACGCCAGTGCGGTCAGCCTGCGCATCGCGTCGCTGCAAGCGGACGGCGCGCCATGACGTCGCCTTTCGCCACGCTGCCCAAGCCCGGGGTGATCGACCTCGTGCGCGAGGATCTGCGCGCGTTCGCCGGCTATTCGTCGGCGCGCAGCCACAAGGTCGATGGCTCGATCTGGCTCAACGCCAACGAGTCGCCCTGGAACAATCCCGCCGACGGCGATGGCGACGTGCGTCGCTATCCGCAGCCGCAACCGGAGGCGCTGCGCGCCGCGCTCGCCGGCTTGTATGGCATGAAGCCCGAGCAGTTGCTGATCGGGCGCGGCAGCGACGAGGCCATCGATCTGCTGGTCCGTGCGCTGTGTCGCGCCGAGCGCGATGCGGTGGTGATCGCGCCGCCGGTGTTCGGCATGTACGCGGTGTGCGCGCGGCTGCAGAACGCGCCGCTGGTCGAAGCGCCGCTGATCGAGCGCAACGATGCCTGGGTGACCGACCTCGCCGCGATCCGCGACCTGGCGACGGCGCGGCGCGCGAAGCTGGTGTTCCTGTGCTCGCCGGGCAATCCCACCGGCGAACTGATCACGCTCTCGGCGATCCGCGCGCTGGCGCAGTCGCTCGCCGGTCGCGCGCTGGTGGTGGTCGACGAGGCCTACATCGAATACGCCGATGCGCCCTCTGCCGCCACGCTGATCGACGACTATCCGAACGTCGCCGTGCTGCGCACGCTGTCGAAACTGCACGCACTGGCGGGCGCGCGCATCGGCTGCCTGCTCGCCGATCCGACCCTGATCGAGGTGCTGCGTCGCTGCCAGGCACCCTATCCGGTGCCTGCGCCCTGCGCGGAGCTGGCCCTGCGTGCGCTCGAACCCGAGGCCGTGGCCGAAGCGCAGCGTCGCGCCGCGGTCGTGCGCGCCGAGCGCGAGCGCATGTTCGCCGCCCTGCAGGCGCTGCCCGGCGTGCGTCGCGTGTATCGCAGCGCCGGCAACTTCCTGCTCGCGCGTTTCGACAATGCCGAAGCGGTCTACCAGAACCTGCTCGCGGCCGGCGTGGTGGTTCGCGACATGCGTGCGACACAGGGCCTGGGCGACGCCTTGCGCATCACACTGGGGCAGCCCGGGGAAAACGAAGCGGTCTTCGCCGCGCTGGCGCCATCCGGAGGCCTGACCACCGAGGCCGCGGCATGAGTGGTGGCGCGCCGATCCTGTTCGTCGATCGCGACGGCACCCTGATCCTCGAGCCCGAGGATTTCCAGATCGACAGCTACGCCAAGCTGGCGTTCGTCGATGGCGTGATCCCGGCGATGCTGAAGCTGCGCGACGCGGGCTACCAGTTCGTCATGGTGACCAACCAGGACGGCCTGGGGACCGCATCGTATCCGCAGGAGACCTTCGACGGCCCGCATGCGCTGATGATGCAGGTGTTCGAGAGCCAGGGTATCCGCTTTCGCGACGTGCTGATCGACCGCAGCTTCCCGCACGAGAACGCGCCGACGCGCAAACCGCAGCTCGGGCTGGTGCAGCCGATGCTCCGCGATCGCGGCATCGACTGGTCGCGATCGGCGATGGTCGGCGACCGCGAGACCGACGTGCAGTTCGCAGAGAACCTCGGCATCCGCGCGTTCAAGCTGAAGTCGCCGCAATTCGGCGATGGCGTCGACTGGGCGCACATCGCGCACGTGCTGGCCGATGCGCCGCGCACCGCGAGCGTCGTGCGAAGGACGAAGGAGACGAACATCCGCGTCGAAATCGACCTCGACCGCGAGGCCGATCCGGTGGTGAAGACCGGGCTGGGTTTCTTCGACCACATGCTGGAGCAGATCGGCAAGCACGGCGGTTTCGCGCTGCGCCTCGACTGCGACGGCGACCTGCACATCGACGAGCACCACACCGTCGAGGACTGCGCGCTGGCCCTGGGCCAGGCCCTGCGCCAGGCGCTGGGCGACAAGAAGGGCATCGCGCGCTACGGGTTCACGCTGCCGATGGACGAAGCGCAGGCCAGCGCCGCGCTGGACTGGTCGGGTCGACCGTATTTCGTGTTCGAAGGCGAATTCAAGCGCGAATCGGTGGGCCAGCTCGCCACAGAGCTGGTGCCGCACTTCTTCCGTTCGCTGTGCGAGACCGCCGGCCTGAACCTGCACCTGAGCGTGCGCGGCGACAACGATCACCACAAGGTCGAAGCCTGCTTCAAGGTGCTGGCGCGCGCGCTGCGCCAGTCCATCAAGCGCGAAGGCGATGCCTTGCCGAGCACCAAGGGGGCGCTGTGAGTGCTGTGGTATCGGCAGGTGAAGACCTCGCGCTGATCGATGCGGGTGGTGCGAACCTCGGCTCGGTGCGCTACGCGCTGGCCCGGCTCGGCGTGCAGCCGCGCCTGGTGCGCGATGCCGACGAGCTCGGCGATCCGGCGCGCGTGATCCTCCCCGGCGTGGGGGCGGCCGGCGCCGCGATGCGCCTCCTGAACGAGCGAGGGCTGGCGGACGCGTTGCTTGCGAGCGAAGCGCCGCTGCTCGGCATCTGCCTGGGCATGCAACTGCTGTTCGAGTCATCGGAAGAGGGCGATGTCGAGTGCCTCGGCCTGATTCCCGGGCGCGTGCTGCGCATGTCGGGTGGCCCGGGGCTGCGCGTGCCGCACATGGGCTGGAATCGCCTGGAATGGCGAGCACTGGCTTCGGACGGTGCGACCGACGACGCGCGTGGCGTCCTGTTCGACGGCATCGACGACGGTGCGCATGCCTACTTCGTCCATGGCTACGCGGTGCCGGTGCTCGGCTGCACCGTCGCGGCGTGCACGCATGGCCAGTCGTTCTCGGCCGTGGTCGCGCAGGGGCGCCGCTACGGCATGCAGTTCCACCCCGAGCGCTCTTCGCAGGTCGGCCTGCGCCTGCTCGAAAACTTCCTCAAGGTGCCGGCATGAGTTCCGTCGTGTCCTCCAATTCCCCGACGTTCCTCGCATCCGCACCCGTCGATGCCGGGTTCGTGGCGTATCCCGCCATCGACGTGCGCGGCGGTCGCGTGGTGCGCCTGCGCCAGGGCGACTACGCGCAGGAAACCACTTACGCCGACGATCCGTTCGCGGTCGCGATGCGCTATGCCGATGCCGGTGCGCGCTGGCTGCACCTGGTCGACCTCGACGCTGCGCGCGATGGTGGCTACACGCTCGCGCCGCTGCTGCGACGCATTGCCGCCGATGGGCGCCTGCGCGTGCAGACCGGCGGAGGCGTGCGCGACGAAGGCGCGGTGGAAACGATGCTGTCGCAGGGGGCGGCGCGCGTGGTGGTCGGCTCGCTGGCGGTGCGCGAACCCGCGCTCGTGTCCACGTGGCTGCAGCGCTACGGCGTGGAGCGCATCACCATCGCGCTCGATACGCGCCAGGATGCCGACGGTGCCTGGCAACTGCCCGTGCATGGCTGGACCGAAAACGCCGGACTCGATCTCGGCGCCTGCCTCGACCTGTATCGCGATGCCGGCGCGCGCCACCTGCTGTGCACCGACATCGCGCGCGACGGCATGCTGCAGGGCCCGAATCTCGATCTCTACCGGCTGCTGGTCGCGCGCAACGACGGCTTCCTCGTGCAGGCCAGCGGCGGTGTCCGCGATGTCGCCGACATCGTGGCCTCGCGCGAGGCCGGCTGCGCAGGCGCGGTGCTCGGTCGCGCGCTGCTCGAAGGCCGCTTCGACCTCGCGGAGGCGCTGGCATGCTGAGCGTGCGCATCGTGCCCTGCCTGGACGTGCGCGACGGCCGCGTGGTGAAGGGCGTGCGCTTCCGCGACCACGTCGACATGGGCGACATCGTCGAGCTGGCCCGCCGCTATCGCGATGAAGGCGCGGACGAACTGGTGTTCTACGACATCGGCGCGAGCCCGGACGGGCGCGCGGTCGACGTCGGCTGGGTCGAGCGCGTCGCGTCCGAAATCGATATCCCGTTCTGCGTCGCCGGCGGCATCCGCAGCGTCGACGTCGCGCGCGCTGTGCTGCTGGCAGGGGCCGACAAGGTGTCGGTCAACACGCCTGCGCTGGAGCGTCCGGCGCTGATCTCCGAGATCGCGGACGCCTACGGCAGCCAGTGCGTGGTCGTCGGCATCGACTCGGTGCGCGACGCCGATGGCGTTTGGCGCGTGCGCAGCCACACCGGCGACCCGGACCGGACGAGGGCGCCTGGCAAGGCCACGCTGGACTGGGTGCGCGAGGCGCAGGCGCTGGGTGCGGGCGAGATCGTGCTCAACTGCATGGACAGCGACGGCGTGCGCAAGGGGTACGATATCGAGCAGCTGAAGGCGGTGCGCGCGATCTGCGGCGTGCCGCTGGTCGCCTCGGGCGGCGCGGGCACGGTCGCGCATTTCGTCGACGCGTTCCGCGAGGCCGATGTCGACGCGGCCCTGGCCGCCAGCGTCTTCCATTCCGGGGCGATCGCGATCCCGGACCTCAAGCGCGAACTGGATGCCGCAGGCATCGAGGTGAGACGGTGAAGGGACACAAGGACGAGATCAGGATCGCCGCGGCACTGGACGCCGACACCCTGGCCTGGGACAAGCAGGATGGCCTGCTGCCGGTGGTCGTGCAGGACGCCGACACGCGC
The DNA here is from genome assembly GCA_016789405.1 of Lysobacteraceae bacterium. GTDB lineage: Bacteria > Pseudomonadota > Gammaproteobacteria > Xanthomonadales > Xanthomonadaceae > Lysobacter_I. The sequence goes on from JAEUPQ010000026.1 coordinate 239,555, forward strand.
CGCGTGCTGATGGTCGGCTACATGAACCGCGAGGCGTTGCAGGTCACGCTCGACAGCGGCAACGTCACCTTCTTCAGCCGCAGCAAGCAGCGGCTGTGGACCAAGGGCGAGAGCAGCGGCAACGTGCTGGCGATGGTGGCCATCGAAGCAGACTGCGATCGCGACACCTTGCTTGTGCAGTCGCGCCCGCGCGGGCCGACCTGCCACCTGGGCACGACGAGCTGTTTCCCGTCCGCGCCCGGCGACGTGCTGGGCGGGCTGCAGGCCCTGATCCGTACCCGCGATGCAGAACGTCCCGCAGGCAGCTACACCACGAAGCTGTTCGAGGCAGGGATCAAGCGCATCGCGCAGAAGGTCGGCGAGGAAGGGCTGGAGACCGCGCTCGCGGCCGTGGCCGAAGAGGATGGTCCGCTGCTCGGCGAAGCCGCCGACCTGCTGTACCACCTCGTCGTGTTGCTGCAGGCACGCGGGCTGTCGCTCGCCGACGCCCTGAAGGTGCTGGAGCAGCGACAGCGCTGAGCCGGCGCGACCGCTCCACCCGGCCCCGGACCGGCCGGGACCGGGGGGCGGGACTGGGGGTGGGGCGGCGCAATCCAATAGGCCATCGGTCATGGCGGCGTGCGTCATGGGACTTTGCTAGATTGCGGCTCGCCCGCCGCATTGCGGCATCCGTCACCCTTCAAGGAGTTCCGCGTGTTCAAGAAACTCGCCGCCGAAGCCCTCGGCATGAGCGACATCGGCATCATCATTTCCCCGGCCGACTACGACAAGGTCGACGCGGACGACTACCTGTTCCACGAAGATGGCGAGAAGATCTTCTTCCTGATCAAGTCGAAGAAGGATGAGTACTGCTTCACCAACCTCGCCCTGATCCACGTCGACGGCGATTCGGCGGTGTCCAGCAAGCGCATGATCAAGCGTTACGAGTACGCGAACCAGCGCGTTGGCTACGTCGCCATCGAAACCGCCGGCACCCTGGACATGGACGTCGAGCTGAAGTTCTCGCTCGGCGAATCGGCCTTCAGCATCGACATCAAGAAGAGCTTCATCGAGCAGCTGAAGGATATCTACAAGGCGCTGATCGCCATCGGCCGCCAGCAGGTCCGCGACAACATCTCCCGCGAGAACGCGGTGCGCACGCTGGACGCGATGGGCGGCATGCTGAAACTCAACAACCTGGCCGGCGAGGCCGCGGTCGTCGGGCACTTCAACGCCGTGCTCGACAACCTCAACGCCGCCGTGCTGGACCGCCACACCACGCGCGACTACACCCGCGTGTTCGAGCGCTACATCCACAACATCACCACCACGAACGCACCGCCGCCGCTGCCCGGCGCGTGATGCGCTGAAGATGTTGCGTGACCGAAGGCCGGTGCGACGTTGTCGCGCCGGCCTTTGACATTCAGGGGTATCGCTGCCCGCGATCGGCGGGGCCAGCATGCATCACGCCGCGGTGATCGAGGTCCTGACGCAGTCGCGTCCGTTGGCCTTGGCGCTGTACAGCGCCTGGTCGGCGACCGACAGGGCCGTGTCGGAATCCACGTCCTTGCCGGCATCGATGGTGTGCACGCCGATGCTGGCGGACACGCGCAGCTTGTAGGCACCGCTGACGCAGGGCTCTTCCACCAGCTTGCGCCGCAGGGACTCGGCCACGTTCACCGCCGCGCGCAGGTCGTGGTCGGGCAGGACCACCACGAATTCCTCGCCGCCGAAGCGTGCCAGCAGCGACGTTTCCTGCGCGCGCAGGACCTGGCCGATGCGCTGCGCGGCCCAGCGCAGGCAGTCGTCGCCGACGAGGTGGCCGTACTTGTCGTTGATCGACTTGAAGTGGTCGAGGTCGATCATCAGCAGCGACACCGGGCGCCGGTCTTCGCGGCCTTCGACGAGCAGGCGCTCGAAGGTTTCGTGGAAATGGCTGCGGTTGTAGAGGCCGGTCAGGCCGTCGCGGCGGCTGGAATCGCGCAGCCGGCGGTGGGCATCCTCGAGCTGCATCAGCGCGCTGCGCACTTCCTGGGTACGCTGCGCGACCTTGCGTTCGAGCTGCATGTTCGCCTCGGCGGCGATGCGCTCGTTCTCGTTGCGCAGCGAGGCATAGCGGTAGCTCAACGCGATCGACAGCAGCAGCATCTCCAGCGCCGAGCCGATCTGCACGCCGTACTCGGTGACCATGTTCTTGGGCACAAGGCCGAAGGCCAGTGCGGCAATGGCGGCGGTACCGGCGAGGAACAGCGACCAGGCGATGAGGAAGAGCTTGGCCGGGCCATAGCCCTGCCGCAGCACGACGATGCTCGAGAACGCGACCCACAGCACGCTGAGGATCACCGCCCGCGTCGCCCAGGGCGTGGCCACGCGATAGGGCAGGAACAGCGACGCGATGCCCAGCGCCGTGAACAGCGCGATGAGCACCAGGCTGCCGCGGTTGCCCAGGGGGTAGCGTTTCGGCAGTTCCAGGAAGATGCGCGTGAACTGCTGCATCGCGATCAGTGCGAGGCAGATGGTCAGTGGCACGGCGACATTGGCCATCCACGTCCAGTTCGGCCACAGGTACTCGAATGCGAACCCGTTCAGCGTGAACAGCACCAGCCCGAAGGCGGTGATGTGCATCAGGTACCACGAATAGCTGGCATCACGCAGGCTGAGCCACAGCACCAGGTTGTAGACGAACAGCGCCAGCAGGATGCCGTAGTACACGCCCATCACGAACTGGTTGTCGCGCGACAGCGACGTGAACGCGGCGGGCGTGTACAGGTCCAGCGGCACCTGCATCGAACTCTGGCTCTCGACGCGCACCAGCAGTTCCACGGGCTGGCCGATCGGCAGTTCCACGCGGAAGTTCGGATGCCGGTAGGGAATGCTGCGCGAGGCGAAGGGCAGGTAGTCGCCGCTCGCCTGGTGCGAAATGCGGCCGTCCGGGTAGCGCGCGTAGACGTCGATGCGGTCGCTGAGCGCGTAACGCTGCACCAGCATCCAGCGCGGCTCGTCGGCATGCTGGTTGACCAGGCGGACATGGAACCAGTAGGCGCCACGTTCGAAGCCGAAATTGGGTTTGCCGCCGGGCAGCGGCGCGAACTGGCCGGCCTGGGCACGACGGAAGGCATCGGCCGGAGTGTCGGTGCCGCCACGATCGTGGCGATAGGCGGTATGCGACGCCAGGGAGGTCTGGGAGAGGCCCGGTGGCAGCACCATCGCGTCCTGTGCGGCGCGGGCGACCGGCATGTCGAGGGCGCACAGCAGCAGCGCAACGGCGCACAGCCAGATGCATCGGAACTGCATGCGTCTCCCCTGACCCATAACCTCGGGCGATGGTAGTGCCTGGGGCCGGATTTAGCACCATCCATGCCACACCGGGCGTCGGAATCCGTGCCCTCGTCACCGTTCCGCCGGGACACCGGGATGTCGCGGATGGCCCGGCATAATGTTCGTGGACTTCGCAGGTGCAGGAGATGGCGGATGAGGCGTGTCGCAATCGTGGGTTGGTCGGCGCTGCCCGTCCTGCTCGTCCTGGCCACGGCATCCGCCGCGAAGCCGCCCCGGACCGCGGCCGAGGACGCCGGTTCGGTCTCCGGCACCGTCTTCGAAGACCGGGACGGCGACGGCCGCCACGACCGCGGCGAGCCCGGGGTGCCCGGCGTCGCGGTGTCGAATGGCCGGGCGCTGGCGGTGAGCGATCGCGGCGGTCGTTACCGGTTGCCTGTCGAACCGGGTCAGACGGTCTTCGCGATCAAGCCGGCCGGCTGGCGCCATGCCTCGGGCGACCTCGCTGCGCCGGGAGCCTGGCGGCACGTGCCACAGGCCGGTGCGCCGGCACTGCGCTACGGCGGCATCCGTTCTGCCGCGACCGGAACCTTCGACATCGGCCTGCGTCGCGAACCGCCTGGCGATGGTCGTCTGGACGTCCGGGTCTTCGCTGATCCGCAGGTCAAATCCCGGGCCGTCGTGGGCTACTACGCCCGCGATATCGTGGACAGCGTGCTGGCCGAGCCGACGCACATGGTCCGGCCGAGCCTGGGCCTGAGCCTCGGCGACATCGCCGACGATGCACTGGACCTGTTCCCGGCGCTCAACAGCCAGACCCGGCGCATCGGCGTGCCCTGGCTGCACGTGGCCGGCAACCACGACATGGACCTGGATGCCGCGCACGACGACGACGCGCTGCGCAGTTTCCGCGAGATCTACGGGCCGGACACCTTCGCCTGGGAAGAGCCCGAGGCCGTGTTCATCGGCCTGGACGACGTCATCCACCAGCCCGCACAGCGCCCGGTCTACATCGGTGGTTTCCGCGAGGACCAGTTCGCCTTCCTCGAGGCCTACCTGCCGCGCGTGCCGAAGGATCGTCTGGTGGTGATCGCGCTGCACATCCCGTTGTTCGAGCCCGAGGACAAGGACACCTTCCGCGATGCCGATCGCGAGCGGCTGTTCGCGCTGCTGCGCGACTTTCCGCATGTCCTCGTGCTCAGCGGCCACAACCACGGCCAGCGCCACTGGCGGCACGGCGCGCGCACGGGCTGGCAGGGCAGCACGCTATTGCACGAGTACAACGTCGGTGCGGCCTGCGGTGCGTTCTGGAGCGGCGCGCCGGATGCCGCGGGCATTCCCGACAGCACCATGGCCGACGGCACGCCGAACGGCTATGCGAGCCTGGTGATCGAACAGGGCGGTCGATACGCACTGGCCTGGCACGCCGCACGCGACGCGACGAACCCGGGTATCGGCCTGTTCGCACCGAAGGTGCTGCGACATGGCGCCTATCCGGCGTTCGGCGTGTTCGCCAACGTCTACATGGGCGAAGCCGACAGCCGCGTGGAGTTCCGCGTCGATGAAGGCGAATGGCGACCGATGCGTCGCGTGAGCGCGCCGGATCCGCGCCTGCTGCGCGAGAACGCGCTCGATGCCGACGCGAATGCATTGCGCGGCTACGACCGCTCGCCCGAGGCCAAGCCATCGCCGCACCTGTGGCGCGCCGATCTGCCGACGGATCTTGCCGTGGGCACGCATCGCATCGAAGTCCGCGCCTTCGACCCCTGGCGCGGCGAACTGCGCGCGCAGGGCGAATACCGTCTTCAGGAGTGGAACGTCGAATGAGCACGGTCGAACTGCCCGACGACTTGCCGGTCATCGCCTTCGACGATGCAGACGCGTGGGAAGGCTGGCTGGTCGCGCATGCCGACGCGAAGGGCCTCTGGCTGAAGATCGCCAAGAAGGGCGCAGGCGTCGTCACCGTGAACTACGCCGAGGCGCTGGACGTCGCGCTGTGCCATGGCTGGATCGATGGACAGAAGCGCGGATTCGACGAGCGCTTCTTCCTGCAGCGGTTCACGCCGCGCCGTGCCAAGAGCCTGTGGTCGAAGATCAACATCGGCCATGTCGAGCGATTGATCGCCATGGGCCGCATGCGTGACGGCGGGCTGCGCGAAATCGAAGCCGCGAAGGCCGATGGTCGATGGGACGCGGCTTACGACGGCGCGCGCAACATGACGGTGCCGCCGGAACTGGCCGCCTCGCTCGCGAAGAATCGCAAGGCGAAAGACTTCTTCGAGACCCTGAATTCGACCAATCGCTACGCCGTGTGCTGGCGCGTGCAGACCGCGAAGAAGCCGGAAACGAAGGCGAAGCGCGTCGAAACCCTGGTCGCGATGCTCGCGCGGGGCGAAAAGCTGCATTGATCTCGCGTGCAGGTTTTGATCGAGCAATCACCGAATCCGGGAAAGCTTCGTCATCCTCGCTTGCGCCAGGATGACGGTGCTTTTTTGCTTTCCAGCAGCGTCAGCGCTTCTCTTTCGGATTCTCGATCGAAGCCGCTTCCGCCGCTGCGCTGCCCGCATCGGCAGTCGGCGCATTGAACGCATACGGTACCTTCGGTCCGGGCCGAAGCTGCGCCTGCCATGCCTGCAGCACCGGCACGATCTCCTTGCCGATGGCGATCTGCGGCTTCGAAGGCCGATAGTCTTCCGCTTTTTCGCGCGCGGCGATGCTGCGCTTCGCGATCTCGAAGGCCTCGACGAAATCCGTCGTTTCGTTGAGTGCATCGATCAGCCAGGCGCGACCGAAGAACGTCGCATCCGAGTCCGGCCCGCAGCCGAACGAAGGCCGGTTGCGGTGTGCCGCAGTGATGACCACGCTGCGCGGGCTTTCCAGCGCGGGCACGAAGCCGCCGGAGTAGCAGGCCGAGATCGCCAGCACGCGATGGCGGATGCCGGCATCGTCCAGCGCGACGCGCAGTTCCTGTGGATCGATCATGTCGACGAAGGCCGGTGGCATCAGGGCGACGAGCCGATGTTCCGGCGTGCCATGCATCGTCATGAACAGCAGCAGCACGTCCTCGTCGCCCATCTTCGACGCGACGCCGCGAAGCGCGACCCGCAGGTTTTCCAGGTTCGCGAGCGGGCGGGGCGTGCGGATCAGGCTGTCGCTGTGGTTGACCAGGGTCAGCACGCGGCCTCGTGCGCCGAAGCGTTCGGTCATCAGCGTGTCGAGGTGCACGATCTCGTTGCGGAACACGTCCTCGGTGCTGTCGCCGCCGAAGCCGACGACGTACAGATCCGGCACGCCCGGCCGGTTCGGCACCAGCGCCTTGACCGCCTCATCGAGGAGTCGGGCTTCCCGCGCGCGCAGGACGGGATCGGTGATGACCTGGCGCTCCGTGCCCACGGCGCCCGCCGCGCCGCACAGCAGCAGGCCGATCAGCAGCGAGAGGGCATGGAGGTGACGCATGCAGGGGGCTGGTTTGCTCAATCCAGCGCGATCTGGTCGAAGCGCTCGACGCGAACGTGACCGTGCGTGGCATCGTCGAGACGCGGTGCCGGGTAGTCGTCCAGCCGATCGATCAGCACGGTGCGCAGCCCGGCGTCGCGTGCCGCATCGAGTTCCTCGACGATGTCGGACAGGAACAGGATGTCGCCCGGTGCGCGGCCGAGGCGCCGCGCGATCTCGGCGTAGCTGCGGGTCTCGCGCTTGTGTCCGACTTCGGTGTCGAACCAGCCTTGGAACAGATCGGTCAGGTCGCCGGCATCGGTATGACCGAAGAACAGCTTCTGCGCCGGCACCGAGCCCGAGGAATACACCGCCAGCGGGATACCGCTGGCGTGCCAGTCGCGCAGTTTCGTCGCGGCGTCAGGATAGATGTGCGCGGTGAAGTCCGCGCCGCGATAGCCGTCGCTCCAGATCATGCCCTGCAGCGCCTTCAGCGCCGTGTGCTTGCGGTCCTCATCGATCCAGCCCTGCAGGATCTCGACGATGGTGTCGTCGCTGCAGACGGCGCCGTGCTCGGTCGCGACTGCGTCCAGCCAGCGCCGCACTTCCGGTTCCTGCCCGCGTTCGCGCACGAACCCGGGCAGCGCGCGGCGTGCGTACGGGAACAGCACGTCCTTCACGAACGAGATGGAGGAGGTGGTGCCTTCGATGTCGGTGAGGATGAGCATGGTTTTTTAAGGTTCTGTCGCGTGCGAGCTGTTTGCGTTATCGAGTCCGGAAAAATCCAGTTCAGCTGATGCAAAAACATCGCTGTGGCATGGGGATCCGTAGTCGTTTCTAGCGAAATCTGCGCTCAGTTCGGTTTCGATGGCGATGATGGATCGTGCTAAAGAGAAGTAAGTGTTGCTGAGGCTTGCTCGGCCATTGCCGGCATGAAGTCTTACGCTGGTGCATGAATTGACAAATATGTGTTCGCCGGCTGGCATTGGAAGATGGCTTTTGAATTCGCCATTTATATATCCAGGCCTAATGATGCATGTTTTTGCTTTCATCGGAGATTCCGATGTCATCGTTACCCAGCTCAATGATCCGAGTGCGGCGCCGTTTATTGAGATGACATGGTCAGCTCTCTCGGCGATATGGGCGGATACGTTTCTTATGGTGCTGATGTCTCTAAGTACTTCGTTCAGATTCAAGGTTGGCAGTTTTGTTCGCGAATTTTTTTGTAAGTGTTTCTCTCGCATGTTTTGCAGGCATCTGAAACGATCTGCCGAATCGACGAATGCCCATGCATCAAGAAATACGGAAGAAAATGATGAAAGAATAAGATTCTCTTCTTGCTTCTGCACTGTGTCGCGAAGATTGCTTGTCAGGCGTTTGAATGCCACGTCGCATATCTCTGCGGCGTGCCTAAGTCCGTCAAGATAAAAAGCATCCTTGATCCCTAGGTTTCGAGGAATTCTCTTTAGTGGTGATTCGCTTGAAATCATGCTGACACGCAGTCCGTAGCCCGTAGGCTGGGTCATCGACCCAGCGTTTGCATGCATTCGGCTGGGTCGATGACCCAGCCTACGCAGTTGTATTCGATCTGCATCAAGCCGCCTGCCCGACCTCGTACCGCGGAAACCGCTGCGCGATGTCGGTGCCTGTGAAATGGCCGACCCAGCCGTCGGCCTGCTGGAAGAAGCGGATCGCGACGAAGCTCGGTTCCGGGCCCATGTCGAACCAGTGCGTGGTCTTGTCCGGCACCGAGATCAGGTCGCCGGCTTCGCAGAGCACTTCGTAGACCTTGCCGTCGACGTGCAGGCTGAACAGGCCGGAGCCGGCAACGAAGAAGCGGACTTCGTCTTCGACGTGGTAGTGCTCGTCGAGGAACTTCGTGCGCATCGCCTCTCGGTTCGGGTTGTCCGGCGCGATGCTGACCACGTCGATCGTGGTGAAACCGCGCGCGGCGCTGATGCGGTCGATGTCGCCCTGGTAGGCGGCGATGATCGTCTCCGGCGCATCGCCGGGCTGGATGGCCTGCGTGGCCTGCCATTGCTCGAAGTCGACGCCGATGGTTCGCAGCGCCGTGGCCATTTCGGCGTGGTCGTGGATCACCGACAGCGGGGTGTCGGGGCGGTCGTCGGCGAAGATGCGCAGGCGGCTCATGCGTGTGTTCCGTGGGGGGACGTGGTGCCTGCCGGCGTGCGGCAGGGGGAGGGCTCAGCCGCGCAGGCGGCGCATTTCCAGCTCGCAGCCGAGCATGAATTCGAACGCGTCCAGGTGGCGGCGGGCTTCGGAGATGTCCTTGCCCCAGGCGTACAGGCCGTGGCCGGCGATGAGGTAACCCCAGGTGTTGGGCTCGGTCAGCACCGCGTCGACACTGGCGGTGAGTTCGTCCATGTCCTGCGAGTTCGGCACCACCGGCAGGTCGAACGTCTTTTCGTGCGTGGTGTGCCCGCGCAGCGCCTTGAACAGCTCGTAGCCTTCCAGGCGCACGCGGCCTTCGGGCGCGTAGAGCAGGCCGGCGATGGTCTGGGTGGGCGAGTGGGTGTGCAGGACGGCGCCCACGTCCGGGTAGCGGCGGTAGAGATGGGTGTGCAGCGCGGTCTCGGCCGAGGGGCGGTGGTGCGTGGCGACCGGCTGGTTGTCCATGTCGACGACCATGATGTCGGCTTCGCTGAGGCGGCCCTTGTCCTTGCCGGAGATGGTGATCGCGGCCAGGTCGGCACTCATCCGGATGGAGAAATTGCCGGCGGTGGCCGGGGTCCAGCCCTTGGCGGCGAGCTCGCGGGTGTGCGAGACGATCTGGGCGGCGCAACCGGCGTACAGGTTGTGATCGAAGGCGGGGGTGGCGGCTGGATTGTTCATGGCGCGCAGTGTAGCGGACCCGCCCTGACGGCAATATGGACCCTCGGGAGCCTCTTATTCCACAAAGGAATAAGGCGCTTCAGTCGTCCGAGCGCTGCTGTCCGTAGCCGCGGAATTTCTCGACGACCAGGGCCATTTCCTCGGCCGGCAGGTTGCGGGTGGGGCCCAGGCTGCGTGCCAGCATGTACTGGCGGGCGAGGTTCTCCACTTCCTGGGCCAGGGCGTAGGCATCGGCGAGGGTCTTGCCGATCGCGACCTGGCCGTGGTTCGCCATCAGGCAGGCCTTGAACTCGCCGTGGAGCACGCGCAGCACGTTGTCGGACAGTTCGGCGGTGCCGAACGTGGCGTAGTCGGCGCAGGGGATCTCGGCACCGCCGGCGACCGCGACCATGTAGTGGAAGGCCGGGATGCCTTCGCCCAGGCAGGCGAGGGCGGTGGCATAGGTCGAGTGCACGTGGACCACCGCGTTCGCCTTCGGGTAGGCGCGCAGGATGTCGCAGTGGAAGCGCCATTCGCTGGACGGGATCAGCTGGCCTGGCGGGCAGCCGCCATCGGCTTCGAGGAAGACGATGTCTTCGGGCTGCAGGCGGTCGTAGGCGCGGCCGGTCGGCGTGATCAGCAGGCCGTCGCCCCAGCGCAGGCTGGCATTGCCCGACTTGCCGAGCGACAGGCCGCTGGCGTTCATCGCGCAGCAGTGGTCGATGAGGGATTGGCGGGCGGCCCGTTCGTGGTCCTGCATGCGGACTGCACCTGGAGGAATTGCGGGGGCGCAAGGATACCGCGCCCGGGTTTGATCCGGCTCAAGGTGCCAGGCCGGGCACCGTCGCAGACTGTCGGCAGTTCCCCACAGGATCCCAGCCAGATGCGCCACGATGCCTCCCGCCGCCGCTTCCTGACCATCGCCGTGGTCGCCGCCGCCACCGCCCCGATCGCGATGCGCGCCACCTCCGCCGAGGCCGCCCCCCCGGCCGCCTTGCCCAAGCTGCCGGCGACCGATGCCGCCGCCAAGGCACTGGCCTACACCGAGAACGCCACGGGCGTGAAGCACGCTGCGTTCAAGGCCGGCAGCAGCTGCGCCAACTGCAACTTCTTCAAGGGCGCGAAGGGCCAGGCCTACGGCCCGTGCACGCTGTTCCCGAAGAACACCGTCGCCGCCAAGGGCTGGTGCAGCGCATGGGCGAAGAAGCCCTGACGCTTGCGGCCGTTCCCTCTCGCACAAAAGGAAACGGCGCGGGTGACCGCGCCGTTTTCGTTGTTTCGCTTGCCTGGTATCGCGATCAGGTGCCGTTCGCGAGATGGCTGCGACGGTAGCCGTACGAGGCATACACGATCGCGCCGATCGCAGCCCAGCCGAAGAACATGCCGATGGTGTAGAGCGACAGGTTCAGGAACAGCAGCAGGCAGCCGGCGATGGCGAGCGGGCAGACCACCCACACCATCGGCGTCTTGAACGGACGACGGCGACCCGGATCCTTCACGCGCAGGATCATCACTGCAGCAGCCACCGCGATGAAGGCGAACAGCGTGCCGGAGTTCGAGATGTCGGCCAGGATGCCCACCGGGAACATCGCGGCGAACAGCGAGACGAACACGCCGGTGATCATCGTGATCACGTGCGGGGTGTGGAACTTCGGGTGCACCTTCGACAGCGCTTCCGGCAGCAGGCCGTCGCGCGACATGGTGAAGAAGATGCGGGTCTGGCCGTAGATCATCATCAGGACGACAGACGGCAGCGCCAGCGCAGCGGCGAGGCCGATCGCGTTGCCCCAGCCGGCGAAGCCGAGCATCTTCAGCACGTGGGCGAGCGGTTCCTTGCTGCACACCAGGGCTTCGCTGCCGGCGCAGGCCGCAGCCAGCTCCGGGGTGCCGGGGTGGAAGGCCACGCCGTTGGCGTCGAACATCGGCTGCGCGCCGATCGAGCCGACCGCACCGTAACCGACCAGCATGTAGAAGATCGTGCAGACCGCGAGCGAGCCGATCAGGCCGATCGGGATGTTGCGGTTCGGGTTCTCGGTTTCTTCGGCCGCGGTGGAGACAGCGTCGAAGCCGACGTAGGCGAAGAAGATCGATGCCGCTGCGCCGAGCACGCCGATGCCGCCGAGCGGGCTGCCCCAACCGGTCGGGAAGAAGGGTTCGAAGTTCACGTCCTTCGCCGCCGGCACCGCGATCACGATGAACGCGGCCAGCGCGACCACCTTGATCAGCACGAGGATGGCGTTGACCTTGGCCGACTTCGACGTGCCGATCACCAGCAGGCCGGTGACGGTCAGCGCGATCAGGAAGGCCAGCAGGTTGAATGCGCCGCCGTCCATGGGACCGGTCCGCAGCGCCAGGGGCAGTTCCATGCCGGCACTGGCGAGCAGTCCGTTCATGTAGCCCGACCAGCCGACGGACACTGCGCCTGCAGCGACCGCGTACTCGAGGACGAGCGCCCAGCCGACGGTCCAGGCCATGGCCTCGCCCATCACGCCGTAGGTATAGGTGTAGGCCGAACCGGAGACCGGGACCATCGCTGCGAGTTCGGAGTAGGCCAGTGCGGCCAGTGCGCAGACGATGGCAGCGATCACGAAGGCGATCATCATCGCCGGACCGGCCTTCTGCCCGGCTTCCGCGGTCAGCACGAAGATGCCCGTGCCGATGATCGCACCGATGCCGAGCATCGTGAGCTGGAATGCGCCGAGCTGGCGCTTGAGAGCTTTCTTTTCAGCCGTCTCGATAATCTTGTCGAGCGGTTTGACGCGCCAAAAGAGCATTGACCATCCCCTTGCAATGTTGAACGCCGGCGCTCGCAGCCCCGGAACCCGGCGACCATACCCGGCCCGTGGACCATGCACAAGAGCATGGATTTGCCGCGAAGCGGGCGCGCGAGGCGATAATGCAAGGCCGTTTTCGTCGATGGTGCATTGCAGCATGATCGTTCCGTATGCCGATCGCGCATCGCTTGTTGCAGATCTTGAACGCTACGCACAGGCATGGCCGTCCGAGGCCGAAGTGGTCGCGCAATTCCTCGCCCTGGCCGTCGATCCGGCCGACCCGTTCGTGCGCGATCGCCTCGAAGGTCATTTCACGGGTTCGTCGTGGCTGGTCAATGCGGCCGGCACGCACCTGCTGATGACCCATCACCGCAAGCTCGATCGCTGGTTGCAACTAGGCGGCCACGCGGACGGTGACCGCGATCTCGCCGCAGTGGCACTGAAGGAAGCGGAAGAAGAGTCGGGTCTGGTCGACCTCGTGGTCGAACCGGAGATCTTCGATCTCGACCGGCACTGGATACCCGAGCGCAAGGACGTTCCGGGTCACTGGCACTACGACGCACGCTACGTGGTGCGCGCGACCGGCAGCGAAGTGTTCGCGATCAGCGACGAATCACACGCGCTGGCGTGGCGCGAGATCTCGGCCTTGCAGGATGACCCGGCGACGGAGCCGTCGATCGTCAGGATGTCCCGCAAATGGCTTGCACGACGGTGAGCAGACCCGCGTAGGGCGAGCCTGCCGCCCGCCCGGGCCTTTGCCGGATCTGGCCGCAGCGGGCATGTGCGGCATGCCGGCGTCGTCGTCCGCTGCTAGGCTCGAAGCGCGGCCAATCGGGCCGCGCCTTCAAGGAATGAAGCATGAAACTCCACGCTCTCGCCGCACTGCTGCTCGCCAGTCTCGCCGCGTTTCCGGGTCAGGCCTATACGCCGGGCGTCTCGCTGGACTGTTCAGGCCAGAACTACTGCACCGTCTCGATCAGCGGCACCTCGTACACCAGCATTACCTGGAGCATCGATTCGGGGCAGACCGATGCGATCTATCCGATCGACTGCACGAATCTCGACTACTGCATCTTCCGCTGCATGAACCAGCCGGGTTACGTGCAGGCAAGCGTCTACGTGTGGAACAACCAGACGCTGGTGGGATACGACAGCAAGCCGGCGTTGTGCTCGGAGATGTGAATGCCGGATCGACGCGTCATCCCGGTCGAGCGGGATGACGCGCATGCATTCCTCACTCCGTCGCGCGGAATGCGTCAGTCCGCGCGACCCGCGAATTCGCCGGTGACGGTGTTCACCCACACCTTCTCGCCATTGCCGATGTACTCGGGCACCTGGATCTCGATGCCGGTGTTGAGCTTGGCCGGCTTCGGCCGCTTGGTGGCGGTGCCGCCCTTGAGTTCCGGCGGGGTTTCGATCACTTCGAGGATCACGCTCTGCGGCAACTGCAGGCCGACCGGTGCATCGTCGATCACCTGCACGTAACAGCCGGTCAGGCCGTCGGTGATGTAGCCGGCGGCATCGCCGATCGCACCCGGATCGAGCGTGTACGGCGTGAAATCCTCGTCGTCCATGAACACGAACGCATCGCCGTCCTTGTACGAAAAGGTCGCCTGGCGGCGAGCGAGATCGACTTCCTTCAGATCGTCGTCGCCACCGACGCTGATGTCGAGCTTGGTGCCGCCGGGCACGCTGTACATGGTGAAGCGGTATTTCACGTTGCCGCCGCGGCCCTGCGGCGAGCTGCGCTCGATGTCGCGGATCTGGTAGGCGCCGCCGTTGTATTCGACGACGTTGCCTTTCTTGATGTCGTAAGCCTTCATGTCTTCAATCCGGGAGGACGTTGTGGGTATGTATGTCGTGCGGTCACGCCGTTGAGGTCAGGCGTCGCGCGAACCGTTCATCGTGCGGTAGAGGCGTTCGTTGATCCACCAGGTCGCCGCGCCCCAGAGCATGCCGCCGAAGGCGCAGAGCGCGGCGGCGATGCCGACCAGCATCGGCAGGCGCGGATGGTCCGTACCCAGCTTCAGGGTGACCATGATGGTCATGGCCACGAACATCAGCCCGCCCCAGGTCGCGAGGCCGCGCAGCAGCAGGAAACGCGTGAAACCCTGCGCGCGGATCGCCGGCCAGCGCTGGAGGATCCAGCGCTGCGTGCGTTGCGACGGGTTGCCGTTCACTTCGGCGCCAGGCGCGTGGCGCCGTCGAGGCGGATGGTCTCGCCATTGAGATAGGTGTTGCCGAGGATGTAGGCGACGAGGTCGGCGAATTCCTCCGGCTTGCCCAGGCGCGACGGGAACGGGATCGAGGCCGACAGCGACTGCTGTACGGATTCGGGCATGCCGTCGACCATCGGCGTCCAGAAGATGCCGGGCGCGATCGTCATCACGCGGATGCCGAAGCGAGCCAGTTCGCGCGCCATCGGCAGGGTCATGCCGACCACGCCGCCCTTCGAGGCCGAATACGCGGCCTGGCCGATCTGGCCTTCGTAAGCTGCCACCGAGGCGGTGTTCACGATCACGCCGCGCTCGCCGTCGGTGCCGGCCTCGTTGGCCTGCATCAGCTGCGCCGCGGCCTTGGCGACGTTGAAGCTGCCGACCAGGTTGACCATGACCGTGGTCTGGAACTGCGACAGCGGCATCGGACCGTCCTTGCCCAGCACGCGGCCCGCACCGAGGATGCCGGCGCAGTTGATCGCGGCGTTGAGGCCGCCGAGGAAGTCCTTCGCGGCCGCGACATTGGCCGTCACGCCGGCTTCGTCGCTGACGTCGGTGCGGAAGTAGCGGGCGTTGGCTTCGCCGAGTTCGGCGACGGCAGCGGCGCCCTTGTCGTCGTTGACATCGAACAGGGCGACCTTGCCGCCGTTGGCCACGAGGTGCCTGGCGACGGCGAAGCCGAGGCCGGAAACGCCGCCGGTGACGATGGCGCGTGCCGAAGAAAGTTGCATTGGGCTGTCCTGAACGCGGAAAACGCGCATTTTAGCCCAGCGGACGTCTCTGGCCCGAGGCGTCGTGGCGGCCGACCGTCCGTCCGGCCAAGACTGCCCGGTGTGACGGGCGCGTGGTATACAGCCCTCGTGCCGCACGGCCCGCCGCGCCGGCACCACAATCCGAATACCCCAGTCGTATCCAATTCCAGGGACAGCGTTGTGGCTGATACGAGACTGACGGCAGTGGCCACTGCCGACATCCCCCACGGGCGGGCGTGCCTTGCCTGTTCCGTGCGGACCTTTCGCCGCGCCGGGTCGACCGGGCGGTACTCCGCCCGTGGCCACGGGGCGGTCATGCATTTCATGCGCGAGACGGGCGGCTGACGATGGCCGATCCGCGCCAGCAGGCGGCCGAAGTCGCCCGCGCCTACGACCAGGGCGATATCGCCAGCCTCGACGATGCCACCACGCGGCGCCTGGTCGCTTCGACCGTGCTCACTGCGGGCGTGGGCGGCGATGCCGGCGCGATCGGTCGGTTCGGCCATGTCGGTCGCTACCAGGTCGGGGCGGTGTGGCTGGCGGAGGCGGGCTGCATCGATGGCGAGCGCATGCGCGCGGCGATGACCGCCGACGGCGCGCCGGGCGAGAAGGCCTGGGCACGCGCGGGCGGGATGCGGGCCTTCCTCCAGGAATCGTCGAACTGGTCGACCGGCCTCGATCTGCAAGCGTTCCGCGATGCGCCGGCGCTGCAGGATCGCGCGTTCCGCTCGCAGAGCGAGCGCTTCCACCAGCGCGCGGTCGATGAACGCGTGATCGACGGCGAAGACAGCCCCTTGCGCGTCGCCGGCTTCCTAAAGGCCTGCCATTTCTCCGGCTTCGGACAGGCGCGTGCCGCTGCCACGGGCGGGCGCGTGCATCGCGACGGCAACGGCCCGAGCAATTACGACCTGATGCACGACATCACCCGCAATCGCGACGGCCTCAATGCCGTGCTCGACATCGGGGCGAAGGCGCAGAAGCAGCCGATGCCGGGCAGCCGTTCGCTGATGTCGGATCCGGATCATCCGGATCATCGGCTGTTCAAGCAGGCGGCATCGAACCTGGAGCAACTGGGGCCGAGTGGCTTCGCTTCGCGCGAAGCGCTGGAAAGGGCGGCTGCCGCCATCGCGGCGCACGCCAAGGCCTCGGGGTTCGTCGAGATCAGCCTCGTCAGTCGCACGCAGGCACCGAACGGGCAGACCTATCTGGTCGCGGTGCAGGGCGATCCGACCAATCCAGCGTCGAAGAATGCATTCATCGAGCACCAGCAGGCGACGACGCAGACGCTGGAGCAGAGCAGCCGGATCGCCGACGCCAGCAAGGTCGCCGATGTCGCGGCGGTGACGCAGGAACAGGCCAGGCAACAGGGCGGTGGGCGCTGATCGCGTTCGTCGACCTCATTCATTTCCACAGGACAGGATCCATGCATCGCAACATCCCGCTTCTCCTTCTCGCAACTGTGCTGACGGTCGCCTGCAAGCCGCAGGCCGCGCCCGCTGCCCCGTCTGCTGCGCCATCGCCGCCGGCTGCCGCGCCTGCGTCGGCGCCGACGCAGGTCCCGGATGCCCCACAGGTCATGCGCGACATCTTCCGTGCGGACGCCGCGGATGCGCAGTCGCAGACCAGGCTGCCGGATGGGCGTTACGCCAGCGTCTGGCAGGGGCATGCGTTTGCGCTGGACGGCAAGCGGTACTACGTGGGACTGGCCGAGTACACCGATGCCTCCGAGAACGAGTACCCCGCGGAGAGCGACACCGTGTCGCTGGCGCAGGCGACCTATGCGCTCGAGGCGGGCGCGTGGCGCCTGCTGGGCGAGAACGAAGGCGTCGGCCGATTCGGCGCGTTCAACAAGCCGCCGCAGATCGACGAGACGAGCCAGCCGCAGGGCACGGCGATCGACGGTCGTTATTTCGTCGGCATCCCGACGGTCGAGACCGCGGCCGCCGGTGCGCGACTGACGTTCTACGAATTGTTCGCCTTCTCGCCGAAGGACGTGCGCTGGACCTACCTGGGTTATGTGCCGGGCGGTCGCGATACGCGCGCCGGCTGCACCGCCGATGCCGGCGTGCCGCAGCCGGTCGTGTGCGTGTCCAGCCAGGCGACCCTGCGTTTCGCCGCATCCGCTGCGGACTGGCCATCGCTGACCGTCGCAATCGATGGCGAGGTCGTCGGTGACGATGGCAAGGCGCGTCCTGCGGACGCGCGCGATGCCGTCGAATACCGGTTCGATCCGGCGTCATCCATCTATCTGAAAGCGGACCAGTGAGACGCGCATCCACGGGGGACACACCATGAGCAAGGATTACACGCGAAAGGAAGTGCTCGAGATCGTCGAGCGCACGGCTGCGAAGCACGGCATTCCGAAGGACGATTTCCTGCGGGCGTCGTACATCGAAACCGGCGGTGATTTCGACGAGAAGGCCTACAACCGCCGCACCGGCGCGGCCGGCCTCTACCAGTTCATGCCCGACACCGCGCCGGCCTACGGACTGCGCGGCGACGACGTCTACGATCCGGTCAAGAACGCGGATGCCGCAGCACGGCTGTATCTCGACAACCAGCGCACCATCGTCGCCAGCCACAACCGTACCGGCCGGCCGTACGTGTCCGGCGCCGACCAGCCGAACGGACTGGACATGTACATGGCGCACCAGCAGGGCGCCGGTGGTTACACCTCGATCCAGGCCGCGATCGCCACCGGCAAGTTCCTGGACATGAAGCCAGCCACGCGCACGGCGATCCTGTCGAACGTCGACGACCGCGACCTGCAGAACGTCGTCGGCGTCAGCAAGGAGCAATTGCGCGGCATGTCGGACAAGGACATGGCGCAGACGTTCGTCGGCTACTGGAAGACCAAGTACGAACGCATCGCCATCCCGGAAGTCGGCATCCAGCCGCTGTCGCCCGGCCAGGCCGTGCCGCGCCCGGCCGCCAACCCGATGGCCGACGGCGTGCTCAAGCACGGCGAGAGCGGCGCGGCCGTCACGTCGCTGCAGGACGCCCTGAACAAGGCGAACATCCGCGATGCCGAAGGCAAGCCGCTGCCGACCACCGGCTATTACGGCGACAAGACCAAGGCGGCGGTGACCGAATACCAGCGCTCGCGCGGGCTCGGCGTCGATGGCGAAGCGGGCCCGGAAACGCTGGCTGCGCTGAAGGCGAACATGCCGCCGAAGGTCGCTGCGGAGCGCGCCGAACCTGCGTCGCCGACGCAGCCGGCCGGCAACGGCAACTGGCCCGCGCCGGGCAACATCCGGATCAACCAGGCGGACAAGGCAGGCGAAGGCCGCGGCGAACACAACACGCCGCGCAGCAACCGCTCGGGCCGCCACACCGGCGTCGACATCCAGGGCGACCTGGGCGATCGCATCGAAGCGTTCGCACCCGGCAAGGTCGTGTTCGCCGGCAATGCGACCGGCTACGGCAAGACGGTGGTGATCGATCACGGCAACGGCCAGCGCACGCTGTATGCGCACTTGAACGACATCTCGGTCAAGCCTGACCAGATCGTCACCGCGGATACGCGCATCGGCGGCATGGGCCGCAGCGGCAACACGCCGAAGACCGGCGACACCCATCTGCATTTCGAAGTGCGCACCAACGCGCGCGACGGCGAGCCGTTCTCCGGTCGCGACGTCGACCCGATGCCCTATCTGAAGAACCAGAAGCAGCTGGACCTGAGCGCAGTGCGTGCGCTCGATCCGATGTCCGATGGCGTCCTCAAGCATGGCGAACGTGGCGACGCGGTCACGCGACTGCAGGATGCGCTGAACAAGGCGCAGATCCGCGACGGCGAGGGCAAGGCGCTGCCGACGACCGGTTATTTCGGCGACAAGACCCAAGCCGCGGTGCGGCAGTACCAGGAACGCGAAGGCCTGCCGGTCACCGGCGTCGCCAATCGCGAAACGCTTGCGGCGCTGGGTCTGCAGCCGGCGGTCAAGCAGGAAGCACCGAAGCAGGAAGTTCCGAAGCAGGAGGCCGCTGCCAGACCGTCGCTGTCGGATGCGCGTCATCCCGATCACCGGATGTACCAGCAGGCGGTTTCGAATCTCGAGCAACTGGGCCCCAGTGGCGGCTTCGCGTCGCGCGAAGCGCTGGAAAAGGCCGCTGCGGCCCTCACGGCGGATGCGAAGGCGTCCGGCCTGAACGACATCAGCCACATCAGCCGCACCCAGGCGCCGAACGGGCAGAGCTACCTGGTGGCGGTGCAGGGCGACCCGACCAGTCCGGCCTCGAAGAATGCGTACATCGACTATCAGCAGGCCGTGAACCAGACGGTGGAGCAGAGCAGCCGGATGGCCGAGGGCAACAAGCCCGTGCAGGAGCAAGCTGCGCAGCAGCTCGAACAGAACCGCGTTTCGATGGGCGGCCGATGAGCCCCTTTCCCCCATTCCACAAAGGACACCGTTCAATGCGCCATTCCGTACTCTCGCTCGTCGTCGTCGGCCTGCTCGCCACCGCATGCAAGCCGCAGGCCACGGCCTCCGACGCGCAGGTCGATGCGGGCGCGGCTGCGCCCGTCGCCGCAGCACCAGCCCCCGAGCCCGAAGCGAAGCCAGCGATCGAAGCCGGTTTCCGCGAAGGCATGTCGTTCGCCGATCTGCGCAAGCAGTTGATCGACGCCGGCTGGCTGCCGCTGCGCGATCCGATGTGCCGCGAGAACGTCGGCGGCACCGCCGAGGTCTGCTTCGAACTACCCGAAGTCGAGAGCTGCAGCGGCGACGGCTACTGCAAGATGCACTACGCCAACGCCGCGGAAAACCGCCGCATCTCGGTGACCACCTACGGCCCGTACGACAAGTGGAACGTGGCCGGCGAGGAATCCGCGCTTGCCGTGCGTTCGTGGAAGGCGTCCGCCCTGCACGCAGGGGAAGTGGCTGCGCCGGCCTGCCCGTCGAGCGATTTCGACACTTTCCTCAAGGCCTTCGCGTCCGACGAGAAGATCGAGCGCGCGTTCACTGCGCCGTTGGTGAAGGTGGCTGACCTCGGTGCCGGTGTCGATGGTACTGACAGTGTCTTGCGCTACGACGCAGGCACCGACTATGCGGGCTTCAATGTCGCGTGGCGCGATGGTGCCTACCACTTCGCCGGGCCGGATGGCAGCGTCGACAAGGCACCGCTGGAGCTGCAAGTCGAACCGCAAGGCGATGCGGCGCGGATCGTGCGTTACGGCTACGGCATGTCCGAAGGCAACTCGTATCGATTCGAGCAGCGGAACGGCTGCTGGGCCCTCACCGAGGATCCGGAACCGCCGAGCCCGTGATGCAGGGGGCGCGACCACCGGGTCGCGCCGATCGTCCAACAGGGGGAGGCGCACGGACAGGAAAGGTCCGAAGCCTTCTGAAGCAACAAGGCAATGCCAACAACGGAGCGTGTCGTCATGCCCAAGATCACCATTTACGAAAGCGTCGGAAGCACCAGCCAGCTCGTCACCAACTACCGTGACCTGGAGAACCACCATCCCAGCCGCCAACTGCAGGAAAGCGGTCGCGTCTATGCCCGCGTCGGCGGCGAAAGCGAGGAAATTCTCGGCAACTATCGCGGCACGGCCGTGCTCACGCCGGGCGGCAACTACATGGTCAGCAAGGACATGGTGCTGACTGCGCCGGGTCTGGCGAACAACCAGGTGCCGATCCCGTCGCCAGCGGCGGGCGTGATCGGGCGCATCGACCGCGACGATGGCGTGATCACGATCAACGACCCCGCCACCGGCGACACCATGTTCCAGATCCGCCACGCGCGGATCGATCCCAACCTCAAGCCCGGCGACAGCGTGGCCTACGGCCAGCCGATCGGCCATCAGGACGGCTACAACAACGGCAATCCGAACGCGTTTCCGGATCACGTCCATTTCGACGTCAACACGCGCTACATCGCGCAGGCCGACAAATGGGTGCGCGACATGCACAGCGGTGTGTTGACGACCGATACCCGACCCGCGCAGGCCCAGAACACGGTGACCGACCGACCGAGCTTCGTGCCGATCTCGGGCAACTTCCCGCGTCCGGCCGATCCGCCGCTGGCCGACGGCAAACTGAGCCCCGGCGAGCAAGGACCGGAGGTCGAGCGCCTGCAGCGCGCGCTGAATGCCGCGAACATCCGCGATGCCGCCGGACAGCCGCTCAATCCCGACCAGGATTACGGACGTCGTACGCGCGAAGCAGTCGAGAACTACCAGCGCCAGAACAATCAGCCGGTGACCGGCATCGCCGACCAGCAGATGCTGACCGCGCTGGGCGTCATCCAGCCCACGCAGCAACAAACGCCGCAACAGCCGACGCCGCAACAGCCTGCGGCGCAGCAACCGACACCGCAGCAGCCGGCACCGCAGCAGCCTGCTGCGCAGACGAATCCCTACGGCTTCGGTCCGAGCAACGAACTCGGCCGGCTCATCGGCAGCGGCGAAGGCGGCTACAACTCCTACAACCGGGGCGTGGCCGGCGATGCGCGCGGCGCGCAGATCGATTTCTCGCAGATGACCGTGGCCGAGATCATGCGTCGCCAGGATCTGCCCGCCGGCGATCCCAACCGCCTGTTCGCGATCGGCAAGTACCAGTTCACGCCGAACACGCTGGAGGAAGCGATCAACCAGACCGGCGTCGACCGCAACGCGCGGTTCACGCCGCAATTGCAGGAAAAGCTGTTCGCCGATTACCTGATCGACGAGAAGCGACCGTCGGTGCGCGCCTACATCACGGGTGAAGCGACCGGTCCGCAGGCGCTGGAGCGCGCGCAGCATGCGCTGGCGCTTGAATTCGCCAGCGTCGGTACGCCGCGCAACGGCGGGCGCGGCGCCTACGACGGCGATTCCGCCGGCAACCAGGCATCGATCACGACCCAGGAAACCGCGACCGCGCTCAACAACATGCGCGACCAGTACCAGCGCAACATCCAGTCCGGCATGCAGCCGGAGCAGGCGTACCGGGCCTTGAGCGGCGATCCGAACAACTTCTCGCGCGATGCCGGTGCGGTCGCACCAGGCCAGGCTCAGGCGCAGAACGGTGGCCTGGACGATCGCCTGCTGATCCATGGCGAACGCGGCGAAGGCGTGCGTCGTCTGCAGGAAGCGCTGAATGCGGCCGGGATCCGCGATGCCGCTGGCCAGCCGCTGCCGACGACCGGCTACTTCGGCGACAAGACCGAAGCGGCGGTGCGCCAGTACCAGGAACGCCAGGGGCTCGAAGTCGATGGCAAGGCGGGGCGCGACACGCTGACGGCGCTGGGCATCCATCCCGAGCAGCGTCAGGCGCAGCAGGCCCCCGCACAGCAGACCCCGACGGAGCAGGCACCGACGCAGCAGCAGCCGACGCAGCAGCAGCCGACGCAGCAGCAGCCGACGCAGCAGCCGGCGGAATCGTCGTCGCAGCCGCCGACCCAGCCGCAGCCGACGCAGACCGAGCGCCCGGTGATCTCGAATCCGAATCATCCGGACCATCGGCTCTATCAGCAGGCGGTATCGAACCTGGAGCAGTTGGGGCCGAGCGGTGGCTTCGCGTCGCGCGAAGCGCTGGAAAAAGCCGCAGCAGCGGTGGCTGCGGATGCCAAGGCCTCCGGGCTCAGCGACATCACGCATGTCAGCCGCACCCAGGCGCCGAACGGGCAGGGCTTCCTCGTCGCGGTGCAGGGCGACCCGACCAATCCGGCTTCGAAGAACGCATACATCGACTACAACCAGGCGGTGAACCAGACCGTCGAACAGAGCAGTCGCATGGCCGAAGCCAACAAGCCGGCGCAGGAACAGGCGCCGACACAGCAGCAGGAGCAGAACCGCGTGGCGATGGGCGGGCGCTGACCGCTGCCGTTCCGCAATGCAAAAAGGGCCGTCGAAAGACGGCCCTTTTTCATTCAAGCGTCCGTGCGGCTGACCTATTTCAGCAACTGCTGGATCATCTCGTGGTGGCGAGCGGTCTGCAGGTTGCGGCGCAGCCGGCTCGCGGTGAAGATCGCGCACATCTCGTCGACCGCGGTCTCGAAGACCTCGTTGACGATCACGTAGTCGAACTCGCCGAAGTGCGACATTTCCTCGCGCGCGGCGGCGAGACGACGGGCGATGACCTCTTCGCTGTCCTGGCCGCGCTTGCGCATGCGCTCTTCCAGCGCCTCGCGCGACGGCGGCAGGATGAAGATGCCGACCGCGTCGGGCACCTTGGCGCGGACCTGCTGCGCGCCCTGCCAGTCGATCTCCAGCAGCACGTCGCGTCCGGCGGCCAGCTGCGGTTCCACCGACTGGCGCGCGGTGCCCTTGAGGTCGCCGTGCACGTTCGCCCATTCGAAGAAGTCGCCGGCGTCGATCATGCGCTGGAATTCGTCGGCGCCGACGAAGTGGTAGTGCTGCGCATGGCGCTCGCCCGGGCGCGGTGCGCGCGAGGTGAACGAGATCGACAGCGCGATGTTCGGGTCGCGCGCCAGGCAGGCATTGACGATGCTGGACTTGCCAGCGCCGGACGGCGCCGCAACGATGAAAAGGGTTCCGCGCATGTGCTGGGTATCGGGTTCGTGTTGCGTGGTGGCGTGCTGCGTGCGGAAGGACATGCTGCCGCAGCGTCGATCCTGCTGTCGGGCCTGCTCGTGCAGGCGACCTTACTCGATGTTCTGCGCCTGCTCGCGGATCTGGTCGATCAGCACCTTCAGTTCCACCGCCAGCGCGGAGGTGCGGGCGTCGACCGACTTGGAGCCGAAGGTATTGGCCTCGCGGTTGAATTCCTGCAGCAGGAAGTCCAGGCGGCGGCCCACGGCATCCTTCTGCTTCAACACGCGGCGCAGTTCGGCGATGTGGCTGTCGAGACGGTCCAGCTCCTCGTCCACGTCGAGCTTCTGCAGCGCGATCACCAGCTCCTGCTCGAAGCGGCCCGGATCCATCGGCTGCGGCAGGTCGGCGAGGCGGTTCTCGAGCTTCTGCTTCTGGCCGGCGCGGATCGCCGGCATCAGCGTGCGCGCATCCGCCGCGTGGCGGGCGATCGCGTCGACGCGTTCGAGGATGACCGCGGCCAGCTTGCCGCCTTCGCGTTCGCGCGCCTCGACGAACTGGGTCAGCACCTCGTCCAGCAGCGACAGCGCTTCGGCATGCAGCGCCGCCGGGTCGCCCGCCTGGCTCTGCAGCACGCCCGGGAACTGCAGCAGGTCGGTCATCTGGATCTGCATGGCGGGAAAGTACATCTGCAGTTCCATGCTCAGTGATGCCAGTTGCGACACGCGCGCCGGGTTCAGCTGCAGTCCGTTCTCGTCGCCGGCGGCGCGCAGGCGCAGGCCCAGTTCGAGTTTGCCGCGCGCGATGCGGTTGGCCACCTTCTCGCGCAAGGCCGGTTCGATCGCACGCAGGTCGTCGGGCAGGCGCACGCCCAGTTCCAGGAATCGGTGGTTCACCGCGCGCAGTTCGCAGCCGAGGGTGCCCCAGGGGGTGTTGCGTTCGCCTGCGGCGAAGGCGGTCATGCTGCGGATCATCGGTGTTCCTCGAAGGCGCCGCCGGGAAGGCGGGGGCGGCCATTCTCCGGCATCCCGGGGGATGGGGCCAGCCGGGGCTGGTTCACGGCAGGGTTGCCCGACAGGGTAAACTGCCGCGCTTCCCGTCAGGCAGGCAATCCGCATGAGCATCGTCCGTCCCAGTGGCCGCGTGGCCGACCAGATGCGGCCGGTCCGCATCGAGCGCGGCTACACCCGCCATGCCGAGGGCTCGGTCCTCGTCAGCTTCGGCGACACCCGGGTGCTGTGCACCGCCAGCGTCGAGAACCGGGTGCCGGCCTTCCTGCGCGGCAAGGGCGAGGGCTGGGTCACCGCCGAATACGGCATGCTGCCCCGCGCCACCCACTCCCGCAGCGATCGCGAGGCGGCGCGCGGCAAGCAGGGCGGTCGCACGCTGGAGATCCAGCGCCTGATCGGTCGCGCGCTGCGCGCCTGCGTCGACCGCAACGCGTTGGGCGAGCGCACCATCACCCTCGATTGCGACGTCCTGCAGGCCGATGGCGGCACCCGCACCGCGGCGATCACCGGCGCCTACGTCGCGCTGGTCGATGCCGTGCGCTGGCTGCAGGCACGCAAGGAGATCGCGCCGGCGAAGAACGGTCGCGACCCGATCCATGGTGCCGTGGCTGCCGTCTCGGTCGGCGTGTACCGCGGCGTGCCCGTGCTCGACCTCGACTACGCCGAGGACAGCGACTGCGACACCGACATGAATGTCGTGATGAACGACGGCGGCGGTTTCATCGAGCTGCAGGGTACCGCCGAAGGCCACGCATTCCGTCGCGACGAGCTCGATGCGCTGCTCGGCCTGGCCGAGAAGGGCATCCGCGAGCTGTTCGACGCCCAGCGCGCGGCGCTCGACGGCTGAGCGAGCCGCCATGGCCCATCGCCGCATCGCCCTGTTCACGCTGGTGGTCGACGACTACGACGCCGCGATCGCGTTCTATGTCGGGGTGCTCGGCTTCGAGTTGCGTGAAGACAGCCCGTGCGGAAACGACAAGCGCTGGGTGGTGGTTGCGCCACGCGGGGCGGAAACCGGCATCCTGCTCGCGCGTGCGGACGGCGACGTGCAGCATGCCCGCATCGGCGACCAGACCGGCGGGCGGGTCGGTTTCTTCCTGAGCACAGACGATTTTCGTGGCGACCATGCATCGATGGTCGCGGCGGGCGTACGTTTCCTGGAAACGCCGCGCGAGGAGAACTACGGCATCGTCGCCGTGTTCGAGGATCCGTACGGCAACAAGTGGGA
This sequence comes from Lysobacteraceae bacterium, assembly GCA_016789405.1. Classification (GTDB taxonomy): domain Bacteria; phylum Pseudomonadota; class Gammaproteobacteria; order Xanthomonadales; family Xanthomonadaceae; genus Lysobacter_I. Next base: position 265,524 of record JAEUPQ010000026.1, read on the forward strand.
TCTTCTGGAGTCGCTGAAGTCATGAAACTCGTCCTCGCCAGCAGCAACGCCGGCAAGCTCGCCGAACTGCGCGACCTGCTCGGCGATGCCGGCATCGACCTGCACGCGCAGTCGGAATTCGGCGTCGAGGATGCCGAGGAAACCGGGCTGACCTTCGTCGAGAACGCATTGCTGAAGGCGCGTCATGCGGCAGCCGCCACCGGTCTGCCCGCGCTGGCCGACGACTCCGGCCTGTGCGTCGACGCGCTCGGCGGCGCACCGGGCCTGTACAGCGCGCGCTATTCGGGCGGTCATGGCGACAGCGCAGCGAACATCGCCAAGCTGCTGGACGCGATCCGCGACGTGCCCGACGACCGCCGCAGCGCGCGCTTCGTCAGCGTGCTCGCGCTGATGCGTCACGCCGAGGATCCGCAGCCGCTCATCGCCGAGGGCACGTGGGAAGGCCGCATCCTGCATGCGCCGCGCGGCGCCGGCGGTTTCGGCTACGACCCGGTGTTCTTCGATCCGTCGCGGGGCATGGGCGCGGCCGAGCTCGATCCCGCCCTGAAGAATCGCGTCAGCCATCGCGGCGTCGCGCTGGCACTGCTGCGCGGGCGCCTGCACGAAGTGCTGCGTTGAGCCCATGCTGAGCTTGCTGCCGCTCTCGCTGTACGTGCACATGCCGTGGTGCGTGCGCAAATGCCCGTACTGCGACTTCAACTCGCACGAACATCGCGGTGGCCCGCCGCCGTTCGCGGCCTATGTCGATGCGCTGCTGGCCGATCTGGACCACGACCTTCCGCTGGTCTGGGGACGCACCGTGCACAGCGTGTTCTTCGGTGGCGGTACGCCCAGCCTGTTCCCGGCCGAGGCCATCGACCGCTTCCTGCAGGGCGCCGCTGCGCGCCTGCGCTTCGCGCCCGGTTGCGAGATCACACTGGAAACAAACCCCGGCACCGCCGAGCACGGGCGTTTCGAGGATTACCGCAAGGCAGGCGTGAACCGGATCTCGTTCGGCATCCAGACATTCGACGACGAGGTCCTCAAGCGCCTAGGCCGCATCCACGACAGCGGCCAGGCCGATGCCGCGGTGAAGCTGGCGCAGGATGCGGGCCTGGACAACCTCAACCTGGACCTGATGTACGCACTGCCCGGCCAGACGCAGGCGATGGCCGAATACGACCTGCAGCGCGCGTTCGCGCTGTCGCCCGCGCACATCAGCCACTACCAGCTCACGCTCGAACCCAACACGGTGTTCGCCGCCCGTCCGCCGCAGGGCATTCCCGACGAGGACGCCGCCTGGGACATCCAGGAGCACTGCCAGGCGCTGCTCGCCGAGGCCGGATTCGCGCAGTACGAGATCAGCGCCTACGCGCGACCCGAACGACAGTGCGAGCACAATCTCAACTACTGGCGGTTCGGCGACTACCTCGGCATCGGTGCCGGCGCGCACGGCAAGATCAGCCTGCCGCGCAGCGACGAGGCCGAGGCCGGCAGCGCGCATGCCCGCGACCGCATCCTGCGGCGCTGGAAGCTCAAACATCCGGCGGCGTATCTGGCCAGCGCAGGCAGCCCGGCCGCGATCGGCGGCGACGAGGCGATTGCCGAATCCCAGCGTCCCTTCGAGTTCATGCTGAACCAGCTGCGGCTGCGCGAAGCCTTCCCGCTGGCGCGTTTCGAGTCGCGCACGGGGCTGTCCCGGGATGTCATCGCCGCACCGCTGGCGGATGCGGTCGCGCGCGGCTGGCTGCAGGTCGAAGGCGACCGGGTCATCCCGACCGAGGCTGGCCAGCGCTTCGCAAACGACACCATTTCGCTGTTCCTTCCCGGTGATGATGCGCATTGAACCCCGTGCCGGATCGGCCGTTCCGCCGGCAACGGTTGGCGTGCGCGGCCCGGCGTGTTAAGAAACGCGCATCTCGTCGCACTTCGACAGGCCCCGATGGCTTCGCCCAACGATTCCCAGGAAGTCTCCGTGCAAAGGACCCTGGCCACCGCAGGGCTGCCGCGCCGCGTGCGGCGCACGCTCGAACGCGCCCTGGCGCTCTACAGCGAGGAAGTGGAGCGCCACCTCGTCGCCACGGTGACGGACTTCGAGGAAGAGCTCTTCCGCCTGGCCGAACGTTCGGGCACCACCGGCGGCGGGTCGATGTTCGACCACATGCAGATGCTGCGCGTGGTCCGCCTCAACCGCCACGATCTGGTGCCGCGCTTCATGCAGGTGCTCGAAGGTGGGCTGGCCGCGATCCGCGCGACCCAGCACCTCACGCCGGTGCGTTCGGTGGTGCCGAACCAGTCAACGCTGAATTTCCGCAACCTGAGTCTGGTCGACGAGGGGGTGATGGACGAGGGCGCGGTGCTGCACGCCATCGCCTCGCGCCAGGAATCGCGCACCGGCCTCACCCTGCACCTGCTGGGCCAGCGCTTCGGCGTCCTCGGCGCCATGCCGGCCTTCGACAACGAACGCAACCCGATGGGTCCGCAGGCGCTGTGCCGCGCGATCCGCCACGCCAGCGAAGTGCTGCAGCTCGAACACGATGCGCGCCTGCTGTTCTATCGCACCTTCGACCGCAGGCTGATGGTCCACTGCCAGGCGCTGATCGAGAAACTCGATGCGCTGCTCGCCGAGGAAGGCGTGATGCCGGGCCTGAGCTATGTGCCGATGCGTTCGCGCGGCACGCTGGTGGCGGCCGATGACGTCCCGGAATACGAAGACAGCACGCCGCCGATGGTGCGCAGGATGGACACGCCGGATGTCGGCGGCACACCCGCCGGGCGCAGAGGCATGCCGGCGGGTCCGGGGGACGGCGCTACGCACCTTGCTGCCGCGGCAGGTGCGACCGGTGCGGGTCAGGGCCGGCATGCCGACCGGGCCTTCGGCCACGGTGTCAGCGCGACTGGTGGTGGGGCAGGCGGCGGAGCGGGAGGTGCTGGAAGCAGCGCAGGCAGTGGGGCCTCGGTTGGCGGTACTGGCGGCGGTGCCGGAACGGGTAACGCTGGCGCTGGGCCCCATGGCGACGCAGGTGGCGGCGCCGGAAATGGCGAAGCCGGAAATGGAGATGCTGGCAGTGCGCGTGCAGGCGGCCGAATTACCGGCGCGAGCGGGACTGCCGGTGCCGGAAGCGGAGGGGGGAGGCCTGTCGGGCCCTGGCACGACGGCCCGGCCGACCCGGCCACCGCCTTCGGCGAAGACATCGCGCATGAGGGCGCAGCCTCCCAGGCTGGGGGCTACGATACCCAGCGCCCCCACACGACGTGGATGGGCCAATCGGTCGCGATCGCGACTGCGGTCGACGAGCAGAAGGCCTTCAGCGAATTGCAGAAGCTGCTGACCGAGCGTCGCGCCGAACAGGAACGCCTCAGCCCTGGCGGCGTCGGCCCGCGTGCCGGCCAGGCCTTGCCGACGTCCGATCTGTTGCAGAGCCTCGGCAGGCTGGACGTCGAATCGCCGACCAGCGGAACGCCGCTGACCATCGCGGACGTCAAGAACTCCCTGCTCGCCCAGGCACGCCAGCGCTTCGGCAAGCCGGTCGCGCTCAGTCCGGCCGACAACGACACGTTCGACCTGCTGGGACTGCTCTACAACCACCTGCAGCACGAGATGCGCGGCGACGCACCGGCTGCGGCACTGATCAAGCGACTGCAGGTCACGCTGTTGCGCGTCGCGCTGCAGGATCGCGCCTTCTTCGTGCGGCCGAACCATCCGGCCCGGCAACTGCTGAGCAGTGTCTCCGACACCGCTGCGAAGTGGTTGGCCGATGACGACTTCGATCCCACCTTGCTGGCGCCGCTGCAGGAAGCGGTGACGCATGCCGTCAAGCATTACGACGGCACGAGGCTCGACGCCTTCGAGCAGAGCAACAAGCAGTTGCAGGTGCACGTCGACGCGCAGGTGCGGCGCGCCGAAACCCTGGAGCGTCGCCACGTCGAGGCTGCGCGCGGCAAGGAAAAGCTCGAAGCGGCCAAATTGCGCGTCGAGCGCACGCTCGCCGAGATGTCCGGCGAGAAGCCGTTGCCGAAGTTCAGCCGCGCCCTGCTCAACCAGGCCTGGGCCGACGTGCTCACGCTCACCTGCCTGCGCCACGGCGAAGGTTCAGAAGAGTGGAACCGCCAGCTCGATGCCACGCGGCAGATCGTCGATGCGTGCACGGGGCAGGGGCCTTCGACCGGGTACGCCGCGCTCAAGCTCCACGTCGAAAGCGCACTCAAGCAGGTCGGTTACCACGACGAGGAAGCCGACGCGATCGCGCAGCGGCTCTCCAGCAGCGTGCGCGAGGATGAGGACGGCGAGTCCCGCACCGAGCTGACGATGAAGCTGCGCGCGCGCGTGCGCCTGGGCGAGGATTCGCAGGCCACCCGCAAGCCGGACCTGCCGCCGCGCACGCCGCACGAGGAAGCCTGCTACGAACAATTGCGCCTGCTGCCGTTCGGCACCTGGATCGAATTCGTCACCAACCAGCAGGGCGATGTGGTCCGCCGCCGCATGTCGTGGCACAGCTCGGTCACCGGCAACGCCCTGTTCGTCAACCAGCGCGGCCAGCGCGTCGGCGAACACTCGCTCGACAGCCTCGCGCGGATGATGGCGCGCGACCAGGTGCGCGTGGTCACCGCGCATCGCGCGCGCCTGCTCGACCGCGCCTGGCACGCCGCGCTCAACGCGCTTCGCAGCCTCACCGGTCGTCGCGACGACCACGACGGGCAGGATGGCCACGACGACATCGCCGTGCGTTCGGTCCCGGCGTCGGCGCACGAACCGCTGCATGACGACACCGCCATCCGTTCCGGGCCTGCCTCCGGGCATGGCGATGCGGATCCGACTTCGAGGGGCCCTGCTGCATGAGCTCGCGCGAACACCGCCGTTCTCCACGACGCAAGGTCGTCGACACCATCCTGGTCAGCGACACCATGACCGAAGAGGTCGTCGGCCGCATCGGCAACCTGTCCGACGGCGGCATGCTGCTGATGGCCAGTACCCAGCTCAACGACGATGCGCTCTACCAGTTCCGTTTCCGCCTGCCCGGGCTGGATGGCGCCGAGCTGGAAGTGGGCGCCCATCTGCTGTGGTGCGATCGCGCCAGCACGCCGGGACAGTTCTGGGCCGGCTTCCGCTTCATCTCGATGACCGACGACGATCGCGACCACCTGCGCGACTGGGTCGACGCCCCCGGCGCGGCCTACGACTGAGCCTTCGGCGTCGATCCGTTTCCCGGGTCCGCCGCAAGGCGGATTCCGCTGCGACACTTTCCAGACACATTGCACGACACAACATCAACGCAACATCCACGAGACCAGACGTTCCCCACATGTCCGCAGATCATTCCAGCCGCCTGTACGCCTCCCACCTCGACACCCTGCGCGCGCGCGCCGACGCCGCGCTCGCCCGCGGTGGTTTCGATCACCTCGTCGTGCCGAGCGGCACCCTGCATTACCAGGTCTTCGACGACCGCGATTATCCGTATGCGGTGAACCCGCATTTCAAGGCCTGGCTGCCGCTGACCAACACGCCGGGCAGCTGGCTGGTCTACACGCCCGGCGAACGACCGAAGCTGATCTTCCTGCAGCCGCACGACTACTGGCACGTGGTGCCGGAAGCACCGAACGGCGACTGGGTCGAGCATTTCGACATCCAGATCATCCGCGCTGCAGACGACGCCAAGCAGCACCTGCCGCGCAATGCCGCGCGCTGCGCCATCCTCGGTGAAGCGCAGAGCGCGCTGGGCCAGTACGGCGCGTTCGCGCCGAACAACCCGCAGGCGGTGATCGACTACCTGCACTACCACCGTGCCTACAAGACGCCGTACGAAGTCGCGATGATGCGCGAAGCCACGCGCGTCGCCGTGCGCGGCCATCGCGCTGCCGAGCGTGCGTTCCGTGCCGGCGCCAGCGAGTTCGGCATCCACCTGGCCTACTGCCAGGCCGCGCGCCAGGATGCCAACGACCTGCCGTACAACAACATCGTCTGCCTCAACGAACACGGCGCGGTGCTGCACTACACCGACCGCGACCGGCGCCCGCCCGCGCAGTCGCGCAGCTTCCTCATCGACGCCGGCGGCAGCCATCGCGGCTACGCCGCCGACATCACCCGCACCTATGCCGCGGCAGGTCACGACGAGTTCCAGTCGATGATCGACGCCGTCGACGCCGCACAGCTGCGCATGTGCGACCAGGTCCGCGCCGGCACCGACTACAAGCAGATCCACCTCGACGCGCACCTCGCACTCGCCGGCATCCTGCATGATTTCGGTGTCATCACCGTCTCGCCCGAAGCCGCCGTCGCCACCGGCGTCAGCAGCGCCTTCTTCCCGCACGGCATCGGCCACGGCATCGGCCTGCAGGTGCACGACGTTGCCGGCTTCGCTGCATCCGATGCAGGCGGCACCATCGCCAAGCCCGATGGTCATCCCTATTTGCGCCTCACCCGCGAACTCGGCGTCGGCATGGCCGTCACCATCGAACCCGGCATCTACTTCATCGACATGCTGCTCGACGAACTCAAGGCGAAGGGGCAGGGCGACAGCGTGAACTGGGATGCCGTCGCACGCTTCAAACCGTATGGCGGCATCCGCATCGAAGATGATGTGGTGTGCACCGGCGGCGATCCGATCAACCTGACGCGGGACGGGTTTGCGGAGGCGTGATTTTGTAGGGTGGGGTGAGCGGAGCGAACCCCACCTGATTTGCGCGCAAGCAATGTCTGATCTCGCACATTTCTGGGGGCTGGGAGAGGCGCCGCATGGCGCTATTATCGATCGAATAGACGGAATGTTGGGATTGTGTCGATGAACAACTGGGTCCATGGCGTGTGAATTTTTCTTAAAGCTTCTTGACATGGCTCCCAATCATGGTTGCGCGGATTTGAAGGGGTATTTCGATGACTGAGGTTGCGAAGCAAAAGTACGAGTTCGATGCCTTTCTTCGATTCGTCGAAATCTCTAGAATCGATGCCGATACTTCATCCATTCGTCAACTGAGTCCTCCTAGTCCAGATATCATCTGCAAAGTTTCAGGGTCCGATGTTGGCTTCGAGTTGACCGCATTGACTGACCCGGTCATTGAAAGAAAATTTGGCGCGCGGGAATTTCATCCTTCTTGGTATCGAATAAAGATTGCAGACGCCGTTGAATGCATCTCACGGAAAGAGAGCAAAAGATATTCGATGCCTAACGTCGAACTAATTGTGCATGAGGGTTCCACTCCAATAGACGACCTGTGGGCGTGTGATGAGTCGGAGCTCAAAGCAGCGATTCAGTCGGCAACTGACAAGTCGCCCTTCTCAAAGGTATGGCTCCTCGATATCAGCAACAGAATGTGTCGTGAGTATGTTTCGGGCGTGGCCTCCGCCTAGCAAGTAGCCCGGGTAAGGCCGTAGGCCGCACCCGGGATCTCCGGAGAGTCATGCACCCGATCGTCCCGGGTGCGCGCGTTGCGCTTACCCGGGCGACGAAACAACGTCATCGCGATTGGGTTCATGACGACAACGCCCCGCACGGAGGGATGACTTGAAGATACGAGTGAGCAATCCCCGTGAACTGCCGATCAGCGTCGTCCTTGAGCCTTGGGCGACCGAGTTCCTCGTTGCGCCTGGCGACCACATCGAGTTCAGGTCGGCAGGGCCGGTTTCTGCGACTGCGGGGTTCGACGTGGAACTCCACGAGGATCACGTCGTGATCTGGCCCGATTGGGAGCGCGCACTCGTCCATGCACATCGATCCGATGGCGCGCTTATCGACTGACAAACTGCAGGTGTTCCCTCAAACCCCCAAGGCGGGCTTGAGCCCGCCCTATGAACTTCATCCGTCACGTGATCCCGGCATGTCCTCCCCAATCGTTGCGCTCATCGCTCTCTGCGCACCGCTGCTGCTGACCACTCATGAAACGAGACAAGTGCCGTCGTCGCCCGGTACGTGGTCGAGCGACATCGTCGATTCCATCGAGGCTACGGCCGCGTGCCCCGGCGGCACCGTCGAAGGACTTCGAAGGCACATGACGGTCTCCGAGCCATTCGACGGTCCCCGGGACTACCACGCAGCCACAAACGAGACCTTGCCGCCGCTGCACGGATTGAAGCCCGGTGATGGCTTCCATCAGTTCCAACGGAGTGTGGAACTCCCGGATGGAGGCTTCTGGGGGTTCGGTGGTTTCATCGTCGAGCGCGCAGGGTGCATCGTGCATGCGGAGGTGACGAGCCATGACAATTGATGCCGACCGTTGATCCGCTTCCTCGGACAGCACAGTCCTGCCTGCATTGATGCGGCGGTATGCAGTAGCATGCGCCGCCGGCCATCTGGCATGCTGCCCATGTCCATTTCCTGCATCGACTGGGAGCCCTGAATGGCAAACCTTCCATCCCCTCCTGGCGACCTGACGCCCGGCCAGCGTCGGTTCTGGAAGACACTCTATGCCATCAGCGGCAGCGTGCTCGTTTGCTGCGTGGTCGTGATCATCGCGGGATACACATTCGGATCCCTCCCGTCGTGGATCTATTGGCTTGCGCTCGGGTCGGGCTTCCTGGCCATGGTGTCCGCGTTCCAGCTGAAAAGTGACGAGCGCGACGCAGCGGCGGAAGAAGGCACTCACCTGTCGAGGACGGGGGCTCGCAGTTCGAGCAGCCGGTGGGACGATCTCAACGACCTCGATGACTAAGGCCATAAACGATATGTGGCCAAAAAATTGGACGTCATTCGATATTGTCGGACAATGAGTTTCAAAGGCCGCTGGTAGGGTTCATTCGTGTCAGGCTGAGAGAAGTGTCATGCAAACGGTCATAGGGTCCTGCCATTGCGGTGCGGTCGAATTCGAAGTCGATCTGATCGACGGTCACGAGAACATCAGGCGGTGCAACTGCTCCATCTGCAGCCGCAAGGGCGCGATCATGGCGGGAGTGACCCTGGACCGCCTTCGCGTCACCCGGGGCGCGGACAAGCTGAGCCTGTACCAGTGGAATACCGGAATCGCCAAGCATTACTTCTGCAGCATCTGCGGCATCTACACGCACCATCAGCGTCGCAGCGTCCCGACCGAGTACGGCTACAACCTCGCCTGCATCGAAGGCATCGACCTGGCGACCATCGGCCCGATCGGCGCCAGCAACGGCGCTTCGCAGTCGCTGGTCGAGCCCTGATCCTTCGTTCGACGGATTTTCGCTTCACGACCGGCTTGCACCAGACGACACGTCATTTCGAATGATCGATCAGCTGTGGAATTCGTGGCAATTCAATGTCTGGCTCGGCCTGGCCAGCCTCGGCGCGGGTCTTGCCGTCGTGGCGCCGTGCCTGCTGGTTCCGTCATGGCGCCGCAGGATTCTGCGCTCGGATATCGACATCGAGGGCGTCGGTCTGATCGCCTTGACGGTCGTCATCATCGCTATCGGGTTCTACAACTATTTCGCCGGTCGCTGATTCCGGCGGACACATCGGCCGAGCATCGCAGCCCATGACCGAACCACTCCTCTATCTGCACCTCCCACCCGGCAGCCCGCTGCCCGACATCGCGCGCCTGTCGCCATACCGCGCCGTGGTCATCATCGAGGCGCAGGTCAGGGCCGACTGGCAGTGGAAGGTCAGCGACTGGCTGGTGGCGTCGGGGTGCCTGTACATGATGGCCTGGGGGCCGGACTGCACGACGTGGGACGATTCGGTGGACATCGCGAATCTTGAGGCGTTCGACTACGGCGACATTCCGGATGATCGCCATGTGTTCACCACGTGGCACAACGACGAGTCGCTGGGCGATGTGTTCGATTTCTGCAAGCGGCACGCGAGGCATCCGGTGGTGGAGCTGCCTCGGGTGGTGCTGGTGCACATCGCGTGGCAAAGCGACGAAGCGGGCATGCTGCAGGCTTATGCAGAAGCCTGATGGCGGGTGGTGGGGTTCGCTGCGCTCACCGCCACCCTACCGGGCTTGCGGTTTGCGCTTGTCGCGGGCTTCGCGGTGCGCGGTTTCGGCCATGACCTTGAACTGGCGTTCGCGCTTGAGCCACAGTTCGTGCGCGGCGCCTTCCGTGGTTTCTTCCTCCAGCGCGGTCTGCGGGATCTGGCCGAAGGCGATGCGCATCGGTGCGGCGTGCTGCGACACCGCGTTCTGCATCGCGCCGAAGTACAGGGCATTGTTGCCGTAGCGCTGGTTGATCTTGTCGAGCACGGTGCTCATCTCCTGGCTGCGTCGGCGTTCGGGGATGAGTTCCGCGGTAACGCTGCCGCGCGGTTCGAGATTCACCAGCGTGACCGACACCGACAGCGGCGGATGGCGTTTCGGGTTCCAGCGGCCGGAGGCGAGGGCGCGTTCCAGGGCTTCGAGTTCGTGGCCGAGCAGCTTCAGGAAGGTGGGCGTGTCGTCGAGCGGCGCGAAGCTCAGGTCGCGTTCGAAGCGCTTGTCCATGCCGACGAAGCGCATGCGGATCGCCAGGCCGCCGGCGAGGAACTCTTCGTGGCGCAGGCGCATCGCGGCCTTCGCGAGCAGCTTGAACAGCACCGAGCGCGCGCCGGCATAGGTGCGCAGTTCGGGGCCGAGCACGTGCGAATGCCCGACCGAGGCGCGCGGGCTTTCGCGGCGGGGCAGGTGATGGCCACGCAACTGCAGCCAGTAGCGGTCGCCCTCGACGCTGCCCCAGGCGGCGCGCAGGTGGTCGCGGGTCGCGCTGCACAGTTGTTCGACGGTGTAGATGCCGGCGCGCCACAGCCGATTTTCCATCGACGGGCCGATGCCGCAGAAATCGCGCAGTTTCAGGTCGTGCAGCTTGTGCGGCAGGTCGGACAGCTCCAGCACCGTCAGCCCGTCCGGCTTCTGCATGTCGGACGCGGTCTTGGCGAGGAACTGGTTCGGTGCGATGCCGATCGAGCACTTGATCGCCTCGAAGCCGCGATCAATGAAGGTGCGCTTGATGTTGCGCGCGATCGCTTCCGCGTTCTCGCGCTTGCGCTCGCGACCGATCAGCCAGCACGGCACCTCGTCGATGGAGCCGGGTGTGTCGTGCGGGATGCAGTCGCCGATCGCGTCCATCAGCTGGTGATGTACTTCGACGTAGCGCGCCGGGCGCGCCTGGATCAGCACGATGTCCGGACACTTCTCGCGTGCCTCGTACACCGGCGTGCCGGTCTTCACGCCGAAGGCCTTGGCCTCGTAGCTGGCAGCGATGCAGCAGGTGGTCTCGGCCATCACCGGTACCACGCCAACCGGGCGGCCGCGCAGGCGCGGGTCGTCTTCCTGCTCGACCGAGGCGAAATACGAATTGAAGTCGACGAAGAGGCAGCGCAGGGTCACGGGGCGGCTCGCAGGAAGTACGACGGTCTGCGGCATGTCCGCCCCAACGGGCATGCGGATGTTCGGACGTGTTTGTTTGGAGCGGGGTGTTGCGGGCCCGCTCGCCGGAACGGGTCAGAGGATTATCGCACCGTCGCTCTTGTAGAGCGGAGCTTGCTCCGCTGCCGTTTGTCCGAAGATTCGAGCGGAGCAAGCTCCGCTGCCGCCGTTCCTGTAGAGCGGAGCTTGCTCCGCTCGCTTCTCCCGGGAAGGCATGAGCGGAGCAAGCTCCGCTCTACGGCACAAGGCATTCGAGCGGAGCAAGCGCCGCTCTACGGCAAATCAACGGGTTACAGGACGATCGGCGGCTCGCCGCCGACGATCACCACGTCGGCCGGGCGGCGCGCGAACAGGCCGACGCTGACCACGCCGGGGATCTGGTTCAGGTCGCGCTCCATGCCGACCGGGTCGGTGATCGCCAGGCCGTGCACGTCGAGGATCCAGTTGCCGTTGTCGGTGACCACGCCGTCGCGCCAGACCGGCTGGCCGCCGGTGATGCGGACGATTTCGCGGGCGACGAGACTGCGCGCCATCGGGATGACTTCCACCGGCAGCGGGAAGCGGCCGAGGATGCCGACCTGCTTGCTCGGGTCGACGATGCAGACGAAGGTCTTGCTGGCTTCGGCGATGATCTTCTCGCGGGTCAGTGCGGCGCCGCCGCCCTTGATCAGGCGACGGTGCCCGTCGCATTCGTCGGCGCCGTCCACGTACAGCGACAGCGGGCCGGTCGCGTTGAGGTCCTGCACTTCGATGCCGTGCGCGCGCAGGCGCTCGGTGCTCTGCTCGGAGCTGGAGACGGTGGCCTTGATGCGGTCCTTGATGCGGGCGAGGCCGTCGATGAAGTAGGCGACCGTGGAGCCGGTGCCGACGCCGACGATCATGCCGTCTTCGACGTATTCGAGGGCCTTTTCCGCGGCCAGGCGTTTCATTTCGGACATGATGGTGTCATTCGAGGGAGAGAAGGGTTTTCCACTGCGCGGCGGTCACCGGCAGCACGGACAGGCGGTTGCCCTTGCGGATCAGCGCGAAATCCTCGCCGAGGGCGTCCGCATGGGCACGGATGTCGTCCAGCGCGATCGGGCGCTTGAGCTTGCGCACGTAGCGCACGTCGACCAGTTCCCAGCGCGGCTGCTCGCGGGTGGCCTTTTCGTCGAAGTACTTCGACTTGCGATCGAACTGGCTCGGATCGGGATAGGCGGTGCAGGCGACTTCAGCGATGCCGTAGACGCCGGGCACGTCCGCATTGGAGTGGTAGAACAGCACCCCGTCGCCGACCTGCATCTCGCGCATGAAATTGCGCGCCTGGTAATTGCGCACGCCGGTCCAGGGTTCGACCTGGACGCGGGCGAGGTCGTCGATCGAGAAGTCGTCGGGTTCCGACTTCATCAGCCAATAGCGTTTGCGGTTGCTCATGCGGCGTTCGGTGCGAAGATCCGGGTGCCTGCTTCGGTGCAGACGGCGTCGAGGGCCACGTCCCACGGCTCGACGATCAGGGGCTCGGTGTGCTGGAGGGCGAAACCGGCGCCGACCAGCCATGGCGGTGCGGCGGTGTCGCGGCGGAATGCGAGGGTGCGATCGTACCAGCCGCCGCCCATGCCCAGTCGCTGGCCGTGGTCGTCGAAGCCCACCAGCGGCATCACGATCAAGGCCATCTCCTCGGCGTCCAACAGCTCCGCGGTCTCCGGTTCCGGAATGCCGTAGCGGTTGGTCACGAGGGGCTCGCCCGGGCGCCAGGGTGCGAAGCGCAGGCGGCCGTCGTCATGCAGGACGGGCAGGCAGTACCGGACGTCTGCCGGCAGGCGCAGTTGCCAGACATGCAGGGCGATCTCGCCGTCGCTGGCCCAGTAACCGGCGACGCATCCGGTCTGCGGTGCGAAGGGCAGGGCGAGCAGGCGGGCGGACAGCGCCTCGGCCCCGGAAATTCGCGCGGCCGCAGGCAGCTGGCGGCGGCGTTCGCGGAGGATCGGGCGCAGGTGACGGCGCTGTTCCGTGGCGGAACTCGGGCTGGGGCGGGTCATGGCGCCACGACGGGAAAGTGGACGCGCATTGTGCGACATCCGCGACATCGATTCCAAAAAACGATCGGTCATGCCGGTCGTGCGCTCTGCCATTTGTCGAGGCGTCTCGATCGACGGAAGCATGACTCGCGCGATGGCGATGGGCACAAAGACAAAACCCGCGCCAAGGCGCGGAGCACAAAGACAAAACCCGCGCCAAGGCGCGGAACACAAAGACAAAACCCGCGCCAAGGCGCGGGTTTGCGGGCGGCGCGCGGGGAGAGCCGCGTGTCGCGGGAAGAAATGCATCCTCCGCCATGCCGATGCTCGCGAAAACGACCTTGAACCCGGGGTTCAAGTGGGGACGCTTGGCTTCCATCGGGCTTCCCGCTGCGAGGCGGACATGCACACCCGGATTCCGTTGCGCCCCCGTGGTCGTATTTAAGGGCCAAGGCGAATGTTTTGCGCGCGCCGTCGTTCACGGCAGAGGACGCGTGGGCAGTATAGACCCGGGGGCGGGAATCGCAAGGTCGTTCGTCGCGAAACGTCGCCGGTCGGACGACCGGTTTCCTGAATACGCCCTTGAAACATGCCTTGAATCGAGGTGTTCGTCGTGTTCGTTCAGCGCTTGCGCGCTGCGCGCATCTGTTCGTGCATCCAGGCGTACTGGCGCTTGCTCGAAGCGATGATGTCCTCGAACGCGGACAGTGCCTCGCGCACGTGCCTGCAGTCGTCGGCGCTGGCCGCCATGGCGATGGCCTGCAGTGCGCGCATGTAGCGCGGCAGCAGAGTTTCTTTTTTCAGTCGCTGCTCATCCTTGAAGGCCTGCGTGTCCAGCACATCAAGGAAGAAAGCGCCGCGCTGTTGTTCGCTCCAGATTCCGTCGGCCACCAGCGCATCGGCTTCGGCGTCGATCGCGCGATGCTGCTCTTCTTCCGCGGCCATGCGGGCTTCGTCGGCACCACGGATCGTGCGATCCATCATAGCCTCGAAGGCTTTCGCATCGCCGATCGGGCAGTCGATCGGTGCTGGCGCCGTCGTGGCAGCAGCAGTCGTGTCGGGTGCGGTCGTGGCAGGCGTTGTGTTGCCGGACGCGGCAAGGGCGGTCGACAGCAGGAGGGTGCCCAGCAGCAAGGTGTCGCTCCGTCGGGATCATTCGTCCGGGACCAGTCGTCCGGGATCACTTGTCCGGGATCACTCGCCGGTGAGCGCGTCGAGCTTGCGGTTCATCTCGGCCAGCGTGCGCACGATCTCGCGTTCGCGCGAGGATTGTTCGTTGCGCATCATTTCCAGCTCATGCGCCAGGTTCAGCGCCGCCAGCACCGCCACGCGATCGACGGCGGCCATGCGATTGGTGCCGCGCACCTCGCGCATCTTGTTCTCGAGCATCCGTGCCGCCGCCAGCAGGCTCTCGCGCTGCTCGGGATCGACGCCGACGGTGTATTCGCGGTCGAGAATGCGGATGTTGACCGCTTCGCTCATGGAGACTTGCTCAGGTGTGCTGTTCGAGGGACTTCAGGCGCGCGATCATCGCTTCGACGCGGGAGCGGGCCTGCTCGTTCTTCGCCAGCAGTTGCGACCGGTCGTTGGCCAGCTGCTCCTGCTGCAGGCGCAGGCTGCGGTTTTCCTCGGCGAGGCGCTGGACGCGCTGCGCCAGGGTCTCGACCTTGGCGGCCAGGGCACGCAGTTCGGCGATCATGTCGGGGCCGGTTTCCATGTCGGCACGATAGGCAGCCGTCCGCCGGGGGTCAAGCGCGGTCGGCCGCGCCCTCCTCGCTGCCCGTGGAGACGCCCGGCACCCAGGCCCGGATGAAGGCCAGGCACTCGGTCGGCGGCGCCGGGCGCGACAGCCAGTGGCCCTGGATCTCGTCGCAGCGGAAGTGGTCGAGGAAGCGCATCTGGGTCTCGGTCTCCACGCCTTCGGCGACCACGGTCAGGCCCAGCGAGTGGGCCATCGTGATCACGGTGGTGGTGATCGCGGTGTCGTCGGGGTCGCGGTTCAGGTCGGTGATGAAGGTCTTGTCGATCTTCAGCGTGGTGATCGGCAGGCGCTTGAGGTAGGCCAGCGATGAGTAGCCGGTGCCGAAATCGTCGATTGCCAGCGACACGCCCATCTCGCGCAGGGCCTGGAGCTTCGCCGCAGCCTGCTCGGCGTTGGCCATCAGCACGCTTTCGGTGACTTCCAGCTCCAGCGCGCGGGGCGGCAGACCGGTGTCGGCCAGCACGCGACGGACGATCTCGGAGAAGTCGCCGCGCAGCAGCTGCACCACGGACACATTGACCGAGACGTTGAGCGAGGTCATGCCCGCGTCGTGCCACTGCCGCAGGGTGCGGCAGGCCTCGCGCAGCACCCATTCGCCGATGCCGAGGATCAGCCCGCTTTCCTCGGCGAGCGGGATGAACAGGTTCGGCGGGATGTCGCCGTATTCCTCGCTGGTCCAGCGCAGCAGCGCTTCGACGCCGGTGATCCGCTGCGCCGACAGCGACATGCGAGGCTGGAACACCAGGCGCAACTCGCCGCGGTCCAGCACCTTGTGCAGCGCGCCGGAGAGCTGCGCGCGACGCCGGTTGGCCACGTCCATGCTGTCGTCGTAGCGGACGAAGGTGCGACGGCCCGCGGCCTTGGCCTGGTACATCGCAGTGTCCGCCTGCTTGAGCAGTTCGGTCGGCACCTGTCCGTGGTCGGGGTACAGGCTGATGCCGATCGACGGCGAAATCACCACTTCCTGGCGATCGTCCAGCACCAGCGGCGCCTCGAAGGCCATGATGATCTCGCGGGCCACGCGGTCGGCTTCCGACACGTCGGCAAGGTTTTCCAGCACCACGGTGAACTCGTCGCCGCCCAGGCGCGCGACGGTCTGCTGCTCGCCCACGGTGTCCTGCAGGCGCATGGCCGTGGCGCGGAGGATGCGGTCGCCAGCGGTGTGGCCGAGCGAGTCGTTGATGTCCTTGAACCGGTCCAGGTCGAGAAAGAGGACTGCGATGTGGTGGTTCTGCCGTCGCGCACGCACGATCGCCCGCGACAGACGCTCGGACAACATCGCGCGGTTGGGCAGGTTGGTCAGCGTGTCGAAATTGGCGAGGTAGCGCAGTTCCTGCTCGGCGCGCTTCTGCTGGGTGATGTCGGCGATCACGACCACGTACAGGCGCTGTTCGCCGGCGATGCCTTCGGTGGCATTCGCTTCGACCTGGCACAGGAATTCCTGGCCGTTCTTGCGGCGCTGCCACATCTCGCCTGTCCAGTGGCCCTCGTTCGACAGCTTCTGGCGGACCTTGCCGTAGAAGACGACGTCGTGGCGCGTGCTGTCGAGCAGGTTGGCGCCGTGCCCGAGCACTTCGCGTTCGGTGTAGCCGGTGGTGCGCGTGAACGCCGGGTTGATCGAGACGAAATTGAAGTCGCGGTCGAGCACCGCCACCGCCTCGTTCATGCTGTGCAGCACCGAGATCGCGATGCGGCGCTCGCGTTCCGCCTGGCGGATCCGGGTGACGTCGCGCGCGGTGCCGGCGATGCGGCGTGCGCGGCCGTCGGCACCGACTTCGACGACCCGGCCACGGGCCCGCACCCAGAGCCATTCGCCGTGGGTGTCCAGCACGCGGTGCTCGGACATGAACAGTTCGCTTTCGCCGCGCAGGTGGCGGCGCATGCGGTCTTCGACCAGCGCCCGGTCATCGGGATGGATGCGATGGTCGCTCTCGGTCATCGTCAGCACGCGCAGCTCAGGGGCGACGCTGCGGGTGTCGACCCACATCCGGTGCATGTGGCCCGTGCGCAGGTCGTAGTCCCAGTACTGTTCCGAGGAAGCCCACAGCGCGAGCTTCAGGCGCTCTTCGCGTTCGCGGATCTGGTTGATGTGGTGCTTCTCGGCGCGCACCCGCCGGTTCCAGACGATCAGCAGCACCAGGCCGAGCACGGCCGCCAGCGCGAGCGGGGCGATCACTTGCAGTTCCGCGGGAAGCAGCACGCGGGCCTCGGGAGGTGGCGAAGGCCTCAGTCTAGCAGGGCCCCGGCCGGCGCATGCCGACCCGCTTTGGGCCGATGCGGGCGCGAGCGCCTGATAGACTGCCCGCGTCCCCAATGCGCGAGCCCACGATGTCCGCTTCCCTGCCCAGTTCCCCTCTGCCGGGCCTGTACGAAATCGAAGATGCGGCGCGGGCCATGGGCCTGGGGGTGGGGGCCTCCGAACTGCATGGCGCGCTCTGTGGCTGGCTGGCCGGCGGCGGCAGCGATTCGCCGCGATGGCTCGCGCAGGTCATGGCCGATGACACCCTGGCTGCGCCCGTTGCGGACAGCGCCCTGGACCGTCTCAGGACGGCCAGCGTGGCGCAGATGTCCGACCGGGATTTCGGTTTCGACCTGCTCGTGCCGGACCCCGATGCGCCGCTGGGCGAGCGCAGCAGCGCCCTGTTCGACTGGTGCCGCGGTTTCCTCGGGGGCTTCGGCCTGGCCGCCGGTGCCCAGCCGCCGCTGTCGGAGGAAAGCAGCGAAGCGCTGGGCGACCTGGCCAGGCTGGCGGCTGCCGCACCACAGGAAGAGGGCGACGAAGACGACGAGGCCGCACTGGCCGAGATCGAGGAATTCGTCCGCGTCGCGGCCCTGCTGCTTCACGGCGATTGTGCGATGGCCGCGCAGCAGCGTCGCAAGTTGCACTGAGTTCGATCCTGCCCGGCCCGACGTCCGCCTTCCAGATGCCACGAACCCGATTTCGCCGATGAGCACCCACACCGGCATTTCCGCCCGGACCTACACCCGCCGCCGCCGACAGCTGATGCGCATGGCAGGCGATGACGCGATCGTCATCGTGCCGTCCGCGCCCGAGCGCATCCGCAGTCGCGACACCCATTTCCCGTACCGCCAGGATTCCGACCTGTGGTACCTCACCGGTTTCGCCGAGCCCGACGCGGTCCTGGTGCTGATCCCCGGCCGCAAGCATGGCGAGACCCTGCTGTTCTGCCGCGAACGCGATCCCGAGCGCGAGGGTTGGGACGGCCCGCGCGTCGGTCCGGAAGGTGCGGTCGACGTGCTGGGCATGGACGACGCGTATCCGATCGACGACCTCGACGAGATCCTGCCCGGCCTGCTCGAAGGCCGCACCCGCGTCTACTACCACTTCGGCCGGGACACCGAGTTCGACCTGAAGCTGATCGGCTGGCTCAATCGCGTGCGTGCGCAGGTCCGCCTCGGCGCGCAGCCGCCGCACGAGTTCCTCGAACTGGGACATCTCCTCGACGAGATGCGCCTGTTCAAGGATCGCGAGGAACTGGTGCTGATGCAGCGCGCGGCCGATATCAGCGTCGAAGCGCATGTCGCCGCGATGCGCGCCGCGCGAGCGGGAATCCACGAATACGAACTGCAGGCCGAACTGGAACGCGTGTTCCGCCGCCACGATGGCGTGCCGGCCTATTGCAGCATCGTCGGTGCCGGCCACAACGCCTGTGTCCTCCACTATCGCGACAACCGCGCACAGGCGAAGGATGGGGAACTGGTCCTGATCGATGCGGGCGCCGAGTTCCGCGGCTACGCAGCGGACATCACCCGCACGTTCCCGGTCAACGGTCGTTTCACGGCCGAGCAGCGGGCGCTGCACGATCTCGTCGGCGACGCGCAGCGCGCCGCGCTGGCGCAGGCGCGCCCGGGCGTGCCCTACGAAGCTGGCCACAATGCCGCGGTCGAGACGCTGACCGAGGGGCTGCTGAAGCTGGGCCTGCTCAAGGGCACGCTGGAGAAGAACATCGCCAGCGGAGACTACAAGCGCTTCTATCGCCACAAGACCGGCCACTGGCTGGGCCTCGACGTGCACGACGTCGGTGAATACAGGATCGAGGGCGAATCCCGCCTGCTCGAACCGGACATGGTGTTCACCATCGAGCCGGGTCTGTACATCGGCGCCGACGACACCTCGGTGCATGAGAAGTGGCGCGGCATCGGCATCCGCACCGAGGATGACGTGCTCGTCACCAAGGACGGCCACCAGGTGCTGACCGACGCGCTGGCGCGCAGCGCCGACGAGATCGAGGCCTTGATGGCGGAGCGGTGAGGCGAACCCCACCGCTTTCACGGAGCGGAGCTTGCTCCGCTCCATCCTTTTTCGCAAAGGCAGCGGAGCAAGCTCCGCGCTACAGGAAGCCCTGTCCGATCAGAGGGTGCTCGACTCCGGGCAGATGAACGGGTATTGCCGATCGTCGATGATCTGCGTGATGCCGAAGAAGTCGTTGAGCACCGATTCCGCCGTGCAGTACGCGCCTTCCACCCAGGCCTGATCGTTCGAATAGGCTTCGCCGACGATGAAGATGTCGGCGTCCACGCCGCCGCCGACGAGCAGGGAGGGCTTGCGGATCTTCCGCTGCACGTCGCCGATGTCGTAGTGCGGCGCCCATTCGTGGTAGCCCGCGTTGAACGGCGGCAGCGACCAGTCCATGTAGGCCGATTCCAGCGGTTCGGGGACGGCGCTGTAGTCCGAGTTCGGGCCGAAATGCAGTTCGGCGAGCATCTTGCGCAGCATCTTCACCATGCGTGGCGGCACCGTGCGCGGACCGTCCAGCGGCTGCGTGTCCTGCGACCACGGAATGGTGCGATTGCGGTTCGGACCGAGTTCCAGCTCGCGCCAGAACGCCGTGTTGTCCTCGTCGTCGTAGCTGGCGAGGATGCCGTAGACCGGCTTCTTCTGGGGCTGCAGCGCATTGTTTCCGAAGTAGACGACCATGCGGATCGGCGAGTTGCTGACGCTGGGGCCGATGGTGTCGTTGCGCGTCGCTGCAGCGAGCGCCTTGGTACGCGCGATGCCCAGCGGCTGCTCGGTGATGTTCTCGATCGCCGCGACCATGTCCTCGACCGAGGTGTAGGGCACGTCGACCAGGGTCGCCATCGCCTTCAGCACGTTGGCCGGGAACTTCTGCTTCTTCAGTGCGGCGATGTCTTCGGGCGTGATCGTGTAGCCGATGATCTGTGCCGGATAGGGCGCGGGATTCGCTGCATCGGGCGCCCACCACGGCGAGTCGAAGAACATGCCGACCTTGTACGACGGCTGCATGATCGTGGCCTCGAGATACAGTTGCACCTTGTCGTGGTTGAGGACGTCCACGGCGCCCTTCGGCGGCTCGCGGAAGCGTGTCGCCTGGGCGACGAGGTCGATCGCCGCACGCGGCATCGCGAGCCATGCCGCATCGGCCTCCCGGGTACCCGCGGCGATGTTCGGGTCGCTGCGATTGGCGTAGGTGAAGACCGCCTTGCCGTCCTTCCACAGGATCGAGTGCAGTCGTGTGTCCGGGTGGTAGCGGAACTCGATGCCCTTGGCCTTCGCCAGCCGTTCGACCTCGTCGAACAGGGCATTGAACATGCCCGAATAGCCGATCGACAGCGTGCGGTACTGGCTGCCCGGGGTGAATTCGTTGTTGATGTTGAACGAAACCCCAGCATGCGTGTTGATCACGTTCGAGCTGTAGCCGTTGCCGTCGGCAGCGTATTCGAAGCCTTCCTGGCCCAGCTGATCGTAGAGCAGGTTCCAGTAGCCGATGTCCTTGAGGTGGTCGCCCTTCTGGTACACGCTCGATGACGGCAGTTCGGCGGTGATTTCGCCGTGCTGGTAGAACTTGCACCAGTCGCGGCGCGTGAACTGGTCCCAGGGCTTGGTCGTCGCGAGGTCCTGCACCGTCGTGAAGCCCTGGTCGGGCGTGGTCGAGGACAGGAAGTTGTTCGTGGCGTAGGGCGCAGGGTTGTTCGAGGTGATGTCGTTGAGATAGAAGTTGCGCGAACGCAGGTAGAACAACTGGTCGCCGGTGACGTTGAACGGCACCGAGTATTTGTCCAGCCCCAGCAGTTCGATGGTCTTGGTCACCACGCGATGTCCCGGCGCGAGTCCGCCGTTCGGATCGGGCGCGCCGTTGCCCGGATGCTGGTCCCAGAAGGAGTAGCGCATGCCGCCGAGTTCGACGTACGACTGGTTGTGGTCGTTGCGGTAATGCCAGGTGCAGATGCGCGCACCGGCGGCACGCGTGCCGCGATGCCGCTTGGAAAAGTCGTAGCGCCCCCAGTCGTACAGTTCGAGCACGTCGCCCTTGCGCAACTGCTTCGATTGCCCGGCCTTGGTGGTCTTGCCGTCGAGCAGGCGCCAGGCGGTGTAGAGCCCGGCAGCGCCGGCGCCGAAGATCGAGTAGGTCTTCCGTGTCATGGTCTGGTCACTCGTGTCGGTGGATGGGGTGGCGTCGTGAGGCCTGGTGTCGTGAGGCGTGGCGCGCTCATTCGCTGCCGAGGCGGTACATCTGGCCCGGCAGGTCTTTCTGCGGAATGACGACTTCGACGAGGACGGGGCGATCGCGGATGCCCTTGATGCGCTTGAGCGCGGCGTTGAGTTCGGTGATCGTCTCCACGCGGATCCCTTCGGCGCCGAATGCCTTCGCCAGCGCGAGGTAGTCCCATTTCGGAAGGATGTCGAAGGCATCGAACGTGTGCTGCGGACCGGGCAGGAACGAATCCAGGTCCACGTAGACCTGTTCGATCGCGTAGACCTGGTTGCTCATCACGAAGACCACGGCATTCAGCTTGTTCCGTGCCAGCGTCGACAGCGACTGGCAGACCATCATGAAGCCGCCGTCGCCGGCCACGGTCCAGGCGCGCTTGCCGCTGCCGAGCTGCGCGCCGGATGCCGCGCCGGTCTCGAAACCGATGCACTGCCACGCCGCCGACGACACGTAGCTGCCCTGCTTGAGGCCGTAGGCGTTCGTGGCGACGTACATCGAACAACTGACGCCGTAGGTCATCACGATGTCCTTCAGCATGTCCTGGTCATGCAGGAACTTCATCGAGTGCTGGAAGAAGCGGTTGTAGGTGATGATGTCCGGCCTGTCGTCGTAGACCGGGTCCGAGTTCGACTTCCATGGCTCGGGGTATTTCGGCTGCGGCGGCGCCTTGGCCTTGATCGGATAGCCTTTGGCGGCCTTGAAGCGGGCGAGCAGGGCTTCCATGAAGTCCCGCATCGTGACGTCGCCGTACTTGAAGTAGCCCGCGCGCACGCCCGCCGTGTCGGCCAGCACCATCTGCGCGTACTTGCCTTCGACCAGCGCGAGGTAGTCGTCGGTGATGATCGTGCCCAGCGCCAGCACGCAGTCCGCGGCATCGACCACCTCGCGCACACTCTTGATCGATGCGGCGTCGGAATAGGTGCCGATGAACTTGTCACCTTTCTCGTCCAGCACGGTCTTGCCGAGCGTGGTCGTGGTGTAGAGGAAGCCGCTGGCGTCGATGATCTTCTGCAGCAGTCCGGACAGGCCGAAACGCAGCACTTCCACGCCTGCGAGGATCACGGGCGTCTTCGCGGCGGAGATCTGTGTCCATGCCTGGTCGACGGCATTCCTCAGCGCCGCTTCGGGGCTGCGGGTCACGCGTGGCTTCAGCGGCGTCTTCGGTGGTTTCGGGCAGGGCTGGCCCCAGACTTCCTTGTAGCAGGCGATGTAGACCGGGCGGCTGTGGGTCAGGGCCGCGACCAGCAGGTCGTCGATCTGCTCCGGCGCACCGACGTTCGTCGACAGCGTGATCGCCTTCACCGTGACGTTCTCGTAGACCTTGCGGTCGGCGTCGAGGTCGCCGGTGGAATGGTGGTACAGCACGTCGTACATGTCGGTGATGTCGCGCGCATCCGCGCCCGGCGTCGCGCTGATCACGACGATCGGGCTGCGTTCGACCCAGGCCCCGGCGACTGCGTTCAGCGCGCTGAAGGTGCTCACGCCGAACTGCAGGGACACCGCGGCGAGGCCGCGCGTGCGCGCATAGGCATCCGCGGCATAGGCCGCGTCCAGTTCGTTGATGGCGCCGATGGTGCGGATGCCATCGAAGTGCTCGAGCGCCTGGGTGAAATGCTTCACGTAGTCGCCCGGGATCTGGAAGACATCCGTGACATCCAGCTGCTTCAGGCGGGTGAGCAGGTAGTCGGCGACGGTGAACGGCTGCGGCGCGGCTGCGCGGCGGGTACTGCTGCGTGAGCTGCGGGTCATGTCGATCTCCATGAAGCGTACGTGGTGGCGTGCGTGGCGGCGTGTCCATGCGGCGCGGGCGTGCGTCGAGCACCTGCGTGCGCATGGCCGGTGTCGTGCAGAAGGTGTGCGTGGTGCCGTGCGTTCATCGCGGGAGTCCGTTCTCCTGCCGTGCGCGCATCCCCTGCGCGTTCACGTCCCCACGGTCGACCCGGCGGGCGAGGAAGTCAAGCGGGCCTGTCGGATCTTGCAGCGTCGTCGCCGAAGGCCGGATTCGCGCGGATCACGCATGAAATCAGCGATTTCCGTGCGCTCGTCGCGCGCGCGATGGCCGCGATCCGCCGCGTCAATGATCCGGAACTGATCCCGGTGGTCGGGGGATGTTTCGAGGCTTGCCGGTACTCAGCGCGCGGCGTCGCGACAGGCGCGGTCGGCGGCCTTGAGCAGGGTGGGCAGGCGGTGCGTGCCGTGCATGGTCTCGATGTGCGATTTCGCGAGATGCAGTGGCATCCCTGCGGCGCTGACGTACAGCGGGCGCGCGCTGTCGCCGCGAAGCAGGGCGTGGTCGTCGCCGATGCCGACGAACGCGGTCTTGGCGACGCCGATCACCGGGACGCGGCCTTCGAGGGCGTCGAACAGGTGCTTGCCCAGGCCGGGCCTGCCGTTGCCGTCCAGGAACACGTGGCCGTCGACGATCACGATGTCGGGGCGGAGCGCATGCGCGTGCAGCAGGCCGAGGATGCAGGGTAGCTCCCGGCGATAGAACGCCCCGGGTTCGTACGGTTTGACCGCATCGAAGCGGCTGATGGCGCTGTGCGCGGGGCATGCGTCGGCCCAGTCTTCGAAGCACACGCCGGCCGCGATGGCGCCGGGCTCGGTGTAGTGGACGTCAACGGCGACGATCATGGCGATGCGACGTCGTCCACGGCTTCCAGTTGCGCGAGTTTTCTCGCCAACCCCTCGAACGTGTTCAGCGTATGCACGTAGCGGCCGTCCGACTTGCGATAGGACAGGATCGCCCCGTCATCGAGCATCACCAGTTCGATGGGATCTGCAGCATGCGGGGAACGCAGTCTGCGCGATGCCGTGGCGCCTTCTGCCAAGCGACCCGGCGCTACGCCTGTGTGCTGCGGACCGAGCACGAATCGTCCGGGGCAATTCGCGATCGGCGACCAATCCAGCGTTGCCATGAGTGCATCCAGTCGCATCGTGTCGAATCACATCCGGGGTTCACGCCACCGGCGTGCCGTCCGGATCGTGTTCGATCATCCACAGTCCGCCCCAGAGCTTGAGGTCGAGTTCGTAGCCGTCGCGCTGCTTCGACATCAGCCAGGCGGGCGCCTGCGCGCGCGGGATCGTGTGCACCACGATGTCTTCGTTGTCGACGCCGCCGCCGTCGCCCACCTTCACCAGGTTGCGCGCACGGACGAAGGCGATGCGTTCGTTGCTCATGCCGGCCGAGGTCGGGCCGACCAGCAGCACCTCGACGGTTTCCGCGCGCCAGCCGGTTTCCTCGATCAGCTCGCGGCGCGCGGCTTCCTCAAGCGAATCGTGGGCGTGGTCATCGCCGACCAGTCCGGCGGGCATCTCGATGGTGCGCGCGCCGAGCGGGACCCGGTATTGCTCGACGAACAGCACTTCGTCCGCGGGTGTCACTGCGACGATGATGACCGCCATGCCGTCGCCACCATGGCTGCGTTCGCAATACTCCCAGGTGCCGCGCCGCTTCATGCGCAGCCATCGGCCTTCGTACAGGGTCTCGTCTTGATCGGTCATGCGGGCCTCAGAAGTCGTCGGGAAGGGAGGGGGCGTGCGTGGAGAATTCGAGCCCGCCGATCGTGTACGCGCGACGACGGGTCATCGGTCCGAAGCGCAGCGTCTCGCACAGGGTGCCGAGCGCGTCCGGCTCGGCCGTGCGTCGCGTGAAGCGGGGATGCGCGCCGTCCAGTGGCGCGTCGCAAGCGATCGTGGTGAGTTGGCGGAAGAGCAGGGCGTTGTCGCGGTGTTCGCGCAGCTTGGTCGCGGCCTGGGCCGCGCCGCGGAAGCGCAGGAACGGCACTTCGTCGACGCGGCGCAGCAGGCTGTCGAGGTCGCCGAAATGCGCGAGCAGCACGGCCGCGGTCTTCGCGCCGACGCCCGGCACGCCAGGGATGTTGTCGACGGCATCGCCGCAGAGCGCCAGGTAATCGGCGATCTGGTGCGCTTCCACGCCATGTCGCGCCTTCACGCCGTGCGCACCCCAGCGCTGGTTGCGTGCGTAATCCCACTGCTCGTCGCCGACGTGCAGCAACTGCGAGAGATCCTTGTCGGCGGACAGGATGATGCCGCGATGCCCCTCCGTGCGTGCGTGCGTGAGCGCGCTGCCGATCAGGTCGTCGGCCTCGTAGTCGTGGTGGCCGAGCACCGTCAGGCCCAGCGCCGCGCACAGCGCCTTGCAGTGGGCGAATTGGCGCTTCAGTTCCTCCGGCGCGGGGTCGCGGTTGGCCTTGTACGCCGGGTACAGCCGGTTGCGGAAGCACGAATCCAGGGCTTCGTCGAAGGCCACCGCGATGTGCTGCGGCCGCTCGCGTTCGAGCACGTCGAACAGGAAACGCGCGAAGCCCTGCACGGCATTGGTCGGCCAGCCCTCGCTGTCGCGGAATTCGTCCGGCATGGTGTGCCATGC
Organism: Lysobacteraceae bacterium; assembly: GCA_016789405.1. Lineage (GTDB taxonomy): Bacteria > Pseudomonadota > Gammaproteobacteria > Xanthomonadales > Xanthomonadaceae > Lysobacter_I. The sequence continues at coordinate 291,426 of JAEUPQ010000026.1, forward strand.
GCGGAAGACGTAGATGCTGGCGTCGATGAGATAGAGCGGCGCGACCTGCGAGTCGGTCGCGGTCATGCGGCCGGCGTCCAGTCGGCGAGCAGCGCGGCCGGATCGGGTCGGTCACGCTCGGGTGCTTCGATCTGCACCGAACCGATGTGGATGAAGCCGGCGACCACTTCGTCGCTGCCGACCCCCAGCGTCTCCCGGATCGCCGGATCGTAGGCGGCCCAGCCGGTCAGCCACTGCGCGCCGAAGTCCATGGCCTGCGCGGCCTGGAGGAGGGCGAAGCAGACGCAGCCGGCCGTGAGCAGGCGTTCCTGGGCCGGAATCTTCTCGTCCGGCCCCTGCTGCGCGATGACCGTGATGATGACCGGTGCGAAGGAGAACCGCTGGCGGTCCTTCTCGATGACGCTGTCGGAGGCCGAGCGGTCGCGTTCACGGCTCCGACGCGCGAGAATGCCTCCCAATGCGTGACGGGCGTCGCCCTCGATGCGGAGGAAGCGGAACGGAACGCGTTTCCCATGGTCGGGCACCCGCACGGCGGACGCCAGCATTCGGAGCAGTTCGTCACGGTTCGGGCCCGGACCGCTCAGCTGCCGACTGGGTACCGACCGTCGGCTGTCGAGTGTTTGCAATCTTTGCTGCTGATGATTTGCGAGTCGGGTCACAGACGCCTCAGTACGGTTTGAAGGATCGTATCGTCCGGGTGTCCAGACGCCTCATTCTCCCCCGAAATACTGCCCGAGACGACACCATGGACGACAACAGCCGGTACTACCCTGGCCGATCGCCCGCAGCACCGCGCCAGAGTTCCGACAAGGTCTATGAATCGTTGCGCCGCGACACGGTGACGGCGCTGTCGGGCGTGCTCGCAGGCTTCTGGGGAGACATCGAGGAGCAGGTACGCCTGGCGGCGATCGCCAGCCATGACAGCCGCGCGATCTACGACGACCGTCTCGCCATCCGCCTGCTCAACCAGCGCGCGCTGGAACTGGCCAACCGTTACCGCGAATCGCTCGAGACCGCGTTCGACGCCTGGCGCAATCCGCGCCCGCGCCCGGTCGAGAACAAGAGCATGAGCCTCATGTCCGAGGCGCAGCTCGAATCCCATCTTTCCGGCCAGCAGATCATCGAGCTGCTGGAACACCAGCTGATGCATCCGTTGCAGGTGATGCACGAGCGCCTCGACGCGCTGGCCACCGCGCTGGGCCTGCCGCGGCAGTCGCCCGAGGTCAATCCGCTGCGCCCCGAAGTGCCGGTCACGGCCTTCGTCAAACTCTTTTCCGAAGACGACCTGACGCCCGAGTTGCGCCGACTGATCTTCCTGCAGCTCGAGAAGCGCCTGTCGAAGACGCTGGTCGAGCTGTATACCAAGGTCAACGACTCGCTGGACGCCGGCTTCGCGCCGCGCGAGCAGGCGCAGCAGGAAATGCCGCAGCCGCAGTCGCCGCAGGCAGGCTGGACGCCTGATGGCGGTCTGGTCGAGGCCCGCCCGCAGCAGCCGCAATACCCCGGCCAGGGGCAGATGCCCAATGGCTATGGTCATCCGCAGCAGGGCGGTTACGGCCAGGCGCCGGCCGGTTATGGCCAGCCCAACCCGAACCAGGGCTGGGGCTACGGCCAGCAGATGCCGAACATGCCCGGTCAGCCGATGCAGGGCATGCCCATGCAGGGCATGCCCATGCAGGGCGCACCGATGCCCGGCCAGATGCCGGGGCAGCCGTTCGGCGCTCCCCAGCCCGGTGGCGGGATGCTCGGCGATGGCAGCGGTCGCCCGCTGCGCTATCGCGAATCGGTCCACCAGCAACTGCGCGCCTGGCGCCAGACCGTCCTGCGCCCGGGTTCGGCGCCGCCGTCCCCGTCGTCCATGGTCGGCGTGCGCGTGCTGGGGCCGCAGGAACTGCTCGGCATCGCTTCGATGCTGCAGGGAGACGATCCGGCGCCGTACGTGCGCGCCATCGCCGGCGATGACCGCCGTCCGCTTTCTGCCGTGATCCGCGACCAGATCGTGAGCGGCTCGCGCCAGCTCGGCTACGACCCCACCCAGACCCGCTTCAGCGAGCTGGACGAAGATGCGATCGATCTGGTCGGCATCCTCCTGCAGACCCTGGCCCGCAGCCATGCCGCGCTGACCCGCTCGCGCGCGCTGTACGGCCGCCTCGTGGGTCCCTACCTCAAGCTCGCCCTTGCCGACGACAGCCTGTTCGACCAGCGCGCCCACCCGGGTCGCAAGCTGCTCGAAGCGCTCAGCGAAGCCTGCGACGGCAACACCGGCGAATCGCCGCAGGACCAGCAGACCCTGACCCACGCCGAACTGGCGGTGGATCGCGTCGTCGAGGAATACCGCGACGACAAGGCCATCTTCGACATGGCCGCTGCGGAACTGCGCGATCACCTGGACAACCAGAAGCGCATGCGCGACGTCGCCGAACAGCGTGCCGCGGAGGCCGTGGGCGGCCGCGAACGCCTGCAGCATGCCCGTCGTGCGGTCGACGAGCTCGTGGCTTCGCGTCTTGCCGAGCGCCAGCTCACCGACGGCATCGCCGAATTCCTGACCGGTCACTGGCGCCATCACCTGGTCCAGACCTGGTTGCGTGAAGGTCCGAGTTCCGCGCAGTACCTGTCCGCCGTCGCCATCGGTGAAAGCCTGGTGCAGGCCGATGCGTATGCGATGCGTGCCGAGGGCGGGCGTGTCGCCGACAAGATCCTCGAACTGCAGGGGCCGCTGGGCCGTTGCTACGCGAGCTGCGGTCTGGACGCCGTCGCTGCACGCGATTCGCTGTCGAAGATCGTGTCTGCGCTGGCCTTCCCGGATCGTGCGCGCATGCGGCATGCCCTTCCGACCGAGGACGACGCTGCGGCTTCGGCCGAGCCGAACGATGCCGCGAACTGGGGCGGACTGCGTGTGGTCGGCGGTACCGACTCCCTCGACTTCGACCCTGCGCTCGCTGCGCGCCTGCGCCGTCTGCGCGTGGGCCAGAACCTGCGCCTGATCGAAGAAGACGGACAGGAAACGTCGGGCCGCATCGCATGGGTCAGCCCGCTGACCTCGCGCTTCCTCATCGTCAACCGCCGCGGCATGCGCAAGCTGGTGGTGACGCCGGAAGAACTGGCTGCGCTGGTCGCCAAGAATCGCGTGATCCTGCGTTCGTCGGAAGCACCGTTCGACGAGGCGATGCGCCAGATGTGGCAGACCCTCAACACGTCGCGCGGCGCGGTCAGCGGCATCGCCTGATCGGCTGGTCAAGCGTCGTTGCCGGCTCCCCGGCCGGTGATGCAGGCGCCACCGAAGCGAGATCCCATCGAAGACACCCGGGCCGCTGGCAGCAATGCCGGCGGCCTGTTCGCTTCTGGCCGGCCATGTTCGCCTCGAGGCATCTCAAGGGGCGGGCGCCCGGCGCACCGCCGTGGGTTATGCGTTTTCGTTGTGGCGCAATGTCGCCGCTGCAGGAGAGCCGTCACGCCGACCTGCTAGGATGCCGTTCACCCAACGAATGCGCTGAGGAGAGCGGGCAATGGCGGAAGCGAGTGCAGGAGCGGCGGCGAAGGTGGTGATCGGTTCGGTGCGCGAAACCGCACCGGGCGAGCGGCGCGTCGCGCTGACGCCGGAGACCTGCAAGAAGCTGGTCGCCGCGGGCGCAACGGTCCGCATCGAGCGCGGCCTTGGCCAGGCAGCCCACCAGCCCGACAGCGCGTATGCCGACGCCGGCGCCGATGTGGTCGACACCGCCGATGCCGTGCTCGCCAATGCCGACATCGTGGTTTGCGTGCAGCCGCCTTCGCCCGCAGCCATTGCGTCGATCAAGTCCGGAGCGGTGCTGGTCGGCATGCTGCAGCCGCAGGCCGATGCCGCGCGCGGTGATGCCATCCAGGCGCGTGGCCTCGTCGCGTTTCCGCTGGAGCGCCTGCCTCGCACCACGCGCGCGCAGGCGATGGACATCCTCAGCTCGCAGGCCGGCATGGCCGGTTACAAGGCGGTGCTGATCTCGGCGCAGCTGGCGCCCAGGTTCTTCCCGATGCTCACCACCGCGGCGGGCACGATCCGGCCATCGAAGGTGCTGATCGTCGGTGCCGGTGTCGCAGGCCTGCAGGCCGTCGCGACCGCCAAGCGCCTCGGCGCCCAGGTCGAAGGTTTCGATGTCCGCCCGGAAACCCGCGAGCAGATCGAATCGCTCGGCGGCAAGTTCCTCGACCTCGGGGTCAGCGCTGCAGGCGAGGGCGGCTACGCGCGCCAACTCACCGACGAGGAACGCGCACTGCAGCAGCAGCGCCTCGCCGACCACCTCAAGGGCATCGACGTGATCGTGTCGACCGCCGCCGTGCCCGGGCGCCCCGCGCCGAAGATCATCACCGCAGCGATGGTCGCGGGGATGAAGCCGGGCAGCGTGATCGTGGACCTCGCCGCCGAAACCGGCGGCAACTGCGAGCTGACCCGTCCGGGCGAGACCATCGATCAGGGCGGCGTCACGATCGCGGGCCCGCTCAATCTCGCCAGCAGCGGCGCGATGCACGCGAGCGACATGTTCGCCCGCAACGTCTTCAATTTCGTGTCGCTGCTGCTCGACAAGCAGGGCGCGCTGCAATTCGACTGGAACGATGAACTGCTGGCCAGGACCGTCTGGCCGGAGCGCGCCGCGTCCTGATCCCCCTCTGTTTGCGGGGCCCGGCGTCCTGAACCGGGCCCGCCTGCCGTTCGCCCATACGGGATGCGAGGGTTGCCTGTTGCCGCCGGCCGGGCATACCCTCGGCGTGGCTGGCTCGTCCGTCGAGCTGGCCCGACGATGAAAGGACACGAGAAGGAGGCCGCGACATGACGCAAGCGTTCGATGGACACGAAGCCGGGCCGCAGGACAACGCGCAGGAGACCCGGGGGGCGCATGGCGTCGCGCTGGCCGCGCCCGAACGACAGGGCCCCATGCTGCAGGCGCCGCAGAAACCCCGCGAACTCGAAATGAGCGCCAGCGAGCGTGAACTGTACGTCCGTGCGGTCAGCCTCGTGCAGAACAAGGCGGGGCTGAGCGAAGACGACGCGCGCAAGGTCGCCACGGATGTCGTCCTGACCGCGCGCACCACGCCGGGATTGTCGGAAAAGCCCGAGTACATGGACGTGCGCAATGGCCACGTCATGCTCGCGCAGAAGATCGACAAGGAGCCGATCTTCAGCGGCTACGTGAACATCGAGCAGTCGAAGGCGCAGAGCGAGCAGCAGGTGGCCGCGAAGTTCGACCAGCACGACCGCGTGCTGCAGGAGCGCCAGGCACGCGATGCCGAGCGCGAGGCCAAACCGCTGGCGCAGGCGGTCGAAGATCGCGTCACCAACAGTTTCACGTTCTCGCGTTCGATCTGATCCTGCGTTTGCGCGACATCGCCGGACGTACCGGCCACTGAAGCAGGCCGGATGCAACAACGGCGCCCGAGGGCGCCGTTGTCGTCTCTGCGATATGCAGACTATCGGTCAGGGCTTTGCCTGTGCCGCAGCATCCGCCGCCGGCGTGGCCGGCGTGGCCTTCAGCGATGCCGGCGGATTCGCCGCCATCATCCTGTCGCGCGCGGCGCGGAACGGATTGCCTTCGTACCAGTTCGGCCAGGCGTCGCCGTGGGTGAGCGCCAGGCCGACTTCGAACAGCGATGCGAGATCCTGCATCGTGCCGTCGAGCTTCCACGTCGTCGGGTCGTACTCGTCGTCCGGCTTGTGGTAGCGGTGTTCGTTGTAATCCTTGCCGGCCGCTTCGCCTGCGGCGGTGCCGCCTTCCAGCAGGTCGTTGCCGCCGTCGGCGTACAGCGCGGGCACGCCGGCCTTCGCGAAGTTGAAGTGATCCGAGCGGAAGTAGTAACCGCCGGCCGGATTCGATTCCTCGACCAGCGTGCGGCCCTGGCGTTCGGCGATCGGCTTGAGGATGTCCTCCATCTCCGAATTGCCCTTGCCGACCACGGTCAGGTCACGCGTACGGCCGGACACGCTCATCGCATCGATGTTGATCACGCCGACCGTGCGATCCAGCGGAATGCTCGGATGCGCGACGTAGTACTTGGAACCGAGCAGGCCGGATTCCTCCAGCGTCACCGCGACGAACAGCGCCGAGCGCTTCGGCTTCGCGCCCTTGGCCATCGCCTCGGCGATTTCCAGGATGCCCGCGACGCCGGTCGCGTTGTCGACGGCGCCGTTGTAGATGTTGTCGCCTTCCTCGCCGTCATGCTTGCCGAGATGGTCCCAGTGGGCCATGTAGACCACGGCTTCCTCGGGCCGTTCGCTGCCCGGCAGCAGGGCGAGCACGTTGCGCGATTCCTTCTCGGCGATGGTGCTCTTCAGGGTCACGCTGGCCTTGGCCGGCAGGGTCACCGGCTTGAAGCCGCGCTTGCCGGCGGCAGCGCGCATGGCATCGAGATCGAGGCCGGCATCGGCGAACAGCGACTTGGCCTGCTCTCCCGTGATCCAGCCCTGCAGCGGCACGCGCGGTGCCGGGTCGTCGGCCGCGCGCAGGTCGTATTGCGCGCCTGACCAGGAATTCTTGACCACGTCCCAACCGTACGACGCGCCTTCGGTGTCGTGGATGATCAGTGCGGCGGCGGCGCCCTTGCGGCCCGCTTCCTCGAACTTGTAGGTCCAGCGGCCGTAGTAGGTCATGCGGTTGCCGTCGAACAGCGTCGCGTCCTTGCTGTGGAAGCCCGGATCGTTGACGAACATGACCACGGTCTTGCCCTTCACGTCGACGCCGGCGTAATCGTTCCAGTTCTGCTCCGGCGCATCCACGCCGTAGCCGACGAACACCAGGTCGCTGCCGTCGATCTTCACTTCGGGCTGGCCGGTGCGCGTGCCGATCACCATGTCGGTGCCGAACTTCAGCGTGCGCGGCTTGCCCTTCACGTCGAGCGTCATCGCCGTCGATTCGTCGGCGGTGGTTTCCATCATCGGAACCGTCTGGAAATAGCTGTCGCCATTGCCCGGCTTCAGGCCCATGCGCTCGAACTGCGCCTTCAGGTACTGCACGGTCTTCTCCTCGCCCGGCGTGCCCGGGGCGCGGCCCTCGAATTCATCTGAGGCCAGCACGCGAACGTGCTCGGCGAAATCGGCGGGATCCAGCGCATCCTTGAACGCGAACGCAGCCGGCTTGGCGGCATCGGCGGCCGGCTTCGCGGCCGGCGCATCCTCGCCCTTGCACGCGCTCAGCGCAGCGGCGGCAGCGAGGGACAACAACAGGGCCTTGGGCAGGGTCTTGGGCAATGAGCGGCTCATCGTGCGGTCTCGGTATTTCCTGACGAACGGAAGCCGGAGTGTACGACGACGGGGCGTGATCCCGCCCAGACGCGATGTGCCGTTCGTGGCGAGCACGAAAAAAAGCCCCGGGGATGCCGGGGCGGGGAGGGAGGAGCGAAACCCGCGGCCGGGACAGTCCTGCCGCGATCAGTCCTTCGGTGCCGTCGCGCCGTCGTAGCGGACGGCGGTGGCGCCGGTGACCTGGCCGATGCGCGCGGTGCTGTGCACGTAGAGGTTCACTTCGCGCTTGAACACCAGCGGGCCTTCGACTATGGCGTTGGGGCCGACGATGATGCGCAGCTTGCGCTTCTTCGCACTGACCGGCATCCAGTTGCTGGTCGGCTTCTCGACGGTGATGCCGCCGCGCACATGGGAGCCGACGCCGACGGTGATGTCGCCGTTGACGGTGCTGATGCTGCCGGCGACGTCGGTGTCGACCAGGCCGATCGCGCCGTTCACGGTCTCCACGTCCTTGCCGATGCTGCTGCCGCGGTCGACGAACACGCTGCCGTTGACGGTCTCGATGTCGCCGACCTGGCTGCCGCCGCCGAGGCGGACGCTGCCGTTGACGGTCTGCACGCTGGTGGCGCGGACGCGCTCGTCGCCGCGGATGCTGCCGTTCACGGTTTCCGCGTCGCCGATGCTGGCGCCGGCTTCGAGGTGGATGCTGCCGTTCACGGTGGTCGTGTCGCTGGCCTTGGCGTTGGCTTCGACGCGGATGCTGCCGTTCACGGTGGTGAGGTCGCCGTAGGTCTGGCCGGCGTGTGCGGTGATGCTGCCCATGACCTTGTCGACGTCGTTGTTGCCGGCGCTCGCGACGGCCGGGAGCAGCGCGGCGAGCGCGACGGCGAGGACGGTGGCACGGGCGGACGTGGTCGAGGGACGGAACTTGAGCATGGGGGCCTCTGGTGTGATCGGGCGATGTGCCCGTGGGACCTAGGATGCGGGGGCTTCGCTACAATCGCATCTGTCCGAAGTCACTGCCCCGAAGGTCATATGCCCGCTGTTGCCCGTCCCACGCCTGCGGCTCCGAAGCCGGTCGTCCTGATGATCCTGGACGGCTGGGGGTACCGCGAGGACCCGGCCGACAATGCCCTGGTCCTGGCCGATCTGCCCAACTGGCGCCGTCTCTGGGACGGTGCCCCGCGCACCCTGATCCACACCGAGGGCCGCCACGTCGGCTTGCCGGACGGGCAGATGGGCAATTCCGAGGTCGGGCACATGAATCTCGGTGCCGGGCGGATCGTCTACCAGGACCTGACCCGGATCGACGCCGCGATCGAGGACGGCAGCTTCTTCGCCAACGAGGCCCTCCGTGCCGCCTGCACCGCAGCGAAGGCCACCGGCGGCACGCTGCACGTGATGGGCCTGATGTCGCCCGGTGGCGTGCACAGCCACGAACAGCACATCTTCGCGATGCTCGACCTGGCCGCACGCGAAGGCGTGGCCCGCGTCGCGGTGCATGCCTTCCTCGACGGCCGCGACATGCCGCCGAAATCCGCCGAGCCGAGCCTGCGCGCGCTGCAGGCGAAGTGCGATGCGCTGGGCAATGCCCATGTCGCCAGCGTCGGCGGCCGTTACTTCGCGATGGACCGCGACAAGCGCTGGGACCGCATGCAGCGCGCCTGGGACGCCATCGTCGACGCGCGCGCCGAGCATCGTGCCGCCGACGCGCTGACCGCGCTCGTCGAGGCCTATGCACGCGGCGAGAACGACGAATTCGTCGCACCCACCGTGATCGACGGCGCACGTCCGATGGCCGATGGCGATGCCGTGGTGTTCATGAATTTCCGCGCCGACCGCGCGCGACAGCTGACGGCCGCCTTCGTCGACCCGGGTTTCGACGGTTTCGAAGCGCGGCGTCCGGCGCTGTCGCGATTCGTCTGCCTGAGCGAGTACGACGCGAAGCTGCAGGCGTCCGTCGCCTATCCGCCCGACGAACTGCGCAACACCCTGGGTGAAGTGCTGGCTGAGCGCGGCCTGACCCAGCTGCGCATCGCCGAGACCGAGAAGTACGCGCACGTCACCTTCTTCTTCAGCGGCGGTCGCGAAGACCTGTATCCGGGCGAAGAGCGCACCCTGGTGCCAAGCCCGAAAGTCGCGACCTACGACCTGCAGCCTGAAATGAGCTGCCCCGAAGTGACGGCGAAACTCGTCGACGCCATCGCTTCGGGCCGCATCGACGTGGCGATCTGCAACATCGCCAATCCCGACATGGTCGGACACACCGGAGACCTGCAGGCGGCGATCAAGGCGGCCGAAGCGGTGGACGTGGCGATCGGCGCCGTCGAGGCGGCGGTGCGTGCGGTGGGCGGCGCGCTGCTGATCACCGCGGACCACGGCAACCTGGAAATGATGCGCGACCCCGACACCGGGCAACCGCATACCGCGCACACCGTCGGCCCGGTGCCCTTCGTCTACGTGGGTGGGCGCGAAGCCGGCCTGCGCGCGGGCGGTGCCTTGCGCGATGTGGCGCCGACGATCCTCGACCTGCTCGGGATCGACGCACCGGCGGACATGACCGGCCGCTCGCTGCTGGTCGCCGGCTGACGGACGCCGGATGAGGCCGTTCGCATCCCGTTGCTTCATCGCCGCGCTGCTGCTCGCGCTTGCTGCGCCCCTGGCTGCGCGGCAGTCCGGGCCGGAGGCCCAGCGCCAGCTCGACAAGGTGCGGCGCGAGCTCCAGGAGGTCGCCGCCGAGCGTCGCCGCCTGGAAGGCCAGCGCGGCGCCGCGAGCAGGGAATTGCGAGCCGTCGACGAGCGCGTCGCCAGCTCCAGCCGCGCCTTGCACGATGCCGAAGCGCAGCTCGCGCGTGAACAGGCGGCTTACGAGCAACTGCTCAAGCGACGCGAAGACCTGCGCAGCCAGCATTCGGCGCAACGCCGGGAACTGGCCACGCTGCTGCGCGCAGCCTATGCGCAGGGCGGGCATGCGCCGCTGAAACTCGCGTTGGCGCAGGACCGCGTCGCCGACAGCCAGCGGCAGCTGGCCTATTACGGTTACCTGCAGCGCCAGCGCGTGCAGCGTGCAGCGGCATTGACCGCGGAATTGCAGGAGCTCGATCGCGTCGAAGCGCAGATCCTCGAGCGGCGCAGCGCGCTGGATGCCGCGCGTGCGCAGCAGCGGGTGCAACTGGCGAATCTCGGTCGAGATCGCAAGGCGCGCGAGGTCACGCTCACCGAGCTCGAACAGCGTTACCAGGATCGCCGCGTGCGCGAGCAGGCGCTGGGCAGCGATGCAAAGGCGTTGCAGTCGGTGGTTGCGCGTTTGCGCGCCGCCGCCGCGAAGGCGGCGGCCGAGCGCTTGGCCGCGGAGCGCGCGGCGAAGGCGCGCGAGGCCGCAAGCGCGAAGCAGGGCACGCGCACCGCGGCCGACCGCAAGCCGCCGCGCCAGATCGCCAGCGCGGCGCCGGTGCGTGTCGGCGGTGCGGGTTGGCCACTGTCGGGAAGCCTGCTTGCGGGATATGGCGGACGCATGCCCGACGGTCGCGCGAGCCATGGACTGCTGATTTCTGCAGGTCTCGGCAGTCCCGTGCGCGCGGTCGCCGATGGCAGCGTGGTCTTCGCGGAATGGATGACCGGCTACGGACTGATCCTGATCGTCGACCACGGCAATGGCTACCTCAGCCTGTACGCGCACAACGAATCCCTGCTCAAGGACGTGGGCGCGGTGGTGAAGCGCGGTGATGCTGTCGCACGCGTCGGCAATTCGGGTGGGCTGTCGCAGCCGGCCCTGTACTTCGAACTGCGTCGCAATGGCCAGCCGGTGGATCCGGCGGTGTGGATCGGGCGCCGGTGATGGCTGGGGGCAACTGCCCCCGGGTTTCCCACGAAGCATGCCGCAGGCATTGGCGGCCGTGATTGGCGCCGAGGGCGGCAGCCGCATGGTCCGGGAAGCTGCCCGGGAGCGTGTCGAGCATCCGCGCAAGCGGATATCGAGCGCAAGCAGATATTGACTGGTTCGCTGAAAATCCTGATTGCAATAGCGATTTTCGATGATTGCTCGCCGTGCGCAAGATCACAGCATCCATTATCTTCGTGCAACGCATCACTGTCAGAACTGACATGTTGTGATGAATTCGTGACGCGCGCTTAGATAGAACCCAGCCATCGTTCGCGCTGGCCCGTTCGGGCCTTCGCGGTCCGCGATGGGCAGGGGCACCCGGGCGAATCTTCGCGCGGCGAGTCGCGGACGAGGCACCGGTCGCGCATGCGACACCGCAGTCTCGCGTCCATTCATGGCCGCGCTGCTGCGTTGCGTCCGGTAAGGCCGGCAGAGGTCAGGAGGCTCGAATGGGACGTCGGGAAAGGACGGTCACCGCGATGGGCTTGCCCGCAAGGGAGGAAGCCGAACTCAGGCGCCTGCTGGACGTGGTCACCGATCAGACCCTCGCGCACTGGAGCTTCCTGGAGGCCATCGATGCCGATGTCGCCTTCTGCGAGCCGCGCTCGGCCCTTGCACGCGTCTACCTGCACCATCGCAACGCGCCGGGTGTTCCGGTATGCATCGCGCTCGGCGGCGGCAGCGATGACCTGCCCTGGCCGTATCGCGTCGCGCTGCCGCTGGATGCGCAGCGACTCCAGGACGTGCTCGACCTCATCGAGGTCGCCGATGCGCAACAGCCGTCTGCGACGAACCTTGCCGAGGCCCGGGAGGCTGAGGCGCGCGACGACATGGGGCGCGATGCGGACGGTGTGGTCGAACCGGTCGATGCCATCGCGGCCATCGCTGCCGTCAATTCCCATGCCGAAGGCACGGGACACGCAGGGCCAGGGCAGATCCTCGACGGCATGACGTTCGATCCACCGCCGGTTGCCGGCAGCGTGCTGTCGGCGCCAGGGGGGGCTGGATCAGGCGCGCCGGACGTGCTCCTGATCGATCCGGCCCCGCCCGAAAGATTGGCGATGGATATCGACCGCGGTGAAGTGGTCGACTTCGGGCGCGACTTCCTCGATGCGGTCTGCGCCGTGCAGGTCCGGATGCACGGTGAGCCTGACGGTGGCGTGTGGCGTTTCGAATGGGGGAGTCGTGCGTTCGACGTGTTCTTCCCCGAACGTGCGTATCGCTACGACGGCGATGCCAGTACCGAGATGCTCATGGCGATGGGATTGAGCCAGCCGGTGGGCCCGGCGCGACACCTGGGCCCGGCGGAAGCGGTCAGTGCTCGTCATGTGGGCCACCAGAAGCCGCTGGATCCCTTGCTGTGGCGCATCGGCTTGAACATGCCGCCGCGCGGCACGCTGCCCTGGGCGCGAGACGATGTGCGGGTAAGGCTGCGGCGCTGGCCGGATTTCGGTCACCTCGGCGCGCATCGCCCGCATTTCGCGATCGCGGCGCACATGGGGCGTGCGGCGTGGGCCGCGGAGGATCTCGCACGTGCCAGTGGGCAGGATCCTGCCGACGTCCGCGCTTTCCTCAACGCCTGCGGCCTGTGCGGTCTGCTCGACATCCAACCCGGTGCGGCTCCCGCGCCACCGCCGGAGCCTCCTCGTCGGGTGTCGGGCCTGTTCCAGCGCCTGCGCGACGCGCTTGGCATCGGCGCCTGATCATGGAGACAGACCGGATGGGCCAACCGCGCGAATACAAGCTCCTCTTCACCGGCAGCATGGGCGCGGGCAAGACGACCGCCATCGCCGCGATCAGCCAGATCACGCCCGTGCGCACCGATGTCGCCAACACCGATGTCGATACCTTCGACAAGGCGACCACGACCGCAGCGCTGGATTACGGCGAACTCACCCTCGAGGGCGGCGATCGCCTCCGGCTCTACGGCACGCCGGGCCAGGCCCGCTTCGACTTCATGTGGAAGATCCTTGGGCGCGGCGCGCTGGGCGTGGTGGTGCTGGTGGACAACAGCCGGCCTGACCCGCTGGAGGACCTGCGCACCTACCTGGGTGCGTTCGCGGAAGTGGCGCGCGGCGCGCGCGCGGTGGTCGGCATCGGACGCGCTGAAACGCATCCTTCCCCGGATATCGCGCAGTTCCATGACGTGGCGGAATCGCTGGGACTGCAGGTGCCGATCCTTTCGGTCGACGTGCGCCGTCGCGAGGACGTGCTGTTGCTGCTCGACATCCTCTTCCACCAGGTCGAGGCCCAGGCGCCGGCGTTCGAGGACATCCAGGGGGAGTGACATGAGCGAGACGATAAGCGTGCTCGGACGCACCGAGCGTGCGATGTGCCAGAAGCATGTCGAGCAACTGCTGTCCACCGTTCCCGGCGTGGTCGGGGTGCTGGTGTGCAGCGTGGACGGATTCGAGGTGGCGTCGCGGCTGCGTCCCCCGCTGACGGCAGAACGCATGTCGGCGATGACCAGCTCGCAGCTCGCGCTCGGCGAAGCCCTGTGCAACGAGACCGGTTCGGGCACGTGCCTGAACGTGGTGATCGAGGCCGAAGCCGGTCGACTGCTCATGCTCAGCGTGCCGGCCCGCCGTCGTCGCATGTTGCTGACCGTGCTGTGCGAGCAGAACAGCGTACTGGGATCGGTGCTGTGGGCAGCGCGTGCCTGCGCGCAGGACATCGGTCGACGTCTCGACGACCGGCTCTGAAACCGATCGCCTGCGGAAGGCGGTCGCGCGCGGTATCCAATCACCGAGGAGAAGGGGACATGGCAGGCCTGAAAGAATCGATGGCGGACGTGCTGGCGGTCGACGGCGCGATAGCGGTCGCGATCGTCGACAGCAACAGCGGGATGATGCTGGGCTCGGCGGGCGCCGGCGTGGATCTGGATGTGGCCTCGGCGGGCAACACCGAGGTGGTCCGCGCCAAGATGAAGACGATGAAGGCGCTGAAGCTGAACGACGAGATCGAGGACATCCTCATTTCGCTGGGGCGCCAGTACCACATCATCCGCCCGGTCGCGAGCAAGCCAGGCCTGTTCTTCTACGTGGTGCTCGACCGCAGCAAGGCCAACCTCGCCATGGCCCGGCGCAAGGTGCTCGACGCCGAGAACGGTCTGGTAATCTGAACCGTCGAAGGAGGCGTCGCGCGGTACGAGCGTGCTGTCCGAACTTGCGGCCTTCGATCCGGGTCTGACCCGGCGCGGGTCCGGCGTCGCCGGGCCCGCCAGATCGATTCACCCAGCCGGAGCCCGCATGTCATCAGCCCCCCCCGCGATCCTGTCCCGCCACCGCACTGCCGTCGCCCGATGCCTGTGGCTGGCCGCATTGCTGGCGACGAGCGTGGGCGTCCATGCGCAGGATCCGACGCCTGCAGGCGGCTCGAAGGCGACCGACGGCAAGGCCGATGGCGCGAAGCCCGAGAGCCAGGTGCCCCTCGAGGAGATCCGCCGCTACGTCACGGTCTACAACACGGTCAAGCAGGCGTACGTCGAGCCGGTGGACGATCGCAAGCTGATGCAGTCGGCGATCCGAGGCCTGCTGCTCGACCTCGATCCGCACAGTGCGTATCTCGTCCGCAGCGACGCACAGTCGCTCGAGGAGGACAGCAGCGGCGCCTATGACGGCATCGGCGTCGATGTGCAGGTGCAGCCTGATGGCACCATCCTGGTGATCGCGCCGATCGACGACACCCCGGCCGCGCGCGCAGGCGTCAGGCCCGGAGACCTGATCATCGCCGTCGACGGCAAGCCGCTCACGCCGGAATCGCTCGGTGACAATCCGCTGCGCGGCGAGCCCGGCAGCAGCACCGTGCTGACCGTGCAGCGCGAAGGCCAGGCCAAGCCGCTCGACATCACCGTCAAACGCGAGACCATCCGCATCAGCAGCGTGCGCGGTCGCATGCTCGAACCGGGCTACGGCTACGTCCGCATCAGTGCATTCCAGGCCGATACCGCCAACGACTTCGTCCGCCAGGTCGACGAGCTGTCCGCGCAGGCCGGTGCCGACAAGCGACTCCGAGGCCTTGTGCTGGACCTGCGCAGCAATCCCGGCGGCCTGCTCACCGCGGCGGTGCAGATCGCTGACGAACTGCTGGACAAGGGCGGCATCGTCAGCACGCGTGGCCGCAACCCGGTCGCCGACACGGTGTTCAATGCCACCGCCGGCGATCGCCTGCGCGGCGCCCCGGTGGTCGTGCTGGTCGACGCAGGATCCGCCAGCGCCTCCGAAGTGCTGGCTGCCGCGCTTCGCGACAACGGCCGCGCCCGCGTCGTCGGCAGTCGCACCTTCGGCAAGGGATCGGTGCAGACCGTGCTGCCGCTGGACAACGGCGACGCCGTCAAGCTCACGACCGCGCGGTATTTCACGCCCAGCGGTCGCTCGATCCAGGCACGCGGCATCGAGCCCGACGTGGTGATCAAGCCCGAAGGCGCGCGCAGTGCAGGCAACTATTCGGAATCGGCGCTGCCGGGTCACCTGCGCGGCGACCAGGAAACCGCAGGGCAGGGCGTGGGCGACGTCCTCGATGGCGACGGACCGATCACCGCCGCACTGGCAGTGCTGAAGACCGTGGGCGACAAGCCGCTCGCGTCGAGCGCGAAACCCTGATCGAATCGCGAGGTTCGAGATGTGCGCCGCTTCGCATCGGACACGCGACGCGTGCCCTGTCGTTGCCGCATGGGCCGCAAGTCATGCGTGACTTTCGACCCGATGACCATCGGCCTGCGCGACGACAGGATGCGTTCATCTAGCATCCGCCGGTCGGCCTGCATGTCGCGGGCCCAGGGATCGGGGGTTACATGCTGTCCATTCGCGAACTGAGCAAGACCTACGCCAACGGCGTGCGTGCGCTCGACAACGTCACGCTGGATATTCCGCGCGGGATGTTCGGCCTGCTCGGCCCGAATGGCGCCGGCAAGTCTTCCCTGATGCGCACGCTGGCGACCTTGCAGGAAGCCGACAGCGGCAGCGTCACGTTCGACGATGGCAAGGGCGGCAGCATCGACGTGCTGCGCGACAAGGACGCCGTGCGTCGCCAGCTCGGCTACCTCCCGCAGGATTTCGGCGTGTATCCGAAGGTCAGCGCGCTCGACCTGCTCGAACACTTCGCCGTGCTGAAGGGACTCGTGGATCGCAAGCAGCGGCGCGAAGTCGTCGACGGCCTGCTGCAGCAGGTGAACCTGTGGGACGCGCGCAAGCGACATCTCGGTGGATTCTCCGGCGGCATGCGGCAGCGCTTCGGCATCGCGCAGGCATTGCTCGGCAATCCTCGCCTTGTGATCGTCGACGAACCCACGGCCGGCCTGGATCCGGAAGAACGCAACCGCTTCCTCAACCTGCTCGCCGAGATCGGAGAGAACGTTGCGGTGATCCTGTCCACGCACATCGTGGAGGACGTGACCGACCTGTGCCCGAACATGGCGATCATGAACAAGGGCAAGGTGCTGCTGACCGGCAAGCCCGCGGACGCCATCGACGCGCTCGAGGGACGCGTCTGGCGAAAGGTGGTCGCAAAGGATGCGCTCCCTCACTACGAAGAGAAATTCACGCTGCTGTCGACGAGGCTCGTCGGTGGCCAGCCCGTGATCCACATCCACAGCGACTTCCCGCCGGGCGACGGCTTCGAGCGCGTGGCCCCGGATCTTGAAGACGTGTACTTCCAGCGTCTGCGCCAGCACGCCAAGGCCGCCTGAGGAGTCCGCCATGTTCGAATTCTTCCGGTTCGAGCTGCGCCAGCAGCTCCGGTCGCCGCTGCTGTGGCTTATGGGCGGGCTGTTCGCCTTCATTGCCGGCGCTGCCGCGTCGCTGGACTCGATCCAACTCGGAGGTGCCATCGGCAATGTGCATCGCAACGCGCCAGCAGTGATAGTGCAATGGATGGGGATCATGACCATCCTGGGCATGTTCTTCGTTGCGATGGCGGTCAACAGCGCACTGCTGCGCGATCACGAACAGGGAGTGGCGGATCTCATCTTCGCCAGTCCCATTCGCAGGCGCGATTACGTATTCGGACGAATCGCAGCTGCGATGGTCACTTGTGCAGGCATCTACTTCGCCATCCTTGCGGCGGTGTTCCTCGCGCAGTTCATGCCATGGATCCAGCCGGAACAGTTGGGCCCTATCAGGCTCCAGCCGTACCTTTGGACTTATGGCGTCGTGGTTCTGCCGAACATGATCTTCAGCACCGCGTTGCTGTCGCTGCTGGCGATACTCACCCGAAGTGTGTTGTCGGTTTACATCGGCGTGCTTGGCTTCATGGTGCTGATGGGAGTGAGCGCGGCGCTGCTGCAGGATCTGGACAACATCTGGATCGCGACGATCACTGAGCCCCTGGGGGTGCGTGCTTTCGGGCGGACCATTCGTTATTGGTCCGCAGAGGAGCGAAACTCCGGCGTTCCTGCGCTCGCCGGCTACCTCCTTGCCAATCGTGCGCTATGGTTTTCCCTGTCTCTGGTGCTTCTTGCGTCCTGTTTCGCATTCTTTCGAACGGAACGCACCGGAACTGGTCGTGGCCTGCGTCGAGTGCGCGCCCTTCAGGCGATGGAGCCGACGATGGTTCCTGTGCTCCGGGCTCTCGTGCTGCCGCATGCCGTGTCGGCGTTTTCGGTTAAAACGTCGATGGCGCAGTTCTTCCGCCAGCTGCGATTCGATACGCAGGGCGTGTTTCGCGGTATTCCCTTCATCGTGATGGTTCTGTTTGCGTTGGCGAACTTCATTGCCAGTGCGCTTCTCGCCGAGACCATGTACGAGACTTCGATCTATCCAGTGACTTCGCAGATGCTGGATGCACTGCAGGGGGCTTACAACTGGGTTCTGGTCATCATCGTGCTGTTCTACGCGGGTGAGTTGGCCGGCAAGGAGCGCGCGGCCAAGATCCACGAGGTCACTGACGCAATGCCGGTGCCTAACTGGGTGCCACTGTCCGCGAAATTCGGTGCGCTCATCGCAGTGGTCATCAGTTTTCAGTTGCTGGGCATGCTGGTCGCAATCGTGATCCAGTTGTGCAAGGGCTACACGCATTTGGAGCTTGATCTATATGCCAAGAGCATCATGCTCGACAGCATCTTTTTCGTGCTGATGGCTGGTCTTTCATTGTCTCTGCAGGTTTTCACCAACAATAAATACCTGGGCTACGGATTGCTGCTGCTCGTGCTGGTGTTCCAGATCACGCTTGGCTCTCTGGACTTCACCCACAACCTCTACAGCTATGCGGGTTCACCCGGCGCACCGTATTCGGACATGAACGGCTATGGCCACTTCCTCGGGCCGAAGCTCTGGTTCCAGGGCTATTGGGGACTCTTCCTGCTGGTCATGCTGCTGCTGTCTGCGGCGATGTGGGCGCGCGGTTCGGTCGGGGGCTTCGGCGAACGCCTGCGCGTGGCGCGTGCACGCCTGCGTGGCCCGCTCGGCGCCGCAACGGTATCGGCCACGCTGGCTTTCGCCGCGACCGGTGGCTGGCTGTACTGGAACACCAACGTCCGCAACGATTTCACGTCGCCCGACGACCAGCTCGACCTGCGCGCCACCTACGAGCGCGCGTACAAGCGCTACCAGGACTTGCCGCAGCCGAAGATCATCGCCACCGAGGTGGATGTCGACCTGCGCCCCGAAACGCAGACGATGACGGCGAAGGGAACGTACCGGGTGCGCAATCCGCATGCCACGCCAATCACCGATGTGCACATCGGCATCAGCGACGATCGCACGCTGAAGGCGATCGACCTCGGCGACGCCGAACTGGTCAAGAACGACAAGGACATGGGTTATCGCATCTACCGCCTGAAGCAGCCGATCGCACCGGGCGCAGAGCGTACGATCTCGTTCGAGGTGAAGATCGAGCCGAACGGCATCACCAACGACATCGAGCAGACGGGCATCGTCGAGAACGGATCCTTCTTCAACAACCAGGTCTTCCCTTCGTTCGGCTACAACCAGGATGCCGAGATCCAGGATCGCAACGAACGCCGCAAGCGCGGACTCGGCGAACCGAGGCGCATGCCGAAGCTTGAAGATGAAGCCGCCCGCGCGAGCACCTATATCACGGACGACGCGGACTGGATCGACTTCCGCACGACGGTGTGCACCGCGCCCGACCAGATCGCATTGTCGCCAGGCTACCTGCAGAAGGAGTTCGTCCGGGATGGCCGACGGTGCTTCAGCTACGCCATGGACCGTCCGATGCTCAACTTCTATTCCTACCTGTCGGCCCGCTGGCAGGTGAAGAAGGGCATGTACAAGGATGTTCCGATCGAGATCTACTACGACGTCAAGCATCCGTACAACGTCGACCGGATGATCGACTCCGTGAAGAAGTCGCTGGCCTATTTCGAGGCGAACTTCACGCCGTACCAGCATCGCCAGGTCCGGATCATCGAGTTCCCGCGCTACGCGTCCTTCGCGCAGTCCTTCGCCAACACGATCCCGTATTCGGAATCGATCGGCTTCATCACCGACCTGCGCGACAAGGATGCGATCGACTACGTGTTCTACGTCACCGCGCACGAGATCGCGCACCAGTGGTGGGCGCACCAGGTCATCGGCGCGAACATGCAGGGTGCCACCGTGCTGTCGGAATCGCTGTCGCAGTATTCCGCGCTGATGGTGATGGAAAAGGAGTACGGCCGGAAGACCATGCGTCGCTTCCTCAAGAACGAGCTGGATGGCTACCTGTCCGGCCGAGGCGGCGAACTTGTCGAGGAACTGCCGCTCTATCGCGTCGAGAACCAGCAGTACATCCACTACAGGAAGGGATCGCTCGTCTTCTATCGCCTGCGCGAAGAAATGGGCGAGGCTGCGCTGAATCGCGCGCTGAAGAAGTTCCTGCAGGACAAGGGCTACCAGCAACCGCCGTATACCAATACGAAGGAACTGCTCGACTACATCCGTGCCGAGGCCGGCCCGCAGCATGCGTCGCTGATCGCCGATCTGTTCGAGAAGATCAGCTTCTACGACAACCGCGTGGAAGAAGCGACCGCGAAGAAGCGGAAGGATGGCAAGTACGAGGTCGTGCTCGACTTGCACGCGGCCAAGCGCTATGCGGATGGCAAGGGCAAGGAAACCGCCGGCAAGCTCGACGACTGGATCGAAGTCGGTGTGTTCGCGCGCGGTCCGTCGGGCAAGGAGGAAGACGAAAGGACGCTGTATCTCCAGCGCCACCGGATCACGGCCGAGTCACCGAAGCTCACCCTGGTGGTCGATGCCGAACCTTACGAAGCCGGTTTCGATCCGTACAACAAATTGATCGACAGGGTGTCGTCGGACAACCGCAAGCGGGTGACGCTGCAGTAGGCGTCTGCCAGATCAGGTTCGGGGCGACGGCGGCGTTGCGCGGGAACCGCGCAGCGTCGCCATCGCATCGGACAAGCCGCTCAGCGCGGCTTTGCCGGCATCGGGAACGGGGTGACGACCTTCTCGCCGCTGGCGGCGTCGCGAATGGCGGACTGGCCTTTCTTCTCCACTTCCTCGATGCGGACGATGCTCTGCATCGGCAGGTGCAGGACCCTGGTGTTGCCGAATTCGTCGCGCAGCCGCTCTTCGGTGGGATCGACGACCAGGCCCTCATGCACGTCGAACTGCAGGTCCGCGACTTCGGTGAAGCCCCAGAGGCTGCCGCTGCCCACGCGGCCGGCATACAGCTCGTAGATCTTGCCGTGGTTGAGGAAGGTGACTTTGTAGAGCGTCTTGTTCATGGCCGAATGATAGCGGCAGGGATCGGCAGCGTGCCGGATCACCAGTTCTTCGCATGCCGGAGGCGACGTTCGATGCCGGCCCGGGCCAGCACCGCGAACAGCACGCCGAACAGGAAGCCGGCGATGTGCGCATTCCAGGCGACCGCGCCGAACGCGGGGCCGATGTAGGCGAAGACGACCTGCACGACGGCCCACGCGCCGATCAGCAGGGACGCCGGAACGCGGATGAACTCCAGGAACAGGCCAAGCGGAACCACCACGCCGAGCTTCGCGCGCGGGAACAGGGCCAGATAGGCACCGATCACTGCCGAGACCGCGCCGCTGGCACCGATGACCAGGCGCTCCGGCGCACCGATCATCAGCACGGTCGCGAGGTTCGCCACGGCACCGCCGATCAGGAACAGGGCGAGGAAGCGCCAGGGACCCATCGCGCGCTCCGAAGGAAGCCCGAAGATCAGCAGGAAGACCAGGTTGCCCAGCAGATGCGCCCAGTCGGCGTGCAGGAAGATCGCGGTGAACAGGGTCTTCCAGCGCAGGCTGGACCACAGTGCCTGCCAGGTCTCGGGAAGTCCTGGACCGCCGGTCAGCGCACCCCAATCCTCCAGCAGCATGCGCTGCGTCGTGGGCATGCGGGTGCTGACCCACAGGAAGGCGCACCACAACGTGGCGAAGACCAGCGGCGTGGCCCAGCGCAGGCCCGACTTCGAACGGGATGGGAGCTGAACGAACATGCGACGAACGGAGCGTGATGTCCGAGGTGAGACCACAGGCAGGATAACGCTTGTTAGCGTTCGGTTAACATGAAATGTATAGTACATACGCCGTCGTACGTCGGGAGGGGGCTTCCGGCAGGGCGGAGCGGGGGAGGGAACGCACCCCGTCCGCACGGCGCGACTTACCACCTGTCCACGGAGACGCTAGCACCATGCAAACCCACCACCGCTTCATCCCGCTCACCGCGCTGGCCCTCGGCATCGCCGGCGCGCTGACCTTCGGCCAGGCCCATGCTTCGGGCTTCCAGCTGAAGGAAAACAGCGTCAAGGCCATGGGCCGCGCTTTCGCCGGTTCCGGCGTCGCCAAGGGCGATGCTTCGGTCGTCGTCAACAACCCGGCGACGATGACCCAGTTCGACGAAACCACCGCGCAGGTCGACCTGACGGTGATCGATCTCAACGCAGAATTCGAAGGCAGCGGTTACGCCGGCGTGGGCCTCGGCCCGGCCGCGGCTCCGCTGACCGGCGGCAGCGGCGGCGACGTCGGCGAACCGACCCCGGTGCCGGCGATGTCCTTCATCCACAAGTTCGAGAACGGCCTGACCTTCGGCGCCATGGTCAGCGCGCCGTTCGGCCTGAAGACCGAGTACGACAAGAACTGGATGGGCCGCTACTCGTCCACCAAGTCGGAAGTGAAGACGGTCGACGTGACCCTCTCCGCCGCCTACGAGATCGTGCCGAACCGTTTCTCGGTCGGCGTGGGCCTGATCTACGAAAAGGCTGAAGCCACCCTCGAGAACAACATCGACTTCGGCACGGTCATGCTCGGCGCCGGCGTCCCGGGCGCACGCCCGCAGGCTGCCGATGGTTCGGTCAGCGTGCATGGCGACGACAACGGCATCGGCTGGATCCTGGGCCTGAACTGGCGTCCGACCGACAACCTGGCCTTCGGTTTCACGCATCGTTCGGAAATCGACCATGAACTGCGTGGCCGCGCCGACTTCACGCTGCCTGCCTCGTTCGCCGGCGCACAGCCGGGCTTCGCTGCGCTGGCCGCCAACCCGGCCGCTCCGCTGACCCCGGCCCAGCGCGCCCAGCTCGCGGTGCTCGGCAACGGCTTCCGCGACACCGGCGCCACGGCACCGCTGACCACGCCCAGCGTGACCACGGTCAGCATGGCCTGGCAGCTCAACGAGAAGCTGGCGCTGATGGCCGACTACACCCAGACCGATTGGCATTCGGTCCAGGCCGTCACCATCTACTTCGACAACACGTTCCAGCCGGCTTCCTCGGAAGAATTCCGCTGGACGGACACGGCGTTCTGGTCGATCGGTGCCGAATACGAGCTGTCGGACAAGTTCACGCTGCGCGGCGGCTATGCGTACGACGAAACCCCGACCACCTTCCACACCCGCACCACGCGCCTGCCTGACGAAGATCGTCGCTGGTTCTCGCTGGGCCTGACCTGGAACGTGAGCGAGCATCTGGCCGTCGACGCCGCCTACACCCGCATCCAGCCGGACAAGCCGAAGATCGGCGTGGTCGACACCCAGCGCCACGCGCTGTACGGCAGCTACAGCAGCGACGTCAACATGTTCGGTGTGTCCGCGCAGTACCGCTTCTGATCGCGACGCCTCCGCAACACATGAAAAACCCCGCTTCGGCGGGGTTTTTCTTTGGGCGGTGGGCGTGCAGCGCGCGACGGCCAGCGACCGGCTCGACGCGCGCTCAACTGTCGTGAAGCTCGCGCAGGTAGAAGGTGTTGCAGCCGCCGTGGCCGGTGGCGCCCATCGCATGGTCGATGCGCCGGAAACCGCTGCGTTCGTACAGGCGCATGGCGGCGTCCATGCCCGTGAGCGTTTCCAGGTAGCAATGCGTGAAGCCGAAGCTGCGCGCCGCGTCGAGGCAGTGCGCCATCATCGCGGCGCCCGCGCCAAGCCCGCGAACGGAAGGTAGGAAATACATCTTGCGCAATTCGCAGGTGCCTTCGTCGCCACCGACCAGTGGCGCGACGCCGCCGCCGCCTTCGACCACCCAACGGCCATCGCCATGATCGCGTTCGACGACGAAGTAGGCCGAGCGTGGTTCGGCGTACGCACGGTGCATCCAGTCGACCTCCGGATCGCTGATCGCGAAGCCGCAGCCGGTGGCGCCGAATTCGGGCATGACGGTGCGGATGATCGCGGCGATCGCCGCGTCGTCGCGGGCTTCGATGGGGCGGATGCGGAGCGAGGCGGGCGGGGTCGTGGAGGACATGGACATCGCGGAGGCGGATACGGTGGATGGGGTCAGTGCGCCGCCGCTGGCCTATGGCCTTCGCGGAGCAGGCGACGCGCGAATTCATCGGGCTTCAAGCCAGGGGCGAACAGGAAGCCCTGGCCGATCGGCACGCCCAGTTTGAGCAGGAACTGGCGCTGCGCTTCGGATTCCACGCCTTCGGCGACCAGCCCAAGCCCGAGGCTGCGCGCGATGCCGCTCACGGCCTGGCACACGGCCACGTCGGAGTGGTTCGAAGGCACGCCTTCCACGAACAGCTGGCTCAGCTTGAGGCCATGGATCGGCAACCGGCGCAGGTAGTTCAGCGCGCTGTAGCCTTCGCCGAAATCGTCGATCGTCAGCATCACGCCCATCTCGCGCAGTTCGGCGAAGTTGCGCAGCGTGTCGGGCGCGTCCTCGATCAGCACGCGTTCGGTGAACTCAAGTTCCAGTGCGTCGCCGGGAAGACGGAATTCGTCGAGCAGGCGGCGCACGGTGTCGGCGAGGTCTTCGCCGACGAACTGGCGGTAGGACACGTTGACCGCGACTCGCACGATACCCAAGCCGGCATCGCGCCAGTCGGCCGCCTGGCGACAGGCTTCGCGCAGCACCCAGCCGCCGATGCGCACGATGTCGCCGGTGGTTTCGGCGTGGCTGATGAAGCGGTCGGGCCGCAGTTCGCCGAGCAGGTGGTTCTGCCAGCGGATCAGCGCCTCGGCGGAGACGATGCGCCCGCTCTGCAGGTCGACCTGCGGCTGGTAGACCAGGTGGAATTCGCCGTTGTCGGCCGCGCGACGCAGGTGGGTTTCCATCCACAGGCGGTCCGCCTGCGTCTGCGCGAGCGCGGGCGTGAAAGCCTGCCACGCGTTGCGCGAGCGGCGCTTGCTGTCGTACATCGCGGCATCGGCGTTCTGGATCAGCGATTGCGGGCGCTCGCCGTCGGCCGGTGCGCGCGCGATGCCGATGCTCGCGGTAATGGTGAATTCCTCGTTGTCGAAGCGGAAACTCTCGGACAGCGCGTGCAGGATCGCGGCCGCGATGCGCTCCGGGCGTTCGGCATCGTCTGCGTAGTGGCAAGCGACCAGGAATTCGTCGCCGCCGAAGCGTGCGATCAGGCCTTCGCCGTCGACGGCGCTCGAAATGCGCTGCGCTGCGGACGCGAGCAGTTCGTCGCCTGCCGCATGGCCGAGCACGTCGTTGATGACCTTGAAACGGTCGAGGTCGATGTACAGCACCGCGACCTCGGCGCTCGCCGGATCCTGCATGCGCTTGTCGAGTTCGACCAGGATCGCGTCGCGATTGAGCAGGCCTGTGAGCGGGTCGGTGCGCGCCTGCTCGCGCAGCGATTCCTCGGCGTGCTTGCGCTCGGTGATGTCCTGCAGGGTGCCGACGATGCGCGAGACGCCGGGGTCCGCGGTGTCGGCTTCGCCGATCATGCGCACCCAGCAGGGCTGCTGGTCGTCGCGCTGGTACTGCAGTTCGAGGTCGAAGCTGCCGCCGGATTCGATCAGGCGGTCGATCGCGGTGCGCAGGCGCGCGCGATCGGCGGGGGACGCGCCAGCGATGAGCGCGTCCACGGCCTGCGGAGATGGTTCGCGGCCCAGGATGCGCTGGGCCTCGTGGGTGAGGTAGAGCCGCTGCCGGCCGCGATCCCATTCCCAGCCGCCGATGTGCGCCAGGCCCTGGGCTCGATCGAACAGCACGTTGTCGCGCTTGAGCGTGGTGACGTCGCTGAACATCGCGAACACGTATTCCGGCGTGACGCCGTCGGCCTCGAACACCGGCACGTTGGTGACCGAAATCCACGACATGCGCTGGTCGGGGATGTAGTACAGGCCGATGACCGTGTTGCTGATCACCTGGCCATGGTCCAGCGCCTGCGTGGTCGGCCAGTCGTGGAAGGACAGTGGGCGACCGCGCGCGTCGACCACCTTCCAGTCGCCGGGGCGCAGCAGGGTCTGCACGCTCTGGCCGGGCTCGGCGCCGATGGCGCGATAAGCCGCGGGATTGGCCGAGATCACGTGCATCTGGCGATCGAACAGGATCACGCCGACGTCGATCGACTCCAGCAACAGGCGATAGCGGGATTCGGCCTCCCAGCGCTGGCTGAGGTCGCGTGCGACCGCGACCATGCGTTTCTCGCCCTTGTACTCGAAGCCGGCCGTGTGCACTTCGACGGGAAAGCGGCTGCCGTCGGCGCGCATGTTGGTGACTTCGACGACATAGGTCTCGCCGCGGTTCAGCGCCGACCAGACCGGCCCCATGTGGTCCTTGGGCAGGTCCGGGTTCAGCACTTCGATCGGCTTGCCGACGATTTCCTCGCGCGGCCGACGGTAGGCCGCCATGCCGGCGGTGTTGAGATCCAGCACCGTGCCGTTCCACGCGATGATGCTCACCGGATCCGGTACGGCATCGAGCAGTGCGCGATAGCGCTGCCGCTCGGACTCCGTCTCCTCCAGCGCCGCGAGCAGGGCATCTCGGGCCTCGGACAGCAGGGCGCGCGTTGCCTCGGGCACCGAGGCATCGTCCCTGGCCCGTTCCAGCGCGTCCAGCGTCCGCAGCAGGTCGGCGGCGGGGGATTGCGCGGGTTCGGGCCAGCGTTCGGTCATGGGGCGGCGGTCCTTGCCAGGGTGAATTTGCTTCCGCTGGGCCGGCCCAGGCGCTCGGCGAGCCAGCGCCCGGTGGCGCTGAGCGCGTCGATGTCGATGCCTGTGTGGATGCCCATGCCATGCAGCATATACACGACATCCTCGCTTGCGACATTCCCGCTGGCGCCTTTCGCGTACGGGCAGCCGCCGGTGCCGGAGACCGCGGCATCGACCACCCGCACGCCTGCTTCGAGGCAGGCGTGGATGTTCGCCAGGGCCTGGCCGTAGGTGTCGTGGAAATGGATGGCCAGCGCCGCCATCGGCACCTCGCTCGCGACCGCGCGCAGCATGGCCGCGGCCTTCGCCGGGGTGCCTGTTCCTATCGTGTCGCCCAGCGAGACCTCGTAGCAGCCCATCGCATGCAGGGCCTTCGCCACGCGCACGACCTCGGCCACCGGGACATCGCCCTGGTAAGGGCAGCCCAGCACGGTCGAAACGTAGCCGCGTACCGCCACGCCGTCGGCCTTCGCGCGTTCGAGCACCGGCGCGAATCGCGCCAGGGACTCCTCGATCGAGGCGTTGATGTTCTTCTGGTTGAAGGCTTCGGACGCTGCGGTGAACACCGCGATCTCGTCCACGCCGACCGCACGCGCGCGCTCGTAGCCGGTTTCGTTCGGCACCAGTACCGGATAGCGAACGCCCGGGCGCTTCGTGATCCCGGTGTAGACCTCGGCGGCGTCGGCCAGTTGCGGTACCCACTTCGGGCTGACGAAGCTGGTGGCTTCGATGCTGCGCAGGCCGGTGGCCGACAGCCGATCGATCAGTTCGATCTTGTCGGCTGCCGGAACGAGCGTCTTTTCGTTCTGCAGGCCATCGCGCGGCCCGACTTCGACGATGCGGACGGTGTCGGTCATGGTTTGGCCTCCGCTTGCCCTGCAGGGCGCCTGTGCTCGATCGCGTTGGCGTTATCCATGCTGCCGTAGAGTGCGTCACCGTGCTCGCGCAGCAAACGTGCGATACGGGCATGATCGCCGCGGAAGTAGCTTTGGTTTTCGATCATTTCGTGCAATGGCTTGCCTGCTTTTGCATCGGCCTGTGCGCTGGGAGGCGCGGCGTCTTCCGGTTCACCGAGTGCGCGGGCTGCCTCGGGGTCCGGGACCCACACGTACAGGCGATCGCCCCTGAGCCTGTATCGATGCAGGATGATTCGGTTCGCGGGCCATGTCTGCAACACGCGATCCTCCTCGTCACGCACGTCCTTGGTCTCACCGGCTTCGATGGCCATGTAAGCATGACCTTCGAACTCGAAGGTATGGAAGCGTTCTTTTTCTTCAGTACCGTCCGCATGCCTTGAGATGGCCTCGCAATCCGTATTCACCGAAATGACCGGTGCGGATCCACTCTTGGCTACGCGTTGCCAGCGTCCTGCGAGTCTCGTGTCGCATCCCATCTGTTCAACCGGGGCAACCTCGAACCAAACGCATCCACCGAGCAAGCTCGCGGCAAGCAAGAACACGACGCTGCGGCATGTCGTACCCGCTGCATGACGAAGCCGCAGGGGGAATCTCGACGCATTCGCTCGATGTCGACGCGTCAGGGAGGCGTCAATCAGGCCGTCGCGCGGCCCGACTTCGACGATGCGGACGGTGTCGGTCATGGCGTGGTGTCCGTCGTGATGCGCGTGAAGCGGGTCATGCCTTCCGTCTGGCTGGTGCGGAACAGCGCCTCGCCGCGTTCGCGCAGCAGTTTCGCAGTGGCGCGACGGTTGCCTTCGACGTGGGCGAAGCGGTCCTCCAGCTTGCGTGCGGCGGCCTTGCCGTTCGCATCGGGTTCAAGCGCGGCCTCGGGGTCGGCAAGCCAGACCTTCATCTCGGTGCCGTCGATGCGATAGCGCGCCAGCAAGAGGCTGCCGGCCGGCGCACTCTTCACGAGGTCGCCGTCCATGTCCATCAGTCGATCCGCTTCCCCGGGCGTGAACGCCAGGTAGCGGGCATCGTCCAGTTCGAAGCTGCGCAGCGTGGTTTCGAAGGTGCCGCCGTCGTCTTCGGGCCAGCGCACGCGGCAGTCGGCCGCGACCTGGATCGGACGCTTCAACGCTTCGGTCTTGGCGGGCTGCCAGTCGCCGATGAGCGCGGCATCGCAGTGGTATCGCGACACGGGCGACTGTTCGAACGTCACGCAGCCGCCGATCAGTCCGGCTGCGCACAGTGCAAGCGTCGCCATGCCCGAACGCAGTCGTGCATTCATGATTCGCTCCCCAGCAGTACCAGGGCGGTATCCGCTTCGACGAAATCGCCGGCGGCGACGCGGACTTCCTTCACCGTGCCGGCACACGGCGCCTTCAGCGACAGCTCCATCTTCATCGCTTCCATCACCAGCAATTCCTGGCCCTGCTCGACGGTGTCTCCGACCTGTGCCTTGATCAGCACGATGCGACCGGGCATCGGCGCCAGCGCGCGATCGCTCGCGGTGCCGCCCTGTTCGCTGGCGGGCTGGTAGGCCGGTACGCGGACGAAGCGCCAGCGACGCTCGCCGTCGTGCACATCGACCGGCTGCAGGGTGCCGGACGCGGATCGCTGCACGGCATCGGCGTGGGCGTCGACGCGGAATCGGCGGCTGACGCCGTCGATGCGCGCATCCAGCGTGGTGTCGGTCAGGCGCGCGCCGCGAACGTCGCAGCTGCCATCGGCGTCTGCCAGTCGATAGTCGCCGGCGCTGCCGTGGGCAACGACGGTATGGCGCTGCTGGCCGTCGTCCAGCACGAGGCGACGCTGGCCGGCGTGGCCCAGGCGCCAGCCGTCGGCGCTGGCCCAGGGCGAGGTGGGATCGCTGCTCGTCGCGGCGCGTGCGCGGGTCCGCGCTTCTTCCTGCAGCAGCGCGACCGTCGCTGCTGCTGCGCGGACTAGGCGCACCTGCGCCGGATCCGCATCCTTCGGCATGAAATCCTCGAGGTCGCGATCGAGCGTGCCGGTGTCGATGGTCGCATCGACGACGGTGGCATGACGGCAGAGGCGTTCGAGGAAGGCCACGTTCGACTTGGGGCCGTCGATCGTGCACTGCGCCAGCGCGTCGCGCAGGCGGGCGAGGGCGCGCGGACGGTCTTCATCCCAGACGATCAGCTTGGCGATCATCGGGTCGTAGAAGATCGTGACGGTGTCGCCTTCGATGACGCCGCCGTCGATGCGCGTGTGCGCATCGGGGGCGGGCAGGCGCAGGCGGACGAGCTTGCCCGAACCGGGCAGGAAGCCGGCTTCGGGATCTTCCGCGTACAGGCGCACTTCGATGGCATGGCCGCGCTGGACGATCTCGTGCTGCGCCTTCGGCAGGCGTTCGCCTGCGGCGATACGCAGCTGCCACTCGACCAGGTCGAGGCCGGTCACGTACTCGGTGACCGGATGTTCCACCTGCAGGCGGGTGTTGATCTCCATGAAGTAGAAACCGCCGTCCTGGCCGACGATGAACTCCACGGTGCCCGCGTTCTGGTAGTCGATCGCGTAGCCGGCCTGCACCGCCGCCGCACCCATCGCCTCGCGCAGCTCCTGCGTCAGGAAAGCCGACGGCGATTCCTCCAGCACCTTCTGATAGCGGCGCTGCGCCGAGCATTCGCGTTCGTTGAGGTGGATCACGTCGCCGAAGCCGTCGCCGAAGATCTGGATCTCGATGTGGCGCGGCTTCTCGACGTAACGTTCCAGCAGCACGCGGTCGCGGCCGAAGGCGTTGCGCGCCTCGCGCTGGCAGCTTTCGAGGTTGGGCAGGAATTCCGCCGAACTGCGCACGATGCGCATGCCCTTGCCGCCGCCGCCGTGCGCGGCCTTGATCATCAGCGGATAGCCGATGGCGTCGGCCTCGCGCTGCAGCAGGTCGGGCGACTGGTCTTCGCCGGTGTAGCCCGGCACCACCGGCACGCCTGCGGCCTGCATCAGCTGCTTGGCGCCGGCCTTGCTGCCCATCTTGCGCATCGAGGCGGCCTTGGGGCCGATGAACACGATGCCTGCGGCTTCCACGGCGTCGGCGAAATCCGCGTTCTCGCTGAGGAAGCCATAGCCCGGATGGATGGCCTGCGCGCCGCTCTTCTTCGCGACCTCGAGGATGACATCGCCCAGCAGGTAGCTTTCCTGCGGACGCGCGCCGCCGATGTGGTGCGCTTCGTCCGCGAGGCGAACGTGCTGTGCGTCGGCGTCCGCATCGGAATACACCGCGACCGTGCGGATGCCGAGCTTGCGGCAGGTGCGGATCACCCGGCAGGCGATTTCGCCGCGATTGGCGATGAGGATCTTGGTGAACATCCGTGTGGTGTCCAGGCTGGAATTCGATTGCATCACGCTTCGCCGTCCCAATAGTCGAGGTTGCCGCTGGGGCGGCCGATGTGGCGGAAATCGCCGGGTTGAAAACCGGTGCTGGCGAGGAATTTCCCCGAATCGGGGTACTCGCAGATTTCCGGATATTCCATGGTGCTGACCGCGAGGACCTTCAGCGGGTGTTCGCCGGTGTTGGCGAGTTGGTGCGCGGTTTCCGGGCCGCCGGGCGGGCAGGCGATCACGTCGCCGGCGCGCACCCGATGGACCGCGTCGCCGAGGCGCAGTTCGCCGCTGCCTTCGACGATGAAGAACATTTCTTCGTTGGCGCGGTGGCTGTGCTTCGGGAACGCAGCCTTGCCCGGATCGATGACCGTGAGGTTGTAGCCGAGCTTGCGCGCGCCGATGCGCGGCGAGATCGCGCCGATGCGGCCGCCGAAGCGGCCCTCGGGCATGGTGGTGCCGCGCTGGCGCGCGCGCTCGGCGAGATCGATCAGTTCGACCTCGTCGAGGTTGAGGATGGGTGTGGGCGTGACCGCTGTCGTCATGGCGTCATTCCGGTGCGTGGCACACGGCTTCGATGTTGTGACCATCGGGGTCAATCACGAACGCGCCGTAGTAATTCGTGTGGTAGTGCGGACGCAGGCCCGGGGCGCCGTTGTCGATGGCGCCCGCGTCCAGCGCGGCGGCGTGGAACGCATCGACCTCGGCGCGCGACTTCGCGACGAAGGCGATGTGCAGGCCCTGTCCCGGGTTGCCGGTTCCCGTGCCGACCCAGAAGGCCGGCTTTCCGGGAGGGCCGAAACCGCAGCCTTCGTAGCCGTCGCTCATCTCGCGCGTCACGTCCATCACCACGCCATAGCCCAGCGGGGCGAGCGCGCGCTCGTAGAAGGCGCGGCTGCGCGGATAGTCGGCGACAGTGAATCCGAGATGGTCGAGCATGCTGTCGTCTCCGTACGGGTTCGGGATCAGCCGATCCAGCCGGGCTTGCGCTTGTCGAGGAAGGCGCCCAGGCCTTCCTGACCCTCGGGTGAGACGCGCAGGCGTGCGATCAGATCGGCGTTGTCGTGGTCCAGCTGGTTGCGGTCGTGTTCGGCGACGACCCGGCGTACCAGTGCCTTGGCCTCGTTGGACGCCACGGGCCCGGCTTTGAGCAGCAGGTCGACCTGGCGCTTCACGGCGTTGTCGAGGTCTTCGGTCGGCACCACGGCATGCAGCAGGCCGATGCGCAGCGCCTCGGTGGCGTCGAAGATCTCGGCGGTGGCGAACCAGCGACGTGCCTGGCGGGCGCCGATCGCCTCGATCACATAGGGCGAGATCACGGCAGGCAGCAGTCCGAGCTTGCTTTCGGTCAGGCCGAATTTCGCTTCCGGCGCGCCGATGGCGATGTCGCAGCAGGCCACGAGACCGACGCCACCGCCGAAGGCCGCGCCGTGGACGCGGGCGATGGTCGGTCGCGGCAGCTCGTCGAGCGTGCGCATCAGCCGCGCGAGGGCGAGGGCGTCCGTGCGGTTCTCGGCTTCGGAGGCGCCGGCCATGCCGCGCATCCAGTTGAGGTCGGCGCCGGCGGAGAAGCTGGGACCTGCGCCCTCCAGCACCACGACCCGGACCGACGTGTCTTCGCCGATCGCGGACAGGGCGGAGGTCAGGGTATCGATCAGGTCGGCGTCGAACGCGTTGTGCAGATCGGGGCGGTGCAAGCGGAGATGGACCACGGGTCCATTGCGATGGTGCTGCAGCGAATCGGTCATGCCCGGGTCCCTGATTCAATCGACTGGCGTGAATGATATCCGCTCGCCCCCACCATTCGATTCGGTACGACGCCAGAGCGAACCAGACTGTTGCAGTGGAAATTGACCCGGATCGGTCCGACGCCCGTGGAGCTGGTATACAATTGAGAACAATTCCCATTTGGCAAGCGCACTGGACCCGGGCGTGAAGTTGACCGAACTGCCGCATCGCACTGCCGCCTTCGTCGAGGACGTGCAGGACCACTCGGCGAACGACGCCATCGCCCGCCGCCTGCGCGAACTGGGGTTCATCGCCGGTGAACGCGTGGAAATCGTCGCGGCGGGTCCCTTCGGCGCCGAGCCCCTGCTGGTGCAGGTCGGCTTCACCCGTTTCGCCCTGCGCCGCGCCGAAGCCGACCGCGTGCGCCTGCGCGCCGAGGTCCGGCCGTGAGCGCAGCGTCCGCGAAACCGCTGCGCCTTGCGCTGGTCGGCAACCCGAACTGCGGCAAGACCGCGCTGTTCAACCTCTTGACCGGCAGCCGGCAGAAGGTGGCGAACTATGCCGGCGTGACCGTCGAGCGCAAGGAAGGCCGCCTGCAGACACCCGCCGGCCGTCGCCTGACCCTGCTCGACCTGCCCGGTGCCTACAGCTTCCACGCCGCGAGCCTCGACGAAGCGGTGACCCGCGACATCTGCCGGGGCTTCTATCCCGGCGAGCCGGCGCCGGACCTGCTGGTCTGCGTGGTCGATGCCACCAACCTGCGCCTGCACCTGCGTTTCGCGCTGGAAGTGCGCGAACTCGGCAAGCCGATGGTGCTGGCCGTGAACATGATGGATGCCGCGAAGCGGCGCGGCATCGAGATCGACCTCGATGCCTTGGAACGCGAACTCGGCGTGCCGGTGGTCGAGACCGTGGCGGTGCGCCGCGACGGCGGCCGTGCCCTGCTGGCGCAGCTCGACGCGATGGCCGATCGACTGCATCCGCCGGAGCGGCGGATGCCCGACCATGCCGACGCGGTGTCGCGCATCGAGGACGCGCTGCATGCCGAGACGCGGCGCCTGCTCGAGCTGGCCGTGCGCATGCCCGAACGCACCGCACGCGTCGATGATGCGCTGGATCGCTGGCTGCTGCATCCGGTCGCGGGCCTGGTCACCCTGGCCGCCGTGATGTTCCTCATCTTCCAGGCAGTCTATGCCTGGGCGACACCGCTCATGGATGCGATCGAAGCCGGCACCGGCTGGCTCGGCGGCATCGTCGGCGCCACGATGCCCGAGGGACCGCTGAAGAGCCTGGTCACCGACGGCATCATCGCCGGCCTCGGCGGGGTGATCGTGTTCCTGCCGCAGATCCTGATCCTGTTCGCCTTCATCCTCGCGCTCGAGGAATCCGGGTACCTGCCGCGCGCGGCCTTCCTGCTCGACCGGCTGATGTTCAAGGCCGGCCTGTCCGGGCGCAGCTTCATTCCGCTGCTGTCGTCGTTCGCCTGCGCCGTGCCGGGCATCATGGCCACGCGCAGCATCCAGGACCCGCGCGACCGCATCGCCACCATCCTGGTCGCGCCGCTGATGACCTGTTCGGCGCGCCTGCCGGTGTATGCGTTGCTGATCGCTGCGTTCATCCCGAATCGCGAGGTCGGTGGCCTGTTCAACCTGCAGGGACTGGTGCTGTTCGGCCTGTACGTCGCCGCGATCCTCAGCGCGCTGCTGGTGGCCACGGTGATGAAGCGCTGGCGTCGCTGGAAATCCTCCGGCGAGAGCGGCGAACACGCACTGCTGCTGGAACTGCCGTCGTACCGCGTGCCGCATCCGCGCGACCTGCTGATCGGTTTGTGGGAACGCGCGGTCATCTTCCTCAAGCGCGTCGGCGGCATCATCCTCGCGCTGACCATCCTGCTGTGGTTCCTGCTGAATTTCCCCGCAGCGCCGGCCGATGCCGTAGGTCCTGCCATCGACTACAGCTTCGCCGGCCGCATCGGGCACGCGATGACTGCGGTGTTCTCGCCATTGGGCTTCAACTGGCAGATCTGCATCGCGCTGATCCCCGGCCTGGCTGCGCGGGAAGTCGCGGTGTCGTCCCTCGCGACCGTCTACGCGCTGTCAGCCGCCGATGACGCGGCTGCAGCCGACGCGCTGACGCCGCTGCTCGCGCAGGACTGGTCGCTGGCGACCGCGCTGTCGCTGCTGGTCTGGTACATCTACGCGCCGATGTGCATCTCGACGCTGGCCACGATCAAGCGCGAGACCAACTCCTGGAAGCAGATGGGCTTCGCGACGTTCTACCTGTTCGCGCTGGCCTATCTCGCATCGCTGCTGACCTACCAGGTCGCGGTCGCGCTCGGTGCCGGATGATCATGGACGCCTCGCTGTCGCTCGGATTGCAGTACGCAGTGATCGCGGTGGCAGTGCTGGTCAGCGCCTGGGTGGTGTTCCGCAAGCAGGCGCCGAATACCGCGCGGCGACTGCGCATCGCGATCGCGCTGCCGCTGCTGCGGGAAGGGCGGCCGGGCTGGCTGCGTGCCATTGGCAGGTGGATCGCGCCGGTGTCGAACGCCTCGGCGGACGGGTGCGGCGGGTGTTCGGGGTGCGATGGCGACACCGACAAGCGCGTGTCGTAGAGGAGCCCGGCTTCAGCCCGCAGCGCGTCGACGCACGGGAACGATGCGAAGCAGCCGTCTGATTGCCCTGAGTGCAGCAGACGTCGTATGGATCGACGCCAGCAACAGATACAGCCACGCCTTCTGCCAGCGTCGTTCGATCACGAAGACGTGCATGTGCAGGTTCGGACGCTTGCGGACGAAGCCGCCGCTGTGGATGGCGACGAAGGAATGCGGATTCCCGGTGATGCTGCGCGACAGGGCGTGGGTTTCGCCCATGAAGAAATCCATCACCGTGTAGTCGATCGACGGATGCTCGCCCGACGGATCGTGGCAGAGCACGAAGCAGTGCCGGCAGAGCGGCATGCGGTACGAGACGAGTCTGCAGTCGCGTTCGACGTAGCCGGGCGGTGTATCGATCCTGCGATCGAGGACGAGCGGGTTCATGCGTGGATCGCAACATCCCCGCGATCCGAGGTCAAGCCGGGCAGCGTGGGATCAGTGCTTGCGCGCCTTCGCGCCCTTCGCCTCGAAGACTTCGACAGACAGGCTCACGGTGCGTTCGTCGCCGGCGTGCAGCGCACCGACACCGACGACCTGGCGTGCGATCTCGTTGCCGCGCTCATCGCGGATCGCGATCACCACGGAGTATTCCCAGGGCTCGCCTTCGGCGGGATGGCGGATCGTGCCCTCCACCTGCAAAGGCACCTGCAGCGGCGTGGCCGCATTGGCGTCGCCGTCGAAGCGCAGGTAGTGCTTGCACGCCGGACAGATCGTCGCGCTTTCGAGAATGGTCGCCTTGCAGTGCGGGCACGCGCGGGTGGCGCCCGCGGTGCCCGGTCTTGTCGTCATTCGGCGGGGGGCTCGACCTTGGGAGCGGCGGTCTTGGGTGCTGCATTTTCCCAGCCGCAGTCGATGTGGCCGCGGATCTTGCAGCCGGCGGCGACGGTGAGCGTGCCGGCCTTGATGTCGCCGATCAGTGCAGCGGATTCGAGCAGCTCGACGCGTGCGGCGGCTTCGATGTTGCCTTCGAGTTCGCCGGCCATCACGACCTTCTTCGCACGGATCACGCCCTTGAGCTTGGCGCCGCGTTCCAGCGTGAGGTCGCCCTGCACGTTGACGTCGCCCTTGAAGCGACCGGCGATGCGCACGTTGCCGGCGCCTTCGATCTTGCCTTCGATGGTGAGGTCGGCAGCGATCACGGATTCCTTCGCGGCGGGCGCCGCATCGGTGCGCGGGAAGGTCGCCGGCGAGAAATCGGTATTGGCCTGCGGTGTCGGTGCAGGACGCGCGGGTTCGGGCGTCGGGGCCGGTGGCGGGTCTTTCTTGCTCGGGCTGGACTGGAAGATGGCCATGTGGGTCTCCGGTTCATCGGGGGCATGCGGGAGGATCGTGCACCTTAGCGTCGAGTCATGACGATCGGTGTGATCCGCGCAGCAGAACGGGCAGGGCGACGTGCCCACGCATGGTACGCCTTCGCGGCGCCGTAGGGACGCCGTTCAGTCGGTTCATGTTGCTGCGCGCCGCTGGTGCCACAGGTCCTTGGCCCAGATGAACAGCGCGAGTCCGGCGATGGCGGCGAACAGACCGGCATCGTTCAACCAGCCCATGCTGCTGCCGATGGTGCGCACGATGATGAACAGGACGAACACGCGCCAGTAACCCAGGTGCGGGCCGAGCGGCGGACCACTGCGTTCGCGATGGCGTGCCCATGCGCCGAGTGCGCTCGCCATGAGCAGCGCGCCACCGATCGCACCGGTCCATCCCTCGGGCGCCAGCCACACGATCGCGAGCGCAACGGCCAGCAGCACGGGAATCGCGAATCGGCGCAGCATCGGTCGAGGCTCGTCGGGGTCGTCTTCGCGCGATTGCCACGCCGAGAACAGACCGTAACCTGTCCACAGCGTCCACGTCGCGCCCATGACGAGCGCCGAGAAACCCGCGACGTGCGCCAGCGGAATCGATCCCAGGGCGACGGCGCCGACGGATGTGTCGCCTTGTCCGATCAGGATCGCGAGACCGAGATACAGCAGCGTGACGAGTGCGGCATACGCCACGATGCGTGTGCCGACCACTGCAAGACGTTGCTTCGCAAGGCGTGACCTGTCCGAGGCCGCATCCCAGAACGCGACCTGCTCCGGACGGATCGGTGCGGGCAGGTCGTCGAGATGGCCGTGATCCAGCCGGTACATGAATCGGCGCACGGCTGTCGGGTACATCGGCATCAGCGCCGACAGCAGTGCGCGTGGCCAATCGAACGGCCGGGAAAGGTCGTGCAGGATGCGTCGCGCCTGGCGCACCGCCGATGCCACGCTGGTGCCTTCGTCGGCAGTCTGTTCCGCCAGCGCGCGCAACTGCGATGTCTTCAGTTCCCAGCCGACGCGCAGTCGATGGCGCAGGCGTTGCAGGTAGTAGGCGTCGTAGCCGTTGCGCAGGTCGATCAGGCCGAAGTAATCCATCAGCAGGTCGAAGCGCGACGGCGCCATCGGCGGGCGACGATGATGCATGGCGTGCAGCAGCCAGTGGCCGATCTGCGTCTTGTGCGCGAGCGACCACAGGATCGGCTGGTCATCCAGCCAGCGCCGCAGATCGCCATCGGCGCCTTCGAGTGCGAGATGGAAGCAGGTATCGAAGAACCCGTCGTGGTCGAAGACGACTGCGTCGTCGGTGTGCGCTTCAGCTGCATCTTCACTGTCGTCTTCGACAGGCGACGGCAATGCCACGTCTGCATGCGGTGCCACGCTCGTGTCGACGTCCGGCCGGGAGGATGCGTCGTCGCCGACGGGCTCGTCCGGGATGGGGGCATCGTCGGCGTCCCATTCTTCCTCGCCTTCGTCGTGCGGCCCGGAGCGGACCCACGCCAACGCCGCCTGGTAGGCTTCGTGAAGGCGCTGGAAGCCTTCCGGATCGTCATCGGGACGCGTGACTTTCAACTTCGACGCATAGGCGCGCTTGATCGCGCGTTCGTCGGCGTCGTCGGACAGGCCGAGCAAGCGTAGGGACCAGGTCATCCGCGTTTCCTCGCACATCGGGGCATCATGTAGGCCAGACTCATGGTTTCCTGTTGATGGCCAGCTCGATCGCCCAGATCGTGAAAATGCCGATCCAGCCGTAGACGGCAAGCGTGAGGATGTCATCCTCGCTGTCTGCATGCGTGCAGAGCAGTGCTGCGAACATGGTCGCCACCACCATCAGCGCGATGTAGCGGGCAGTCACGTCCAGGGGCGGCAATCGTCGCTGCGCGCGGAGCCGTGTGCGGAACCGGAACAGGGCCGTCCACAGGGCGAGCATGGCGAACCCGAAGGTGATCGCGAGCGAAGAGGGACTGTCCTCGTTGTACATGGCCAGCATGGAAGCCAGCAGAAGTGCCGGAACCATCGGGCGATGCGCGATGCGCTTCCAGGTTGCAGCCGGGGGCGGTGCGCCTTGCCAGTACAACCACGACTTGAACACCGCAACCGCGCACCAGAAAGCCATCAATGCCGCGAACGGAAGCAGCACGCTGGTGAATGCAACCGACAGGTTCAACCCATCCTCGGGCGCATCTGTCATCTGCAGCAGCAGGGCGACGGGCAGGATCGGCAGGCTGACCACCGCGCAGCGCAGCATGGCGACCAGCACGCGACGGTAGTGCCAGCGTCGATCATCCGCAACGGAGAGCCAGAACGCGACTGCGTCACGACGGATATCCGCCGGCAGGTTGGCAAGGCCGCCGCAAGGATTGGCGCCCAGGAATGCACGCAAGGCCGCCGGATGATCCGGATTCATCAACAGCCGCAGGTCGCGCAGCCGGTTCGGCTTCTCGACGAGATGTGCGAACTCGCGCATCAGCCGGTGCCGCCAGGCCTGCTCCCGCTGCGCCCGCTCCTGTCGTTCGTCGAACGGTGGTGCCTGCCTGTCAGCATGGGGAGACTGCGCGATCGAAGCGAACGAATACGCCGATGTCGGGACCGGTTCGCCGGTGGGCCTCTGCCAGCGCCTCTGCGATTGAAGTTCCTTCCATGCGCCGATCAGCCGTGATCGCAGCGACTGGAGCGCCAGCGGGTCATAGCCCGCGTGCAGATCGTTGTAGCCGAAGAAATCGGCCAGCATATCGAAATTTCGCTCGGTCATCGCAGGTTGGCGAGCGTCCATCAGTCGAAGCAGCCAGTGCCCGATCATCGCCTTGTGTTCCAGCGACCACAGCACCGGCTGCGATTGCAGCCAGTGGTCGAGGACGCGCGGATCGCCGTCGCCCGCAGCGTCCAGGCACGCATCGAGGAAATGGTCCAGCGTGATCACCTCGCCCTGCGGCGGCGAATCATCGGCGATATCGCCAGGCTCGCTCTCGGCTGCTTCAGGTGCAACCTGCGCTTCCGAGGAGGGTTCTGCGTTTGCCGGTTCAGCTGGTGCTTCCGATTCGCAATCCGCGGTGACGTCCTCCGCGGCGAGCTGTTCCTGCGCAAACCGTTGCCGCAGCATTGCCAGCGCCGCCTGGTACGCCTCGTTCAATTGCTGGAAGCCTTCGGGATCCTCGTCCGGTCGCGTCACTCGCAGCTTCGCCGCGTACGCGCGCTTGATCGTGCGTTCGTCGGCATCGGCGGCGATGCCGAGATGGTCGTGCATCCAGCCCATTGCCGATCAGCCCTGGGCTTCCAGGATGTCCAGGGCTTCGCTGAACTTCTCGCGGTTGCGGGCGATCAGGTCGCTGTCCTGCGTGTCCAACAGCGAACGGAAATGCATGATCCACTCCTGCAAACGGTCGCGCTCGTGGATGTATTCCTCGTACAGCCGCTCGGCGCGCGCGAGCACGGCGATGTTTTCCTGCTGGTCGCGCGGATGGATCTTCAGCTCGGCAAGCGCTGCGAGACGCGAACGGATCTCCTCTGGCGACAGCAGCCCCGGGTTCTGCTCCAGCAGGAGTTCGTGCCGACGCTTGGTCGCGTTCTCGGTGACTTCGACCTGCAGCAGGCCGTTGATGTCGTAGGTGAAGCGCACGGTGACGCCGTTGTCGTCCGCACCGCGGCGCTTGTCCAGTTGCACGGTGATCTCGCCGAGCTTGATGTTGTTGGCGACCAGCGGGTTCTCGCCCTGGTAGATGTCGATCGTCAGCTTGTCCTGCTTCTCGTGCATCGGGTAGAACTGGTCTTCCCGACTCACCGGCACCGTGCTGTTGCGCAGGATGATCGGGTGGAAGAAGCCGCTGTGCACCTGGCCGTTGTCGTCGCGGCGCGCGATCTGCGTGCCGAGGGTGAACGGGCAGACGTCGGTGAGGATGATCTCCTCGAGCTTGGCGTTGCGCGACTTCAGGCCCGAGGCTACGCAGGCGCCCAGGCCAATGGCCTGGTCCGGATTCACATGGCGCAGCGGCAGTCGGCCGAACATGCGCGACACCAGGCGTGCGACCAGCGGCATGCGGCTCGCGCCGCCGACCAGGACGATCTCGTCCAGTTGTGATGGCTGCAGCTTTGCGTCGCGCATCGCGCGTTCGATCGGCGCGCGCATGCGCTGCACCAGCGGTTCGCAGATGTGCGCGAAGCGGTCTTCGTCGATGCTCCAGCTGTAGTCGCGGCCATCGATGTTGATCTGCAGCGGACCGGGCGTGCGTGCGCTCAGTTCGCGCTTGAGCTGCTCCATGCGCCGCCGGAGCTGGCCGTGCTCCTGGGTCTTGATGGCCTGCAGGCGCAGGTCGTTGTCGCGGCAGAACGCGTCGACCATGACGTCGAGGAAGTCCTCGCCACCCAGGAAGTTGTCGCCCGCGCTGGCGTGCACTTCGAACACGCTGTCGAAGCATTCGAGGATCGACACGTCGAAGGTGCCGCCGCCGAGGTCGAAGACCAGGAAACGGCCTTCGCCACCGCGATCCTGCAGACCGTAGGCAAGCGCGGCGGCCGTGGGTTCGTTGATCAGGCGTTCGACCTTCACGCCGGCCAGTTCGCCGGCGGCGCGCGTCGCCTTGCGTTGCGCATCGGAGAAGTAGGCCGGCACGCTGATGACGGCCTCGGTGATCTTTTCGCCGAGTGCGGCCTCCGCGTCTGCCAGCAGCGAGCGCAGCACCAGCGCGGACAATTCCTCCGGACGGAATGCGCGACCGCCGATGCGGGTTTCGCGCGCCGTTCCCATCCAGCGCTTGAACGCGGCAACGGTGTGCTCCGGATGCGAGATCAGCCGGTCGCGCGCAGCCTGGCCGACGAGGACCTTGTCGCCATCGACGCTGACCACCGACGGCGTGAGCAGTTCGCCCAGCGCATTCGGGAAGAGGGTGGGGCCGTCGGCGCCATACGCGCCGATGAGGGAGTGGGTGGTGCCGAGGTCGATGCCGACGATCATGTGCTGCGAGGTATTCGAAAAGATGGAATGGGATGGGTGATGGTGGTGCGGGACTCAGCGCCCCCCGGCCACATCGAGGCAACTGCCCGTGGTGAAGCTGGCGGCATCGGAGAGCAGCCAGAGAATCGCTTCCGCGACTTCCTCGGGCTCGCCGCCCCTGCGCATCGGAATGGAAGGCGCCATGCGCGCGACGCGTCCTGGTTCGCCGCCGTCGGCATGCATGTCGGTGTGGATGAATCCCGGGCGTACGGCATTCACGCGAATGCCCTGTGTCGCGACTTCGAGCGCGAGACCGCGGGTGAAGGTGTCGATCGCGCCCTTCGAGGCCGCGTAGTCGACATACTCGCCGGGCGATCCCGTGCGTGCGGCGGCAGACGACACGTTGACGATCGCGCCGCCTTGCCGACGGGACATCCGCTTGACGGCTTCGCGCGCGCAGAGCATCGGACCGATGACGTTGGTCTTCATGATCCGCAGCGCGCGATCCGCGTCGATTCCTTCGATGCCGGTCTGGCGTTCGAGGATGCCAGCGTTGTTGACAAGTGCATCCAGACGCCCGTACCGCGCATCGATGGCGTCGTACAGGCGAAGGACGTCTGCTTCCTCCGAGACATCCGCCCTGATCGCCACGGCGTCGCCACCTGCGTCGATGATCCCGGCCGCGACCGCTTCCGCAGCCGCCGCATCCTGCCGGTAGTTGATGCAGACCGCGTAGCCGCGTTGCGCGGCGAGTCGCGCGGTGGCCGCGCCGATGCCCCGGGATGCGCCTGTCACGAGCAGGATGCGGGACACGAGGCGACTACATCCGGAAGACGCCGAAACGCGCCGGCTCCATCGGCGCGTTGAGCGATGCTGAAATGCCCAGGCCCAGCACGCGGCGCGTGTCGGCCGGATCGATCACGCCGTCGTCCCACAGTCGCGCGGTGGCGTAGTAGGGATTGCCCTGCGTTTCATACTGTTCGCGGATCGGTGCCTTGAAAGCTTCTTCTTCTTCCGGCGTCCACACCTTGCCGG
The DNA here is from genome assembly GCA_016789405.1 of Lysobacteraceae bacterium. Lineage (GTDB taxonomy): Bacteria > Pseudomonadota > Gammaproteobacteria > Xanthomonadales > Xanthomonadaceae > Lysobacter_I. The sequence continues at coordinate 333,697 of JAEUPQ010000026.1, forward strand.
CGGCCTCGATGCCGTCGCGCCGCACGGTGGACAGCACGCCTGCGGCCTGTTCGCCGCCCATCACGCTGATGCGCGCGTTCGGCCACATCCACAGGAAGCGCGCGCCATACGCGCGACCGCACATCGCGTAGTTGCCGGCGCCGAAGCTGCCGCCGACCACCACGGTGAACTTCGGCACGCTGGAACAGGCGACGGCGGTGACCATCTTCGCGCCATCCTTCGCGATGCCTGCGTTCTCGTACTTGCGCCCGACCATGAAGCCGGTGATGTTCTGCAGGAAGACCAGCGGAATGCCGCGCTGGTTGCACAGTTCGATGAAGTGCGCGCCCTTGAGTGCGCTCTCGGCGAACAGGATGCCGTTGTTGGCGACGATGCCGACCGGGTAGCCGTGCAGGTGCGCGAATCCGGTGACCAGGGTCTTGGCGTAGCGCGCCTTGAATTCGTCGAAATCCGAGCCGTCGACGATGCGCGCGATCACTTCGCGGATGTCGAACGGACGCCGCGTGTCCTTCGGCACGATGCCGTACAGCTCTTCGGCAGGGTATGCCGGCTCGACCGACGGGCGCACCGCGACCGGCAGTACCTTGCGCCTGTTGAGGTTGCCGACGAGGTTGCGTGCGATCTGCAGCGCGTGGCGGTCGTCCTCGGCGAAGTGGTCGGCGACGCCCGACACGGTGGTGTGCACTTCGGCGCCGCCGAGCGATTCGGCATCGACCACTTCTCCGGTCGCAGCCTTCACCAGCGGCGGACCACCGAGGAAGATCGTGCCCTGTTCCTTCACGATGATGCTTTCGTCGCTCATCGCCGGGACGTAGGCGCCGCCCGCGGTGCAACTGCCCATCACCACCGCGATCTGCGGGATGTTCTCGCCGCTCATCCGCGCCTGGTTGTAGAAGATGCGTCCGAAATGCTCGCGATCCGGGAAAACTTCGTCCTGCAGCGGCAGGAACGCGCCGCCGGAGTCGACCAGGTAGATGCACGGCAGCTTGTTCTCCTGCGCGATCTGCTGCGCGCGCAGGTGCTTCTTCACCGTCATCGGGAAATAGGTGCCGCCCTTCACCGTGGCATCGTTGGCCACGATCATCACTTCGAGGCCCATCACGCGACCGATGCCGCACACCATGCCGGCGGCCGGCGCTGCGTCGTCGTACATGCCTTCCGCAGCCAGCGGCGCGACCTCGAGGAACGGCGAGCCGGGGTCGAGCAGGGCGGTGATGCGATCGCGAGCCAGCAGCTTGCCGCGTTCGGTGTGCTTGGCGCGGGCTTTCTCGCCACCGCCTTCCGCTGCACGCGCCAGGCGCGCATCCAGCTCGGCCACCAGTTCACGGTGGTAGGACACGGTATCGCGGAATTCCTGGGACTGCGGGTCGAGGCGGGAACTCAGGACAGGCATGGTGTCTTGTCGTCGATGCGAGGCAAAGGACGACAAGGATAACCGCTGAACCTCCTGCTGGCGTTGCGGCGGTAACCATGCCGTACCGTCCGGAAGCGGTGTTTTCCGCAAAAAGAAAGACCCGCCGGAGCGGGTCTTTCCGAGCGAGCCTCCAGGGGCTCGCGATGTGCCAAGCCGGATTACTTCTTGGCTTCTTCGGCAGCGGCCTGGGCCTTGTCGGCGACGGCATCGGCCTTGTCGGCCATCTTGTTCGCAGCGTCGGCAGTGGCGTTCGCGGCATCGGCGGCGGCGCCGGCGGTGGCGGCAGCGGCGCTGTCGGCAGCGTTTTCCACGGCGCCGGCGGCTTCGCTCACGGCTTCGCCGGTGGCGGCAGCAGCGGCGTCGACGCTCTGGGTGGCAGCGTCACCAGCAGCAGCGGCAGCGTCGCCAGCCGCGTCGACGGCGGCGTCGGTGGCTTCGGCAGCTTCGGCGGCTTCGGTCTGCGCGGTTTCGGTTTCGTTCTTGCAGGCGGACAGGGCGAACACGCTGGCGGCCAGCAGGACGAGAAGCTTGTGGTTCATTTCGGATCTCCCATGGGAAGGTTGGGGTCGTACGTCGATTGATTACCTGCACTCGCAGGGCGCGGTCGGGGATGGCGGCGTACGGTGTCCTCTCGCCGGAGGCGAGCCCGGCATCCCCGCGTGCGGCGCTCGGAGGCGTCGAACGGCAAGCCGCCGGATTCTAGCAGCATGTGTCCGGAGCAGGGGGCGATGCCCGGGCGCTCTCGTTCAGGTTTCCGGGCACAAAAAAGGAAGACCCGCCGAAGCGGGCCTTCCCTTGGTACTGCAACGAAGCTTGCGCTTCGCGGAAGTCGATTACGACTTCGCCGGCTCAGCGGCCGGAGCAGCGGCGTCAGCAGCCGGAGCAGCGGCGTCGGCAGCCGGAGCAGCGGCGTCGGCAGCCGGAGCAGCGGCGTCAGCGGCCGGAGCAGCGGCGTCGGCGGCCGGAGCGGCAGCGTCGGCGGCCGGAGCAGCGGCGTCAGCGGCCGGAGCGGCAGCGTCGGCAGCCGGAGCGGCTTCTTCGGTGGCCGGGGCAGCGTCAGCAGCCGGAGCTTCTTCAGCCTTGTTGCAAGCCGACAGGGCCAGGACGCCGGCGGCCAGGAGGACGTAAAGCTTGGTGTTCATACTTCTCTCCGTAGGAGTTGTCTGAGATTGCTTAGGGGTCAGGCAACGCCAGTGCGCGTGGCAGTCCGGCTTTCGCCGGCATGTGTTCGTTCACTGACTTACTTGGTGCTTGCCAGCACCATGAAAAAGCCGCAGGTGAAACGCGCGGCTCTCTCAATTGTAGCAACCAATTCAGCGTTGTGAAGCCCGACTGAACCGATTGCCTTTCTGCGGTGAACCGAGCGGGGTGACCCGATCAGTTGGTCTTGGTTGCGTCGGCAGCCTTTTCAGCCGCTTCAGCGGCCTTCTCGGCGGCGTCGGCAGCGGCGTCGGCAGCAGCTTCGGTGCTGGCGGCAGCGGCATCGGCGGCAGCGGCCGGGGCGGAGGCAGCGGCATCGGCGGCAGCGGCAGCCTGTTCGGCGGCGGCATTGGCGGCGTCGCCGGTAGCTTCGGCAGCCGAATCGACGGCCTGGGCAGCGGAGTCGGTGGCGTCGGCAGCAGCGGCTTCGGCTTCGGCGGCGGCTTCCTCACCCTTGCCACCACAGGCGGTCAGGGCGAAGCCGAGGGCGATGGCGAGCAGGGCCTTGTTCAGAGTCATGTTGCGAATTCCTCGATCTGTGGATTGGCGCGGGGTGTCGCGGCGCTTGGTCGTCATCATGACAAGCCCGTTTCGGGTGTCAAGCGACCGTGGCCGGTGTTGTCCGCTTTGTGCGTGTTGGTGGCTTATGTGAGTTCGATCGCGATCGCGGTCGCCTCACCACCGCCGATGCACAGCGAGGCCACGCCACGCTTGCCGCCAGTCGCGCGCAGCGCGGCAATCAGCGTGACCACCAGACGCGCGCCGCTGGCGCCGATCGGATGGCCCAGCGCGCATGCGCCGCCACGGATGTTGAGCTTGTCGTGCGCGATGCCGAGATCCTTCATCGGCGCCATCGCGACGCACGCGAAGGCTTCGTTGATTTCGAACAGATCGACGTCGGCAACGTTCCAGCCGGCTTTTTCAAGCACTTTGCGAATCGCATCGACCGGTGCTGTGGTGAACCATTCCGGTGCCTGCGCGTGCGTCGCGTGCGCGACGATGCGTGCGAGCGGCTGCAGGTCGCGACGCTGTGCTTCGTCGGACGACATCACGATCGTGGCGGCTGCGCCGTCGGAGATCTTCGACGACGACGCGGCGGTGAGCACGCCGTCCTTGCCGAAGGCGGCGCGCAGGCCGGGGATCTTCGACGGGTCGATCTTGCCGGGCTCTTCGTCGGTGTCGACGACCGTTTCGCCCTTGCGTGTAACAACCGTAACCGGGGTGATTTCGTCCTTGAACGCACCGCCGGCGATGGCTTTCTGGGCGCGCGTGACGCTTTCGGCCGAGTAGGCATCGAGGGCAGCGCGATCGAAGTCGTACTTGTTGCAGGCGGCGTCGCCGAAGACACCCATTGCCTGCTTGTCGTACGGATTGGTGAGACCGTCCCACGCCATGTGATCGAGGAACTCGCCGCTGCCGTAGCGGATGCCGGTGCGCGAGCCGTTGAGCAGGTGCGGGGCGTTGGTCATGGATTCCATGCCGCCGGCGACCACGACCGAGGCCGAGCCGGCCTTCACCAGGTCGTGGGCCAGCATGATCGCCTTCATGCCGGAGCCGCAGACCTTATTGATAGTGGTGCAGCCGGCCGAGGTGGGCACCTTGGCGGCAAGCGCGGCCTGGCGGGCCGGTGCCTGGCCGAGGCCGGCGGGCAGCACGCAACCCATGATGACTTCATCGACCTGGTCCGGCGCGACGCCGGCGTGGTCGAGTGCGCCGGCGATGGCCGCGGCACCGAGAGTGGGGGTGGGAACGCCGGTGAACTGGCCGAGGAAGGAACCGATGGCGGTGCGCTTGGCACCGACGATGACGATGTCGGACATGTGGACTCCGTTGCGGGTGCGCCCTGGGGCGCTTGTCGGTCTTATCGGGGCCGGCGCGGGCGTGGGGCGGCGCGGCGACGTCCGATTATGCGACGCCGTGCTGCAGTGCGGCAAATGGAGGTTCGGACAGGATTCGGGCCGGATCGGCCATGCCCGGGCGTATCGATCGCCGGCCGGGTGACGGGTTTGTCTGGCGGCAGTCGCGCCCGATTCAGAGCAGCCGCAGGGTGATCGCCTTGAGCACGGCGTGGGTGCGGTCGCGACAGTCGAGCTTCACCAGCAGGTCGGACATGTAGTTCTTCACCGTGCCTTCGGACAGGTGCAGGCTGCGTGCGATCTCCTTGTTCGAGTAGCCGCCCGCGACCAGGCGCAGGATCGAACGCTCGCGGTCGGTGAGCTTCGCGCCGGTGTCGGTGCCGGCCGGCTCGCTCCAGGCCGCGCGGACCGGACCGAGGCTGACCGGCTGCAGCAGGGTCTCGCCGGCGGCCACGCGCTGGATCGCCGCCTTGAGGTCTTCGGGCGACGCGTCCTTGAGCAGGAAGCCCTGCGCCCCGGCTTCGACGGCACGCATCATCAGGTCGGGGTCGTCGAAGGTGGTGAGCAGGATGACCGGCGTGGCGTCGCCGCGTTCGCGCAGCGCGCCGATCAGGCCGATGCCGCCCAGCCCGGGCATGCGGATGTCGCTGACGATCAGGTCCACCGGTCGCTGCGGCAGGGCGGCGAGCAGGCGCTCCGCGTCGGGCGCCTCCAGCGAGACGTCGATGCCGATGTCACCAAGAAGGCTCGATAGCCCGCGCAGCACGAGCGCTTGGTCGTCGCACAGCGCGATGCGGATCGGGCGATCCGGGGTGGCGTGGTTGTTGGGTGTCATGCGCGTGCACCTTCGATGCGTGCGACCAGCCGCAGGCCGCGCGGCGGGGTTGGTTCGATGTCGATCCGGCCGCCGACCGCAGCGAGTCGTTCGCGCATGCCGGTCAGACCATTGCCCTCGTCGATGCGTGCCGGCGAGACCCCGTCGTTCTCGACCGTCAAGGCAAGGTCGGCGCCCTCGTGCTGCAGGCGGATGCGGATGTGGCGCGCCCGACCATGGCGGAGGGCGTTCGTGATCGCTTCCTGCGCGCAGCGCAGCAGTGCCTCGGCCTGGTCGATGTCGTCCACGCGCAGGCCGTCTTCGATCTCCATGTCGATGCGCACGCCCGGCACCGGGCGGCCAAGGGCTTCGAGCGCCGCACGCAGGTCCAGGCCATCGTGTGCGCGCAATGCGCCGACGACCTGGCGGATCTGCGCCAGCAGGTCGTCGGCCAGTTGCGCCGACAGCGCGATTTCCTCGCGAGCGGCCAGCGCGGGATCGCGCGACAGGCGCGCGAGATTGAGCTTGAGTGCGGTCAGGCTGTGGCCGGCCACGTCGTGCAGTTCGCGCGACAGCTTCAGGCGCTCGCCCGCCCGCGCCGATTCCTCCAGGAGCCGTCGCGTGGCCAGCAGTTCGGCGTTGACCTGCGCGAGATGCTCGCGCGCCTGCTCGCGGCTGCCTGCGTAATGACCCGTGAGTGCGGCGAAGGCCTGGAAGGCGCCGATCTGGGTGAGCGAGATCAGAGTCGATGCCATCGGCACGCCGCGCACATGCCAGATGACCACGAGGCCGGCGTTGAAGGCGAGCATCACCATCACGAAGGCGCGCAGCGGCAGCATCAGCACCAGCTGGCCGGCGACGATGATCAGCAGGACCGCATTCTGGCCGCTGCCCAGCAAGGCCTCGGTGGCCAGGATGAGTACCCCTTGGCCGAGCACGCGCCACAGTCCAGCGCCGCCGTCGCGACCGATCAGCGCGCAGGACACATAAAGAACGAGGATGCCGAGCAGGCAGGCGGCGCCCAGCCATTCGCGCGCATCTCCGGCGGCCAGCTTGGCGGGCTCGATCACAGCGAAGGCGATGGCCAGCCAGGTGACATAGGCGGCGATGTTCAGCGCGGACAGCAGGTGCGTCGAGAACGGGCCTTCTGCCGGCGTTGCGATGTCGCGAAGGAAGGACGGACGAATCATGCCGACAGCATGGCAGTCCGTCGGGGCGTGCGGAAGCGGCTCTCGTCGAGAGGTGACTTTTCTCACCCCCGCGCGGTGACCACGGGCAGGTGCCGCCGAATGGGCTGGATCCGGAGACTGTGCGCATCCCCAACGGAGTCACGACGTGGACACCTTCTACAAGATCCTGCTGTCGGCGCACGGCCTGTGCGGCCTGGTCGCTCTGGTCACTTTCTGGATGGCGGCTTTCGCGAAGAAGGGCGCGCCCTTGCATCTGCGCGTGGGCAAGGCCTACATGATCTCCATGCTCGGCATCATCGTCACCGCCGTGCCGATGGCCGCCATCATCGGCATGAAGGGCAAGCCGGGCATCGCGACCTTCCTCGGTTACCTCGTCGTGATCACCGCCACCGGCATCTGGATGGGCTGGCGTGCGGTGAAGCGCAAGCGGGACCAGGCCGGCTTCCGCGACAGCGCCTACCTGTGGGTCGCCGTGCTCAACCTCGTCGCATCTGCTGTCGTGTTCTCGGTGGGCATGAAGATGTCGCAGGCCCTGCTGATGGGATTCAGCACGGTCGGCGTCTTCACCGGTGTGCAGATGCTCGTGAGGCGCGCCCGCCCGATGACCGCGGTCCGCTGGTGGATGAAGGAACACTATTCGGCGATGGTCGGCTGCGGCGTCGCCACCCACATCGCCTTCCTCGCGATCGGCTTCGACCGCATCATCCGCCTGTTCGGCATCGATCCGCCGGGCTGGTACCACCTCATCGCCTGGTTCCTGCCGCTGATGCTGTCGTTCGTGTTCATGGCCTGGCTCAACCGCAAGTACATGCCGAAGCCGGTGACGACCACGGCGATGCCCGCCGGAGCGTGATGCAGGTGGAGGTGGGAAACGAAAAGGCCGCGACACAAGTCGCGGCCTTCGTCGTTCGAAGCGAAGCAGCGATCAGAAGTTGCCGTTGAACAGCTCGCGGCCGATCAGCATGCGGCGGATTTCGTTGGTACCGGCGCCGATCTCGTACAGCTTCGCGTCGCGCAGGATGCGGCCGGTCGGGTACTCGTTGATGTAGCCGTTGCCGCCGAGGGTCTGGATGGCTTCCAGCGCCACCTTCACCGCGGCTTCGGAGGCGTGCATCAGGCAGCTCGCCGCGTCGATGCGCGACTTGTAGCCGTTGTCGTAGTCGCGAGCCACCTGGTAGGCGAACGCGCGGCTCGACTGCAGCGCCGTGTACATGTCGGCGATCTTCGCCTGCATGATGCCGAACGTACCGATGGCCTGGCCGAACTGGCGACGGTCGCGCACGTAGGGCAGGGCGATGTCCAGCGCGGCCTGCATCAGGCCCAGCGGGCCGCCGCTCAGCACCAGGCGCTCGGTGTTCAGGCCGCTCATCAGCACCTTCACGCCGTTGTTGACCTCGCCCAGCACGTTCTCGGCGGGGATTTCGCAGTTCTCGAACACCAGCTCGCAGGTGTTGCTGCCGCGCATGCCCAGCTTGTCCAGCTTCTGCGCGGTGCGGAAGCCCTTCATGCCCTTCTCGACGAGGAACGCGGTCATGCACTTGCTGCCCAGTTCGCGGCTGGCGGTGCGCATGTAGACGATCAGCACGTCGGCCTCGGGACCGTTGGTGATCCACATCTTGTTGCCGTTGGCGACCCAGTGGTCGCCCTTCAGCTCGGCGCGGCAGCTCATCGAGCCGACCACGTCCGAACCCGCGCCCGGCTCGCTCATCGCCAGCGCGCCCTTCCATTCGCCGGTACACAGCTTCGGCAGGTACTTCTCGCGCTGCGCCTGGTTGCCGTTGGCGTAGAGATTGCTGACGCACAGGTTGGAGTGTGCGCCGTAGCTCAGGCCGACCGAACCGGATGCGCGGGAGATTTCCTCCATCGCGATCAGGTGGGCCAGGTAGCCCATCTCGCTGCCGCCGAACTCGCCCGGCACGGTGATGCCGAGCAGGCCCAGCTCGCCGAGCTTGGCCCACAGGTCCTGCGGAAAGGCATTCTCTTCGTCGATCTTCGCAGCGCGCGGTGCGATCTCGGTCTCGGCGAAACGGCGGACCGCCTCGCGCAGCGCATCGATGTCTTCACCCAGGGGGAATGGACGCATGGTCGTTCTCGTGCTCGTCTGGTTTTCTGTCGAATGACGCCGGGTCGCGGCGTCGAAACGGAAAACGGGGCCGAAGCCCCGTCACCGAAAGGGATCAATGACCTCTCATGCGCCCGAGGAAACGCGGCGCGGTGCGACCCATCGGCAACTTCAGCTTGCCGATCGCGGTGATGCGCTCTTCGGCGAGGCGGTCGGCCGCCAGGTAGGTCGGGATGCTGTCGCGATCGGAGATCTCGTAGATGCGGCCGAGGTTGTGGTAGATCGTGCGCATCATGCGCATGGCGCGTTCGCGGTTGTAGCCGTCGATTTCCAGCGACACGTTCATCACGCCGCCGGCATTCACCGCGTAGTCCGGCGCATACAGGATGCCGCGCTTGGTGACTTCGTCGCCGATGGCGTTGTTGGCTAGCTGGTTGTTGGCGGCGCCGCAGATGATCTTGGCCTTCAGGCGCGGCAGGGTCTGCTCGTTGACGGTGCCGCCGAGTGCGCAGGGCGAGTACACATCGCAGTTCACGTCGTAGATCTCGTCCGGCGACACGGCTTCCGCGCCGTACTCGGTAACGGCTTCCTCGACGAGGTTCTTGTTGATGTCGGTGACGAAGATCTTCGCGCCGCGTTCCTTCAGCAGCTTCACGAATTCCATGCCGACATGGCCCAGGCCCTGCACGGCGTAGCTGCGGCGACCGACTTCCTCGTCGCCGAACTTGCGGTTCAGCGTGGCCATCAGGCCCTGCAGCGTGCCGTAGGCGGTGAACGGCGAGGGATCGCCCGAACCACCGTGGACCTGGTGCACGCCGGTCACGTACTCGGTTTCGCGATACACGTATTCCATGTCGTTGACGTCGATGCCGACGTCCTCGGCGGTGATGTAGCGGCCGCCCAGCGAATCGACGAACTTGCCGAACGCGCGGAACAGGGCTTCGGACTTGTCCTTGGACGGGTCGCCGATGATCACCGCCTTGCCGCCGCCGATGTTCAGGCCGGCCACCGCGTTCTTGTAGGTCATGCCGCGGGAGAGGCGCAGCACGTCGTTCAGCGCATCCTGCTCGGTCTTGTACGGCCACATCCGCAGACCGCCCAGCGATGGGCCGAGCACGGTGTTGTGGATCGCGATGATGGCCTTCAGGCCCGCGTCCTTGTTGTGGCAGAAGACGACCTGCTCATGGCCGTAGTTTTCGACGTGTTCGAAGATCATCGGAAGCTCCAGTGCGCCGGCGTAAGGGCTGGTGGATACGCCGGGGTATGTGGCAAGTCGTTGAATTCGTTTGGATCAGCGGCTTGGTGAAACGGCCCGTCGGGGCCGCAGGCGCCGTAGTCTAATGGAATCGTTCCTCGCGTTCGCATGCCTCCGGTCGGTTGCGCGAGCCTTGTCGCGCGAACGCCACGCATCCGCAGCGCGCCTCGTCCCGTAGTCCTGCGTGCCGCCCACGGAAATCGCTCCGTGAAGCGAGATCGTATACGGGGAATTCGCATGCATATCGTTCCGATGCGCCGGGCCTTGCTGGCCCTGGTGCTCTTGTCTGCCGGACTTGCGCAGGCGCGCGACGACGTCACGTTGCGTGGTCGCGTCGAACTTGTCGGCGATGGTCGTCAGTACGTCCGTGCAGGCGAAGTCGCCGATACGGTCGTCTACTACCTGCCGAAAGGCGTCGAGTTGCGTCCATCGCCGGGTCGGTTCGCCGTGGACACGCGCAGCAAGGGATTCTCGCCTTCGCTGCTGGTGGTGCCGCAGGGCAGCACGGTGAGTTTCCCCAATCGCGACACGATCCTGCACAACGTGTTCTCGCGCAGCGGCGCGAACGGATTCGATCTCGGCTTCTACGGCGCCGGCGTGTCGCGCGAGCACACCTTCCGGCGGGCAGGCCTGGTCGTCGTGAACTGCAGCGTGCACCAGTCGATGCGCGCGAACATCCTCGTGCTGTCCACGCCGCATTTCGCGCGTCCCGACCGCAGCGGTCGCTACCGGCTCGAAGGCCTGCCGCCGGGAACGGGTTCGCTGGTCTTCTGGCACCCGCGATCGGCACCCACCAGCGTGCAGATCACCGTGCCGTCCGACGCCATTCCCGCGCAACGCCTGATCGCGAGCAAGCCGCCGATCGATGCGCACGCAGCAGGGAGGCACTGAGCATGCGCACGCACACGAAGCGACGATTGCTCGCCGCCGCCTGCCTCGTTGCCGGCATCGTGATCTGCGCGGCCATCCTTGCCTGGCACGAATGGTCGCTCGCACGCGCACTGGCGTCGCACGACCTGCATGGTGCACGCGCCGCGCTGCGCGCCACCGAAGCGCAGTTCGCCCGTGAAATCACCCAGCGCGGCGAGACCATCGCGCGCAACCAGGCGGTCACGGGCTACATCGGCCAGGCGCTGGACAACACATTGCCCGGCATCGAACCGGACTACACGTCGGTCGTCGATCTCCTGGAAGAACGCCGCACGCAGATGGGCCTCGCCATGGTGGCGATGCTCGATGGCGAAGGTCGCGTGCTCGCGACCACCGACAGGCTGTCCGGCGTGCGCGAGTACAGCGGCATGCCTGCGTTCCGCGCAGCGAAACGCGGCCAGACGCCGGAAACCGGCCTGCTCGTCGACGGCGATCGCGCGACGCGCGTGGTGGTGATGCCGCTGGCCAGCTACGGTTTCAGCGACGTGTTCCTGATGCTGGGCGAAGCGCTGACACCCACGTTCACGCAGACCGTCATCGAAACCTCGGGAAGCGCGACCAGACTCGACGTCCTGCTGCTGGCATCGGATGCGGCAGGCACGCGTGCGCTGGTGTCCTCGCTGCCCGCGCCTGCGAACGGGAATCTCGTTGCGCACTGGTCGACGCTTCGCGGTTCCGGTGCCGACGGCAAGGCGATCGAGCTTGCATCGGGCGAGCGCAGGCTGGCGACCAGCCTGTCGATGCTCGGCAGTACCCAGGTCTACGCCGTGCTGCTCGTGCCCGCGGGCGGTGACGCCCAGGTGCGCGACGCCGCGCGCTGGCCCCTGCTCACCGGTGCGCTGCTCGCGATCCTCGCGCTGGCGCTCGTGATCTGGTGGGTCATGCGTCGGATCTTCGTGCCGCTGGACGACGTGCTCCGCGTCGCCGAATACGCCGCCGACACCGGCGATCTCCACCTGAGGATGCAGGACATCGGCATCCCGCAGATGAAACGCCTCTCCGCTGCCTTCAACCGCATCTGCGCCCGCGCGTCCATCACGGCGCGCGATTGATCCCCGAATCGCATTCCCACCCCCGGAGTTCCCATGTCATCCAAACCCTTCGTCCGGCCGCCGCCCGCGCGCCGTCTTCTCGTCGTCGCTTGCTTCGCGACGTTCGCGTGTTTCGCATCCCAGTCAATCGCGCAGGAACTGTCCGACCTGCAGGCCGATGAGCCCGTCGAAACCGTCGAGCCCGACAATCGCGTCACTGGCGGGAAGCTGCTGCTCACCGCCGGCGTGAGCCAGATCGAAGGCGCCGGTGGCGGTGGCCTCACGCCCTGGGCACTCATCGGCGGTTACGGCGAATCCGGCCAGTTCGGCGCCAGCGCTTACTACACCCGCGTCGATGTCGACGACTACAGCCTCGACAGCTATGGCGCACTGGTCGGCATCCACGATCGCGTCGAACTGAGCGTGTCGCGCCAGGTGTTCGATACCGAGGCGGTCGGTGCCGCGCTCGGCCTCGGGCAGGGCTTCGAAATCCGTCAGGACACCCTCGGCGTGAAAGTGAAGCTGGTCGGTGATGCCGTCCTCGAACAGGATCGCTGGCTGCCGCAGATCGCGCTCGGCGTGCAGCGCAAGCGCAACGATCGCGGCGCACTGGTCCGCGCCATCGGCGCGGACAGCGACACGGGCACCGATGTGTATCTCAGCGCGACCAAGCTGTACCTGTCGCAAGGCCTGCTGCTCAACGCCACGCTGCGCTACACCGAGGCCAACCAGTTCGGCATCCTCGGCTACGGCGGCGATCGTCGCGACGGCCATTCGCTGCAGTTCGAAGGCTCCGTCGCGTACCTCGTCAACCGACGTCTCGCGATCGGCGCCGAATACCGCACCAAGCCCGACAACCTGAATATCGCCACCGAAGACGACGCATGGGATGTGTTCGTCGCCTGGGCGCCCAACCGCCATGTGTCGCTGACCGTCGCCTATGTCGACCTCGGCAACATCGTCATCCGCGATCGCCAGCGCGGCGTCTACGCCTCGCTGCAAGTCGGCTTCTGACCACGCCCGGAGAAATGCCATGTTCCAGAACGTCGATTTCCGCTTTTCCCGCATTGCTGTGCTGCTTGCGGCCATGCTCCTCGCCAGCGCCTCTTCCGTTGTCCTTGCGCAATCCGCGCCAGCGCCCGTCGAACGCACCCCGGGTGCGGCCGACCCCGCGCCACCGCATCCCGAGCTCGCAGGCGTGTTCGAGGACTTCGGCGGTCGTGCCGGTCTCGACGCCTTGATGGATGAATTCATGACCATCCTGCTCGCTGATCCACGCATGCGCCCGTTCTTCGAGAAAGTCGAGCACGACCGCGTGAAGCGCCAGCTTGCGGAGCAGTTCTGCGCGATCCTCGGCGGTGGCTGCGCCTACAGCGGTCGCGACATGGTCGCGGCGCACGCCGCACACGGCATCGATCGCGCGGACTTCAATGCCCTGGTCGAGGACCTGCAGATCGCCATGTCGAATCGCGGCATCCCGTTCCGCGCGCAGAACAAGCTGCTCGCGATCCTGGCGCCGATGCACCGCGAGGTCATCAATCGCTGAGCCGTCTCGCGGCGCGGTTCAGAACGCGCGGTAGCGGGCCTGGCGGATCCACAGCGTCGCCAGCCATTTCTCGCCTGCTTCCACCGGCATGCCGGCGTGCAAGGAGTCGGGATCGGGGCGGCCCTGCGGCGACGTGGCGTCGTACGTGAGGTTGTCGAACACCACTGCGCGTCCCGGCAGAGGGTCCACCCGCAGGCCAGCGACGGGAAATTCGGTCGCGCCACCGGCCGTCATCGGATTGAGATAGACACAGATCGTGCGTCGACGGTTGCCGGCCTGCGGGCCGTCGCGCGCGATCGATGCCGGCGGCAGGTAGTCGCGATGCGGCTTGTATTCCTGCCCGGGCGCGTAGCGCAGCACGATCAGCGGTTCGGCATCGACCAGTTCCAGGCCCGCTGCAGCGGCCATGCGCCACTGCACCAGCCGCACCGCGAGGCTTTCCAGCACGGGGTCGAACTGCGCGTCATGGCTGGTGCGCAGATCGATGTTCAGCGCCTGCCCGGAGTTCGGGTCGAGCGTGCGTGATGCGTGCAGGTGCGGGCGCGCGCTGACGATCAACAGCCGGCATTCGTCCGCCGACAGCAGGCGATCGATCACCGACACGTGCGGCTGCGTCGACAGCACGCGCGCTTCGGGCGCTTGCAGCGCTTCTTCGAGCGCGAGCTGGCGCGCAGGCGCATCGGCCCGGCCCGGTGGCGGCAAGCTGAAACCGGGAACACGCTCGATGCCGGCATCCGCAAGCTGTGCCCACAGGCGCTGCGCGACATCGGGCTGCGCCTCGCAACCTTCGCCGTGGGCGAGACGCTCTGCCAGCAGCACGGCGGCGGCGATGTCGCCGCGTCCCGCCGCGCGTTCCAGCAGTTGCAGGCACAGGACCTGGTCGTCGGCATTCGGCTTGCGCCCGAAATGCACGGCGGCCGCGAGCAGCGAAGGCGCATGCTCGGCCTGCACGCCGCGCAGCACGCGCTCGTTCATGCGCATGTCGCGCGGCAGCGCGACGCCACCGATCGCGATCTTCGCCAGGTACTCGGTGGCCAGCGGGTGTCCTGCGCGCTCGGCGCGTTCGAACCAGGGCACGGCGTCCTGCGGTGCGGGCGCATCGACGATGCCGTACAGCCGCATGCGCGCGTACTCGACCTGCGCGCCGGGATGGCCTGCCTGCGCCGCGCGCAGGTGCCATTGCATCGCCTCGTCCATCTGTTCCTGCGCGACCAGCGCCTGCGCCAGCGCGAACGCGTGATCGACCGACCCGCGTTCGGCCGCGGCGCGCAGCGCAGCCAGGTCCAGCGCCGGTGTCGCGCTCACAGCTGCGATTCCAGCGGCAGCAATCCGATCACGTGGGCGCTGAAACGCTGCATCGTCGTGGTGTCGGGCTCCTGCACATGCAGGACAGGCGGTTTCGCAGCGCGATCCAGCCAGCGCGGCGTGCCGTCCTTCTCGATCTGCATCCAGTAGCTCATCTCCGGCCCTGCCAGCCGCAGGTATTCGTCGCGCACGGCCTTGGCCAGGGCCGGGTCGTCGAACATCACGCCCATCTCGGTGTTGAGGTAGGCCGATCGCGCATCCAGGTTGAACGAGCCGATGAAGCCGCGCGTGTCGTCGATGCTGTAGGCCTTGGTGTGCAGGCTCGCGCCGCTGCTGCCGAACAGGCTGCTGTTCGGGTGGCCCTGCGCGCGCAGTTCGTACACCGACACGCCGCCGCGCAGCAGCACGTCGCGATAGTGTCGATACGCGCCGTAGACCGCGAACACGTCGTTCGCCGCCAGCGAATTGGTCACCACGCCCACGGTGCGCCCGTGTTCGACCATCCTGGCCATGCGTTCGGTCACGTCCGGACCCGGCACGAAATAGGGCGAGATCAGCAGGATCTTGTGCTTCGCGGAGGAGAGGTCCCGGTCGATGTGGTTCACGATCCACTCGTCGCGCTTGTCGTCTTCCCACTTCACCGGCGGATCGGCGATCAGGTGGATGCGGTCGCTCCAGAACGGCGTCAGCCGCTCGCGCGCATAGTCCTGCACGCGCGGCGACGCCGCGACGCGTTGCAGGTAACGACGCGCTGCCGGGCTTTGCGCTTCCGCCTCGATGGATTCGGCCAGCTCGTCGAAGATGCCGCGCGGCACGCGCGCCAGCGCCGACAGCGGGACCACCGCCTCGCTGTTCCAGTAGTGGTCGAACATCGTGCTGGTCTCCGCCACGGCGGGGCCGAACAGCACCACGTCCAGGTCGCGGAAATTCACTTCGTCGCTGGCGCCGAAGTATTCCTCGCCGATGTTGCGACCGCCCACCACGGCCACGCGGTTGTCGGCGATCCACGCCTTGTTGTGCATGCGGTGGTTCACGCTGAAGATGCGCTGCACCATCTCGAACAGCCGGCCCAGGCCCTTGCGGTTGCGGAACGGGTTGTACAGGCGGATCTCGATGTTGGGATGGGCGTCGAGCAGCAGCAGCTTCGAATCCATCCCTTTCGCGTTCATGTCGTCCAGCAGCATGCGCACGCGCACCCCGCGCTCGGCCGCGCGCCACGCCTCGCGACCGAGCAGGCGACCGGTCAGGTCGTCGTGCCAGATGTAGTACTGCAGGTCCAGGCTGCGCCCGGCGCGTTGCGCGGTGATCGCCCGGGCCGCGAACGCATCCACGCCGTCCTGCACCAGCAGTGCGCCGGTTTTGCCGGGATTGGCGGCAAGCAGCGGTGCGATCTCGCGGTCGAGTTCGGTCTCGTCGGGCTGCACCGGCAGCACCACGCCCGGCGCGCCGGTGGCGGGGGGCGTGAAGTGATCGGCGAACAGCAGTCCGCTGCCGATCAGCGAGACGAGGGAGAAGGCGCCCCAGGCGACGATACGTTTGAACCGAGTCATGTATACGATTTGAGGGCGTTATTCCGTGCGGTTGAGTATCCCTGCCGTATGGTCATGCGGGCAAGGGCGGGGCGGCGCGGTTACAATACGCCATCATCGTTTTCAGCATGGAGCGCGCGCCATGAGCACGCCAGCCGTCACCTTCGAAGGCAACGCCCCCGCCCAGCAGCCGGAGGCCTCACCGCTCCGCTTCGTCACCGCCGCCAGTCTGTTCGACGGCCACGACGCCGCCATCAACATCATGCGCCGCCTGATCCAGGGGCAGGGCGCCGAGGTCATCCACCTCGGCCACAACCGCAGCGTCGAAGACGTCGTCCGCGCCGCGCTGCAGGAAGACGCCGACGCCATCGCGCTGTCGTCCTACCAGGGCGGCCACGTCGAGTACTTCAAGTACATGGTCGACATGCTGAAGGAACGCGGCGCCGGCCACATCCGTGTCTTCGGCGGCGGCGGCGGCACCATCACCCCGGAAGAAATCCGCGAACTGCAGGCCTACGGCGTCGAGCGCATCTACCATCCGAACGACGGCATGCACATGGGCCTCGTCGCGATGATCGAGGACGTCATCCGCCGCGCCGGCGCCGCGCGCCAGCCGGTCACCACGCCCAAGCGCGTCGACTTCAGTGACGAAATCGCGATCGGCCAGATGCTCAGCGCCATCGAGGAGAGCGCGCTCGACGAATCCGAGCTCGCCCACCTCCGCAAGGAATGGCAGCTCGCCGGCGGCAAGACGCCCGTCGTCGGCATCACCGGCACCGGCGGCGCCGGCAAGTCCTCGGTCACCGACGAACTGCTCAACCGCTTCCTCGCCAACTTCCCCGAGATGCGCATCGCCGTCGTCTCCGTCGACCCGACCCGCCGCCGCACCGGCGGCGCGCTGCTCGGCGACCGCATCCGCATGAACTCGCTGCGCAGCCCGCGCGTCTTCATGCGCTCCATGGCCACCCGCCGCCAGCACGCCGCGACCAATGTCGTGCTCAAGGACTGCATCGCCTTCCTCAAGTCGCTCGGCTACGACCTCGTCATCGTCGAAACCGCCGGCATCGGCCAGAGCGACTCGGAGATCGTCGACCTCGTCGACTTCCCGATGTACGTGATGACCAGCGACTTCGGCGCGCCCAGCCAGCTCGAGAAGATCGACATGCTCGACTTCGCCGAGCTGGTCGTGCTCAACAAGTTCGACAAGCGCGGCGCCGAAGACGCCCTGCGCGACGTGCGCAAGCAGTGGAAGCGCAACCGCACCGCCTTCACCATGAAGGACGAGGACGTCCCGGTCTACCCGACCATCGCCTCGCAGTTCAACGACCCCGGCATCAGCTGGATGTTCGCGAACCTGTGCCGCCTGCTGCGCGAGAAGCTCTCGCTGCCGGAAGACCGCTGGTCGCCCGCCATCGACACCAGCCTCAAGGAACCCCGCGCCACCGTGCTGATCCCCGGCAACCGCGTCCGCTATCTCGCCGAGATCGCCGAACAGGGCCGCAGCATCAACAAGCGCATCGAAAGCCAGGCCGAGATCGCCGACCGCGCCCAAGCCTACTGGCAGTCGCTCGAAAGCCTCGGCGACACCGCGCTGCCGAAGATGTTGGATCTCTACAGCCCCGACGCTTTGCTCCTTCCCCCGCGCGCGGGGGAAGGCCGGGATGGGGGCAACGCCGCCGCGAACCCCGGCCCCCACCCCAACCCTCCCCCGCATGCGGTGGAGGGGGCCGAAATCGTCGACCGCACCCTCCTTACCCTCCGCCAACGCTACAACGACGCCGTCCAGTCCCTCGACAGCGAAGCCCTCAAGCTCCTGCGCGAATGGCCCGCGCGCCTGAAATCCATCGTCGACGACGTCAACGAATACCAGGTCCGCGACAAGACCATCCGCGTCGAGAACTACCGCGAATCCCTGTCGCACCAGCAGATCCCCAAGATCGCCGCGCCCACCTACAAGTCCTGGGGCGAACTGCTGACCTTCCTGCAGAAGGAAAACCTGCCGGGCTACTACCCGTACACCGGCGGCGTCTACCCGTACCGCCGCACCGGCGAAGACCCCATCCGCATGTTCGCGGGCGAGGGCACGCCCGAGCGCACCAACCGCCGCTTCCACTACCTCAGCGTCGGCCTGCCCGCCGCGCGCCTGTCCACCGCCTTCGACAGCGTCACCCTGTACGGCGAAGACCCGGCCATCCGCCCGGACATCTACGGCAAGATCGGCAACTCCGGCGTCAACATCGCCACGCTCGACGACATGAAGAAGCTGTACTCCGGCTTCGACCTCTGCGCGCCCAGCACCTCGGTGTCGATGACCATCAACGGCCCCGCGCCGATCATCCTCGCGATGTTCATGAACACCGCGATCGACCAGCAGGTCGAGAAGTACCTGCGCGCCGACCAGTCGCGCTGGGACGCCGCCCACGCCACCATCGAGAAGCTCTTCGAAGGCCGCCGCCGCCCCGAATACAGCGGCGAACTGCCCGAGACCAACGATGGCCTCGGCCTCGGCCTGCTCGGCGTCACCGGCGACCAGGTGGTCGACGCCGAAACCTACGCCAACATCAAGGCGCAGACGCTCGCCACCGTGCGCGGCACGGTGCAGGCCGACATCCTCAAGGAAGACCAGGCGCAGAACACCTGCATCTTCAGCACCGAATTCGCGATGCGGATGATGGGCGACATCCAGCAGTTCTTCGTCGAGAAGAACGTGCGCAACTTCTACTCGGTGTCGATCAGCGGCTACCACATCGCCGAAGCCGGCGCCAACCCGATCAGCCAGCTCGCCTTCACCCTGTCCAACGGCTTCACCATCGTCGAGTACTACCTCGCGCGCGGCATGAAGATCGACGACTTCGCGCCCAACCTGTCGTTCTTCTTCAGCAACGGCATGGACCCGGAATACACCGTCATCGGCCGAGTCGCCCGCCGCATCTGGGCACGCGCCATGCGCGAACGCTACGGCGCCAGCGCCCGTAGCCAGATGATGAAGTACCACATCCAGACCTCGGGCCGCTCGCTGCACGCCCAGGAAATCCAGTTCAACGACATCCGCACCACGCTGCAGGCCCTGTACGCTCTGTTCGACAACTGCAACAGCCTGCACACCAACGCCTACGACGAAGCCATCACCACGCCGACCGAAGAGTCCGTGCGCCGCGCCGTCGCCATCCAGATGATCATCAACAAGGAACTGGGCCTCAACTTCTGCGAGAACCCCTGGCAGGGCAGCTTCATCGTCGACAAGCTCACCGACATCGTCGAGGAAGCTGTCTACCGCGAATTCGAAGCCATCAGCGAACGCGGCGGCGTCCTCGGCGCCATGGACACCATGTACCAGCGCGGCAAGATCCAGGAAGAAAGCCTCTACTACGAACACAAGAAGCACGACGGCAGCTTGCCGCTGATCGGCGTGAACACCTTCCTGCCCAAAGACCACGGCGGCGACATCGTCACCGAGATCGAGCTGATCCGCTCGACCGAGGCGGAGAAGGGGCAGCAGATCGAGAATGTAGCCGGTTACCAGAATGGCCGGAACGCTTATGCCGCCGAAGGGCTGGCCTCACTGCAGAAGACGGCGCGCGATCGGCAGAATGTGTTCGCCAGCTTGATGGAGGCGGTGAAGACGCATAGTCTGGGGCAGATCAGTCATGCGCTTTATGATGTTGGTGGCGAGTATCGAAGGAATATGTGATTGCAATATGTTATCTGCCTTCTACGCTAATGCTGTTTTTTCGCCTTTCATGAAAGTAAAGGGTTGTGCCTTGTGGCAAGTTGCCATGAAGTCGATCCGTAGGAGGTTAAATGTCTTTCGCAAAAATAACTCGCTTGCATATAAAACACTTCCGAAGTGTGGCTGAAGCAAGCATTGATCTTGATGATCTGACCATACTTGTTGGTCAGAACGCGGCAGGAAAAAGCAACATCATTGACGCGATTAGATTCGTAAGAGATGCGTTGGCGGATGGGCTAGATCAAGCTGTTTCGGTCCGGAATGGTGTTCGAGTGGTAAGGCAGGCTAGTTATGGAAGTAGGCCTTTCAATATTGAGATAGCACTGGACTATGAAATTGAAGCGAGACCGGGTCGACAGAGCTTGTTAGTCGATCCAATAAAAATTGAGGCTTCATACGGATTCAAACTTGGCAGTAACAATTACGAGCTGAAGGTGCTCGAAGAATTTGGCCATCTAATTCATTCGTATATATTTTGGGATAATAATGACAACACCACCTTTGTCCCTAACGAGGTTACATTGCTTGAGAGGGATAAGGATGGAAATGTTTTTTTTGACGGAAAAAAAGCGACGCGACAAGTTTCAGATGATGAGCTTGCAATGTCTAGGCAGGCCAGATTTCCAATGTTTGTTGGCAATCATTTAGATACGAGAACAATATCGGATTTTATTCTTGGGGGTGCTCATTTTGCATCCGTTTATCCGAATGTAATGCGGTCTCCTGCTCCTAGTCAGGCCGCTACTGCGCTTGCAGAGGATTGTCGAAACTGGGCCTCTGTTATTCGTGCTATGCGAAAAACTCAGGATGGGCGTGTTGGTCTGGATAAAGTAATTTCTTTGATGAAATATGTTCTTCCTCAGCTTGAGGAGGTTTCAATTAAGAGTGTTGGCGGATTTCTTGTTCCTCATTTCAGGTTTGAGCGTTCTGATGGCAGGCGGGATATGGATCTTGTTCCATACCAACTTTCAGATGGTACGCTGCGATTGTTTGGTCTTTTGCTCTCCTTGTATCAGTCTCCGCCCCCTGCTTTTCTTGCTATCGAAGAACCAGAGCAAATGGTCCACCCCGGTGCCTTGCGTGTTTTGGCTGATGCTTTTAATGAGGCTAAAGAGCAGACTCAGCTGATAATAACAACTCATAGCCCATATTTGCTTGATATGTTTGACGTTAAATCTATTCGCGTTGTTTCCCAGGACAATAATGGGACAGTTGTCGGTAGGGTGAGTCAGAAGCAGTTGGATATTGTCCGAAATCGGCTTATGACTCTACCGGAGATCATGGTGATGGATGGGTTGGAGTCGGAATGAGATGGCTCTTCTTCAATTGGTTGTAGAAGGTCACGGCGAGCAGGCCGCTAGCCAACTTCTAATTCGCAGGATCCTACATGAGCGGCTAGAGGACTACGCATCTGCCGTGCTTAGGCCTCAGCGCAGAACGTCTATTCCGGCATTGTTATCACGCAATGGGGAGGCGCTTTTGAGGTATCAACGTGTGGCTGAGCTTGACGGAGACTCAGTTCTTTGGTTGCTGGATCACGATGACGGGTGTCCCTTAGATTCATTGCGCGAAGCCTATGAAATATTTCGACAAGAGGGGGTTGCGAAACCAACCGCGATTGCGTTTTTGTGTCGCGAGTATGAGTCTCTTTTTTTAGAAGACGCTAATTGCTGTGAAAGCTATTATAAGGTCCCGGCAGGTTTGTTCCATGAGGGCCGACTAGCTAGAGATGCGAAAGGGCACATTTCAAAAACGCTACCAAGAGGAACCACATATAAGCCAACGGTTGATCAGGCGCCTCTGACGGCAAGATTGGATTTGGTTCGTTTGCAGGCCGTGTCTAGGTCCTATCGGCATCTTGAAGCCACGCTTCGATGGCTGTGTAGTGACAGCGCAATGGGGCTATACCCGATTACAGTGCCGTGAGCGCAGCAGGATAGGTTCCTCTGGGCGGAATCCATCGCTTTTTGCGAAGCCGATGATGGGTATCGCTGCGCTCAACCCATCCTGCAAAAGCGTGGCTGCTTCATTGTTTTCAATGTGCCCACCGTTGTCGTCCCAGCATCGCATCGTGCTCGGCGCGTCAAGGTCGAGGCGAGTTGCGGTGCAAACCTTGACGCGCCTGCGCGCGATGCGGTTTGGAATCGCCAACGGCGTCCACTCCGGGCGTCGGGCGAAACGGAGTGCCGTCATGTCCAAGCCCAAGCCGCAGTTCCAGCCGTCCAACGTCCTGCTGGTGGAAGTCCCGCCCCAGTTCATCGCCCTGTGCGAAGCCAGCGGCGCCAACCCGCAAGCCGCCCTGCGCGGCATGGCCGCCATGCTCTGCGGCCTGCGCTACGATGCCGACAACCGCCTGGTGCCGCTCGACGGCCCCACCGCGTAAGCTTTACCCGGGCGCAGGCGGTGTCTGCGCCCGACTGTTTTCTCATGTGTGAAAGATTGGACTAGGGCTGATGACGCACTCGAACGACCTCGAGCCATGTCGCTACTTGCCGCTTCCGAGCGACGGACTCATCTCCGTTGGTTGGCTGTCGCGTGGCTGCAAGTTCGAGACGGGAGAGGTCAGTCCTGCATTCTTCGAGAAGCTCAAGCATCTGTGTCGTGAGCCTTGGCAGCCAGTTGTGTCCGCTGGCGTCCATGAATGCGATCTATGCCAGTTCGAAGGTCCTCATTTCAATGCGAACGTTTTCGTGCCATTCGATGGCCTCATTTATGTTGCGCCAGTCGCGATCACGCACTACATCGCATCGCATTGGTACAAGCCACCCGACATCTTTATTCATGCAGTCAATGCCTGTCCGCCAATGAACAGCATGGATTACAAGAAGGCGATTCTCGCTAATGGCGGTCGTGGCCTTGTTCAAGGCAGCAAGTCACCAGGACCGTAGGGTGGGCTTCATGCCCACCACATTGACGCCCGAGCTGCCGACGATTCACTTGTCGCGCGATGGCCTGCGCTTCGATCGTTTTCCGCGCCATCGGGTGGATGGCGATGGTGGGCATGAAGCCCACCCTACACGCTACGGGCTTTCAAGGCCGTAAGGCGTATTGGTAACTCGTAAGGCGGGTTAATTTCTCCGTAGGGCGGGTCTTGTACCCGCCAATCGATCGAGCAGTAGGACCGTAGGGTGGGCTTCATGCCCACCACATTGACGCCCGAGGATGCGATGGTGGGCATGAAGCCCACCCTACGCGCTGACCCCCGTTCTTCTCCATCGGCCGCTCGACTCGGGCGATTGAAGCCGTGTCTAAGGCTGCTGCGCAGGACGGGCTTCGGGCGTGGGCGTCGCGGACGGATCCGGTTCACATTTCTTATCTGGGACCCCCTTGGCCTCCTCCGGATTCGGTGCCGGCGTGCGCGTTTGAATCGGGCCCTCCGCCTGCTTCCAGGGGAATGGTGATCTTTCGCAACATGCCCATTCTTGCGCGGGTGCATAGAAATAAAGGCGACTGCCCTTCGAGCATGACGATTCTTCGCTCCGGGGTGGAGGTGGCAGGCAGCAGAAAGGCGGGATGCCGAAAGCCGAGGCGTCGAAAGGCGAAAGCAAGGCGAGCGCGAAAAGGACTGGCGTCATGCGTGAAAACATCCGTTATTCCTCCTGAAAGGGCATGGGCAATGCCAAACTCCCCGACACCTGTGGCAGGGCTTCGCCGCTGCTGGTGCCCGGTCGTGCCGGTACGACGAACTCGATCATGGAGCCGCATTGCCAGCATACATCGCGCAAAGACCTGCCGTAACGTCTGCGAACTGGCATCGGGCGGCGGACTGCTGTCGCCAATCATTTGCGCATTGCATTGCCCGACGCCTCGGAGCTGAAAAAAAGGGGTCAGAGTAGAGTTTTGAGGTGCCCACCGTTGTCGTCCCAGCATCGCACCGTGCTCGGCGCGTCAAGGTCGAGGCGAGTTGCGGTGCAAACCTTGACGCGCCTGCGCGCGATGCGCCTCTGAATCGCCAACGGCGTCCACTTCGGGCGTCGGGCGAAACGGAGGTCCGTCATGTCCAAGTCCAACCCACAGTTCCAGCCGTCCAACGTCCTGCTCGTCGAAGTCCCGCCCCAGTTCATCGCCCTGTGCGAAGCCAGCGGCGCCAGCCCGCAAGCCGCCCTGCGCGGCATGGCCGCCATGCTCTGCGGCCTGCGCTACGATGCAGACAACCGCCTGGTGCCCCTCGACGGCCCCACCGCGTAAGCTTCACCCGGGCGCAGGCGGTGTCTGCGCCCGGGTTCCCCGCCGATATCGAGGTTTTGCTTGATCCTTCTGGACAAGGCCCCGCCGTTCTACCCGACTGAATCGCTTGGACGCTTCAGGTTCGATCTCTCACATGAAGAGATGATCCGACGTTTCGGTCCGGCACACCGTCCCATGGACGTGGATGATAATGAGCCGGGGCCCTGCGAATTCTGGGGGTATGAACTGGGCGGCCGCCACATCCTGATTGTTTTCGACTTCGGCATTCCGGGAGGTCCGGCTGCGATCGTCGAATCCGACATGGCGGACATCGATCGTCTCATCGATGCGCTCGGTGTGCGCGAATTGGTCACATGGTGTGCAGATAATGGTTGACTCGTACGGCGTAGGGTGGACTCTCGTAGGAAAGAAGATCCATGCAAAACAACGAGTGTGCTTCGATGTGTTTTGAGTTCACAACTGTTCGTGGCCTTTGTCGTGCGTGCGGATGGTCTCGCGCAATCGGAGCAACGGGTCTCAAGGACAACGTCCGTGCACTGATCTCTGTGCGTTCGTGCGATGATGACTGCAACGTGGTGAGTGCCCGGACACGCTACTACCCTGCGGACATCCCTCTCGCGGTAATCGAGACTCGCTGTCCGTCTTATCGCGATTTGCAGCAAGAAGCGTATGCGGTTGGCCTCTTCCGCATGTTGGATGGCTTTTCTTCACTGTTTGTCGGTCGCCGATGTCCGCGTTGTCAAGTCTTGGGGGAAATGCGATTGGATGCGATTACCTATATTGGACGTAAACCCAGGTATTGATAAGCGCCGCAGGTACGAAATAACGGGTCAAGTTTTTTTGAATCTCATCCCGTGAAAAGAGCGCGATCTGACGCTCTTCTTGAATGTGCTCACCCTTGTCGTCCCAGTGTCGCACTGTGCTCGGCGCGTCAAGGTCGAGGCGACGCGGACCAGTGGTCCGCACTACGCAAACCTTGACGCGCCTGCGCGCGATGCGGATTGGACTCGCCAACGGCAGCCACAGTGGCTGCCGGGCGAAACGGAGTTCCGTCATGTCCAAGCCGAAGTCGCAGTTCCAGACGTCCAACGTGCTGCTCGTCGAAGTCCCGCCCCAGTTCATCGCCCTGTGCGAAGCCAGCGGCGCCAGCCCGCAGGCGGCGCTGCGCGGCATGGCCGCGATGCTCTGCGGCCTGCAGTACGATGCCGACAACCGCCTGGTGCCCCTCGACGGCCCCACCGCGTAAGCTTCACCCGGGCGCAGGCGGTGTCTGCGCCCGGATTCTTTGCAATGGCACGTGTCTGCCAGAAAGCGATTTCGATTCGGACATCAAAGTCACCCGGCGATGAGACGTTCTCTCTGGCCGAGTTTGTAGGTGGGAATCAGCTTGTTCTACTTCCCGGCGGCATTCTGGCATAGTTCCACAGGTAGCTGGCCGGGGGGCAGGGATGTCGAAGACATTGAGACCGCAGAACAAGTGCGGCGCTTGTGGGCACACATGGTATCCGCGGGGGAAAAATCTCTCGCCGAAATGTCCGGAGTGCGGTAGCCGAGAAACCAAGATACTCGCGCCATCGATTCTAGGCACAGCGGTGGTCGGATTTTTGCTCTGGGCTAGCGGCGATGAGAAAGCGCCTGCTACAACGGCACCTCCTGAGGCGCCGGCGGTCGCAGTGAGCGAGCAAGCCGCTGAGCCAGCTGCTTTGCCAATACCGTGGTGCGTTGAGCCTGTATTACCACGGCCGGTTGCTTCTGTCCCGGGGGACTTTTTGTCCGCAACCATGGTTCGCCTGCAATGGACCCACGATGGCCGCGTGCATGATGCTGTTGTTGTTTCCAGCTCGGGGAATGAAGAAGTAGACTCCGTGGCGCTCAAAGCTGTGTCGGAAGCTCGAATCTGTGGCACGCAAGCCGGTGAAGGAACTTATGCGATTCAGCATACCCACGGCGGTCAGCCGGGTCATGCCGCCGCACGCGACGATTACGTTGCACCGAACAGGGTCGCCGCTGCTATTCCCACTCCGACGTCTGAGTTCCCGCTGGTTGCAACCTTACAAGACCCTGACGGAATCGTCGTCTTACAGTCAAAGCCATCGATGCTTGGCAAGAATGTGAGCGAGATAGCTGTTGGCTCTACTGTCTTGGCATCTACTCGGGAAGGCAAGTGGATTGCTGTTCGAACTGCTCTGGGCGAAGTTGGTTATGTGCGGCAGCGACAACTTCGTTTCGACGAGCCATAGTGATAGCAGGATTGAAAAGCACAAAGCACTAAAAGCAGGATCGAGTGGTTTTTGATGTGCCCACCGTTGTCGTCCCAGCATCGCACCGTGCTTGGCGCGTCAAGGTCGAGGCAAGTTGCGGTGCAAACCTTGACGCGCCTGCGCGCGATGCGGTTTGGATTCGCCAACGGCGGCCACAGTGGTTGCCGGGCGAAACGGAGGTCCGTCATGTCCAAGCCCAAGCCGCTGTATCAGCCGTCCAACATCCTGCTGGTCGAAGTCCCGCCCCAGTTCATCACCCTGTGCGAAGCAAGCGGCGCCAGCCCGCAAGCCGCCCTGCACGGCATCGCCGCCATGGTCTTGGGCCTGCGCTACGATGCCGACAACCGCCTGGTGCCGCTCGACGGCCTAGCCTGATAGGTTGTGCCGCGATCTTCGTGGTCTGTAAGGTACGAGCTGGCAGCGCGCAGGGTCGGAAATGGTCGCGACCTGGACGATGAGGGATTCATGCGGAAGAAGACCGGCAAGGACAAGGCGAGAGCCTACCCGGCCTATGTATATGGTGTTCGGCGCCTCTTGATGTTCAAGGCCGGCGGCATGGCCATCGTCATGTCGGCGCTCGGGCTGGGCATGCTCGCCACGGGTGAGCCGCATGGCGTCACGGTCGGACTTCTGTCATTGCCGATGTGGGCCTTCGTATGGCTTTCGCATGGAAAGAGGACTGAAGTGTATTTGCGCGTCGATCGCGACGGGATCGAGTTGTCCGGACGCATGGGGGTGCGCAGGTTCGACTGGCCTGAGATCGACGACGTATGGATGAGCCGGTTCAATGGACAAGATGTATTCGTGATCCGGCTTCTGCATGCCGAGCCCGCGACCGTGATGATCGATGATGCGTGGGATGCGTCGATCGACACGATCTTTGAAAATGTTGTGAAATATCGAAAGCGGTACGGCGGGGCGCGTGACGGGTCTGAACTTGGTAGGCAGGATTGAGTCTCTAGGGTGGTTCATCGCCCTGTGCGAAACCAGCGGCGCCAGCCCGCAAGCCGCCCTGCGCGGCATGGCCGCCATGGTCTGCGGCCTGCAGTACGATGCCGATAACCGCCTGGTGCCCCTCGACGGCCCCGCCGCGTAAGCTTCACCCGGGCGCAGGCGGTGCCTGCGCCCGCAACCACTTGGCCTCCGGCACGCTCATCCCGCCGTACTTGCTGCGCCACACGTAGTACGAGGCCTTGCTGAACCCGTGCCGTCGGCACGGTTCCTTCACCGCCACACCTGCTTCGGCTTCGCGCAGGAAGCCGATGATCTGCTCTTCGGTCAACCTCTTCTTCATGTCCAATCTCCTCTCGTTTGGGAATTGGACTCTGGATCGGGGCGCTACTCAGAAGCTGGGAACGTCGCTTTCTTTTCGCGGTCAACGCCCAAACCCAGCCGCCGTTTTTGCCTTCACTTCGCTACGGGGAAACGGCGGCTGGTGCGCCTGGTTGGACTTCACGAACCAGGCAGTTTGGCCGCTAGAACTTCAATCTTCTCGATGGACGGAGGCGTGGAAAAAAGATCGCCTGCCCTGGCCATGAGGGCGGCGGCAACCTTGCCGTCAAGATGGGCCTGACGGCCCGCCTCATCGGGAAAGGCGTCGAAAATGCCGAAGGTGGATGGTCCCAAGCGAATGCCGAACCACGCAGTCGTGGCAGGCTCCTCCTGGACCAGCGGAAGACCTCCAAGCAGAAACTGTTCTACCTCGCTCTCTTTTCCGGCTTTTGCCTCCAAGCGGACGAACAGCGCTACTTTGACCATGGCACGTCTCCTCTCGTTGGGAGTCACCCACCATACGCCCTTTCCGGGAAGACCAACGTCTGAATCAACTCGCAAGGCGGGCTTTGGGCCCGTCGATGCCGAAGCGGGAAAACGGCAGATGCGCCGTAGTCAAAGGCCGCAGGCTGGTTCAATGGTCTGTAGCCCCACCGTTTTCGCCCCGGCATCTGATGGGCGAGTTCGGCTGAAGGGGCCGATGCGCGGAAATCGAACGCCATGAAAAAGGCCCGCCTTGAAGAAGGCGGGCCCGATCGTGTTGCCGTTGCAGTAGAAGCGACTATTCCAGCGTCACACAGCCATCTTCTGCTTCAGCAGACGCATTTCGTTGTGGCTGGCGATGACGCGCGGCAGGTGGTCCTGGAGGATGGTCTTGATCTTCGGATCCTTTTCGTCCTCGATGGCCTCGCGGAAACCTGCGAGGAGGCGATCCTCCGTTTCTTCCAGCTGGCTGACGTAGACCTTTTCATCGTTGCTGCTCACGGCAGCAAGGAGTTCGGTGTAGGCACGATGGAAGGTGCCGACGACGGTGCCGCCGACATCGCTCGGGCTGCGGTCGTCCAACTGCGTGCCGAGCGATGCGACGAGATCGCGCTTGTGCTGGCCCATGTCGCTGAACACGCGGCGCAGCTCGGGATTCTGCACCTTGTCGGTGGCGCGTTCGTAGAAGGATGCGCCATCGTTTGCGATCTGGATCAGGTCCTTGACGTTGTGGTCATGGCTCATGGGGTCTCTCCTTTTCGTGGGGGATGAAGTGGAATGCTGGATTGCGTCGGGCTGGCTCGTTCACGACGGCCGATGCCGCTGCGCACGGGAAGTGAACCAAGGATCGTGCCAATCTTGTGGTGGTGTCGGCGTGTGCCTCGTCTTTTCGCCTCATGGCCGCAGGACGCGATGGTGTTTCCCATGAATGCGGGCGTCATCGACACGCTTCGCATCGACATGTTCCGACTGGATTACATGCAAGTCGCATGATCGAATGCCTGGCATCGTGCAAATCACGCAAGGGCGAGGGCCTCCAGGGCGTACTGCCGACTTCATTCACCTGATGCGGCGACGTGTGATGAGATTGACGATTGCGAGCAGGATCACTGCGCCGAGCAGGGATACCAGGAAACTTGCGATGTTGATGCTCTGGTTGATGGTGCCGATGCCGAGCAGGGGCGAGAGAAACCAGCCTGCGAGGACTGCGCCGACGATGCCGACGATGATGTTGAGCAGGATGCCCTGCTGTCCGTCCCTGCGCATGATGATGCTGGCCAGCCAGCCCACGACGCCGCCGATGGCGAGCCAGATGATGATGTTCATGATGTGATCTCCGAAGTTCATTGGGCCGTCTTCGCAGGAATCACGAGGCGGTAGTCAGCCTCAATGCAAGACGCATGCCGGATTGCGTCCGAATGCGTGATGTCGATGGCATGCATTCACGTAGCGGAACGCGCTGTTCAGCTCATGGGCGCATGGGCGTTCAACGAATGCGCTCGCAGGGCGGATCGTGCGACCGCTTTTGTCGAAGCGGGGCTCGCGCGGATGGTGATGGGTTTTTTGCGGTGCAGGGGCGATGGGCCCCCTCCAGTGGCATCTCCGCTGTGATCTGCGTATCTGCTGGCTGCTGCGCCAGCGACAAGTCATCGCGCCACAGCACTTTGCCGGATAACATGCTCATCCTTCACGACTCTGGAATCCTTTCATGTCCCTCTCGATGCACACCGCGTCCGTTCCCGTGTTCCAGCAGTTGCTCACCGCGCTGTCCGGCGTGCTGGCCAAGGCCGAAGCCCACGCCACCGAGCGCAAGATCGAGCCTGCCGCGCTGCTGCAGGCGCGTCTGTTCCCCGACATGTTCCCGCTGGCGCGACAGGTGCAGATCGCCTGCGATTTCGCCACGAGCGTCTCGGCGCGGCTTGCCGGCGAGGACGTCCCGGCCTACGAGATCGGCGACCAGGCCTTCGCCGACCTGCAGCAGCGCATCGCGGCGACGCTGGCGTTCATCGGTGGCCTCGACGCGGCGCGATTCGACGGCAGCGAGACGCGCGAGATCGTGCTGCGCCCCGGCACGCCGAAGGAGCGCAAGATCGGTGGCCAGGCCTACCTGCTGTCGTACGGTCTGCCGCAGTTCTTCTTCCACGTCACCACGGCATACGACCTGCTGCGCCACAACGGCGTGGAGATTGGCAAGAAGGACTTCATGGGCGCGTACTGACGGGGTGAGAGGTCGGCGCGCCGAGCGACCTGCTTCGCCGCCGCCCGGCCAGCCCCATTCCACACGTCGATGCGTTTTCCGGGATCCCGTTGATCAAGGAGAGTTTCATGCGTGTTCGAAATCGTGTGCTTGGGGTGCTGATGCTCATGGCCCCGCTTGCGGGATGCAGCGATGGCGCCTCGTCCATGACGACCATGACACCGGCGTCCAAGACATCGGCACACGTCGTAGATGCCAAGAGCACACTGCCGATATGGATGCCCGTTACGGATTGGTCGCAGCGTCCATGGGCGAAGGCGAGCGTCGGGGCCGTATGGCTGGTGCGCCATGCAGGGCAGGAGGCATGGCTGATCGATGCGCCCCGCATGATGGCGCGCGATACGCTGGTTCGTTCCGATGGTGCCGTGATCTGCAATCCGGGCGGATTCGGGGCGTCGGGCGACGGTCGGTGCCCGACGGTCGTGGATGCGGGAACGACGCCGCAGCTGGCATGGGTTCATCCGGGCAATCCATCGCCGACGTTCGGACCTCCGCCACCTGAGCCCGCAGAGACGCCGGTCGTCGCAGGCACACCACGCCCTCCGCGCCCGCTACTGCCCGCATGGCTGGAAACGCAGGTGGCTGTGTGGGAGAGCCAGGATCACGGCGACGCTGCAGGCCTATCCGTGATGCGCCTGCAGCACAACGGAGCGACGGCCTATCTGGTCTACGCCGGTTGTTGCGACATGTACAACACGCTGTACGACGCGGAAGGGCGCGAGCTGTGCAGCCCATCGGGCGGAATCACCGGGGAGGGCGATGGCAAATGCCCGACGCCCGGGGACCCGGGCACGAAACCGGTCCTTGTCTGGGAACATCCAGGGCCGCCGCGGCGTTGAGCGATGTCGTGCGGGCAGATCGGTCAGCCCGGTGCCCAGGAAAGGCACATGCAAGGCGGGCTTGAACCAGCCCTACGACCTCTGATCCAGTGCGTGGTGGATCAATACCACGCATTGGGACGCGAACAGCATGGTCGGGCCCAGCGAGATTTTCTTCGCGCCCATGCGTTCGAGACCGGGGATGGTTTTCTTCGGCATCGGGATGTGGTCGGTGAGCAGGAAGCAGGGCTTGTCCGCGAATGACTGTTCGCCGATCTGCGTGCCTTTGCGGTCCATCAGGAACAACTGATGGTCTTCGGCGAGTTCCTGTACCAGTCTCTCGAAGCTGAGCGTCTGCACGGTGACGCCCGATTCCACGGGGCGGGTTTCTTCCTTGCCCATGCCCCGCGAGGTATCGAGGGCGTTGGCGACCTTGGCCAGCAGCGAGCGCTCGTCGAAGCCGCCGATCTCGTGCATCGCATTGATGTCGAAACGGATCGTGCGCGAGAAGTCCCGCGTGCTTTCCAGCACGAGGTAGACGATCACGTCGGGGCGATGCGATTGCGCCACGAAGAAGGCGTTCATCAGCGTGTGCGCGAGGATCTCGGTGTGGGCCTCCTGGCCGACCGATTCCCACAGTTTCTGGCTGTCTGTCGGCGCCGCCCGCGCCCTGAGTACGAAAGTTCGCATGTCTGACGTGTTCGCTGCGCGACGTGATGCGGCACCGATCGTGCCGTGCGGTCATTGTGGCTCGAAATCGGCGGGGCGGCCAATGCGAGGATGAGGGTCGGATCGCGTGACGCAGGGGGCAGCAGTCCGACATGCGTTGCGGGGCGAGCAAGGCCGCATGCGCACATAATGCGAGCTCGACAACATGCGGAGGATCAGATGGGACAGGCACGTCGACGGGAGGCCTTCGCTGCCGACAGGATTCGGGCGCCTCGCATCGCAGTGGGACTTCTAATGTCGCTCGCCGCTGCGGGCTGCATCGGCGATGGCAGTATCGAAGTAGAGGGGCGGGTGCTCAACCATGCTGCCGAGCCGATCGCCGGCGCTCGGGTATCTCTGGAGATCCCCGAGCGAATGGGCACACTTGAAACGGGCACCGCCGTCGATGGCGAATTCCATCTCTTTGACCTTGTTGCGCCGGGCGATTACGCCATCCCGCTCGTGGTCAAAGCCAAGGGCTACAAGACAGCCCGCCTCGACATCCGTACGTCGCGTGAAAACAGGGTGCAAGTGACACTCTCGCCCACGGGATCGGTCGGCGCCAGCACGATTGCACACTCACCAGAGCCAGGGCGGCATTGAACCCGCCCTGCGTTGATCAGCTCAGGAAGACCCGCCGGGTATTCGCTCGACACGCTCGCGATACGCCGCCACGTTGTCGCCTTCGACGCGCGAGCGCTGCGTGCCCTTGATCTCGTCGACCTTGCGGTCGGTGCCGGTCACGGGCTTCGCCTCCACCTGCGTCTCGCGTTCGAACGCGTGCGACTTGTCCGTGTTGCGGTAATACCGGTACAGGCCCCAGTACAGGGCAGTTGCGCCGGCCGGTCCGGCCAGCAGCAGCCATAGTCCGCCGTCGTCGCTCATGATGTCCCCGCCAGGATCGCGATCGCGAAACCTTCGATGATGGTGCCGGTGGTGAGTGCGGCCAGCAGCAGCTTCCACTGCTGCACGGGCACGCTGCCCATGGTTTCGCCGGTGCGCCCGTTCACGGCGATGTAGTGCAGCATGCCGCCGTTCGCGCCGGGCTGGTGGTACGAGTACAGCCAGACCGGCAGGTACATCGACACCCAGCGCGTACCGTGGACATCGAGTCTCTCCTGTTCCCAGCGCACGCCGCGGTCGTAGCGGCGCACCGAGGTATGTACCTGGGCGCGGGCGATCGACAGCAACTGGTCCTCGAGGCGGGGCTGGAGCTGCGCGACGTTGCTGTTGCGCTTTTCCGAGGTGAAGCCCGACAGGTAGGACGCGTTCCATTTCACCGCGTTCTTGGTGTCGAACGGCAGGATGGTGTTGATGATGTTGTTTGTGTTGACCCGCGTGTCGAGGTTGCCGCGTTCGGTCGAAGACTCCAGCGGCAGGTCGTCCACCGTGAAGTCCACGTGGCGCTCGACCGCGTAGATGTCGGCGTCGTAGTAGGTCTTCTTGTTGTTGTCGGTGCCGCGGGTGTATTCGCGCGTCTTGATCTCGCCGTAACCGGCGACGTCGGCGCTCGCATTGCCGTCGACGATCATGTAGGGCATGTACACGCCGACCACGTTCTCGGGCGTGAACTGTTCCTTGAATTCCTTCAGCGCGAACAGCCGGCGCTTGTCGACGAACTGGCGGATGCGCGCGACCGCATCGTCCTTCTTGATGCGGAAGGGCAGGACCGCGTCCGGCACTGCGCCGTTGGGCACCTGTTCGTTCACGCCGAACACATGGCGACACCAGTGGCAGCGTGCGGTCATGTTGCTTTCGGTGTTCACCGTGACTTCCGCGCCGCAGCCGGAGCACTTGAAGCTCATCAGGACGGCGGCATCCGCGGCGATGTCGCGCGCGCCGGACGCCATGACCGTGCCCCGGAGCTGGTCGATGCCTTCGCCGAATCCGAACAGTTCCTCGACCCGCACGCCTTCCCACTCGTGGCGGCAATACAGGCAGACCAGCAGTTCGGTGCCCGGTTTGTGGCGGATGTCCGTCGAGCCGCATTTCGGGCAGCGGTTCATGCCATCGGCGAGTTCGGCCGATGAGGTATCGATGGCGACCGGATCCGGCGCCTCCAGTTCCTCGCGGATCGCGTCGGGCAGGTGGGTGGTGTCGATCGGCGGGGTGCCTGGCAGCGGCGGGACGTCCCGGGGCGAACCCGGGCCGTCCACGGGCCGCGGCGGCAGCGGCGGCGGAAGCTTCTGGTCGGACATGGTCTCTGTGCCCGTGGCTTACAGTCCGAGCGCCTTGGCCTTGAGCGCGTCGTAGTCGTCCTGGGTGATCAGGCCGAGATCGAGCATCTCCTTCGCCTTCTTGAGCTTGGCGACCGGGTCATCGGCCGCAGGCGCGGCCGGAGCCGTCGGCTGCTGCAACCCGCCGACGCCCATCATCCCGGTGGCCATGCCGATGCCCATCAGGCCAGCGGTACCGCCGTTCTCGCCGGCGGACTGGATGCCCTGCGCCACGCTGGCCTGCAGGTTGGAATTGCCGCGCGCACCGGAGAGCGCGTCGGCGCGCTGCACGGTCTTGAGCAGTTCGCGGGTGTTGGCGTCGTACTCGATCGAGACGATGGCGGTCTTGACGATGGCCAGGCCGCGATCGGACTTCCACTGGTAGGCGTTTTCGACCGCATCGGACAGGCTCTTGGCGAAGCCGACCGAGTCCTGCTGGATCTTGGTGATGCGGTTGCCCTTGCTGGGATCGTTCGTGTACATGCTGAACGCAGGCGCGAGCGAGCCGACCACTTCGTTGAACAACTGGCTGGCGGCGGCATTGTCGAGGTCGGTGAAATCGAAGACCTTGCCCGGCTGCAGGTAGCTGGCCGGCACGAAGTTCTTTACGAACAGGATCGGGTCGACGATCTTCAGCGTGTACGAGCCGCGCGTGACCGCGCCGACCTGCGTGTTGAGGAAGCCGTCGTCCCAGTAGATCTCGGACTGCGTGCCGAAGCGGTTGTCCGGCAGTTCCTTCAGCGAAACGAAGAACGCGGCCTGCTGCGAGCCAGGCTGGCCGCCGAACTTGAAGCGCTCCCAGCTCTGCATGATGAGCGGGCTGACGATGCCGTCGCCTGCGAAGATCGACTTGGAATTGATGTCGTCGGAACGCCACTCGTAGCCACCGGGCTCGGCGACGAAACCGGTGATCTTGCCGTCCTGGAACAGCAGCAGGCCGTAGCCTTCAGGCACGACGATCTTCGAGCCGTTGGTGATGATGTTGGAGGAGCCGCTGGTGTTCGAGCCACGACCGGCATTGGTGCCCTGCGGGACCGCAGCGAACAGCGCCGCCGTCGAGGGCAGGCCGGCCGGCACCGTGTAGAAATCCTTCCACTGGTCCGCGAGCATGCCGCCGACCGCACCCGTCACCGCCTTGATAAGACCCATGGCCATTCTCCGAAATTCTGGCCGGCGCGATGCCTGCCATTCGGCCGAACTATACACGCGCCGATGGCGCGTGGAACGCCGAAAACGCCGGGCATGACTTCTGGCTGCCGGGCGCGTTTCAGATGGCCGCTCGTGGCCGGAAGTTGCGTCAATTGCAGCCGGTCCCGACGATCTCGAACGTCGGTGGCAGGCCGGGCTCGACGATTGGCATGCCGGCCTGTTTTCTGCCGACTGCCGGCGAGGCCCGGGTCCTTGCGCCTGCAGGCGATCGTCGCGACCTGCGGTCGGCACGAAGCGAATCCGGTCGCTCGGATCATGCGATGATCCTCCGGCGAGAGGGCAGGGAGCCGACCGTAGGGCGATGGTCGTGCGATCGGCAGGACGCCGATGAGTCGGTGTTCTGTTGAATTCGGAGAGCGCGATGCGAATGTCCGCGAAGCGTATGTGGGGCCTCGGGATCGTCGGCGTACTGCTTCTGGTCGGCGCGATCGTCTATGTGCGCGCGCAGGATCGTTTCGGCGACTGCAACAGCCTCGATTACCTGCGTCTGTTCGATTCGCGGCTCGCGGAAGGCCTGGGTGCCCTCGGGCGCGACGAATTCCTGTGCGTCGAAACGCTGCAGGTACCCGTGGACACGCCCGATGGCGAGCGACGCATCCGCGTGATCCGGCACATCGTGTCGGACTGGGCAGAAGGGCCGGGCGTGTCCGCGTCGGTGGAGCGGGGCGTGCGTGCCAGCGCGGAGGCCCTGCCACGCCTCGGCGATTTCCGCATCGGCGATGCGTCCATACTGCTGCTCGACAATTTCGGTCCGGGCGGACGCCACGAGAATTTCGGGCAGATCGCGGCCTGGACGAACATCGGCCCGAACGGTGAATGCCTGATCACGCTCTGGTTGCTCGGTCCTGCGGCCGATGCCGAACTGGCGGGTTCGGTGATCGCGCACGAGTTGATGCATTGCACGCAGTTCGCTTCGCTGACGCCCGGACAGATGGGAAGCGCTTCGCCGGGTGGCACGTCGGGCGGAGGCACGTGGTGGATGGAAGGGTCGGCGGACTGGTTCTCGACGCTCGCCTTGCCGGCCGCCCCCTTCATCGCGGGTCGTGTCAGTCGTTTCGATGCGGACTCGCCGCGCACCGCGTTGAACCTGATGACCTACGACGCCTTCGTGTTCTTCGCCTGGATGGGTGGTGCGCGTGGCGTCGAATCGGTGATGCCGTTCCTGCATGGCATGGCCGAGAGCAGTGCTGTATCCGCGCAACAGGCCTCCATGCGCGACGCAATGCCTGCGCCGGCCTGGCTGCAGTTCGCCGAGGATTATCTCGACCGGCAGATTCGCGACGGCCACGGCGCGTCGATCGGTTCGACGCCCGAAGACGGCGACACGTGGACCTTCACGGAGACGCGCACCGAGCGCATCGCGATGGATCCGTTCGTGTTGCATCGCGGCAACGTCGTTTTCGAATGCGGCCGGTGGGGCGTGCGCGCGGACCCGCGAGAACATCATGCAGCCAAGCCCGCCGAGGGGCGTTGGGATGCGTTTCCGACGCGGGTGGACGCGCTGGACGGCAGTCCCCGGCGCCATCGATTCGCGGCGATGTCGACCGCGAGCCGGCAGGTGGTCCTGCAGCTTGGGGCGACCCATGAAGTGAGCTGTCAGGAATGCGCCGGTACCCGGGAGATCGACCAGTGCCTGGTCGGCACCTGGGAGATGACCAGCAGCGGTATCGCCGAACTCGTGAACCCGTGGATGCGCGGCCATGCGCGCCTCACCGACGCCACGCCGAATACGACGATGGTGCTCAA
Organism: Lysobacteraceae bacterium; assembly: GCA_016789405.1. Taxonomy (GTDB): domain Bacteria; phylum Pseudomonadota; class Gammaproteobacteria; order Xanthomonadales; family Xanthomonadaceae; genus Lysobacter_I. The sequence goes on from JAEUPQ010000026.1 coordinate 370,717, forward strand.
CGAGGACAGGACGTTCACCAACACTATCTCCCGTGGCACCAGTGCGATCGAGTCGCGTCACGGCAATGCCCACGGCACGATCAGCGGCCACGGCAGCGGCCGATGGTCCGCAGCGGGCGGGATCCTCAATGCGTGCACCGACGTCAACGACAACGTCGGCACCATCACCGGCTGCGGGGCGGCCACGTGCAGCACGGGGACCATCCGCGCGACCACCGCACGCAACCCGATGCGCAATGCCTACCAGTGCAGCGCGAGTACGTTGCGGTTGCGGATCGAACTGGGACGGGCGGGTACGTTCCACAACGAATTCAGGCGCACCTCGCCGCCGCCGGCGTCGCCCTGATCCAGGGCCCGCGCCGCGGCACGATGGGCTGTGCGCGGGGTTCATCCCGAACGAGCAGCGGCGGGAGGGGCGCCATTGCTATCATCCGGCCATGGCCAAGCTCCTGCTCAATCTCCGCCACGTCCTCGACGACGAAGCCGACGACGTGCGCGCGTTCCTCGATGCCAGCGACATCGCGTACTACGAAACCTCGCCCGGCTTCTGGAACATTTCGCTGGGCGGCATCTGGATCCGGGACGACGACGATCTGGCGGAAGCCAAACGCCTGATGGCCGAATACCAGGCGCAGCGGAGTGCCCGTGTTCGCGCCGAGAACGAGGCCGCGCGCAAGGACGGCACCGCAGGAAGCTTCTGGGCCGTGCTGCGCGACGAGCCGGTGCGCGTGCTGGTGGCGGTGCTCGGGATCCTGTTCGCGCTGGCCCTGGTGGCGTTGCCCGCGTTCCTGATCTGGAGATAGGGCCCGGTCGGCCAGACGGCATGGGCGAGGCGTGCGCCGACAGGGCACAATGAACGCCATGCATACTTCTGCGACAGGCGACTGGTATCTCGAATGCGGCGAGGAAGAGCGCGTGTTCAACAGCGTCGAGGCGCTGTCCGAAGCGATCGGCGCGTGCGAGCTCAATGCTCGCGGCAGGCTCGTGATTTCACGCGATGCTGGCCCACGCCCGCGCTGGCAACGCATTTTCGGGCTGGCGCCGCGCTACCGCGTCGGCTTCCTGTCACTGGACTGGTCTGGCGATTTCGCGCGCCTGATCTTCCTCGACGACAACGGCAGTGAATATCGGGCCGTGGATTGCCGCCATCCGGTGGTGGCGCCGGAAACGATCCGGGCGCAGCTCGGTGATGGAGATGTCCGGTCGTGCCCGGCGGACGAATGCATGGGGACCGCGCGGGCGTTTCGCGCGGTCCTGTACGCCGTTCGCAAGGGGCAGCGCACGGTCTGGCTGGGGTATCGGTTCGTCGAGTAGCCGAACGTTGATGCCGTGAGGAATCGCACGCAAGATGATGACTTTGGACCCGATGCCTTTCGACCTATGGAAGCGCCCATGAGATTGCCCGGACTGTTCGCTCTCGCATTCCTTGCCTTGTCCTGCGCTGTTCATGCGGGCGAGCCTGCGCCACGGGATCCCGCGCTCGTTCAGCACGAGCTGGCGATGGCGAAACAGGATGCGTTCCGCAAGCGATTCCTCGCAGATCTCCCGTCGATGCGCGTCGAGCGCATGCATTACATCGATCCTTCGGCGGACCAGGAGATGGAGTCCGCTGACCGGATCCATGGTTACCGTGTCACGGGCCAGGCCGCGCCAGCCGATGCCTCGGCGGCGACAGCGCTCAAGGTAGGGCTTCGTGAGATCGTCGCGTCCCGACCGAAATATGCCGCAGCCTGCTTCGATCCGCATCATGCGCTCACGCTGTCGGATCGAGGCGATCGCTACCACGTCCTCGTCTGCTTCGACTGCGGCAATTTCCTGATCCTGTCGGGCGATGGCGCCGTCCTCTTGTCCGAATCGTTCGGCGGTATCGAAGAGCGGACGTGGGACGGGATCTTCGCCGGGGCCGGGCTCAAGCGACAGGATGAAACGACGAGCAGGAAGTAGTCCGCAGCACCGGCTGGATCGACTCCGGAAGCGTTGCGTACGTCAGAACTTCTCGCCCACCGGCAGGTAGCGCCACATGCCTTCGGGCATCTTCGCCAGCGAGATCCTGCCGATGCGCAGGCGTCGCATGGCCACGACCTGCAGGCCGACCTGCGCGCACATGTCGCGGATCTGCCCGGGCTCAACGCGCTTGATCGCGAAGCGCAGGCGGAATTCGTTCTGCCAGCTCACCTTGCAAGGCGGCAGTTCGCGACCGCGATAGCTCAGGCCATGGTTGAGGCGAAGCAGGCCGTAGGGGCCGATTTCACCGGCCACCTCGACGACGAATTCCTGTTCGATCTGGTCGGCATCCTCGGTCAGACGACGCCAGACGCGGCCGTCCTGGCTCAGCACGATCAGTCCGCTGGCCTCAGCGTCCAGAGGCACCAGTGGCGTGAGCCGATGGAAGTGTCGCTGCAGCAGGCGCATGCCGCTGGGATCCTCCGCCCAGCGCGTATGGGTGGTCGCCAATGCGGACACGGGGCTGCCGGGGCGGAATGCGTCGAAGCCGGCCGGCTTGTGCAGCAGCAGCGTGGCCGGCTCCGGCGTTTCCAGCACCGCATCCGGATGCAGTTCGACGCGTTCGTCCGTCACCGGATGCTGCGGCAGTTCGACGACCTTGCCGTCCACGGACACCCAGCCGCCTTCGATGTACGCGTCGGCATCGGCGCGCGAGCAGCCGAGCAGTTCGGAAACGCGTTTGGAGAGGCGGGTGGTGGACATGATGAAGAGACTCGTTGGGTGGGAGGTGTGGATGCGATTCCGGACTTGGGGGGCATCACTGAAGCGGGTTGTGCTTCCAGCACGGCGATGGGATCAGGTCGATGCCGTGGTGCTTCAAGCCGGCATGCATGAGGTCGATCTCGCTCGTTGCAGTGGAAAGGGCGCGAACGGCCGCATCCTCGGCCTCCGCGGTTGGCGGCTCCAGCGACAGCAGCTGCCACTGCCCCATCTGCCATTGGATGAGGCGACGACGCGCTTCGATCGCTTCGCGCGCGGCGTCGTCGTCGGCAGATCGAGCCAGAATGGCCAGTCCAATCGCATGCGCGATCAAGGTGTCGGACCGGTCCGCAAACAGTTCGCCAAGATGCTGGCAATCCTTCCGTCGCTCACGGGTTCGAGTCAGTGCATCGCCCCGGCAGGCATTCATGGCGTCGACGAATCTCGGGAATTCGATCATGAAGACGCCAACCGTGGCGGCATAACGGCGCAAGGTCGAAACCTCGCCTTCCAGCAGGATGCTGGCCTGCTCGGAATCCGGTGGATGACGTTCGAAGGCGTCAACCACGACACGCAGCTGTTCGACGAAATGCACGTTGAACTTCGAGAATCCCCGGGCGAGCTCCGGGAGCCCGTCGAGTCCCGACGCGCGCGCCTCCGCCACGAACATCGCGGGCATGAAGTTGCCGGGATCGATGCGTTGCCATTGCATGCGCAGCGCCGCCAGCCGCGCGTCGTCCGATGTCGACAGGCGGCGGTTGAGCAGCATCAGGACGAGTCCGTCGTCCTGCCCCTCACGCGTGGCTTGCGCCACCCAGGACGAGATGCGCGCATCCGTTTCGATCTCCGGCAGCGATTCTCCGTTGTCGAAGAGCGCACCTGACAGCGACATCGCGCGCAACTGCGCGGCGATCGCGAGGTTGCGTGCGCCGCCGTCCTCGACCAGCCGGTTGGCGAGCCAGGCGTGGTACTCACGACTGGTGCGCGCTCTGAGGGCCTCGCGCGCCGCTTCCCGGGATTCGCAGGCGTCGTGCAGCGATGCCTCTACGTCCGCGCACGGCGGTTCGCCGGTGTCCGGCCATGGCGGGACATCGCCGGGATGCTGGGCGAAGACGGCCAGCGGCCATGTGAGGATCGCAGCAAGCATGAAGGCGAGCATGCGCGAGGCGGCGCGCCATGGCTGCAACGTGGATCCACGACGCTGGGGCGAGACGACGGGCGCGGCGTGGGACATGCGTGCTTTGGGAGGCGGGAGTGGTGCGACATCTTACGCGCTGAAGGCGCCGGCCCGGCCCGATGTGGGCGCAATGCGTCCTTTTGGGCGAATGAGCGCGTCTCAGGCGAATGTAGGAAAATGCCCCGTCCTCCCTTCCGGCCGTCCCCATGCTCTGGCTCCGCCTGGCCTTGCTGTCTTTGCTGATCGTGCTCAACACTCTGGTCCACGCGCTGCCGCTGCTGCTGGTGGCCCTGTTCAAGGCCCTGCTGCCGTTCGAGGGACTGCGACAGGTCCTCAATCGGGTGCTGACCGGACTGGCGGAGCGCTGGATCGCCATGAACAGCGGGATGATCGACCGATTCACGCGCACGCGTTTCGAGGTCGATCTGCCGCCGTCGCTGGAGCCGGAAGGGCACTATCTGGTTCTGGCGAACCACCAGAGCTGGGTCGACATCGTGGTGCTGCAGAAGATCTTCAATCGTCGCGTGCCCTTCATGCGCTTCTTCCTCAAGCGGCAACTGATCTGGGTGCCGGTGCTGGGACTGGCGTGGTGGGCGCTGGACTTCCCGTTCATGGGGCGGTATTCGCGCAAGGAAATCGCGAAGAATCCCGAATTGGGCCGTCGCGACATGGAAGTCACGCGCCGCGCCTGCGAAAAATTCCGCAGCATCCCGGTGTCGGTGATGAATTTCGTCGAAGGAACGCGTTTCACGCCTGCGAAACATGCCGGGCAGCAGTCGCCGTTCCGTCATCTGCTCAAGCCCAAGTCCGGTGGCGTCGCCTTCGTGATCGATGCGATGGGCGACACGCTGCGGGCTGTGCTCGATGTGACGATCGTCTATCCCGCTGGCCGACCGACGATGGTCGACCTGATTGGCGGGCGCATCCCGGAGGTGCGCGTGTGCGTGCGCGAGCGAGCGATTCCCGAAGACTTGATCGGTGGTAACTACCAGGACGACCGCGCGTATCGCGCCCGCTTCCAGCAGTGGATGAACGGGCTGTGGGACGAAAAGGATGCCGAGATCACGCGCATGCTCGGCTGAGTGCAGGGGTTCGCAGACGATACCGGCGCCATTGCAGCGCCGGTGTCGTCCTGGGGTGGAGTAGGATCCGCCGAATCAGGGCAGCGAGTTCAGCGTCGTCCGCACCGGACGCGAGAAGTTGAAGCCGTCTCGGCGGTCCCAGTTGATCGACCAGGTCATCACGCCGCGGTACGTCGGATAAGCCTGCTGCGGACGGATGCTGCCGCAGTTCTGCAGGCGCGTGAGGCAGTTCAGTGCATTGGCGATCGTGGTCTGCGAGGCCTGGCCGCTGTTGGCGGACGAGGGGCCGGAGGGCAGGCCGAACGCGACCTGGTCCGGGCGCAGGCCGCGGAACATCACGCCGGTGCCGCCGTTGGTGCGGAAGCCTTCGATCAGCATGAGGCTGGCGCCGACGAGGATGTCCACCGAACCTTCCGGCAAGGCATTCGCGCTGTATGGCGAGTACAGGCCGCCGTTGTTGTAGTACTGCACGTGGATGATGTTCAGGTCGTCGCGCAGGCCGTCGATGATCGGCAGGTAGGCGCCCCAGATCGAACTGTAGGCAACGTACCCGCCCTGCACGTAGGGATGCTCCGGCGCCATCGACAGGTAGAACGACGGCCCGATGCGCGCCTTCAGCTGCTTGATCGCGGTGACCAGGTTGGCCTGCACCGGTGCGCCGTGGATCACGCCCGCACCGCTCTCGAGATCGATGTCGAGGCCGTCGAAGCCGTAGCGGCGCATGAGCTGTTCCGCGCTGTCGACGAAGTTGGCGACATGCGTCGCGGTGTTCAGCGTGACCGTGCCGTTCTGGCCGCCCAGCGACAGCACGACCTTCTTGCCCTTGGCGCGCGCAGCGGCGATGTCGGCGATGAACTGCGCTTCGCTGCCGGCGCCAGGATCGAGGGTGAAGCTGATGCGGCCATTCCCGGCATCGTCGCCGAAGGCGATCATGATCACGTCGTAATCATTCGAGATGTCGCGGATCGGAATGGTCGGGCCCGACGGATTGGTGAAGTTGTGCCAGTAGCCGATCAGCGCGTGTTTCGGCAGGTTGCCCGAGCCGCCGCCGTCGGGCACGCGGACGCGGAAGGACGAGAGCGCGTTGTCGAGATTCGATGCTGCCAGACTGGCGGTGTTCGCGGTCAGCGATACCGTGCGTCCGCCGTAATTGGCATCGGCGAACAGGTCGACGATGTAGCCGCTGGTGACCTTCACCGAGCTGACACGGTCGTTCCATGCGGCTTCGACGCCGGCAGACGATGCGTTGGCGCAGAAGCTCTGGCCGCCGTAGTTCTCGTGTTCGTAGAAGCAGACCAGTCCGGTCGGCGGCGGTGGCGGTGGGGGCGTGCTGCCGCAGGCGCCGAGGTCGGCGTACCAGCCGCAGCTCGAGCAATAGGTCGGCGCGGTGTTCCAGATCTGCACGCGGGCTTCGTACAGCCGGTTCTGGTAGACCATGCGGTCGCCCGGGTTGTAGATCGCGGATGCGACCCAGTTGGGCACGCCGCTGCACGACACACTCTGGGCATGCGCGGCAGGGGCAAGGATTTGCAGCATCAGCAGGGACAGCATCAGGAAGGAAAGCCGCAGCAATCCGTTTTGCAGGCATCTCATCGGTCGTCTCCATGGGTGTGAGCGGGGCGGGCGAACGTGCCGCCGAGTCCGATCCTACCCTCTGAGATGAGGCTGAAAGATCTTTCGAATCAATGGCTTGAATGTCGTCCTGCCGGGTGCGCAGATGGCCGGAAACCATGGCCCGGCCTGTCATGGCGGACGTCGCCAGGGGCGGCGAGCCAGTCGCCCGCAGTCCCCGGAGGCTGTCGATCTGTCCTGCGGGCATGGCCGAGCGACCTGTGCGGAACATCCCGTCGTGGCTCATCGGGGAAGCGCATGACCTTGGTGGACATCGTCGTGGTACTCGCCCAGCCATGATGCGGCGTCCCGTGCGCGGCGCCTGGCAATGATCTCCACTTGACTTAGTACTAATTGATTAGTACTAATGGTCTCATCGAACCTGCGGCAGACCCATGTCCACACCCGGCCCCACACCCAACCCCACCGACGGCGAACTGGCGATCCTGCGCGTGCTCTGGTCGCGCGATGCACCCGCGACCGTGCGCGAAGTGCACGAGGTGCTCTCGCGCACCAAGGACACTGCCTACACGACAGTGCTGAAGATGCTGACGATCATGGCCGATAAGGGGCTGGTACATCGCGACGAGTCCGAGCGCAGCCACACCTATCGCGCGCTCTGCGAAGAGCCGACGGTGCAATCGTCGATGCTCAAGAGCCTGGTGCAGCGCGCATTCTCCGGCTCGGCGCTGACGCTCGTGCAGCGCGCGCTCGACGATGAGATGGCGAGCGCGGAAGACCTGGATGCGATCTCGAAGCTGATCGCGCAGGCCAAGGCGAAGCGGAAGCAGGACTGATGGACGCATTCGCTGCGGTGCAGCACGGTCTGGCCCCGGCGCTTGCCTCGGCGCTGCTGCATTCGGTGTGGCAAGGCACCCTGCTTGCGATTGCCGCAGCCTGCGCACTTGCCGCGATGGCGAGGAACACAGCCGCCGCGCGGCACATGGTCGCGATGGGATTCCTTTTCGCGATGGTGCTGCTGCCGGCGATGGAGTTCATCAGCTTCTGGCAGATGTCCGGACAACAGCTCAGCGAAGGCTGGCTGCCAGTGATGGAGGCGATCGAGCCCAGCGCGGCATCCGGACTGTTCGCGCATGCGTCTTCGCCGGTTCCCGACGTGGTGCTGCAGCTGTGGCTGATCGGCGTCGCGGTGATGCTGTTCCGTCACGTCGGTGGACTGTGGGCCGTGCGCGCGATGGCGCGTGCGCCGCACGAATCGCTGTCGCCGGCGTGGCAGGCGCGCGTGTGTCGACTTCGCGAGGCGATGGGCATCACGCGCGATGTCGTCGTCCACGTCTCCCGGGAGGTCGCTGGGCCTTGTGCGGCCCGCGTCGTGCGCCCGGTGATCTGGTTGCCTGCATCGCTGGTGGCGCGCATGCCAGCGGAGCAACTCGAGGCGCTGGTCGCGCATGAACTCGCGCACATCGCGCGCATGGACTGGCTGTGGAATGGCCTGCAGTGCGTGTTCGAAGCGCTGCTGTTCTTCCATCCTGCGGCGTGGTGGCTCGGTCGGCGCATCCGGCAGGAGCGCGAACACGCCTGCGACGATCTTGCGGTGGCGGCCTGCGGGGACGCCATCGCGCTGGCCGAGGCGCTCGCTGCGCTCGAACGCCAGCGGCAGCCCCCCCTGCATCTCGCACTTGCCGCCAATGGAGGTTCTCTCATGCAACGCATCACTCGGCTGCTGTCCACGCCACCGTCGCGTGGAACGTGGGTCGCTCGCATCGCGCTCGGTCTCGTCCTGACCGGAGGCGCACTCGTCGCAGCGCAGGCTGCCTTTTCCGGCAACTGGCGTCCGGACCTGCACGTCTATTCGACGACCGAAGGCAAGCTCGGTCCGGGCGACGTGCGCGAGGTCGAAGCCAATGGTGTCGACGGTCGTCGCGTGTACCGGGCATCGGTCGATGCCGAGGGCACGTTGACCGAAACCTATGAAAAGAATGGGCAGGCCAGGCCCATCGATGGTGGCGTTCGTCGATGGCTCGCCGAAATCGATCGCCTCAGCGTGCCGCCAGCACCGCCTGCTCCGCCCGCGCCAGCCGCACCCCCGTCGCCACCTGCACCGCCAGCGCCCGCAGCACTGCCAGCCCCGCCCATGCCGCCCCCTGCACCGGACGTGACGTCGTCGGATGAATTCAAGACGCTGATGCAGCTCGTCGCTGCCGATCCAGGCGTGCGGGCGAAACTGGGCTCGCCGATCTCTGCAGCAGCGGGGCCGGTCAACGGCAACCTCCGCCTCGACAATGATGATGGCGAAGCCGACCTGGCCTTCACGGCGCGGGGGCCGAAGGGCAGCGTCGGAATCCATGTGGTCGCCGACAGGAACAATGGCGAATGGTCCGTGGTATCGATCGATCTCGATTGAGCCCTTTTTTTTCGCATTGAATTACTAATCAATTAGTAGATCGCGTGCCCACCTGTTCGCCGATGCCGTGCACGACCGTGCGGCATCGGCACCCTCCCATGCAAAGGACCTTCATGAAACGACGCGCTTCAATACTCGCCATCCTGCTTTGGTTCGTGCACGTCGGTGCCCATGCCGAATCGCCCGATGCGACGACACCCATCGATGCCGCAGCCCGCAGGAGCGTCGTGGCCGAACTCGACCGCCAATTGCAGGCGAACTACATCTTTCCCGAGGTCGCGAAGCGCGTGGGCCTCGCGTTGCGGAAGAAGGAAGCCTCAGGCGGCTATGCGGCTTCGATCGACACGTCCGTTTTCGCAAAGGCGTTGACCGTCGACCTGCGTGCGCTGGGCAAAGACCTGCACTTCAATGTCGCGTTCGATCCGGAATTCCAGCCCGAGCCGACGACGCCGGAAACGCTTGCAGACACCGTGCCCGATCCGGAGCAAGTGGAATTCGCGGCGCGGCGGGCTTTCGGCATCGAAGCAGTGCAGCGGCTTCCGGGCAATGTCGGCTACCTCGAAGTGCGCGCCTTCGGTCCGACGGAACTGGTCGGGCAGGCGATGTCGGCTGCCATGCTGCTGCTTTCAGGCACGGACGCGCTGATCCTCGATCTGCGTCGCAACACCGGCGGGGATCCGAATACCGTCGCGCATCTGATGAGCCACTTCTTCGCTCTCGGCGATTCGCGTCATCTCAACAACATCTACAGTCGAGCAGACGGCACCACGCGCCAGTACTGGACCAGCAACAGCGTCTTGCCGCGCTATCTGAAGCCGGTCTACGTGCTCACATCCAGGGACACCTTCTCGGGTGGCGAAGAGTGCGCGTACGACATGCAGACCCAGAAGCGCGCGACGCTGGTCGGCGAAACGACGGGTGGTGGCGCCAATCCGGGCACCATGTTCGCGCTGGGCCATGGTTTCGCGGCCTTCATTCCCAACATGAAGGCGATCAACCCGATCACCAACACCAGTTGGGAGCATACCGGGGTGAAACCCGATATCGCTGTCGAAGCAGCGAAAGCGCGCGACGTGGCTTATGTCGCGATCCTGCGCGAGCTCATCGCCAAGGCCACCTCGCCGCGCGACAAGTCACGCCTGGAGGAGGCGCTCGCCAAGGCGCAATCCGTCTCGAGTCCGTGAGTCGGCATCGCGCGGCCCGCCGACGGGTTCACGGTCGCGTATCGGCGCCGGTGACCACGGCACGAACCGCCAGGACTTCCTCGTGGGTCGCAGTGCGCGGAGCGGCGCCGGCGCGCTCGATGACGAATCGCAGATGGAGGTGGCCGTCATCGATCCATGGCGCCGTCATGTCCGCGGGAACCGGCAGGACGTAGGTGCCTGCGGCGTTGCCCGGGCGAATGCCATGCGGCGAAAGCGTGCCGACGAGACGTCCGTCGAGCGTGCGCACGACGACGTCCTGGCCGCTCCCGATGATGCCCAGTTCGACTTCGAGATAGACGCGCTCCCCCGGCTTCGGGAGCCGGGGGAGTGCAATCCCGTCATGCGGTGGCCTCGCATGCACGCATGCAGCAAGCAGGACTGCGCAGGCGAGGGCGACGACGGATTGCATGGCGAGCAGTCCGTGGTCAGCGCACCGGAACGATGGTCACGCCACGCACCAGCGGCGCTTCCTTCGCGCTGCCGCTGGACGGGACCAGGCGAATGTCGAGGTTCGCGCCGCCCGCGGCCAGCTGCGAGAACGCCTTCAGTCGGCGCGGCAGTGGCAGCGTGAACGTGGTGCTGTGCGACATCGCCATGCCGGGCATGCCGGGGCCGAAGAACGAGATCGTGCCGGCGTAGTAGGGACTGTCGTGATCGACGCGATCCACGTCGGCAGGCGCGTTCACCAGGACGTCGAATTCGCGCGACACCGCAAGGCCGGATGGCCGGTCGACGGTGATCTCCGCGATCAGCGTGGCGTCCTGTGTCGTCGACTGGTGCCGTTCGACCAGCGCGCGTGGCAGCGATACCATCGCGCTGTCCGCATCGACCGACGCGATCATCGGCGCCTGCAGGCGGCGCACGCGCGGCTTCGGGATGTATTCGCTGCCGCTGCCTGGCGTGTAGTCGTAGTCGAAGGTGGACGTGCTGAATACGGCCTTCGCGGTGGTCGGGCCGACGGGATTGCCATCGGCACCGACGTAGAACAGGAACGGCTCGCTCATGAACGCGTCCGTGTCGACTTCGGGGATGATCGGCAACTTCAGCGCCAGCTGCTTGCGCGTCCACACATCCCACAGCCGATCCATGTTGGCGTGGTGCAGGAAGAAGATCGGATCCACCGGCGACAGGAAATTGGTCATGTTGCCGTACGGGCCGGGATCGACCGCGCCCACGCCGCCGATGCAGTTGTGCACCTTGTTGTGCGGCTGTCCTTCCAGCACCGAGAACTTGGTCGTGCCGTCCGGCTGCACCACGTGCGAACTGGTCTGCGAGCTGGTGAAACTGAGGCTGGACGTCGGGTTGTGGAAGTCGAAGGGTGCGAGCCCGCCGATGATCGTCTCCAGCGAGACGGTGCCCTGCGTCTTGGGGTCGAGCGCGCGGTTGTCGCGCGACAGGTAGCGCGCACCGCAGGTGATCGCGAAGGCCATGTTGCCGGAGACGCCCGCATCCTGCTTCGGGCTGTAGCCGGTGACGTCGTTCCAGAAGAGGTCGAACGCGGTGTAGCCACGGGCGTCCAGTTGCTTGCGCTGCGCGGCCGACAGCGAATTCCAGTAGTCCTTCATCGCCGGCTGGGTGAAATCGGTGAACACCTTCAGGTTGCGCGTATAGGGCGCATAGGCGCTGTCGGTCGGCGTCAGCACGCCGTCGAACATCGCGGCAGGAATCTCCGGTTGCTTCGTCCAGTCCCAGTAGGGCATGGCGAACTCGGGATCCTTGCTGAGCGCACGGATCGTCTGCTCGAAATAGCCGACGAAGCCGCGATGCCACGCGTAGAACCACCAGTTGCCATGCGGACAATCGAGGAAGTGCGTGAAGGCATTGCGGAACCAGTTCCGTGGATCGCTGGCGGGCAGCGCGAGCATGGCCTCGATGCCGCGCGCATAGCTGGCGAGCATGCGTTGCCCCTCCGCGCTCGCCACGTCGTGGCGACGCCAACGCGCAGGCTTCGGTGCAGGTCTGGTGCCCGCGGCGAGGGCAGTGCCTGCCTGGGCGGCGATGACCGTGCCGCCGAGGGTGGTGGCAGCGGTTCCGAGGAAATCACGGCGTGTGATGCGCATCCTGTCTCTCCCTGTGCGATGACATCCAATGGTCGATGTGCCACAGGCGGCGATCAGGGCGATCGGGCCGGCCTGCTGGCGATGTCGCGGGCGTGGATGCGGGGCGTCCTTGCCGGCCCGGTCGAGTATAGCCAGCCGTCCGTGCCCGGGTGGTATCAGTCGGTCGGGCCTGACAGGTCGGGCTCGTCCCGTGGATCAGTGCGCGATCGAGCGATGAGCCATGTCAGCGGCGGGTCGCAAGGACGCCGTCGAGCGCCAGTTCGGCCTTGAAGCCGGCGCGTTCGAGCCTGCGCGCGACTTCACGCGGCACGTCACGACCGCTGGTCAATCGATTCGGTGTGCCCGTGTAGTGGAACAGACGGCCGCCGCGACGCAGGACGCGTGCGAGCTGGCCATAGAAGTCCTGCGAGTAAAGTTCGCCCGCGATGCCGAACCTCGGCGGATCGTGCAGCAAGGCATCGACGGATGCGTCCGCAATCGACGTGATCGCCTCGGCAACATCGGCGTGCGTCAGTTGCAATCGCCCACCGCTCGACGGTGCGTCCGGGTCCGGCGACCACGGATTCAACGTGCGCAGCCACAGCACGTCGGGATTCTTCTCGAACGAAAGAATTCGGGCCGCGCCTGCTTCGAGACAGCACGCTGCGAAATAGCCGAGGCCGCCGCAGGTGTCGAGGACGATCCTGCCGCGCGGCTGCACCAGTGCGACCTTGCGCTGCGCGTCATCGATGGGCGACGTCTTCGAGGTGGGCAGCATCTTGATGCCATCGATCTCGAAGGTGGGCGCTCCCCATTCGGTGGGGACGAGCTTGATCAGCGAGCCGGAAAAGCGTGATATCGGCGAAAATCCTTCGCCGTCCCAGTGATGGATCGCCCGGTCCTTGAGCTTGTCCGGATAGGGATAGGTCGCATCCCGCCAGTTCCAGTCTTCTGCGGACAATGCCACGGTGTCGCGGCTGCGCCCAAGGTCGAACGAGCCCGTCCAGGTCGCCGTGCCGGCCGCTCGCGCGGCATGGAGTGCTTCCGCGATCGGACGAGTGAGCAGTGGGCCAGGCGAGTGCACGCGAGCGATCTCCGGTGGTGTCGATTCATGGACGGCGTGGATTATCCCTCGTCCAGGTCGCCTGTGCCTGCGCCAGTGACTTGATCCATGAACTCGGGCGCTGGCCAGGAACGACGATTCGCAGGATGATCGTCATCCAGCCTCTGTCTGAAAACGAATGCCTGCCCACCGCGACCGCCGCGAATACGGACTCACGCCGGAAGATCGTGCATTCCTGATCGCACGCAAGTTCGATGCGGCGGACGCAGCAGTGGTTGCTGCCCTGCTGGCCGCCGTCGACGATCCGACGGATCAGGTCCTCGGCGCGATCCTGTTCCTCGCACGCGCCGGGCGCATCGACGATCTTGCGGAACTTGTCCGGCTCGCGAGCGAGGATCGAGCGACCCTGTTGAATGCGGCGACCGTCAAGGATGAACGGGGCTGAGGCCCGGCTCATCGCCCGCCTCGGTGGCGATGCACGATCGTACGTCGCGCAGGCATCCCTCGCCGTCTCCGCTCCGCAATGCAGATCGCATGATGCTGGTTGCACCCTGCAAGGCGCATGACGCTTTTTACCGGGAAATCGGCGGATTTCGTCACGACAATCCGGTCAGTCGGAATCGCCGATGAATCGGCACGCGTTTCGATCGGGTGATTCATTTCCTGGCAGAAACGTGCGTGGAGACTGGCGCAAGTCATCCACGGAGAGCCGCCATGTTCGCCCACACATCGCAAACGGATTCCCTGCAGGCGAAACCGATGCCGTCGCAGGGCGTGCAACCGATGACGTCGATCGAGGCCTTGGCGGTAGCGAAGGCGCATTTCACCGCGCGCGGTTGGCGTCCCATGTCGATCCAGTCTCCCGACCTCGCCGAACGCTGCGCCGACGTGTCCGCAACGCTGTTGATGAACGATGCGGGAGGCACCGCATGGCTCAGTGCTCGCGACTGGTCTGCCTTGCCCAATCCGGTCGATGCATTCCGCAGGGAAATGATCTGCGTGCGATCCGCGAAGGTGCAGGAAGTGATCCTCGTCCATGACGGCGATTTTCCGGAAGCCGTCGTGGAGATTGCCGCCCGCGAACCCGGCATGAAGCTGGTGGATGCGCTGGCGCTGCGATCGATGTCCGACAGTGTTCCGCCCAGCGGCGTCCATGTGCCTCCGATGTCGCGTCGCGAGCGTTTCGTGCGGCCCGCCCGCAATGCCGTCGCTTCGCTGCACGCGCAGGCGACCCGGGCCGTCGATTCGCACTTGCTGCCGGCCACCGAGCGTTTCGTGTCGAAGCGCCTTGCGCAGCGGCTGCGCCAGATGGATGGCGAACGTCGCAAGCTTCGCAACCTGGTCACTGGCGGCCTGGTGGTGATGGGGTTTGCGGTCGGCTTCCTCATGTTCAACCTGGTGGTGTTGCTGCGCGCACCGGAGGAAGCACCGGTGCCGCGTATGGCCGAGGCCGCTCGCCCGATGCTGCCCACGCCGCTGCCTCCGGCGGAGGGCTATGTTGCGCAAGCGGCCGATGTGGGTGCCTACGTGCCGGCATTCCGGACGGCTCGATCACCGCATACGATGTCACCGCAGGCGATCGGCAGCAGCATCGAGCGCTCCAGGGCGACATCACGCGCCATCGAGCCGGATGTCGTCGCCACGAGCGCCACGGTGCAACCGGGTCTGGATGATTACGCGCTGGCGCAGATGCGCGCGGATGAAGCGATGCGCGTGATTGCCGACGATACGCCGGAAATCGACGCTGCCAGCCGCATGGCCGCTTCATGGCGGCGCAGCAACGCGATCGAAGATACGGTCGCCTCGAATGCCTCCCATACGGCCGACCCGGCCATGGTGGGCGGTGCGACGGCGCGTCCGGACCCTGCCGGCGTGGACTGACGGATGGTTTGCGGCGCATGCCCAAAGCGGCATGCGACCCGTCGTGCCCTGGACTACACTTCTGGTCCCCGTACAGACGCGAACATCGAGTGACGCCAATGAGCCAGGCTTTCTATCCCGTCGGAACCCCCGGGCAGCCATGGACACCCGCCGACTTCGACGCCTGGCGCGGGCGCCAGGTGAGGCACCGCAGCTATCACGATGACGTCGTCCGTGCCATCGAAGGCTTTCGTGATCGTTTCGACGTGAGCGAGTATGGCGAAGTGATCTACGGCGAGGAGCGGCATCCGCTGTTTGCGATCCGCAGCCGAGACTGGAACGATGCCTTGCCCTGCGTGCTGGTCACCGGCGGCGTGCACGGTTACGAAACCAGTGGCGTGCATGGCGCGCTGCGCTTCGTAGACCTGCACGCGCAGGACTACGCCGGCAAGGCGAACCTGCTGGTCGCCCCATGCGTCAGTCCGTGGGCCTACGAACGAATCCACCGCTGGAATCACGATGGCGTCGATCCGAACCGCTCGTTCCGCGAACCGAGCCCCGCGCAGGAATCAGCTGCGCTCATGCGCTTGGTCGCACCGCTGCTCGGACGTTTCGTCGCCCATGTCGATCTGCACGAAACCACCGACAGCGACGAGTCCGAATTCAGACCGGCGCTTGCCGCGCGCGATGGCAAACCGTTCGAGCCGGGCCTGATTCCGGATGGTTTCTACCTGGTCGACGACACCGAGAATCCGCAGCCGGCATTCCAGGCGGCGATCATCGCGGCCGTCGAGCGCGTGACCCATATCGCGCCGCCTGACGAGCGGGGCGAGATCATCGGTTCCGAGGTGGTGGCGCATGGCGTGATCCGCTATCCGCTGAAATCGCTGGGGCTGTGCGCCGGCATCACCGGTGCGCACTACACCACGACGACCGAGGTCTATCCCGACAGCCCGCGTGCCACGCCCGAACAGTGCAACGAGGCCCAGGCGGTCGCGGTCTGTGCCGCCGTCGAGTTCGTGCTGGCGGGATGATCCTGCCCCCGTTGGCGTGATTGGCAGCGCTTGGCCGTTTCGACCGGGGCCGCGCTGCTTGCCGGGAGTGGGGTAGAGTCTGGACTCCCGAACCTGCGAGGCAGTGCCATGACGACTCCGCCCCGGAAGACGGCCGACGACTTCGATCCGGAAGTGCTCCGGCTGTTCGACAAGTACGTGCACGGCGACATCGATCGCCGGGGATTCCTGCTCGGCGCCGCGCGTTTCGCGGTGGGCGCGACCACGGCCGCCGGCCTGCTCGCCGCACTGACGCCGCAGTTTGCGATGGCGCAACAGGTCAAGCCGGACGACAGGCGCATCAAGACCGAATACCTCGAATTCCCCTCGCCCGATGGTTACGGAACGGCGCGCGGATACCTCGCCAGGCCGGCGAAGTCGCGCAAGCCGCTGCCGGTCGTGCTGGTCGTGCACGAGAACCGCGGCCTCAATCCGCACATCGAGGATGTCACGCGCCGCCTCGCGCTCGAGAACTTCATCGCGTTCGCCCCTGACGCTCTGTTCCCGATTGGTGGATATCCCGGCGACGAAGACAAGGCGAGGGCGAGCTTCCAGACGCTGGACCAGGCGAAGACACGCCAGGACTTCCTTGCTGCCGCGCGCATGTTGCGGAGCATCAAGGGCGGCAATGGTCGCCTCGGCGTCGTCGGCTTCTGCTATGGCGGCGCGATGGCCAATTTCCTCGCGACGCAGCTGCCGGACCTGGAGGCCGCCGTTCCGTTCTACGGCAGCGCACCCAAGCCGGAAGACGTGCCGAACATCAAGGCCGAGCTCCTGGTGGTGCTGGCCGGCAACGACGAACGCGTCAATGCCGGTTGGCCCGCGTACGAGGCCGCGCTCAAGCAGGCCGGCACACGCTACGCGCTCTACCAGCCGGCGAACACGCAGCATGGCTTCAACAACGACACCACGCCGCGCTATGACGAAGCAGCCGCACGCGAAGCCTGGTCGCGCACGCTGGCATTGTTCGAACGCACGCTGCGTCGTGCCAAGGCTTCGGACAATTCCTGACTCGTATGCAAGACCTGCTGGCAGCCAAAGCTCGCGCAACAGACAGGCGCGTCGATCGCAAAAGAAGAAGGGCGGCCAATGGCCGCCCTTCTCGTGTCGCAACAACCGGATGTCTTAGTTGAACTTGTAGTTGATGTTCGCAAAGACTTCGCGGCCGATCGGGCTGTACACGTTCCACATGAACGGATACGAATTGTTCGTATCGTCGCTCGGCGCGATCTTGTCGAGCAGGTTCTGGACGGTGAAGCCGATCGTCATCTTGTCCGTGATCTTCTTCTGCAGGCCCGCGTTCCAGATGATCGTGGGCGCGATGCGATCGGGTGCGCCTTCGGCCAGGTTGTTCCACGGGATCTGCGAGCCCAGGCGGTAGCCGTTCACGTTGGCGGACCAGTCACCAAGTTCCCATTGCACGCCCCAGTTCAGGCGGCTGCGGAAGTTCAGGTTTCGACGCGGGTCATCGCGCTCGTCCTGGATGCCCGAGCCCGGGAATCCTTCTTCGTTCAGGGCGAGGACGTGGGTCCAGCCCAGGTCGAAGCGATAGTTGCCGACACGGTCCGTATCGAGGCGGTAGCGCACCGTCGCATCGATACCGCGGGTTACGGTCATGGACTGGTTGATCGGGAACGAGCGGTACAGCGCGATCTCGTCATCCGTGAAGGGCGGGTTGATACCGACGCGCTGGACAAGGCCGGTGAAGTACTGGCATTCGGCCGAATTGCCGTTCACGGAGCTGCCGTTGCGGCGCTGGCCGAGGCGGCAGTCAGCTTCGTTTTGCAGCAGATATCCAAGATTGATGTCGCTGACTGCGCCTTCCAGCTTGATCTTGTACCAGTCGACGCTGACCGACAGGTTGTCGACGATGTCCCACACGACGCCGATCGTGGTCGACTTGCCCTTTTCTTCCTCAAGTGCTGAATTGCCGCTGCGCCTGCCTTCGATGAAGTAGGAGTAGTTCGCACCGCCGCAATTATTGATGTCGAAGCCATCTCGGCGGCAGCGGTACTCGTCGAACGCCTGGACGAAGAAGCCGGATTCCTGCGCAAAGACATAGTGCATGTCAGGCGCACGGAAGCTGGTGGAGTGACTGCCTCGGACGAGCAGATTGCTGAAGGGACGCCATTCCAGGCCGGCCGACCAGGTCGCGGCGCCGTCCACATCGGTGGCATCGTCATACTTGTCGTAACGACCCGCCAGATTGACCTTCAGGGTCTCGAACACCGGCACGCTGAATTCGACACCGAGTGCGTAACGGTCGCGTTCGCCACTACCGCCGGTGCCGGTCAGGTTGAAGATGCGTTCCGTACCAGTGTAGGAGGGGACGATGCGGGCATCTGGCTTGAGGTCGTATTCCTGCGAGGCGAACTCGATCGTGGCCGCCATACCTACGGCGCCCGCCGGAAGATCGAACAGATCGCCGGACAGGGTGAAGCCGCCTTGCGTCACGGACGACTCGGCATCCGTCTTGACGTTCGTCATCATCGAATTGAACGCAGCGGTCCCGAGGGGACTGAAATAGCGCGTGAGGTCGAGATTGTAGATGCCGAAACCATTGGCATCGGTACCCAGGCGCGGACCAACGAAATAGTCACGGATGTTGTTGGCCAGGAAGCGCGGCTGCTTGCTTTCCAGATCATAGCGCGCATGGGAGATGTACGCTTCCCAGTCGAACCGGTTGTCGAACATCGTGCCGCGAAGGCCGGTGGCGACGTCGATGGAACGTTCCTTGAAGGTGCTCTGCTGCGAGCCGAGGCCACCGACTTCGGACGGCGTGAAGATGCGTTGGGCATCGACGTAGGCGCCGAGGTTCTGCGCGAAGAAGACACCCTGGATGCCGTTCAGCTGGTTCGTGAACGTATCGTCCAGAGCCGACGACCAGAACTGCGTGCTGGACGCAACCTTGGCATTGGCTTGCGACAGGCTCACCTGGGCGAATGCCTGCAGGTTATCGGTGAAGTCGTAGGTACCGTAGAAGTAGCCGCTGATGTTGCTGTCGGCATTGCGGATCTGCTGCGTCGCCGGGAAGCCGTAGTAGCCGCAAAGCTGGCCAAGACCCGGGGCAAGCGGATGGACGTACTCTTCGAAATCACCGAAGGTGCCGCTGCAGTTCTGGGCGACGCCACCCGGCCAGATGCGGGCGCCACCGGCGCTGCGGTTGCGCAGGCGGATGCCTTCGACGGGCAGATCGCTGGTGAGGCTGCTGCTCGGATCATCACGATACGAATCCATGAAGTCGCGCTGCGAAGCAAAGATTTCTTCGCGTTCGAGGTACTCGACGGCGTATGTCGCGCTCCATGCGTCGCCGGTCTTGCCGCCGACCCACTGCAGGCGCGAGGAATCGCCGCCACCGCGGGTGGTGGTGCCCACGCGCAGGTTCAGCTCGTCGCCTTCGTAGTTGCTCTTCAGGATGATGTTGACCACGCCGGCGACGGCGTCGGAACCGTAGATCGCCGAAGCGCCGCCCGACAGTACTTCGATGCGCGAAATGGCTGCGGCGGGGATGTTGGCCAGGTTCACCGCGTTCGACTCGCTGTTGTAGGGCAGCGGATAGTCGGCGGTGCGACGGCCATTGATCAGGACCAGCTGGTAACCCGGGCCGAGGCCGCGCAGGTTGAGGAAGCTGGCGTTCGGGGTGAAGCCGCCCTGGTTCAGCTCGTTCTGGACCGTACCGGTGAACTGCGACAGCGAGTTCAGCGCGTCATAGACGGTGGCGAAGCCTTCCTTTTCAATCTCTTCGGCGGTGACGATGGTGACCGGGGCCGGGCCTTCGACTTCGGCGCGCTTGATGCGCGAACCCGTCACGACGATCCGGTCAAGGGAGTCCTGGGGTTCGGCCTGGGCCTGCGCGTCCTGGGCGCCGGCATCGGTGGTTTCCTGGGCGAACGCGGCGCCCGAGAACAGCAGCGTCGTCAGAATGGCCGCAGTGAGCGGCTGACGGCGCAGGGAATAAGTGCTGCGAGTGGTCATGAAGTTTCCTGAATGAATGACTTGCTTGCGGAGGTTGCGATGGCCTGGAAAGGCCATCCCGTCAATTTTAACATGTTCTTAATGCTTGAGGCCTGCTTGTAGTTCGTGACTTACGACATGGATCGCCGATTCCGGACAGGACAGGACATTCCCGCTGTTTCGGACAAAGTCGGTCAGCAAGGCGTGCGTGGAAACGCGCTCGGGCAGCAGTCGATTCGGAGCCGTGCATGAGGTTGCGGATCTGGTCTAAGCAGCTGCACGTGTAACGACACGTAGGCGGCCTGGCAACGCAATGTCAGATCGTTGGCCATTTGCTGTTGGGTCTTGGCGAAGACTTGGCCCAGCCGGGAGGATCGTGCGTGGGTGATGGTGTTCTGTGTACTCAACACCCACCACCCTCACCAATCAGTCCGGGATGGCCACAAAAAACTGCGCTCGTTTCAGCATCAGAAAGAATATTGAGTCTCCTGGTGTTTGGCCTAGCACCCAGTCTCGACGATAGCTCGGCATCCCGTCAGCATCGCCGAGGCTGCCTCAACCCGATACCGGAAAATACCTCAGCAGGCGCTCAGAAGAACCCGACACTCCCCCGTAGGGTGGGCATTTTGCCCACCATTGCAATAACGACGCGGCGGCGGACAATGATCGAAACCGATTGTTACAGCCGCATCATTGACAGAGCGGTGGGCTTGAAGCCCACCCTACGGCTCTTGGCGTGTTCGATCATCGGGTGCGCGGACGCGCATCCGATGACAGCGTGTGGGTCATGGTGTTGCCGTAGGGCGGGACCACCGCAGGTGATCCCGCCATGACGACATGAACATCTCGCCGAAGGAGTTTCGCCGGCCTCGGCATGCGGCGGCATCCGCTACGCGGGTGCCGCCTTACGATTTCGCCTTACGGCCTTGCTCTGTGTCAGATTAGGGGTGGGTTACGAGACTACCTTGATGAGTGCGGTTTTTTTGTTTCCCTCACGTAGTTCGAACTCGACTCCTGGAAAAAGTCTGTCTTGAGGCGCCATGGGAGAAAGAAATCTCGCACTTCCCTTGCATGGATTGATATGCACATCTCCGACTATGTCTATCACAACACTCCATGCTTCAGGAATGAGTGAGGCAGTATCTTCCGAAAATCGAGCAACGGTAATGTACTGCCCAGAGGTGGGTGGATTTTTAAGTTTTTCGTCTGACCAATAAATTAGAACCGGGTGAGAGACTGTCATGGCATCACCTTGATCGCGGCTTGCTCTAACTGGTGTAACTCAGCATACCGGGCGGGTCCAATGCCATCCAGCCTTTCCCAGCGCATAAGCTGATCTGCAATTTGCTTCGGGAGCTTGACTTGAATTATTTGGCTCACCCCCGGCCCATTCATCGAGTCGCCCCATTTCTTGGCGTGTTCTAGCGTCTCTGCAAAAAATTTGCCTCCTAGAGAGTTTGGGCCCATTGAGAATCGGCCAGTTGCTGCGATTGAGGATGCTTCTGCTTGAGTTACAGCTCGATAGAGAGTAACCGTTCCAGGTCCGCCCACAGAGCTTAAACCGCCAGTGCCCAATAGTCCGAGGCCGCCAGTGACAAAATTCTCATGTGAACTTCGTGCATATCGCAAGAACTTTACGTTACCTCCCACGCTGCGGATGAGTTTTTCCTGGCTTTGGGGCGTCTTGTGACGTCGCAAATCGAACCCCGATCCCCAGCTGCTCTTTTCGCCCATGCATGTCAATTCACATGCTCTTCCACCTTGCTGTCGATAGCCGTCGCAAAGACTACCTGCGCAATTTATGCTGAGGCGTCCATCCGGGTCTACAAATCGATAAGAATTATTGTTTGCATACCAATACCGATTGAAGTTCGCCCCCGTCCCCGAGTTCGCCGTCACCGGGTCTACACTTAGGAACCGCCCAATCGACTGATCGTAATACCGCTGCTGCATGTACGTCAGTCCGGTCGCGCCATCCATGACGTGGCCGGTATAACCAATGCCGTTGTGGTTCGGCTTGCCGATGATCGCGCCCCACGGCTCGTAGTCCATGCGCTCGATGGCCTGGGCTGATTCGTTGGTCACGGCCACCGGGCTGCCGAGGGCATCGGTGTGCTGGTACTTGGTCGCGAGCACCGCGTTGCTCGGCCAGGCATGGTCGATGATCGCGACCATGCTGCCGGCGAGATAGACATGCTCGTGGGTCTGCTGCGCCGGGCTGGCCGGGTCGCCCCAGTCGCTGGAGAACAGCATCTGTCCGCTCTGGGTGTACAGCCAGAGTGTGGTCTTGCCATTGGCGGAATTGGTCTGTACCCGGCGGCCGAGGCCGTCGTAGCGATAGGTCTCCTGCAAAGTCGCGCTGCGCAGGCGATTGCCGTAGTCGAAGACGTAGCCCTGTCCGTTCTTGTTCTGCAGGTTGCCCTGCGGGTCATAGGCGAAGCCCACGACCGTCGCACCAGCGGTATTGCGAATGCTGGTCAGACGGTGGCTCTGTGCGTCGTAGACATACTCGGCGTAATCCTTGACGCCCGCAAGCTTCCAGGACTTGAGGTTGTCCAGCGCATCGTAGGTCATGCGATGCCAGGCATCGCCGCCGAAGCTGGCCGAACCCGCTGCGGTCAGTCGATCCAGATTGTCGTAGCTGAGCCAGCGGCTGTAGTTGTCGCCGCGCGCAAGGTCCCAGATATTGGTGACATTGCCGTTGTTGTCGTAGTTGTAGGTGAAGTCGTTCACCTCACCGCTGCTGGTCACCCGCGACGGCAATTGGCGCGCGTTCTGCTGCATCGTGTGCACGATGCCGTTGCCGTAGGTGAACTGCTTCAGCGCGCCGTTAGGGTAGTACTGCGCACCGGATGCGTACGTGCCGGCCTTGGTCGGCTGCCCCAGCGGATTCGGCGCATAGTCCACGACCAGCCCGGTCGGATAAGTCTGCGTGGACAGATGGCCATAGCCGTCGTAGGCATAGCCGACCGACCATGAATACCAGCCCGGCTGCGCCAGCGTTTCACCCACGAGCAGGCGCCGGTTGTTGTAGGTATAGGTTGTGACGACCGGCGTCGCATTGTTGACGTCGTTGTAGGTCGTGACGCTCTCCGGCAAGCCGTCCTTCTTGTAGGTCCAGATCTGGTTGCCTTGGCCACCGTTCGGAAAATTCAGGTGTGTGAGACGGTTGCGCGCGTCGTAGGTGCGCGTGGTCGTACGACCGCCACCATATGCCGCAGCGTGCTGGCAGTCGGTGGTCGAGTTGAAAGCTGCGGAAGCGCCATCCAGTCCCGATGCCTGCCAGGCCAGGTTTCCGGCGCCGTCGTAACCCATCACAGCCACGCCGGTCTCCGGCTCGATGGTCTTGCACAACTGCACATTGCCGTCATAGACGTACCGGCGCGTTGCCGACAGCGTATTCGCAGTGTTCCGCTGGGTGAGTTGAAGCGGCCAGCCGAGTTGCGGATGTCGGCTGATTTCGATGACCTTGTCTTCCGGTTGTTCGCTGCGGATGGGGTAGTCGTACGTTGGCTGCCCCCAGGCCATGAAGCTGGTGGTCGTAGAGAAGCCGCGCGGGTTGGTGATTCGAGTCTTCAGGCCGGCTTGATACTCGGTTGTCGTCGCCAGTTCGCCGTGCTCGCTGTCCTGCTCGACACGCGTCACGCGGTCGAGTGCGTCGTAAAGCGTGCGTGTTCCGGTATCACCGGGAATGGTGTCCGAGGACGGATACGACTGGAAGCTCACGCGTCCGCTGTTGTCGTAGGTCGTCTTCGATGCACGAAGTGTCGTTCCGGGGTTCTGGATATCGTATTCGTGCGTGAGGATCGGGCGCCACATGGCATCCATGTAGGTGACCGTGGCGCGGTTTCCGGTTTCTTCGTACAGGCGCCACTGGCCGTTCAGTATCCCCGCCGGTTTCCAGTCGGCTGTGTCCAGTGCGCGGAAATTGCGGATCGTGTTGTAGTAGTTGCCTCCGTTCGACGGTGCAGCGACGGCATCTCCCGTAGGCTGGATGATGCTGGCCAGTCGGCCCATCGCGTCATAGCCATAGCCCGTCACGGAACCGACTTCGTCGGTCACGGAGGTGATCCAGCCGTTGTCGTTCACCGTCGCCGATTCTGTCGCTCCAGACGGCGCCTCAGCCGTGGCGGGATGCTGGATCAGCTGTGGAATGCCTCGCTTCCAGTTCGAAAGCGAGATGGTATTGCCTCTGCCGTCGGTGGCAGTCGCCAAGGTGCCGTCGGTATTGTACGTCAGGGTCTGCTGCAGTTTGCCGAATCGGTATGTTTTCCAGGGTTGGGCAAGCGCGTTGTATTCCGTTTCGGATAAGGTCATCCAATTGGACGTGGGGGTTCCGTTCGGCGAACTGTTCGGCGTGCTCTGGCGCAAGGTTTGACTCAATACCCACAGTGCACGTTGGTCGAAGTATTCCGTCGCCTGCGTCCTTGAATAGCCGAGCGTATTGGATTCGGTCGTGCTTGAAGGCCGGGCAAAGGCATCGAAGCCTGAATGGCTGGTGGTGTACTCGACGCCATCCCGGATGGTCCTCGTCGAAAGCGTCGGGATCATCAGTGTGGCCATCGGGTCGAACGTGTTCACGCTCGGATATTCGCCGATGTGGATCGGAAACAGATCGCTGCTGGTCGGAGTGTAGTAGGTATGCCAGGTCTCTGATTTGACTGTGCTTCCCTCGACAACGCTTGAGCTGATCAGGCGACCTTCATTTCGATTGTATTGGACGCCGTAGCGATATCGCTGTTTCGTGCCATCAGGCTCGACGATCGTGACGTACTTCGTGCCAGGTGTATCTGGACACTCGGCTCCAGTCGGGCAATACGGGGCCTGTTGTGATAGTGCCGTGCAAGCGGCATCAAGGCACTTGTTGCCAAAGGGTTTCACCCAGCCATAGTCGTAATTCCACACCAGGCTGCCAATGGCAGTTCCGCTGATGGTCTTTTGTACCAGGGCGAAATTGTCGAAGTAACTTGGAATTGACTCGGTGCAATATCCTGTCGTCGGCGACGTGGCGAACCATGTGACGCCTGCGAGGGTATGCGTCCTGTGATGCATTTTCTGATGGAACTGGAATTTGCCTTGCGCCCCGGACGGGTGGACGATGCTGAAATTGAATTGGCCTGCAGTCTCTGGTGTGTCGGGGCAGCTAGCCGGAGGCATGCCGCCTGTCGGCGGAACTCCAGTCAGTATCGGATAGTACCCGGAGACCAATTGATGCTCGATCGAGTAGGCCCATTTCGAGCCGTCTGGATTTGTAGCGCTCGTCATGTAGGAGGAGTGTGCTCCTCCAAGTTCACGCCACTGTGCAGTGGCGTAGGTATAGCTCCATGTTCCTTGGGAAGATGATGCGCTTGAAACATCTGAGCCTGAGTAGGCTAGGTCGATCCAGCGGCCATCGTTCGACTCGATGCGTGTCAGCTTGTCGCCGGAATACGTGTAGTTGACGTAGTTGCCGAAGCGATCTTCGACTCGCGTCGCCATGAGATAGTAATGTTTGCGGGTGGCGATCGCTGAGGCGCCGTTGAGCCACGGCTTTTTGACGGTCGAGGCCTTCCGTACGATCATCCAGTCGAAGTAATAGCGTTGACCTTCAGGCGTGATTGCCAGGAAGCCTTCGCCGGGATGGCCATTCTTGAGGGACGAAATGCAGCGGATGCGATTGAACCCCTGCGTGATCCAGCGATAGGTCTGACCATCGTCCACTGCGGGTACCTTGGCCTGATTATCGACGAACAGCAGCTTCGATCCCTGTCCTGGCAAATGCATGCGATTGCCATGCCAGACATCTTCCGGCAATACGGAATTGACGAAGTTCCCGGTGAAAGGCTCCGAAGGATTCGAGCAGCGTTGATGCGTGTTGTTGCTTGCCACCCATCCGTATTGTTCCGTGAAGGTGCCTTCGATCATCGGGACGTCGACGTCCCAGTTGCCGAAACCACCAAGGTTCTCCCCGTGTATCGACGGGGAAATGCTGAACGTTCGCCCCAGTCGCACCGGCAGCGCACTGTTTCCCGGAATATCGATATCGACAACGGAGAAGCTTGTGGCACCGTTGTACAGGCTGACTTCTTCGCCAAACAACTGATCGGTGAGCGGCGTCGCGCGTTCCGATGCCTTCACCTTCTTGCCGTATTCCTGGTAAGGCTCGACGGT
This sequence comes from Lysobacteraceae bacterium, assembly GCA_016789405.1. Classification (GTDB taxonomy): domain Bacteria; phylum Pseudomonadota; class Gammaproteobacteria; order Xanthomonadales; family Xanthomonadaceae; genus Lysobacter_I. Next base: position 396,978 of record JAEUPQ010000026.1, read on the forward strand.
TGGTGTTGTCTGTGCATGGGCGGCGATGGTCAGGGAAAGCAGCGCGAAGGCCGAGATTCCCCGGGACAGGAAAGAAAGCATGCGATCTGATGTCCTTGAAGGCGTGAAGCCAGAGAAGATGATGGGCGCGACAGCGAGTCCGGTTCAATGTGCGCCGGATGTAGGCCGGGCATTGTCCTCAGCAGTCAGCAGGAAGGGCAAGTGGTTGTCCGTGCACATCCTGATATGTCCATGTCTCGTTGGATGAGATCCGGGGGATTGCAGGTGAGGGCAGGGGATCTCCCCTTGGTTGCGGATGGGCTTCGGGAGGACAGGGCCCCTCGACGCCCTGCCGCTCGCCCCCGGCCTGTGGCACACTGCGGCCATGCGCAGGCGTGTGCCCGGGGGACGGGACGCGGCGCGGTCAATCTCAGGGGCCGGTCCACGGATGTGTTGTCGCCATCGGGCGACCCGGGTTGTCGGGCGGGTATCCAGCACAAGTAGCTAGGGGGACTGAAATGAGTCGTACGTCGTTGATGGCGCAGTTGATGCGCCTTGCGCGTTTGTCCGCGCATTGCGAAGCCACGGGACAGAGCGCGCAGGAGGCGATCGAGCGGGATGCCGTCGGCGACGCCGGGCGTCGCCGATTCGCGCAGGGGGCCACCGCCGCCGCTGCGGTCGCGGCGACCGGGGCCATGGCGCCCGGGGCCTTCGCCAAGGTGGGGCGCATCCGCACGGCCTGGAAGCGGGCGACCGCAACCGAGAACGTCGCCGTGGTCGGCGGCGGCCTGGCCGGCCTGTCCGCCGCGACCGAACTGGCGCGCCGCGGGATCAGCGCCCGGGTCTTCGAGGCCGACAACCGCGTCGGCGGCCGCGTCCACAGCGTCCGGGGCGTCTTCCCGGGGCAGGTGGCGGAACTGGGCGGTGAGTTCATCGGTACTTCGCACAACGCGATGCTGGGCTATGTCCGCGCACTGGGCCTGACCCTGGAAGATGCGTCGCTGTTCCCCGGCAACCGCTATTTCGACTTCGGCGGACAGCGCTACAGCGAAGCCCAGATGGTCGAGGAGTTCCGCGGCTTCGCCGCGTCGATGCGCCAGGACCTGGGCACGCTCGGTACGCCGACGGCCGACCGCTTCACCGAGGCCGAGAGTCTGTACGACTACATGAGCCTCGACGACTACCTGATCCTGCATGGTGCCGGCGACCTGCTGCGCAAGCTGGTGGGTGCGGCCTACGCCACCGAATACGGCACCGGGATCGACCAGACCAGCGCGCTGAGCTTCCTGCGCTTCGCGCATGCGGACAAGCGCAGCAAGTTCGCGGCGTTCGGCACGCAGGCCGACGTGCACCTGCACGTGGTCGAAGGCAATGACCGCATCGCAACCGGTCTGGCTGAGCGCCTGCCGGTGCCACCGACCCTGGGCCATCGCCTGGTCGCGATGCACAAGCGCGCGAACGGCCAGATCCGGTTGACTTTCGATGTCGGCGATCGCAGCGTCCAGACCGATCACGATGCCGTGGTGCTGACCCTGCCGTTCACGGTGCTGCGTCGCGTGCACCTCGACAGCAGCCTCGGACTCCCGGCGTGGAAGCGCTTCGCGATCAACAGCGCCGTGGCAGGCGACAACAGCAAGCTGATGGTCGGCTTCCGCGAGTCGTTCTGGTACACGCGCCACGGCCTCAACGGCAGCGGCTACAGCGATCGCCAGAGCCTGCAGGCCACGTGGGAAACCAACGCGGTCAAGGGCGGTGCGAACGGCGGCATCCTGACGCGTTATCTCGGTGGCGCGGCGGCCCGCACGCAGGACGACACCCGCCTGCAGTCGGAAGCCAGCCGGTTCCTCACGGATCTCGAAACCGTGCTGCCGGGCGCGATGCGGGGTGCACGCGTCGATGGCGATGGCCACATCGTCACCGCCGGTGCCAACTGGTCGGCCAACCCGCTCAGCAAGGGTTCCTATGCGAGCACCCGGCCGGGCTATTTCACGACCAGCGCGCACCACGAAGCCAAGGCGGTCGGCAACCTGATGTTCGCCGGCGACCACACCAGCAGCTTCTACGAGTGGCAGGGCACGATGGAAGGCGCGGCCTTGTCAGGCCTGCGCGCAGCGGGCGAAGTGTTCGGCGTCCTGCGCGGGCGCTGATTTCCACCCGCAGCATGGATACCCGACAGGGCGGCTTCGGCCGCCCTGTCTGTTTTGGCAGGGGCATCTTCAGGCATGCGCTGGCGGCCTCCTGCATGACGCAGAATGGATCGGGACAGTGGGGCAGAAGGTGCGCCCGGGACAGGGACCGACAGGGAGGATGCGGGATGTTCGATGCGAATGATGACGCGGATTCACGGAGGGCGAGCCACCGGGCCGAGGTCGAGAAGGCCGCGCGGCATGAGGCAGGCGTGTCGCGGCGCGCGTTCCTGCGCGCGGGCGCCGGCGTCGCCCTGGCGGCAGGCCTGCCCGGCTGGCTGTCGGGCTGCGCGACGAGTCCGGGCAGCGGCTCTCTGCCCTGGGCAGAGCTTGCGGCCAGCCTGCAGGGCAAGCTGCTGTTGCCGGATTCACCGGATTTCCGCCAGGTCGCGGCGCCGTGGGCGCTGCAGTACGCATCGAAGCTGCCGCAGGCGATCGCGATGTGCGCGAGCGAAGCGGACGTGCGCAACAGCCTGCTGTGGTCGCAGGCGTACGACGTTCCGCTGGTGGCGCGCAGTGGCGGACATTCCTACGCCGGTTATTCGACGACCCGTGGTTTGATGATCAATGTGTCGCAGATGCACGCGGTGGACATCGACCCCTCGACAGGGCTTGCACGCCTGGGTGGCGGTTCGCGCAACAGGAACGTCTACGCGGCCTGCCGTCCCTTTGGGCGCGCGGTGACCCATGGTCGTTGCAAGGAAGTCGGCGTGGCCGGACTGGTGCTCGGCGGCGGCATCGGCTTCAACATGCGCGCGCACGGCCTGACCTGCGACGGCCTGAAGGAAACCCGCATCGTGCTGGCCGACGGCCGCGCGCTCACCTGCAGCGCGCACGAGAACAGCGATCTGTTCTGGGCTTGCCGCGGCGCGGGCGGCGGCAACTTCGGCATCAACACCGGCTTCACCTTCGAGACCTTCGAGGTGGGCGAGTACACGGTCTTCGAACTCGCCTGGGCCGAGCGCCTTGCCGAGGTGTTCGATGCACTGCAGACGATGGCGCTCAAGGCGCCCGACACCCTGGGCATGAAGCTCAGCATCGTCGCCCGCGCCGGCACGACGGGGCTGACGCTGTCGATCCTCGGTCAACTTGCAGGCACGCGCGACCAGCTGGACGCGCTGCTGGCGCCGGTGTATGCCGTGCTGCGCCCCTCGAAGCAGCGGATCGAGTCGATGGCCTACTGGGACGCGCAGGAATTCCTGTCGGAGGAAGGCTATCCGGAGTACTCGCACGAGCGCTCGCGCTTCGTGCCGGAGTCGCTGTCGCCGGCCGCGATCGCCACCATCCTCGACGAACTGCGCGCCTGGCCAGGTACCCGCGTGGCCGCGACCTGGAAATTCTTCCTGATGGGCGGCGCGATCGACCGGTTGTCGCCCGCCGATACCGCCTTCGTGCATCGCGGCAATGCGATGGTTTCCAGCATCGAGCTGGAATGGACGGCGCAGGACTCACCCGCGTGGGTCGAGGTGAACCAGCGCTGGCTGTCGCGCTTCCACGACCGCATGGAACGCTATACCTCGTCGTTCTGTTACCAGAACTTCATCGATCCCGCGCAGCAGGATTACCTGCATGCTTATTACGGCGCGAACCTGGGCAGGCTGCGCGAGGTCAAGCGGCGTTACGACCCGAAGAACGTCTTCCGCTATCCGCAGTCCATCCCGGTCTGAAACACGTGGTCGCACGGGGCATGGATTGGGGAGGGATGCGCTGGCGTATGCTGGTGCGCATGCGGAATGAAACGACATGAGCGGATCCCGTGCCCCTTCCGGCGACGTGCTGCGCGGGATCGATCGACCGACGCTGCAGGCGCTTCTGGTGGCCTACTACCGCGACCTCGGCTGGTGGGTGGAGCGCGCAGCGGGCGATGCACACGTCGATGGCGGCACATGGATCCTCAAGCGCGACCGCAACGTCATCCTGCTCGATGTCGGCCATTGGGGCAGTGGGCAACGTCCGCAGGATGCGGTGACATCGCTGGTCGATGATCTTCAGAGGGCGGGGGCTAGCGGTGCGATCCTGGTCGATGACCATGCGTTCTCGCGTGCCGACCATGACGCGGCGAACCGCCACGGCCATGTCAGGCTGATCGATCCGGATGGACTGCGCGCGATGCTGGGCGATGTGCCGGAACAACGCGATCGGGCCGATCCGTTTGCACCGACGCTGCCGGTGCCGCAGTTGTCTCGCGCGCGCCCGCGTGCCGTGCGCCCGGCACGAAAAGGGAACTGGGTCTGGTGGCTGATCGCGCTGGGCTGCCTCGTGGTGTTCGTGCTGCTGGTGCGCGCGCTGCTGTCGCGGACGGCGGATACCGCCGTGCCTCCGGAAGAACAACGGCGTGCGATCGTCGAGCCTTCGCGGCTTTCCATCCCGCATGTCGACCGTGATGCCCAGGTGCGCCAGGTCGACATCGACACCGTGCATGTTCCTGCGGTGGATGTCCGCGCGGTGCGACAAGAGCAGCATGCAGACAGGGACGCCGCCGATGCGGTCAAGCGAAGCGAAGAAGCCATGCGCGTCATCGAGGCCAGTACCCCGGACATGTGAATCTCCGGCGGCGGCATCGCGCCGCCGCCGGAGTACCGCATGTATCGCTTCGATCAGTTCGGACAGGTCACGCCGACCGCGCTGAAGGCCGAGGCGACGTCGGCCGTCGAGTAGCCGAGGTCGGTCGCTGCGGTGCGAACGCCGCAGGCACCCTGGTTGAAGTTGGTGCTCGACGTCCAGTACAGGTCGTTCGCGCGCGCGAAGGTCTTGAATGCCTTCGGCACGTCCCAGCCGCTCTTGGTGGCCAGCAGGTAGAACGCCTTGTTGTACACGCCGGACGAGTAGTGCACGTTCATGCCGGCGACGTAGTTCGAGGCGTGGCCGATCGACTTGCCGTCCTGCGGCGGATTGGCCATGTAGCGCAGCGCGCCGGTGCCCTTGAAGATCTGCGCGCCGACCAGGAAATCGTTCGAGCCCTTCATGTAGTACTCGGCGGCCTCGCCGGCCATGTCCGAGTAGGCTTCGTTGATGCCACCCGACTGGTTCGAATAGGTGAGGTTCGAATTCTGCGAGGTGAAGCCGTGCGAGACCTCGTGCGCGGAGACGTCAAGGCTGACCAGCGGGTAGAACTTGGTGTAGCCGTCGCCGAAAGTCATCGACGAACCGTTCCAGAACGCGTTCTCGTAGTTGCGGCTGTAGTGCACGCGCATCTGCAACTGGAAGGTGAGCGGACGCTTGCCGATGTAGGCGTTGTACATGTTGAACACGACCGCGCCGAAGTAGTGGGCGTCGTTGAGCGGCGAGTAGGCGCCGTTGATCGCCTTCACCGTGTTGCGCGGGCAGGTGTAGGAGAACGCAGTCGAACCGCTGGTGCCGTGATTGAGGTTCACGGTCTTCACGTTCGTACTGTTCATCGAGCAGGTGCTGCCGCTCTGGGTGACGTCCAGCTTGCCGTAGGTGGTGCCGTATTCGTACTGGCCGGTCTTCTGGTTGCCGCCGGGGCCGGTGCCGACCAGCGCGTGCTGCAGGTTTTCCCACTGCGTGATCACGCGGCCATTGTTGGCATCGACCACCACGAACGGACGCGTCGGCGAACCGCCCTCGGCGGAATCGGCGAAGTAGCTCACCACGTAGGCCTTGCGCGCGGTGCCGAATTCGTCGATGTGGATCATCAGCTCGGTCTTCGCGTCGCTGATCTGCATGAAGCCCTGGCGCAGACCGAGGCCGGCGCTGCGCGCGATCGAGAAGGCGCGCGCCTTGTTGACGCGAGGCGCGGTTGCGGAGATTTCCGAGGACAGGCCAGCGACCGAACGGCCGAAGAGTGCGCGCACGTTGCCGTTGGCGTCTTCGCTGACGACGACCTGCTCGCCGAACACCGGCAGGCCCTGGAAGGTCTGCTGGTAGCGGTAAGTGCGCACGCCGAAGCTGGTGTCGCGATCCAGCATCAACAGGCGCGACTGGCGATCGAGGCCGAGGGCGCCGGCGTGGCGCGCATGGGTCATGCCGCCGACGTTGGTGCGTGCCAGCGTGGCGTTCTTCTGCGCGACCTGCGCGACATCCGTCGCGTGGAGGTCGATGAATTGCGCGGCCGAAGCGGAACCGGCCATGGCCAGCAGCAGGCTGGTGCTGAGGATGCGATATGCGGAACGACGATTCATTGCGAGACTCTCCCTGTTGTCGAAATGCATGGTGTCGAAAGACTGGAAATGCCGTGTTGCGGCAAGTTCCGGCACGGCGATGCAGCCCGCGGTCGCGGGTGGCCGTGTCCGGTGTCTACTGCGATTCCCTGCCGCAGATGCGCGGCGCGTCGACGCTAGCGATGCTGCATCGCGATGGTCAACGTCGGGCCGACATGCGTGCGTCCTTTGTGCCGTAGCGAATCAAAGCGTTGATGATTTGCATGCGCTGTTGCGATTGCCGTCACGGAGCGGGTCATTGTTGCGTCCGCGTTACATTGTTTCGTTGCGCGAATGTCCCGGGACAGGCGCGATGAAGCGCTCATTCGGCGTTGCAAGGTGCCGCCAAAGTCGGTCAATCCGAGTGCGTCTGGTGCGTTGCGCTCTGTTTGTCTTTCGCGCGTATCAACGCGGTATGCGCGCCATGCACGCGCGGTATCTGGTGTCGACGCGATTGGCGAACCACGCGGTCGTCAGCCTGCGCGTGATCTTCGGACTGTGCAGGCGGATGCGCGGCAGCATCGCGCGCGGCAGCGCCTTGCCCTTCTTCTTTTCGGCGATCTCGAAGACGCGGACGTAAAGCGGGCTGTCCTCGAAACCGCGGCGGTGCGCGTTCGACAGTGCGCGGCGGATCTGCGCGTGGTCCATGCCGAGCTTCGGCGCGAGCATGCGCACGGCGCGTTCGGTGTCGCCGACGCCGTCGCCGGCCTTCGTGCGACGATGAGGCACGAGGTCGCCGTCGAGGTCGAGCGCGATGCCGGTCGCGGCCGATACCGCGTTCTGGAATGCCGCATTGCGGCTCGCGTAATGGCCGGCGTTGAAGTCCGCGAATCGATGGATCGGCTTCTCGTAGGACGCCGGATAATCCAGCAGATGCGCGATGCCGAAATACATGCCGCCGCGCCGGGTGAAGACTTCGTGGCGGATCGAGCCGGCATGCGCGAAGGGATAGCTTCGATCGCCTGCATGCGCTTCGGCGAAGGCAATGCTCACCTGCATCGGACCACCGGTGCGCACCGGGTTGGCGTCGGCCAGCAGGCGCCGGCCCATCGGCACCTTTGCGATCAATTCCTCGTAGATGTCGCTCAGTTCCTTTTCCGTCTGCACCTCGGCGATGCGCTGGTCCCAGGTGCGGCCGTCGGGCGATTCCAGTTGAAGCGCAGCCCGCACCAGGAACAGCGGGACGTGCTTGCGTTCGGCTCGCGCTTCGATTTCCCGGCGGGCGATTTTCCCGAGCCCCGGGACCTTCGGTTGCGGACTGAAGTTGGATTCCTGGTCGGTCACCGCGATCACGGAGCACAGATTGGCGTGCGTCGGGGCGATGTCGAGTGCCGCGAAGGAGGCCTGGATGTCGCTTGCCCAGCCGGCACGATCCTTCACGTGGCGCGGCATCAGCCGTTCGAGCGTGCGCCGCGTCTGTTCCGGGCTGGGCCTGCTGGCGCTGTCGTCGCATCCGGCCAACAGGGCGAGGGCTGCGACCAGGGCCGTCGCATGGCGCAGCAGGCGGGGGAGGGCGTGGCGCTGATTGCGCATGGGTCCGGTCGAGGGACCGGCTGAAGATCTGGGCGACGGCATGCGCGCGACTCTAGCCGCAGTCGTTTCCGGCCGGAAGGCCGTGGCCATCCGGCACAGGTGCATCCGCCGCAACTTTCGCGGCCTCGATCCGTGACGTCGAGGGGCGGGGCGGGCTGAACCACCCGCCCCGGGTTGGCCTCAGGCGGCCTGCTGGCGGCTGTCGGCCGCCGCGTCGCATTCACTCGCTGCGTGGAGGAAGAAATCGCGCTGGATGTCGGCGAAGTGGCGGTAGCCTTCGCGGGCCAGTTCGAGGATGCGCTCCCGCGATTCCGGCCGGTAGCGCGCGGCGAGTTCCAGCGCCTTCATCGCTTCGGCAAGGTGTTCGGCTTCCACGCCCTGCGATTCGAAGGTGGCGTGGATCGTGATCCAGGCATAGGCGTGCACCAGTTTGCCGCCCAGCTCCACTCGGAAATCCCGATCCCGCAGGTACTGGTAGAAACCTTCGTAATGGCGTTCGGCGCGGAACACGCGGTCGATGATCGAATACTCGCGGTCGGCCATCGATTCGGAGGCGATGTGCGTGCCGATCGAACGGATCAGGGCCTCGGCATCGTGCGGGAAGCTGCCGTAGTAGCGGAAGGTGCGCGCGACCACGTCCTTCAGCCAGACCGGCTGGGGCTCGGACAATGCGTTGCGGTCGTCGATGCTCAGGCCGGCGTAGTCGGCGGCCGCCTTGCGCATGGCCTGGGCCAGCGTGCGGTGCGGCACGCGATGTCCCTTGTCCAGATGCTCGTCGACGGTGGCATCGAGCACGTGCCCGGCGACGTCCATGCCGCGCACGGCCTGGGCGCGGTCCGGCTCGTTGGCGTCCAGGAACAGATCCTGCGACTCACCGATGTTGCCCGACAGCTTCGCGACCAGCGCTCCGGCGTAGCCGTTCCAGCGCGTGTATCGGTCGATGAACAGGAACTGCGCGTACGGGTCGCGCACGGCGGCGTCGCAAGCGCGGCGGATGGTGGATTCCATCGCTTCGAGCTCGGCCGCGGTCTGGAATTCTTCGATTCGGAACATCGCTCCTCCGGCGTGGGCAGGGTGGCGGCGTCGTCGACTCGACGAAAGCGCGCGCCAGTGAAAGAACGTTGCGTGGACCCCTCAAAGGACAAGCCCGCGCAGGGCGCGGGCTTGGGGGGCGCGAGGCGTGGAACGTGTGGCTCAGAAGTGCGGCTTGTCCGCTTCCGGCGTCGCGTTGTAGCGCTGGATCGACTCCAGGATGATCGACTTGGCTTCTGCGGCATCGCCCCAACCGTCGAGCTTCACCCACTTGCCTTTCTCTAGGTCCTTGTAGTGCTCGAAGAAGTGGCCGATGCGCTCCAGCCAGTGTTCGCTGACCTGGCTGATGTCGTTGATGTGCTTGTAGCCGGCGAAGACCTTGTCCACCGGCACGGCGAGCAGCTTCTCGTCGCTGCCGGCCTCGTCCTTCATGCGCAGCACGCCCACCGGGCGCACGCGGATCACCGAGCCGGGGATCAGCGGCAGCGGCAGGATCACCAGCACGTCGGCGGGATCGCCGTCGCCGCAGAGGGTGTGCGGGATGTAGCCGTAGTTGCAGGGGTAGCGCATCGGCGTGGACAGGATGCGATCGACGAAGATCGCGCCGGTCTCTTTGTCGACTTCGTATTTGACCGGTTCGGCATCCTTCGGGATTTCGATGATGACGTTGATTTCTTCCGGCGGGTTCTTGCCGGTGGGGACGAGGTCCAGACCCATGAGGATGTTCCAGTGGCGGCGGTGAGGGCCGGCATTTTACGCCGCTGGCTGCTGCGCCGCAGCATCCCCTGGTCGCACGGCCCCGGGGCCCGGAAACGCGGACGGCAGCCGCGAGGGCTGCCGTCCGGGACTGCATCGTGGGGCTGGATCGACTCAGCGGAAGCTCAGATCGACTCGCTGGGCGCGGTTCGGATCGTCCTTCTTGTCGTCCACCGCCAGGGGATTGAGGTCGATCCGGGTCGTTTCGATGCCCTGGCCGATCAGCGCGACGCGGACGGCCTCGACCCGGGCCTTGGCCAGCTTGGCCGCATCCGAATCACCGCCGCTCTCGGGATAGGCCGAGATCGTCACGGTCGACTCCAGACTGCTCTTCATCCTCATCAGCGCGTCGTTGATCGCACTGTTCCCGGTGGCCGGGATGGCGCTGGCGCCCGCATCGAAATACAGGGTACGGCTGCCATCCGGGCTCGGCGGGAGCGGCTGGGCCGCTGCAGCGGCCGCGGCCGCCTGGGCGGCGGCTTCCGCGGCGGCGCTCGCCTCGGCCACCTGCGCGGCATGCTCCGGCGGCGTGTCGCTGCGGGCCAGGTCGGCCGGCAGCAGGGGCACCAGCAGCAGGGCGACGATGTTGATGATCTTGATCAGCGGGTTGATCGCCGGGCCGGCCGTGTCCTTGTACGGGTCGCCGACGGTATCGCCGGTCACCGCGGCCTTGTGCGCCTCGCTGCCCTTGCCGCCGTGGTGGCCTTCCTCGATGTACTTCTTGGCGTTGTCCCAGGCGCCGCCGCCGGTGCACATCGAGATGGCGACGAACAGGCCGGTCACGATCGTGCCCATCAGCAGGCCGCCCAGCGCGGCCGGGCCGAGGAACATGCCGACCAGCACCGGGATGATCAGCGGGAGCAGCGACGGCAGGATCATTTCCTTGATCGCGGCCCTGGTCAGCAGGTCCACGGCCTTGTCGTACTCCGGCTTGCCGGTGCCTTCCATGATTCCCTTGATCTCGCGGAACTGGCGGCGCACTTCCTCCACCACCGCGCCAGCCGCGCGGCCCACCGCCTGCATGGCGTATGCGCCGAACAGGAAGGGGATCATGCCGCCGATCAGCAGGCCGATCAGCACGTCGGGACGGTCGATCGAGAAGTCGATCGCGTTGATGCCGTACTTCTCGTCCAGCTTGTGCGCGTAATCGGCGAACAGCACCAGCGCGGCCAGGCCGGCCGAGCCGATCGCATAGCCCTTGGTCACGGCCTTGGTGGTATTGCCCACTGCGTCGAGGGCGTCGGTAGTCTTGCGGATCTCCGGGCCCAGCTCGCTCATTTCGGCGATGCCGCCCGCGTTGTCGGTGATCGGGCCGTACGCATCCAGCGCCACGATGACGCCGGCCATCGACAGCATCGACACCGCAGCGACTGCGATGCCGAACAGACCGGCCAGCTCGAAGCAGGCGTAGATCGCGGAGGCGACCGCCATGACGGGCAGCGCGGTCGACTTCATCGACACGGCCAGGCCGGCGATGACGTTGGTGCCGTGACCCGTTTCGGATGCCTTGGCCACCTGCTGCACCGGCGCGTACTCGGTGGCGGTGTAGTACTCGGTGATCACCACCATCGCGGCGGTCAGCACCAGCCCGACCAGCGCGCAGTAGAAGATCTCGCGGGCGTTGGTCGCGATCATCGCATCAGTCACGAACCAGAAGCCGATGGCCGAAAGGGCGCCGGCGACGATGAGGCCGCGATACAGCGCCTTCATGATCTTGCCGTCGCTGCCGACCTTCACGAAGAAGGTGCCGACGATCGAGGCCACGATGGACACCGCGCCCAGGACCAGCGGATAGAGCACGCCGCCGTTGCCGTAGGTGGCGAAGGAAATGCCGGCGATCAGCATCGCGGCCACGATCGTGACCGCATAGGTTTCGAACAGGTCGGCCGCCATGCCCGCGCAGTCGCCCACGTTGTCGCCCACGTTGTCGGCGATCACCGCCGGGTTGCGCGGGTCGTCCTCGGGGATGCCGGCTTCGACCTTGCCCACCAGATCCGCGCCGACGTCTGCGCCCTTGGTGAAGATGCCGCCGCCGAGGCGCGCGAAGATCGAGATCAGCGAAGAACCGAAGGCCAGGCCGATCATCGGCTGCAGCGCGGCCTTTATGCCGGCTTCGTCCGTGGCGCCCTTGCCGACCAGCCAGTAGTAGCCGGCCACGCCCAGCAGGCCCAGGCCGACCACCAGCATGCCGGTGATGGCGCCGCCGCGGAAACTCACCGCCAGCGCATCGTTGAGGCCCTTGGTCGCGGCCTGGGTGGTACGCACGTTGGCGCGGACCGAGACGAACATGCCGATGAAGCCCGCGAGGCCGGAAAGCACGGCGCCCAGCGCGAAGCCCACTGCGGTGGGCCAGCCCAGGCCGGGGACGAGTCCGATGACGAGGAACAACACGACGCCTACGACGGCGATGGTGGTGTATTGCCGGCGCAGATACGCGCCCGCGCCTTCCTGGATCGCCGCTGCGATGCCCTGCATGCGCTCGTTGCCGGCGGGTTGCGCCATGATCCAGCGCGCCGACAGGATGCCGTACAGGATCGCGATGACGGCGGCGCCGATCGCGATCCAGATTGCGTGTTGCTCAAGCATGAAACCCTCCCCAGAGTCTGATGGAATGTGACAGCGGAAGCACGTTGCAGCTGACCGCGACCATTGCGGTCTCGCGCGACGTCCCGACTATCGCACAGGCTCCGCCCGTCTTGGAACCGGGGGAATGCCGGCGAATTCCGGGGGCGGGACGGGCGTCCATGACGCGATGCACCAATACGCACGGGTGCGGATGCGTGCGCGTTCAGGCGCGATGGGGCACGCTGCGGCTCCGCGATGCAACCGCTGGACCGATGCCGATGTTCCCTGATCCCACTGCTCCCCGTGCTGCCATCTCGCTGCTGTTGCTCGCATGCCTTCCGGCGTTCGCGCAGTCGCCCGAGATCCGCCGCGAGCCGTATCCGCCCCAGGCCGTGGGCGCGACGCACACCATCCGCGTGATCCCCGAAACCTGCGCCTACCTGCGCGGCATGTTCACCACCGACGCGGCAGTGCCGTATCGCTATGGCGCAGCGAAGACGGCTGGACGCTGCCAAGCCCGCGCGCGACTGGTCGATCCGGCGAAAGCGATGCCCTCGACGGCGAAGGGCTGGATCCTCAACGACGAAGTACGCATCCCGCAGGCCGGCTGTCCAGCGCACACGGCGGTGATCCGCGTCTGGCGCAAGCCGGTGGACACGAAGGCGCCTGTGGACGGACGCGGCCAGGCGCGCATCTACCTGCAGGACGCGAAGCAGCAGGCGAAGACGGGTGAAGTCGCGAAGCTTCCCGAATACGCGGCGGTGCTCGAGGTGGAAGGCGCGCCCTGCCGATGAGCTGAGGGGTCAGCGCGTGGCAGCGACTGTTGCACTCCCGGTTGCGCGGCGCATGAATCCTTCCACCTCCCGCGTGTAGGCATTGTCCTCGCCCAGCAGCCGGTTGATCTCCGCATGGGACAGCGGCTGCTCCATCAGCCGCGCGTTCGTGCCGAACGATGACGCCTTGTCGACGAAGGCGCGATTGGCTGCGCAGGAATCGCGGCGTTCGCTCGCGCACACGGCGAGGATCGGTGAGGTCGGTCCGTGGAGCTGGTGCATGGGAGAGACCGCACGCCAGAACGCCGGATCGTCGCCGAAGGCGTTGCGGAACAGTCGGACGCGTCCGCGCGGCGACGTCATCGTCTCGACGACATCCACCGAGCCGGCGTCGAGCAGCACCGTCGCGCGCGACGGACGTGCGCCTGCCTCGCGGATCAATTCGGGACGCGCGGCGAGCAGGGCGATCAGATGCCCGCCCGCGGAATGACCCATCAGCACGAAGCGGTCCGGATCGCCGCCGGCGCGCGCGACCACGCGTTGCGCCTCGGCCAATGCACGCGCCACATCGCGTGCCTGCTGCAACGGGTCAGCGACCGGGCGCATCCGGTAGTTGGTCGAGACGAAGAACGCGCCGGCCTGCGTCCAGCGTTCGCGCTTGTTCGCGACCTGCCAGGCCTTGTCGCCGAAGGCCCAGCCGCCGCCATGCACGTAGAACACGGTGGGCGATTGGCGGGTGCGCGCAGGCAGATCGACATCGAAACGCTGCGCAGGATCGGGGCCGTAGGCGACATCCCGCATCGGTGCGGGTGTCGCGGCCTGCGCCGTCGTGATCGGCGCATCGATCGGCTGCGCGGAGGGTCGCAGCGCCGCGCCCAGTCCCAGCAGCAGCGCGAACGCAAGCAGGGCCCAGGGCTGGCGCGCGCGGACGGTCATGGCGCGGAGTCGGCTTCCCGCAGCCTGCGTTGTTCGCGCTTGATGCGCATCCATTCGCGACGTTCTTCCGGCGTCATCGACTGGATCTTCTGGCGCAGGGCTTGGCGCTGCTGCGGTGACATCTTCCTCGACTCCTCGTACAGCGCGCGCATGCGCTTGCGCTCCTCGGGTGTCATGCCCGCCCAGCGATGCATGCCTTGCCGCGCCTGGCGCCGCTGTTCCGCCGTCATGGTCTTCCAGCGCTCGGCATGCTTGAGCATGCGCGCGCGCTCCTGCGGGTTGTCGTTCCAGCGATCGCGCAGCACCGCGATCACCATCTCGCGCTGCGCCGGCGTGAGCTGTTCCCATTGCGGCGGAGGCGGTCCCTGTTCCTTCGGCGGCCGCTGGCCGGTTTCCGCGCCCGGACCACCGGGCGGTCCGGCCAGCGCAGGCGACGCGGCGCCTGCCACAAGCATCACGCAGAGCAGGCGGGAGAAGAGGGTGGTGCGGTTCATAGCGACTCCGGAGCTTCGGCCAGCGCGTCTTCCGAGCCCAGCCAGGCATAGAAATCAGGGGTTTCGTCGAATCCGTCGTAGCCGGCATCGTCGATCGCCTCGACGGCATCGAACTCGGCGGCGATCAGCGTGTCGGGCAGCGAAGCGCGGTCTTCTTCCGGTGCGGAATCCGCTGCGTCGACCTGCGGAGCCGCCACTGCATCGGGTGCGGCCGTGCTGACGGGCTCGGACGTGGCGGCATCGGCGATGCGGGTGTCGGGCGTCGCTTGCGCGGCAGGCGTCGTCGCGATCGGTGCCGCGGACGGCGTCTCTTCATCGGCCATCTGCGGTGCGCGCGATTGGTCGCGAATCACGAAGACGCCGACGGCCAGTGCCAGCACTGCCGCCGAGCCGGCGGCGATCATCGCCCAGCCACGTCGCGCGGACCGCCCTGGTTGCATGGCCGCGCGACGACGCTGCGCGAGCTGCGCCTGCACGCGTGGCGACAGGTGATCGAGCGACGCCGCATGCGCACGACGCGCCGCGCGCGACAGCGCGTCGTCGGTGTCGTCGCGAAGATCGGTCTGCGGGGTCATCGGAAATCCTCCAACTGCTTCTGCAAGGTGTCGCGGGCGCGGAACAGGTGGGTTTTCACCGACCCTTCGCTGCAGCCCATGATCCGCGCGGTGGTGGCGACATCGCAGTCCTCCAGCACGCGCAGGGTGAATGCCTCGCGCTGCCGGGTCGGCAACGCGCGCAGGGCCACCGCGAGCGTGCGGTAGGCCTCCTGCTGGTCGTGTGCACCGGACGGGTCCGGGCCGTCGTCTGCGGCATTGTCCGCCCAGTCGACGGACTCGCCGTCTTCGTCGATCTTCGCCGTGGACGGCAGCAGCCAGCGCAGGCGGAACAGGCTGCGCCGCTGCATGTCCACGATGCGGCTGCGCAGGATGCTCCAGAACAGCGGCGTCCATTCCGCCGCAGGGCGATCGCGGTAGCCCATCATCCGCACCATCGCGTCCTGCACGGCGTCCAGCGCGTCCTCGCGATGGCGCAGCCCGAGTTCGGCGAAGCGGAACGCGCGAGCGGAGATGCCCGCGAGGAATGCATCGATCGTGGTCGGGATCGATGCATCCGCCGCGTGCGGAAGAGAACTTCCCTCGGCCGCCCGGGGGGGTACGGCCGAAGGAATGCGCGATTGGCCGGCGTCCGGGCTCATGCGCGAAACTCTAGATCCTCGCGGGTCCGATGGGGCGTGACCATCCGCCATGTGCAGTCCTCAATGCCGACGGTCCTGGCGGCGGTCCACGCGCCGGTCGATCCGGTCGCCGCGTGCATCCAGACGGGCTTCCACCCGGTCCCCGGTCCTGTCCAGACGCGCCGCGCGGCGATCACGACCATGATCTTGCGCGCGCTCCGCCCTGCGGTCGAACCGCTCGTCCAGACGTTCGCCCCGCTGGTCCAGCCGGGCGTCGATCCGGTCGCCACGGTCGGCGGCCAGGGCGCTTCCGGCCGACAGGGCCAGCAACAATGCAAGGACGATCTGCGTTCTCATCGGGCACCTCGTGACGGGGGAGGGAAGGCACCCGGGGTGCCTGCGGGAGTGGAAACGCCCGGTCGTCGAAGCGGTTGACACGCGCCGGTGCCGGACCCGGCGGACCGGGCCGCCCGACAAGTCGGAGGCGGGCATAAGCAGATGAGACCTGCGTATTGTCCCGGCGTGTCCGGACCGTCTCGAATGTCATGGCCCGGCGGTTATGATGCGGGACAGCACCCTCAGGAGGACGGATACGTGGATGGTTTCGTAGCGCTCTACATCTTCATGCTTGCGGCGATCGCCGGGCACGTCATCATTTCGCGGGTTCCGGTCATCCTGCATACCCCGCTGATGTCCGGCAGCAACTTCATCCACGGCATCGTCCTCATCGGCGCGATGGTGGTCCTGGGCCACGCCGACACCACGCTCGAAAAGGCCATCGGCTTCATCGCCGTGCTGCTGGGCGCGGGCAACGCGGCCGGCGGCTACGTCGTCACCGAACGCATGCTCGAGATGTTCAAGCCTTCGAAGAAGCCGGGACAGGGCGGCGCATGACCTCGGCCCGGAGGCAGCCCGAATCCGGTGCACCGCCATCCCGCGTGACCG
Organism: Lysobacteraceae bacterium; assembly: GCA_016789405.1. Lineage (GTDB taxonomy): Bacteria > Pseudomonadota > Gammaproteobacteria > Xanthomonadales > Xanthomonadaceae > Lysobacter_I. Next base: position 413,511 of record JAEUPQ010000026.1, read on the forward strand.
AGCTGTTCCAGAAGATCAGCTACCTGCAGTACCCGGCGATGCTCGCGGGGCTCGCCTACGCGGTGAAGCCCGCCTTCACCGGCCTGGCCGGGATCTTCGACGACGCCAACTACGCATTGCTGTACATGGGCATCGGCATCGGTCTGTCTTCGCTGCAGGACCCCACGCGCACCCAGAACGAGGTGTCGCGAAAGGTCTGGCAGGACCCGCGCAAGGGCTTCCTCTTCCTCATGCTGATCGCGGGCCAGGCGTTCCTGATGATGGCGGCCGGCCTCATCGGCAGCTACTTCGCCAGGGACAGCGCGCTCAACCAGCTGTCGCTGGGCCTGTTCTCCCTCGGCCTGGGCATGCTGGGCCTGCTCAAGACCGCGATCGACATGTACGAACACCACCGATTGGACAAGAACGCCACGGATGACCGCCATCCGGTGCAGGAGACAAACGCATGAGTCTGTTGTTGCTGGTCAAGCTGAGTTACTTCGTCGCCGCCACGCTGTTCCTGCTGGGCCTGCAGCGCATGGCCTCGCCCAAGACCGCGCGCAGCGGCATCCAGTGGGCCGGCGTGGGCATGGTGCTGGCCACCATCACCACCTTCTTCCTCCCGGACCTGCACAACATCCCATTGATGATCGTCGCCATCGTGCTGGGCGTCGTCGTCAACTGGGTCTGGGGCAAGAAGGTCGCCCTCACCGACATGCCGCAGATGGTCGCCCTGTTCAACGGCATGGGCGGCGGCTCGGCCGCGGCCATCGGCGCGGTCGAACTGTTCCGCTTCTCGAACGAAGGCACCGCGCCGAACTACGTCACGCTGGGCCTCGCGGTGGTGGGTTCGCTGATCGGCGCGGTGTCGCTCACCGGTTCGGTGATCGCATGGGCCAAGCTCGACGGCCGCATGGACAAGCGCTACACGTTCCCGGGCCAGCAGGTCTTCAACGGCCTGGTCGCGCTGGCGTCGGTGGTGCTCGGCGTCCTCGCCGTGACCACGCTCGACCCGGTCTTCATCATCGGTTTCTTCGCCACCGCGCTGCTGCTCGGCGTGCTGACCACGCTGCCCATCGGCGGCGCCGACATGCCGGTGGTGATCTCGCTCTACAACGCCTTCACCGGCCTCGCGGTCGCCTTCGAAGGCTACGTGCTGGGCAACGAGGCGCTGATCATCGCCGGCATGATGGTCGGCGCGGCGGGCATCCTGCTCACGAAGCTGATGGCCAAGGCGATGAACCGCTCGATCCAGTCGGTGCTGTTCTCCAACTTCGGCGCCACCGGCGAAGCGGCGGCCATCGAGGGCAGCCAGAAGCCCATCGACGCCAGCGACGTCGCCGCGATGATGGCCTTCGCCGAGCGCGTGGTCATCGTGCCGGGCTACGGTCTCGCCGTCGCCCAGGCGCAGCACAAGATCTGGGAACTCTCGCAGAAGCTGATCGATCGCGGCGTGAAGGTGAAGTTCGCCATCCACCCCGTCGCCGGCCGCATGCCGGGCCACATGAACGTGCTGCTCGCCGAAGCCGGCGTGCCGTACGACCTCATCGTCGACATGGACGACATCAACCCCGAGTTCGCCAACACCGACGTCTCGCTTGTGATCGGCGCCAATGACGTGGTCAACCCCGTCGCCAAGACCGACCCCAACTCCCCGATCTACGGCATGCCCATCCTCGACGTGGTGAACAGCAGGAACACCATCGTCATCAAGCGCGGCAAGGGCACCGGCTTCGCCGGCATCGAAAACGCCCTGTTCTACGCCGACAACACCCGCATGCTCTACGGCGACGGCGCCGACATGGCGAATCAGCTCGTCAGCGAGCTGAAGGCGCTGGATGGTGGGCATTGATAATGCTCTCTGCGCCCATGGCGATGTTTTTCCTGATCGATTGCTGATTTTCGCGGCTCTGACTGCTGTGAGGTCATTACGGAGTGTGATGGTTGGGGGCGAGTAGTCGTTTGTAGCGGTTGTTCTACTAATAGGGGGGGCAATGTCTGATGATTCTTTAGTGGAGAAAGTGGGTGATTGGTTGAATCGCCAGGGTTATCCCTTGGAGTTCTCGACAGCAGCCGCATTCCACCGGGCGGGTTTTCGAACCCATCAGGGTCTTTATGTCGATGATTCGGAATCAACACGAGAAATTGATGTTGTCGCGACGCAGGATCTAAAATCTGGGCGTAGTTTGATCCGCGCAGAGTTTGTAATTGAGTGCAAGTGGTCTGTTGATAAGCCGTGGGTGGTATTTGCATCGAAACACTCTCGTATGGCCAAGAGTGCGTGCGTGGCTCAGACGTTAGGTTCTAAGGCTGGTCGAACAGTGCTTTGGGCAAAAGCAGGCGATGAGGCTCTGCATTCGATTGGTATCTTTGATACGCCAGTGTTGCCAGGCTTTGGCGGCAGACAGGCATTTAGTGATAATAGAGACTTGGTTTTTGATGCTTTAAAGTCTGTTGTGTCTTTGTCTCACTCTCGTGCGGTCGAGTATGATCGACAGGCATCTTCTCCTAGTGATCATCTTGATTTTGTAGTAATGGTTTTCCCTGTTGTTGTGCTTAAGGGGCGGTTGTTTGTTGCAAAATATGATGAAGAAACAGGGCGTATGGCAGTGGATGAAGCTCTAAGAGCAAGAATCCATTGGCGCGGTTCCGACAAGTGGAAACTGATTACCACTATTGATGTGGTGACAGAGGGCCAGCTTGAGCAATATGCGGGTCAAGTTCGGAAGGATGTGGATGCTCTCCTTCCTGTCATGTCAGAGTCTGTGATGTCATTGAAGCAGTGCGTGGTTTCGCGTGATCTGTCGGGATGGCCGGTTACGTCAGGTCCTAGAGGTGTCGCTGGTCGTCCGTCGCTCCTCAAAGAGATTTCTCAAGAAATTTCTAGAAAATAACCCGTAGACGGGTGAATTTCTCCGCGACCCGTAAGGCGCTTGAACTTCTCCGTGACACGGGTCTTGCCCCCCCCCCAATCTAACGGAGTGGCGATCTGGAAAAGGGGTCAGGTTCATTCATTGGGCATAGCCACGGTGGAAAGGTGCGATCTGGCACTCTTCCTTGAATGTGCCCACCGTTGTCGTCCCATCTTCGCACCGTGCTCGGCGCGTCAAGGTCGAGGCAATTTGCTGCGCAAACCTTGACGCGCCTGCGCACGATGCGGGTTGGATTCGCCAACGGCAGCCACACTGGTTGCCGGACGAAACGGAGTTCCGTCATGTCCAAGCCCAAGCCGCAGTTCCAGCCGTCCAACGTCCTGCTGGTCGAAGTCCCGCCCCAGTTTATCGCCCTGTGCGAAGCCAGCGGCGCCAGCCCGCAAGCCGCCCTGCGCGGTATGGCCGCCATGCTCTGCGGCCTGCAGTACGGTGCCGACAACCGCCTGGTGCCGATCGACGGCCCCGCCGCGTAAGCTTCACCCGGGTGCAGGCGGTGTCTGCGCCCGGGTGTCCGTTCCCGGTTTCAAACATGACGCACGTCTATCAGTGGTACAGCTTTCCGACCACGTTCTCGATTCATTGCCCGAGATGCGGTGCTGAAGCGATCTTCGCCGAGGAGAAGGGACCATTTCGCCATCCGCCGGATACGCCGATTCCGGGCAGATCCACGTGCGTGTCCTGCGGTCACAACGGCAGCCACACGATCGCGTGGCCCGATGCGGCGTATTTCAAGGTCGAGGTGCGAGGCCATGTGCTCTGGGCATGGTCCGCCAAATCCACGGATGTCCTGATCCGGTTCCTGGCATCGAAGGAAAGGACCGAAAAAGATTATCCCGGCCACTATGCTTTCCTGCTTCATCTGCCAACCGTGTTCAAGCGGGCCAAGATGAGGGAAGAGGCGGTGGCAAAGTTGAAGAAAGTGCTGGCTTGCGAATGAGTCCGGTATCAAGTCGCCCGGATAAGGCTGCAGGCCCCATGCGGGGATTCCGGAGAGGGTCGAGCTCCTTTCTCCCGGGTGCGCGCGTGAGCGCGATGCGGGTTGGGTTCTCGGACGACGACCACAGTGGATGTCAATCACAAGTGATATATGCAACTTGCACAGTCGAGGTAGCATGCGACTTCGTGCAGATAGGGGCTGGGTGGACGGTTCTTCCCAACTGCTGCGTCGCGTGAACACAATGTGTCATTTCAGCGGAGGAGTCCGTCTTGTCTATTGCGGAAAGTCAGCAGCGTGCTGCGAGTGAATTCGTCGACTTGGTCGCGGGGCTTGGCGCCGGGCGCGCCTTGCACTCGGAGACAGCAATTGCCGTCTCAGCACGATTATCCGGAAGCTTGCTCCTGCGATCCTTCGGGTTCGATCTGGACACGCCGAAGCCAGGGACGGTGCTGTTGTCGGAGGAAGCGAATCAGAAGATTCCACTGTTGATCAATCTTCTGGTCGTTTACCTGAAGCAGAGTCAGATCGAGCTTGACCCGGGCATGCTTGGAGGCGCCCCGGAGCTTCGCGGTGGAGAGCCCGAGCTCGATACTTTGGCATCACTGGAGCTTGTCCAGGAAGCGGCCATCAAGATTGCGTCGAGGCATTCGCTTTCCATGCAGCAGGCGGCGGAGTCAGCGACGCTGGCGACCGCGTTCATCGTCAAGGAATGTTCAAGGAGCATTCGCTCGGAGACGGCGTTCAATGTTGCGAGCTACGGTCTTCTCGAAGGCTGTAAAACCGTGCCGCCCCGCCTTGCAGGAAGTTCGGTCAAGTCACTGCGCAAGCCTTGGTACAAATTGTGGTGAGCGCCTTAGGGTGGGCATTCTGCCCACCGCTCTTGTGGTGAGGTGATGCGACACACGCCCTCCGATCTTTGCGCGTCGCCGCTTCATCACCGAAATGGCGGGCAGAATGCCCACCCTACGCTGTGGCGCGGACACTGTGTTGAGAGGTGCCCACCGTTGTCGTCCCATCCTCGCATCGTGCTCGGCGCGTCAAGGTCTAGGTGAATTGCTGCGCAAACCTTGACGCGCCTGCGCTCGATGCGGATTGGACTCGCCAACGGCGCCCACTTCGGGCGTCGGGCGAAAGGGAGGTCCGTCATGTCCAAGCCCAAGCCGCAGTTCCAGCCGTCCAATGTCCTGCTGGTCGAAGTCCCGCCCCAGTTCATCGCCCTGTGCGAAGCCAGCGGCGCCAGCCCGCAAGCCGCCCTGCGCGGCATGGCCGCCATGGTCTGCGGCCTGCAGTACGATGCCGACAATCGCCTGGTGCCGCTGGACGGTGAAGCCGCTTGACCACAGCCCGGCGCGAGTTGCTCCCGCGCCCGGGTGATGGCATCGGCCGCGATCATCCCCGTGCGGAATCCGAGTGAGTGATCCTCTTCGGTGCCGTATCCCGCTATGGAAAGGAAGCGGTCACTGCGAACCGCTTCCCGGCGCGACGCGCCACCCATCCAGACGCAACGGAGATGCACATGAACCCCCGTTCCACCATTGTCAGGCTCGGCCTGCTGCTCACCATGTCGATCGCGACCGCGACTGCAGTTGCGGCCCCTCCGAATTTTCACGATCGGGTCCACTTGTGCAACCTCAGGTTGAATGCATTGGTCAAGATCACTTTTGGGCAGACCGGCACCACCGCAACCGTAGGGGTGGAATCCCAGCCGGTCAAATACAACCCCTATTACCAGAGCAGCCCCTTTCAGTCCTACATCATGCGCGCGACGGCATCGATAAAAAAGGATTCCGCTTCACCATGGTCCGCCATCGTCGATAGTCAGGAGGGTATCGTTGGAATGTCGACCGGAACGCCTGTCTATGCAGGCAATAGCGTATTCAAGGACGGAACCTGCGAGATCAAGGGCAGTGTGTACATCTTCACCTCATGTCCGCCCGAAAGCGGAAGGAGTTTCGATGTCGCCCTGATTGAGCGCAACTGGGTCGGCTGCGGGGTCTATTGAAGGCTGCAGGGTGGGTTCCGCAAACGCAGTAGGGTGGGCATTCTGCCCACCGCTCCTGTGATGAAGTGACTCGAGAGGCGCGCTTCGATCTTTACGCACAGCCGCTTCACCATCGCAATGGTGGGCAGAATGCCCACCATGCGCGATGGCGCGGACACGATATTGAGAGGTGCCCACCGTTGTCGTCCCATCCTCGCACCGTGCTCGGCGCGTCAAGGTCGAGGCGAGTTGCTGGCGCAAACCTTGACGCGCCTGCGCGCGATGCGCCTCTGAATCGCCAACGGCGGCCACAGTGGCTGCCGGGCGAAACGGAGTTCCGTCATGTCCAAGCCCAAGCCGCAGTTCCAGCCGTCCAACGTCCTGCTGGTTGAAGTCCCGCCCCAGTTCATCGCCCTGTGCGAAGCCAGCGGGGCCAGCCCGCAAGCCGCGCTGCGCGGCATGGCCGCCATGCTCTGCGGCCTGCAGTACGATGCCGACAACCGCCTGGTGCCTCTCGACGGCCCCGCCGCGTAAGCTTCATCCGGGCGCGGGCGGTGTCTGCGCCCGGGTTGTCCTATCAGGTGTGAAAGATTGGATCAGAGTTGATGACGCACTCGAACGACCTCGAACCATGTCGCTATTTGCCGCTTCCGAGCGACAGGCTCATCTCCGTCGGTTGGCTGTCGCGTGGTTGCGAGTTCGCGAAAGGGGAGGTGAGTCCTGCATTCTTCGAGAAGCTCACTCATCTCTGCCGCGAGCCTTGGCAACCCGTTGTCTCTGCCGGCTTCCATGAATGCGATCTCTGCCAGTTCGAAGGACCGCGTTTCAATGCAAATCTGTTCGTGCCATTCGATGGGCTCATCTATGTTGCGCCAGTCGCGATCGCTCACTACATCGCATCGCATTGGTACAAGCCACCCGATGTATTTGTTCGTGCAGTCGATGCATGCCCGTCAATGAACAGCATGGATTACAAGAAAGCCATTCTCGCGAATGGCGGTCGCGAGCTTGTCCGATGCGCGTAGACCAGACCGAACGGGCCAGTCTGCAATCCGCCCTGCGCGGCATGGCCGCCATGCCCTCAGGCCTGCGGTACGATGCGCACAGTCGCCCGCTGCGGTCGAGTCACGTTGCGAGATGTTCGCTCGAACATGGTCAGCGCCTTGGTCCGTGCTTGCCATCCACCTACTGCCAGGTTGTCATGAGTGTTGCCATCTCCGACGCAGCGATCCGGATCATCGCGGATGCCATCTATCTCGAGAGTCCATCGACGGTCATCGAGGCATATTCCGCATTCGGCCAGGAGGCGCGGACATTCGCGTCGTCGCAGGAACTGTGCGCGTATGCGAACCTTCAACGGAATTCTCGTGACCCGAGTGTTCACCTCGCCGTGCATTACCCCGACATGGCGGGTCGCGTCGTGAACACGCGTGTGGCGCTGGATCCTGCCAGGTGCGCAGGGCACACGTATCGATACCGTGCCGACGGCTGGGGATTGATACAGGTTTGCCTGCAACTGGGTTCCGGATCGCAGCGGTCCTCCGTTTCAGCCAACTCCGAAAAGCGGGCAAACGCATGGGCGGCAACCATTCCGGACCTCGATTCGCCGGCCGTCTGGGACTGGCCCGCTGTTGCTCGTCATCTGCGCAGGCTGCGTCGCGCGCTCAAGCAGGCGATTCCGTGACAAACGGATCGCACCGTCAAGGCTGAAGGCAATGACACTCCGCCATGCCATCGAAACGACGTTTTTCGGACGTGCCTTCTGCCGTCCGCTGTTCTACGCCTATCCGGACGGACTCAGGTTCGAATTGTCGGAAGGCGAGACGGCCATCGGTCTCTTCCTGTCGGCGCACCGCAAGGCGTCCGAGATCTGCGCGGATATCTTCGACAGACAAGAGAAGCTGACGGTGTGCCTGCATGGCTACCACTTCGACGAAACCCGGTTTTCCTATCGACAGAAGCTGCGATCCCTTTCGGCCGCCGGCATCGACATTCCTGCCTTGCGGGAGATATGGCAAACGGAGGTGGATGAGGAGGGAGTGTCCTCCGTCTTTCTGGCATTCGAGGCTCCGGTGGATCGGTTGCCGAATCTGCTGTGGTGTGCGCTAGCCTCGGACTTCGGATCGATCAAGCCGAATCCGGGCTGCAGTTGGTATCTCTTCAATCTGGAGAAGGGGTTGCTCGTGCATCCCTACGATGACCGAGGCATGGATGTGGTCGGCCCGAACCGGGATCTGCTCGCCATGCTGTACCGCAAGCACGGCACCTACCTTCTCGACTACGACAGGCCTGCCATGCGGCGGTCCTTCGAAGACGAGGCATGAGGAATGATCGAGCCCTGAATCCATGTGATCGAACGATGTGAGCCATGGAGCTCCCGGACCGCGAAATTCGACTGAAACGAACAGGACACCATTGCAGTGAATGAACGACTTCCCGAACTCTATATCGCCACCGACGTCGAGGCCGATGGTCCGATCCCCGGCCCGTACAGCATGCTCTCGATGGGCATGTCGGTCGCGGGCATGCCGGAGCACACGTTCTACACCGAGCTCAAGCCGATTTCGGACGAGTTCGTGCCGGAAGCCCTTGCGGTGTCCGGGTTGGACCGCGATCGCCTGATCCGTGAGGCGCCGCATCCGAAGGACGCCATGGAGGCTGCGGCGCGCTGGATCAACGGGCTGCGCAAGATCGGCAGGCCGGTCTTCCTCGCAGCGCCTGCCGTGTGGGATGGCATGTATGTGCACTGGTATTTCATGCGTTTCCTGGGCAAGAGCCCGTTCGGCAGCACCGGCTCGGGCATCGACCTGCGCAGCTACTGGATGGGCCTGCACGGCACCGAATGGGTCGACACCCACAAGGGCACGATCAAGCACACCCTGGGCGTGACGGGTGTGCCGCACACGCACCATGCGGGTGACGATGCGCTCGAACTGGCGACCGTCTTCGATGCTGTGCTGAAGTCGCGCAAGTGAGACAACAAGTACGCGGGTCGGGGCCGTGATCCAAGCGGCGCCAGCCATCAATGTTGCGCCGACAATACTTCAGATGAGGACAGGAGGAAGTGCAATGAAGGACGACGGTGGGAAGGACGTTGATGCGATCGGCTCGGAGCTCCGGCAACCTGACGTCATGGTGGTTCCCGGGCTGGAAGCGCTGGCCGGTCCGCTGATCGTGAAATTTGGTCCCATCGCGGGACGCGAAATCTACAGGCTGATCTCCGAGGATCAGGCGCTCTCGATTCGCGTGGAAGAAAGCTGGAAGGATGGTGATGACTTCCATGCGGTGCTCAGGTTGATCAATCTGACGACGCATGGCGTCTATGTCGAGAAGATTTCATGTCGTTCGCAGCAGGTCGATGTGTTCTGTTCCAGATCAGGTCATATGTTTGGCAAGACCATGGATTGGACCGGAAAGGCAGGGGAAGCTGTCGAGTGGATTCCACTTAGCGATTTCGCGCCAACAGGTGTCGAGATATTCTCGGATAGTGGGCTGATGCTTGCCTTGAAGATCCGTGGTGCAGAATACAAACCGGAGAACAGGAATCCACTCTGGCAAAGCATCAACTCGCTGAAGTTCGATGTCGTGCTGTCCAGGCTTGATCTGGCGAAGCAGCAGGAAAGAGTTGTCGAGGTCATGCTGCGCCGCTCGGGCCGAAAGTGAGGCGCGATTCGAATGCCTGATGGGTCGATCACATGCGGTGATGCGGCAGCGAATCGAGGGAAAATGCCGGGATCGGCGGTTGATGTCCCCATTTCTGTGGGTGCGTGCGTCACCGAATTGACGATCCATGCATTCGGTGCGAACGCGATAGAAAGATTCAATGCAAAAAGTTGACACCCGTTGCGACGGATGAAAATGCCGACCGAATACCATGCGCGGGCCACATGGCGCGACCCGGTTGGCTCGAACGCTGTTCGATTCTGCGCAAGGACTCGATTGGACAGACGGCCTGCCCGGTGGTGACAGGTGGTTTCGCCGCAGCGCGCTTGCGCCTTGGACGGCGAACATCACACCGAATGTTCATTTCCGAACCTACAAGGAGTCGTAGATCATGAACACGTTACGCCTGCACCAATGGCCGCATGGCCGCCGTTTCCTGGGTGCGCTGGTTCTGGCCTGTTTGTTCGCTCCGCTCGGCGCGACCGCGCAGAGTGCAGAGGTGAAGCATGTCGATGCGCCCGCGAGCGAGGGGCCGGATCCGTTCGAGAAGCCCGAGCAGCGCGAGCAGGTGGCGCCGTTGCGCTGGGTCGAAGACGATGCCGGCGGTACGGTCAAGGGCGCCAGCGCAAGACTTGTCGACAGGAAGGCGGTGCCCGGCCTGGCGTCGGGCGGTGCCGCTGGCGCGAATGCCAAGGCGCGAGCGAAAGCCGCATTTCCCGCTGCATGGTCCGAGCTCGAGGCGATGGACCGGATGATCGAGAACGGCGAGGTCAACGTCGATGCGCTGGCAGACAATCGGCAGCGCAACACCCGTCAGTTCACGACGCTGGGCACCGCCGGCGTGTTCACGCGCTACTCCGGCAACGTCAACACCCAGATGTGGCAGTTCGCGCCCTGGAACAAGATCGGCAAGCTCTATTTCGTCACGCCGAGCGGTGCGAGCAGCTACTGCACCGCCAATGTCATCAGCCAGCGCAACATCATCGTCACGGCCGCGCACTGCCTGTACACGCGCGGCCAGGGCTGGCATCGCAATTTCCGTTTCGTGCCTGCCGATCGCTTCGGCGTGGCGCCGTATGGCGTGTATGGCTGGCAGTCGGCCGGTGTCATGACCAACTGGATCAACGTCGGTGGGCGGCGCTGGGACGTCGGCATGATCCGGTTGAGCAACAACCTGAGCACGGGCATCCCGGTCACCAGCTACGTGGGCTGGCTGGGCCGTGCTTGGGACCAGCCTTACATCATGAACCTGCACTCGGTCGGCTATGCCAGCAACCTGAGCACCCAGTACACCCACATCTGTACGGCTGAAAGCTTCAACGGCGGGCTGGATGTGCTGGCCAAGGGCTGCGACATGACCTACGGCAGCAGCGGCGGCGGCTGGTTGCTGCGCTATCACCCGTACTCGAACTCGCTGAACATCGTCACCGGCGTGACGAGTGGCCCTTACCCCGGTGGATTCGGCACGACCTTCGTGGGGCCGCGCTTCAGTTCGGCCAATTTCGTTCCGCTCTGCAGCTTCTACGGCTGCTGATCGCGGTCGTTCGGTCGCCTGCAGTGATTGCAGGAGGTAATAGCGGAGGTGATTGCGGAGGTGACTCCGAAGGTCATTCCGATGCATCCGCAGACAACGCGCAGGGCGGGTTCATGCCCGCCCTGCGTCCGCCGGCATTCATGGCCTGTGTCGTGTCTGCGTGCATGCAGCTCGAACCTGGATGCTGAACGGCAGTGGCAAAGCGTTGCTTCTTCATCATCCGGGGCGCCATCGTCGTGCCCGTGGCGTACCGCGCTTGGCGCATCAAGGTCGAGGTGGTCTGCCGGCGCGAACCACCCTGCGCCTGCGTGATCGCAGGACTTGCGACGAAGGCGCCTGATCCTGTCATCGGCCTGTCCCGGGGACATTCGATATGATCCGGGGCACCGCGAATGTCCGGCCTTTCGCCGGATTCGCCATGGACGCAACAGGAGCACGACATGGACGCATTCCACACCCTCGACGCGCCGATCTTCGCCAACGCGGCCGCGCATCCCTCGAAGATCGCCGTCATCGACGGTACGACGCACGTCGACTACGCGCAGTTGATCGCGCATGCCTCTGCGGTGGCGCATGCGCTTGACGCAAGAGGGGTGCTGCCCGGGTCCCTGGTCGGTGTGTGCATGCACCGCAGCTGGACGCTCGTGGCGACACTGCTCGGCGTGCTGCGCGCCGGCTGCGCCTACGTGCCGCTGGACCCCGCTTATCCCGCCGAGCGCGTGCGCTACATGCTGCAACATTCGCGCGCTGCCGCAGCCTTCGTCGATGACGACGCCACGGCGGCATTGTGCGCGGGCGTGGGGCAGTGCATCCGCCACGATGCGCTGGGTCAACGCGACGGTTTCTCTGCCGAGAGAGTGCGTGAGGCATCGGGCGCCGATCTGGCCTATGTCATCTACACCTCCGGCTCGACCGGTCGTCCGAAGGGCGTGGCGGTGGAGCATCGTGCCGTGCTCGGCATGGTCCGTTCGATGCGCCTTCTGTTCGACGACCAGGAGCTTTCCGGCATGTTTGCCGGCGCGTCGGTCTGCTTCGATACATCGGTCATGGAGCTCTTCGGCACGCTCGCGCTCGGCGGCACCGTGGTGCTGGGCAGGAATGCGCTGGACTTGCCGACGCTTCCGGCTGCGGACCGCATCAGGACCTGCGTGATGGTGCCTTCGTCGATGCAGGCCTTGCTCGCATCGCATGCGCTGCCGGCCGGCATCCGCTGCGTGGTGTTCGGTGGCGAAGCACTCAAGCGTTCGCTGGTCGATCGCATCCACGCGCTGGACCCCGCGCCGCGCGTGGTCAACGCCTATGGCCCCACCGAGGACGCGGTGTATTCGACGACCTGCGAAGTGCGCGTCGGCACCGGGCCGGTTCCCATCGGCACGTCGGTGCGCGGGTCGCGTGCGTGGATCCTCGATGAGGCGATGCGGCCGCTGCCCACGGGCGAGGCGGGCGAGCTGTACCTGGCCGGCGACAAGCTCGCGCGCGGCTATCTGCATGACGATGCCCTGACCCGCGAGCGCTTCGTCGAGCGCGAACCCGACGAAGCACTGCCGGAAAATCGCCTGTATCGCACCGGCGACCTGTGCAGGCGCAATGGGGCAGGCGAGATCGAATTCCTGGGCCGCGTCGATCAGCAGGTCAAGGTGCGTGGCTATCGCATCGAACTCGGCGAGATCGAATCCACGCTGGAGCGCATGCCCGGCGTGGACGCAGCGGCCGCCGCTGCCGTGGAAGGGGGCATCGGCCAGGCGCTGCTGGCCGCGTACGTGGTGAGCCGCGACGGTTCGGCGACCGAATCTGCGGTCAAGCGCTTCCTGTCGCAGCATCTGCCGCAGTACATGGTGCCGCAGGTGGTGATGCGCCTCGATGACCTGCCGCGCCTGCCGAACGACAAGCTCGATCGCGCGCGCCTGCCCGGACTCGACGCACAGCGCGCGGTGAGCGAGGACAGCGCGGCGGATGCCACGGGCGCGTGCGCGCTCGACAGCGGCGCGCACGATGCCTTGCTTGCGCTGGTCCGCGAAGAACTGGCCGGCCTGCTGCATATCGCCGATGCGTCGCGTATCCCGGCGCAGTCGTCGTTCGGCAGCCTCGGGCTCGATTCGCTGACCACGCTGGAGTTCTGCGGCCGGCTGGGCAAACGCATCGGGCGCAGCATCGCCGCCGAGACGCTGGCCGAGCACCGCACGCCGTCCGCGCTGGTCGCAGCCCTGTTGCAGCGCGTTGATTCGCAGTCGCCCGGACGCGACGGTGCCGGAAGCCCCACAAGACACGTCGCACACGATTCGCTCGCGGTGCTCCAGGCGCACCTGCAGTCCAGCCATCCCACCTTCCAGGCTGCGAAGGCCCCGGCCTGGTGCGCGACCGACAAGGCGCGCTTCGTGCGCGAGGTGATGCGCATGGTGAACGACCAGCGCAGGAACCCGTATGGCAAGGTATTGCGCACGGGCAGTGCGACCCGCGGTACCGTCGCCGACGCCTACAACGACGAATCGCAGGACGCGATCATCTGGACGACCAATCTCTACCTCGGCCTGAACCGCGACAGCGATGTCATCGCACAGGCACGCGATGCGCTGGAGCGTTACGGCACCGGCATGGGCACCTCGGCTGCGGCCTCGGGCATGACCGACCAGCACCTGGCCTTCGAGCGCGAGTTCGCCGAACTCGTCGGCAAGCCCGCCGCCTGCCTGTTTCCCACCGGCTACACCGCCAACGTCGGCGCGGTCGCCGGACTGCTGGGCAGGCACGATGTGGTGGTGATCGACCAGCTCTGCCACGCGTCCATCGTGGACGGTGCGCGCTTGTGCGGCGCGACCGTGCGCAGCTTCCGCCACAACGATGCCGCCGACCTCGATGCCGTGCTCGCGTCGGAGTGCTCGCCCTACCGCACCGCGCTGGTGGTGCTCGAAGGCGTCTACAGCATGGGCGAGGGCGCCGCACCGGTGGCGGAGATCGTGCGCACGGCCAAGCGGCACGGCGCGCTGGTGCTGGTGGACGAGGCGCATTCCTTCGGCTTCTACGGCCCGCGCGGTGCCGGCATCTGCGCCGCGCAGGGCGTGACCGGGCAGGTCGATTTCATCATGACCACGCTCAGCAAGGCCCTCGGCAGCCTGGGCGGCGTGGTCGCGGCCAGCGAGGCGCATGTCGACCTGCTGAAGTCGTCGGCGCGGGCCTACATCTTCCAGGCCTCGATCAGCCCGGCGGATACCGCCGCTGCGCTCACGGCCCTGCGCCGCATCGGCAGCGACGACAGCCTGCGCGAGCGGCTGTGGGACACCACGCGCTACATGCGCCAGCGCTTCGTCGATGCCGGCTACGACCTCGGCACCGGCGATGGCCCCATCGTCACCCCGCATTTCGCCGACAAGGACAAGCTCTATGCGCTCGTGCAGGCGCTGTACCGGCGCGGCATCCAGACGTCGGCCGTGACCTATCCGATCGTCGAACCCGGCCGTGGTCGCCTGCGCCTGATCTGTTCTGCCGCGCACACGCGCGAGGATGTCGACAGGACCGTCGAAGCACTCATCGAGGCCGAACGCGAAGTCGACCGGCAGCTCACCGACGCGCGAAGCGAAGGCAGGCCGCCGCAGGATGCGGGTGCGCGGCTGCGGGCCTGGGCCGGTGACTTCGCCGCACACCTGCAGGCGCAGATGGCGCATGCGCCGAAGGCCATTCCCGACCTGGCCATCGCCATCACCGCATCGGGCCACGATGCGCCGGTCTCGCTGGTCCTGCGCGATGGCGCGATCGACACCCGTCCCGGCCACATCGACGGCCTGCCGGCCTGCACGCTGCGATTCAACGACGACAGCGCGCTCGCGGCCCTGCAGGCCGCCGATGTGCAGACGCTGCTGCATGCCGTCTGCACCGGCCACTGCACGCTCGACGGCCAGGCCGAGCCCTTCGTCTGGCTGATCGGGCGCATGGTGCAGCGACGCGAAGGATGTGTCGCCGCTTGAGGAAGGCTTCGGTCTCGACGTGCCTCGTTTCTCCGTCGGAGGCGCATCGCCTGTTTCCGACGCCTGTGCGCGAGCCTCGTGCCGGGTTACCCTGCCGCCGGCATCGGAGTTTCTCCGGCCGTATCCGCAGCATCGATCGCTGCAGGTCCCTTCCCACCTTCTGCGGAGCCCGCAATCGCCATGATTCCATTCATTCGCCACATGGTTGCGGGCCTGCTGTTCTGTCTCGCATGCGCGATCGCGATACCGGCCGAGGCGGGGGTGCTGGGCAAGGCGGATGCCGATTTCCTGCGTCGCGACATCGACGCGATGATGTCTGCATTCCAGCAGGGCGATCTCGACGCAGTGCTCGGCAAGACGCATCCGTCCGTGTTCAAGCTGGCCGGTGATCGCGACGAGTTCCAGCGGATCACGCGCCAGGCACTCGATGATCTTTCCGTCCGGGGCGTGCGTTTCCTGAGTTCGGAGACGGGCGTTCCGGGCGACACGTATCCGGCAGGCGACGAAGAAGTCTGCTTCGTTCCTGTCGCGTCGATGCTGGAGGTCAATGGCACGCGCGTGAAGACCACGACCTTCATGGTCGCGATCCGCCCTGTCGGCGGCGGCGAATGGACGTATCTCGATGGATCCGGCATGCGTAAGGACCCTGACTTGCTGTACACGCTCCTGCCCGCGCTGTCGCGTGATGTCCCGCTGCCGCCGGTCAGCTTCGATCCCGTCGAAGAATGATGCGCGGACTCGAGAGCCATGCCAGGGCTGCGTACTCAGGCGCTGTCTGTGACTGGCGAAAGCGATGTGGCAGGGTGTCCTCAAGCACCTGCCGCTTCCGAGAGTCGTGTGAAGTCAAACGATGAAGGCGCATGGCAAGACGAATTGATCGAATCCTGGTGTTTCCGCTGCTGTGTCTCGGGTTGACGGCCTGCATTCCGTTGCCCGTCGAGGACGACAAGCACCCCGACATGCCCTTGCTGTCGGAGACGGTGTCGAGCGACAAGGTCGAGATCGCGAGGCTGGTGGACAGTCCGCATGTCGAAGCGGTCCTCGACCTCGGTTCGGGGCGCTTCCTGGTGCATCTGATCGAGCGCAATCCGCATGTGGATTTCAATGATCCGAAGCATCGCGCCGTCACGAGCGAACGTCTGCTCGTTTTCGAAGGCGCTCGCCAGGTCGCGCGGATCGATGCGCGAAGCGAAGATCTGGCCGAATACGATGCGACGACCTCGGTCAGGTCCGTCATGGCGGACGAACACGGTGGCTTCGTCTGGCACGGCCGGTACTATCGCGACCATGCCGGCGCAGGACGCCCGATGGAAGTGCTGGGTATCGATGCATTGACGAAGATCATCGCCAAGCGCGCTGCACTGCCGGAACGACAGCCTGGCGATGAGGCGTCCGACGCGGCCCCCGAGCTGTCGCCCGCCATGCGCGATGCGATCGAAACGCAGTTGAAGTCGCTCGCTTCCGACGTGACGGCATACGATGCATACGAGGGTGTCTGCGTGCTTCCCGGGGAAGGCTGGCTCATTCCAGACTGCCGCAGTCCGCTGGCATTCGGTGACACGACGGGACAGGAGCAGTCATTGGTCGAGTTCGTGCCCGAACATGCACGACGTCCTTCGGGCTGGAGAGGTGTCGAGCTCTGCGATGAAGGCGCTGCCCGATGCTGGGACAAGGCGGTCGCCGCGAATCACTGCAGCGGCAATCATTTCGTGGCCGGCTGCACCCAGAGTTACATGTACTACGCGGACCTTCCCGTTGGCGATGCGATCCTGCGCTTCAAGAGCGTTCCCGGCAAGGAGGCGCCCTTCGCAGTGCACCGGATCAGCGACGAGCAGGTCGTCATGGCTTCGCAGAAGGGCGTGTTCGTCGTTCGTCGGAAGCGATGAAGCGTCGCGAGGGTGACGCAGGATGCGCGGGTGCGCCTGCATTCGCCTTGCGTGCTGCAGCGTGGAATGGACACTGTGTCGCCTGCCCGGTCTGATCGAGGATGCTCATGGAAGCGGATGCAACGAAGAAGCGGGGCCACCCTGCCAGAAAGTGGGTGATCCGGATCGTTGCCGCATGGGCCGCGATCTGGCTGTTCTATGCGTCACCGATCTTCATCGTGTCCATGGTCGCCAGGGTCGCGATGGGCGATTTCGTACCGCGGAGCGTCAGTCGCATGCCCGGGCCCTGGGGCGATGGCTACCTGGTCGACGAGGGCGGTGCCGATGGCTATTACCTGCTGTACGACGCTTTCGGCCGCGTGATCTGCATCCCGGAGGGCGGCCTGGACGGCGAAGGTGATGGTGGTTGTCCAGACGCGCGCTCCGAACGCTGGATGTCGATTCCGCTGTGGTCCTGGGACTGATCCGGGGCATCGCACTGGAGGTCTGATTCCCCGCCGGGCGCCGAGACGCTACCATCGCGCCCGATTCGTTCGACCAGGGGGTTTCGCGTGAAGTATTGGTTGTGTGTCTTCGTGCTCGCCGTGGCGGGCGCATTCGTTCCGGATGCCGTTGCGCGCAAACTGGCGTATGCCATGCCGCCGGAGCCCGCATTGTCTGGCGGCCTGAGTTTCAAGGTGGCCGAGCCGGCGTCTCCGGCGACCGGGGAAGAAACGCCGAAGCGCGGATTGCTGGTCGTGACGCAGGGGCTTTTCCTGGACGACGCGCGCACCATGTTCTATCGACAGGATTTCGGCGGCGGTGGCCTCGCAGTGGGCCTGCTGTTCGGGCCGCTCGGCGCAGGTGCGAATGCCATGGCGATCCAGAACGCGAACGAGAAGGAAGCGGAAGCCCTGCGCGGTCGATTCCGCTTTTCGCCCGCCGGATTGCTGGCGAAGGCCGTCCAGTCGCGCGCCGTTGCCGATGGCGCGAACCCTGCTGCCAATGAAGCCGTTCTCGTCCCGAGCCTCTACGTGACCCGCGACAGCGAAGAGCGGCTGATCTTCTGGACCATCCTCGATGTCAGCATCGGCGAATGGCGCGGTCGCTACTCGTCGCTGGCCCAGGGGCGCGTGCCGCTGCTGGACGCAGCGAAAGGCCTGCCCGACGACCAGATGGTCAATCTCGAATGGGCGATCGAGAGCGCCTATGCGCGTGGGCTGGACGCGCTCGCGGCCGATGCGTCCGGCACGCTGACCGGTTTCAAGCCGCAGAAGATGGATATTCCGGCGCTGTCGCCGCGATTCCACAAGCCGGTTCGCTACGAGCACGTGCTGCTGCAGGACGATCGCGTGATCGTCCGTGGACTCAGCGCGACGCAGTTCCACGCGGTCGGTGGCTTCGGTTTTTCCGGCGTGCTGGTGATGCCGGGCGATGCGGTGAAGCTGCGCTGAGGCGGTCTGCAGATCGCAAGGTGCAGGTGGCCGGCTTTCTGTGGTGCTGCCCTTGTCGTCAATCCGGCAATGGCAGGGAGGCCTGTCCGTAGACGTACTGCCAGCCGCTTGCGGTACGCACATAGGTGTCGGTGAACCAGAGACTATAGTCGAACGTGCTGTCGTCCTTTGCTCGTCGCCCCTTGAGGTGCAGCAGTGCCGTGACCACTGCGGTGTCGCCCCACACATGCACGACCTGGCTTCCGGGCACTTCCACCTGGCGTTCGTAATGGATGCGTCGATCGCGCGCGGCGCCCAGCACGTCCTCTCGTGTCTCGATGCGGCCATTGCCGAGCACGACCAGGAAATCCGCATGCAGGATCCGGTCCATCGCGTCGGCGTCGTTGCGCTCCACCGCCGCCTGGTAGGCCGTGTCCAGCGCCGCGATCGTGGCACGGTCGTCGGCCGGTGCCGGACTTGTGCCGAGGCTGGCGAACATCAAGCAGAGCAGGGGCAGGGTCATCGCAGGCGCTCATCGTGGTGGTGGCGATGACCTTACGGGCACTGGCACGGCCCTGCTTGTGGATTCTTGCGCGATTCGCTGTGCGTGCTTCGAGGTGCATGCTTCGAGGATGCATCACCCCGGTGCGTGCGCGGACCGGTGGCGCCGCCAGGCCGAGGGCGGCCTTCCGAAGCGTTCGGAGAAGATCCTGCTGAAATGCGCGGGGTCGTTGAAACCGCATGAGAAACAGGTATCGGTCACGTTGCGGCCCTCGTCGAGCATCCTGGTGGCCAGACGCAGGCGGGCTTCGAGCAGGTACTGGTGCGGTGGCCTGCCGACGAGTTCGGCGAAGACGCGTGCAAAGTGGAAGGTGCTCATGCCGGCGTCGCGTGCGAGTGCATCCAGTCGGATGTCGACAGTCGGTTCGGCGTCGAGTCTTTCCTGTGCATGGCTGATGCGCCGGGCGTGCTGTTCGAACGTGCGCCGCCGCCGCGCGCGCGGCGAGCATGGGCGAGCCCGGGGAATATCCTGGAACAGGGCGGCGGCGCAGGTTTCCGCGAACATGGGGCGGTCGCGGTCCAGGGCCTGCCGCAGCCCCCGGTAGAGGTATCGCAGGCGATTGTCGGCCTGGCGGACCGGGGGCTGCGGGGAGCCCCATCCGGAGCATCGCGCACGGTCTTCGTCGCCACCTGCGAGATAGCTCACCGACAGGCAGGCGTCGCTCAGCGCGCCCGCCGGGTGGAGGACCCGGAATCGCATGCCGGGATGGATCAGCAGCACGTCGCCCGGTTCGAGTCGCCAGGCGCGCCCGTCGATCTCGACGTCGAAGCAGCCGGTCTCGACGATGCTGGCGCTCAGGCGCGTGCCGATTTCGTCGACAGGCCCATGATCGTGGTCGTCGGGCGCGTGGTCGAAGCGATAGGCCTCGACATCGGACGTCGACCAAAGGGGCGTGCGTCGGCTCATGGCGTCAAATTAGCATTTCCCGTCGCGACATCTCCCGTGGGACCGACAGGGTGCGGGCAAGGGGTGTCCGGAGATGCTCGATGAAAGCGATAGACTCCCGGTGCGCGAAGGATTCGCCGCGCCTCGCGCCCGCGAGCCGCCCCGAGGGGCGAACGCGTACGCCTGCGGCAACCAACAAGGAGAGTGGATTCATGAAGACGAGCATCATCGCTGGCCTCGTGGCCGTGGCCTTCGGCATGGGCATGACGATCAGCGGAGACGCCCGGGCCAGCGGCCTTGGCTACTGCGGCCCTGAAAACCAGGGACAGACGAAGGAGATCGTCTACTACCACCATAACGGCATGGTGAGCCACTACTGGCAGTTCATGTGCAATGGCGGCCAGTGGGAAGAATCGGCGCACTGGTACTGCGATACGCGAGGGCAGTGCACCAACCTGTCCTGATCGAGCGGTACCGTCAGGCAGCACGCGCGGCCTGCGATCCGTCGCATCTGCAGCCGAAGCTGCAGATGCGACACGGGTGAAGTCCTTCGAAGTCCTTGCCGAAGACTTCGGCGGGCATCGGGTTGCCGTCGAGCGGACGCCATGGCTTGCGGCAGAGACCGCGCTTACTCCGTGTAGAAGTCCGTGCTCGACAGCCTGACATAGGCCGAATTGGTGCCACCGGCGATCACCACCTTGCCGGTGCCGTCCACGGCGGCTCCCGGCAGGCTGCGACCCTGCGGCATGTTGCCGGCAGACGACCATGCGCCGCTCGCGGGGTCGTAGATCTGGGCGGTACTGTTCGCGGACGGTGTTCCGCCGGCCACCAGCACCTTGCCGCTCGGCAACGTCAACGCGGCATGCTGCTGACGTGCCACGGCCAGCGTGCCGGCACTGCTCCAGCTGTTGGTCGACGGCGAATAGCGCTCGGTGCCGGTGATCGGTCCGTTGTTGCCGGCGCCACCGACCACGAGCACGTCGCCGTTCGAAAGACGGGTCGATGTGTGGTAGCTGCGAACGACCGTCATGGGGCTGGCCGCGCTCCACGTGTTCGTGGCCGGATCATAGATCTCGGCGCTCTGCAGCCGGACCCAGCCGACGCCTTCGCCGCCGCTGATGAGCACGCGCCCATCCGCGAGCAGCGTGGCGGCATGGTCGCGACGCCCCACGGCCATGGGCGCTGCCAGCGTCCAGGTGTTCGTCGTCGGGTTGTAGCGTTCGACCGTGGTCTGCGGCGTACCGTTGGTGATCACGCCGCCGACGGCCAGTACTTCGCCGTTCTGCAGCGTGGTCAGGGTGTGCGCCCAGCGGTTCTGGCTGAGCGACGGCACGATGGCCCAGGTGTTGTTGGCGGGGTTGTAGACCTCGGCGGTGGGCTCGATGCCGGACGCACCCAGGCCGCCCGCGATCAGGACCTTGCCGTTCTGCAGCAGCGCGATGCCGGGAAGGTAATGCGAAGCGTTGCTGTAGCCGGTCTGGGTCCAGGCATTCGTCGACGGGTTGTAGATGTCGGCGGTGTAGTAAGCGAAGGCCGAGCGCCTGGCGTCCATGCCGCCCACCAGCATCACGCGGCCATCGGCAAGCGTGATCGAGCCGGCTCCGGCGCGGACATTGGTCATGTTGGGGCCGACGCTCCAGCCGGCGGCATGCACCATGCCGGTGGCGGCGAAGCAGGCTGCCACCGCGCAGGCAGTGTACAGGCGGCGGAAAGGGGTGGTGGCGCGGTGATGCGTCTTGCTCATGAATCGTCCTTTCGTCGAGAGTGGAGGCCGCCGTGGTCATCCGTTCCATCGGAGCCACGGCCGGACCTGTCTTGCAACTGGCGGTGCGTCAGCTGAGGTCGCATCGCCGCCGGCACGTCCCGGTGCCGGAGAAGCAGGATCATGTTGACCGTTGCGCGTATCCCCGATTGAGATTGAACGTCGAGATTGCGCGATCGATGTTGCGGGCGGATGCCGGAAGGCGGTTGCTTCGGGTCGTTCCGGAATGCCGGTCCGCGGAGCGGTGGAAAGTGATGGACAATCCTCCTGGTCACTGCGGACCGATGCCGACCCGACCATGCACCACGCCGAGCACTATCGCGCCATCTTCGACTTCATCGCCGGCATCGGGCTGCCCATCCGCGAGGCGACCTTGCCTGAGGGCACCTTCCTGCCCGGTGTCGAACTGCGCGAAGGCGGGATCCTCGTCGACCCGGCGCGCCTCGCCTGGCCGGGCGATCTGCTGCACGAGGCCGGGCACCTGGCGGTCCTGCCGTCGCAGGTACGGCACATCGCCGAAGAGGACCAGCCCAATGCGGCCGACGCCGACAGCGCGGGCGAACTGGAGGCGATGGCATGGGCCTACGCCGCCGTCCATGCGCTGGGCATACCGGTCGACGTGCTGATCCATGAAGGCGGCTACCACGGACGCGCGCGCGACCTGTTGCAGATGTATGCGTTCGGCGTGTACCCGGGACTGCGCGGACTGTGCGACGCGGGACTGACCGCCGCGCAGGGATTCACGCCGGACTGCAGCGATGTGCGCTATCCGCAGATGCTGAAGTGGTTGCGCGATTGACGATCGTCTGGAATGCGTGCGTCGCGTCGCCTGTGATTGCCGAAGGAGCCGGGCGAATTGTCCTGCCCGGACGTGTTGCGATCAGCGACAGGTCGCGGTGGCGCGGCCTACCCGCATGTCCATCCCTCGAGCACGTGACGCTGCGTGGCGAGCGCCGTGATCGGATTCAGTCAGTCCCGCAGTTGCCGAGGAATTCGCGAACCGAAGTCCCCTGCAGGCCCGGCAGGTCGGTCCAGCACGGCTCGCCTTCACGACATTGCGTCATCCGCGCCCAATGCGTGACCTGCAGTGTGTCGCTGCCGGTGGCCATCTGCATCTGGAAGGCGGGGCCCCCGAGGTCGGCGACGACTGCCCCGACGCCCGTCGTCAGCGTGGGCGTTCCGTTGCCGCCCGTGCTGTTGAAGGTGAGATAGACCTGACCTTCCGGCGTGATCGATCCGATGAGGTACTGGCATTGCGGCTTCTCGTCGTTGAGCTGAGCGACCACGGGCCCGAACACGTAGCCGTTCTCGACACGTTCGATGTGCCAGACGGTCTGGTCGCTGACCTGCTGGGCGCCGGCCGGATCGCTGGTGCGCCAGCGGTAGGCGGGCAGGCCGGCCTGCGGCACATACCAGTAGGTCCCGCCATCGGCGGCGAGCCAGGCCCAGTCCTGCGGAGGGGCGGGGGTGTCGGCTGAGATGCCGGCACAAGGCACAATCGAAGCAAGCAGCAGTGCGACCAGCGCCAGGCCGCGTCCATGCAGGGGTGACATATCTCGCTCCATGCGACCGAAGTGGCTCGAGGGTACGAGTGTGCCGCGACGTGGGGCCGGCTGCACCTCGCCGATCAGACAGTGTGGTCGGCGAGGCGCTGCACGAGGCGAGCCGAGCGGCTTACTTGACGCGTTCGACCTTGGCCTTGGTGTTGTAGCCCTTCACGCCCATGTACCAGACGTTGCCGATCATCGCGGGCTTGAGCGTGACTTCCGGCGCCTGCATGCGCACGCCGCTGAGCTGGGCATCGTCCACCTGGCGCCAGACGTGGCCGTTCTCCAGCGTGTATTCGCGGCCCCGGCTGAAGCCCCGGAATTCACCCTGCAGGCGGCCGGTGATCGGGTCCATCGAGCCGAAATGGAAGAAGCCGCGGTTGTCGTCTTCCACCTTCTTCTTCGCTTCGGATGCGGCTTCGGTGGCCGCGGTGTCGATCTTGCGCCCCAGCCAGGTGTTGAGCTTCGCCAGTTCCTCGGGCGACAGCTTGTCGAGGCCGGCCGCCTTGAATTCCTCGGGCGTCATGTCCTGTTCGATGGGCTTGCGCGCCAGTGCATCGGGCGACAGCGCGAAGGCGGCGAGCAGGGCGAGCGGCAGCAGCGGGCGAAGCATGGACATCGGTCTGTTCCTCAGGGCAGGACGCGGCTAGTGTAGGCACTCCCCCGGTCAATTGAATACGTGTTGTGCCCGTCGACACCGTGCCGCCGCTGGATCTCGATGGCCTGATGGCCTTGCCCGCCGTGTCGGCGATGGCCCCGGCGTGGCGCGAGGCGCTTGTCGAGGCCGCTCCGCCGGCCGATGCGCCCGCCGAAGCCTTGCCGGACACGCTGCCCGACACCCTGGACGCGCTGGCGCGGCTGAACGCCGAGGGCGACGTGGTGCTGGCGGCCCTGCTGCACGACCTGCCGGACTGGCGGGCGCGGATCGAGCCGCAGCTGGCGAAGCGCTGGCCCACGGTCGCCACGCTGCTGGAAGGCCAGCGCGCCGCCGCGCAGGTCTGGACCCTGCACGCGGCTGCGGCGGGAGGCCGCAACGCCGAGGGGCTGCGGCGGTTGTTGCTGGTCATGGTGAAGGACCTGCGCGTCGTGCCGGTGCTGCTGGCCCGACAGCTTGCGCAACTGCGCGTCGCCGCCAGCCGTCCCGAGGCCGAGCGCCGGGCCCTCGCCAAGCTCACCCGCGACATCCATGCCCCGCTGGCGAACCGGCTGGGCATCTGGCAGCTCAAGTGGGAGCTCGAAGACCTCGCGCTGCGCCATCTCGAACCCGACACCTACAAGCGCATCGCGCGCTGGCTGGACGAGAAACGCGGCGACCGCGAACGCTACATCGAGCAGGTCAAGCGCGACCTCGGCGAGGCGATGCGCGCCCAGGGCATCGAGGCCGAGATCGCAGGCCGACCCAAGCACATCAACAGCATCTGGAAGAAGATGCAGAAGAAGGGCGTGCCGATCGGCGAACTCTACGATCTGCGCGCGGTGCGGGTGATGGTGAGGGACATCCCGTCCTGCTACGCCGCGCTGGGCGCGGTGCATGCGCTGTGGACGCCGATTCCGACCGAGTTCGACGACTACATCGCGCGACCGAAGAGCAACGACTACCGTTCGCTGCACACCGCCGTGGTCGGTCCGGAAGGCAAGACCCTGGAAGTGCAGATCCGCACGCACGAGATGCACGCGCAGGCAGAACTGGGCGTCGCGGCGCACTGGCGCTACAAGGAAGGCCGCAGCGCGCCCGCCGATGCGGGCCTGGATCGCAAGATCGAGTGGATGCGGCGCCTGCTGGAAGGTGCGCGCGAAGAGGCCGCCGAACCCGGGAGCGATGCGGCAGGCGAGACCTCCGGGCGCGACGATGCGCTGCACGCCGCGTTCGACAGCGAACTGGTGGAAGACCGCATCTACACGCTGACGCCGCAGGGCGACGTGATCGACCTGCCGGTGGGCGCGACGCCGCTGGATTTCGCCTACCACGTGCACACGATGGTGGGTCACCGCTGCCGCGGCGCCAAGGTCGACGGCCGCATCGTGCCGCTGGATTACCGGCTGCAGAGCGGGCAGCGCGTCGAGATCCTCACCGCAAAGACCGCCGAACCCCGTCGCGACTGGCTGGTGGTGGCGAATGGCTTCCTCGCCAGCGGACGATCGCGCGACAAGGTGCGCGCCTGGTTCCACAAGCTGGACCGCGCGCGCAACGTGCAGGCGGGCAAGGAGCTGCTCGACAAGGAGCTGCGGCGCCTGTCGCTGCTGCACGCCGATCTGTCGCCGCTGCTGTCGCGCTTCAACGTGCCCACGGTGGACGACCTGTACGTGATGGTCGCGCTGGGCGATGCCGGGCCGCACCAGGTCGGCCGCGCGCTGCTCGACCACGAGCGCAGCCGCCAGGAGGCCGCCGCCGCGCCCGCCGAGCCCGCGCGGGGCGAACTGGCCCGGCCACCGAAGGCCCTGTTGCCGAAGCCGCCACCGAGCTCGGCGTTCACCGTGGTCGGCGTGGGCAACCTGCTGGTGCAGATCGCGCGCTGCTGCCAGCCGCTGCCGGGCGAGCCGATCGCCGGCTACCTGACCAAGGGCCGCGGGGTCAGCGTGCATCGCGCCGACTGCGCTGCGTTCCTCCGCCTGTCGACCCAGCAGCCGGACCGCGTGCTGCCGGTGGAGTGGGGGCGCAGCGGCGGCGGGTATGCGGTGGACGTGGCCGTGGACGCGGTCGACCGGCGCTGGCTGCTCAAGGACCTGACCAACCTGATCGCGCAGGACGACGCCCATGTGCTGTCGATGCACAGCGATGGCCTGGAAGGCAACCGCGTGCGCCTGCGGATGCGCCTGCGCGTGCGCGATCACGAACAGCTGGCCCGCCTGCTCGGACGCATCGACAGCCTGCCCGGCGTGGAGGAAGTGCGGCGCGCGTGACGGAAGCTGCATGACGGAGGCATGGCATTCGTCATTCGATTGTCATGTTCCGGCGCGATGCTGCGATCAGTCCAAAAAGAGAGCACAGACTTCAACCAGAACCTCCAGACAGTCGCCGTTCCCCCCGCCGAACCTCCCGGCGCGGCGAACATGGCCGCAGGCATCCTCTTCATGCTGCTGGTCGTCCTTTTCTTCGTGTTGCCCATCCTTGGAGAGCGCTGGCGCCGCCGCCGGACCTTCCTCGAGACACGACGACGCCTCATCGACACCTACGTGTTTCCGCCCGAGGTCCTCGACGCGCTGCGCCGGACCTGGCCCGAGCTCCGGGACTGGCAGATCGCCATGACGCAGCGGGCCCTGCGCAGCTTCTTCATCGCCCATCTCGACGCCGGACCGGACAAGGTCCTGGCCATGCCTTCGAAGGCCGCCGACGCGCTCTGGCACGCCTTCATCCTCGACACCCGCGCCTATCACGCCTTCTGCGACAGCGCCTTCGGTCGATATTTCCATCACCTTCCCGAGTACCGCATGGCGGATGGCCCTGCGTCGCGCTCCGCGTCCGCCGTGGATACGCTGTGGCGATCGACCTGCGAGCAGGCGAGCATCGACCCGCGCAGCGCCACGCGCCTGCCGATCCTGTTCGAACTGGATCGACTGCTGCGCCTGCCGGATGCGCCCCGACATGACCCGATCGGATTGAGCCGCGGATACGACACGCGACGCGGTCGCTTCGACTTCGTGCTGGAGATCGACCTGTCGGGTTGCGGTGGAGGCGATTCCGACGGCGGCGATGGTGGCTGCAGCGGGGGATGCGGTGGCGACTGAGTCCGGTGGACGGCAGCGACCGAGGGGATGCGCCGGACGCGCATGGCGCAGCGCGGATTTCGATGCGCGATCACGAGCGCACACGACGACAAGAGGGGAATGACGCATGGACAAGACGCAGATGCTGCTCTCCGGTACCACGGCCCTGACGCTTCTCGTGCTGGTGGCGGGCTGGCGCATCCGGCAAAAACGCCGGCGCCTGCGCTGGAACCGGGAGTGGTTCATCCGGGAATACGCGTTTCCGTCCCATCTGGACGACAGCCTGCGCCGCGAGTATCCGATGCTCACGCGCGAGCAGTTGCCGCTGGTCCATCGCGCGATGCGCAGCTATTTCGCCTGCTGGTTGCAGGCCGGCTTCCGCCCGGTGGCCATGCCGTCGTGGCTGGTCGACGCCTACTGGCATGCCTTCATCCTCGACACGCGCGCCTATGCCGCTTTCTGCACCAGCGCATTCGGCCGATTCTTCCACCATGTGCCCGCTGCGCTGGCCACGCAGGCCGGCGGGATGGGCGAGGCGATGCAGCGCACCTGGCGCCTGTGCTGCGCGCAGGAAGGCATCGCGCACGGCGCAGTGGCCGGCGTGCCGCTGCTGTTCCTGATCGACGAACGCATCCGCATCCCCGAAGCGATGCGGCATGACATCGACTCGCTTCGCAAGGCATCGGCGGATGGCAACGCGTGTTCGAGCGGTTGCGGCGGTGGCTGCGGCGGCAATGGTGGTGGCCATCGAAGCGCCGATGGCCATGGCGACGGTGGCGACAGCGATGGTGGCGGCAGTGGGTGCGGAGGTGGTTGCGGCGGCGACTGACGCCGCTTCGGGCTATGCTGCAGCGGTGAATCGCGAACGCCACTCCACGACGACAGCGCAGCGACGCAGGTCCCGCTGGCCGTGGATCCTCGCAGTCACGGCGCTGGCCTTCGCGGCGCTTGCCATCGTGGTGCTCCGCGGCCCGCTCGGGAACCACCTCTGGCCAGAGGCCGAGGCCGAAACCCTGCGCCGCCAGGCCGACGCCGCGCTTGCACGCGGGCATCTGGCCGCAGCGGATGGCAGCGGCGCGCGCGAACTGTACGAAGCCGCGATGGCCCTCGATCCGGATCGCCCGGAACCCCGGGCGGGGCTGGCACGGGTCGCCGACGCCGCGCTGCAGCGCGCGCAAGTCGCGTTGGCGAAAGGCGATTTCGAGGCGGCGCGTCGATCGCTGGCGCTTGCGCGATCGCTGTCGGCACCGCGCGCAGGTACGGACGCCCTGGCCGAACGAATGCGTCAGCGCGAACTGGCGGTCGCCGGCATCGATGCGATGCTGCGCGATGCCGAACATGCGCGCAGCGAAGGCCGCTTCGACGGCGATCCGCGCGCGGCGCTGCCCTTGTATCGGCGCATCCTGGAATTGCAGCCCGGGCACCTGCGGGCGCTGGAGGGCCGGGAAGATGCGCTGACGGCCCTGCTGGCGCAGGCGGGCGGCGCCCTGCGTCGCGAGGACACGGCGACGGCCGCTGCGAAGATGGCCATCGCGCGCGCCTACGACGCCGGGCATGCCGATCTGCCTGAACTGGATGGGCGGATGGTCCGCGTCGCCGACACGCTGCGTCGTCGCGGGGATCGCGCGCTGCGCGATGGACGCACCGATCGCGCGGCCGATGCCTATCGACGCTGGCGCGATGCGGGTGTGGACGTGGATGCCGCGAATCGTGCGCTTGCGGACGTTGCCGCGCTGCATCTGGCGCGGATGCGCGCCGCATTGTCGGCAGGGCGGATCGACGAAGCGCGCGTGGAACTCGCTTCGGCGTCCGGACTTCCTGCGGACGCCAGCGCCCTGCGCGAAGCGCGGCAGCAATTGCGACGCGCAGAACGCAGGCCCGACACCGTCGCCGCGCTCACGCCGACGCAGCGCGCCCGACGCCTGCGCGGTTTGCTCGACGATGCACAGCGTGCGGAATCCGCTGGCGAGTGGCTGACGCCACCGGGCGAAAGCGCGTTCGACAAGCTGCGCGCCGCGCGCGCGCTGGCGCCGGACGACGCTGCGGTCCGAATCGCGAGCGTGCGCATGCAGCGCCGTGCCCGTGCGTGTTTCGCGGACGAGTTGCGCGACAACCGGCTGCAGCGCGCACGGGTCTGCCTGGACGCATGGGCTGCGCTGGACGGCGATCGACGCACAGTCGCCCAGTCGCGCAGGGATCTCGCGGGTCGCTGGATCGCCGTCGGCGAGGAGCGCCTGGGGCGCGGCGAACTGTCCGAAGCGCGGGCTGCCCACGACACGGCGAAGTCGCTCGACAAGCAGGCCGATGGATTGATCGGATTCGATGCGCGGCTGCGTGCCGCCGAAGCCGTGGTGCGCTGAACCGGCAGCGCCCTAAGGCGCGCTGCGATCGAGGAACACCCGCCGCACCGTCTCCCGCGCCGCATCCAGCGAAAAATGCGCGGCCACGCTGTCCAGGCCGTTGCGCGCCAGCGATGTCCACAGCGCTTCGTCGCGATACAGCTTGATGACAGCGTCGGCGAAGGCGTCGGCAGTGTCGCCGACCAGCACGTCCTGACCATCGCGCAGGTGCATGCCCTCGACCGCGCACGGGGTGGCGACCACCGGTTGGCCGTGCGCCATGCTCAGGTTGACCTTGCCCTTCACGCCGGCGCCGTAGCGCAGCGGCGCGATTGCGATGCGGCAGCCGTCCATGTACGGGTCGATGTCGGCGACGTGGCCATGCACGAGCACGCCGGGAACGGCGGCAAGCGCCGTGATCTCGGGGGGCGTGTGGCTGCCGATGCAGTGGAAGCGCACGTCGGGGAGGCGTTCGCGAATGCGCGGGAAGGCCTCGCGTACGAACCACAGCACGGCGTCGACGTTCGGCGGATGGCGGAAACCGCCGACGAACACGAGGTCCTTGCGATCGATGAAGGATCTGCCGGGACCTGCGATCCGGTGCAGGTTGGAGAGGATCTCGACCCTGGCCGAGGGCGCGTCGGTGCGCAGCAGGTCGCGTTCGACCTCGCTGACGACCAGTGTCGCGTCGCATGCCGCGATCACGCCCAGCTCCAGCGCGCGGGTACGCTCGGCCGCACGCGCCAGCGCGGCGTCGCCCGACACCGCCGCGCCGCGACGTTCGCGAAGGTAATGCAGGTCGACGGTATCGAAGATCAGCCTGGCCTGCGGCGCGTACTCGCGCAGCAGCGGCAGGAATTCGCTGGCGACGTAATGGCGGCTGACCATCACTGCGTCGAAGCGCGCGCCGTGTTCGCGCAGCCAGCGCGCGGGTCGGGCGGCGTGTGGCGCGTGCCAGCACTCCACGCCCATCCGCTGCAACTGCGTGGTGTACGGATCCTGGCGTTTCACGTCGGCAGGCAGGAACACCACGTGCGCACCTTCCTGGCGCAGCAGGCGCATCAGGTTGACCAGCCGCAGCGAGCCGGAGTCGTGGTCAGGCCGCGGCGCCATCGCATCGATGATCAGGACCTGGCGCTGTCGGCGGTGGAGCTGCGCGGGTGTCGGCACCGCATCCGCAGGCAGGTGCGCAGCGAGCGCGTCGGCGCGATGCGCGGCGAAGGTCTCGCGGTTGCGCACCTGGTAGGCCTTCATGCCGACCTGCGTGTCGGTGCCGGCGGTACCGCCTTCGACGTGGATGACGCGCGCGGCCGGTTGGTACACGACGCGCTGGCCGGCGGCACGCACCGCAAACGCCAGGTCGGTGTCTTCGTAGTACGCCGGCGCATAGCGGGTGTCGAAGCCGCCGAGCGCGACGAAGAGGGTGCGCGGGATCGCGATCGCCGCGCCGCTGGCGTAGTCGCAGTCGCGCAGGTAGGCGAAGCGTGGGTCGTCGGGTGACTCGAATTTTCCGTAGTTCCAGCCGCTGCCATCGGCGAAGACCACGCCGCCGGCCTCCTGCAGGCGTCCGTCGGGATAGAGCAACTGCGCGCCGACCAGGCCCGTGCCCGGTTCGTCGGCGAAGGTGCCCAGCATGGCTTCCAGCCAGCCTGGCTGCGGCACGGTGTCGTTGTTCAGGAACACCAGGTATTCGCCGCGCGCCAGTGCCGCACCGTCGTTGCTCGCGGCGATGAAGCCGCCATTGCTGCTGCGGCGGTGGTAGCGCACGCCGCCGATGCGCGGCAACGCGTCGATCGTCTCGTCCCGGCTGCCGTCGTCGACCACGATGACCTCGAAAGGCGTCGCGGGCGGATGCGCCGCAAGCGCGCGCAGGCAGGCGAGGGTGTGCGCGAACTGGTCGAAGACCGGGATCACCAGGCTGGCGACCGGCGCATCCGAGGTCGCCAGCGCGAACGGCGCGAACGGTGCGGCATCGGGCAGGTACAACTGCGAAGGCGGCAGCGGCGTCGCCCGTTTGAACTGCGCCCGGGTCCGATCCCACGTGGCGCGCCAGCCGCGGGCGCGCAGGCTCGTCCAGCCGCGCCTCACCAGCCCGAGGCCGCGCAGGAACATGAACCGCAGGTCAGCGGGCGTAACGGACATCCGGGTGGCGCTCCTGCGTCGTTGTGGCATGGGTGACGATGGGCCGGGGTTGCCGTTGCCGACACCCTGCTAGACTCGGCCGGCATTTTCGCATCATCGCCCGCAGACAGCCGACTCCCGACCGAATGGCCCGCCACGACGACTCAGACGACCTCGACGACGATCTCGACGACGACCTCCCGGAAGACGAGGACGATGAGGCAGGCGCTTCGCCCGGCTGGCGCCGCAGGATCCTCCGCTGGACGGCGGTGGTCGTCGCGGTAGGCCTGGGATTCCTCATCCCCTACACGCTCTACCTGAACCATCAGGTCACGGTCCGCTTCGGCCAGCTGCGCTGGCAGCTGCCGACCCGCGTCTACGCGCGCCCCCTGGTGCTGGCGCCCGGCCTGTCGATGGACGTGCGCACGCTCAAGACCGAGCTCGACGCCGCGTCCTATCGCGACGACGGCAAGGGCGAGAAGCCCGGCACCTACGGCAAGGACGGCAACCGCTGGCGCATTTCCAGCCGCGGCTACCTCGACGTGGACGGCCGGATCGGCCCCAGCCGGATCGAAGCCGTGGTCGCCGGCGGACGCGTCCAATCCGTCCGCGACCTGCAGCGTGGCCGCACGGTGAAGGCGGCGCGGCTCGACCCCGCGCGCATCGCGACGCTGTACGGCCAGAAGCAGGAAGAACGCCGGCTGGTGCGGATCAGCGAAGTCCCGCCGATCCTCACCGACACCCTGCAGGCCGTGGAGGACCGCGATTTCGCGCGCCACCACGGCATCGACCCCAGCGGCATGGTCCGCGCCCTGTATGTCACGCTCAAGACCGGTGGCGAGGTGAAGCAGGGGGCGAGCACGCTGACCCAGCAGCTGGCGCGCTCGGGTCTGCTCGGCATCGGCAAGGAGCAGACGCCCAGCCGCAAGTTCAACGAGATCCTGTACGCGCTGCTGATCGACGCCCGCTACGACAAGGGCGTGATCCTCGAGACGTACATGAACCAGGTCGACATCGGCCAGCGCGGTTCGCAGGCGATCCACGGTTTCGCGTCCGGCGCGGAGTTCTATTTCGGCCGGCAGCTCGACGACCTCACCACCGAGCAGGTCGCGCTTCTGGTCGGTCTGGTCAAGGGCCCGTCCTGGTACAACCCGCGCCGCAACCCCGAGCGCGCGCTGGATCGCCGCAACCTCGTGCTGAAGAAGATGCTGGAGACCGGCATCATCGACCAGAAGGAATACGACCGCGCGGTGAAGACGCCGCTGGGCGTGACCGAAGTGCCGGGCAGCATGGTCGCGAACCGCTTCCCGGCCTACGTCGACCTGGTCCGCCGCCAGCTGGCCCGCGACTACTCCGAGGAGGAGCTGTCCGGCGCCGGGCTGACCGTGATGACCGGCATGTCGCCGTCCGCGCAGGCCTACGCCGAAGGCGCGGTGACGCGCACGATGAAGGCGCTGGGCAACAACCCGAAGCGTCCGCCGCTGCAGGCCGGCGTGGTCGTCACCGACGTGCACACCGGCCAGGTGGTGGCGGTGATCGGCAGCCGCAGCTTCGAGGAACACGGCTTCAACCGTGCGGTGCAGGCGCAGCGTCCGGTGGGTTCGCTGCTCAAGCCGTTCGTCTATCTGCTCGCGCTGGCCCAGCCGGACAGGTATTCGCTGGCGACGGTGATCGACGATTCGCCGGTGACGGTGACCCTGGACAACGGCCGGCGCTGGAATCCCGGCAATTCGGACGGGCGCAGCCACGGCAGCGTGCGGATGATGGATGCGCTGGCGATGTCCTATAACCAGTCCACGGTGCGGGTCGGCATGGACGTGGGCCCCGAGCGACTGCGCGACCTGCTCCGGACCGTGGCCGGCATCGATGCCGGCACCAATCCGTCGGTGATCCTCGGCTCGCTGGACCAGAGCCCGTACGCGATGGCCCAGCTCTACCAGTTCCTGGCATCGGGCGGCGAGATCCAGCCCCTCCACGCGGTGCGTGGCGTGCTCGACGGCAACGGCAAGGCACTGAACCGCTACGACGTGGCGCCCAAGCCGGCGCAGCCGGGCGATGCGGTCGCCGCGCGTCTCGTGACGTCGGCGCTGCAGCATGCCGTGACGTCCGGTACGGCACGCCCGCTGATGAGCGACGGCCTCGGCCGCCTGCAGCCGGCTGGCAAGACCGGCACCAGCAACGACAGCCGCGACAGCTGGTTCGCAGGCTGGACCGGCGACCACCTCGCGGTCATCTGGGTCGGCAACGACCAGAACGCACCGACCGGCCTGTACGGCGCCACCGGTGCGATGCGCGTGTGGTCGGGCCTGTTCGCGCGGCTCCCCACCGCACCGCTGCAGGTGGGTGGAAAGGGCGTGGACTGGGTCTGGATCCGCGGCGATGGCCATGCCACCGACCCCGGCTGCCCCGGTGCGCGCCGGATCGGCTTCGTGTCCGGCTTCGTGCCCGAATACCAGCCATGCATGCTTGCAGAGGAAGGCGAAGTGGAAGGCGAAGGCGAGGAGCGCGGGTTCTGGAGCAAGCTCTTCGGCATCGGTGGTGACAAGACCGCGGACAGCCCGCCGCCACCTGACGGCGCTCCCGCGACTCCGCCCGCACCATGAGCCTGCCGATGCGCCACCTCATCGTTCCCATCGCGGTCGCCTGCCTGCTCGCGGCCTGCGGCACCGCGCCGCCGGTACAGCGCTGGGTGGGCCCCGCGCCTGAGGCCGTGGTCGCCGAGATCCGCGCCGTCGGCAAGGCCGCGCCGGACGAACTCGATGTGCAGCCGCTGCGCGACCCGATGGTCGAAGACCTGCGCGAGCAGGCGGCGGCGGCCGAGCGCGCGCGGCGCATCGTCGATGCAGCCGCTGCGCTCGACAAGGCGCTCTCGCTGTCGCCGGACGATCCCGCACTGCTGCAGGAGCGCGCGGAAATCGCCGTGCTGCAGCAGGACCTTGCCCGCGCCGCGACGCTGGCGCGGCGCGCGTTCGACACCGGCGCGAAGGTCGGACCGCTGTGCCGCCGCCACTGGGCGACGATCCGCCAGCGCATCGCCTTCGACCTGCGCATGCTGGACGCGCAGGTCGCGGCCAAGCCACTGAAGGGCGAGAAGCTCGACGCCTGGACGCAGGCGAAGGCGCGACTGGCGCAGGAAGGCGCCGAGGCCGAGCAGGCGCAGGCCGCCTGCACGCTCACCGGTCCGCCGCGGTACTGAACATGAGCGATTTCGATGACGACGTCCGCAGCGGCGACGATGCGGACGACCGTGGTGCCGCATCCTCGCGATCCGTCTTCGCGCGCGCCGCGCGCGATGCCTTGTGCGATGGCGGTGCGCTGGCCGACGCGATTCCCGGCTTTTCGCCGCGCATGCCGCAGCAGCAGCTCTCGATGGCGATCGCCGAGGCCGTCGAGGATCGCAGCGTGCTGCTCGCCGAGGCCGGCACCGGCACCGGCAAGACCTTCGCCTATCTCGTGCCGGCCTTGCTGTCGGGCCTGAAGACGATCGTCTCGACCGGTACGCGCGCCCTGCAGGACCAGCTTTACCACCGCGACCTGCCGCGCGTGCGCGACGCGCTCGGCAAGGGCGTGAAGACCGCGCTGCTCAAGGGGCGCGCCAACTACCTCTGCAGATACCGGCTCGAAAAGAGCAAGGGCGAGCCCCGCTTCACCAGCAAGGAGCAGATCACCCAGTTCCAGCGCATCGTCGCGTGGAGCGGGCGCACCCGCCTGGGCGATCTCGCCGAACTCGACGCGCTGCCCGAGGATTCGCCGCTGCTGCCGATGGTCACTTCGACCACCGACAACTGCCTCGGCAGCGAATGCCCGTTCTGGGAGGACTGCTTCGTCGTGCAGGCACGGCAACGCGCGCAGGCCGCGGACGTGGTGGTCGTGAACCATCACCTGCTGCTCGCCGACCTGGCGCTGAAGCAGGAAGGTTTCGGCGAGATCCTGCCCGGTGCGCAGGTGTTCGTCGTGGACGAGGCGCACCAGCTGCCCGAGCTCGCCGCGCAGTTCTTCGGCGAAGGCCTCAGCGCGCGACCGCTGGTCGAACTGGCGCGCGATGCGCAATCGGAAGCGAAATCCGTGACCGGTGCGCTCGCCGCCGTGCAGACGCCTTCGCGCGTGCTGGAAGAAGCGACGCGGGCGATGCGCGTCGCCATGGACATGCTGCCGACGCGCGGCACGCGCTGGCGCGCCCTGCAGGAGCCGGGGGTGTTCGACGCGCTGTCCGCGCTGGACGACGCGCTGTGCGCCTTCATCGACGCCATCGCGCCGCTGCGCGATGCCTCGCCGGGCTTCGATGTCTGCCACGCGCGTGCCATCGAGCAACGTGCGCGCCTGGTGCGTTGGGCTCCACCGGACTTCGCGCGTCGCCATGCCGCTGCCGGCGCTGAAGGCGATGCGGCTGGTGCCAACGCTGCGCTCGAACTGCCTTCGACGCAGGCCGAAGCGCATGCGACATCGGCCAGCGACGATGTCGCACAGGACCTCGATTCCGGCATCGACGAAAAGAAACTCTGGGACGTGCGCTGGTACGAGTTGTCGCCGCGCGGCTTCCGCTTCCAGCGCACGCCGCTGGACGTGTCGGGCCCGCTGCGCACGCATCGCGAGCAGTCGCGCGCAGCCTGGGTGTTCACGTCGGCGACGCTGGCCGTGGCCGGAGGCTTCGACCATCTCAGCGAGCGACTCGGCCTGGACGCACCGCGCACCCTGATCGCGCCGAGTCCCTTCGACTGGCCTCACCAGGCCTTGTGCTATCTGCCGCAGCGGATGCCGGAGCCGAATTCGCGCGACTACACCGCTGCGGTCATCGACGCCGTCCGTCCCGTGCTGGAAGCCTCGAACGGCCGCGCGTTCGTGTTGTTCGCCTCGCATCGCGCGCTGCGCGAAGCCGCCGACCTGCTGCGCGCCGACAGCCCCTGGCCGCTCTTCGTGCAGGGCGATGCGCCGCGCTCGGTGCTGCTGCAGCGCTTCCGCGATTCCGGCAACGGCGTGCTGCTCGGCGCCGCCAGCTTCCGCGAGGGCGTTGACGTGGCAGGTGATGCGCTCAGCGTGGTGGTCATCGACAAGTTGCCGTTCGCAGCGCCGGACGACCCGGTGTTCGAAGCGCGCCTCGATGCGATCCGCCGCGACGGCGGAAATCCCTTTCGCGACGAGCAGCTGCCGCAGGCCGTGATCGCGCTGAAGCAGGGCGTGGGGCGTCTGATCCGCACCGAAACCGACCGCGGCGTGCTGGTGCTGTGCGACCCGCGCCTGGTCGGCAAATCCTATGGCCGCACCTTCCTCGACTCTCTGCCGCCGTTCGCGCGGACGCGCTCGATCGAGGATGTTCGCGCGTTTTTCGCCGAACCCGTCGAGCCCGACCCTTCCCACGATTCACCGGTCGAGTAAGTCCCTTCCAGGCACGCCTACAATGGCGGCCACCCGACGCCGGACATCCAGCGTCGGACATCCAGCACCATGTTCCTGTGAGATCAATGAACCACCTTGCCTTCGAACTGTCCACCGAAGCCTGCTCCGTCGCGCTGTGGGCGAACGGCGAGGTGATCGAACGCCACGAGATCGCGCCCCGGCGGCACGCCGAGCTGGCGCTGCCCTGGGCCGAAGCCTTGCTGGCCGAGGCTGGGCTGGCGAAGTCGCAGCTCGACGCCATCGCTGTCGGACGCGGGCCCGGTGCGTTCACCGGTGTGCGCCTCGGGATCTCCATCAGCCAGGGCATCGCGCTGGCGCTGGACCTGCCTGCGTTGCCCGTGTCCACGCTCGCGGCACTGGCGATGCGCAGCCTGTCGCAGCCGGCGCATGCCGGCGACGGCCAGCGCGTGCTCGCCGCCATCGACGCGCGCATGCAGGAGGTCTACGTCGCGTCGTACGTCTTCGAAGCCGACGCCGAAGGCATGTTCCTGCCGCGTTCGCTCGACGTCGAGCGCGTGCAGCCGCCCGATGCCGTGGCGTTGCCGGATTCGGTCGACGGCTGGCTGGGTGTCGGCACCGGGTTCGCCGCGCAGGGTGGGGCGCTTGTCGAGCGCCTTGGGGCACGGCTGCGTGCCGTCGACGCCGAGGCCTTGCCCCGTGCCGGCGATGTCGCGCGGCTTGCCCATGGGGCCTGGTGTCGTGGCGAGGCTATCGCGCCCGAGCTGCTGGAGCCGGCCTACCTGCGCAACAACGTCGCCCTGACCATCGCCGAGCAGCAGGCATTGCGCGCATCGCGCGGCTGAGTCGCCGCATAGGCCATCAGTCACAGGAACTCGGGGCGACGTCCGCGGGTCGATGTCCCCATCACACCGAGAGGACGTTCCGATGACCGACATCGCTTCCGATGCCAGGACGCCGTGGTGGCGGGGCGAATGGGCCTCGCTGGCCTTGATGCTGTTGCTGCTGACCCTGGCACGCACGTCGCTGGCGAATCACTACCAGGTGCCCAGCGGTTCGATGGAACCGAACCTGATGCCCGGCGATCGCATCGCCGTGAACATGATGGCCTACGGACTCCGCGTGCCATTCACCGACATCGAACTCTACGACCGCGGTGAACCCGTCCCCGGCGATATCGTCGTGTTCAAGTCGCCGCAGGACGGCACGCGCCTGATCAAGCGCGTCGTTGCCGTCGGCGGCCAGCGTGTCGAACTCCACGACGGTCGCCTGTGGGTCGACGGCAAGTCCTTGTTCGATGCTGGTGCCACGGACGTCGAACATTTCGGAAGCCGCGCGGTGACATTGAACCTCACCCATGGCGGCGGTCCCGACATCACCGGCATCGACATTCCCGCAGGCATGGCGCTGGTGCTCGGCGACCACCGCGGAAACAGCCAGGACGGCCGTTTCTTCGGCCTCGTGCCGACGAAGTCGCTGTATGCGCGCGCCGAAGCCGTGTATTACCGCAGTGGCGAAGGCTTCGGCTGGACGAAGCTGTGATGCCATCGCATAGCCCGTAGAGCGGAGCTTGCTCCGCTGCGTTGTTGCTCAAACCATGAGCGGAGCAAGCTCCGCTCTACATGAGGCAGAGAGACCGGATCACTCGTCGATCAGTTCGCCACCCGGCAGGAACTGCCAGGTGCGCACGACGTTCAGGATGTCCGGGTCTTCCTGCGTTTTCGGCAGCGGGGGGTAGGGCTCGGCCAGCCTGGCGATGCGCAGCGCCGCCTCGTCGAGCAGCGGGATGCCACTGGACTGCACGATGTCCGCGCGTTCCACCGAGCCGTTGCGACGGATCCCGATGTTGATCACCACGGTGCCTGCGAGTTTCCTGCGCCGGGCCTCGTCGGGATAGTTGAGGTTGCCCACGCGCTCGGCGCGGTCGACCCAGGCGCGCAGGTAGTTCGCCCAGGCGTATTCCTGCGTGCTGGCGGAGACGAACTTGCGCGACGGGCGCTTGGCATAGCGCGAGGAGCGCAGGTGGATCTCGGCCGCGAGCCGCGCCATCGCCATGTCGTGCTCGATCTTCTGCTCGCCCTCGCGCTGCGCCACGGGTGTCGAGCGCCGGTCGCGACTCGGCGTGGGCAGGCGCACCTCACTGTTGGTACTGCTGATGACACGTGCTTCCGGCGGTGGCTGGGGGGCGGGCGACTGCGCGCGTACCGTCTGCGGCGCCACCCCGGCCTCGATCTGCGGAACGGTGCCCGGCTGCGGGTCGCGCGGACGGCTGGCCTTGTCGTGGTCGCCACCGCCCTGGTTGCTGGCCTGGGCGAGGAAATCCGCCTGTTTCGGCGTCAGCGGGCTCCGCGTCTGGGTCAGCATGACGTCCAGCATCGGGACGACCGGAGCCGCCCGTTCCAGTGCGAAGCCCACGCCCAGGATCAGCAGGCCGTGGACCAGCACCGACAGCACCAGGGTCGCGCCGAGGCGTTCGTTCTCCCCGATGCTGGGTCCGCCGGCGGACGGCGGAGGGGGCAGGGCGGCGGCGCTCATCGGATCAGGCACCCGCCTCCAGGGCGTCGAACAGCTGGCCGGCGATGTTCAGGCCGAACTGCTTGTCCAGTTCGCGGATGCAGGTGGGGCTGGTGACGTTGACCTCGGTCAGGTAGTCGCCGATCACGTCCAGGCCGACGAAACGCATGCCGCGACGCTTCATCTCCGGCCCGACCTGGGCGGCGATCCAGCGATCGCGATCGCTCAGCGGACGCCCCTCGCCACGGCCGCCGGCCGCCAGGTTGCCCCGGAATTCGTCGCCCTGCGGGATCCGGGCCAGGCAGTAGTCCACCGGCACGCCGTCGATCAGCAGGATGCGCTTGTCGCCCGTGACGATCTCCGGGATATAGCGCTGGGCCATGGCGAGGTGTTGGTCGCCGGCGGTCAGGGTTTCCAGGATCACGTTCAGGTTGGGGTCGCCGGCACGGGCGCGGAAGATCGAGCGCCCCCCCATTCCGTCGAGGGTCTTCAGCACCGCATCGCCGTGTTCGGCAACGAACCTCTTGATTTCACTGGAATTCCGGCTGACCACGGTCGGCGGACAGCAGTGCGGGAACTCCAGGGCGGTCAGCTTTTCGTTGTGGTCGCGCAGGCCGCGAGGGTCGTTCACCACCAGGGCGCCGGCCTGCTGGGCGAAACTCAGGATGTGCGTGTCATGGAGGAAGTCTGCGTCGACCGGTGGATCCTTGCGCATCAGGATCAGGTCGTCCGATCCCAGCGCACGTTGTGACTTCGGTCCGATTTCAAACCAGGCCGACGGGTCGTCGCGGACGGTCAGCGGCGCGACTTCGGCGACCGCGGAGCCGCCGCTCATCGCCAGTCCGCCTGGGGTGACGTAAAAGAGTCGATACTGACGCTGCTGGGCTTCCAGCAACATCGCAAATGTGGAGTCCTTCGCAATTTTGATCGATGCGATCGGGTCCATGACCACGACCACATCGCGCGCAAGCTTCGCCATTCCGTCGTCTCTCAGGCATTCGAACGGGTGGATGGTAACAAGTCGATGCCACCTCCCGAGCGATTGGCCGGGAAATTGCTAACAAACCTTGACAGTCCAGCTTCAGACTGGGATATAGGTGGCTGAAAATGATGGCAAACCAGCTGCTACGACACCCGGTGTCGGACGCATGGGGAAACGCGATGACGCAAGACGAGAATTCAACCGGAGGCCTGCAGGGTTTGCGGGTGATGGTGATCGACGACTCGAAGACCATCCGGCGCACCGCCGAGACCCTGCTCAAGCGCGAGGGGGCCGAAGTGGTGACCGCGACCGATGGTTTCGAGGCGCTGGCGAAGATCGCCGACCAACGGCCGCAGATCATCTTCGTCGACATCATGATGCCGCGCCTGGATGGCTACCAGACCTGCGCGCTGATCAAGAACAACCAGATTTTCAAGCACACGCCCGTCATCATGCTGTCCTCGAAGGACGGCCTGTTCGACAAGGCGCGTGGCCGCATCGTCGGCTCCGAGCAGTACCTCACCAAGCCATTCACCCGTGAAGAACTGCTCGACGCCATCCGCACGCACGTCAACGCCTGACCGGGGGGTACGGCAACCATGGCTCGCATTTTGCTGATCGAAGATTCGCCGACCGATACCGCAGTCCTCACCCGACTGCTGGAGAAGCACGGTCATCAGGTCCTGGCATCCACCAGCGCCGAGGACGGCATCGAAGTCTGCAAGAGGGAACTGCCGGACGTGGTACTCATGGACGTGGTCCTGCCGGGGATGAACGGCTTCCAGGCGACGCGCGCGATCACGCGCGAGTCGTCGACCAAGCACATTCCCGTGCTGATCGTCAGCACGAAGGGCATGGACACCGATCGCGCCTGGGGCATGCGCCAGGGCGCGCGCGACTACATCGTCAAGCCGCCGAACGAAGACGCGCTGATCGCGCGGATCGACCAACTCCTGGGGAAGGGGACATGAGTTCAGTGGAGTTCGACATCGACGGTGCCATGCCAGACGGCGCCAGCATGCCGCCGGCGGTGCCGACGGTCGATGCATTCGATACGCTCGCCGAATACGAGCGGCGCAGCCTCGCGCACGTCGCCGGTCTTCCTGAGCAACTCCAGGCCGCAGGCCTCTGGCGCGGCATCGGCTACCGCATCGGTCGCCATCGGCTGGTCTCCGCCTACGAGGCCGTGGCAGAAATCATCACCGTTCCGCAGATCACCCCGGTTCCCGGTGCGCAGCCGTGGATGCTGGGCGTCGCCAACGTCCGCAGCAACCTGCTGCCGGTGGTCGACCTCAAGCAGTTCCTCGAAGGCGCTCGCTCGGTGATCCACGAAGGCCACCAGAAGGTCATGGTGCTTCGGCAACCCGGCGGCGATGTCGCCGTGACCATCGACGAACTGTATGGCCAGCGTTCCTTCATGGAGGAGCAGTTGGTCGAGGCCGAAGGCGTGGCCGAAGGCCGCTACTCCGGACTGATCGAACGCGCTTACCAGGTGGCGGAGGATGTCTGGGGCGTGTTCAGCCTCGATCGCCTCGTCCGCACCCCCGAATTCCGTCATGCCGCCGTCTGACGGCACGCCCATTCACTGCATCAGCTAAAAACAACGTAGATCGAGGCTAGAACCATGAGCACTCCGATGGACACCGTCGCCGGCAAAGGCCGCGCCCAGAGCACCTCCCTGTGGTTGTGGGTCCTGGTCGCCTCGCTGCTCGTCTTCGCGGGCAACACCGGCTATGCGCTGTACAAGACGGCGCGGTTCGGCGGCGCCAATACCGCGGCCTCGAACCTGCAGGTGAATTCGCAGAAGCTCGCCAACCAGAGCCGAGAGGCCGTGAACGGCGACGCGGCTGCCTTCAAGGCGGTCCGTGCGACCAAGGCGCAGATCGAAGCAGACGTGAAGCTGCTCAACGATCGCTTCGGCAGCGCGATGGACGTGTCAGGTCCCATCGGTGCGGCGACAGCGACCTGGGTGCCGATGGGCAAGAGCGCCGACCAGATCCTCGCATCGGAAAACGCGGTGCTCGCGCTGGCCGGCAACGCGAAGAACTTCTCCGATCGCGTGCCGCAGCTGCAGGCGCAGCTCGACGAAATGGGCCGCGCGATGTCGTCCACCGGCTCCGCGCCTTCGCAGGTGTTCATGGCGGTGCGCCAGTCGGTGCTCGCGGCGTCGATGGCCAAGAGCGTCGCCGAAATGCGCGCCGGTGGCGCGGGTGCTTCGGTGGCCGGTGAACGGCTGGTGCGTGACGCGGGCGTGTTCGCACAGGTGCTGAACGGCCTGCGCGAAGGCGACCAGGCGATGGGCGTGCAGAAGCTGACCAACGCCACCGCCCTCGCCACCCTGAACCAGGCGAGCACCCTCTGGGTCGAGATGAAGAAGGACCTCGACGCCATCGTCGAATCGTCCGACAAGCTGTTCCGCGCGCAGACCGCCGCGACCGATCTCACCACCGGCTCGAACCGCCTGCTCGACGACAGCGTCAATCTGTTCCGTGCCTTCACCGCCTTCGGCTCCGCCAGCGACACCACGTTGCTCGGCAACATCTGGATCAGCGTCGCATCGGGCCTGCTGGCACTGGTCTCGATCCTCTTCCTGGTCGTGTCGCTGAACCGCGCACAGCGTCGCCGGTACGAAAGCTCGATGGAACTCAACAATCGCAACCAGGAGGCGATCATGCGCCTGCTGGACGAGATGGGTTCGCTCGCAGAAGGCGATCTCACCGTGAAGGCGACTGTGACCGAGGACATGACCGGCGCGATCGCGGACTCGATCAACTTCGCGGTCGAACAGCTGCGCAGCCTGGTGCAGACGATCAACGACACCTCGGTGCAGGTGGCGTCGAGCGCACAGGAAACGCAGGCGACCGCCATGCACCTGGCAGAGGCCGCGGAACACCAGGCCCAGCAGATCGATACCGCCACCAA
Organism: Lysobacteraceae bacterium; assembly: GCA_016789405.1. Taxonomy (GTDB): domain Bacteria; phylum Pseudomonadota; class Gammaproteobacteria; order Xanthomonadales; family Xanthomonadaceae; genus Lysobacter_I. Next base: position 456,483 of record JAEUPQ010000026.1, read on the forward strand.
CCGAATCAACGAAATCGCGACCTCGATCAACCAGGTGTCGCGCAACTCCGCCGAATCCGCGGACGTGGCGCAACGGTCCGTGGAAATCGCGACCAAGGGCGCCGGCGTCGTGCGCCAGACGATCGTGGGCATGGACTCGATCCGCGGCCAGATCCAGGAAACCTCGAAGCGAATCAAGCGACTGGGCGAAAGCTCCCAGGAAATCGGCTCGATCGTGGAACTCATCAACGACATTTCGGAACAGACGAACATCCTCGCGCTGAACGCGGCCATCCAGGCGGCCTCGGCGGGTGAAGCGGGCCGCGGCTTCGCGGTGGTGGCGGACGAAGTGCAGCGACTCGCAGAACGTACTTCGAACGCGACCAAGCGAATCGAAGCGCTGGTGCAGACCATTCAGGCCGACACCAACGAAGCGGTGAGTTCGATGGAACAGACGACCTCGGAAGTGGTCGCCGGTGCCCGACTGGCCGAAGACGCGGGTACCGCGCTGGGCGAAATCGAAACGGTGTCGAACACGCTCGCGGGCCTGATTCGCGGCATCTCCAGCGCGGCGCAGCAGCAGTCCGCGGCGGCGACCGACATCACCCAGACGATGACCACCATTCAGTCGATCACCGCGCAGACCTCGCAGGGTGCGAACCAGACCGCCGCGTCGATTGGAAACCTGGCGCAACTGGCGGCGGACCTGCGCCGTTCGGTCGCCGACTTCAAGCTGCCGGCCTGACGGCCCGACTCCAAAGGTGCGGAGCACTGGCGACATGATCCGAAAACCCTGCCACCTTGAAACCCGGCGCGCGCGTGCCGGTGGAGGCGCCCGATGAGCGCGCTCCATCAGGCCATCGAACACAGCGTCCTGGGTTGGGTCAAACCGGAACTCGACGAGACCCTGCGTCAGGTCGGCGTCGAAATCGAAGGTTTCGCCGAAGATCCGGCCGATACCGGCCGCATGCGCGTCTGCGCCGACCTGCTGCACCAGGTGCAAGGCACGCTGCGCATGGTCGAGCTGTACGCCCCGGCGATGGTTGCCGAGGAAATGGAACACCTGTCCAACGCCCTGCGCGAAGGCGGTGTTTCCGATCGCGACGCCGCCTGTTCCGCGCTGATGCGTGGCGCCGTGCTGCTGCCCGACTATCTCGAGCGCCTGCAGAGCGGTCACAAGGAAATCTCGATCGTCCTGCTGCCGATGCTCAACGAGCTGCGCGCTGCGCGCGGCGAGTCGGGTCTCAGCGAGAGCGTGTTGTTCAATCCCGACCTCGATCGTGCGCTGCCGGAATCGTTGCCGCGCGCGACGGTCGCGCCGCCCGCCAGTCGCGGCCAGGATGCATCGCCTTACCTGCTGCGCCTTCGCGACGCGATGCAGGGTTGGCCCGAGCAGGGGAATCCTGCAGACGCCCAAGGACTGCAGTACGCCGCCGACGCCTTGCTCGCGCGCACGGCCGACGAGCCGCTGCGCCGCATGTTCTGGGTGGCCGCGATGGTGGCCGAGGCGCTGCGCGACAACGCCATCGCCGCGACACCGGGCCTGCGCCAGGCGTTCGCCAGCGTCGAGCGTGAGGCTCGCAGCGTCTTTGCGCCTTCCGGTTACGATGCGCCGCGCGCCGATGCCGCGCTCGAACCCACGCGACAGATGCTCTTCCACGTCGCCAACAGCGACTCCGCGCATGCCTCGCTGTCCAAGCTGCGCGATGTGTTCGATCTCGAAGCACTGAAGCCGACGGAATCCGAACTCGACCATGCCCGCGGCAGCGTCGCCGGCCGCAACCGCTCGCTGCTCGACACGGTGGCGGGAGCGGTGAAGGAAGACCTGCTGCGCGTGAAGGACGAACTTGACCTGTACCTGCGTACGGGCCAGCGCGACCCGCTCGCCCTGCAGCCGCAGGCGGAAGCCCTGCAGCGCGTGTCCGACACCCTCGGCATGCTTGGCCTGGGGCTTGCGCGCAGCCTCGTGCAGCAGCAGCGCGATGCCGTCCAGGAAATCGTCGACGGCAAGCGCAACGCCGATGAAACGGTGTTGCTGGAAGTCGCCGGCGCCCTGCTGTATGTCGATGCGTCGCTCGACGACCAGGTCGCCCGACTGGCCAGCGGCGACGGTGCAGATACCGAAGAAGACCTCGCGAACGCCGAAGCGCGCAAGGTGCTCGACGTGCTGGTGCGCGAAGCGATCACCAACTTCGCGGCCGCGCGCCAGGCCTTCGTCGCCTTCGTCGAAACAAGCTGGAGCCATGCCGAGCTCGAACAGGTGCCCAAGCTCCTGAGCGACGTGTCCGGCGCACTGAACATCCTCGAATTGCCGGTGCCGGCGCAGTATCTCGATGGCGTGCGCCTGTACACCGAGATCGAATTGCTCGATCGCCACCGCATTCCGAACAGTCGCCAGCTCGACACGTTCGCCGATGCCCTGGCCAGCGTCGAGTATTACCTCGAAGCGCTGCGAGAGCAGCGCTCTAACCGCGACGACATCCTCGACATCACGCGCAACAGTCTCGAGACGCTCGGCTACTGGCCGCTGCCGGCGGCGCCTGTGCGTGGCGAGGCTGCGCCTGTCGCTGTCGCGCCTGCTGCTGTTGCGCCAATCCCGGCGCCCGCTGCGGCGCCAGTCGCACCGAGCGTGCCGGAGCCGCAAGTCGCGGCGCCGGCTCCCGCTGCCCCGGAAATCGCGACCGAGGTATCGACCGAGACGCCGTCGACGCTCGTTTCGCCGCCGCCTGCCGCGCCGCCGGCGCGCCCCTTGCTGTGGGCGTCCCAGTTCACGTCTCCGCCGGCTGCGCAAGCAGCGGAGCCCGCAGTCGAAGCGCCGGCCGCCGAGTCGCCGGAACTGTTGCCTGTCACCGAATCGATCTCGCTGGAAGCACTCGAAATCGAATCGGCAGCAGCCGAACAGGCTGTGTCCGAGCCGGTCGCGACGGAATCCACGCCGGTGGATCTGTCCGAATTCGAAGGCATCGATCTCGAAGCGATGACGCTGGAGTCGGTCTCGCTCGAAGCCGTCTCGCTCAAGTCGCAGCCTCTCGAAGCCGCACCCGCCGAAGTCGTCGCCCCCGTGGCCGCAGTGCCTGTCCTGGATGCCGCACCCGTGGCGATGGCTGCGCCGATCGCTGCCGGCTTCGATACCACCAGCGATGACATCGACGACGAAATCCGCGAGATCTTCCTCGAAGAGTTCGAAGAGGAAATCGCCAACCTCGGCCAGCTGCTGCCGGCCTGGAAGGCGGATCCGAACAACATCGAACGCCTGCAGCCGGTGCGCCGCGTCTTCCACACCCTGAAGGGCAGCGGTCGCCTCGTCGGCGCCAAGACCCTCGGCGAGTTCAGCTGGAAGATCGAGAACATGCTGAACAAGGTGCGCGATGGCCTGCGTCCGGCCACGCCACCCGTGATCGCGATGGTCGATCACGCCTGCAGCGCCCTGCCGCAATTGCATGCAGCGCTGGCCGGCGACGGTCTGGTCAACGTGAATCTCGGCGCGATGGAAGCCCTGGCCGATCGCATCGCCAGTGGTGAAGAAGTGATGCCGTCCGCGGCGGCATTCGCGCTGGCCGCGGCACCTGCCGCCGTCGTCGTCGAGGCTGTCGAGGCCGCACCGACCACCGACTCCGCAGCCGACGTCGTCGCGCTGCAAGAGGTTGCTGGCGCGCCGGTCGAGGATGGCATTCCGGTCAGTGTCGATACGGTGCTGTTCGAGATCCTGCAGGCCGAAGTCGGCGGGCATCTCGGTACGATCGAGCGCTGGCTGGAGCGTGCCCGCAGCATGCCGACGCCGGCCGACGAGCCGCTGGTGCGTGCGATCCACACCATGAACGGCGCTTTCGCGATGACCGAAGTGCCGGCGATCACCGATGCGCTGACACCGGCCGAAGGTTACGTTCGCCGCCTGCTCGCGTCCGGCGACCTGGCCGAATCCGAGGCAGTGGATGCCATCGGCGAACTCGCCGCACGCGTGCGCTCGACGATCGCCGCGCTCTCGCAGGCGGGTGGGCGCGTGCCGCGTTGCGACCAGCTGGCCGAGCGCTTCGTCGCATTGCGCGATGCCCTGCCGGAATCGCGTCCGATCGCCACGGTCGACGAACCGATGCCGATCGAAGCCGAAGGCCTGTCGACGGGGGCCGGTATCGAGCTGACCGAGCTGGATCTCAGTGCCTACGGACAATTCGATACGCAGCCGGTCGTCCCGGACACCCGGGTGGACGAGCCCGTCGTGCAGACGCCGTCCGTATCGTTCCCGGATCTTGCGCTGGATGCGTCTGCGGAAGCCGAACTCACTCGCCTGCTGGGCGAGATCAGCAATCCATCGCCGGCAGCGCCAGTCGCTCCGCCGGTCGCCGAACCGTCCACGACGAGCGATGTCGACGACACCGCGCGCCTGCTTGCGATGATGGAATCCTTCGAGGCAGAGCGCGCCGAGGCCGAGCGTGCGGAAGGCGCCGGCAACGAAAACGCGGGCCTCGAAGCCGAGCGTCTCGAAGCCGAACGTCTCGAAGCCGAGCGCCTCGAAGCCGAACGCCTCGAAGCCGAACGCCTCGAAGCCGAACGCCTCGAAGCCGAACGCCTCGAAGCCGAACGTCTCGAAGCCGAGCGCCTCGAAGCCGAGCGCCTCGAAGCCGAGCGCCTCGAAGCCGAGCGTCTCGAAGCCGAGCGTCTCGAAGCCGAACGTCTCGAAGCCGAACGTCTCGAAGCCGAACGCCTCGAAGCCGAACGCCTCGAAGCCGAACGTCTCGAAGCCGAACTGCTCGAAGCCGAACGTCAGCTCGCGGAGGGCCTCGACACCGAGGCCGTCGCCGAAGTGCCTGAAGCGACGATCGACGACATGGCGGCGGAGGTTGCCGAAGTCGCGGCTGCGCCGGGCATCGAAGTGCCCGCGATCGCGATCGGCGGCACGGCTGCGACTGCGGCCGTCGCGGCCATGCTCGGCAAGCCCGCGTCCGTCGATCCGGACGAAGCGCTCGACATGGACGATCTCGACGAGGACCTCGTCGACATCTTCGTGGAGGAAGGTCGCGACCTGCTGGATCACTCCGACCAGTTGCTGGTTCGCCTGCGCGAAAGCCCGGACGAGCGCGAAGTCATCGGTGGCCTGCAGCGCGACCTGCATACCTTGAAGGGTGGCGCGCGCATGGCCGGCATCATGCCGGTCGGCGAGCTTGGCCACGCCATGGAATCGCTGCTCGAGGCTGCCGCCGAACATCGCACGCAGCTTGTCCGCCAGGACATCCCGCTCCTGGAGCGCGGCTTCGATCGTCTGCACACGATGATCACCCGCGTGGGCGATCGCCGTGCGATCTCGATGCCGGACGCATTGATCGAGGCGTTCGATGCGCGTGCCAAGGGCCGCGAATACACGCTCCCGGTCGACGCACCCGTTTCCGTGCCGGTGGTCGAAGAGGTCGTGTCGACGCCGGTCCACGAGACGACGCAGGCACCGGTCGACATCGTCGCCGAAGTGCCGGCCGAAGACGCACCTGCTTTCGAAGGTGGCAAGGTCGACGAGCCCGAGGCATTCCAGCCCGTCGCCGATGTGGTCGCTGACGAGCCGGCGTCGCTGCCCACCGCTGCGCCACGTGCGCCATCGGGCCTGCGCCCGCTGTCCACGCCGCTCGAAGCCTCGACGAACGTCGAAGACGATGCGGCACTTCGCGGCACGCAGGAACAGGTCCGCGTCCGCGCCGAACTGCTCGACCGCCTGGTGAACTACGCGGGCGAAGTCGCGATCTATCGTTCGCGCCTGGAACAGCAGCTTGGCGCGTTCCGTGGTGCCACGGCTGAAATGGAGCAGACCAACACGCGTCTGCGCGACCAGCTGCGCCGCCTCGAAATCGAAACCGAAGCGCAGATCATCGCGCGCTACCAGCGTGCCGGCGAAGAAGTCGAGAGCAACTTCGATCCGCTCGAACTCGATCGCTTCTCGAACCTGCAGCAGCTGTCGCGCGCACTGGTCGAAACCTCGGCCGACTTGGGCAGCCTGCACACGACGCTCGACGACCTGACGCAGCAGTACGAAACCCTGCTGCTGCAGCAGTCGCGCGTGAGCTCGGAACTGCAGGAAGGTCTGATGCGCACCCGCATGGTGCCGTTCGACACCGTGGTGCCGCGCCTGCGTCGCGTGCTGCGCCAGGCCGCGAGCGATACCGGCAAGCAGGTCCAGCTGCGACTGGACGGCGCGCAGGGCGAACTCGACCGCAACGTGCTGGAGCGCATGACCGCGCCCCTGGAACACATGCTGCGCAACTCGGTCGCGCACGGTCTCGAAATGCCCGACGTGCGTACCGCGAACGGCAAGGCCAGCGAAGGCATCGTCCAGATTGCGGTGCGCAAGGAAGGTTCGGAAGTCGTGCTGCAGGTCAGCGACGACGGCCGTGGCCTCGATCGTGCCGCGATCCGTGCCCGCGGCGAAGCGCGCGGCCTCGTCCGCAAGGACGTGCCGCTGTCGAACGCACAGCTCGATGCGCTGATCTTCGAACCGGGCTTCTCCACCGCCGAAGAAGTCACGCGCCTCGCCGGCCGCGGCGTCGGCATGGACGTGGTCGCCAGCGAAGTCCGCCAGCTCGGCGGCACGATCGACATCCACTCGGAGCCGGGCAAGGGCACGGTCTTCACCCTGCGCCTGCCGCAGACCCTCGCGGTCACGCAGGCGGCGTTCGTGCTCATCGGCGAGACCACCTTCGCGGTGCCGATCGCGTCGGTGCGCGGCGTCGGCCGCATCCCGCGCGAAGAACTGGCCAAGGGCGTCACGAACTACCGCTACGGCAACGAAGAATACGTCCTGCACGATCTCGGCAAGCTGCTCGGCCACGCGCCTGCGAAGGCGGAAGGCCAGCTGCAGATGCCGCTGCTGCTGACGCGTTCGGGCGACCTGCATGTCGCGGTGACCGTCGACCAGATCATCGGCAACCGCGAAATCGTGGTGAAGCCGATCGGTCCGCAGGTCGCATCGATCCCCGGCATCTTCGGCGCCACCATCATGGGTGACGGCTCGGTCGTGGTGATCCTCGACGTCGCACCGCTGGTGCGTCGCCAGGCAGCGCTCGCGGCCGAGGAAGTCATCGAGGTCGCGCCGGTCGAAGAGCGTCCGGTCCCGCTGGTCATGGTGGTCGACGACTCGATCACCATGCGCAAGGTCACCGGCCGCGTGCTGGAGCGCAACAACTTCGAGGTCATCACCGCGAAGGACGGTCTCGACGCACTGGAGCGCATGGTCGAGCGCGTGCCGGACCTGATGCTGCTCGACATCGAAATGCCTCGCATGGACGGTTACGAACTCGCGACCGCGATGAAGGCCGAAGCCCGACTGGCGAAGGTGCCGATCATCATGATCACCTCGCGTACCGGCGACAAGCATCGCCAGCGCGCGATGGACATCGGCGTCGATCGCTACCTCGGCAAGCCGTACCAGGAGAACGAGCTGATGCGCAACGTGTTCTCGTTGCTCGAAACGGTGAGGCCGAATGGCTGACGTGTCCAACATCGGTGCAAGGACCCGCGTCGCGCTGCTGGCGCGCGCGGGCAAGGCGGCCGACAACCTTGCGGATGCAGTGCGCCAGGCAGGCGCGGAACTGCTCGTCACGGTCGACCCTGCTTCGACGAGCGAGGCCGCGCTGCGTGCGCTGGAGCCGCAGGCGCTGCTCATCGCGCTCGAGCCCAGCATCGAGGCGGCGCTCGACAGCTTCGACGACATCCTGGTCGATCCGTCGATGATCGTGATCTTCGACGAAGCCGATGTCGCGGCGCATCGCAGTGGTTGGGATGCGCAGCGCTGGGTCCGCCATCTGTCGGCCAAGCTTCGCCGCGATTCCAACGTGTTGCCGCCCGGTGGCGAAAACGACACCGACTGGCAGCCTTCTCCCGGCAAGGTGCCTGCGCCATCGGCGGCGTATGCCCATGTCGACATGGCCAGCTTCACCCAGGAAGCGGTCGCGCATGCGGACAGCGTGCCCGCGGACGGCATGCCCGCAGAGGTCGCTTCGCCATTCGCCGGCATCGACACCTCTGCGCTCGACGCCGCCTTGCTCGACGCCATTCCCGCGGCCGCGCCTGCCGACGCCGTGCCGCAGGCGACCTCGCACGCATTCGTCGAACCCGGGTTGCCGCTGGTCGATGAGCCCGTGCCTGCGGTGTCGATGGACGCGCCGCGCGTGTCGTTCGGCGAGCTGGAGATCGATGCCGTGGACTTCGAGAGCGCATCGTTCGAGTCCGTGTCGCTCGAATCGGCATCGCTCGATTCGATGCCGCTCGATTCGATGTCGCTCGATGCCGTGGATTTCGGCAGCTTCGACGACACGCCGGCCGCCGATGCGCCGCTGTCGCTCGATGTCTTCTCCTTCGAAGAAACGCCCCCCGCCGCTGCCCCGGCCGGTGCCGCTGCGCCGACGGCCAGCGGGCTGCAACTCGACGACGATGCCTTCTTCCTCGAAACCCTCTCGAACGATCGCGTCGCGCAGGGCGAGGCCTTGCCGGAGATCCGCTTCGACGATTTCGATCCGGCGGCGATGGACTTCGAATCCGTGCAGGCGCCCGCGCCCAAGCGCGACCCGGAAACCGTCCTTTCCTTCGAAGAATTGATCGCCAAGAGCATGGCCGCTGCGGGCGAGGTGCCGGCATCGGACCCCGTCGGACCTGCCCCAGTGGTGCCGGCGATGCCGCCGCTGCCGGCCTTCGACGATGCGCCTGCGCCCGCCGTACCGCCGCCGGTGGCCGCACCGACGTTCTCGCTGGGCGAACTGTCGCTTGCGCCGGTCGACGACGCGTCCGCGCCCGCGCCGACTCCGGTCGACCGTCCCAAGCCGGCCGCCCATGACCTGAGCGCGCTCGAAGCACGAATCTCCAGCCTTTCGCTGGTCGATATCGAAGAAAGCGCGCCTCGTGGAAGCGGCGACAACCCCTTCCTCATCGACGAAGAGCCCGTGCCGCCGACCATCGACATGATGGCCCCGGCCGCACCCGTGGTGCCTTCGATCATGCCGCCGCCCATTCCCTCGGCGATGCCGCCGCCCATCCCGTCGGCGCTCCCGTCGCTGGATGCATCGGCGTCCGGCGTGGTGCTGGTCGAGGCCGGGCTGGGCGGGCCGGATCCGGCGCGTCAGTTGCTCTCATCGATTCCCGCCGATTTCCCCGCGGCCGTGCTGGTGCGCCTGCACCTGCAGGGCGGCCGCTACGATCGACTGGTCGCTCAGATGGAGCGTGCAGCCGCCTTGCCGGTGACGCTCGCTGCCAGCGGCGCGAATGCGAATCCCGGCACGATCTACTTCATGCCCGATGGCGTTGGCCTGGAGCCCGCTGGCCCCGGTCGACTGCGTTTCGTCCAGGAAGAGGGTGGCGCGACGTCGATTTTCGCCGCGCTTCCGCCCGGCGACAGCGCGATCGTGTTCCTGAGCGGCAGTGATCCGGCGCTGGTCGATGCGGCGATGGCTGCGACCGCGACTGGAACCCTGGTCGCCGCGCAGACGCCGGAAGACTGTTACGACGGCGCGGCCTGTGCCGTGCTGCGCTCGCGCGGCGCAACGTCCGGCCTGCCGGTGGAACTGGCCGGCCGCCTGGCCGCGCGCTGGCCCAGCTGATCGCCGCCCCGCCACGAGTTTCGATGCGAGTATTGCCGTGAACACCCAAGCCAACGACATCCGAGGCGTCCTCATCCAGATCGCGGGTTCGCAGCTGCTGCTGCCGAACGCCGCGACCGTCGAAGTGCTGTCGTACGCCGACCCGGATCCGGTGGACAACGCCCCGGACTGGCTGCTCGGCCAGATCCGCTGGCGCGGCTGGCGCCTGCCGCTGGTGTCGTACGCGCGCATCGCGGGCACGCACACCGAAGGTGCGGCCATCGGCACCAAGGTCATCGTGATCAAGGCGCTCGGCGGCGATCCGAAGATGCCGTACTTCGCGCTCGTGGCGCAGGGCTTCCCGCGCCTGGTCACGATCACCCGCGAAAACATGATCTTCGACAGCGAACATCTCGAGAGCCTGCCCGACGGCATCAAGTTGCGCGTGATGTTCAACGATGACACGGCACTGGTGCCGGACCTCGACGCGACCGAGCGCCTGTTGATCGACGTGATGCGACCGGCGCCGAAGCCCGAAGCGGTGGATTTCGACGCCACCGAGACCGACGACGTCCACGAAGACGCCTGATCGATCCGGATCGGCCCGCAGTCCGATCCGGTGGCATGCCCTCGACTGGCTCGCCGTCGACTGGCTTGCCGGTGTCCCGAGCTGTCCTCGCGATGACCCGCCCTGGCGGCACTGGATCGATGCGAAGCGGATCGACGTGAAGCGGATCGACGACAACCACCTCCGAAGGCCAAGGCGATGCTGAGCGTCGGCGGCGTGATCGTCGCCGGGCTGGCATGGCTGGGCCTGATGTTCGCGGTCGCCGTGCTCGGCGAACGCCGGCCGCAGGCCTTCGCGAAGCGTTGGGCCGTGGTCTATGCGCTGTCGCTGGCGGTGTACTGCACCTCCTGGACGTTCTTCGGCACGGTCACGCAGGCCGCACGTTCGGGCTGGCCGCTGCCGCCGACCTTCATCGGCACGATCCTCCTCTATGTCTTCGGCATCGGCCTGCTGATGCGGCTGGTGCGACTGGTGCGCGAGAGCAACAGCACCTCGATCGCGGACTTCGTGGCCAGTCGCCTGGGCCAGGATGGCTGGCTCGCGGCTGGCGTCACCTTCGTCGCCGTGCTCGGCATCGTGCCGTACATCGCGCTGCAGCTGAAAGCGGTGGCGATGAGTTTCGCGCTGCTGGTCCGCGACGACGCCGCGCAGGTGCCGGCATGGCAGGACAGCGCGCTGTACGTCGCCCTGGCGATGGCCGCGTTCGCGATGCTGTTCGGCACGCGCAGCGCGAGCGCGGCCGAGCACAATCGCGGACTGATCCTCGCGATGGCCTTCGAGGCGCTGCTGAAGCTCGGTGCGATGCTGGCGATCGGGCTGTTCGCGTTCTCCCTGCCGACCGATGTCGCGCGCACGCCCGTGCCGCCTTCGGCGCCCGCCGATCTGTCCGGGTTCGGGCCGCTGGTGCTGCTCGGCGTGCTCGCGATGTTCACGCTGCCGCACCAGTTCCACGTGGGCGCCGTGGAGTGCCGCGACGAGCGCGACGTCCTGCGCGCGCGCTGGCTGTTCCCGCTCTACCTCCTGCTCATCGCATTGCCGATCCTGCCTCTGGCGCGCGCTGGCGATGCGTTGCTGGGCGGGCAGGGCGTGCCATCGGACCTCTACGTCCTGGCCCTGCCGCTGTCGCAGGGCAACGAAGGGCTCGCGCTGCTGGGATTCCTCGGTGGCCTGAGTGCAGGAACGGGGATGGTGATCGTCAGCACCGTCACCCTCAGCCTGATGATCGGCAACCACTGGCTCACGCCGCTGTGGCTGCGCGGTCCGTGGGCGCCCAAGCGCACCAGTGCGGCGACGAAGGCGTCAGCGGACCTGCGCGGCGCCGTGCTGGTGCAGCGACGCATCGGCATCCTCGCCATCGTGCTGCTGGCCTGGGGCTACAGCCGCCTGATCGCCGGCAGCGATGCGCTGGCCGATGTCGGCGCGCTGTCGTTTTCGGCGCTGGCGTCGCTGGCCCCGGCACTGGGCTTCGCGCTGTGGCGGCCACAGACCCCGCCGCGCGCGGTACTCCTCGGCATCGGCGCCGCGGTCGTGCTCTGGATGTGGCTGCTGCTGGTGCCGGTCCTGGTGGAAGCGCGAGGCGTGCGCGCTGACTGGCTGCGCGCAGGTCCATGGGGCTGGTCGCTGGTCGCGCCTGATGCCTTCTTCGGCCTGACCGGCTGGAGCCGCCTCGGTCGCGCGGTCGTGGTCAGCCTCTTCGCGGGCGTGGTCGTGACCTGGATCGCGTCGACGCGCGGCAGTGCGTGGTGGCAGGCCGGCCCGCGCCGCGCGGGCGCCCGCGGGTTGTCGCTCGACCTGCTGCGCGACGTCGGCTGCCGCTTCCTGCCGCGCGACGTGGTCGAAACGGCGCTGTCCGGCGCGCGTGCCGATGCGGCCGTGCCGGCGCTGCAGGAAGGGCGGCTCGAACGCGAGCTGGCTGCAGTGCTCGGCGCGGCGTCCGCGCGCCTGCTGCTGGACGCTGCGCGACGCGCGGCCGGTCGCGACCTCGACACCGTCGCTGCGATCGTCGGCGAAGCCTCGCAGGACCTCCGCTTCAACCAGCGCCTGCTCGAAGCGGCGCTGGAGAACATGAGCCAGGGCATCAGCGTCGTCGATCGCGAGCTGCGGCTCGTGGCGTGGAACCGGCGCTACGCCGAATTGTTCGGATATCCCGAACCCCTGCTGCGCGTCGGCGTGCCGATCGCGGACCTCGTGCGCCACAACCTGCGCCATGGCTGGAACGTCGACGCGATCGAGGACGAAGTCGACAAGCGCCTGCGCCACATGCGTGCCGGCACGCCGTACGTCAGCGAGCGCTCGTTCCCGGACGGGGTGGGCGGCGAGGCCCTCGTGATCGAAATCCGCGGCAACCCGATGCCCGGCGGCGGTTTCGTCGCGACGTTCACAGACGTCACCGCGTTCCGCCATGCCGAGACCGCGCTCAAGCGCAGCAACGAAACGCTGGAGCAGCGCGTCGCGGATCGCACCGCGCGACTCGACCAGGCGCGTGCGGACGCGGAACGTGCGAACGATGCGAAGAGCCGCTTCCTTGCGGCGATCGGCCACGACCTGCTGCAGCCTTTGCACGCCGCGCAGCTTTTCACCGATGCGCTGGCGGAGCAGTTGCCGGACGACACGCGTCGCGGCACGGCGAGGCAGATCCGCGGTGCGCTCGATTCGACCGGCGACCTGCTCGCAGGCCTGCTCGACATGTCGCGCCTGGAGGGCGGTGGCCTGGTGCCGCAGCCGCGCGCGTTTCCGCTCGCCGAAGTACTCGATCCGCTGACCTCCGAGTTCCGCGCGCTCGCCGCCGAACGCGGGCTGGCATTCCGCGTCCGTGGCACGCGGGCCTGGGTGCGGACCGATCCGCAGCTCCTGCGTCGCGTGCTGCAGAACTTCCTCGCGAACGCGGTGCGCTACACCGCGCAGGGCAGCGTGCTGCTGGGCGTGCGACGCGTCGGCGGACGCCTGCGGATCGAAGTGCACGACACCGGCCCCGGCATTCCCGAATCAGAGCGATGCGCGATCTTCGAGGAGTTCCGCCGTGGCGATGGCGCCGCAGGGCAGGGCCTTGGCCTGGGACTCGCGATCGCCGACCGCATCGCGCGCCTGCTCGATGCGCCCCTGGGACTGCGCAGCCGCACCGGGCGCGGCACCGTGTTCTCGCTCACGCTGGATGCGGTGGCGTCGGCGCAGACGGAAGCTACGTCGCCTGCGCCCGTCGACGACACCGCGCTGCGCGTCCTCGTGGTCGACAACGATCCGCAGGCGCTGTCGGCCCTCCGTGCCGTGCTGCTCGGCTGGCATTACCAGGTCGTCGCGGTCGCCGACGGCGCGGCGGCCGAAACGGCGCTCGCAGAGCGTCAGGCCGACCTGTGGTTGTTCGATTACCACCTCGACGATGGTGACACGGGTGTTGCGCTGCACGCGCGCCTGGCTGCGCGTTTCGGCGCGCGTCCGTGCCTGGTCCTGAGCGCCGACGACAGCGGCGAGGTGAGGCGCATCACGCTGGAACACGGGCTGGGGCTGCTGCCGAAGCCGGTGAAGGCGCTGGCCCTGCGTTCGATGCTGCGGCGGCTGCTGGCGGCGCGGGCCGTGTAGCGGCGCGACGCTACAATGCCCGTCCCGTACCGGATGCCGCCCTCATGCCCTACACGCCGATCGTCGCCACCCTGGGCTACGTGCTGTCTCCCGATCGCTCGAAGGCATTGCTGATCCATCGGAATGCGCGGCCCGGCGACCAGCATCTCGGCAAGTACAACGGCCTGGGCGGGAAGATCGAACCGGACGAAGACGTGGTCGAAGGCATGCGCCGCGAGATCCGCGAGGAAGCGGGCATCGAATGCGACGAACTGGCGCTGCGCGGCACGATCAGCTGGCCGGGTTTCGGCAAGCACGGCGAGGATTGGCTGGGCTTCGTCTTCATCGTCACGCGTTTCAGCGGAACGCCCTTCACGAGCAACCCCGAGGGCACGCTGGAGTGGGTGCCGGTCGATCGCATTCTCGATCTGCCGCTGTGGGACGGCGACAGGCATTTCCTGCCGCTGGTCTTCGACGAGGATCCGCGTGCCTTCCACGGCGTGATGCCGTATCGCGACGGGCGCATGGTGTCGTGGCGCTATTCGCGGATCTGAACCGGGATCTTCATCTCGCGTGACGTCGATGTCGTGACGACAGGATCAGGGCCGGGATTCGCCCGATTCCTCCAGCACGCGCCATGTGCCGTCCGTGTCCGGACCCACCAGCAGGCTGTGCGGCGCCGAGTAGTCCTTCATCACCGAATAGCGTGTCGCGCGGATGCGCACGTTGTCGCCCTCGATGGTGTAACGCACCTCGCTGTAGCGGCTCAGGTCGTTTCGTTCCCTGGCCACCGGCATCACGCTGCGCAGCAGGGATTTGTAGCTCGGCGCGGGCATCGCCATCTCGCGCGAGGTGCCGTCGGGGAACACGCGCCGGTTGGTGACCTTCGCGGTATCGGCGTACAGGTCGGCCAGCGCGGGATCGAAGGTTTCGCCCAATCGCACGAATTCCTCGAACAAGGCGAGTGCCTTCGCCTCCTGCGGTGACTCAGGGGCCTTCGCCGAGCGCGCGTTCGCGGGCCTGGCGGCATGGACGGACGGGCACGCGAAAGCGGCGATGCACAATGCCGCGACCAGGGGCGTGAGCAGTGCGTTGACGAGTGACAGGTTCGAGGTTCGCATCGTGATGCCGCTTTCCGTGCTGGGGAAAGCCGGATTGTGTCGACCGATGGGCCGTCAAGGAAGTGCGCGCGCCACCGCCAGCTCAATTCCGTGATGCGGATTCCGCCATGCGGTCCTGCAGGTGTCGATACCAGTCTCGCTCGATGCGGTCGGCCGGGCCGATCAGGCGTTCGAAGTTCTCCAGCGTGCCGCCTTCCGCGATCAGCCGGCGGTACGCATCCGCATGACGTCCGCCGTCGTGGTGGAACAGGAAGTGGGTCAGGCTCCAGTACTGCACGTAGTAGCGGTTGACGTTCGCATGGATGCTCGGTGCATCGCGTCCGGTGATCAGCGCGCGAATCGGGATCCAGCGGCCGGCGGCGATGTCGGCATCGAGGTCGCCGGTCAGGCCGATGCCGTCCAGCCACCAGATCGGGTAGGCCTCCGGATCGATCGCACCGGGCAGCAATCGGCCTTTTTCGATCCGGCTGGCGCCGAAGTAGGTGCCCAGGCCTTCCTCGATCCACTTCGTCTTCGGGAAGCGCGCCACTTCGTTGTTCAACTGGTGCGTGGCTTCGTGCAGCATCCAGTGATAAGGATTCGCGCCATCGCTGGCGTAATACGCATACGACACCGGCGCGAGGTAGTAGGCCTCCGCCCACGGGCTGCTGCGGTTGTTCGCGCGGAACTGGCCCTTGTGGGCGTACAGGGTGAGGCGAAGCTTCGGCGTACCCGCGGCACGCGCTGCGACGTCGGGAAACCAGGCGAAGTACGCGGCATGCAGCGCTTCCACGGCATCGCCGACGCGCTGCGTCTGCTCGTCGTCGGCCGTCGTGGTGATCGTGTAATGCGCGGTGTCGACGCTGCGCGCGCCCGGCAACGGCGACGGATGCGATGGTGCCCGCGCGGCGCGGCGTGCGGCAGGCTTCGCTGCCTGCGCTGTCCGAGCGTCGCGGTATTCGTTCATGCGCCAGGCAATGTAGCCGCCGATGCCGAGCAGCAGCAGCGCGGTAAGCAGCCAGGGAAGCAGACGTTCGAGCGTGTCGCGCGTCATGTCGATGCGATCTCCGCCGGAATCAGCGCAATTCGAAGACCACCGTCGCCGATGCCTCGATGCCGATTTGTCCGGTTGAAGACTGGCTTGAGACCGATGCCGTGCTGTTGGCACGGGTGCTGCTGTTGAATGCACTGAAAATCCCGGCTTCGCTGTCTTCGCGAATCTCCACGGCAGGGCCGATCTGCTGTCCAAGTGCGGCGGCCATGGCCTCCGCCTTCTCGCGGGCGGCCTTCATCGCCATCGTCCTCGCCGCATCCCGGTGTTCGCGGTGCCTGGACGTCTCGAAGTCGACATGCGTCACTTCGCTGACGCCGGTCTTGAGCAATTGCAGATAGAAGGCGTCGAACTTGTCGAGTTCGGACAGTCGCAGCGTCAGTCGCTTCGAGATCAGATAACCCCGGATCGGGTTGGCATGACGCAGATCGTCGTTCCACTCGTCTCGTCTGGTCGTCTCGCGCAATGTCTCCATCGTCATCCTCTGGGTGCGCACGTCACGCGGTGCGATCGAGAATTCGCGGGTGAGCGCGATGATCTTGGCGACGCTTTCGTCGTTCCGACGTCGAGCGGTTTCGAGGTCGCGGTCGAAATTCTCCACCGAGACGGTCATGACCACCTGATCCGGCTCGACGCTGATTTCAGCTTTGCCGCTCACGGTGATCGTGTTCGGACGATGCGCGGGCTCGGCCGCCGATGCGGTGTTGCAAGCCAGAATCATGGACAGCAGCAGGGCAACCGATCGCATTCGACTCTCCTCTGGGGTGGCGTCGTGAAGTTCAATGTTCTCGTGGCGTTTCGTCCGCGACCACCTGCCGCGCCGGGTCGCTGATTTCGAGGCCGCGCAGGATCACGCTGGCCTGGGTGCGGTTGCGCGCGCCGAGTTTTTCGAAGATCGCGCTGAGATGCGCCTTGACCGTGCGCTCCTGCACGTCGAGGCGGTCGGCGATCTGCTTGTTGAGCAGGCCTTCGGCGACCAGCGCCAGCACGCGGAACTGCTGCGGCGTGAGGCTCGCGAGGCGCGCGGCGAGTTCCGCATCGTCCGGCGTCGAGCGCGCGCGCGCGACGGCGGGGCGAAGCGCGGGCGGCAGCCACTCCTCGCAGGCCAGGACCGTGCGGATGGCATCGCGCAGTTCGTCCAGTCCGGCGCTCTTCGGGATGTAGCCTGCTGCGCCATGGTCCAGTGCGCGGCGGATGATCTGCGGATCCTCGTTGGCCGACACCAGCGCCACCGCCACCGCCGGGTACTGCGCACGGATCGCGGCCAGCCCGGCCAGCCCGTGGTTGCCGGGCATGTGCAGGTCGAGCAGCACGAGGTCGACATCGGGTCGTGTGTCCAGGATCGACAGCACTTCGTCGAGCGAGGCCGCTTCGCAGGTCTGCACGTCGTCGGCGGCCTCGACTGCCGCGCCGCGCAGTGCGGCCCGGAACAGCGGATGGTCGTCGGCGATCAGCAGCAGGGGCATCGTCAGGCAGGCTCCGTGGGGGTGGTCGCAAGCCTATCAGGGCCGGATGGGGCGATGGCGGCGAGGTTCTGGTACCAAAGTACGATGCCGCGGATGCGCAGCGCTGGTACGTTCACAGGTCATGATGCCCATCGTCCTTTCCACCGTCCGCCCGATCGTCGCCCTCGCGCTTGCGCTGGGCCTCGCCGCCTGCGCATCCGCGCCTCGCTCCACGCCTTCGAAGTCCGCCACGCCCTCGATGACCGAACGCGACGTTTCCGCCTTCCGCGCCCAGCGCACCACCACGCATCGCGACGGCGACGACCTGCTGAGCGCGGGCCTGGGCCTGGCGGGACTGCGCGCGATGGTGCCGCCGGCGTTCGCCGATGCCACCGCACCGACGCCCGTCGAACTGCGCCGACGCGCGATCTGGAGCAACTGGCGCGGCATCGCCGACCTCGCACCCGGTGGCGGGTTCGGCGACGTCTACGGCCGCGTGGACACGGTGCCGGGCCGCGAGTTTTCCGCGCTGGCCACGGTGCCCGGCGCCCGCCAGCCGCATCGTGTGCTGGTGCAGGTGCCGGACGGCTTCGATCGCAAGCGTCGCTGCGTGCTGGTCGCGCCATCGTCGGGCTCGCGCGGCGTGTACG
This sequence comes from Lysobacteraceae bacterium, assembly GCA_016789405.1. GTDB lineage: Bacteria > Pseudomonadota > Gammaproteobacteria > Xanthomonadales > Xanthomonadaceae > Lysobacter_I. The sequence continues at coordinate 474,379 of JAEUPQ010000026.1, forward strand.
GCGCGATCGCGGTTGCCGGCGCATGGGGCCTTCCGAAGGGTTGCGCCGTGGCCTACACCGACAAGGGCACCGGCACCGATTACGTCGACCTCGATGCGCGCACGGGCATCCGGGCGGACGGCACGCCTGCATCGTTCGGCACGGAAACGCTGGCCTTCGCGCCGGAGGCGTCCGACGGCGTCGGTGGCGTCGCATTCAAGCATGCGCACTCGCAGGACAACCCCGAAGCCGACTGGGGCCGACACGTGCGCCAGGCCGCCGAGTTCGCCCTGGTCGCGCTCGACGAAGCCTTCCCGGCCGAAGCGCCATTCACCTTCGCCAACACGCGCGTCGTCGCGGTCGGCATCTCCAATGGCGGCGGTGCGGTGCTGCGCGCGGCGGAAATCGAAGGAGATTGGCTCGACGCGGTCGTCGCCGGCGAACCCAGCGTGCTGGTCGATGGCGATGGTGCTGGCACCGGCAGCCGCGCACTCTACGACTACACGACAGAAGCCATGCTGCTGATGCCCTGCGCGCTGTTGGCGATGGATGACCTACCGCAGCCGCCGCTGCAGGCACAGGCGCGCGGGCAGTGGACCGAGCGCTGCCGTGCATTGCGCGAGGCCGGGCTGGTCGATGGCACCGATGCCGATGCACAGGCTCGCGATGCGCTCGCGCGCATGCGCGCGAGCGGCTGGACGGAAGAGGCGTTGCGCGCGGGTGCGCTCAGCGTGGGCTTCGATCTGTGGCGTGCGGTCGCAGTGACCTATGCCTCGGCTTACGGCCGGTTCGGCATCGGCGAGCATCCCTGCGGCCATGCGTGGTCCGCGCAGAATGCCGACGGCACGCGCCGGGCCGCGACGGCACAGGAACGCGCGGCTTGGTGGAGCGATGCCAGCGGCATCCCGCCGGGTGCGGGCGTGGGGATCGTCGACGACGGCAACCTCGACGGCAGCGCACGCATCGATCCTTCGCTGTCGCGACTGCAGTGCCTGCGCGGTCTGTGGCGCGGCGCCTCCGTCGATGCCGAGCGCGTCCGCAAGGGTGTCGCCGAAACCCGCGCCGGCCTGCCGCGCAAGGGCCTGCCGGTGACCGTGATCCATGGCGCCGACGATGGCCTGATCCCGATGGCGTTCACCAGTGCGCCGTACGTCGCCAGGGCCCGTGCCGCCGGCCGCGACGTGCGCTTCTGGCAGGTGCGCCGCGCACAGCATTTCGACGCCTTCCTCGGCCTTCCGGATTACGGCGCGCGTTATCTGCCGATGTTGCCCTACGTCTACCGGGCGCTGGACCGCACCCTCGATGCCCTGGAGCAGGGCAAGCCGATGCCTGGCGATGCGGTGATCGACACCGTGCCACGCGCCGGCAAGCCACTGACGGTGGAGCATCTGGCCTTGCCCTGATTGCTGGGTCACCATGGATGTGCCGGCGCCCCTGCCGGCATGTCGACAGGATCCGATGGCGCACGACCGGTTCACGCACCCGTTTCTGCGCCGCGACGCATGGGGCGCCATGCTCCTGGCCCTGGCGCTGGCTGGCTGCTCGCCTTCGACCGACGTCGGTGTCTCCTCAGGGCTGCCCGAGGGCCGAAGCGTTGCGCAGCTTGACGCACGGGGCGGTGCGCAGTCCGCGCCATCGGCCGACATCGATCCGTTTCCAGGCCGTGACAGGGTGGCAGCGAACGAACTGTTCGCCGCACTGTCGCGCGAAGCGGAGCGACTCGCGGCATCGCAAGGCGTTCGTGACGAGTATCGGCGGCTCATGCAGGCGCACGACCTGGCCGAGGACGACGCGTTGTTCGCCGACTACCTGCGCATCCGCATCGCATTCGAGGCCACGCGCGCGGGCGGACTGTGGGGCCTGCGCTGGCGGGTGACGGACCAGCTGCCGCAATCGGACCAGATCTGGTCGCAGTGGGATGCGTTCGAGGCGCCCGCGAGCGCCGACATGCCGCCCACCACCGCGATAGCCGAGTGCGACGAGTTGTCGGCCCTGTTCGCGGTCGTTGCGCGCGGCATGGGGCTCTCGCCGCGTTCGAGCGTCGGCCTGTTCTGGCCCACCGGCAACCACGCCGTCGCGGTCTGGACGATCGTGCCTTCGCGTGTGCGCTCACGCGTGCCCGCCAACGCGCCGGGACGGTCCGGCAACGCACGGGCCGAAGTGCGGATCGTGGTGCCGACGTCCCAGGTGTTCCTCGACGGCGCACAGAGCCTCGGCACGTCCGCCTTCGACCCGTGGACGCAGGCGAAAGTCTTTCCCTATGCGCGTCGCGACGTCGCCGACGACCGGCTTCTCCCGGCTTCGCTCGCGCGTTATTTCGTGCGCCAGGTCCGGCGCCACGCCGGCGACCCGCAGGGCCTGCTGCAGACGGCGCGCAACCGTCGCGAGTACGATCAGCGCGTGACGGCCCGGTACGCGGGCGAGGACCGCCGATGAAACAACGCCACTTTTCGATGCTGCGCGATTTCCACCTGGCCGACTGGCTGACCCTGGCCAACGCCTTCTGCGGGGTCAGCGCGGTGTTCCTGTCGATGCTGTACGCGACGTCGCAGGACGTGCGCCTGTTGCTGCTGGGCTGCGCACTGGTGCCGCTGGCCTTCGTTTTCGACGCGCTGGACGGTCGGGTCGCCCGCTGGCGACAGTCCTCGTCGACGCTGGGCCGCGAGCTGGATTCGCTCGCCGACGTGATTTCCTTCGGCGTGGCACCGGCCACGCTGGGCTTCGCCGCCGGTCTCCAGGGCGGCTGGGACTGGCTGGTCCTGGGTTACTTCGTCTGCTGCGGCGTCAGCCGCCTGGCACGCTTCAACGTCACCGCCGAACAGCTCTCGGGCGACGGCGACAAGGTCAAGCACTTCGAAGGCACGCCCATCCCGACCAGCCTTGCGCTGGTGGTGGTGCTGGTCATCGCGGCGGACGCCGGCCGGATCGGCGGCAACTTCTGGTTCGGCGCGACCAGGCTCGGCCCCTGGGTGCTGCATCCGATGGTGCTGATGTATGCCTTGTCAGGCTCGCTGATGATCAGCAAGACCCTGCGCATTCCCAAGTGGTGAATTGGCCCGAAAGAATTGGCCCGAATGAATTGGTCCGGATGAATCGGCTCCGATGAGCGGGTGCCGGTGACGGTGACGGTGACGGAGTCGGTCATGCGCGGTTGCTATCATGGCGGCTCCTGATCTGGAGCGATGCGATGCGGACTGCAGGTGGTGCGGGTTTCGGGATGCCGGGCGACGCGGAAGCGATGGCCAGGCAATGGATGAACGCCTTCGGCGACGCCATGCGCGCGTTCGGTGGCCAACCGCAGGCGCCGCAGGATCCCTGGCAGGCCACCTTCGACACCTGGAGCCGTATGGCCGGTGTCGGTCGCCGTGACGAGGCCGCCGACATGGTCGAGCGGTTTTCCATGCAGGCCCGCCAGTGGCTGGGCATGATGCAGCAGGTCGCCGGCCAGTTCGCAGGTCGGGATGCATCGCCGACGGACATCGCCAGTGCCTGGAAGCAGGCCATGGGCGGGCAGGGGAGCAACCCGTTCGCCGCGTTGTTCGAGGGCATGGCCGGTCGCGGCCAGGCGGGCTTCGAGCAGTGGCATGCGCAGGCTGCGCCGATGATCAACGCGATGATGGGCAGCATGCTGATGGGCGGGCTGCGCCAGGAAGGCCTCGGCTTGCTGCGGTTGCCGGCCTTCGGCATGAACCGCGAACACCAGGAGCGCCTGCAGGCGCTCGCCGCAGCGCAGATCGAGCTGCAGGAACGCAACGATGCCTACAACCAGTTGATGCTCGGCATCGGCCAGGATGCCTTCGTGCGCTTCGAGCGCAAGCTTTCCGAGCGCAGCGAGCCCGGCCGCCAGCTGAAGTCGGCGCGCGCACTGTTCGATTTGTGGATCGACGCCGCCGAGGAAGCCTACGCCGAGGTCGCGCTGTCCCAGGAATTCCGCAAGCGCTATGGCGAACTGGTGAACGCACAGATGAAGGTGCGCGCCGGCATCCAGCGCGAGGTCGAACTGTTCTGCGACCTGTTCGGCATGCCGGGCCGCACCGAGGTGGATGCCGCGCACCGCCGCATCGCCGAACTGGAACGCCAGGTGCGTCGTCTGCGCAACGCAACGCCACAAGCGCAGCCGAAGCAGGGCCCCGCGAAGCCCGTCACCGCGCCGACTGCCGCGAAGGATGCCGCGAAGGCGTCCTCGCAGCTCGCGGACAAGCCAGTCGCCCCGAGCAAGGCCAAGCCTGCAGCCAGGGTCGTGGCGAAGGCGGCAAGCAAGACGTCGACGAGGGCCAAGGCCGCGAAGTCCGCGGTCAAGGCGAAGCCGCTGCGAGCCGCAGCCAAGCGCGCGCCGAAGCCGGCGATCGCTTCGATCGCGCTGCCCGAACCGCTGAAACCCATCGCCGCCGCCAAGTCGCCGTCCAAGACCACGAAGAGGGCCCGCTGACATGTACGCCACGCCATTCGACGTGACCCCCGACAAGCTGGCGGAGGAAGCCGCCAACGTGCAGCAGAAGCTCGGCGCGGGCCTCGCGACGCTGCGCGAACTGGACGACGTGCATTACGGCGTCACTGCCAAGGAAGAAGTCTGGCGCGACGGCAAGGTCGTGCTGTACCGATTCCGCGGCGAAAAGACACCGACCGCGAAGGTCCCGCTGTTGATCTGCTATGCACTGGTGAATCGTCCGTACATGGTCGACCTGCAGGACGACCGTTCGCTGGTGAAGAACCTGCTTGCCCTGGGCCAGGACGTGTACCTCATCGACTGGGGCTACACCGACCGCTCGGACCGCTTCCTCACGCTGGAGGACTACATCGAGCGCTTCATCGACGGCGCCGTCGACCACCTTCGCGAAGCCTCGGGCCAGGACCGGATCAACCTGCTCGGCATCTGCCAGGGCGGCGCGTTCTCGCTGACCTACAGTTCGCTGCACCCGGACAAGGTGCGCAACCTGATCACGATGGTCACGCCCGTGGATTTCCATACCGACGACAACATGCTGTCGAACTGGATCCAGGATCTCGACATCGACCAGTTCGTCGACACGCTCGGCAACGTACCGGCCGACCTGATGAACCTGTGCTACCTCACGCTCAAGCCGTACCGGCTGTTCGTGCAGAAGTACGTCGGCATGATCGACATCCTCGACGACAGGAAGGCGATGGAAGACTTCCTGCGCATGGAGAAGTGGATCTTCGATTCGCCCGACCAGGCCGGCGAAGCCTTCCGCCAGTTCATCAAGCAGTATTACCAGGGCAACGGTTTCGTGAATGGCGGCATCGTCATCGGCGAGCGCGAAGTGGACCTGGGTTTCGTCGACATGCCGGTGCTCAACATCTACGCGGAGCAGGACCACCTGGTGCCGCCGTCGGCATCGAAGCCGATGAAGGGGCTGGTGGGCAGCAACGACTATTCCGAGATCTCCTTCCGCGGTGGCCACATCGGCATCTACGTCTCGGGCCGCGCGCAGAAGGAAGTGCCGGCGTCGATCCACGACTGGCTGACGAAGCGCTCCGCATGATGCGCCGCATCCTCGCCTGCCTGTGCGCCTGCGCCGTCGTCCTGTCGGTGCAGGCGGCCGCGCCGACGACGAAACCTTCGAGTGCAACGGCGAACAAGCCCGCCGATGCCGCCACCGCCCAGCGCGAAATCGAAGCATTGATCGCCGCGCTCGGTCGATCCGGATGTTCGTTCGAGCGAAACGGCGAATGGTACGACGGTGCCCGTGCGCGCACGCACCTGGGTCGGAAATACGACTACCTGCGTCGCCGCGATCCTGCGGGCAGCGCCGAGTCTTTCATCGAGCGTGCCGCCAGTCGCAGCAGCACGAGCGGCCGCGCCTACCACGTGCGTTGTCCCGGCAAGCCGGTGGAATCGGCATCGACGTGGTTCCAGCGGCAACTGCGCGACATGCGCGCGCCCAAACGCTGACTCCGCCTTCGCGGTTTTCGCGCCTCTTCCGGATGCTTCGTGGCCGTTTCCGCTCGCCCGGCCCGGGCATGCATCGATGTCCCGAACAGGGGGCATGAGGGTGCCCTGAACGTCCGGCCGCGCCGATGCCGGGGGCACGCTTTCCTGACCTCTCCGCGCGTATGCTGATCTTCCTGCGATGCAACGTCGCACGCCTCTCTCGATCGCGCGCACTCCGGCCCACTCTCCGCGGCGAGTTTCTCGCTTCCGTCCTGCACGGAAGACTTGGCCGCAAGGCTTCATCGGACCCGCACCTCGGCGGCGTCCTCCCACGAGAACACGACCATGGATACCCAAACCAACACCCAGAGCAGGAATCTGCTTGATATCGCGGCAGAGAAGGGCTCCTTCGTTTCGTTCGGAAAGGCCGTCGAACAGGCGGGCCTGGGCGATGTCCTGCGCGGTGACGGGCCCTTCACCGTCTTCGCGCCAACCGACGCCGCCTTCGCCAAACTGCCCGAAGGCAAGCTGGCATCGCTGATGCAGCCTGAAAGTCGGGGCGAGCTCGCCGCGATCCTGAAATACCACGTGATCAGCGGCAGGCGGAGTACGACCGACATGGCCAAGTGGGACTCAGCGAGGACCTACCTGGGCCAGAACGCCAAGATCAAGGTGAACGATGGTGCGTTCAGGATCGACGGCGCACTCATCACGGATGGCGACATCGATTCGAGCAATGGCGTGATCCATGGCATCGACCGGGTCATCATCCCTTACGCTTCGACGATGATGTAAGCATGCATGGCTCCTGGCCGCGAAGCCGCGGACCGAGCCCGCCGCCAGCGGCGCCTCCACGAGGCGAGTGCTAGACTGCGGCTGACGGAACAGCATGCAGGTGTCACATGACCGCAGCCCCCACGCTCGCCCGCAGCCGGAATGACCGTGTCCTGGTCGGTGTGATCGGCGGCATCGCCGCTCGCTTCGGCTGGAATTCGACGCTGTTGCGCGTCGTCTACGTGCTCGGCTCCGCCTTGTCCGCGGCCTTTCCAGGCATCCTGGTGTACCTCGTCCTCTGGCTGCTGATGCCGGAAGAGCCGTGAGTCGCGGCGCGCTGCTGGCACTGCACACGCTCGGTGTGCTCTGGACCTTGCCGAACACGGCGATCGGCCTGGTCGCCGGCCTTGTCGCAATGTGCTTCGGCGCGAAACCGCGCTTCGCCAGGGACGATTGCGCGCTTGTATTCAACCGCCTGCCATGGGGTCCCGGAGGTGCGATCACCTTCGGCAACGTGATCCTCAACACCCATGCCGACCTCGATGGTCGATGCCGCACCTACGCCACGCGGGAGGGTCTGTGCGAAGACCCGATGACGCGCATCGGCGACCACGAACGCGCCCACGTGTTCCAGTACATGGCGCTCGGCCCCTTCTTCCTGCCGCTGTACCTCGGTTTCGGTGGTGTCAGCGTGCGCAATCCCTTCGAGCGCGCCGCCGATCGCTATGCGATGACGGGTCGCGACTGGTGGCCGTGGCTGAAAGTGAATTCGATGAAGGCGTTGCGCGCAGAGCTGTCGCGGAGAAAGGCATCGGCCTGACTCCGCAACTGACTCGACGCCTGTTTCAGCGCCGGTCCCATGACCGGGCTCAACGCCAGATCGAGACCCGTTCGCCATCGGCGACGAACAACGGTGTCCCTGCCTTGCAGGCATGGGCCTTGGTGAAGGCCGGCAACTGCATCGCAGGCGCGTTCGCGCGCCACTGGCCCGGTGCGTAGGGCGATGACTGGGCGTGGGTCGTGCCGGCATCGGCCGACAGCTGCTGCGCCCACAGGCGCGCCCAGCCGCGGAAGAACTGCTGCTGCGCGCTGTCATTGGCCTGCGGTTCCTGGCGCGCATACGCGGTCCAGGCAAGCTCGAGGCCGGCGAGGTCGGCGGCGTTTTCGCCGAGCGTGCGAGCGCCGTCGATCTTCAGGTCCGCCTTGCCGGGATAGGTGAATCGACCGTACACGCCCTGCAGCGGCGCGATGCGGCCTTGCCACGCGCTTGCGCTGGCGGGCGACCACCAGTCGCGGAGATTGCCGGTGGCATCGACGTAGCGCCCCTTGGCATCGACGACGCGGGACAGCTCATGGCCGACCAATGCGCCGAAGCTGCCGTACTGCGCCGCCAGCGGTTGCTTCATGTCGAGCACAGGGGCCTGCAGCACGGCGGCCGTGATGAACAGGCGATTGTGCGGCAGGTCGTAACCCAGGGCCGGGTGCTGCGGCAGGACGTCCCAGCGACGGTCCGCATTCGGACGACCGATGCGCTTCATTTCCTCGCGGTGGTGCCAGGTCGAGGCGATCAGGATGTTGCTGCCGAAGCTGCCGCGCCCCATCGGCTGGATCGAGAAATCGAGGTTCGAGCGGGGTTTGCCGATTTCGATCTTCAGTTTCTGCAGCTTGGCCACGGCTTCGGCGCGGGTGGCGTCGTCCATCCAGGTGTTCGACGCGATCGATGCTTCAAGTGCTTCGCGCATGTGGCGACTGATCGTGGCCCCGCGGTCCGCGGCATCCTGCGACAGGTAACGCTCGGTGTAGGCCTGCGCCATCATGCTGCCGGCCGCGGCGTTGATCGCATCCAGTACCTGCTGCGGTCGCGGTGCCTGATCCATTTCGCCGCGCAGCAGCTGGCCGCGGAAAGCATGGTCCGCATCGCGCCAGTTCTTGCTGAGGTACGGCGCCATCGCATTGCCGACCTGGAAGCGCAGATAGGCCTTCCACTGCGCCGGCTTCAGGCTGGTGATCATCTTGTCGAGTTGCGCGAACAGGGCGGGATCGGCCATCGAGACCTGCTCGGCGGTCACGCCCTGGGCCTGCAGGAAGGCCTGCAACTGCAGGTTGCGGTATTTCTTCTGGAAATCCTTGGTGGGAATCGGGTTGTAGTTGGTGCGCAGGCGCACGAGGTCGGCGCGCGCCTTGGACGCGCGGGCGATGCGCGTTTCCAGGTCGATCACGAACGTGGCATCGGCGGCGGCATTGGCCGGCGACGTGCCGGTCAGCACCATGATCTTCTGCACGTAGCCGTTGTAGCGTCCCAGCAGATTGCGTGCGTCGGCGTCGTTGCGGGTGTAGAAGCTCGCGTCCGGCAGGCCCAGGCCGCCCTGTGCGAAATAGCCCATGTACGTGTCGAGGTTCTTGAGGTCGATGTCGGCGGTGAAATTGAAGGCCACCGGAATGCCGACCTGATGCAGCGCGGCAATCGCGGGCGCGACTTCCTGGGGCTTCTTGATCGCGTCGATGCGCGCCAGCAAGGGGGCGATCGGCGCGGCGCCATCGCGTTCCACCGCGGCCTCATCCATGCCGCTGGCCCAGAAGTCGCCGAGCAGCTTCTGTACCTGTCCCTGCGGCGATTTCGCCGCGGCTTCCAGAAGCGCGCGCTGCTGGTCGCGCGCGCGCGCGGCCAGCTCGCCCAGGGCGCTGGTGCTGCCATTGGCGGGCACCGGGTTGTCCTTGAGCCAGTCGGCATTCACTGCACCGTAGAGATCGACGCAGGCGCTGAGCGCAGCGACCGGCTTCGGTGCGGGCTTGGCCGGCTTTCGCTTCTTCGCGGCATCGGCATGCGGTGCTGCGATGGCGGCTACGAGGCAGAGGGCGAGGGCGGCGGGGCGCAGAGCGTGCGGTTTCGACATCGCGGCGTCGGATCCATGGAAGAAGGCCGGGGCAGTGTAACAACTCGATCCCGGGATCGATGTTGCGTGGCGTGATGCCGATCACGTCCGTGTGCGACCGGCGCAGCGGTTCGCAGCCTCGGGTGCCGTCAGCGGTCGTCCGCTAGTCGAAACAGGCGCTCGGCGTTGACGGTCGTCGCATGTGCGAGAGCGTCGGGTGCGATCCCTCGCAGCTCGGCGATGCAGCCGAGCACGACCGGCAGTCGCGCAGGTTCGTTGCGCTGCCCGCGGATGCCGGCATCGGGCTGGTCGGGGGCATCCGTTTCCAGCAGCAGCGATTCAATCGGCATCTCGCGCGCGAGGGTGCGCAGGCGGTTGGCCCGTTCGTAGGTCACCGGGCCGCCCAGCCCCAGCAGGAATCCCTGGTCGAACAGCCGTCGCGCCTGGTCGGCGCTGCCCGAGAAACTGTGGACCACGCCGCGCAGCGGCGCGAAACGGCGGATCGCGGCGAGAACCGCATCGACGGCGCGTCGCGCGTGCACGATCACGGGAAGATCGAAGTCGCGCGCCAGTCGAAGCTGTCCGTCGAAAAAAAACGCCTGGCGTTGCGGGTCGAGACCTTCGACGAAGAAATCCAGGCCGCATTCGCCGACTGCAACCGGCCGTTCGCGTTCGATCCAGCCGCGCAGCAGGGCCAGGTGTTCGTCGCGGTGTTCGTCCAGATACATCGGGTGCAGTCCATAGGCAGGATGCAGGCCCGACCCCGGCACGCAGATGCCGCGCAACTTCTCCCAGCCGGATGCGCTGACGGCCGGAACGATCTGACGTGTCACGCCGCTTGCGCGTGCACGCGCAAGCGCATCGTCGCGGTCGACATCGAATTCCGCTGCGTCGAAATGCGAGTGGCTGTCGATCAGCATGCGCGGAACGCGATCAAGTGGACTGGATCAGCCGATCCTTGGGACGTCGCCTGGCGTCGGCGATTCCTTCACTTCCGGCGCCTTGCGCTTGCGGAAGCTCGCGAGCAGCAGCGTGCCGATGCCGAGCAGCAGTTCGTCGATGAAGGGGATGAAATCGGGAATCACCATGTCCACGGCCCACAGCGAAGCGGCAAGGAGGAACAGGCGGGGAAAGCTGAGGCGGCTGAGGAAGCCGAGGATCGGGGCGACGAGCGGGCTGGCCATGGCGGCGATTCCGGAACGCGGGACTGTGCAAACGCTATCACGTGGATGCAGATATCGGATCGTCGATCGTGCACCCGGCGCAACTCGATGCGTGCGATGCATGGCTGAACGGCAACAAGTCATTCAGGTCCGGGGCCGGGAGATGTTCAGCCGCAGGGTGCTGGAATCCGGGCGTCCCGGCGGAACCGCCTTCCGGCTCGCCGTCACAGCAGGAGGTTGCGACATGAACAAGACAGAATCGAACAAGCCCATGTTGAACAAGCAGGTGCTCGCGGTGGCCCTCGGTTCCATGCTCGTCGGTGGCATTGCCGTCGCTGCCTACGTCGGCAATCGAAGCGCCGACGCATCCCGCACTTCGGCCGTTTCGGCCCTGGCGGCCGACGACTCGCGAGAGATCGCGCTCGGCGACGGGGTGGATGGACGCGATGCGAACGTCATTCCCGAGCCGCAGTTGGAGTACGCCCAGGTGACATCGGTGATCCCGGTGACCCGCAGCGAGCAGCGCTACGCTACGGTGATCGGTACAGCGCCGATCACGGAGACCACGTCGTCCACGGCCAGCCGTGAAGTCTGCGAAGACGTGGTGGTGCAGGACCGCCAGGCCGAACGCGACGGCAACGTCGGCGGAACCGTGGCCGGCGCGCTGATCGGTGGCCTGGTGGGCAACCAGGTCGGCGATGGCAATGGCCGCAAGGCAGCGACGGTCGCGGGTGCCGCAGCCGGTGGTTACATCGGCAACAGGATCGATCGTCGCCACGAAGGCGGAAAGGTCGTTGACCGCACCGAACGCCAGTGCCGCACCGTGTCCGAGCCGACCAGCCGCACCCGGACGGTGGCGTGGGATGTGACCTACCGGACCCCTGAAGGCACGACCGAGCGCATGCGCACGGAGCGGAAGCCCGGCAGCCGGATTCCCGTCGGCACCGACAAGGTCGTCGTCGGTTACGACGTGACCTACCGCTACCAGGGCGAGGAAGGCCGGGTGCGGCTGGATGAGCGCCCGGGCGATCGCCTGCCGGTGGTCGATGGCATGGTCATGACCCGGGCCGTGGACGGGGAGCTTCCCCGTTCCTGATGGCTTGCAGGCCCTTTGCCAGGGGCCGCGATGCGCCTCACGACGGGGCCGGAGCGATCCGGTCCCGTCGCCGTTCGGGCAACCGGGGAGGAAGGTCAGGGAAGGGCTGGCAAAATCGCGTCCTTCGCGCCTGAAATCGGCGTTTCGCCGCGCCGGGCTTTGCGGTTTGCAGGTATCGTCTGTGCAGGATGCAACCTTACAATGACGCTTTGCCCGAATCGACCTCGAAACCATGGCGCTGCATCCCTACGATCTCTACGACGTCCGTTCCATGCTCAGCGAAGAAGAGCGCGCGGTGCAGGACACCGTCGCCCGCTTCACCGACGAGCGCGTGCTGCCGATCATCGGCAAGGCGTTCGACGAAGGCCGCTTCCCGCGTGAACTGGTCTCCGAAATCGCCGACATGGGCCTGCTCGGTTCCTCGCTGCCGGAGAAGTACGGTTGCGCCGGCCTCAATGCGGTCAGCTACGGCCTGATCTGCCAGGAACTGGAACGCGGCGACTCGGGCATCCGCAGCTTCGTCAGCGTGCAGAGCTCGCTGTGCATGTACCCGATCTACGCCTACGGCACTGAAGAGCAGCGCATGCGCTGGCTGCCGGGCATGGCGAAGGGCGAGATCATCGGCTGCTTCGGCCTGACCGAACCGCACGGCGGCTCCGACCCGGCGAACATGAAGACGAACGCCAAGCGCGATGGCGACGACTGGGTCATCAACGGCTCGAAGATGTGGATCACCAACGGCAACCTGGCCGACATCGCCATCGTGTGGGCGCAGACCGACTACGGCATCCAGGGCTTCGTGATCGAGAAGGGCACGCCGGGTTTCACCGCCCAGGAAATCAAGCACAAGATGAGCCTGCGCGCTTCGGTCACCAGTGCGCTGTTCTTCGACAACGTGCGCGTGCCGGACGCCAACCGCCTGCCGAACGTGAAGGGCCTGAAGGGTCCGCTGGGCTGCCTCACGCAGGCCCGCTATGGCATCACCTGGGGCCCGATCGGCGCCGCCATCGGCTGCCTGCACGAAGTGCTGGGCTACACCAAGGAGCGCATCCTGTTCGGCCGCCCGGTCGCCGCCACGCAGTCGGCGCAGATCAAGATGGCCGAGATGTCGCGCCGCATCACGCTGGCGCAGCTGCTGTCGCTGCAGCTCGGTCGCCTGAAGGATGCCGGCAACATGCAGCCGGCACAGGTCTCGCTGGCGAAATGGAACAACTGCCGCATCGCCATCGACATCGCGCGCGAATGCCGCGACCTGCTCGGTGGTGCCGGCATCACCACCGAACACCACGCGATCCGCCACGCGCTTAACCTCGAATCGGTCATCACCTACGAAGGCACGGAAACCGTGCACCAGCTGGTGATCGGTCGCGAGTTGACGGGCATCAACGCGTTCTGATCCCGGCCGCGCGATGAGCCTGGGCCCCGCGATCGAAACCGAGCGACTGATCCTGCGCCCTCCGGGGCGCGAGGATTTCGAGGCTTGGGCGGCGATGATGCGCGATGCCGAACACGTCCGATACATCGGCGGCGCGCAACCGCGATCGGTGGTATGGCGAGGGCTGATGGCGATGATCGGCATGTGGGCCTCGGAAGGTTTCGCGATGTTCTCGGTGATCGAGAAATCCAGCGGACGCTGGATCGGCCGCGTCGGTCCCTGGTCGCCGGAAGGCTGGCCGGGCACGGAAGTCGGCTGGAGCCTCGTCCGCGATGCCTGCGGGCATGGATATGCAATGGAGGCGGCGACCGCCTCGATGGACTGGGCCGCCGATACGCTGGGCTGGACCACGATCATCCACACGATCGCACCGGAAAACGACGCATCCAAGGCCGTTGCCCGCCGATTGGGTTCGCGTTTCATGCACATGGGACATTTGCCTGAACCCTTCCACGAAAAGCCGGTGGAAGTGTGGGGGCAGACACGAGACGAATGGCGCGCGCGGCGCGCGGGGATCGCATGACGACGTTGCCGATGATCGAAACCGAGCGCCTGGTCCTGCGCGTTCCGCGGATCGAGGATTTCGACCGTTACGCCGAACTGCTGGCCGACGAAGAAGCCTGTCGTTTCATCGGCGGCCACATGCCGCGCTCCGCGGCGTGGCGTCGCTTCCTGCAGATGCCCGGTGCCTGGGCTGTGCAGGGTTTCGGGATGTTCTCCGTGATCGAGAAATCCTCGGGGCTCTGGGTTGGCCAGCTCGGGCCGTGGCAGCCGGATGGATGGCCGGGCACGGAAGTGGGCTGGGCGCTGCATCGCGATGGCTGGGGCAAGGGTTACGCGCATGAAGGCGCCGCGGCCGCGATCGACTGGGCGTTCGATCATCTGGGCTGGACCGAAGTCATCCATTGCATCGATGCCGACAACGCGGCATCGCAGGCGCTTGCGCGCCGGCTCGGTTCGCAGGTGCTCCGGCAGTCGTCGATGCCGGCACCGTACGAACACGTGGTCGTGGACGTGTGGGGACAGGGCCGCGACGCATGGCGATCGCGCAGGAGCATGCACGGATGATCACGTTCTACGGCATGTCGGATTCAGGCAATTGCTACAAGCTGCAGTTGCTGATGTCGAACCTGGGTCGCGAATACGCCTGGGAGGAAATCGACGTCCTGCGCGGCGAGAACCTGTCGCCGGAGTTCCTCGCGCTGAACGATCGCGGCAAGGTGCCGGTGATGAAGCTCGAGGACGGCCGCACGATGTCGGAGTCGAACGCGATCCTGAACTACCTGGCCGAAGGCAGCGAGCTGCTGCCGACCGATCCATGGGATCGTGCCAAGACCCTGCAGTGGATGTTCTTCGAACAGTACAGCCACGAGCCCTGCATCGCCGTGGCGCGGTTCATCTGCAAGTTCCTGCCGCCCGATCATCCGCGCCGCGCATCGCTCGATGCCCTGGTGGCGTCCGGCAATGAGGCGCTGGCCGCGATGGAGCGCCATCTGGCGCGCCTGGCGTGGTTCGGCGGCGAGCGTTACACCATCGCCGACATCGCGCTGTTCGCGTACACGCACGTCGCGGAAGACGGCGGCTTCGACCTGGGCGCCTATCCCCACGTCGAACGCTGGATCAAGCGCGTGCAGGCGCAGCCCGGCTTCGTGCCGATGCGCGCGCCGCAGGCCGAAGACTGAATTCCCGCAGCGGACTGCGCTCCGCTTGCGACCCAGAACGACCAACAGAACGGCGGGCCCCGGCCCGTCCCACGGAACCACACCATGTTCGCCAACGTCCCCAATCCCATCCCGGCCCGCATGAAGGGCCTGAATCGTGCCGAGATCTGCGACGTCAACTTCCAGGAGTTCGTGAAGGGCTGGGATGGCGCTGCGCAGCCGAAGCCGGCGGCGCACGAGGCGATCCTGGATGGCAGCGCGCTGGATGCGCAGGGCTTCCGTGAACTGTTCGGGTCGCAGCTGATCTCGCGGCACCTCGACCTGATGGCGCGGGTGCTGCGGGTGCAGAACAAGGTCTTCTACACCATCGGCTCGTCTGGCCACGAAGGCAATGCGATGGTCGCGCGCGCGACGCGCCACACCGACCCGGCGTTCCTGCATTACCGGTCCGGTGGCTTCATGGCCGAACGTTTCCGCAAGATTCCCGGCATGGATCCGATCATGGATTCCGCGCTGTCCTTCGCAGCGAGCGCGGAAGATCCCGCCAGCGGCGGCCGCCACAAGGTCTGGGGCAGCAAGCCGCTGTGGGTGCTGCCGCAGACCTCGACGATCGCGTCGCACCTGCCGAAGGCGCTGGGCACCGCCATCGCGATCGAACACGCACGCCGTATCGGCCATGCGCTGCCGATTCCGGACGACAGCATCGCGATCTGTTCGTTCGGCGACGCATCCAGCAACCATGCGACCGCGCAGACCGCGTTCAATGCCGCGGCCTGGACCGCCTACCAGAAGCTGCCTGCGCCGGTGCTGTACGTGTGCGAGGACAATGGCATCGGCATCTCGGTGAAGACGCCGGACGGCTGGGTCGCGCGCAATTACCGCCATCGCGAGGACCTCGATTATTTCTATGCCGACGGCCTCGATCTGGCTGAAGGCTACGGCCAGGTGCAGGCAGCCGTCGAGCATTGCCGCCGCACGCGTCGCCCGACCTTCCTGCACCTGCGGACCACGCGCATCATGGGCCACGCCGGCACCGACTTCGAGATCGAGTGGCGCAGCATCGACGAACTGTGCCGTGTCGAAGCGAGCGATCCGCTGCTGCGCAGCGCGGCGATCGCGCTCGAATCCGGACTGATGTCGAAGGACGAGATCCTCGGCCTGTACGAGGCGACACGGAAGAAATGCTTCGATGCCGCCGAGGACGCCGACAGCCGTCCGCGCATCACCACGCTGGAAGAAGTGATGCGTCCGCTGGCGCCGTACACGCCGGACAAGGTGAAGGCCGAAGCCGGGCGCTGCGACTATGCCGACAAGCGCGTCGAGGTCTTCGGCGGCGAGGCGAAGCTGCCGGAAAACCAGCCGGCGAAGCACCTGGCCATCCAGATCGGCATGGCCCTGCACGACCTGTTCATCAAGTATCCCGAATCGATGCTGTTCGGCGAGGACGTCGCGCAGAAGGGTGGCGTGTACACGGTGACCAAGGGCCTGCACAAGGCGTTCGGACCCAAGCGCATCTTCAACACGCTGCTGGACGAGACCGTGATCCTCGGCCTGGCCCAGGGCTACGCCAACATGGGCATGCTGCCGCTGCCCGAAATCCAGTACCTGGCGTATTTCCACAATGCCTGCGACCAGATCCGCGGCGAAGCGGCGAGCCTGCAGTTCTTCAGCAACGGCCAGTACCGCAACCCGATGGTGATGCGCGTCGCTTCACTGGGTTACCAGCGCGGTTTCGGCGGCCATTTCCACAACGACAATTCCATCACCGCGCTGCGCGACATCCCGGGCCTCGTGGTCGGTTGCCCGTCGCGCGGCGACGATGCGGCGATGATGCTGCGCACGATGATGGCGATGGCGAAGGTGGACGGCCGCGTCTGCGCCTTCCTCGAACCGATCGCGCTGTACATGACCAAGGACCTTTACGAAGCCGGCGACGGCCTGTGGTTGACCGAGTATCCGTCGCCAGACCAGGCAATGGCGCTGGGCGAAGGACGTGTCTATGCGCCCGACGGCGGCGAGGGCGATGACCTGGTCATCTTCACCTTCGGCAATGGCGTCCCGATGAGCCTGCGTGCCGCGCGCGCGATCGAAGCAAAGCATGGCTGGAAGTCGCGCGTGGTCGACCTGCGCTGGCTGGCGCCGCTCAACGACGACTTCATCCGCGCCCAGGCCCGGAACGCCAAGCGGATCATCGTGGTGGACGAAGGTCGCCGCAGCGCGGGCGTGGGCGAGGGCGTCATCACCGCGATCGTCGAAGGCGGCTTCGGCGCGACGCCGCTGCGCCGGGTGGTCGGTGCCGACACGTTCACGCCGCTCGCGGGTGCGGCCTTCCTGGTGATCCCGGCGGACGAGGACATCGTCGCGGCCGCGGACGCACTGGCTGGCTGAACGCGCCGGTACGGGCCGGAGACCGGTCCCGCGCCCCGGGTGTAGGATTCGGAGGTGCGGCGGATCCACGGGCCGTCCGCAACCTCGGCAGAACAGAGACTAAGGAGCCCCAGATGGCACACGAAGCGAAGTACGCCTCCGAGCCGGGCCATCCGGATTACGACCAGTACATGAGCCTCAAGGGCATGGTCGACCGGATGCACGGCGAAAACGGCGTCGACATCACGTCCCACGACATCAGCCATCGCGCCACCTCGGCCATGCTGCGCGCGATCAAGCAGGACGCCATCGACGATCGCAGTCGACTGAGCCCGGGCGAGATCGATGGCGTTGTCCTCAGTCGCGGCAATGGCCGCGTGCAGACCGGCGAATACGCGATCGCATACCAGGGCGATCCGACGAATCCCACGGTCCGTACGCTGGGCGTGCCCACGCAGCAGTTGCTGGCGCCCGCGGAACAGAACCTGCAGGACGTGAACCGCATCAACGAACAGTCGCAGCGCACGCAGTCCCAGGAACGCCAGCATGCGCAATCGCGCCAGCAGGAGCAGTCCCAGGACACGCAGCAGCCCAGCATGGGCAGCAGAACCCAGTTCTGAGACGAGCTTCACCAGGTTGCGATCCTGCAGCCCCGCTCCGGCGGGGCTGTGTCGTTTTCGGGCTTGCGTCACATTCTCCGTGCTGATGCGTATGGTTTCGGCCCGAAGTCGCGGTGTACCATCGATCCACCCGCATTGCGCCATTGAAGGCCGGCATGGAAAGAAGTCTGTCCCGGGATCGCCCGCACGGCGGCCCCAAGCGATCGCAACGATGCGATCGACGCCATGGAACCCGGGCGACGCGGATGCTCGCGCTGCTCGGCGCCGTTTTCGCGCTCAACCTGATTGGATGCCAGTCCGCCATGTCCACGCCCGCTCCGCTTCCTTCCGATCCCTCCCGTGTCGCCAGCGCTTCCGACCTGCGCTTCGACGCGCACAATTTCGAGGCGCACTGCTACGACGCGACCGGCTGCAAGGTGCTCTACAACGAGCACTACCACGTGCGCGACGCCGACGACGTGACGCGACCGCCGGCAGGCGCCGAACACCGCAAGCGCTGGAGCGGCGCGTCCTACATCGGCGTGAAGAATTTCCCGGCGCCGGCCGTGGTGACCTGGCGCTCGAAGGACGGCCAGGCCCATCGCGCCGAAGTCGACATCGGCGCGATCTTCGCCGAGCAGAAGATCCTCTTCCAGGTGCCGCAGGGCGATATTCCCGACAACGCCTACATCGCCGACCCCGACATCTTCCTCGAGGTCGACGATCGGACGATCAATGTCTTCATGAAGGCGCACATTCCCTTGAAGGCGCCCAGGGTGCCGGGCAACCGGTTCACCAATTTCGCCGAGGATTTCGTCCTCGCGTTCACGCGCACCTACTGACGCAGGGAGACAGGCCATGGGCGGCGAGAAGAACGACGGCGAACCCCACAAGCGCGACAAGGACGGTCGTCTGACGGACGGCGTGGCGACGTATCCGGCCGACGCGCACGACATGCAGACGTTCGACAACGCGCGCAACGCGTTGAGCCAGTTGCCGGCACCGACGCTGTATCGCAGCAACAACCCGCACGAACGCCTGTTCGTGGCGGCCTTCGACGGCACCGGCAACGATGCCAACCGCGATCCGGCGCACATGACCAACGTGGGCCGGTTCCGCGACCAGATCGAGGCGCTGGAAGGTCCGGACGCGGATCGCATCAAGGTCGGCTACGTCGAAGGTCCGGGCACGCAGCGCAACGCGATTGCCCGTGCGATCGACGGCGCACGCGGCCATACGTACGAGCAGCGTCTCGAAGAGATGTACGACCAGCTCGCGATCCAGTCCAAGCGGTGGCTTGCCGAAGACCCGGACGCGCAGATCCGCGTGGTCAGCGTCGGTTTCAGCCGTGGCGCCGAACAGGCGGCGGGTTTCACCCGCCTGGTCCACGAGCGCGGGATCCAGGACATCGACGGTGCCCGCGTCGTCCGCGACGAGCACGGCCAGAAGCGCATCGACTACACCGCGCCCGCGCTGGCCGCGCCCGGCCAGACCCCGCAGGCGGTGGGCCTGTTCGATCCGGTCGGCACCGGCGTACCGCGCGACCACGACCGCCGCCTGCCGCCCTCGGTGATCTCGGGCTTCCAGATCACTGCCGAGGACGAGCGCCGCAGCCTGTTCAAGTCGACCAGCATCATGGATCCGGGTCAGACCCCGGATGGCCGCTTCCTCAACGTGATGGTGGCCGGCGCGCATTCCGACGTCGGCGGCAGCTATCACCTCGACGGCCTGTCCTCGCGCAGCGGCAACCTCATGACCGACTACATGAACGCGCTGAGCGACAAGCCGTTCCTGAACAAGGTCCAGGAGCCCAGCGATCCGGCGATGAACGTCGTACATCGCTCCGAGCAGGGCATGTTCCTGTACCGCATCACGCCGAAGGTCGACCGTCGTGAAGACGAAGGCACGGTGGAGCGGCTGGCGCCGGACAAGCTCGTCGGCAAGGGCGGCGACGCTTTCAATGCCCAGCCGCGCGACGAGCGCATGGCGGCGGCGTTCGACTGGCGCAACGTGTCCATCGGCGTCGTGCCGCCGGAAACGCCGGCAAAGCCCGTCGCCGCGCAGGGCAATGTGGTGCAGGAGCCGGCGAGGCCCGCGGATCCGTCCCAGGCCGGGCATCCCGATCACGGGACCTACCGCAACCTGCATGGCATGGTCCAGGGCATGCACGCCCAGAACGGCATCGCCGCGGACGACGCGATGAATCGCCAGGCCTCGCTCGCGTTGCTGGCCGCCTACAAGCGCGATGGCGCGTCAGGCGGCGCCCTGAAGCCGGATGGCGGCATCGACGGCGTCGTGCTCAGCCAGGCGAACGCGCAGAACCCCGAAGTCGGCGGCAAGTTCGCGATCCTGTACCAGGGCGACCCGAACAGCCCGACGGTGCGCAACCTCGCGGTACCGACGCGCGACCTGATGCAGTCTCCCGACCAGAGCCTGCAGCAGATCGAAGCCGCCAATCAGCAGGCACAGCAGCGCATCCAGGCCCAGACGCAGGCACAGCCCACGCAGCAGCAATCGGTCGATCCGAATGCACAGCAGCCGCCGTCCATGGGGCCGCGTTCGATGCATTGAAGCGAGGCTGGGCCTGCGCGTCGCTCAGCGCGCCAGGCCGTCCCGGATGGTCTCGAACCGCCACGAAGCCCCGGCCACGCCGGGGCTTTCGGTATCCAGGTCCAGCGGCAGCACCGCAAGGCCCAGATCGCCGCAGGTCGAGACCACCGTGCCCACGGTCTGTTCGCCCAGCGGCAGGTCCATGCCCGGCTCGAGCGGCGCGTCGCTGCGCACCAGTGCCAGGCCGCGCTTGGCCTGGCCGAGGAAATGGGTCCTGGCCACGATTTCCTGCCCGGGATAGCAGCCCTTCTTCACGCTGAAGGCATTCAGGCGTTCCAGCGACAGCTGCTGCGGCGTCCACTGCTCGGATTGCGAGGGGTCGAGGCGGGGCAGGCCGTGCGCCAGGTCCATGCCGCGCCAGCGCGCCAGCAGGGCCGCATTGGCGCCGGGGTGCAGCTCCGGGCCGATCCTGAGGCTGCGTCCGGGCATGCCGCCGTCCAGCCGACCGCTGAGATCCAGTTCGATGCCCTCGTCCACGCTGCCGATCCAGTGATTGCCGGAGGCGAGGGTGGAGGCCGACAGCCGACCTGCGATGCGCAGGTCGTCGCGCACCTCGATCGACAGTTTGCTGCGGAACTGGAAGCGGCGCAGGCGCGCCGCGAGATCCTCGGCATCTGCATCCGGAACGACCAGCCACACCGTATCTGCGTCGATCCGGATCACCGCGAACAGGGCGATCACGCGTCCTTTTGCGGTGAGCCAACCGTTCCAATGCCATTGTCCGTCGCTCAGGGCGGAGACATCGTTCATGGTCTGGGCCTGCGCGAATGCCAGCGCATCGCGGCCGGAAAGCGCCAGCAGACGATGGTCGTACAGAGGAAACCACGGGGTTTGCGACACGTGTGGGTTGTCCGACATGGGAGCGGGACTTAAACTTGGGCGTTCAGGATTGCAGACATGATAGGCGAAACCGTTCCGACCCCAGAAAGCCTTCCGGAAGCCAACGCTCCCGGCAACGAGTCCAGGCAGGGACAACGCACCGACGTCAAGGAGATCGGCGGCCGTGAAGGCCCCGATCCGACGCGTTACGGGGATTGGGAGAAGAACGGGCGCTGTATCGATTTCTGAGCCTGTCCGGCCTCGCAGCCCCGGCTTCACGCCGCCGTCGTCATCGCCGATGCGCACCGCGCACCCGGCATCACGCACGAACGCGTCGAACCACAGGGCATCGCGGAACCGGGCGGGCGTTTCGTCACCGCAACACTTCCATTGGTCCCACTCCGTAACCTGGGCGCACCGAACATGCCGAATCGCGCACGACCCCTGTCCCCCTTCATGCTGGGGCAGTACTACCGCTTCCAGATCACGAGCGTCATGTCGCTCATGCATCGCATCAGCGGCATCGTCCTGTCCTTCGGCGCCTTCGCCCTCGCGTGGTGGTTGCTGGCGGTGGCGCAGGGCGGCGAAGCCTACGAACGCGCTGCGGCCTGCCTGGCATCGCCGTTCGGCAAGATCGCGCTGTTCGGCTTCTCGCTCGCGCTGGTCTACCACCTGCTCAACGGCATCCGCCACTTGCTGTGGGATGCGGGCTGGGGCTTCAAGATCCCGCAGGTCTACAAGTCCGGCTACACCGTGCTGACCCTGGCTGTGGTGTTCACGGCCGCGATCTGGTTCTTCGCCCTGCGAGGTGCGGCATGAGCACCTCGCCACGCGATTTCCGTACGCCCGTCGGCCGCGCGCGTGGCCTGGGATCCGCCAAGTCCGGCACCAGCCATTTCTGGTGGCAGCGCGTCACCGGCGTCGCCCTGGCGCTGCTGGTGCCCTGGATGATCGGCCTCGCACTGGCCCTCGTCGGTGCCGACATCTACGACGTGCAGGCCACGCTGGCCAAGCCCGTCAACGCGATCGCCCTGGCGCTGTTCGCGATCTGCGTGTTCTGGCACGCCCGCCTGGGCCTGCAGGTGGTGGTCGAAGACTACATCCACCACCGTGCGACCGAGATCGCGCTGCAACTGCTCATCACGTTCGCCTGCGCGGCCGGCGCGCTCGCTTCCCTCTACGCGATCGGCCGGATCGCACTGCTGGCCTGACGGCTCTGAACAAGGCAGCCATGACCTCCGCATACAAGATCATCGAACACAAGTACGACATGGTCGTCGTCGGCGCCGGCGGCGCCGGTCTCCGCGCGACCTTCGGCCTGGCCCACAAGGGCCTGCAGACGGCGTGCATCACCAAGGTCTTCCCGACCCGTTCGCACACCGTCGCAGCGCAGGGCGGCATTTCCGCCGCGCTGGGCAACATGGGCGAAGACGACTGGCGCTTCCACTTCTACGACACCATCAAGGGCTCGGACTGGCTGGGCGACCAGGACGCCATCGAGTACATGTGCCGCGAGGCCATCCCGGCGATCATCGAACTCGAACACCAGGGCGTGCCGTTCTCGCGCACCGAGGACGGCAAGATCTACCAGCGTCCTTTCGGCGGCATGACCACGCACTACGGCAAGGGCATCGCCCAGCGCACCTGCGCCGCCGCCGACCGCACCGGCCACGCGATCCTGCACACGCTGTACCAGCAGTCGCTGGCGCACGACGCGCGCTTCTTCATCGAATACTTCGCGCTCGACCTGATCATGGACGAGGAGGGCGTCTGCCGCGGCGTGCTCGCGCTGGACATGGCCGAAGGCACGCTGCACCTGTTCCGCGCCCAGGGCGTGGTGCTGGCCACCGGCGGCTACGGCCGCGCCTATTTCTCGGCGACCTCGGCGCACACCTGCACCGGCGACGGCGGCGGCATGGCCCTGCGCGCAGGGCTGGGCCTGCAGGACATGGAATTCGTGCAGTTCCATCCGACCGGCATCTATGGCGCCGGCTGCCTCATCACCGAAGGCGTGCGCGGCGAAGGTGGCATCCTGCGCAACAGCAAGGGCGAGCGTTTCATGGAACGCTACGCACCGAACGCGAAGGATCTCGCCTCGCGCGACGTCGTGTCGCGCTCGATGACCCTGGAAATCCGCGAAGGTCGCGGCGTCGGCGAGCATGGCGACCACATCCACCTCGACCTCACCCACCTCGATCCGAACGACATCCACGAGAAGCTGCCCGGCATCGCCGAAAGCGCGCGCATCTTCGCGAACGTCGACGTGACCAAGCAGCCGATCCCGGTCATCCCGACGGTGCACTACAACATGGGCGGCATTCCGACCAACTACCACGGCGAAGTCGTGCAGTTGAAGGATGGCAATCCCGACGCGGTCATCCCCGGCCTGTACGCCATCGGCGAAGCGGCCTGCGTATCGGTGCACGGTGCCAACCGCCTGGGCTCGAACTCGCTGCTCGACCTCGTCGTGTTCGGTCGCGCGGTGGCCAATCGCTGCGCCGAAACGATCAAGCCCGGCATGCCGCACAAGACCCTGCCGTCGGATGCCTGCGACAAGTCGCTGGCCAACCTCGACAAGCTGCGCAACGCGAACGGCAGCACGTCGACCGCCGATCTGCGCCTGCGCATGCAGCGCACGATGCAGGAAGACGCGGCGGTGTTCCGTACGCCGGATGGCCTGGCGCGTGGCGTCGGTCGCATCCGCGAGTGCGTGCAGGGCTTCGAGGACGTCCGTGTCAGCGACCGTTCACTGGTCTGGAACTCCGATCTCATCGAGACCCTGGAACTGCAGAACCTGCTCGGCCAGGCGCTCACCACGATCGTCTCTGCCGAGAACCGCAAGGAGTCGCGTGGTGCCCAGGCCCGCGAGGACTTCTGGGAGAAGGACGAGCAGGGCAATCTCGCCGAGAACGGCATCCGCGATGACGAACACTGGCTCAAGCACACGCTGTGCTGGGTGGACGATGCGGGCAACACCCGCCTCGACTACCGCCCCGTGCACCTGTACACGCTGAGCAACGACGTCGAAGCCGTCCCGCCGAAGAAGCGCACCTACTAACCGCGCGCGGGGCCCGTGCCCCGTCCGCGAATTCCGGATCAGATCATGGCCGAGTTTTCCCTTCCCAAGAATTCCAAGGTCCACAAGGGCAAGCGCTTCTCCGCGCCCGCCGGTGCCAAGCGCGTGCGCGAGTTCAAGGTGTATCGCTGGAGCCCCGACGACGACGAGAACCCGCGCACCGACACGTATGAAGTCGATCTCGACACCTGCGGCCCGATGGTCCTGGACGCGCTGATCAAGATCAAGAACGAGATCGACCCGACGCTGACCTTCCGTCGCTCCTGCCGCGAAGGCATCTGCGGTTCGTGCGCGATGAACATCGACGGTTCGAACACGCTGGCCTGCACCAAGGCCATCGACGACTGCGGCAAGCAGGAAGTGCCGATCTACCCGCTGCCGCACATGCCGGTGATCAAGGACCTGGTGCCCGACCTGACGCATTTCTACGCGCAGTACGCGTCGATCAAGCCCTGGATCCGCACCCAGAGCGCGCCGCCGCCGGACAAGGAGCGCCTGCAGTCGAAGGAAGACCGTGCGAAGCTCGACGGTCTCTACGAATGCATCCTCTGCGCCTGCTGCAGCACCAGCTGCCCGAGCTACTGGTGGAACGGCGATCGCTACCTCGGTCCTGCGATCCTGCTGCAGGCCTACCGCTGGCTGATCGACAGCCGCGACGAGGACACCGGTGCGCGCCTCGACGACCTGGAAGATCCGTTCAAGCTGTATCGCTGCCACACCATCATGAACTGCGCGCGGACCTGCCCGAAGGGGCTGAACCCGGCCCAGGCGATCAGCGAGATCAAGAAGATGATGCTGGCGCGGCAGGTCTGATCGCCGCGACGATGCCACGACGGGCGCCCAGTGCGCCCGTCTTCACGAGGGGGAATGCATGACGCATCCGGTTCCGTTGCCGATTCAGCAGACGATCCTGCTGCCAGGCCTGGCGATGGTGTCGCTCACCTTCGTCGTGCTGATCGCCATGTATCGACGGCGCGTCGCGCAGATGAAGCGCGAGCGCATCCACCCGCAGTCGGTCGCCACCTCCGCCGAATCGGCAGCGAAGCTGACCGATAGTGGACCCGCGGACAATTTCCGCAATCTGTTCGAACTGCCGGTGCTGTTCTATTTCGCGCTGACCGTCTGTGCCGTGATCGGCCTGGACGACATCGCGACGCTCGCGCTGGCCTGGGCTTTCGTCGCCTCCCGCGTCCTGCACAGCGCCATCCAGTGTTCCTACAACAAGGTCATGCACCGCTTCCGCGCCTACCTGCTCGGCGCCGCGATCCTGCTCGCGCTGTGGGTGCGTGTCGCGATCGAACTGATCGGCGGCTGACATGCGCGAGCCCACCGATGCCGAACGCATCGAACTGCAGAAGCTGCGCTGGCGCAGCCGGCGCGGCATGCGCGAACTCGACCAGCTGATGGAGCGCTATCTCGCTCGACGCTGGCTCGATGCCGACGCCGGCGAGCGTGCGATCTTCGATCGCCTGCTGGCCTGCGAGGACGATCGCCTCTGGCGGTGGTTCCTTGGATACGAAACGGCAGAGGACGCCGAACTGCATGCGCTCGTCGAACGCATCCGCGCCTTGCCGCATTGAGTGGCGTCCTTCGCGCTGGCTGGCGGCGGGCCTCTGGTCGCTCGTCCTGCTCGCGCCGCTGTCGGTTTGGGCATCGGCACTGCCGGCGGTCGTCGCCTGGCCCGTCGCGCTGGCCGTCGCGGGTTTCGCGGCCGCGTCGGCGATCCGGCATCGACTTGCCGCGCCAGTGTCGATCGTGGTCCCGCCGGACGGCGACGTCACGGTGTCGGGGCAGGTCGCAGACGCCTTCGTGGTCACCTGGCGCGGCGATCTTGCTTTCCTCGCGTGGCGGGACGGGGCGGGGCGTGGTCATCGCCTCGTGCTGTGGCCCGACGTGCTGGTGCCCGCGGCCCGGCGTGAACTGAGGCTGGTGATGGCGGCGCGGGCGACTGGGCGAATGGCCGGACCGGTGGCACCATAGCCCGGACCTTCCGACGCCCGCTCATGCTCAAACCCCTGTCTGTCGCCATCGGCCTGCGCTATCTCCGCGCAAAGCGCCGAAACGGTTTCATTTCCTTCATCTCCTTCGCTTCGATGCTGGGCATCGCGCTGGGCGTTGCCGCGCTGATCACCACGCTGGCGGTGATGAGCGGTTTCCAGCGGGAGATCCGCGACCGAATGCTGCAGATGGCCGCGCACGCGACCATCAGCGCCGATGGCGAGCCGATGCGCGACTGGACGCGCGCGGTCGCCGAGGCATCGAAGGATCCTCGTGTCGCTGGCGCCGCGCCCTACGTGGAGCGTCCGGTGATGCTGCAGGGGCCTCGCGAGGAAGGTGCACTGCTGCGCGGCGTCGATCCCGTGCAGGAATCCCGTGTTTCCGTCATCGGATCGAAGATGGTGGACGGCACGTCGCTCGAGACCCTCAAGCCGGGCGAGTTCAACATCGTGCTCGGCCGCGAACTCGCGCTCTGGCTCGGCGTTGGCGTGGGCGACTCGGTGATGGTCTATACCCCGGAATTCCAGAGCACGCCCGTCGGGGCCGTGCCGCGCATCAAGCGTTTCACTGTGACCGGGCTGTTCGAAGTCGGCCACCAGGAATTCGACCGCAATCTCGCCGTGATCCATATCGTCGACGCGCAGCGCCTCCTGCGGATGGGCGAGGGCGTCACCGGCGTGCGCCTGAAGCTGCACGACATGAACCTGGCGTTCGATGTCGCGCATGACCTGGCCTGGCGCCTGAAGGGCGTGTACCGGGTCAGCGACTGGACGCGCGAGAACGCCAACATGTTCCGCGCGCTCAAGCTTGAAAAGACGATGATGGCGATCCTGCTGTCGCTGATCATCCTGATGGGCGCGTTCACCCTGGTGAATTCGCTGGTGATGCTGGTCACCGACAAGCAGGCCGACATCGCCATCCTGCGCACGCTCGGCCTCACGCCCTTCGGCGTGATGCAGGTGTTCATGGTCCAGGGCTCGCTCATCGGCATCATCGGCACGGTGTCCGGTGTCGTCGGCGGCGTCCTGCTGACGCTCAACCTCGAAAACATCCTGCGCCTCATCGAGCACGCCTTCCGCGTCGAACTGATGCCGGCGGATGTCTACTACATCACCGGCTTGCCGACGGAGCTGAACGCGTCGGACGTCGGATGGATCGCGCTGGTCGCGCTGGTCATGTCCTTCCTCGCCACCCTGTATCCCGCGCGTCGCGCCGCGCGCACGGCCCCGGCGGAGGCGCTGCGCTATGAATGATCCGACGACGCCTGTCGTGGACGATGGCCTCGTGCTGCGCGCCGAGTCGCTGTCGATGACCTATGCCGAAGGCAAGCTGCGGACGCCTGTCTTCGAAGGGCTGGACCTTGCGGTGCGCGCGGGCGAGACCGTGGCGATCGTGGGCGCGTCCGGCGCGGGCAAGAGCACCTTGCTCCACCTGCTCGGCGGCCTGGATACCCCCACCGCCGGTGAAGTCCATGTCGCCGGGCATCGCATGAGCCAGCTTTCGGATGCCGCGCGCGGACGCCTGCGCAACCGTGCGCTCGGCTTCGTCTACCAGTTCCACCATCTCCTGCCGGAGTTCACCGCGCTGGAGAACGTGATGCTTCCCGTGCTGCTGGCAGGCGGCCCGAACGCGGACGCCGATCGACGAGCGCGTGAACTGCTGATTGCCGTCGGATTGTCCCACCGGCTGGACCACAAGCCGGGCGAACTGTCGGGTGGGGAGCGCCAGCGTGCCGCGGTGGCTCGGGCCCTGGTCAATCGGCCGGCCTGCGTGCTCGGAGACGAGCCGACAGGCAACCTCGACGAAAAGACGGCTGCGTCGGTCTTCGAGCTCATGCTGTCGCTCAATCGCGAGCAGGGGACCAGTCTGGTGCTGGTGACCCACGACCGCGAGCTGGCACATCGTCTCGATCGCGTACTCGAGCTGCACGATGGACGGCTGAGGCCGGTGGTCTGAGGCTCGAAAACGAAGGCTTGCATCCGGGCGGATTGTTTCATCTGCAACCACGTTGGCTCGATGCCGGGGGTGAGGAACGCGGCCGAAGTCGATACGCAGACGTTTGGTTCCTTGACCCGTCACATCGGATCGGGATATGTTCCATTCACGCAGCCATGGATGCGATCTCCTGGCCTGTCGCTGGACTCACGAGCCGGCGGGTCGTATGGCATCAGGGGAGCGCAATCGGGTGAAGTCAACAAGGACGCCGTCGGTTCCGGATCACGGACCGGGACGGCGGAGATCGGTGCGAGGAGGGGGCCTGATCCAACGTGACAACAGGGATTCCGTGGATGCCCTCCGGGCCGCACCCATGCTGGTGCAATGCTTTCAATACGTTCCAACCGGGCTCGCCGACTGGCGCCCGGGGCTTTCGCGTCCGCGCGTGGCCGCAGCCATTCTCCGCTTCGCCGGGCACCTGCCGTGGCGGGGCGGTCGTCGCACTCAATCTTCCAGAACTCCATCCGGGTGGCGTGTGAAACCTACGATCTCGATCCTCACCAAGTTCCTGCTCGTCCTCGCGACCGTTGTCGCGCTGTCCAGTTGCGCAACGCGTCCTGCGCCAGATTTCGGCGGCCGCTGGAAGAACATCAATCGTTTCGCCGAGGAAACCCAGGCGATCCCGCTGCAGGACACCTACCTGTTCTATGCATCGCCGATGGACGGCACGCTCAAGGCGATGCTGGAGCGCTGGGCCAAGGACTCGAACATGACCCTGGCCTATCGTCATCCGATGGACTACACGCTGCACAGCGCCGTTGCCGAGATCCGTACGCCCAGCCTGCAGGAAGCCGTATCCCAGCTCAATGCGGCGTTCGCCGCGCAGCAGGTCTCGGTCGGCGTGAGCGGCGACGAAATCGTCGTTCGCGTGTCGTCCGGCAGCGCGACGACGCCCTGACCGCGCACCGTGCCGGCCTTGTCGGCACGGTGGCATCGGCAGCGCGCACTTCCCCAATCCATACGGTCCACAGGCTCCGCTCATGTTCGGCAAGCAGAAAAACACGCCCCAGGTGGAAAATACCGCCGCCAAGGGGATCAACTTCGAGGTGACCATCGCGGACATCGCCCGGCGCAGTGAAAAACGCGCCTGGATGGTGGCCTCGGTGGCCGTGGTGATCGTCCTCATCATGCTCGGGGGATTCGTCTACATCCTTCCGCTGAAGAAGGAAGTCCCGTATCTGATCCTTGCTGACGCCTACACGGGCCAGGCGACGGTCGCGACACTGCGTGGCGACTTCACCAGCAAGAACAGCATCACCACGAGCGAAGCGGTCAATCGCGCCAACATCGCGCAGTACATCACCGCGCGCGAGTCGTTCGACGTGGCGATGATGACCCTCCGCGACTGGGAACTGGTGCACGTGATGTCCTCGCCCGACGTCCGCGCCGGATACAGTGCGACCCACGCGCGCACCAATCCGGAAAGCCCGTTCAAGCTCTACGGCAAGGACAAGGCGGTCCGCGTGAAGATCCTCAGCATGCAGCTGGAGCGCCGCGGCCAGGGCGAGAACGCCCGCAGCAGCGCCACGGTGCGCTTCCAGCGCGTGCTGTACGACAAGCGCAGTGGCGACACGAAGCCGCTGGACAGCAAGATCGCGCGCCTCGAGTTCACCTACAAGCCGAACCTGGAGATGAACGAGAAGCAGCGCTACAACAACCCGCTGGGCTTCCAGGTGGTCGAGTACACGGTCGACAACGATTACGCCGCGTCGCCGCCGGTCGAGAACCCGGTCGCAGCCGATCCGCAGGCCCAGGCTGCCGGCTATCCGGTGCAGGGCGGCGTGCCCGGCCAACCCTATCCCGGCCAGCCGATCCAGGGGCAGCCGCTCCCCGGCCAGCCGGTGCAGGGGCAGCCCTATCCCGGCCAGCCCGTCCAGGGCCAGCCGGTGCAGGGCCAGCCGCCGCAGGGCTACCAGCAGATCCCGGCCGCGCCCGATTTCGGCGCGCCTGCCGGCACCGCACCCCAACAGTACCCCGCCGCTCCCGCCGGCACCGTTCCGGCCGGTCAGCCGCAAGCCCCCAATCAAGTCAATGGAGTAGGCACCCGATGAGTCGCTTGCATCGCTCTTGCTATGCGTTCCTGCTGTGCATGCTGGCGTCGATGACGCTGGCGATGCCGGCGTTCGCACAGGTCATCGTCGAATACGAATACGAACCCGATCGCATCTACGAGGTGCGTACCGGCCTGGGCATCACGACCCAGATCGAACTGAGCCCGAGCGAGGAGATCCTCGACTACAGCACCGGTTTCAATTCCGGCTGGGAGCTCAACCGTCGCGAAAACGTGTTCTACCTCAAGCCCAAGAACGTCGACGTCGACACCAACATGATGGTGCGCACCGCGACGCATTCCTATCTGTTCGAACTGAAGGTGGTCGCCACCGACTGGACCGCGCTCGAGCAGGCCAAGCGTGCAGGCGTGCACTACAAGATCACCTTCAGCTATCCGAACAACGCTTCCTTCTCGCAAGAGGAAGCCGATGCGAAGAATGGCACCGCCAAGCCGCGCGAAAGCGAGCTTGACATCCGTCTCGACAAGACGCGTCCGTACTACTTCGACTACTCGTACTCGACCCGCACGAAGAACAAGTGGCTCGTGCCGGTCAACGTGTACGACGACGGCCAGTTCACCTATATCCGCTTGACCAACATCAATCGTTTCCCTTCCGGCGACTTCCCGGCCGTGTTCGGTCGCGAGCGCGAGGGTGGCGAAGACTTCCTCGTGAACACCACGGTCGATAACGGGGTGCTCGTCGTCCACGGTACTTATCCCTTCCTGGTCATCCGTCACGGGAAGAACGTCGTCGGTCTGCGTAGGAACAAGCACAAGTGAACCAGAATCTGCCGCCGAACACCCCCGGGCAGTCCGGGGAATACTCCTCCGACGATCAGCAGGGCAGCAATCCGTACTACGCGGCCCAACAGCAGGCTCCGCAGAACCAGCCCAACCTGGATTCCGGTGCGCCGCAGCTCAAGTCGGTCGAATCCCAGAGCGTCAACCGCAAGGCCTTGATGTTCCTCGCCGGTATCGTCGCCCTCCTGATCCTCATGACCCTCGTCGTGATGAAGGGCTTCATGTCGGACAAGGAAGAGGAAGTCGAGAAGCCGAAGAAGGAAGAAGTCGTCATTCCGGACCTGCCGAAGAGCGGCAGCGGCACCGGCCCGGATTTCGCCGAGGTGCAGGAACCGCAGCCGGTCCCGGTGCAGGAACTGCCGCCGTTGCCGCCGCAGGAAACGCTGCAGGACCGTGAGCCGCGCCGTGACGAGGCCGTGGTCGCTGGCCCGCCGGAACCGCGTGGCCCGACGCTGGCCGAGCGCCGGATGGGCATGGTCGACAGTGGCGGTCGTGGTGCAGGTGGCGGCGGTGCGCCGGTGACCTCGCCCTACGTGCAGGCCGTGCTCGATGCGCAGGCCGCGCGACAGAACCCTGGTGCGCCGGATGCGGCGGCTGCCGCACCCAGCGAAACCAAGCTGCTGGTGGCCCAGTACCTGCGCAATCCGGACACGCTGATGGTGCGCGGCACGTACATCCGTTGCGTGCTGGAAACCCGCATCGTCACCGATTACGCCGGCTACACCTCCTGCATCATCACGGAGCCGGTCTATTCGACGAATGGCCGTCACCTCCTGCTGCCCAAGGGCTCGAAGGCGCTGGGTCGCTACGAAGGCGAGCCGACCGGTCCCCGCGTCGCCGTCGTCTGGGATCGCGTCACCACGCCGAACGGTCTCGACGTGATCCTCGAAGGCCCGGGCATCGACAACCTCGGTGGCGCGGGTCATCCGGGCGATTACAACGGGCACTGGTTCAGCAAGATGAGCTCGGCCCTGTTCATCAGCATGATCAGTGACGCGTTCAAGTACGCAGCAGCCAAGAATGGCCCGACGACGAGGACGACGGGCATCGACAGCGGTACGGTCGTTGAAGCGCCGTTCGAGAGCAACACGGCGCGCACGATCGAACGTCTCGCCAACCAGGCGCTGACCAAGGCGGCATCGCGTCCCGCGACGGTGACCATCAACCAGGGCACGGTCCTGAACATCTACGTCGCCAAGGACGTCGATTTCTCCGGCGTGGTGATGCGCCGCTGATGTCGCGAATCGATCCCGCACCGGCGGACCGCATTGCGGTTCGCCGGCATCGCCGGGATCACCGAGTCTCGAAAAGCGATCGCGCGAGCGGTCGTTTTTCGTTCAGGGGCAGTCGACGCCAGGCTGCCCGTCACCCGCACGCTTGCCAGCCGCACGGCCGGCGCCGACGACAGGTTCCGCATGGATATCGATAATTCGCCCATTGCCAACGTCTCCAACGACTTCCTCGAATACCAGTACAGCGTGCTGGGCATCCTCGAATACATGTCGTCGCCGGAAGTGACGGAAATCTGCATCAACAAGCCAGGCGAGCTCTACCTGGAAACCAACACCGGCTGGAAGTGCATCGAGGTGCCGTCGCTGACCTTCGAGCGCGCGCGCCAGTTCTGCACCGCGGTGGTCAACGAGAGCAACACCGGCCAGCGCATCACCGACGTCGACCCGGTCGTGTCGCTGACCTTTCCGACCGGTCAGCGTGCGCAGTTCGTGATTCCGCCGGCCTGCGATGCCGGCAAGGTCTCGATCACGATCCGACTGCCCGCCAAGCGCAATTTCACCCTGCAGAGCTACGAGGAGAGCGGCTTCTTCAAGCAGATCCTCGAAGGCGCGCCGGAGGTTTCGGACCAGGACAAGGAATTGCTGGAACTGCGCGCGGAGCGCAACTACGCGGAGTTCTTCAAGAAGTCGGTGTCGTACAAGAAGAACATCGTCGTCGCCGGCGCGACCGGCAGCGGCAAGACGACCTTCATGAAATCGCTGGTCGGCCACATCCCGCACGAAGAGCGACTGGTGACCATCGAGGACGCACGCGAGTTGTTCATCGAACAGCCCAACATCGTGCACCTGCTGTATTCCAAGGGCGGGCAGAGCGCGGCGAACGTGACCGCGAAGAGCTGCATGGAGGCCTGCCTGCGCATGAAGCCGGACCGCATCATCCTGGCCGAGTTGCGCGGCGACGAAGCCTTCTACTTCATCCGGAACTGCGCGTCGGGCCATCCGGGTTCGATCACCAGCTGCCATGCCGGCAGCACGGCGCAGACCTGGGACCAGCTGGCGCTGATGGTGAAGGCATCGAACGAAGGCTCGGGCCTGGAGTTTTCGGTGATCAAGCGCCTGCTGATGCTGACCATCGACATCGTGGTCCACATCAAGGCACATGCCGGTCGCCGTTACATCACCGGCATCGATTTCGATCCGCGCCGTTCGCTGGGGCTGGCCGGCGGCGAGTAAGCCGCCGGAACGGGATCCGCGTTAGTCGCGTCGCACGTCCAGTCGCGCAGTGCCGTCGGCGGCAACGCTCACGTACATCCGGCGATCGAATTCGTCGTCGCCCATCGGCGCGACTTCGCAGGCGCACAGGGCTGCCGCGAGGTCCGGGATCGTGTTGCTGTGACCGACCACCAGTACGGTTCCAGCACGATGTGCCTCCCGAAGCTGCCGCGCGAAATCGGCAGCAGGCAGCGAGGCGTCATAGGTCTGCACATCGAGATGGTGCGACATCGACGTCGGCGCCGCCGTGAGCTGCGTTCGTCGATACTTCGTGGCATATGCGGCGACCACGCGTGCATCCGCGAGGGATCGCGCAAGTCCTTGCGCCCGCGCCATGCCTGCTTCGCTCAGGGTCGGATCCTTCGGGTCGTCGGTCGCCTTCTCGGCATGGCGGACGAGCACGAAGATCGTACCCGGCACTGCTGCACCGATTTCGAGTGTCGATGTGCGGCCGTCGGGTTGCGAGGCACAACCCGAAGCGAAGGCGAGCAGCAGTGATGCGATCGTGACGACGTAGCGATTCATGCGTTCGGTCTCAGGGCGGTGAACAGTCCGCGCGCGGCCTGGAAACGGGTGGGCGCATCCGGCAGTTCGAGCGTGATCTTCAGCTTGTCCGGGCCGTCCATGCGGTAGTGCTTCGGCTGGCCCTGGATCAGGCGGATCACCGACATCGGATCGACGTTGGGCTTTTCGACGAATTGAATGCGGCCGCCGGTCGCGCCGAGGTCCAGTTTGCGCACGCCCAGCGCCGTGGCGTCGAGCTTGAGTTCGGACACCGCGAACAGATGCTTCGCCGGATCGGGAAGCAGGCCGAAGCGGTCGATCATCTCCACCTGCAGTTCGCGCAGTCGATCCGCGTCGCGCGCGCTGCTGATGCGTTTGTACAGCGTCAGGCGCGTGTGCACGTCTGGCAGGTAATCTTCGGGAATCAGCGTCGGGACGTTGAGTTCGACGACGGCGCCGCGCTGCTCGTCGAGATCCAGCCCCAAATGGTCGACACCCGGCAGCTTGCCCTGCTTGATGCTGCGCACGGCGCGTTCGAGCAACTCGGTGTACAGCGAGAAACCGACCTCGGACATCTGGCCGCTCTGGTCTTCACCCAGCAGTTCGCCCGCGCCGCGGATCTCGAGGTCGTGGGTCGACAGCGTGAAGCCGGCGCCGAGTTCGTCCATCGAGGCGATCGCTTCGAGGCGCTTCTTCGCGTCGGCGGTGATGCTGCGCCCATCAGGGACGACGAGATAGGCGTAGGCCCGGTGATGCGAGCGACCGACGCGGCCGCGCAACTGGTGCAGCTGCGCCAGGCCGAACTTGTCGGCGCGGTTGATGATGATCGTATTCGCATTCGGGATGTCGATGCCCGATTCCACGATCGTCGAGCACAGCAGCACGTTGAAGCGCTGCTTGTGGAAGTCCAGCATCACCTTTTCCAGTTCGCGCTCGGGCATCTGGCCATGGGCGATGCCGATGCGCGCGTCGGGTACCAGCGCCTCCAGCTCGCGCTGCATGCGGCCGATGCTCTCCACGTCGTTGTGCAGGAAGTAGACCTGGCCGCCGCGCGCGATTTCGCGCTGGAAGGCTTCCCGCAGCTGCTCGTCGTCCCACGGCACAACGAAGGTCTGCACCGCGAGGCGATGCGCCGGCGGCGTGGCGATGATCGACAGGTCGCGCAACCCGGTCATCGCCATGTTCAGGGTGCGCGGGATGGGCGTCGCGGTCAGGGTGAGCAGGTGCACGTCGGCGCGCAGCGCCTTCAGCGCCTCCTTCTGGCGCACGCCGAAGCGCTGCTCCTCGTCCACGATGACCAGGCCGAGGTCCTTGAACTTCACGTCCGGCTGCAGCAGGCGATGCGTGCCGACGATCACGTCGATGCGCCCGTCTGCGACCTTCTCCAGCTCGGCCTTGATTTCCTTGGTCGACTTGAAGCGCGACAGCACTTCGACCTTGAGCGGCCAGTCGGCGAAGCGGTCGCGCATCGTCCGGTAGTGCTGCTCGGCCAGCAGGGTCGTCGGCACCAGCACGGCGACCTGCTTGCCGGAAATCGCTGCGGCGAACGCGGCGCGGACCGCGACTTCGGTCTTGCCGAAACCGACGTCGCCGCAGACCACGCGGTCCATCGGTCGCGACGAGGACAGGTCGCGCAGTACCGCTTCGATCGCCGCGAGCTGGTCCGGCGTCTCCTCGAACGGAAAAGTCGCTGCGAACGGCTCGT
Source organism: Lysobacteraceae bacterium (assembly GCA_016789405.1). Taxonomy (GTDB): domain Bacteria; phylum Pseudomonadota; class Gammaproteobacteria; order Xanthomonadales; family Xanthomonadaceae; genus Lysobacter_I. The sequence continues at coordinate 510,284 of JAEUPQ010000026.1, forward strand.
AGGTGGTGCGGTCGATGTCCAGCGCAAGTCCGGCGCGCGCATGGCGCTTGGCCTGGATCTCCAGCAGCTCGGCGGCGACATCGCGGACCTTCTCGGCGGCCTTCTTCTTCGCCTTCGCCCAAGCTTCGCCGCCCAGCGAATGCAGCGGCGCGGTGTCCGGATTCGCGCCGGAGTAGCGGCTGACCAGGTGCAGCTGGGTCACCGGCACATACAGCCGGTCGCCCTTGGCGTATTCGATGTCGAGGTATTCGCCGGTCTGGCCACCGGCTTCCAGCGTGACGAGACCGCGATAGCGGCCGACGCCGTGGTCCTCGTGCACCACCGGCGCGCCTTCGCTCAGTTCGCCGAGGTCGCGGATGATCGCTTCCGGCTCGCGGCCGGCGCGCTTGCGTCGGCGCGGCTGCGAAGCGCGCTCGGGGAACAGCTGTCGCTCGGTCAGCACCGTCCACGGCGTGGCCTCGTCCACGGCGAAGCCGTTGTCCAGCGGCGCGACCACGATGCACAGGCGCTCGGCCGATGCGGCGAACTCCTCGAAACGCGTCAACACCTGCGCGCGCAGATCGGCCGATTGCAGGATGTCGATCAGCGCTTCGCGACGACCTGCGGAGTCCGCAGCGATCAGCACGCGGCCGGGATAGGCGCCGAGGAAGGATTTCAGTGCGGCTGCCGGTTCCGCGTCCTTGGCCATCAGCGGCAGGTCGGGCGCAGGCTGCGAGCCCAGCGACAAGGCATCCTCGCGTCGGGGGTGGCTTTCGCCGCAGACTTCGATGCGACGACCTTCGTTCAGCCGTTCGCGAAGCGTGTCGGGCGGCAGGTACAACTCGGCCGGTGGCAGCAGCGGGCGTTCGATATCGTGTCGACGCTGCTCGTAGCGCTCGCCGGTGCCGCGCCAGAAGTGTTCCGCCGCTTCCATCACGCCGTCGCCGAGTACGGGCATCGCGCTGGCGGGCATGTAGTCGAAGAGCGTCGAGGTCTTCTCGAAGAACAGCGGCAGGTAGTACTCGATGCCCGAGGTCGCGATGCCGGCCTTCAGGTCCTGGAACAGGCCGCTGCGGCGGGTGTCGATGTCGAAGCGATCGCGCAGCGCGGATAGTGCACGCTCCAGCGCGTCCCCCTCCAGCGGCACTTCGCGGCCCGGCAGCATCTGCACCGACTGGTACTTGTCCAGCGAGCGCTGGCTTTCCGGGTCGAACGCGCGGATCGACTCGATCTCGTCGTCCAGCAGCTCGATGCGATAGGGCTCTTCGGCGCCCATCGGGTAGATGTCGAGCAGGCCGCCGCGTACCGCGAAGTCGCCCGGATCGAACACCTGCGGCACGTTGCGGTAGCCCGCGCCTTCCAGGCGTCGCTTCTCGGCATCGAGATCGAGCCTGCGCCCGACTTCGACGTCGAAGCTGCCACCGACGATGTGCGACAGCGGCGCCAGGCGCTGCATCAGGGTCTGCACCGGCACCACCACCACGCCGCGCTTCAGCGTGGGCAGGCGGTGCAGGGCGGCGAGGCGCTGCGACACGATGTCCGGGTGCGGGCTGAACTGGTCGTAGGGCAGGGTTTCCCAATCCGGAAAGGGGACGACGGGCACGGCGGCGAGGTCGCCGATGAGCGTGCGGAGGTCGTGTTCGATCTGGTGGGCAGCGTGGTTGTCGCGGGCGACGACCAGCAGGGGGCCGTCGTGTGCGCGTGCAACGCCAGCGAGGGTCCAGGCGAGGGCGCTGGAACTGGCGGGCAGGCGCCACCAGGCGCGGGACTGGCCGGCTTTGGGCAGCAGCCGGAGGCAGGAGGTGGTGTCGTTCATGAACCGCGAATTTTACCGCCTGCGAGGCGGCTCGCGTGTCAGGAACGTTTGCGTGCGGGAGCCGCAGTGTCCTGAGCGCGCAGGTCCAGGGTCACGCGGACCAGCCCGGGGTCCTCGGCGTGTTCGCGATGGAAGCCCAGCGATTGCGCCAGGGCGATCATGGCCGTGTTGTGTTCCAGCACGTCGCCATACAGCCGGTCGAGTCCCTTGCGCCGGGCCCAGCGCACGAGCCGGCGCATCAGGTGCCGACCCAGGCCCATGCCGCTGATGAAATGGCTGACGAGGATCGCGAACTCGGCCTCGCGCGTGCCCGGCGCGATGGCGACCCGGGCGACCGCGCCGATCAGCGCCTCGCCGGGCGGATAGGGCTCTGCAGCGACGAGCGCGAACTCGGTCTCCGGATCGGGCCGGGCCAGCCGTGCGGCGGTTTCCGGGGTGAGTTCCTTGATCGCGTACAGGAAGCGCTGGCGGATTTCTTCCGGATGGAGCAGGGCGAAGCCCGCGCGCAGCATCTCCGCGTCCTCGGGACGGATCGGGCGGATCAGCACCTCGCGGCCGTTGAGCAGCCGCTTGTGTTCGTGCCAGGGCGGGAGGCGGTCGCCAGTCTTCACCCGGGCATCTTCGCACAGTCGACAGGGGTATCCTGATGCCATGGACAGCATGCAACTGCGCGCGTGCGTCGGGTCCTGGCCCGGCGTCACCGAAGACATCAAATGGGGATGCGACCTGGTGTTTTCGGTCGCGGACAAGATGTTCTGCGTCATCGACGCGACGCCAGCGGCCCAGGGCGGCAGCGGGCGCCTGAGCTTCAAGGTCGACGACGATCGTTTCCTCGAACTCACCGACCGGCCAGGCATCCTGCCGGCGCCCTACATGGCGCGCGCGAAGTGGATCTGCCTTGCGGAGCCCGGTGCGATGAGCGACGCCGAATTGAAACCCCTGCTGCGCCGCAGTTACGAACTGGTGCGGGCGAAGCTGACGAAGGCGAAACAGCGTGAGCTGGGCGAGGGTTGAACTGCGGCTCTTCGTAGAGCGGAGCAAGCTCCGCTGCTTTTCATGCAGAAGCCCGAGCGGAGCAAGCTCCGCTCTACGGGCGACCGGTCGTGCTTCTCACGCCGGCGCTTTCAGCCACTCCAGCCGCGCACTCGCGCCGGCTTCGCCGAGCATGTCCTTCAGCGCATCCAGGACGCTGCGCATGGTCGCATCGAACTGCCACGGCGCGTTCAGGATCAGCAGGCCGCTCCCGTTCATGCGCAGCGGCGAGTCGTCCGGACGGACCAGCAGTTCGCAGGCGAGCACCGACTTCGCTTCGAGCGTTGCGGCGGAACGGTAGAAGGGGTTCAAGGCGCTGCGACGCTTGATCGGATACCACAGCGCGTAGGTCGCCTGCGGCCAGACGACGAGGGCATCGCGCAGTGCAGCGCGCGCGGTTTCGAACTCGACAAGCTGGGCTTCGTAGGGCGGGTCGATCAGCACCAGTCCGCGCGCGTAACGCACGGCGCCGATCTTCGGCGGCAGCAGGGCGCGCATCGCGGCGTAACCGTCGCGGGCGTGCACGGCCATGCGCGGATCGCTCCCGACGTGGCGCTTGAGCAGCGCAGCCTCTTCGTCGCGCAGTTCGCAGCAGGCGATGCGGTCCTGCTCGCGCAAGGCATGGGCCAGCAGCCACGGGGAGCCGGGGTACGCATCCGGCCCGTGCGTGGCGCGGCAGGCGGCCACGGCGTCGAGATAGCGGCGGATGGCCGGTTCGGCCAGCGATCCCGACTTCTGCGCGGCGAGCAGGCGGCCGATGCCGTCCTCGGCCTCGCCCGTGCGCCCCGCTTCCTCGCTGGCCAGCGCGTAGAGGCCGGCGCCGGCGTGGGTGTCCAGCGCGAACAGCGGCGCGGGCTTGGCGATCAGGGCGTCGCACAGCGCGAGCAGGGCGACGTGCTTGAGGACGTCGGCGTGGTTGCCGGCGTGGAAGGCGTGGCGGTAGTTCATTGGATGGCATGGTACCAACCGCCCGCGGGATGCGGCCTACAATGCGGGTGTTCCTGTCTCTGCCCTCTTCCCGCATCCCCGGTTCCGATCACCCATGGCCGTACCTCACGCCCAGACCATCCTCGTCGCCGAAGACGAAACCGCCATCGCCGACACCGTGCTGTACGCGCTGCGCAGCGAAGGTTTCGCGGCTGAACACGTGTTGCTGGGCGGCGACGTCGTGCCGAGGGTGCGTACCGGCAAGGTCGACCTGGTGGTGCTGGATGTCGGGCTGCCGGACATCACGGGTTTCGATGTTTGCCGCCAGCTGCGCACGTTCAGCGACCTGCCGGTGATCTTCCTGACCGCGCGCGATGGCGAGATCGACCGCGTCGTCGGCCTGGAGCTGGGCGCGGACGACTACGTGGTCAAGCCTTTCTCGCCACGCGAACTGGTCGCCCGCGTGCGTGCCCGCCTGCGTCGCCGCGTGCAGGCGAGCAATGCCGACTGGCAGGCGCTGGGTCGCTTCGAGATCGATCGCGAGGGGCGGCGCATCCGCTTCTCCGGCCAGGCACTGGACCTGACCCGCTACGAGTACGGCCTGCTCGAAGTGCTGCTGCAGCGCCCGGGCGCGGTGCTGTCGCGTGCGCAGCTCATGGACCGGGTCTGGACCGATGCGCTGGACAGCGGCGACCGCACCGTCGATACCCATATCAAGACGCTGCGCGCGAAGCTGCGCGAGGTCGGCGACTCGGTCGACGACACGATCCGCACCCATCGCGGCCTGGGTTACTCGGTCGACGTCGGCGTGGCCTGAACGACGATGGCCATTGCATGAAGATCGGCCTGCGCATCCTGCTCGGCTATTTCGTGATCGTCGCGCTCGCGGCGCTGCTGCTGGGCAAGGTGTTCCTGCAGCAGGTGAAACCCGGCGTGCGCCAGGCGATGGAAGACACCCTGGTCGACACCGCCAACCTGCTGGCTGCGCAGGCGCGCGACGACCTGCTGGCCGGGCGCATCGCCGACGGCGCCTTCGCCGCCAACGTGCGCGAACTGACCGATCGCGACATCGGCGCGGAGATCTGGGGATTCAGCAAGCGCAAGCTCAGCACGCGCATCTACGTGACCGACGCGAAGGGAATCGTGGTGTTCGATTCCGACGGCCAGGACGTCGGCAAGGACTATTCGCGCTGGAACGATGTCTATCTCACCCTGCGCGGCCGCTACGGGGCGCGCTCCAGTCGCGCCGATCCGAACGACGAGAGCAGTTCGGTGATGCATGTGGCCGCTCCGATCATGGTGCGAGAGGCTGGACGCTCACGGATCATCGGCGTGCTCACCGTGGCCAAGCCGAACCAGACCATCGCGCCGTTCATCGCGCAGAGCCAGTCCGTGATCCTGCGCTGGGGCGGCGTGCTGCTCGGCGCGGCGCTGCTGATCGGCTTGATCGCGGCCTGGTGGTTGTCGCGCCAGCTCGGCGCCCTGCGTCGCTATGCAGACGCCGTGACCGCCGGCGAGCGCGCCAGTCCGCCGGACAGCGCGGGCGAGTTCGGCGACCTCGGACGCGCGCTCGAGACCATGCGCGCGAGGCTGGAAGGCAAGCAGTACGTCGAGCAGTACGTGCATGCGCTGACCCACGAGCTCAAGAGCCCGTTGGCGGCGATTCGCGGCAGTGCGGAACTGCTGGATGGCGATGCAGAAGCGCTTCCGATGCCCGATGCCGACCGCGCCCGTTTCGTCGCGACCATTCGCGCGCAGAGTGGTCGCATGGCGGAGATGATCGACAAGCTGCTGGCGCTGGCATCGGTGGAACACCGGCAGCGCATCGAACAGCCGCAGCGCATCGTGCTGCGCGAGGCGGTCGACGATGCTGCCGAACGCGTCGCCACGCGCTTCGCGCAGCGCGACCTGCGCATTGCGATCGTCGAAGAGGGGCCGGCAGCGATCGTGTCCGGCGACGGCTTCCTGCTGCGGCAGTCGATCGTCAACCTGCTGGAAAACGCAGGGGACTTCGCGCCGGCAGGCAGCGAAGTCAGCGTGCGCGTTGTCCGCGATGGCAATGACGCGATCGTCGAAATCCGCGATCACGGTCCCGGCGTGCCCGACTACGCGCTCGATCGGGTGTTCGAGCGCTTCTACTCGCTGGCCCGGCCCGAAGGCGCCAGCCGCAGCAGCGGCCTGGGCCTGTGCTTCGTCGCCGAGGCGCTGGAACTGCACGGCGGACGCGCGACGCTGGTCAATCATGCCGAAGGTGGCGCGGTCGCGACCTTGCGGCTGCCGCTGGCCTGACACCGGTTTTCAGGTCAGGCCGGGCCGTGGCCGACGGGCTTATTCGCCCTGCGCGATCCGCTCGGAATCCTTGGTCTTCACGTTGCCTTCCGAACCGCCGATCGACTGCTGCTCGTAGCGTCGCATCGCGTCGAACTTCGGGTCGTAGACCAGTGCATACGGCGTGCCGTCCTGCGGCGTCACCAGCAGCGGATCCTGCGGCGGCGACACCTTCTCGGGGCCACCCATGTAGATCTCGCGCTCCCAGCGTTCTTCCGGATCGGGGTAGAGCGCCTTGAGCAGCGCACGGCCTTCGATGCTTTCCTGGTGCAGCACGTAATCCGGTTTGCCTTTGCGGCTCGCGAAAAGCAGCACACGATGCTCCGCGCAGGATTCGCAATGCATCACCACGGCCACGTCGTCGATGCCGTCCAGGTTGAAGTCATGCTGGCTGACCAGGCCGCGCGGGTCGATGTTGCCCTGGTCGGCGAACGTCCAGTCTTCTTCCTGGGCATTGTTCCAGTCGAGGATCGCGCGCTTGGCATGCCACGGGATCGTGCGCAGTTCGTTGTCGAACATCGCGCCGTAGCTTTCCATGAAGCGTTCGCGCGTGAGCAGGGTCTCGCCGGTGGTGCCGGCGAGCCTGGGGAAGCCGACCTTGCCCGCGGCGGCCAGGCTCATGTAGCGCACGAAGCCGGGTTCGGTTTGCCCGCGCTGTCTCGCGAAATCGGCCAGCATCTGCGGACTGTGGTCGTGGATCGGGGAGAATTCGCTGTCCTCGCCGAAGGGCGCTTGCGAACAGTCGACGCAGAAGATCCGCGTGCCGTAGTCGAACGACCCGAGGCGGTCGGGCAGAGCCTCCCATTCGGCCTTCACCGAAGGATCGAAGACCGGACCCTTCACGAACCAGGCCTCGTCGCCGGCAAAGATCGAGTCCGCATATTCCGGTTGCAGCCCCGCTCCGGCGACGGCGTCCGCCTCGGCTACGGAGGTGTCTTCGAGCGGCGGCGCCGCCACTGGCGCATTGGCCGCCGCCATCGCTTCCTCTGCGGCCTTGCGTGCCTGCCACCAGGTGTAGCCGACCATGCCTCCAGCGACGAGCAGCGCAGCGAAGATGGCACCGGCGAGCAGCAGGAACGTGGTGCGCAGGGGGCGGCGCGTCTGGGTGGCAGGTGTCATCGGCAATCGGGCATCGAAGCTTGTGGTGCCGGTATGTTCGCGGATTCGCGTCGAATGCGGAAATCCGCGGCGCTTCACCCCGACTTCACGCACGCACCATCGCCGCGACGCCCGGGCGGCCGAGACTTTCGTTGTCCAACAACACCGGAGTCGGCCATGCGCCTGATGCTGAAGATCCTGATGATGGTCGGCATGACCATCCTGCTGCTCGTTCCCCTCCTGATGATCCGCGGCGTGATCCAGGAGCGGCAGTTCTATCGCGACGAAGCGGTCCGCTCGGTCGCGCGCGGTACCGCAGGCGCGCAGGCGCTGTCCGGCCCGGTGCTGATGGTGCCGTACACGAACACCGTGGAGGTCGAGGAAAAGAATGCGAACGGCGAAGTCATCCGCAAGGTGAAGCAGGATGGCGAATCCGGGCAATGGCTGTTCTTCCCGACGTCGATGACGGTGGACGGCACGATCGAGCCCCGCATCAAGTCGCTCGGCCTGCATGACGTGCGCAGCTACGAAGTCGCGGGCAAGGTCGTGGCCACGTTCGACGTGAACATTCCCGCCGATGCCAACCCGGAACTGCCGAGGAAAATCGGTCAGCCGGTGCTGAGCTTCGGCATCGCCGATGTGCGCGGTGTCGCGGGCGTGCCGAAGCTGATGGTCGACAAGCGCGAGCTGAAGCTCAGTCGCGGGATCGTGGGCCGCGAGGGCACCGGCCTGCACGCCATGCTGCCGACGCCACGGGCCGGCGACGCGCTCCGCTTCTCGACCGACCTCGCTTTCGCTCTGGAAGGCACGGAACACCTGGCAGTCGTGCCCCTGGCGCAGACCAACAAGGTCACCCTGTCCTCGCCTTGGCAGCACCCGCAGTTCAGTGGTTCGTTCACCGCGCGCAACAAGTCGATCGGCGACAAGGGCTTCAAGGCCGATTGGGAGGTGTCGTCGCTGGCCAGCAACGCACAGTCGCAGTACCTGGGTGGCCGCACCGTGCCCAATGCCGGCGCCATCGGCCTGAGTGGCGAGGCGGACCTGGGCATGGACGCGGTGGCGGTGTCGCTGGTCGACCCTGTGAACATCTATTCCCAGGCGGATCGCGCGAGCAAGTACGGCATCCTGTTCGTGCTGCTCACCTTCGTCGGCTTCTTCATGTTCGAGCTGATCAAGCAGCTGCGCATCCACCCTATCCAGTACGGCCTGGTCGGCCTGGCGCTGGCGATCTTCTTCCTGCTGCTGGTCGCGCTGTCGGAACACATCGACTTCGGCATTGCCTACCTGATCGCCAGTGCCGCCTGCATCGGTCTGCTGGCCTATTACGTCAGCCATGTGCTGCGCTCGTGGATGCGCGGCCTGGGTTTCGCAATGATGATTTCGCTGCTGTACGCAGTGCTCTACGGCCTGCTGATTTCCGAGGACAACGCGATGGTGATGGGTGCGGGCCTGCTGTTCCTGATCCTCGCCGCCATCATGGTCGTGACCCGCCGGGTCGACTGGTACAGCCTGGGCACGAGCATGAGTGCGAGTTCAAGCACGCCACCGCCGATGCCGAAGGAATAATTCCAGTCCAAGAGGTATCCCGCTGACCCGATTCCCGGTTACCGGGGCAGGCCGCGACTCCCTGGAGTCGCGGCCTTTTTCATGGAGTGCCGGCGGTGATAGGCCGGCGGTGATTGACTGGTGGGGATAGAATCGCGGCATGAGTCCATCGATTCGAATCGAACGTTTCACCGGCCCCGGCGTGCGGCCACACCTCGATGCCGTTGCGGCGCTGCGCATCGCCGTGTTCCATGACTGGCCCTATCTGTACGACGGCGACATCGCCTACGAACGCGAATACCTCGAGGCCTATGCGGCCTCGGCCGACAGCATGTTCGTCCTGGCATTCGATGGCGACGAGGTGGTCGGTGCTTCCACCGGCCTGCCGCTGGCCGACGACAGCGCTGAATTCCGCGCACCGTTCGACGCCGCCGGCATCGATGCCGCGCGCGTGTTCTATTTCGGAGAATCGGTGCTGCTGCCGACGTATCGCGGCGCCGGTATCGGCCATGCCTTCTTCGACCATCGCGAAGCCCATGCGCGCGCGATCGGGCGCTTCGATCTGACCGCGTTCTGCGCGGTGGACCGCGATCCCGCCGATCCGCGTCGTCCCGCCGCGCATCGCGACAATGATGTGTTCTGGACCGGACGCGGCTACGCGCGGCAACCGGGCATGACGATGCGCCTGCGCTGGAGCGAGATCGGCCACGGCGAAATCGAACATGCGCTGACGTTCTGGACGCGCAGGCTCGATCGAGGAGAAGCATGAAGATCGCCGTCGCGAAATATCCCATCGACGCGCCCGCAGATTTCGCCGCGTTCGCGGACAAGCAGGCACGCTGGCTCCGCGAGGCATCGGATGCCGGTGCGCGCGTCGCGGTCCTGCCGGAATATCTTGCGCTGGAACTCGGCGCCACGTTCGAAGCACCAGTGCGCGGCGATCTGCATATGTCGCTAGCCGCGATCCAGCGATATCGCGCCGACTGGATCGTGCTGTTCTCGCGACTCGCGAATGAGCTGGAACTGCATGTGGTCGCCGGCACCTTCCTGCTCGACACGGGCCAGGGGCGATATCGCAATCGCGCGGATCTGTTCGCGCCCGATGGCGCGCACCGCTGGCAGGACAAGCTGCAGCTCACCGGGTTCGAAAAGAAGACCGGCGTGATCGAAGGCGGCGACACGCTGAAGGTGTTCGAGATCGACGGCCTGCGTGCAGGCATTTCCGTCTGCTACGACATCGAATTCCCGTTGCCGGTGCGCGCCCAGTGCGAGGCCGGCGCGAGACTGTTGCTGGTGCCGAGTTGCACCGATACCAATGCGGGCGCGACCCGCGTGCGCGTGGGCTGCCTTGCGCGCGCGCTGGAGAACCGCTGTTTCGTCGCGCAGGCGGTGACGACGGGCGATGCGGCCTGGAGCCCGGCGCTGGATGTCAATACCGGCGAAGCGACGGTCTACGCGCCGATGGATGCCGGTTTCCCCGCCGATGGCATCGTGTCGGTGACGGATGCGCCCACGGGTTGGGCGTATGCCGACATCGATGTCGCCGTGCTGGCCGACAGTCGTGCGGGAGCGCAGGTCGCGAACGATCGAGACTGGCCAGGGCAGTTGGTGCCGAACCTGCTGCGCGCGAAAGTCGAAACGCTCCCGTAGAGCAGGTTACAGGGCCAGCACCAGCATCGAATCACGCACCCAGAACGAGCCCAGCGCCAGTGCGCTGCCGATGCCGGTGGCCGCGAGCACGTCGCTGGGATAGTGCAGGCCGAGCACGACGCGCGAGGCCGCCACGCTGGCGGCGAAGGGTATCAGCAGCCAGGCCAGTGCCGGCACGTAGGCGAGGGCGACGATGGTGAAGCCGACCGCGTGCAGCGTGTGGCCGGACGGGAAGCTGAACTCGTCCAGTGGCGCGACCCAGGCGCGGATGCGCAGGTCGGATGCGCAGGGACGCGGGCGTCGCGTCCAGCGTTTCAGGCCCTTGTAGAGCAGCAGCGAGACCAGACTGATCGCCGCCATGTGCAGCGCGGCGGTCTGGCCGACACGGCCGCCGAAGAGCGCAAGCGCGCCCATCAACGCGTACCAGAACACGCCGTCCCCGAGGCGGCTGACGATGGCGAAGAAGCGGCGGATCAGGCGGTGGCCGCACAGCGCATTCGCGCGCAGGCACCACAGGGCTTCATTCGTGCGCAGTCGTTGACGCAGCAATGGCGTGTTCATGTGCGCTCCTCGATTGGGCGAGTCGTAGCAGGATCGTGTCGAAATCGGCGGCGACCTGGCCCGGCCGCAGTCCAGCGACCGCTTCGCGCGCGGCGATGCGCATGGCCGCCAACAGCCGTGCATCGCCGGCGACATGCATCGCCGCGCGCACGAAGGCATCGTCGCCATCGCGGCCATCGCGGCCATCGCGCACGGCCGCGCCATGCTGGCCATCGCTCAGGTATTCGCGTGCGGCGCCGGAATCGAAGGCGACCGTGGGAACGCCGCTGGCGAGCGCTTCGAGCGTCACGTTGCCGTACGTTTCGGTGCGGCTGGGAAACAGGAACAGGTCCGCGCTTGCGAAATGTCGGGCCAGGATGTCGCCGCGCTGGATGCCGCAGAACACGAAGTCCGGGTTCTCCCGTGCGAGCTGCTCGCGCGACGGGCCGTCTCCGACCCAGACGAAGCGTGCGTCGGGCTGCTGCTTCTGGATCTCGCGGAACGCGCGCACCGCAAGCGCGAGGTTCTTTTCCGGCGCGATGCGGCCGAGGTGGATCACTGCCAGCGCTTCCGGACGCAGGCCCCAGCTGGCACGCAGCGCGTCATCGCGGCGGGCAGGATGGAACAGGTCGGTGTCCACCGCGCGCGGCAAGCGGACCACGTCGCGAAATCCCATGTCGTCGAGCGACGCGCGCAGTTCCTCGGTCGGCACCAGCGTGGCCTGCGCGCTGTTGTGGAAATGGCGCATCCAGCGCAGCGCCACGGGTTGCAGGACCGGCACGCCGTAGTCGCGCATGTAGTGGTCGAAACGGGTGTGGAATCCCGTTGCCGCAGGTACGCGCAGCGTCCGTGCCGCGCGCAGTGCCGACCAGCCCAATGGCCCTTCCGTGGCCACGTAAATCGCATCCGGGCGATGCGCCTTCCATTGGCGAACCAGCGTGCCCGTCGCCGGCAGTCCGAATCGCAGACCTGGGTAACGCGGGATCGGCAGGCCGGGGAGCAGGTGTTCGTGAGGGGCGGCTGCGCTGTCGCGGGACTGTTTCGGACGGAACAGCGTCACCTCGTGTCCGCGATCGCGGAGCCCCTGTTCCAGGCTCTGCACGGTGAGGGCGACGCCGTTGACTTCCGGCGGGTAGGTCTCGGTGATGATCGCGTAGCGCATCCGCTTCCTCTCGTTTGGGAGAGTCTGGATGCGGGCGATGAATCCGTCGTGGCGCCGCGGTGACAGCGGGATGACGCGGCCACGGGTGGTTTGGGCGTTGGCGCCCGGTCAGGGGTCGAGGCGCAGTTCGATGGCCAGCCCGACGATGTCTTCGCGTTCGTGCTCCAGGTCGGAGCAGAGCAGGGGACGGTCCTGCAGCCAGGGCTTCGACAGCGACAGCGTCAGGCTGTTGCTGCCCGCACGCGCTTCCAGCGTGGGGATCGCGCCGGCTTCATGCGAGCGGTGCAGCAGGACCGACACCCGCAGCAGGGCTGCGCAGCGTCGTGCCGGTGAGAGCAGGCGATCCGGAAGCACTTCCAGCGACTTGTTGGAAATATTGCGGCGATGGTTGCGCACCAGTGCCGCCAGGAACAGCTGTTCCTGGCGCGAGAAGCCCGCGATGTCGGAATGTTCGAGCAGATAGGCGCCATGCACGTGGTACTGGCTGTGCGCGATGGCCAGGCCCAGCTCGTGCACGCGCGCGGCCCAGACCAGCATGCGGCGGTCGTCGTCGTTGAGGCTCCAGCGCTCGGCGACCTGGTCGAACAGGCGCATCGCGGTCACTTCCACGCGTGCGGCCTGGGCGTGGTCGACGCCGTAGCGGTGCATCAATGCGTCGATCGAGGTGTCGCGCGGATCGTCCACGCCGCCGCGGCCGAGCATGTCGTAGAGCACGCCTTCGCGCATCGCTGCCTTGCTGACCAGCATGCGCTTGAGGCCGAGGGTCTCGAATGCAGCCTCCAGCACGAGGATGCCGCCAGCGATGATCGGCTTGCGGTCGTCGGACAGCCCCGGCAGGTCGATGTCCTCGATGCGGTCGGCGGACAGCAATCGCTCGCGCACGACGGGCAGCGCCTCGGCGGTGACGGCGCCTTTCGTGAGCTTCATTGCAGCGCAGATTTCGCCGATGGCCTTGTTGGTGCCGGACGAACCGATCGCTTCCTGCCAGCCCAGCGTGCGGTACAGGCCCGCGAACTGCTGGAATTCGGCTTCGACTTCGGTCAAGGCTTCCTTCCAGCGTTTCTTCGTCAACTTGCCGTTCTGGAAGAAGCGACGCGTGCTGGCGACGCAGCCCACCTGCAGGCTTTCGCGTTCGATGGTGTCGAAGCCGGAGCCGATGATGCATTCGGTCGAACCGCCGCCGATGTCGATGACCAGCCGGCGCTGCTGCGGCTTTGGCGGCTGCGCATGCGCGACGCCGAGGTAGATCAGGCGCGCTTCTTCACGACCGGATACGACTTCGATGCCGTGGCCTAGTGCGTCCTCGGCATCGGACAGGAACACCTGTGGTTCGCGCAGCGCGCGCACGGTGTTCGTTGCGATGGCGCGGACGCGGTACGAGGGCAGGTCGCGGATGCGCTGGCCGAAACGCGAGAGGCAATCCAGCGCGCGCTGGCGCGCTTCGAGGGTCAACCCGCCCTTGCCATCGAGGCCGTCGGCGAGGCGCACGGTTTCGCGCAGGCGATCGATGATGCGCAACTGGCCGAGCACGGTGCGCGCCACGACCATGTGGAAGCTGTTCGAACCGAGGTCGATGGCCGCGAGCGCGTCGCCGTCCTGCAGGGGGGCGGCGGGCGCGCGACCGGGGGAAGCGGATCGGTTCAAGCGGCTGACCTGCGGAACGGAGGGGGGCGTGCGGGTGATGCCCGCCGACATGCGCCGGCGAATGCCGCGAAGCCTACCAACACGGACCGCCGAACGGAACGACTTGCATCGTCGGCGGCGATGCGCTTGGACCAAAGTCTTAACGCACCTGCTGGCCCCGTGCCGATTGACGCGTGGCCAGCGGGCCGATCAGCCACAGATCCGTGCCAGCAGCATCGCCTGGGCCGAGTGCGGCATGGCGTCGCCTACGGGATGCAGGTGACGATAGCTGCCATCGGCCTGGAGCTCCCAGGCGTTGAGGTTGTCGAGCAGGTAGTTGTCCAGGGACTCTTCCTTGACGCGCGCGGCCAGGTCGGGCGCCACGATCGGAAAGCCCACTTCGACGCGGCGCAGCAGGTTGCGCTCCAGCCAGTCGGCGCTGGAACAGTAGAGTTCGGGCTCGCCGTCATTGCCGAACCACCAGACGCGGCTGTGCTCGAGGAATCGGCCGACGATGGAGCGCACGCGGATGTTGTCCGACACGCCGGGCATCCCGGGGCGCAGCGTGCATGCGCCGCGCACGATGAGGTCGATGCTCACGCCGGCCTGCGACGCGCGATACAGCGCGCGGATCACCTGGGGCTCGTTGAGCGCATTCATCTTCGCGACGATGCGTCCGGGGCGGCCGGACTGCGCAAGCCTGGCCTCGCGCTCGATGCGCTTGAGCACGCCCGCGTGCAGCGTGAACGGCGATTGCAGGATGCGCTTGAGCTTGATCGCGGGGGCCAGGCCGGAAATCTGCTGGAAGATCTGGTGCACGTCGCTGCCGATGTCCGGGTCTGCGGTGATCAGGCCGAAGTCGGTGTAGGCGCGCGAGGTGCCGGCGTGGTAGTTGCCGGTGCCCAGGTGCGTGTAGCGCACGAGTTTCTTGCCCTCGCGGCGCACGATCAACAGCATCTTGGCGTGGGTCTTGTAGCCGACCACGCCGTAGACCACCTGCACGCCGGCTTCCTGCAGGCGATCGGCCAGGCGCAGGTTCGCTTCCTCGTCGAAGCGTGCGCGCAGCTCGATCACCACGGTCACGTCCTTGCCGTTGCGCGCGGCCTGGATGAGATGCTCGACGATCGGCGAATCCTTGCCGGCGCGATACAGCGTCTGCTTGATCGCAAGCACGTTCGGGTCTTCGGCGGCCTGCTTGATCAGCTCCAGCACCGGCGTGAACGCGTCGAAGGGATGGTGCATCAGGATGTCGCCGCTCGCGGCGCGCTCGAAGATGCTGTCCATGTCCTTCAGCAGGCGCGGCTGGTAAGGCGGGAACTTCAGTTCGGGCCGCTGCACCATGTCGTAGATCTGCGCTGCGCGGTTCAGATTGACCGGGCCGTTGATGCGGTAGACCGCGTTCTCGGTGAGGTCGAAGTTCTGCAGCAGCGTGTGCACGATCGGCTTGGGGCAGTCGGAGGCGATCTCCAGGCGCATCGCGCGCAGGTAGCCGCGCCCGGCCAGTTCGTCGCGCAGCGCCAGCGCGAGGTTCTCGACTTCCTCTTCGTCGACGATCAGTTCGGAGTTGCGGGTCACGCGGAACTGGTACGCACCCTTGACCTCCATGCCCGGGAACAGTTCGTCGACGAAGGCCGACAGCACCGCCGAGAGGAACACGAAATCGTGTTCGCCGCCGGAGACCTTCTCGGGCAGCTGGATGATGCGCGGCAGCGAGCGCGGCGCGCGCACCACGGCCAGGTGTCCGGCGCGTCCGAACGCGTCCTTGCCCTTGAGCACGACGACTATGTTCAGCGACTTGTTGAGGATCTTCGGGAACGGATGCGCCGGATCCAGCCCCAGCGGCGACAGCACCGGCAGGATCTCGTCGCGGAAGTAGGCGCGCAGCCAGCGCGTCTGCCGCGCGGTCCAGTGCTGGCGATGCAGCACGCGGACGCCGGCGTCGCTGAGGGCCGGGCGCAGCACTTCGTTCCAGCAGCGGTACTGCGCGTCGACCAGGTCCGCGGCGCGCTCGTGGATGCGCTTGAGCAGGGTGGTGTGCGGAATGCCGTCGGCGGCCGGCGGCATGCCGAAATCCAGGGACTGGCGCACGGTCGCGGCGCGGATCTCGAAGAATTCGTCGAGGTTGGTGCAGGAGATGCACAGGTAGCGCAGGCGCTCCAGCAGCGGCACGGTCGCGTCCTGCGCCCGCTCCAGCACGCGGAAGTTGAAATCCAGCTGCGAGAGTTCACGGTTGAGGTACAGCGACGGGTCGCGCAGCGGATCGTCGTCCTGCGGGAATTCGGCGGCCGGGGCGGTGCGTGCGGAAGGGCGTGGGCTCATGCGTGATCGTCTTCTGCGTGACTGTCTTCAGCGTAACCGTCTGCAAACGGTTCGTAATCGCGCGGCCTGACGCGCTCGCGGCCGAACCGGCAGGCGAACCGGCTGCCGCGCCCCACTTCGCTTTCGATCTCGAGCCGTGCCTGGTGGAGGTTCAGCACGTGCTTGACGATCGACAGGCCAAGGCCGGTGCCGCCGCTTTCGCGCGAGCGACTCGTCGACACACGGTAGAAGCGCTCGGTGATGCGCGGCAGGTGCGCGGCGGGAATGCCGTAGCCGGTGTCTTCGACCGCCAGGCTGACCCCGCCATCGCCTTCCGGCAGGAAGCGGATGCGGATCCTGCCGCCGGCAGGGGTGTAGCGGATGGCGTTGCTGACCAGGTTCGAGAACGCGCTGTGCAATTCCTTGGTCGATCCCATCAGGTCGACGCCGGCCGCGTCCTCGACCGTGATCTCGTGGCGCTGCTGGCTGAGGGCGTCGGCCTCGCGCTTGAGCGTGGCCAGCATCGACGCCATCGACACGGTGTCCTCGGGCAGTTCCTCCTGCGCCTCCAGGCGGGAAAGCGTCAGCAGGTCTTCGACCAGCTGGGTCATGCGCTGCGACTGGCGCTGCATCTCGGTCAGCATCGGCGCCCAGTCGGGCTGCTCGGCCGGATCGAGCATGTCCAGGTAGCCGTGGACCACGGTCAGCGGCGTGCGCAGTTCGTGCGAGACGTTGGCGACGAAGTCGCGACGCATCTGTTCCAGGCGCATCAGCTTGCTGACGTCTCGCGCGACCAGCAGCCACAGCTCGTCGGAGTAGGGGATCAGGC
Source organism: Lysobacteraceae bacterium (assembly GCA_016789405.1). Lineage (GTDB taxonomy): Bacteria > Pseudomonadota > Gammaproteobacteria > Xanthomonadales > Xanthomonadaceae > Lysobacter_I. The sequence continues at coordinate 527,111 of JAEUPQ010000026.1, forward strand.
GCAGGCTGAGGTGCATGTCGGGCTGGACCGGCGACGGCACGTCGAGCAGCGGTTCCGCGTGCCGGCCCGCGGCCAGCCATTGCGCGACCGGCAGCGGCTGCAGGCGATCGCTGAGTGCGGCGCCGATGTCGCGGGGATACTGGAGGCCGAGCAGTCGATGCGCGGCCTCGTTGAACCACTGGATGCGCTGGCTGTTGCGCTCGACCACGACGATCGCGTCGGGCAGCGCTGCGGTGGCGGCGCGATAGGCGCGCAGCATGTCGACCAGACGGCGCTTGCGTGCACGCATCTCGGATTGGCTGCGGTGCAGCAGGCGATCGAGTTCGTTCCAGACGCCGTCGCCTTCGGGCGGCGTCGCGCGCTGGCGCGCGGTCAGGCGCAGCAGCACGTTGCGGAGTTTCCAGTAGTGCCATGCCACGACGCCGAGCGCGGCGACGGTGACCACCAGCCAGACGTGGTCGATGGCGAAGCCCAGCGCGACCGCGCCTGCCAGGATCAGCACCAGCTGTCCCAGCGTCTTGAACCATGCGGAGCGCGCGATGGAAGTCATCGGTCCAGTCTATGGCAATCGCGTCGCCGCGTCGTGGGATGGACCGCGCCGCCGGGCAGCGACGCGGGACGCGCTCAGAGCGTCGCGGAGAAGCGGTAGCCGGCGCCGCGCACGGTCTGCACCATGCCTTCGAGCTGCACCGGTTCGAGAGCGCGGCGCAGGCGGCGGATGTGCACGTCGACCGTGCGTTCCTCGACGTAGGTATTGCCGCCCCAGACGTGATCGAGCAGCTGGTTGCGCGTGTACACGCGCTCGGCGTGGGTCATGAAGAAATGCAGCAGGCGGTATTCGGTCGGACCGATGTGCACCTGGGCGTCGCCAGCGAATACGCGATGCGAGGCGCCGTCGATGCGCAGGCCGCCGATCTGCACGCTGCCGTCTTCGTCGTCTTCACGCGAGCGGCGCAGCACGGCACGGATGCGCGCCAGCAGTTCGCGGGCGGAGAATGGCTTGACCACGTAGTCGTCGACGCCAGCTTCCAGTCCGCCGACGCGATCGTTCTCCTCGCCGCGCGCGGTCAGCATGATGATCGGGATGTCGCGGGTGAGGGTGTCGCGGCGCCAGCGGCGGGCCAGTTCCAGGCCGCTGGTGCCGGGGAGCATCCAGTCGAGCAGGATCATGTCCGGCACGCGCTCGGCGATGGCCGCCTGGGCCTCCCGCGAATCGCCGGCGTGCACCGGCTCGTACTCGCCCTTGCGCAAGGCGAAGGCGACCATGTCGCGGATCGCGGGTTCGTCGTCGACGATCAGGATGCGCTTCTGCATGGGGCTGTTGTCCGGTCTGCCGCGTGTGCTGGGGGAATGGTCCACAGTAGACGACATTTTTGTGACCGATCCGTGACGCTGACACAAGCGGTTTCCGCCGGGCGGACAGCGGCGCACGCTATCGGCAGGAAGGGGCGCTGGGGGGGCTGCCTGCCGGGTTGTCAGCGTCGCAACTCCTCGTCGCGCACGCCCTGGCGCCGCAGCTCCAGGACGCGCGGGGTGATCGAGGCGATGCGCGCCTCGATCCGGGCGCGGGCGTAGTAGTCCATGTCCTCGCGCTTGAGCAGGGTATTGAGCTGGACCAGCGCGCGCTCCGGGCGACCGTTGATGTACTCGGCCTCGGCGTGGGCTTCACCGGCGCGGATGGGGTCGCCAGCCACTTCGCTGGCACGGGCGAAAGTCTGCTGGAAGATAGGATCGTCCTTGGCGCTGACCGACAGCGGGCGCAGCACGGCCTGGGCGCGTCGGCCGGCCTCCGGGTCGTTGCGTTCGGCCAGCAGCCGCGCATAGCTCAGGGAAACCGCGCGGTGGCCCGGCATGCGCGACAGCAGGCCCTCCAGGCGCTTGTCGGCGGCGGCGACCTGGCCATTGCGTGCTTCCGCCTCCGCGAGGCCGATGACGATCCAGGCGTCATCCGGATGCGCCTCCAGCAACGGCGCCAGTTCGCGCGCCGAGGCCGCGTACTCGCCGTTCCGCGCGCGCGCGATGGCAAGGCCGTAACGCTGCGCCTCGGTCAAGGGGCGCGCCTGCCGCATCCGCTCGTACTCGCGGATGGCTTCGACGGGGGTGTTCGCGCTGAACACGCGGATGCGTTCGCGCGCCCAGCCGAAATGCGGACTGTCGACCTTGCGCTGGCCGCCCTGCACGCGCAGCGATGCGGGGATGAGCGGGCTTTCGCTGGTGACCGCACTGCCGGGCACCAGGTCGGGCGCCCGCTTCGACAGTTCGGCGGCGCGGCTGCGTGCCTCGCTGATGCGCGTGGTCGTCACCGGGTGCGAGCGCAGGTAGTCGGGCGTGCGCTCGCGATCACCGCCCTGGTTGACCCGGGACAGGGTCTGCATCCGGCCGAACATCGCGGTCATCGCATTGGGGTCATAGCCCGCGCGAACCAGGGTCTGGATGCCGAGGCGGTCGGCTTCGGATTCGTTGGAACGGGTGTAGTCGATCTGGCGCTGCATCATGAGGCCCTGCAGCGAGGACACCGCTGCGAGCGATGCATCGTCCGCGGAACTGCCGCCTGCGGCCTGCGCAACGGCGATCGCACCGAGCATGGCCAGCAGGATCGGGATGCTGTCCTTCTGGGCGCGTTCCGCGCCGCGCAGCACGTGCGTCTGGGTGACATGCGCCACTTCATGGGCGAGCACGCCGGCCACTTCGTCCTCGCTCTCGGCAACCAGGACCAGGCCGGAATTGGTACCGATGTAGCCGCCCAGCGTCGCGAACGCGTTGAACTGGCGTTCCTTCAGCATGAAGAACACGAACGGGTGATCGGGTCGATCGCTCGCGGCGGCCAATCGATGCCCCACCGACTGCAGCCAGCCATCGATGAGCGGATCGTCCAGCACGTAATCGTAGTGACGGAGCTGGCTCAGCAGCATGCTGCCGTATTCGGCCTGCTTCGCCGGATTGAGCACCTCGTTGGCCGACGATCCGATGTCGGGAAGACGTGAGTCCTGGGCCGGGCTGACCGCAGTGGCGAGCAGACAGGTGAGGGCGGCGATGGCGGCCATCAGGCGCATGGGCAGATCCGGGGCGTGTCGAGACGTGTGGCACAGGATGCCGTCTGGGCGCTGCGACGGCGTGAATGCGCTGTTAAGACAGGGCGCAGGTAACAGACAACGACCGGCCGCGGTCGTTCCCTGCATCGCAGTGTTGCCGCTTTTGGGCCAAATCCAGTCTGGAAAACCCTCCGGGCTCGCCCCATCATCCCTGTCCCGACAGAGTCAACCGCGACCGCGCGGACACAGGAGACGGCCTTGAACGAGATCCCCGGTGGTGCATCGCATCCCCCGATCACCCTGTACACCACCCTGGTCTGCCCGTACTGCGTGGCTGCCAAGAACTTCCTCAAGAGCAAGGGACTGAGCTGGAACGAGGTCCGGATCGACACCGATCCGGCCGAGCGCGAGCGGATGGTGGCCCTCGCCAACCGCACCAGTGTCCCGCAGATCTTCGTCGGCGATGTCCATGTCGGCGGCTTCGACGACATGATGGCCCTGCACAGGGCCGGCAAGTTCGAGCCGCTGCTGTCCGGGGAAGGCGCATGAGCGGCCCGCAGGACGAGAAGGATCGCGTCGCCGAGTTCACTGCGTTCCGCAAGCGGATGAACGAACGCATCCTCGCCGAACCCAACCAGGTGGTCCGCCGGTTCTTCGCGCTGGATACGCAGACCTACCAGGCCGGTGCCCTCGACGTGAAGACCAAGGAGCTGCTCGGCCTGGTCGCCTCGATGGTGCTGCGCTGCGACGACTGCATCAGCTATCACGTTGCCCAGTGCAAGGAAGCGGGCGTGACCCGCGACGAGATGTTCGAGACATTCTCCGTCGGCCTGGTGGTCGGCGGTTCCATCGTGATCCCGCACCTCCGTCGCGCGGTCGATTTCCTCGACCGGCTGGAGCAGGGCGAAGCGGCTGCGGCCCCGGCCCACGATCACGACTGAGCTGGGCGTCGATGGTCAGGTGCGCCTACGACCATCGTCGGGGCGCATGTAGGTATGCCGATCAAGCATGATCGGCGCCGTTGAGGCATAATTCGCCGGTTGTAGGTGCCGGTTTCGCCGCCCGCGCCGCACCCGCATGCAATCCCGCAACCCTCGACGATCGAGGCCCCGCGCGCAGCGCCGGGCCCGCCTGCCGGAACCGACCGCGCAGGTCTGACTGGAACCGACAATGACCCAAACGATTACCGTCATCCGTGGCGATGGCATCGGCCCCGAGATCATGGAGGCCGCCCTGTTCGTGCTCGACGCCATGAACGCCGGCCTGCAGTACGAGGAAGCCGATGCCGGCATGGTCGCCCTCGAGAAGCATGGCGAGCTGCTGCCGCAGTCCACCCTCGACTCGATCCGCCGGAATCGCATCGCGCTGAAGAGCCCGCTGACCACGCCGGTCGGCGAGGGTTTCAGCTCGATCAACGTCGAACTGCGCAAGCGCTTCGATCTGTACGCGAACGTGCGCCCGGCGAAGTCGTTCCCGAACACCAAGTCGCGTTTCCCCTCGGGCGTGGACCTGATCACGGTCCGCGAAAACACCGAAGGCGCCTACATCGGTGAAGGTCAGTCGCTGTCGGAAGACGGCGAGACCGCGATGCTCACCCAGAAGATCACCCGTCGCGGCTCCGAGCGCATCGTGCGCTATGCCTTCGAGCTGGCCCGCAAGACCGGCCGCAAGAAGGTCACCGTGGTCCACAAGGCCAACATCCTGAAGTCGACCTCGGGCCTGTTCCTGCGCACGGCCCGCGTCGTCGCAGCGGAATACCCGGACATCCAGTGCAACGAGATGATCGTGGACAACACCTGCATGCAGCTGGTGATGCGTCCCGAGCAGTTCGACATCATCGTGACCACCAACCTGTTCGGCGACATCATCTCCGACCTCTGCGCCGGTCTTGTCGGTGGTCTGGGCCTGGCGCCCGGCGCCAACATCGGCACCGAAGCGGCGATCTTCGAAGCTGTTCACGGATCGGCCCCCGACATCGCAGGCAAGGGCGTTGCCAACCCCTGCGCCCTGCTGCTCGCCGTGGGACAGATGCTCGATCACATCGGCCAGCCCGAGAATGCGACCCGTCTGCGTCACGCCATCGTCGCCACGCTCGAGGCGAAGGATTCGCTGACGCCGGACCTGGGCGGCGAGGGCAACACGATGTCGTTCGCCAAGGCGATCGCCAGCAGGCTCTGATCGGAAGCCGGACCTGCGGGTCCCGTCGATCCATGCACACGGGGCGCTTCGGCGCCCCGTTGTCGTTCGGGGCGGGGCTGGCGTCACAGCGTTCCAGATGATCGCTCGACACACGGGGTGTTGCGCTGCACAATTCCTTGCTGTTTTCTTTCATGCGGATGAAGAGATGAATAATTCGGCGCAGCCCGCCGGCCACGCCGAGGTCGCTGGCGTGGCCTTGTCCCCGCGCCCCAGTGCCCTGGCGTTGGCCCCGCTGCTGTTGTTCCTGGCGCTGTTCTTCGGCGCCGGCCTCTACTACACCGCCCATGGCGACCAGATGGGCTTCTATCAGCTGCGAGCACCGGTCGCCATCCTGCCAGCGCTGGCTTTGGGCTTGTGGCTGGCGCGTCGCCGGGGTGTTCCCGCCCAGCGGACGCTGCTGGCCGGCATGGGCGAGAGCAACGTCATGCTCATGTGCCTGATCTTCCTGCTGGCGGGTGCCTTCGCATCGGTGTCCAAGGCGATCGGCGCCGTCGATGCCGTGGTCGCCCTGGGCCTCGGAGCCTTGCCGGCCAGCCTGATCCTGCCCGGTCTCTTCCTCGTCGCGGGCTTCGTGTCCCTGTCGATCGGCACCTCGATGGGAACGCTGGCCGCAGTCGTGCCGATCGCCCTGGGCGTCGCTGACGCTTCCGGGATCGATCGCGTGTCGATCCTCGGTGCCGTGATCGGCGGTGCGATGTTCGGCGACAACCTCTCGATCATCTCCGATACCACCATTGCAGCAACCCGCAGCCAGGGCGCAGAGATGCGCGACAAGTTCCGCGAGAACATCAGGATCGCCCTGCCTGCCGCAGCCGCAACCGTCCTGCTTCTGGCCTGGATGGGCGAGGGGGCGCCGGTCCAGACGCCCGACAGCGTGTCGCCCTGGCTCGTCGCTCCCTACCTGCTGGTACTCGTGCTGGCGGTCGCGGGCCTGGACGTGGTGCTCGTGCTGGGCATCGGCCTGATCGTATCCGGTCTGTTCGGGCTGGCGCTGACGGGGGGCTATGACCTCCCGGGTTTTGCCGGCGACATCTATGCCGGCTTCGAGAGCATGGTCGAAATCACGCTGCTGTCGATCCTGATCGGCGGACTCGCGGCGCTGATGAAGGCGAGTGGTGGCCTGGCCTGGCTGGCAGGCGTGATCGCGCGTTTCGCCCGCGGCCATGCCGGTCGGCGGTCCGGCGAAATGAGCCTGGCCGCGCTTGCGGCGGGCACGGATGCGCTGACCGCGAACAACACGGTGGCGATCCTCGTCACGGGTGACCTGGCGCGCGACATCGCGCAGCGGCATGGCGTCAGTCCGCGCCGCGCTGCGAGCGTGCTCGACATCTTCGCCTGCGTCGTCCAGGGCGTGTTGCCGTATGGCGCGCAGATCCTGCTCGCGGCTTCGCTCGCGGCGGTGTCGCCCCTGTCCCTGGCCGGCAGCGTGTACTACTGCTGGCTCCTGGCGATCTCGGCCATCGGTTTCATGCTGTTCTCGGGCCGTCGTCGGAGCAACTGAACCTCCTCGTCGATGCAGTGCTCGCACGCGTTCGCGCTTGCGGAAGCCGGAAAGCACAAGGGCGCCCGAGGGCGCCCTTGTCGTATCGCGATGCTGCGAAAAATCAGTCGCGCAGTTTGGCGAGCAGGCGGAGGAATTCGACGTACAGCCAGACCAGCGTGACCATCAGGCCGAAGGCGCCGAACCATTCCATGTACTTGGGTGCGCCGGCTTCGACGCCGCTTTCGATGAAGTCGAAATCGAGCACCAGGTTGAGCGCGGCGATCACCACCACGAAGAGGCTGAAGCCGATGCCGATGATGCCCGACTCATGGATGTAGGGAATGGTGATGTCGAACATGCGCAGCACGAACGAGGCCAGGTAGATCAGGAAGATGCCGCCGGTCGCCGCAACCACGCCGAGCTTGAAGTTCTCGGTGGCCTTGATCAGGCCGGAGCGGTACGCGAACAGCAGTGCAAAGAGGGTGCCGAAGGTCAGCATCACCGCCTGCATGACGATACCGGGGTACATGTTCTCGAAGATGGCCGAAATGGCGCCGAGGAACAGGCCTTCCACCAGCGCGTAGGCCGGCGCCAGCACGGGCGACCATTCCTTCTTGAACGACGTCACGATCGCGAGCACGAAGCCGCCGATGCCGCCGCCGAGCAGGTAGATCATCGCGCCCGGCGCAAGCTGCGGGCCCTCGGGCGTCTGCACCATCGTCTGCGACCAGGCGAAGGCCGCGGTGATGATCGTGAACAGCAGCAGCAGGCCGGTCTTGTTGACCGTGCCGTTGAGGGTCATCGCATTCGCGCTGCCGGGATAGACGGTGCCGCTGCTGAGGTCGAGGAAGGTGGAATCCTTCAGGACCGGATTGCCGCTGCGCATGGGAACTCCTGAGTGTTGTCGTTCGGTCGAAGCGCCAAGCATACCGATTCGGAATCTCGTTCGCCGCGTTGACATCGCGCGCCGAGGTTCGCAGAATAGCGGGCCGGCTGGAGCGGGTATCCCGCGCCAGTCGCCGCTCGACGGCGGGGTATAGCGCAGTCTGGTAGCGCGCCTGCTTTGGGAGCAGGATGTCGGGGGTTCGAATCCCTCTACCCCGACCACTTCCGGCGCTTGCCGGCAAGGCTCCTGTCGGCGTGCTCCCGTCAGCGTGTTCCGTTTGTCCGACCGGCTATCCCGCGCCTTGCGCCCGTAGCTCAACCGGATAGAGCACCGGCCTTCTAAGCCGGTGGTTGCAGGTTCGATTCCTGCCGGGCGCGCCAATGCGGCAACAGATTCAAGGTGCGACAGGATGTCGTGCGACGGAATGCCCCGGATGGGCCGCTTCCTGGGAAGCGAATGGTCGGTGTTGTACCAGTTTCAATGGTGGCTGTAGCTCAGTTGGTTAGAGTACCGGATTGTGATTCCGGTTGTCGGGGGTTCGAGTCCCCTCAGCCACCCCATTTCGAGAATGTCGTTCTTGTTCGTCGAACGCCAGACATTTCCCCATGAATCGCGGGGAGCTTGTCGAAGTCACGGAGAATGCGGTATTCTTTCCAGATCGGGCCGTTAGCTCAGTTGGTAGAGCAGTTGACTCTTAATCAATAGGTCCAAGGTTCGAATCCTTGACGGCCCACCAGATCAAGCAATGCCCGGCTCCGGCCGGGTTTTTTGCTTTCAGTCCCCGGCAATTGCCGCGCGCACCCGGGACCTTGCGAGAGTGGCGAAATTGGTAGACGCAACAGATTTAGGTTCTGTCGCCGCAAGGTGTGGGGGTTCGAGTCCCCCCTCTCGCACCACCTCCGATTCCCAGCATCGAGACGATCGTCGCCGGATCGTGGCGGCGGTCGCATCCTGTCGCGCCCGAAACTGGCGGCCGGGCGCGTAATCCGCCAAACTATCGCGTTCCACCGGGGTCTCGGCCACGGTTCCGCCCACGAGGGCCCTTCGAGGCCCGGGCGTCCAATCCACTCTCACCAATTTTCGGGCCGCGGACACGCGCGCGGCTGCAGGAGTCGTCAGCATGCAAGTTTCAGTCGAATCCGTGGGCAATCTCGAGCGTCGCATGACCCTGCGCGTGCCGGCAGAGAGCGTCGAGGGCCAGGTCGGCGGTCGTCTGCGCGAAATCGCGCGCACCGCCCGGATCAAGGGCTTCCGCCCGGGCAAGGTGCCAGCCACCGTGATCGAGCAGCGCTACGGCGCGCAGGTTCGTGGCGAAATTCTCGACGATCTGTTGCAGCAGGGCTTCGAGCGCGGCGTGCGCGAGAACGAGCTGCGCGTTGCCGGCGCCCCGCGCATCGAACCGTCCGCCGAAGCGGGCGAGGGCGAGATGGCCTTCGTGGCCTCGTTCGAGATCGTGCCGGATTTCGGCGACATCGACGTGACCAAGCTCCAGGTCGTCCGCCACACCTCGGACGTCACCGAGGACGACATCGACCGCATGATCGAGAACCTGCGCCTGCAGCGCCGCAGCTGGACCCTCGTCACGCGCCCCGCCCAGGCCGGCGACGCGGTCGACCTCGAGACCTGGTCGGTGGTCGATGGCGAGCGCCTGCCGCCGGAAGGCGCAGAGCGCGGTGTGACGGTGATCGGCACGGGTGGCATGTACCCGGAAATCGAGGACGCGCTGGTCGGCATGAGCGCAGGCGACGAGAAGACGCTGACCGTCGATTTCCCGGCCGATTGGCGTGTGCCCCAGCTCGCCGGCAAGACGGCTGTCGTCTCGGTGAAGATCGAACAGATTTCCGAAGCGCACCTCCCCGAAGCCGACATCGATTTCATCAAGAGCTTCGGCGTGAAGTCGGGCGACATGGCCCAGTTCCGCGTCGAGATCCGCAACAACCTGGAGCGCGAGCTCAAGGGCGCGCTGATGAACCGCCTGCGTCGTGAAGTCGGCGAGCAGCTGATTGCCGCCTACGCCCATGTCGAGATGCCGCCGCGTCTGGTCGAGAACGAAGCGCGTGCCATCGTGGCCCAGAGCGTCGAGCAGTCCCGTCGTCAGGGGCGTCAGATCGAGGCGCCGGCTGACGCGTGGCGCGAAGTCCTCGAGCCGGCACGCAAGCGCATCACGGTCGGCCTGCTTGTGGGCGAGATTGCTCGCCGGAACAGCCTCACGCTGGACCCGAAGCGCGTGAACGAAACGCTGCGTCTCATTGCCTCCACCTACGAAGAGCCGCAGCAGGTCATTGATTTGTACCGCAACGACCGCCAGCTCATGTCTGGCCTGCAGAATCGCGTCATGGAAGAGCAGGTGATCGACTGGATCGCCGAGCGTGCGACCCACACCGATCAGCCGCTGAGCTTCCAGGAAGCGATCGCGCCGCTGTAAGGTTCCGTCATTCCGGCGGAATCGCAGCACGGATTCCGCCCCGGCCCGCGCAACACGCGGGTCTCCCCCACAACGACAGGTGTCCCGTGAGCATGGAAACCAAAGCCCTGAACCTCGTGCCGATGGTGGTCGAACAGACCAGCCGTGGCGAGCGCGCCTACGACATCTATTCCCGGCTGCTCAAGGAACGCGTGATCTTCCTGGTCGGCGGCATCGACGACTACATGGCGAACGTGATCGTCGCCCAGCTGCTGTTCCTCGAGGCGGAAAATCCCGAGAAGGACATCAGCCTGTACATCAACTCGCCCGGTGGCATCGTCACCGCCGGCATGGCGATCTACGACACCATGCAGTTCATCAAGCCGGACGTGAGCACGATCTGCGTCGGTCAGGCCGCTTCGATGGGGGCGCTGCTGCTGGCTTCGGGCGCCAAGGGCAAGCGCTACGCGCTGCCCAATTCCCGCGTGATGATCCACCAGCCGCTGGGTGGCTTCCAGGGCCAGGCCACGGACATCGACATCCATGCCCGCGAGATCCTGGGCATGAAGCAGCGCTTGAACGAGATCCTGTCCAGCCACACCGGTCAGGCGATCGACACCATCGCCCGCGACACCGAGCGCGACAATTTCAAGAGCGCCGAGGCCGCCCGCGACTACGGTCTGGTCGACCATGTCCTCGAGCGCCGGCCGGAAGAATCGATTCAGCCGGCCTAAGTGATTGATTCATAAAAGCATGGAATTCCGCCTCGGGGCGCGCTTGCGGCCCGGGACGTGGATGCTATCCTCCCGATACCAGCGAAAGAAATCGACAGCAGCATGAGCGAAGACCGGCAAGGCCGCAGCGGCGACAGCAACAAAATCCTGTATTGCTCGTTCTGTGGCAAAAGTCAGCACGAGGTCCGCAAGCTCATCGCGGGCCCGAGCGTGTTCATCTGCGACGAGTGCGTGGAGCTGTGCAACGACATCATCCGCGAGGAACTCGAGGAGAAGGCGCAGGCGACACGCAGCCATCTGCCCAAGCCCCGTGAGATCCTGGAAGTCCTCGACCAGTACGTGATCGGGCAGTCGCGCGCCAAGAAGACCCTGGCCGTCGCCGTCTACAACCACTACAAGCGCATCGAGAGCCGCCAGAAGAACGACGACATCGAACTTGCGAAGTCGAACATCCTGCTGATCGGTCCGACGGGTTCGGGCAAGACGCTGTTGGCGGAGACGCTGGCGCGACTGCTCAACGTGCCGTTCACGATCGCCGACGCGACCACGCTGACCGAAGCCGGTTACGTGGGCGAGGATGTCGAGAACATCATCCAGAAGCTGCTGCAGAAGTGCGATTACGATGTCGAAAAGGCCCAGCAAGGCATCGTCTACATCGATGAAATCGACAAGATCTCGCGGAAGAGCGAAAACCCGTCGATCACCCGCGACGTGTCCGGTGAAGGCGTGCAGCAGGCACTGCTGAAGCTGATCGAAGGCACGGTCGCCAGCGTGCCGCCGCAGGGTGGTCGCAAGCACCCGCAGCAGGAATTCCTGCAGGTCGATACGCGCAACATCCTGTTCATCGTCGGCGGCGCCTTTGCCGGCCTGGACAAGATCATCCAGCAGCGCAGCACCGAGGCCGGTGGCATCGGCTTCGGGGCCAAGCTCAAGAGCGCCGAGCGCAAGGCAGACGTCAGCAAGGTGCTGTTCGATGTCGAGCCCGAAGACCTCATCAAGTTCGGCCTGATCCCCGAGTTCGTCGGCCGGCTCCCGGTAGTCGCGACCCTGGAAGAGCTTGACGAAACCGCGCTCATCAAGATCCTGACCGAGCCCAAGAACGCGATCAGCAAGCAGTTCCGCAAGCTGTTCGAAATGGAAGGCGTCGAGCTGGAGTTCCGCCAGGATGCGCTGATGGCCATTGCCCGCAAGGCGCTCAAGCGCAAGACCGGTGCCCGCGGCCTGCGCACGATCGTCGAATCTGTCCTGCTGGACACGATGTACGACCTGCCTTCGCTGGAAAACGTCAGCAAGGTAGTGGTCGACGAGTCGGTGATCGAGCACAAGTCAGAGCCCTACCTGATCTACCAGACGCCTCCGAACAAGGTTGCGTCGGCCGAGTAAGCCTGCGCGAGATCGCGAGGCACTCCCCGCGCGGCCCGCCTTCCAGCGGGCCGTGCTTGCATCCAGACCCACAGACCCCCATAAGGTGGCTATCGGCCGCGCCGTTGCGCTGCGCCACCCCACAGGAGCCGTCCCATGTCCGACCAAGCCACCAACGTCCTGCCCGAATTGCCCGTGCTGCCGCTGCGGGACGTCGTGGTGTTCCCGAGCATGGTCATCCCGCTCTTCGTCGGTCGCGAGAAGTCCATCAAGGCGCTCGATATCGCGATGGACCTCGACAAGCGCATCCTGCTCGTCGCGCAGAAGTCGCCGGAAACCGACGACCCGGCCGCCGGCGACCTGTACGAGGTCGGCACCCTTGCGCAGGTGCTGCAGTTGTTGAAGCTGCCCGATGGCACGATCAAGGTGCTGGTCGAGGGTGTCTCCCGCGTCAGCGTGAAACAGGTGCGCGAGTTCGATGGTGCGCTTGCCGGTCGGCCCGAACTTCTCGAATCCGACCTGCCCGCCGATCCGCGCGAGGTCGAAGCCATCGTGCGCTCGCTGATGGGTCTGTTCGAACAGTACATCAAGACCAATCGCAAGTTGCCGCCGGAGCTGATGCAGACGCTTTCGGGCATCGAAGAACCCAACCGCTTGGCCGACACCATCGCGGCCCACCTGAGCGTGCGCCTGGCCGAGAAGCAGCGCTTGCTCGAGGCCGTGGACGTGTCGCAGCGCCTCGAATTGCTGGTGGGCCTGGTCGACGGCGAGATCGACGTGCAGCAGTTGGAGAAGCGTATCCGCGGCCGTGTGAAGTCGCAGATGGAAAAGAGCCAGCGCGAGTACTACCTCAACGAACAGATGAAGGCCATCCAGAAGGAACTGGGTGACCTGGACGATGCGCCGAACGACATCGAGGACCTGACCCGGCGCATCGCCGAGGCCGGCATGCCCAAGGCGGTCGAAACCAAGGCGAAGTCCGAACTCAACAAGCTCAAGCAGATGTCGCCGATGTCGGCGGAAGCTGCAGTCGTGCGCAACTACCTCGACTGGATCCTCGGCGTGCCCTGGAACAAGCGCACCAAGGTCCGCAAGGACCTGAAGGTCGCGCAGGACACGCTCGACGCGGATCACTACGGCCTGGAGAAGGTCAAGGAACGCATCCTCGAGTATCTCGCCGTGCAGACGCGCGTGAAGCAGATCAAGGGCGCGATCCTGTGCCTCGTCGGCCCGCCGGGCGTGGGCAAGACATCGCTCGGCCAGAGCATCGCCAAGGCGACGAACCGCAAGTTCGTGCGCATGTCGCTCGGCGGCGTTCGCGACGAAGCCGAGATCCGCGGCCATCGCCGTACCTATGTCGGTTCGATGCCTGGTCGCATCGTCCAGAACCTCAACAAGGCGGCGAGCAAGAATCCGCTGTTCGTGCTGGACGAGATCGACAAGATGTCGATGGATTTCCGTGGCGATCCATCGGCGGCGCTGCTCGAAGTGCTCGACCCCGAACAGAACACCGCGTTCAACGACCACTACCTCGAAGTCGACCTCGACCTGTCGGAAGTGATGTTCATCGCGACCTCGAATTCGCTGAACATCCCCGGTCCGCTGCTGGACCGCATGGAAGTGATCCGTATTCCGGGCTATACCGAGGAAGAGAAGCTCAACATCGCCCAGCGTTACCTGCTGCCGAAGCAGTTGAAGGCCAATGGCCTGAAGACCACCGAGCTGAGCATCGCCGAAGAAGCCGTGCGCGACATCGTGCGCTACTACACGCGCGAGTCAGGCGTACGCAACCTCGAACGCGAGATTTCCAAGATCTGTCGCAAGGTGGTGAAGGAGATTGCGCTCGCCGGTGCGCAGCCGGCTGAGAAGGGCAAGCGCGGCAGCAAGGTCGCCAAGGCTTCGAAGGGCCTCAAGCGCATCGCGGTGACGTCGAAGAACCTCGACAAGTACCTGGGCGTGCAGAAATACGATTTCGGTCGCGCCGAGCAGGACAACGAGATCGGCATGGTTACTGGCCTCGCCTGGACCGAGGTCGGCGGGGACCTGCTACAGATCGAATCGACGCTGATGCCGGGCAAGGGGCAGTTGCTGCTCACCGGCCAGCTCGGCGACGTGATGAAAGAGTCTGCTTCCGCGGCATTGTCGGTCGTGCGCGCGCGCACTGAACGCCTCGGCATTGACCCGGATTTCCTGCAGAAGCAGGATATCCACCTGCATGTTCCGGACGGTGCGACGCCGAAGGATGGCCCAAGCGCGGGCATCGCGATGACGACTGCCCTGGTGTCGGCATTGACCAAAGTCCCCGTGCGCGCGGACGTTGCGATGACCGGCGAAATCACCTTGCGTGGCAAGGTGACGGCGATCGGTGGACTGAAGGAGAAGTTGCTCGCCGCGCTTCGCGGAGGTATCCGCACTGTTCTGATCCCGGAAGAAAACCGCAAGGATCTCGCCGACATCCCGAAGACCGTGACCGATCAGATCAAGATCGTCCCGGTGCGCTGGATCGACGAAGTCCTGGACCTGGCCCTCGAACATCCAATCGCACCGCAGGCTGCGAAAAAGGAGCGCGCGGCTCCGCGCAAGGCGGTCAAACCGAAAGTCGCGAGTCGCCGGGAAGTGCGCAGGCACTGATCGATGAACGGGCGGGTGGCCGATCTCGGCCATCCTGTCCGTTCATGCGTTTTACCCGGGTTTTTCCGGGCTTTTTTGTTGCGCGGGGTCACCCCCGCTGGTATAACGGACGCCTGTTGACGCAGGAAAAGTCCGCGTCCTTCACGACGCCGAATGCAGGGAGTCGCGTTCCAGCCGACAGCAGTCGCGTGGCATCCACGCCTCATTCTTCCTTCCTCACACCACATCCATGGGAGTTTCCAACATGAACAAAGCCGAGCTTATCGACGCGATCGCCGCCGGTGCCGAGCTGTCCAAGGCCGATGCCGGGCGCGCGCTCGATGCCACGGTCGCCGCCATCACCCAGGCGCTGAAGAAGGGCGACACCGTGACCGTGATCGGCTTCGGTTCCTTCGTGGTCCGCGAGCGCGCCGCCCGTACCGGCCGCAATCCGAAGACCGGTGGCGAGCTGCAGATCCCGGCTTCGAAGAATCCGGTCTTCAAGGCTGGCAAGGCGCTGAAGGATGCTGTAAACTAATCGGCTCTTCCGTTGGGGTGCTTAGCTCAGCGGTAGAGCGTCTCCTTTACACGGAGAGGGTCGGGGGTTCGAAACCCTCAGCACCCACCAGAAAGAGTTCGACGTCATCGAAAAGAATTTCTGAAAAGAACTTCCCATCGGTAACGAAAAGGCGCTAAAATGCGCGCCGTCGCAGGGTCAAATGCGGAGTGGTAGTTCAGTCGGTTAGAATGCTGGCCTGTCACGCCGGAGGTCGCGGGTTCGAGTCCCGTCCACTCCGCCAATCCCTACGAAATTCTTCGCGCAAGCGGACGAAAAAGCACCGGAAACGGTGCTTTTTTTGTGCCCGCCGACCGGCGGTGTGGAAGGTGACGCGCGCGGGTCGCAATTTCTCCCGATCCCGGCGCCTGGCCGGGGATGTTGCAGGCGCCCGCTCAGGCTACACTTGACGGCTCCTCTTACGGCTCCGTTACGCCAATGCTGCAAGCCTTACGTGACAAATCTTCCGGCTGGATCGCCACGGTCATCCTGGGCCTGCTGACCATTCCCTTCGCGTTCTTCGGGATGGAGCAGTATCTGTTCCAGCGTACCGAAACCTTTGCTGCCAAGATCGAAACACCGCCGACATGGTGGTCGGCCGCTCCCGACTGGTGGGTGGTTCGCAAGGCGTTCTGGGACAAGGACGAAATCAGCGTCGACGAGTTCCGCAGTGCATTCGAGGACGAACGTCAGCGTCGTCGTCAGGTGGAAGGCGAGAATTTCGACGCGCGCGAGTTCGAGAGCCTCGACAACAAGCGCAAGATTCTCGAGCAGCTGGTCGATCAGCGCGTGATGCGTCTGGCGAGCGATCGCGACGGCTTCGTGGTCGGCAACGCCCAGGTCATCGATACCATCCAGTCGATTCCTGCGTTCCAGGTGGACGGGAAGTTCAGCGAGCAGCGTTATCGACTGGCGCTTGCATCGCTTGCGCCGCCGAAGACCCCGACGCAGTTCGACCAGGAAGTGCGCGACAGCCTCAAGCAGAGTCTGGTCGCGACGCGCCTGCAGGAATCGGCGTTCGTCACGCCGTCCGAAGGCCTGCGCCTGATGCGCCTGCTCAACGAGAAGCGCGACGTGTCCTACGTGGCGCTGCCGGCGCCGACGCCGGATACGTCACCGGTGACGCCTGCTGAAATCGCGAGTTGGTACAAGGCACACCCGAACGATTTCCGTGCGCCGGAAATGGTCACGCTCGAGTACGTCGAGATCAATGCTGCGAACCTGCCGCCACCGGTGGCGCCGGACGAGCGCACGCTGCGTGCGCGATACGACCAGGAGAAGGCACGCTTCGTCGAACCCGAGCAACGACTGACGTCGCACATCCTGGTCAAGGTCGATGCCGGTGCGGATGCTGCGGCGCAGAAGGCGGCTGAAGCCAAGGCGAAGGAGCTGTTGGCGAAGGCCAAGGCGGCTGGCGCGGATTTCGCGGCGCTTGCACGCCAGAGCTCCGATGACGCCGGCTCGAAGGACGGCGGTGGTGATCTTGGTTGGGTGTCGAAGAACGGCCAGATGGTCAAACCGTTCGAAGACGCGGTCTTCGCGACTGCGCCGGGCACGATCACCGGGCCGGTCAAGTCCGATTTCGGCTGGCACATCATCCAGGTGCGCGAGCTCAAGGCCGGTCGCGAGATGCCGTTCGAGCAGGCGCGTCCCGAACTGGAGCGCATGCTTGCCGAAACCGACCGCGAACGTGCCTACAACGACCTGACCGGTGCGCTCGTCGACCAGGCGCTGAAGACGCCCTCGTCGATGAAGCCCGTGGCGGAAGTGGCCAAGCTGCAGGTCCAGCGTATCGGGCCTGTCGCTCGCAACCAGTTGCAGGGCGTGCTGGCGAACCCGGCCGTGGTGCGCCTGGCGTTCTCCGAAGATGCGAAGACCCGTCGCAATGTTTCCGATCCGATCGAAGTCGCGCCGAACCACAGCGTGATGATCCGCGTCGTCGACCACACGCCGGAACGCGTGCGTCCGTTGGCCGAACTGGGCCCGCAGATCGTCGCTGCGGTGCGTGCGGACCGCACGCGCAAGGCTGCCGAAGCACAGGCCGAGGCCGTCGTCGCGCGCCTGAAGAAGGGCGAGGCACTGGCTGCGATCGCTGCCGAAAAGACGTGGACGGTGGAAACCGCAGCGGGCGTGCAGCGTGGTTCGCCCAGCCCCGATCCCGCGGCCAGCGAAGCATATTTCCAGGTCGAAGCGCCTGCTGCCGGCAAGACTTCTCCGGGCAAGGTGCAGTTGGCGAATGGCCAGATGGTGGTGTTCGAGGTGAACAAGGTCATCGCGGGGCAGGACAGCGACATGCCGCCTGAAATCCGCGCCGCCTTCCTCGGCCAGCTTGCGCCGCGGCTTGGCGACCAGGACGCAGTCTCGGTCAGCAAGAGCCAGCGCAAGCAGATGAAGGTGACGATTGCCGAGGACCGGCTCTGATCGTGTGATCGAGCCAGTCGCGCTTTCGCAGGACAGGAAAAAGCCCGGCTTTGCAGCCGGGCTTTTTCCTGGGACGTGCCGGATCGTTCGTGCTGCCAGACTCAGTCGTAATGGATGCCGGTCATGCCGAGGATGTTGTAGCCGGCATCGACATAGGTGACTTCGCCGGTCATGCCCGAGGCGAGGTCGGAACTGAGGAATGCCGCGACGTTGCCGACGTCCTCGATCGTCACCGTGCGACGCAGCGGGGCGTTCTCTTCGACGTGGCCGAGGATCTTGCGGAAGCCGGCAATGCCTGCGGCTGCCAGCGTCTTGATCGGGCCGGCCGAAATCGCGTTGACGCGGATGCCTTCCGGGCCGAGGTTGCATGCGAGGTAACGCACGCTGGACTCCAGGCTTGCCTTGGCCACGCCCATCAGGTTGTAGCCCACGAGCGCGCGTTCGGCGCCGAGGTAGCTGAGGGTGAGGATCGATGCCTTGCGGTTCTGCATCATCGGCCGGGCGGCCTTGGCCAGCGCGGACAGCGAATAGGCCGAGATGTCGTGCGCGATCGCGAAATTCTCGCGGGTCATGCCATCGAGGAACTGGCCGGCGATCGCTTCGCGCGGAGCGAAGGCGATGGCGTGGACCAGGATGTCGAATCCATCCGTCCAGTGCTTGCCCAGTTCTGAGAAGCAGGCCTCGATCTGGGCGTCGTCGGCGACGTCCAGCGGCAGCACGATGTTCGAACCGTACTCCTTGGCGGCGCTTTCCACGCGCGAACGGAGCTTCTCGGTCTGGTAGGTGAAGGCCAGCTCGGCACCTTCGCGGTGCATGGCTTCGGCGATACCGGTGGCGATGGAGCGCTCGCTGGCGATGCCGGTGATGAGCGCGCGTTTGCCTTGCAGAAAACCCATGGTGGTCTCGTGACGTGTGTCGAATCGGAACCCTTAGTGTGCCACGCGGCCGGGACCATCGGATGCCGTATGGACGCGCCTCGGCTCAGGCCCGGAAGATGTTCTTCCATTCGCGCAGCGCGGCGAACGTTTCCACGCGACTGGCCGGTTGCCGACCCAATCGGGCTGCGGCCGTGATGCGGACGGCGGCCTCGTCGCAGCGCAGGAACGGGTTCGTGGCGCGTTCCTGTCCGAGCGTCACGGGCAAGGTCGGCAGGAGGCGCGCCCGCTGCGCCCGGACCTCTTCCACGCGTGCCAGCAATGCGCTGTTGCCGGGCTCGACGGCCAATGCGAAGGCTGCGTTCGACTGTGTGTATTCGTGGGTGCAGCAGATCTGCGTGCCATCGGGGAGGGCGGCCAGACGGTCCAGTGATGCGAGCATCTGGGCGGGCGTGCCTTCGAACAGGCGGCCGCAGCCGAGGCTGAACAGGGTGTCGCCGCAGAACAGCAGCGGCTTGCCGCCGGCATTGGCTGCATGGAAGGCGATGTGGCTCCGGGTATGCCCCGGGACCGTGATGACTTCGAAGTCAATCCCTGCCGCCCGGACCCGCTCACCGTCATCGACTCGACGGGTGGCGTGCGGAATCCGTTCGTCATTCGGCGCGATGATCTCCAGGCCCGGCAAGGACTTGGCCAGTGCGGCGAGCCCGCCGATATGGTCGCTGTGGTGATGCGTCACCAGCACCGTCGTCAGGCGAACGCCGCCTGCCACTGCGGCAAGTACCGGATCGGCGTCGCCCGGGTCCACCACCAGCGTGGTGCCATCGTCGCCGGTGAGCATCCAGATGTAGTTGTCCTCGAAGGCGGGCAGGGGCACGGGGATGCTGGGCGTCGCGAGAGAGGTCATGTCGGCTCGTGTAGGTCTCGTGGGCAGGCTGGGTACAATGGCGCGATGCCTGCATTGTCCCACTCCCAGACGCCCGAGGTCGCGACGCAGTGGTACCTGCTGCCGCCGGGTCTCGCGGTGCTGGAGAGCGAGCGGACGGCGGTCGCCGACGCGCTGGCGGCGCACCCGGTGGTGGGGCTGCCGTGGCTCTGGTTGTCGCCGGTTGCCGACGGCGAGGCCCCGGCAGGTCGCGGACTGCGGCTGAACGGCGAGGGTTGCGGCTGGCGGGGGGCGATCATCTGTGCGCTGCCGCTGCCCTTGGCAAGCGAATCCCTCGGCGCGATCGTTCTGCAGCACTTGCCGTTCGTGACCCAGGACCAGCGAGCGCGACTGCTGGAGGAATGCGCCCGGCTGCTCGTGCCGGGCGGCCGGCTCGCGGTGTTCGCGCTGAACCCGCTCTCGCCCTATCGTCTTCGCCTGCGGCGGGGGCGTCCACTCGCGGAAGAACCCTCCGGCTGGCGCAGGGGCATGGCCGACGTCGGCCTGTCTCCAGAAGCATCGGCGCACGGGATCGGCCCGCAGTGGTCGCCGATGGCTTCGCCCAGCCTGCAATCCGGTCCCGGCCTGCGTGCGGCCTATCTCCAGCGCGCCGAGAAACGCGCCATCCCGCTCACGCCGGTCCGCCCGCGCAAGACGCTTGGATTGGCCGACGGCGTGCCGGCCACTTCCTGAATCCGATACTGAAGTCCTTGATGAAACACGTTGAAATCCATACCGATGGCGCCTGCCTCGGCAACCCAGGACCGGGCGGCTGGGCGGCATTGCTGCGTTACCGCGAGCGCGAACGCGAGCTTGCCGGCGGCGAAGCGCAGACCACCAACAACCGCATGGAGCTGATGGCCGCGATCGTGGGCCTCGAAACCCTCAGCGAGCCCTGCCAGGTCACCTTGTTCACCGACTCGCAATACGTTCGACAGGGCATCACCGAGTGGATGCCGAACTGGGTGCGCCGCCACTGGAAGACCGCAGGCGGCGACCCGGTCAAGAACCGCGACCTGTGGGAACGCCTGCACGCGGCAACCCAGCGACACACCATCGACTGGCGCTGGGTGAAGGGGCACTCGGGCGATCCGGACAACGAGCGCGTCGATACACTGGCCCGCGACCAGGCCACGCTGCTGAAACTGGACGCCAACCGGGACGCCAAACGCGCATGAGACAGATCGTCCTCGATACCGAAACCACCGGCCTCGAATGGAAGAAGGGCAACCGCGTGGTCGAAATCGGCTGCGTGGAACTGGTCGAGCGCAGGCCGACCGGGCGCACCTGGCAGCAATACATCCATCCTGAACGCGAATTCGAGCCGGGCGCGCAGGAAGTGACCGGCCTGACCCTCGAGTTCCTGGCCGACAAGCCGAAATTCGCCGAGATCGCAGACGCCTTCCTCGACTTCGTCCGCGATGCGGAACTGATCATCCACAACGCCGCGTTCGACGTGGGCTTCCTCGACCATGAGCTGTCCCTGCTCGGGCCGCAGTACGGCAGGTTGCGCGACCATGTCGCGGGCGTCGAGGACTCGCTGGTCATGGCCCGGCAGCGCTATCCCGGGCAGCGCAATTCGCTGGACGCACTGTGCAAGCGCCTGGGCGTCGACAACACCCACCGTCAGTTGCACGGCGCGCTGCTCGACTCCCAGCTTCTGGCCGAAGTCTACCTGGCGCTCACCTCCGGGCAGAGCGAGATCGGGTTCGACAGTCCGCCCGCATCCGAGGATGCGGACGGAGCCTCTGTCGCAACGTTTGCTGCGACCGTGCTGGACCCCGGCCTGCGTCCACGGGTGCAGGTCGCGGACGAGGAAATCGCCGCGCATGCGGCGCGCGTGGAGGCAATCCGCAAGAAGGCCGGGCGTTGCCTGTGGGACCCGGCCTGAGCCGCCGATGGGGTGCGCCCCTGTGCCATCCGTCCGCCCCGCCTTGAATCGGACCGTACGTTACGGTACATAGCTGAACCAAACGAGTGGCGCGTCACGGGCGCGCAGGAAGCCCCGGCATGAGTTGCAGACCGTGCCGGCTCGCAGGAACCACCTCATCCGGATCCATCCCGGTAACCCCATGGAAATGCAAAGGAGTAGGGCGTGAAGAAGACAGTACTCGCCGCAGCGGTCGTGATCGCAGCATCGGTCATCGGTTCGGCACAGGCCGGCACGTACAAGAGCGTGCCATACGGCAACAATCCCTTCCTGTTCTGCAAGTACGGCATGCCCAGTGACGGTTGGGTTTCGCAGGGCGACGGCAAGTGGCGCAAGATCGTGAAGCGCCCGAACAAGCGCTGGATCTCGACCTTCGAGGACGTTTGCAGCACGAGCAACGGCCGCGACGTCACCCCGGACCCGGCCAACGAACAGCAGACCAACGGCCGCGACCCGGCGCTGGTGCCCTGAGACCCGCACCAAGTCATGTGATCCGCCCGCGCAACACGCGACGGACGTCACCCGAAACCCGGATGCGCTCCGCGCATCCGGGTTTTTTCGTTCATGGCCCGTCAGGGGGCGCCATGACGCCCCCTGTACAATGCCGCATCCTTTTTTCCGGCAAACAGGAGCTCACGTGTCGACATGGCTGGTAACCGGCGGAGCCGGTTTCATCGGTGGCAATTTCGTGCTGGAAGCGGTGTCCCGCGGCGTTCGCGTGGTGAACCTCGACCTGCTGACCTACGCCGGCAATCCCGACACCCTCGAAGCGATCTCGACCCAGGACGGGTACTGTTTCGTGCAGGGCGACATCGGCGATCACGACCTCGTTGCAGGCCTTCTGGCCGAACATCGTCCCGATGCGATCGTCAACTTCGCCGCCGAGAGTCACGTCGACCGTTCGATCGACGGCCCCGCGGCCTTCGTCCAGACCAATGTCGTCGGCACCCTCGGTCTGCTCGAATGCGCACGCGACTACTGGAAGTCGCTCGAAGGCAGCGCGAAGGAGGACTTCCGCTTCCTGCATGTATCGACCGACGAGGTCTACGGCTCTCTCGGCGATACCGGCAAGTTCACCGAGACCACGCCCTATGCGCCGAACTCGCCGTACTCCGCGTCGAAGGCCGCGTCGGACCACCTGGTCCGTGCCTTCCACCATACCTACGGCCTGCCCACGCTGACCACGAACTGCTCGAACAACTACGGGCCGTTCCAGTTCCCTGAAAAACTCATTCCGCTGATCATCGCCAAGGCCCTGGCTGGCGAAGCGTTGCCGGTCTACGGCGACGGCCTGAACGTGCGCGACTGGCTGTACGTCGGCGACCACTGCAGCGCGATCCGTGCGGTGCTCGAGCGCGGGCGCGTGGGCGAGGTCTACAACGTCGGCGGTGACGCCGAGCGCGAGAACATCGTGGTGGTGAAGACGATCTGCGCGCTGCTCGATGCGCGACGCCCGCTGGCCGACGGCCGCGCCCGCGAATCGCTGATCACCTTCGTCAAGGATCGCCCCGGCCACGATCGCCGCTATGCGATCGATGCGAGCAAGCTGAAGTCCGAGCTGGGCTGGTCGCCGTCGCTGAGCTTCGAGGAAGGCATCGCGCGCACGGTCGACTGGTACCTTGACCATCAGGATTGGGTCAATCGCGTGCTCGACGGCAGCTATCGACTGGAACGCATCGGGAGCGCCGCATGACCGCGCGCAAGGGCATCATCCTCGCCGGCGGTTCCGGCACGCGGCTTTACCCGATCACGCAGGCCGTCAGCAAGCAACTGCTGCCCGTCTACGACAAGCCGATGATCTATTACCCGCTGAGCGTGCTGATGCTGGCCGGCATCCGCGAAGTGCTGGTCATCAACACGCCGCACGAACAGGCGCTGTTCAAGACGTTGCTCGGAGACGGTTCGCAGTGGGGCATGCGCATCGAATACGCCGTGCAGCCGAGTCCCGACGGCCTCGCACAGGCGTATCTGATCGGCCGCGATTTCGTCGACGGCCAGCCCAGCTGCCTCGTCCTTGGCGACAACATCTTCCATGGCCCCGGTCTCACCGCGATGCTGCGCGAAGCCGATGCGCTCCAGTACGGCGCCACGGTCTTCGGTTACTGGGTGCGCGATCCGGAACGCTACGGCGTGGCCGAATTCGATGCCGGCGGTCGCGTGGTGGGCCTGGAAGAAAAGCCTGCGCAGCCCAAGTCCAACTACGCCGTGACCGGCCTGTACTTCTACGATGGCCGCGCCAGCGACTTCGCGGCGGACCTCAAGCCTTCGCCGCGTGGCGAACTGGAAATCACCGATCTCAACCAGCGGTATCTCGAAGACGGTTCGCTGCACCTGCAGCGGCTGGGCCGCGGTTATGCGTGGCTGGACACCGGTACCCACCAGTCGCTGCTCGAGGCCTCGAACTACATCGAGACCATCGAAGCGCGTCAGGGACTGCGCGTCTGCTGCCCCGAGGAGATCGCCTGGAACAACGGCTGGATCGACGCCGCGCAGCTGGAGCGTCTCGCCAGGCCGCTCGCGAAGAATGGCTATGGTCAGTACCTGCTCGGCTTGGCCGAGCGTGGCTTCGTTCCCTGAGACATCGTTCCCTGAGACATCTGTCCCCCATGAAGATCATCGAAACCGATCTGCCCGGTTGCATCGTCATCGAGCCGCAGGTCTTCGGCGACGAGCGCGGCTTCTTCTACGAATCCTTCAATCGCGACAAACTTGTCGCTGCTGGCCTGCATCTGCCGGAGTTCGTGCAGGGCAACGTGTCTTCGTCGGTGCGCGGCGTGCTGCGCGGCCTGCATTACCAGTGGCCGAAGCCCCAGGGCAAGTTCGTCTCGGTGATCGAAGGCGAAGTGTGGGATGTTGCCGTCGACATCCGTCGCGGATCGCCCACCTTCGGCCGATGGACGGCGGTGCTGCTCAGCGCGGAGAACAAGCGCCATTTCTGGATACCCGAAGGGTTCGCGCATGGTTTCGTGACGTTGAGCGAGCGCGCCGTGTTCTCGTACCTGTGCACGGCGACCTACGACCGTGACGCCGATGCGGCGATCCGCTGGAACGACAGCGATCTTGCGATCGACTGGCCGGTTTCTGAGCCGCAGTTGTCGGAGAAGGATGCCAAGGCGCCGTTCCTCGCAGACGTGCCTGAAGCGCGGCTGCCGGTCTTCGCAGGTTGAGGTCACGATGAGGATCCTGCTCTTCGGCGCCAATGGCCAGGTCGGCCACGAACTGCGCAGCGCGCTTGCCGCGCGCGGCGAAGTCATCGCGACCACGCGCACTGGCCTGCTTGCGGATGGCGCTGCCTGCGAGGTCGCCGACTTCGACGCGCCCGAGGACTTGCCTGCGCTGGTCGAGCGCATTGCACCGTCGCTCGTCGTGAACGCTGCGGCCTACACCGCGGTGGACAAGGCCGAGACGGATCGCGACGCCGCCTTCCGTGCGAACGCCGAGGCGCCGGCGCGTATCGCCGCAACGTGCGCGCGCATCGGCATTCCGTTGGTGCACTACTCGACGGACTACGTCTTCGACGGTACCGGCACGCGGCCTTATCGCGAGGACGATCCCACGGCGCCGCTGGGCGTTTACGGCGAAAGCAAGCTCGCGGGCGAGCAGGGCATTCGTGACAGTGGTGCGCATCACATGATCCTGCGAACGGCCTGGGTGTATGCCTCGCACGGCAAGAACTTCCTGCGCACGATGCTCAGGCTGGGCGCCGAACGCGAATCGCTTGGCGTGGTCGCCGACCAGGTCGGCACGCCGACCTCGGCCGGGCTCATCGCCGAGGTCACCGCGGCGATCCTGCCCCAGGCCGGTGCGCGGTCCGGCACCTGGCACCTCACTGCGAGCGGCGAGACCTCGTGGCACGGATTCGCCGAGGCCCTCTTCGCCGATGCCCACGCGCGTGGCCTGCTGGCTCGCGTGCCGAAGGTCAACGCCATCGGTACCGCCGACTACCCGACACCCGCGCGCCGTCCCGCGTATTCAAGGCTGGACACCACCCGTCTGCGCGCCGATTTCGCCGTGGAACTGCCGGACTGGCGGACGGTCTGTGGTCGCGTACTCGATGAGGTGGCGCGTTCGCCTGCCGAATGATCCTCGACGGACGCGAATTCCGCTTGAGTGTGGATTCGATCCGTCTGCCAAGCATCCAATCCGTCATTCAATGATCCATGGGGGAACCATGAAGAAAGCCGTTGTCGCATCCATTGCCGCAGGCATGCTCGCGCTTGCATCCTTCGCAACCATCGCGCAGGCGCCGAAGCCGCACGAAGTCGAGGACTTCATCCGCAAGCACAAGTTCATCGACATCAAGATTTCGCCGACAGGCGAGTACTACGCCGCCACGGTGTCCGTCGAGAGGAAGACGATCCTCGCCGTGGTGCGTCGCTCCGACAACAAGCTCACCGCGCAGGTTCATATCCCCGGGCATCGCACGCACGTGGCCGGATTCTGGTGGGTCAGCGACACGCGCATCGTCGTCAGCGCTGCCCAGAAGATCGGCGAGCAGGAAGCGCCCCGGCTGACGGGCGATCTGTATGCCGTCAATGCCGATGGCGGCAAGGGCGAACTGCTGGTGGGACAGACGCTGCAGGTCGATACGGTCGGGACGATGATCCGCGGCAAGCGCCAGGAGGAGATCGCGGCCTTCCTGCTGGATGATCTTCCGCAGGACGACAAGAACGTGCTGATCAGGGTCGAGCCTTTCTCGGCGGATCCGTACACCCGTGTCGAGCGTTTGGACACGTTTTCCGGGCGTCGCGTTGCCGTGACCAGGGCACCCGTGCGCAATGCGAATTTCCTTACCGACAATGCCGGTGCCGTGCGCTTCGCCTGGGGCCGGAAGACTGATCTCGTCATCGAGACCCATTACCGCGCTGCGGATGGCGAAGACTGGAAGCTCGTGCGCACGAGCGAAGTGGATGGGCTTGCAGAGTTCCCGCTCGGCTTCGCGCCGGACAACAAGACCGTCTACCTGTCGGTCCAGCACAAGCAAGGGCCTGATTCCGTCGTTGCCTGGAATACCGACACCAACGAGCGCAAGGAAGTGCTGCGCGACGACAACACCGATCCGTATCCCCTGTATATCAACGGTGTGCTGCGCGGCATGGGATTGATGGATGGGGTGCCGAGGGCGGTGTTCTTCGATGAGCAATCCGCAATCGCGAAGCTTTACAGGAAGCTTGAGGCGGCATTCCCCGGCCAGTCCGTCAGCATCACGTCGACGACGTCGGATGGCAAGCTGGTGATGGTGAAGACCTGGAGCGACACGAATCCGGGTGATCTCTACGTGTTCGATACCGTGGCGAACAAGGCCAATTATCTGGACAGCTTCGGCAACTGGATCGATCCCGCGGCCTTGGCCAGCACCAAGCCGATCAGTTTCAAGGCGCGTGACGGACTGGATATCCACGGTTACCTGACTTCACCTGTCGGCAAGGAAGCGAAGAACGCACCATTGGTCGTGCTGGTGCATGGCGGCCCGTTCGGGATCAGCGATGGCTGGGGCTTCGACAAGGAAGTGCAGATCCTTTCCGCGCATGGCTATGCGGTGCTCCAGGTGAACTTCCGTGGCTCGGGCAATCATGGGTGGGCGTTCCACAACGCTGGCAGGCGGGAGTGGGGCGGCAAGATGCAGGACGACATCACCGATGCGACGAAGTGGGCGATCCAGCAGGGCGTCGCCGATGCGTCGAAGATCTGTCTTTATGGCGCCAGCTATGGTGGTTATGCGTCTTTGATGGGTGTCGCCAAGGAGCCTGACCTGTATCGCTGCGCCGCGGGCTACGTCGGCGTGTATGACTTGCCGACTTTCTACACCGACGACATCACCCAGGAGAGCAAGTCCGGAAAGGCATGGGTGGCTGAATGGGTGGGCCCGAAGGACGCGCTCGCTGCGGTGTCTCCGAATCGTCTTGCGAATCGCATCAAGGTGCCCGTGTTCCTGGCTGCGGGCGGAGAAGACGAGATCGCACCGATCAAGCACACCGAGATGATGGAAAAGGCACTGCGTGCCGCGAACGTGCCGGTCGAAGCCGTGTACTACCCGACGGAAGGCCATGGCTTCTACAAGACCGAGAACGAGCGCGATTATTACGGCAAGCTGCTGAGCTTCTTCCAGCGCCACCTCGGAGGTCGCGCACCCGTGATCGTGGCGTCCGACAAGAAGTGATGGCTTGAACGACGAAGCCCGCTTGCGCGGGCTTCGTTTGTCGAGTCTCGATGCACACGTCCGGCGTCGCTGGCGGACGTGTCGTTTCCGGAAGTTCAGTGGTTCGGCGTGACCAGGGTGCCGATGTCGGCGCCGCGCAGGATGTTCAGCAGCACGCCGGGCTGGCCCATGTCGAAGATGCGCAGCGGCAGGTCGCTGTCGCGGCAGAGCGCGAACGCGGCGGTGTCCATCACCTGCAGGTTGCGGGCGATGACCTCGTCGTAGGTCAGGGTGTCGTAGCGCACGGCATCGGCATGCTTCTTCGGGTCCTTGTCGTAGACGCCGTCGACCTTGGTGGCCTTGAGCAGCAGGTCCGCGCCGATCTCGATCGCGCGCAGCGCGGCGCCGGAGTCGGTGGTGAAGAAGGGGTTGCCCGTGCCGGCGGCGAAGATCGTGATCCGACCCTTTTCGAGGTGGCGAACGGCGCGGCGACGGATGTAGTCTTCACAGACGTCGTTGATCTTGATCGCGCTCATGACCCGGCACTTGGCGCCGAGCTTTTCCAGGGCGTCCTGCATGGCGAGCGCGTTGATGACGGTGGCGAGCATGCCCATCTGGTCGCCGGTGACGCGGTCCATGCCGCCTGCGGCCAGGCCCGCGCCGCGGAAGATGTTGCCGCCACCGATCACCAGGGCGATTTCCGCACCGGCGTCGCGGACTTCGATGACCTCGCGGGCCAGGCGGCCGATGATCTTCGGGTCGATCCCGTAGTCCTCGTCCCCCATCAGGGCCTCGCCGGAAAGTTTGAGCAGGACGCGGCGATAGGCGAGTTGGGACATGTCGGACTCCGGAGGTTGTGACAAAACTGCGGAATTCTAACCCGCCGGGGCGTGAGCCCGGGCTCGATTTCCACAGCCGCCGCGGAATTCAGGGCTCATAGACCGCATACAGTTTCCGCGCGGGTTCCAGCACTTCCCAGAGGCCTTCGAACCCTGCCGGGATGACGAAGCTGTCACCGGCCGAAAACACCGCGTCGCTGCCGTCGTCGCCTGTCATTCGCACCCGGCCTGCCAGCATGTGGCACAGCTCGTGTTCGGTGTAGCGCACCCGCCATGCGCCGACATCTCCCTCCCAGATTCCGCAATGGAATGCCTGGTCGGGGCTGGAGTACGCATTGTCGACTGCCTGGCATGGCGATCCCGCCACCAGCCGGTCACGGTCGACGGGTTGCCGAGGCGATGCGGAGATGCTGTCAGGCAGGCGCAGGATCGGCGGCATTGCGGGCGTCTCGATGGATGAGGTCCCGGGATGGTGCCGCAGCGCGTCCGACGCCACAATGCCGTCCATCCCCTCCCAGATGGAAAGACCCATGGCAGCCAAGACCCTTCAGGAATTCCTCGCATCGTCCAAGGAAAAGGACCTCTCCGGAGATGTTTTCGAGCTGGAAAGCTCGCACATGCTCGAAGCCCGGGTGGATGGCCTGGTCTGGGCCAAGGCCGGTTCGATGATCGCGCGCAAGGGCAACATCAAGTTCACCAAGCAGGGCATGCTGGAGCAGGGCCTGGGCAACCTGCTGAAAAAGGCGGTGAGCGGCGAGGGCATGAGCCTGATGAAGGTCGAGGGTCAGGGCCGCGTTTACCTGGCCGATGTCGGCAAGAAGATCACCGTGCTGCGCCTGCAGGGCGAATCGATCTTCGTCAACGGCAACGACGTGCTCGCCACCGAAGCCACCATCTCCAACGAGATCAAGATGATGCGCAAGGCCGCGGGCATGATGACCGGCGGCCTGTTCAACGTGAAGCTCAGCGGCAGCGGCCTGGTCGCGATCACGTCGCATTACGAACCGCTGACCCTGCCGGTCACGGCCAGCACCGGCCCGGTGTTCACCGATCCGAATGCCACCGTAGCCTGGTCCGGTGGGCTGTCGCCGGAAATCGTCACCGACATCAGCTTCAAGACCCTGATCGGTCGCGGCTCGGGCGAAAGCATCCAGCTGAAGTTCGCCGGCGAGGGCTGGGTCGTGGTGCAGCCGTACGAAGAGGTCTACTTCCAGCAGGGCGGTTCCTCGTCCGGCGGTGGCCTGCTGGGTGCTCTGGTCGACTGATGCGCTGGTCCGGAAAA
This sequence comes from Lysobacteraceae bacterium, assembly GCA_016789405.1. Taxonomy (GTDB): domain Bacteria; phylum Pseudomonadota; class Gammaproteobacteria; order Xanthomonadales; family Xanthomonadaceae; genus Lysobacter_I. Next base: position 556,788 of record JAEUPQ010000026.1, read on the forward strand.
CGGCAGGCAACAAAAAACCCGCGGTCTCCCGCGGGTTTTTCATGTTCATCCGGGTTGGCGGATGATCAGACCTGCATCGCCTTGGCGACTTCGGCGGCGTAGTCTTCCACCACCTTCTCGATGCCTTCGCCGACCGCCAGGCGCTGGAAGCCGACGACGTCGGCGCCAGCGGCCTTGACCGCCGCTTCGACGGTCTGTTCGGTGTTCAGCACGTAGGCCTGGCCGTACAGGGTGTTCTCGTTGACGATCTTGGCGATCTTGCCGCCGATGATCTTCTCGAGGATGTCGGCCGGCTTGGCCTTGTCCTTGTCGGTCATCTTCGCCAGTTCGATTTCCTTTTCCTTGGCGATGAAGTCGGCCGGGACGTCCGACGCCTTGTTGTGCGGCGGGTTCATCGCAGCGACGTGCATCGCGATGCCACGGGCCAGGTCGGCGTTGCCGCCAGCCAGTTCGACCAGCACGCCGATCTTGCCGCCGTGCACGTAGGCGGCGACGTTGTTGGCGGTTTCGATGCGGGCGAGGCGGCGAACCTGGATGTTCTCGCCCAGCTTGGACACGGCAGCGGCGCGGGCTTCCTCGACGGTCTCGCCGGAAGCGGTCTTGGCGGCCTTCAGCGCTTCGATGTCGGCAGCGCCGGAGGCCAGGGCGGCCTGGGCGATGGTGTCGGCGAAGGCGATGAAGTTCTCGTCCTTGGCGACGAAGTCGGTCTCGGAGTTGATTTCGACCAGCACGGCCTTGCCGCCGTCCTGTGCAACCGCGATGCGGCCTTCGGCCGTCACGCGATCGGCCTTCTTGCCGACCTTGATGATGCCCTGCTTGCGCAGCCACTCGGCCGACGCTTCGAGGTCGCCGTTGTTTTCGGTGAGTGCCTTCTTGCACTCCATCATGCCGGCGCCGGTGCGCTCGCGCAGTTCCTTGACCAGGGAGGCGGTGATTTCAGCCATGGGATACCTCATTCGATGAATGGTATGCAGGAGCGGCTTCAGCCGCGACGGCGACAGGCAGGCGCATGGGCGCGAATGCCTTGCATGGTCGGCTCCGGTGGCCGGACGGATCGGCGCACGGGAGATCGCGGCTCAAGCCGCTCCTGCGTGAAAATCGGTGCGGCCGCGCATGCTCGCGCGGCCGCGTGACACGGGGATGACCCCGCGGAATTACTCGGCGGCGGGTGCGTCGGGCTTCTTGGCGCCGCGCGGCGGACGCGGGCCACGCTTGTCGGCCTTGGCTTCGCCTTCGCCTTCGGCGGCGAAATCTTCTTCGCGGACCGAAGCGGCCGACGGAGCGGCAGCCTTGCCTTCGAGCACGGCGTCGGCGGCGGCACGGGCGTACAGCTGCACGGCGCGGATGGCGTCGTCGTTGCCCGGGATGGCGTAGTCGACGAGGGCCGGATCGTAGTTGGTGTCGACGACGGCGACGACCGGGATGCCCAGCTTCTTGGCTTCCTTGATCGCGATGTCTTCATGGCCGATGTCGATCACGAACAGCGCGTCGGGCAGGCGGTTCATTTCCTTGATGCCGCCCAGCGAAGCCTGCAGCTTGTCGCGCTCGCGGCGCAGGTTCAGCACTTCGTGCTTGACCAGCTTCTGGAAGGTGCCGTCGGTTTCGCCGGCTTCCAGTTCCTTCAGGCGCTGGACCGACTGCTTGACGGTGCGGAAGTTGGTGAGGGTGCCGCCCAGCCAGCGCTGGGTCATGTACGGCATGCCGCAACGCTCGGCTTCTTCCTTCACGGTGTCGCGCGCGCTGCGCTTGGTGCCGAGGAACAGGATGGTGCCGCGCTTCTGGGCGATGGCCGAGATGAAGTTCATCGCGTCATTGAAGAGCGGAACGGTCTTCTCGAGGTTGATGATGTGGATCTTGCCGCGGGCGCCGAAGATGTACGGACCCATCTTCGGGTTCCAGTAACGGGTCTGGTGGCCGAAATGGACGCCGGCTTCCAGCATCTGGCGCATGGTGATCTGGGGCATTGCATTGACTCCGGAAAATGGAACCGACCGCCGGGCCGCGTCGCGGCTGGTGATGGCGGTGCGAGCGCCAAGCGGCGTTCGCGGGGTTCCGGGGTTGGGCCTCCCCGTCGCGCCGTGTCCAGATTCCTCGCTTGATCCGTACCGGCGCCTTCTTGGCGCCAGACTTGCGAGAAACACCCCGGAACGGTGGTGTGCGACGGGTGTGGATTCGGCGATGACGTCCGCCGTGGACGGTGCCTGGCAGGGCGTGAGCCAGGCCAAGCCGCCGAATTCTAGCCGCAACAGCGCGTTACGGGCAAGTCGGGCCTGTGCGGCGGAACTGATCCTGTGTGGCGCGAACGGCCTGCGGGAAGGATGAATGCGGCGAAATGGGGGATAATGCCGGTATGCCGATCACCATCAAGACCCCCGAAGACATCGAGCGCATGCGCGTCGCCGGCCGGCTGGCTGCCGAAGTGCTGCAGATCATCGCCCCGCACGTGAAGCCGGGCGTCACCACCGGCGACCTGGACCGCATCTGCCACGACCACATCGTGAACACGCAAGGCGCGATCCCGGCCAACGTGGGTTACCGGGGCTTCCCGGCGACCATCTGCACTTCGGTCAACAACGTGATCTGCCACGGCATCCCGGGGCCGACCAAGGTCCTCAAGGACGGCGACATCATCAATATCGACGTCACCGTCATCAAGGACGGCTGGCACGGCGATACCAGCCGCATGTACTACGTCGGCACCCCGTCGGTGATGGCGAGGCGCCTGGTCGAGACCACCCGCGAAGCGATGTTCCGCGGCATCCGCCTGGTGAAGCCGGGTGCGACGCTCGGCGACATCGGCCACGCCATCCAGACCTATGCGGAAGAGCAGCGGTTCTCCGTGGTGCGCGAGTACTGCGGCCACGGCATCGGCAAGGTCTACCACGAGGATCCGCAGGTCCTGCACTACGGGCGTGCCGGCGAAGGCCTGGTGCTCAAGCCGGGCATGACCTTCACGATCGAACCCATGATCAACGAAGGCTCGCACCACACCCGCCTGATGCCCGACCGTTGGACCGTGGTCACCAAGGACCGCAAGCTTTCGGCGCAGTGGGAACACACCGTGGCCGTGACCGAGGACGGCGTTGAGATCCTCACCCGCCTGCCCGGCGACGACAACGATCTCTGACGACATGTCCGGGGCCGCCACCACCGTTGCGGATGGCGGTCCGGTATCCGCCGCGCCCGAGGGCGACGCCGCCTGGGTGGTCGAAGCCCGTGCGTCTCTCGTGCGGTCCGATGCCGCGCTGGCCGCGGCTTTCGATCGCGGCGATGACGTCGATCGCCTGGTCGCGATGCGTGCGGCGGCCGTCGACGCCCTGATCCGCCAGGCCTGGGCGCGCTGCGTGCCGGATGATGCCGACGCCAGCCTGCATGCCGTCGGCGGATACGGCCGAGGCGAACTCTTTCCTCAATCCGACATTGATCTGCTGGTGCTGGCCGACGACGCGGCCCAGCAGCGCCATGGCGATGCTTTGTCGCGGTTCCTCGCCCTGCTGTGGGATGCCGGCCTGCAGGCCAGCCAGGCCGTGCGTTCGATCGAACAATGCGTCGAGGCGGCCGACGACCAGACCGTGCTGACGGCGTTGATGGAATCGCGCGCACTCGTTGCCGATGCCGACGCGACCGAGGCGCTGCGCGCAGCGACCTCGCCGGGTCGCATCTGGTCCGCGCGCGACTATTTCCAGGCCAAGCGCGACGAGCAGGCGCGTCGGCACGCGCGCTACGGCGACACCTCCGACAACCTGGAACCGAACCTCAAGGATGGTCCCGGCGGGCTGCGCGACATCCAGACCCTGCGCTGGATGGCGCAGCGGATGCTCGGCAGCGGCAACCTCGAATCCATGCTCGCGTTCGGCCAGATCGGCACGGTCGAGTTCGATACGCTTGAACGCGAGCGCAAGGCACTGTCCCGCCTGCGCTTCGGCCTGCATCTGGTCGCGGCCCGCCGCGAGGAGCGACTGCGCTTCGACTACCAGAAGCTGCTCGCCGCGCGCCTCGGTCATACCGACGACGCCGACAACCTCGCCGTCGAGCAGATGATGCAGGGCTTCTACCGCAGCGCCGGACGCGTGCTGCGCATCAACGACCGACTGCTGCAGCGCTTCGAGGAACAGCTCGAAGGCGAGGGCGCGACCGAAATCCTCGACGCGCATTTCGAGCTGCGGCGCGGCTATCTCGCCGCCCGCGATCGCGCGCGCCTGCTCGACGGCACCGCGCAGGTGTTCGAACTGTTCGCGGCCTGGGCGGCGCATGCGCAGAGCCGCGGCCTGCATTCGATGACCGCCTGGACGCTTGCCGAAGCGTTGCCGTCGATACCCGCGTACACCGAGGCCGCGCCCGGACTGCGCGAACAGTTCATGCAGTTGCTGCGCGGACCGCAGCCGGTGAAGACGCTGGAGCGCATGGCCCGCCTGGGCGTGCTGGGACGCTGGATTCCCGCGTTCGCGCAGGTGTCCGGTCGCATGCAGTTCGACCTGTTCCATGTGTACACCGTGGACCAGCACACGCTGGCCGTGCTGCGCAACCTCGCGCTGTTCGCGTCGGGTGCGGCCGACGAACGCTTCTCGATCGCGCACACGATCTGGCCGTCGCTGCGCAAGCCGGAGTTGATGCTGCTTGCAGGGTTGTTCCACGACATCGGCAAGGGGCGGGGCGGGGACCACTCCGAACTGGGCGCCGTCGATGCGCGCGAATTCTGCGTCGCGCACGGCGTGTCCGAAGCGGACACGGCGCTGATCGAATGGCTGGTGCGCAAGCACCTGCTGATGTCGGTCACCGCGCAGAAGCAGGACATCACCGACCCCGACGTGATCCACCGTTTCGCCACCGAGGTCGCCGACCGCGAACGCCTCGACCATCTCTATCTGCTGACCTGCGCCGATATCGCCGGCACGTCGCCGAAGCTGTGGAACGCATGGAAGGACCGGCTGCTCGCCGACCTGCATACGGCCACCCGCTTCGCGCTGCGTCGCGGCCTCGAGAACCCGGTCGCGGCGGACGAACGCATCGTCGAGAACCGCAGCGTCGCCCACGGACTGTTGTTCGCCGAAGGACTGGACAGCGCGACCGTCGACGCATTGTTCGCGCGCATGCCGCGCGAGAACTTCCTGCGCAGCCGACCCGACCAGATCGCCTGGCAGGCGCTGGCCTTGCGCGATGCCGGCGACGCAGCGACCGTGGTGTCGGCGCGATTGCTCAGTCGACACGGCGGCGGCTGCGAAGTGCTGGTCTGCACGCCGGACCGCGACGGCCTGTTCGCCGCGATCGTGATCACGCTGGATCGCCTCGGCCTCGCGATCCAGCAGGCACGCGCGCTCGACGGGCCTGCACTGGACGGGCACGGCGGCACCATCTTCGACACCTTTCACGTGCTGCCGGTCGATCCCGCGAATCCGCTGTCGACGGCGCAGATCGAAGCCGAACTGCGGCGTGCGCTCACCAGCGACCTCGATCGCCTGCTGCCTTCGCGGCGCACGCAGCCTCGGCATCTCAAGCATTTCCGCATTTCGCCGCGCGTCGGGCTCGAGACCACACCCGACGGTCGACACACCCAGCTCAGCCTGATCTGCACCGACCGACCGGGCCTGCTTGCGGATGTGTCGCACGTGCTGCGCCGGCAACGCGTGCGCGTGCAGGATGCGCGCATCGCCACGTTCGGCGAACGCGCGGAAGATTTGTTCCTGATCGCCAGCGCGGATGACTGCGCGCTGGACGACGCACAATGCGCGACCTTGCGCGATGCCCTGCGCGAGGCGCTCGACGGCCCGCCCAAAGGCTGATTCCACGGCGCGCGCCCCGTGGCTGCGCCATGCCCTGTTGCCTCCACTTCCCCAACTTTCCGATCCCCACGCATGAATATCGCCATCGCTGAACTGCAGTCCATCATCGACAACGCCTGGGAGCGCCGCACCGAACTCGGCGCCGACGAAATCAACCAGCGCGTCCGTCCCGCCGTCGACCAGACCATCGCCGGCCTCGAAGCCGGTGAACTGCGCGTCGCCGCGCCGAACGCCGAGGGCGGCTGGACCGTCAACGAATGGCTGAAGAAAGCCGTGCTGCTGTTCTTCCGCACCCAGGAAATGCAGGTCGTCGACGCGCAACCCGCGCCGTTCTGGGACAAGGTGCCGGCACGCTTCGAAGGCTTCACCGAGGCCGATTTCCGCGCGCTCGGCGCACGCGTGGTTCCCGGTGCGATCGCGCGCCGCGGTGCGCACATCGGCAAGGACGTGGTCCTGATGCCGAGCTTCGTGAACATCGGCGCCTACGTCGGCGAAGGCACCATGGTCGACACCTGGGCCACCGTCGGCAGCTGCGCGCAGATCGGCAAGCACTGCCACCTGTCCGGCGGCGCCGGCATCGGCGGCGTGCTCGAGCCGCTGCAGGCCAGCCCGACCATCATCGAAGACCACTGCTTCATCGGCGCGCGCTCGGAAGTCGTCGAAGGCTTCGTCGTCGGCCACCACAGCGTGATCGGCATGGGCGTGTTCCTCGGCCAGAGCACCCGCGTCTACAACCGCGCCACCGGCGAAATTTCCTACGGCTCGGTGCCTCCGGGCAGCGTCGTCGTCTCCGGCCAGCTTCCCGCCGCCGACGGCTCGCACTCGCTGTATTGCGCGGTCATCGTCAAGCAGGTCGACGAGAAGACGCGCAGCAAGACCTCGATCAACGATCTGCTGCGTGGCCTGGCGGATTGAACGCGCCTCGTAGAGCGGAGCTCGCTCCGCTCCTCCACGTCCGAAGCGGGGCCGGCTCCGCTTCCGGGCTGCAGAACGACATGGCGGAGCAAGCTCCGCTTTACAGAGAAGCGATTGCGACATGACGACCCTCTACGGCCTCAACAACTGCGACACCTGCAAGAAAGCCCGCAACTGGCTGAAGCGATTCGAGATCGCCCACGACTTCGTCGATTACCGCGACAACCGCCAATCGCCGGACACGCTGGTCGAGTGGAAGGACAAGCTCGGCGGCTGGGAGGCGATGATCAACAAGTCGTCGACGACCTGGCGACAGTTGCCGGAGAACCGCAAGGCGCCCGGTTCGGATGCGGAGTGGAAGCTGCTGCTGAAGGAATATCCGCAGCTGATCCGTCGCCCCGTGGTGGTGACCGATGATGGTGTCGTGAGCCAGGGCTTCAGCGACAACGGTTTCAAGAAGCGTTTCGGAGTGGGCGCATGAGCGCGGCGCTCGACGCAGGTGTCTTCGACCTGACCTGCGATTTGATCGCGCGTCGATCGATCACCACCGAGGATGCTGGCTGCCAGGCGTTGATCGCCGAGCGACTCGAACGCTCAGGGTTCCGCTGCGAGCACCTGCGCTTCGGCCAGACCGACAACCTGTGGGCGACGCATGGCACCGGCGGCCCGGTCCTCATCCTGCTCGGGCACACCGATGTCGTACCGCCGGGACCGATCGAGGCATGGACGAGCGATCCGTTCGTACCGACGGTGCGCGATGGCCTGTTGTACGGCCGAGGCACCGCCGACATGAAAGGCAGCGTGGCTGCGTTCGTGATCGCGCTGGAGCGATTCGTCGCCGAGCATCCGGAACATCCGGGCACCGTGGGCCTGCTGCTGACGTCGGACGAAGAAGGCGACGCGATCGACGGCGTGCCGAAGGTCGCGAATGTCTTCCGTGAACGCGGACAGCGCATCGACTGGTGCATCACCGGCGAGCCCTCCTCGAAGGCAAAGCTCGGCGACCTGTTGCGTGTCGGGCGTCGCGGCACGCTGTCGGCGACGCTGACGGTGAAAGGCATCCAGGGCCATGTGGCCTACCCGGAAAAGGCGCGCAACCCGATCCACCAGGCGATGCCTGCACTGGCCGAGCTGTCCGCGCGTCGCTGGGACGAGGGCTACGAGAACTTCCCCGCGACCAGCCTGCAGGTCAGCAACATCCACGCCGGCACCGGTGCGAACAACGTGATTCCGGGCGAGCTGCAGGTGCTGTTCAACCTGCGCTACAACCCGAACTGGCGCGCGGAGCAGCTCGAAGCGGAGTGCGCGGCGATCTTCGATCGCCATGGTCTCGACTACGAGATCCGCTGGCATCGCGGCGGCGAACCGTTCTATACCCCCGAGGGCTCGCTGCGCGCGACCGCACGCGAAGTGCTGACCGCTTTCGCGGGCGCGCCGCCGGAAGAGAACACCGCAGGCGGTACGTCCGATGCCCGCTTCATCGCGCCGCTCGGCGCGCAGTGCATCGAGATCGGTCCGGTGAATGCGAGCATCCACAAGGTCGACGAGCATGTGTCGGTGGCGGATCTGGAGCGGTTGCCGGATATGTACCGGACGTTGATCGAGAAGATGTTGCTCGGCGCCCGATCCTGATTTCGTAGAGCGGAGCTTGCTCCGCTGCCATCCCTTCGAAGCAAAAGCAGCGGATCAAGCTCCGCTCTACGTGGTATGGCGGGTCGCTCGTGCCGGTGGTCCGGACGACACATGACGATCGCGCATGAGGCCATCCAGGGGCTTGCCAGCCCCACGTCGGGCGGGTTACGGTGGCACATGACCTGCCGTCTCGCCCGCCTCAATAACCGCCCGAATAACCTCAATGGTAACCGCAATAATAATTGCGGCGAATCCGTGCGCGCGAGGCGAAACGGCGACCAGGCATAAGATCCAGCAACACCGCCCAGTCCCAGAAACCCGCGCCGGAAGCGCGGGTTTCGCGCTTCCGGCTCCCGAAAAAACCCAGGAGCCCTGCCATGTGTTCGATTCTCGGTGTGTTCGACCTGCGCCCCGGCGCCGATCTTGGTCCGCTGCGACCGCTTGCACTGTCCCTGTCCGCGCGTCAGCGCCATCGCGGTCCCGACTGGTCCGGTGTCCACCTCCATCCCAACGCGCTGCTGGTCCACGAGCGCCTGGCCATCGTCGATCCCAACGGCGGCGCGCAGCCGCTGCATTCCGAGGACGGCGATCTCACCCTCGCCGTGAACGGCGAGATCTACAACCACCGCCTGCTCGAAGGCGCGCTGCGCAAGCCCTACGCCTTCCAGACCGGCTCCGATTGTGAAGTCATCAACGCGCTCTACCGCGACGTTGGCGACATCGGCAGCTGGCTCGATCGATTGAACGGCATCTTTGCCTTCGCGCTGTGGGATAGGGCCGCAGGGCGCTTCATCATCGCCCGCGACCACATGGGCATCTGTCCGTTGTACTGGGGGCACGACGCCGACGGCCGCGTCTGGGTGGCCTCGGAAATGAAGGCGCTGGTCCGCGTCTGCGACGACGTCGCGCAGTTCCCGCCGGGCCATTATTTCGACAGCGCCGACGGTCAGCTGCACCGCTACTACGAACGCGCCTGGCGCGATTACGAAGCGACCGAAGGCGTGCAGGTGTCCGGGCGCGAACTGCGCTCGGCGTTCGAGGCGGCAGTGCATCGCCAGCTGATGAGCGACGTGCCCTACGGCGTGCTGCTGTCCGGTGGTCTGGATTCCTCGCTGGTCGCGGCCTGCGCCGAACGCTTCGCGCGCCGCCGCATCGAGGACGGCGACGAATCCGAAGCCTGGTGGCCGCGCCTGCATTCCTTCGCGATCGGGCTGAAGGGCTCGCCCGATCTCGCTGCCGCCGAGATCGCTGCGAAAGCGCTCGGCACCGTGCACCACGGTTTCACCTATGCCTTCGAGGAAGGCCTGGACGCGCTGCCCGAAGTCATCCGCCACATCGAGACCTACGACGTCACGACGATCCGCGCATCCACGCCGATGTACCTGCTGGCGCGCCGCATCAAGGCGATGGGCGTGAAGATGGTGCTGTCGGGCGAGGGCAGCGACGAGGTGTTCGGCGGCTATCTCTATTTCCACAAGGCGCCGAACGCGCGCGAGTTCCACGCCGAGACCATCCGCAAGCTCGACGCGCTGTACAACTACGACTGCCTGCGCGCGAACAAGTCGATGATGGCCTGGGGCGTGGAAGCGCGCGTGCCCTTCCTCGACACCGAATTCCTCGACGTCGCCATGCGCATGGATGCGCGGGCCAAGATGGCCGGCGGCGGCAGGATCGAGAAGGCCGTATTGCGTGAAGCCTTCGAAGGCGTGCTTCCGGACGAGATCCTCTGGCGCCAGAAGGAACAGTTCAGCGATGGCGTCGGCTACGGCTGGATCGATGGCCTGAAGGCACATGCCGAGGCCAATGTGAGCGACGAGGACTTCGCGCAGGCCGAGCAGCGCTTCCCGATCAACCCGCCACAGACGAAGGAAGCGTATTTCTACCGCCGCATCTTCGAACAGCATTTCCCGGGCGACGGTTGCGCGAAGACGGTGCCGGGCGGCAAGTCGATCGCGTGTTCATCGCCAGCGGCGATCGCGTGGGACGAAGCGTTCGCGAAAGCTGCCGACCCATCCGGTCGCGCAGTGGCAGGTGTGCATCAGGCGGCGCTGACGACGGCCTGATCCGCAAGCCGTGTCAGTCCTCCTTCCCCCGCATGACAGGGGAAGGAGGCGCGGCCGTGATCGCTGTCATTTCCCAGGCTTGAGGGTCATCGTGTACCGCGTCTCGCCTGGCAGGAACGGCGTCGGACGGCCCTTCACCCAGTCGTCATGGCCGGCGCCCCAGAACGGGGACAGCGGATGGCCGCTCTGGCCGCCGGGCATGTGGGTGATGCCTTCGGCCTCGCGGCCGGGCGACACCACCATGCGTTCGGAAGCGCCGAAGGCCGGTCCCACGACGCGCGGCATGCTGCCGTCGCCGGGAACCTGGTCCGCGGGCATGCACAACATGCGTTTTCCGAGTACGGGAATCGCCCTGGCCAGTGGGTGGCAGATCGCCATGGTGTTGCGCTCGCCCCAGGTGCGCTGGTGCAGGGGACCGATCTGCTCCAGGTCGTCGAAAACTTCCTTCGCGGCGTCTTCGAACAGTTCGTCCCAGCTCTCGAAGCGGCGCGACAGCAGGTGCATCGGGCGCTGCGTCACCATCGGCCACGCCACGCCTTCGAGCTGCGTGAATGCAGGCATGTCGAAGTCCTTGCCCAGCTTTGCGCGTGCCGGAGCGGTCAGGCCATCTGCGATGCGGGCGAGCACGGCCAGGCGCCATTCGCGGACGATGCGATAGCTCACCGAGTCGACGCTGGCGCGGCCTTCCCAGCGTTTCGAGGCATCGGCGAGTTTCGCCAGTGATGGCGTTTTCGCCGATGCAGCCGTGTCGCGCAGCAGCGTCCACCATGGCGCAAGGAACAGGGCGCGGTCGTCGAGCTGCACGGCCAGCAGGTCGCGCTCGGTGATCTTCTCGCGCGTGAGCAGGCCGTCGCGGATCTGCCGTGCGCGTGCACCCAATGCGTAGCCACCGTTGCCGACAGTGGCGAGCGCATCGCCGTCGGTGGTGCGGTTGTTCGCGGTCCACAGTCGTGCATTCGCTGGGTCGACGACGCTCGGCGAGCGGTCGGTGGCGATCGACCAGGGCGGGCAGGCGACATCCGACGTCATCGGCTGCGCGCCGGTGCAGCTGGCATCACGCTGGGCCAGCGGTCCGATCAATCGCCAGCCGATGCGCCCCTTCGCGTCGCCGACCACGAGGTTCTGGGTGGGTACCGCGGCCGCGTCCGCAAGCGACAGGGCGTGGTCGAGATCGCGCGCCAGCGGGAAGCGGCTGAGGCCGTAGCCCAGCGCGCCCTTCACGTGGCCGTTCCAGCGCAGGGTGAACATCCGGTCGCCTTCGCGATGCAGCACCGGGCCCCAGGCGGTCTCCTCGATCTCGTGCGTGATCGGTGCGCCACCGGCGACGCGAATGGTCTCGCGATGCACCACGGGCTTCACGCATCCGTCGATGCGACCCGACGCCGGGCAGGTGGTCTCGATGCGCCAGTCGGCGGTGTCGGCATAGCTGTTGGTGAAGGCCCAGGCGACATGCGTGTTGCTGCCGACCACGACCACCGGCAGGCCGGGCAGGGTGAAACCGGTGATGTCGACCTTGCCGCCGGGCGCGCGCGGGTCGGGATAGCGCAGGCGTGCGCGGAACCAGATGCCCGGTGCGCGCAGGCCGAGATGCATGTCGTCGGCCACGATCGCGCGGCCATCCTTCGTCGCTGCGCTGGCGACGGCGAAGTTGTTGCTGCCCGGCACGATGTCGTCGGGCGCGAATGCGCCGTGATCGCCCGTCGGTGCAGGCAAGTTTCGCAGGTTCACCTGGTCTGCGCCGGGCAGGGCGGCGTCGCCGCGCGCGCCACCCATCAGCGGGGCGTCCCAGCGGCTGCCGTCGGTCTGCAGCAGCGCGAACAGGACCGGCGGCAGGTGCGGCTGCATCTTCCACATCGCCAGCTCGTTGTGGTTGCTCGCATCCTGCAGGTCGAAATACATGGCGTAACCGGTGACGGCCGAATCCGGCAGCGTCCACGGCCGCGGTTGCTGGCGCAGCAGCAGGTAGGGCCACGGCCGCACGTCCAGCGCGCCCAGTCCGGCGTTGACGCCGTCGACGTAGGCCTGCGCCTGTGGGCGCGTGCCGTCGAGGATGCCATCGAGGTTCGCTTCGACGCGTGCGCGGATGCGGTGCGCGCGCTGGCGCTTGTCGGTGTCGACCGCGATCGCGCCGAACAGCTCGGACAATTCGCCTGCGGACATGCGCCGCATCAGGTCCATCTCGAAATAGCGTTCCTGCGCGTGCACGTAGCCGAGCGCGCGCAGGGCATCGGTTTCGTTGGCGGCGTCGATGGTCACGGTGCCGTTGGCATCGCGCTGCACGGTCACCGGCGCGGACAGGCCCGCCAGCGCGAGTTCGCCGTCCAGTTCGGGCAGGCTGCCGCGCATCAGCCACCAGATCGTGCCGATAGCGAGGAGGATGAGCGCCAGCACGCCGAGCACGATCCGCTTGAGCCATTTCTTCATCGACGACGTCCTGTGGAGAGTTGTGTTGCGATTAGGCCGGCGTGCGCAGCAATCGGAACGCGCAGGTCTCCAGCGCGGTCACGCCTTCGGCCTGGAAGCCCGGCTGGTCGGCGAGGATGTCCTGGCGTTCCAGCAGATCGACCGACCAGCGCGGCGAGAAACGCGCGCGCACTTCGGCCTCTGCCACCGGAAACGGCGGACCCTCTTTCTCGTGCGCGGGATATTCCAGCGTGACCAGCAGGCCGCGGCAGTGCGCGGGCAGGTGGCCGTAGAGGTCGTCGACGTAGCGGGCGCGCAGGTCCTGGGGCAACGCGATCAGCGCCGCGCGGTCGAACACGGCAGCGCAGCCGGCCAATGCGTCGGCATCCAGCGCGAAGGCATCGCCGCAGATCAGTTCGATGCCGCCGGCGCAATGGTGTCGACCGTAGCGGGTCTCGAACACCTCGGGTTGGAGACCGTGTTCGGCGAAGAACTGTTCGACGGCGAGCGGCGACAATTCCACACCCAGCACGCGATGACCGCGCGACGCCAGCCAGACCATGTCGATCGACTTGCCCGCGAGCGGCACGAACACCGTGCAGCCTGCGGGCGCGTCGATCGCGTCCCAGTGCGACTGCAGCAGCGGCGTGACCTCGGCCTGGTGAAAGCCGATGCGATTCTCTTGCCAGCGCTGGTGCCAGAAGTCGGGGTGCATGCCGGTGCTGTTCCTGTACGAGCGGCCTTGTCGGATCAAAATTGCGGAAACCGGAGCGGAGCAAGCTCCGCTCTACGACGCGATTCGGTGCTTACTCCACTCCCAGCGCCTCGACCTTCTGCCAGCCACGCGGCAGCAGGCCGCCGCGACTGCCGCGCGGGCCGATGTACGGGTCGAGTTCCTTGAACGACAGCGACATCGTGCGCGCGCCGGACTTCACGGTGAGCGTTCCGCCCGGCGGAATCACGGCGACGGCGACGACCTTCTCCGTGCCGCGCTTGGCCTTCGGGATCTCGATGATCTTGTTGCCCTTGCCCTTGTCGAGTTCCGGCAGTTCGCTCAGCGGGAAGGCGAGCAGGTGGCCGGCGCTGGTGACGGCGACGATGCGGTCGGCATCCGGGTTGCTGGTGAACGCGGGCTGCAGCACGGTCGCGCCCTCGCTGAGCGAGAGCATCGCCTTGCCGGCCTTGTTGCGCCCGGTGAGGTTCTCGAACTTCGTGACGAAGCCGTAGCCGTGCGACGAAGCCAGCACGAAGCGGTCGTCGTTGCCGCCGGTGGCCATGGTCTGGAACCCGGCGCCCGCCGGCGGCGAGAAGCGGCCGGTCAGCGGCTCGCCGTTGCCGCGTGCGCTCGGCAGCGTGTGCGCCAGCGCCGAATAGCTGCGACCGGTGGCATCGAAGAACGCGACCTGCAGCGTACTGCGCCCGCGCACCGCGCACAGCAGGCCATCGCCGTCGCGGTAGCTCAGCGCTGCGGCATCGACCTCATGGCCCTTGGCTGCGCGGATCCAGCCCTTTTCGCTCAAGACAATCGTCATCGGCTCGCTGGCGACCAGTTCGGTCTCGTCGATGGCCTGCGCGGCTTCGCGCGAAACCAGCGGCGACATGCGTGCGTCGCCGAACTTCTTGGCATCGGCCAGCAGTTCGTCCTTGATGAGCTTGCGCAGCTTCGCCTTGCTTTCGAGGATGCCCGACAGTTTCTCGCGCTCCTTCTCCAGCTCCGCCTGTTCGCCGCGGATCTTCATTTCCTCCAGGCGCGCGAGCTGCTTGAGCTTGGTTTCGAGGATGTACTCGGCCTGGTCTTCGCTCAGCCCGAAGCGGGCGATCAGCGCCGGCTTCGGTTCGTCCTCGGTGCGGATGATGCGGATGACTTCGTCGAGGTTGAGGAAGGCGACCAGCAAACCGGCCAGCATGTGCAGGCGACGGTCGACCTTCTCGAGTCGGTGCTTGAGACGGCGGGTGACCGTGTCGGCGCGGAACGCCAGCCATTCCGACAGCAGCATCTTCAGGTTCTTCACCTGCGGACGTCCGTCGAGGCCGATCACGTTCATGTTGACCCGGTAGCTCTTCTCCAGGTCGGTGGTGGCGAACAGATGACCCATCAGCTGTTCGGCGTCGACGCGGTTGCTGCGCGGGATCAGCACGATGCGCGTCGGATTGGCGTGGTCGGACTCGTCGCGGATGTCCTCCAGCCACGGCAGCTTCTTCGCGCGCATCTGCTGCGCGATCTGTTCGATCACCTTGCTCGGGCTGACCTGGTAGGGCAGTGCGGTGACGACGATGTTCGCCTGTTCGCGCGCGTACGTCGCGCGGGCGCGCACGCTGCCATGGCCGGTCTCGTACAGCGACAGCAGGTCGGTCGTCGGCGTGATGATCTCGGCGGTGGTCGGGTAGTCCGGGCCGCGCACGTGTTCGCACAGGTCGCGCACGGTGGCGTCGGGATCGTCGAGCAGGCGCACGCAGGCGCTGACGATCTCGTTGAGGTTGTGCGGCGGCACGTCGGTGGCCATGCCGACCGCGATGCCGGTGGTGCCGTTGAGCAGCAGGTGCGGCAGGCGCGCCGGCAGCCAGGTGGGCTCGTCCAGCGTGCCGTCGAAGTTCGGCACCCAGTCGACCGTGCCGTGGCCGATTTCGCCGAGCAGGACTTCGGCGAT